>JAEZLR010000037.1 GCA_023415205.1 Bacillota bacterium | reverse complement strand
GCTGGCAATCGCGCCATCCAGGTTGCATGGCCGAGCAGTGAAGCGAAGCGGAACGACCAGGCCAGGCGCGTGCCGGCTAAAAGCAACATCCTGTTGCTTTTACCTCACTCGATCTACACTCTCGCATGACAACATTCATCTGCTCCTGCGGAGGCATTTCAGATTAGAACATCATGGCCTATCTACTGTTTTGAGACAGCTCCTTTTGAACTTTTCAGTTGTTCTTTAAAAAGCTATGCTCAACATTGCTCGCTAATGATAATTTGTCAAACCAATTGACATAAATGTACCATCATAGTAGAATTAGACTGATCATTTCAGATAACTGTAGGCGTTATTTCGAAAGGAAACAGCAATGAATAACGAGCACCTGGTTAGAATTATCACAGTGATACTGGTATTTTCCATGCTTCTCTCAGGATGCAGCAATACCGTGCCGACCGAAAGCAACCCCCCCGAGCTAACGTCAGAGCCTGTTGAGATGAGCAGGGACTGGACATTACCCCTGGACTGGAGCACAGAATTGGGTATGATCTATGCTTCTTCGAACGGCGAGGCTCATTACAAAGCTTCCGAACAGAAGGGTAGTTGGCTGTTGGAGGCGGATATTCTATTTACCGATGCAAAATACGCAAGAGCGGTGCTTTACAACAAGGAGTGGAAGCCCGTTCTATCGGTCTGTCTTGAGATAGACGACAAAAACCTTAGTTGCAATCTGGATACTCAGCTCAGAGACCAGTGGAAGCGTGATATTGAGGGTAAAAGCGATATTAAGTTCGACAGGAATACGCCTCTCCATGTCACTGCCGTCAAATACGAGGGGGTATCCCGTGTATATGTGACGCTTTTGCAAAGCGGCAAAGTGATTTATGAGCTGGAGACAAATGCACTGAATGAACGAATCCTCTCAAGTATCAGCAAAGCAGGTATGGAATGCAGCTCCGGTATTCGCTTCTCAGATTTCATCTTTGAAGAATCGATTTTTCCCCAGTCTCCGGCAGAAAAGCTGATGGAGACCGTAAAGCCGGGAGACGATGGCTTCTATCTTGCGCTGGCCAGGCTTGCCACTGACGATTTGATTTCAAACTTCTGGACCAGCGACACAAAAACAGGCAAGATAGCTCCAACCTGGTCCGGCTTTACCGGTGATCTTCCCGACGAGAGAGGATCAATCTGGGAGACAGCCATGCTGTATTTCTGCATCTATGATATGTGGCGAATTACCGGTGATAGCTATTATTATGATCTTATCAGCGCCGAGGCGAATTTCTTCCGCAACAATTTTACAGCTGAGGAATTGGAGAATGCAGGAGGTCTCTTCAATTGGGCCTCCGATGACTGTGCATGGAACGCCATGATGCTGATTTCCTACTATACCGTGACCGGTGATCAGTGGTTTCTGGACAGGGCCATTGGGCTTCTGGACAACGTGGACAAGCGTTGGTACGATGCGGAGTTGGATGGTATTTACTATAAAGATGACGTGGATTACATGTCCCTCTATGAGGTAGGCATTGCCTGGGCCTGGCTTCAAATCTGGGAGATAACCGGTGAACAGCGTTTCTACGATCTGGCGCTGCGCTCCTATAACGGTATGCACAATCGCCTTATCCGGGATGATGGCATCTATTACTGTGAGGCGAATCGTGCCTTCCATAAGGGCAACGAAAATGAGATCGTTGAAGGGGGAAGTGCATCCTTCCTCACCGGAAACATGGGTATGGCTGCCCTCTCTGCTAAATTCTACCGCATCTGTGGTGACGAAAAATATTTGGAACGCATTTATAAAACCAATGAGGGCCTTTTGAAATGGTATAACAATAACGGCGTGCTTCTTAATGACCGCGATGCCTGGACTAACGGTACTTATGCCGCATTCTATGCCTCTGAGGTTTTGTCCCTGCCTGAGACCGAGGCCATGCGGAAGCTTCTGAAGGATACTGCTGTTTCTATCAGTATCAACGCCAGAACCGTTGACGGTTACTTTGGCGGCTCCTGGAGTGGGCCGGCGGAAGGTAGCGGATCTAACTGGTACTTAAAAAACAGTGTTCCTCAGCAAAGCATGACCACTGGCACTTCGGTTTTGATGGTTGTTTCTGCCGCTATCCTGGAGGCAGGTCTGGAGCACTATACGAGATAAGGAAGACAACAAAAAACAGGAATGAAAGGAGAAAGCAGACGATGTTCCCTCTATCTGAACGCTGCAGCTTCCTGAGAGAGGAAGCAATTCGGCATAGCAATCAGGAACATTTTCGCGCCCAGCCCTGGGTGTATCTCAATATAGGCCGGGCAAAAGCTTTTGCGGATGGCCTTTCCAATCCGGAAATCGTGGCCTCCGGTTTGGCCTCCATTATCCAGAATATGACGCCATGGATTGCTCCTCGGGAGCTATTGGTTGGCTTCAACTACGGAGACGGTCCTATGAAGGAATGCTGTGAGCCGAAGAACACGCCTGAATGGCGCAGGATCATGGCCCAAAGCCATATACCGGAGGAAAAGGCACAGGAGTATTTTAATATCATTGATTCCGGGAAAGAGACTTTTCACGTGACACCCAACTATGTGCTCACTCCATCAGAGCTTGATATGCAGGATGACAGAAGCGGGATTGGGCGGATAATAGACCATTCCCACACAGTGCTAGGCTATGAGCAGGTGCTGAAGCTGGGCTTTTCTGGCTTGTTGGAAAAGGTAGAGAAATATGAGAGGCTCAATGGCAGCAATCCTGTCTACCGTTCCATGAGAATTCTCTGCACCGCTGCCTGTGAGATGGGCCTGCGCTATGCGGACAACGCAAAAGAGCTTCTGGAAAGCGGCAGAGGAGAATATGATCCGGAGGATCTGCGGAGTATTATTGAGACCTGCGTTCAGGTCCCCGCAAAGCCTGCACGGAGCTTTCGTGAGGCTTTGCAGGCCCTTTGGTTTGCCCATATTCTCAATACATGGGAAGACGGCATCAATGCCAACTCCCTGGGGCGCCTCGACCAGATCCTATACCCCTATTATGTGGAGGACATCTGCAGGGGGGTGCTCACCGCGGAAGAGGCTTTTGAGCTGATCTGCTTATTGTGGATCAAGCTCTACCGTGACTATGACGTACAGCAGTCCTGCGTAGGTGGCACCGACGTCAACGGAAAAAGTCAGGTCAATGAGCTTTCCTATCTGATGTTGGATGCCACCGAGCAGTTGAACTTCATTCGCTGTCTCTCGGTGCGTTTCGGCAGAAATACAGAGCCAGAGTTCCTCAGACGGGCATTGGAGGTTGTAGGTCATGTGCAGAAGGGGGTTCCATTCTTCTTCAATGACGAGGTGATGATTCCTGCCCTGATCTACAAGGGCATTTCCAGAGAAGATGCCTGCGATTATACCCAACTGGGTTGCGTGGAGACCACCGTTCCGGGAAAGGCCAACCCCCATGCGGTAACAGGAGAAACAAATCTACTGAAGGCCGTTGAATATGTGCTCTGTAACGGAAGCAGTATGATGTTTCCCGAAAAGGCTCCCGGCGTAAAAACCGGTGGGCCGGAAAAGCTGGATAGCTTTGATAACTTTTACCATGCTATTCTGGTGCAGATCGCCCATATTCTGGATGTCACCTGTCAGGTGGTGGCGGAATTCCGCCCGGACGCTGTCCACAACTCCCAGTGCCCCGTAAAGTCTTTGCTGACAGAGGGCTGCATAGAAAGCGGACGGGATTTCAACGATGGCGGTTCAAAATATGATTATTATCAGATCATGATCGGCGGCATACCCAATCTGGCCGACTCCCTTATGGTCATTAAAAAGTTCGTATATGAGGACAGACTGCTGACCCTCTCGGAGCTCCGATGCGTATTGGAAGAGAACTATCCCAATGAAGCTATCCGACAGATGTTTCTCAATAAAGCACCGAAGTTTGGCAACGATGACGATGAAGTGGATACTCTGGCCGCATCCCTGTTGGATTTCTGCTGTGACGAACTGGATGAGCTCAGTGAGAAATACTCTCTTTCCTTCCATGCCCAGCCATTTACCTTCAAATGGATGATTGATGACGGCTTTGCCAGTGCTGCCTCCCCCGACGGACGCAAAGCGGGAGAACCCACTGCCTACAGCTGCAGCCCCATGCAGGGAAGGGACTTCACTGGCCTTACAGCTCTACTGAACTCCCTTTCCAAGCTGCCCACCACCAGAACGCCCGGCACTACCTCCGCCATTGTTGAGGTAGACCCCAAGCTCTTCTGTGACAGCAATATAGGCATTCTGACAGATATTCTCATTGCTGCAGGGAAAAAGGGCCTGAGCAATGTGCAGTTCAACACCGTGAATGCGGAGACTCTGATTGATGCACAGAAATATCCCGACAAGTATAATAATCTGGCAGTGCGTGTCTGCGGCTTTAGCCAAAAGTTTAATCTGCTGACCCCTGAGCTGCAGGATCATATTATAGGAAGGACGAAACACATATGCCTCTGAGCGCACCGGTCACCAATATTTCCCGATGCTCTCTTCATGACGGCCCGGGGGTGCGTACGGTGGTTTTCTTAAAGGGCTGTGCCCTGAGGTGTCGGTGGTGCCACAATCCGGAGACCCAGAGCGCAGCGGGAGAGGTGCTGTTCACATACAACAAGTGTATAGGCTGCGGCAGATGCGCGGAGCTTTGCCCACAGCACCACCGGGTGGAAAACAGCAGAGTGTTGTATCTTCGTCAAGGCTGCAGGGACTGCGGCAAATGTGCGGAGGACTGCCCCACAGGGGCACTCAGCTTCTGCGGTGAAATGGTAAGTGTGGAGAAAACACTTCGTGAGATAGAAAAGGACAAAGCCTATTATGAGGGCAGCGGCGGGGGAGTGACCGTATCCGGTGGCGAGTGCCTCCTGTATCCGGATTTCACTGCAGAGCTTTTGAAGGCGTGCCAAGCGCTCAACATCGGCACCGCTGTTGAAAGTGCGCTGTTCGTGCCTTGGCGGAATGTGGCAAAGGTATCTCCCCATGCGGAACTTTTGCTTTTGGATCTGAAACACCCTGATCCAGAGAAGCATCGCTATTGGACGGGGGAGAGCAGCAAAATCATTATTGACAACCTGGACAGGCTTTCCCATATACATGAAAACATCATTGTACGTATTCCCGTTATCCCGGGTGTGAATGACGGCGATGAGGAAATGAACGGCTTTGGCAGGATCATCTCCGGTTTTGGAGAAGGTGTAAAACAGGTGGAACTTCTGCGCTATAACCATCTTGCTGAGGGAAAATATATCGCCGGTGGCTGGGAATATACTCATTTTGCCGACGAGCCGCAGAACGATGAACGCATGGAGAAACTGAGGAGCAGACTGAGCTGGGCTTTGGGCGACAAAATGCCTGTCAGCTTCAGAAGGTAGAATAAATTATCTGAAATAAAATAGAAGGAGCTGTCTCAAAAGTTTGATTGATGATAGGCCATGATGTTTAAATCTTCTTGCTGTCCTCGTCGCAGGAAGTTGTCAATGCTCGTTTTTGTTCTTGTGAGGTCGCTGGCAATCGCGCCATCCAGGTTG
>JAEZLR010000026.1 GCA_023415205.1 Bacillota bacterium | reverse complement strand
TCCCCTTTCCAATAAAGCTTAAAAGGAGCTTGCCATCATGATCAAATGAGCTTAACAGTAGCTAATTACCATTGAAAAGGTTGTTTCATCGATTTTTTTCTGTTAAAATTAATAGTAATGTATAGAGCATAAGGAGGGTATTATGAAAAGCTTAAAAGGCACAAAAACCGCTGAAAATTTATTAAAATCCTTTGCAGGGGAATCCCAGGCCCGCAACCGTTATACATATTATGCCTCGGTTGCTGATAAGGAA
Organism: Bacillota bacterium; assembly: GCA_023415205.1. Classification (GTDB taxonomy): domain Bacteria; phylum Bacillota; class Clostridia; order DSM-8532; family DSM-8532; genus DTU059. The sequence goes on along the minus strand of JAEZLR010000026.1, from coordinate 30,935 downwards.
GGCTTTAAACAAATTAAGAACCTATTCATTGAGACCGCCGACAACGAAAAGGAACATGGTAAGAGGTTTTACAAATTCCTGCTGGAAGGACTTGCTGGGGAACTCCCCGCGATGATTGAAATCCAGGCTTCCTACCCTGTAGCACAGGGCACCACCTTTGATAACCTCAAGGCTGCTGCCAGCGGAGAAAATGAAGAATGGACCGATCTCTACCCCGCTTTTGCCAATGTGGCTGATGAAGAAGGTTTTCCTGAAGTAGCGGTTGCCTTTAGAATGATCGCAGAGGTTGAAAAAAGGCATGAAGTGCGTTTCTTGAAACTCGCTAAGAATATTGAAGAAGGAAAGGTTTTTGTCAAGGATGGCAAAACTTATTGGAAATGCGGCAATTGCGGGCACATCCATGAAGGAGCCCAAGCGCCTGAGAAATGTCCGGCTTGCATTCATCCAAAATCCTACTTTGAGCTGTTTGTTGAAAACTATTAATCTGTTGTCTTTAGTGAAATAATTGTAATAAGCCCCCAGGTTTTGCTCCTGAGGGCTTATTTTTATTTTCTCATGCCTATTGTCTTCGTTCTTGCTTTTCACAAAGAAAACCAGCGGCCACCGCCGTAATGGGGATGGTTAAAATCAGGCCGATGCTGCCCGCCAGGGATCGAACCACCTCACTAGCCAGGCCGTCCTGATTGATCATCTCAATGAAAGGCATCTGGTAAGCCATAAGAAGAATTAAAAGCTGTAGGGAGCCCCCCACATACGCCAGAATCAAGGTATTGGACATGGTGGCCATCATATCCCGGCCAATGTTCATACCGGCTCGTATATGGGCGCCTCGTCGTAATTTAGGGTTCTGCTCCTTCAATTCAAACATCGCCGAGGAGAGGGACAGCCCCACATCCATAGCGGCACCCAAGGCTCCTATGATAATCCCGGCAAACAAAAGGCCCTTATAGTCAAACTCAATGTTCTGAGGTATGTATAAAAGCATCAGGGATTCCTCATCACCGAGGCCCGTCAGTTTTGCCATATATCCAATGAGCTTTGCAATAGTTCCCGCAGCCACTACCCCTCCGATAGTTCCTATAAGCGCCGCCAGAGATTTTTTATTAAAGCCACTGACCAGCAGCAGTGTGATTGCTGTAATGGCCATACACACCCATACCGATACAAAGACCGGATCAAAACCTCTTAATATGAGTGGCAAAAGAATATAAAAGATTGCCAATACGGTTAAAATTAGAGTGATAAGTGTTCTTAAGCCCTTCATGCGGCCAATGGCCAATATAACCACGGCAAAAAGGATCACCAGAAATAACAGGGATTTATCCCTTGCCACATTATAGATATAGGAGTGTACAATATTCCCCCCATCATCCAGCTCCATGGTTAGAAGAACCTCATCTCCTACTTTTAACAAGGTATTCTGCTGTTCTTCTGAAAAAGCCAGACTCAGGGCATATTCAGCCACAACGGATTTGTTCTTATACGGACCGTTGATGATTGTAACCTCGACAAACTGTGCGCTATCCTCAATAGTTCCGCCTGAGGATTCTATATGATCTTGGCGTTCTTCCACCAACCGGGTCACCCGTCCCCTGGCATTGGCGGTAGGTATTTCTTGGTGAAGGGTTTCCTCATCAATGTCCTGGTAAAGATCTGAGTCAGCCCCTGAAGGATTGTCCTGACCTAGAGCGCTTGTCCACGGCACCAGAAGAAACAAGGCCATGAAGAGGATAAACAGGGTTCTTTTACATTTTTCATAATTTGGATTCATGATGACTCCTTTAAATGTCTTTAATCTATATTACCATAAGCCGCGCTTTCTTTAACAGTTGAAATACTTTCTTGCCCGTTAACAGGGTGACAGGGTTAAACACTCCTTAGTGACGGCTAAAATAAAGTTAGCTCTTCTTATGGAGTAAGGTGATTTCCAAGTGTGTACCGCTACCCTTTATTTCGTTAAAAGATTTTGAGTTACAAGAGAAGATTAAATTATTGCATGCTATAATATACTTAATATGGATTTAAAGGAGTTTGCCATGCAGAAGACAGGGGATGAAAAAGCACAAACCACCCACCATATTGTTTACATCGACATTCTTCGTATCTTGTCCATGCTGTCGGTAGTCTTTTTACATACTGCCGCTGGTTCATTGAGAGGGAATTTGGGCTCCCCCCTTTGGCATGTGGCCAATGTTATGACCACCTTAATGAGCTCCAGTGTGCCGATTTTCTTTATGATCTCGGGAGCAATGCTTCTTTCAAGCGAAAAAACCCAGTCCGTGGAATATACCTATAAAAAACGTCTTCCTAAGGCCTTCATCCCTTTTGTGGTTTGGTCGTTGGTGGCCATCGCCTATTATGGTCTCATGGGCTTCCTTTCCACGGGACAAATCAATTGGATGGATGCTGCCTCGAAGCTTAAAAACATTGCCAGTCAGCCCACTACCGTTCATTTATGGTTTATGTATGCCCTTATTCCACTCTATATGCTATCGCCCTTACTGAAAAAGCTGGTAGATGCACTTTCAAAGGGTCTGATGCGTTATCTTCTTGTACTATGGCTGATTTTCAGCTCCCTTGCCCCAACCTTGTCAGCCCTTCTCCCAAAGCCCTTCAATGCGCCCTTTACCTTCCACTCCCAGTTCAATCTCAATTTTCTCACCGGGTATCTGGGGTATTTTATCCTGGGCTATGTATTATTTCAAAATCAGAAGCCACTCTCAAAGGGCTTGCTGACTTTGATCATCCTTATAGACACGGCTCTTATTTCCTTGGGGACATGGTATATGACCCTTACGACGGGACAATACTCCGAAGTCTTTAAAAGCTATTCCAAAATCTTTACTCTGATATTATCGGTGGCCCTGTTCCTTCTGGTCAAAGAGCTTTTAAGGAACCGCCCGCTTTCCAGAGCAGCTTCCTTCTGGGTGAATTTGTTGTCCTCGGCCTCCTTTGGCATCTATCTTCTTCATAATCTGCTGGTCAGCTTTATTTCAAGGTGGTTTAAGCTATGGCCGGCCCAATCCATTCTCACGTTATTTGTAAGCGCATTCCTTGTGTTTGCCCTATCCCTGGTCATCATCATTATTCTCGCCAGTATAAAACCCACGTGCTATCTCTTTACGGGGCAAACCTTTAAGTCTGCGTGCCAGACGATGAATATTCAAGCCTTTGTAAATAGAATTCAGTCGAGAAAAACATCCTTGGATAAACCTGATTCTCCCAAAGCTTAATTCCTTTATTATTAATTAGTTTTTGGATGTTCATGAATGGATTTGAACCTCGAAGCAAAGAGATTAACTGTAATTTTATATCAAAATAGATTAAATCCTATAGACGTAATCTATTCTGATATTTGGGTCAGCATATATTCTGCATACTCTTTCAAGGTTTGTTCCTTAGCATGTACTGGTGTATTATCTGCGTATTCTGCTAAAGCTTCCTCAATGACTCCATGGTACTTTTGGGGAAGATTTTTAATTCCCCATTCTCCGCCTTCCGTCTTGGAAAGGATAAGTTCATCCCGCTTATAAGCAAGCACTCTACATAGGTTGAGAATGATATACATAGAATTATCTATTATTTCCTCTTTGGATTTGTAAACATCATTCCAAATACTATCTATATAGTTCTCTTTAGGGACTGAATCAAATACTTCCCTGATATTTTTTCCATATAGAGCCTCTCCTCTATGATTAATGATTGTAAAATGGGCTGCAAGGTCCTTATCTGTTCCTCTCATTTTTACTATATAGTCATCCGGTTTTGACTTATACCAATTAAGATGCCCAGCAGAAAAATGTAGTTCAAATGGTGTTGGATATACAAAAGGTTTGCACACTTCTTCCCTTACCAGCGAGAGTTCAAATCCCTTTACAGTAGCATTTTCATTAAGTTTTACTACCATATCCATATATTCTCTTTTAATGTGGTCTTTAATCTTTTCTTTGATAACAACGATTAGATCCAGATCACTTTTCTTTGGATTAAAGCAGTTCATTACCATAGATCCATGGAGGTAAACCCCGGCAAGATTATCCCCTAGTATACGGATATTCTCTTGTACAAATTCTCTTAGTAAGTTTCTATAGAGTTTAATAATCATACGGTCACGCTCTCAACGCTTTTTTCTGTACTTAGGACAAAAAGAAACGACAACCTATCGTTCGATAAATTGTCGTTTCTTTGGTGGGGGAAGGTGGATTCGGACCACCGAAGTCGTCAGACAACAGATTTACAGTCTGCCCCCTTTGGCCGCTCGGGAATTCCCCCATTCATAATGCGGCTTTTGTCGAACCGCATGTATTATATTACATGAGGTTCCCATCACTTGTCAACCCTTTTTTATAAATCATTTCAGCATTTGATCGATGATAATTTTAATGAGTTCATCGGATAAATAGAGCCGATTATTCTCAACTCCATAGAGGTTCTGATCCACAACGAAGGGTATACTCAGTTGCTTGTCATCCCCCGTGAGCATCACTAAAAAATCCATTCCATAATTGATATCAACGATGGTAATGTCTGAAATATTCTTGTAGCCCTCCGATTTGGCCTTCTGAGTAAGGCTTGCCGAATCAAACATCAACTCACAGTTTTTTGCAATCAGTGCTCCAGAAGGATGTGGCGATACCAGAAAGCGATGATTATTGGTGGAAAAGACAAAATCATTGCTGGAAATGTTCAGTTCCTTGCTCTGTGAATCCATAGTATTAACCGTAACCAGCCCTTCAACCAACCCATTGGAGCTGTGAAGCGGTAATAGCCAGTAACCCTTGCCACTGAGAAGCTGATGGTAATCGGTCATATCCTGGAGCATTTGTGCCGTTACGCCTGTCTCCACCAAGGTTTGTATCCGGGTCACACCTGACTTATAAAGGGTAAATTGCGTGCCCTGAACTGTATTGTATTGGGTGACGATGGCCTCAAAATGCTCCATGAGCTCCATGGTATCCGGCCTATACTCCTCTTCGGTGCGATTAGCCGCAGAAAAAAGGCCTTCAATACCGTATGCAAAGGTGGATTCACCGACCCCCTTTTCTTCTCCATTGGTCGAGGTTATGGATGGAAGCGTTGATGGCACCGGTTCAGCCGAAGCGGACTCCTTTATCTCACCGCTATCTCGTGAAATACTCGCCTTGTCCTGTGCCATGAGCGCACCACCCATTACCGATTCAGAAGGGGCAGCGGCATTTTCCGATGTCGATTTCATTTGAGGCCCATTAAGCATCAGAACGCACACCAAAGCACCTGCCGCAAGGGGTGTTCCTATTTTTAGCATCCAGGGCCATATTGCTTTCTTCATACCCTGACGGCTTTTAGCTTCAATTTCCTTGTGGCACAAGGCCAAAGTATCTCTGACAAGATCGTCTGAGGCATGGATACTCGAAAGCCCTATCTTTAATGAATCTTTTATTAAGTCATCACTGACAGCAGGAGTTCTCTCCCCTTGATCCAATGATTCAACCATGAGCCTCACCTCCCATCAATCCATAAAGCAAATTGCGTGCTTTAAACAACCTGCTTTTCACAGTACCACCTGGTATTTTCAGTACGCTGGCAATATCCTTAACATCCATCTCCTGATAATAATAGAGATGGATAATCTTACGATATTTGTCAGGCAATTTCATAATTGCTTCCAGAAGCTCTTTTTTCTCATTGCGCTTCTCAATAAGCTCCTCAGTATCGGTATCCGATGAATAGGTCAAAAAGTCCTCTGTCACAACCACACGCTTTTTCCAAGAACTTCTCAAATAGTCCCGGCAGATATTCACGGCTATACTGGTGATCCAAGTCTTTTCGCTGCTTTCCCGGCGATAGCTGGAAAATGAACGGCACACTCTAAGGAAGGTTTCCTGATAGACATCCTCTGCCAATTCCTTTGATTTTAATATCACCAGAGCCGTTTTTAAAATATCATCTCCATATTGTTCAATCAAACGCGTTATTTCTTGTGTCATCTCCGAAGGAGTCAACCTATTTGCCCCCCTCCTTCATTTAATTTGACGAAAGTCAATGGTTTTCGGTTCATCTAGAATTATATTATAATTAGTAACTTATAGCCACCCCTTTTCGCTTCGAGTTCAAGATTGGTATGAGGCCCATTAAAAGAAGGTTTTGCAGAAGAACTACCATAAAATATCTGTCAAGTCATGTAATAATCATGTATAATAGCAATGTCAGCTTATTATGAACGGGGTGGCTCTTATGGAAAGCTCTTTACATCAAGATGTGGCATTGTATTGCGATAGTTATCTGGCACTTAAAAGGCCCTTAGCTTGGAAAACTTCCTCCTACTATATCAAATTATGCGCCTTGGCTTTCGCCATGGAAGGGCGAAGGCCCGACCCACCGAAACTGATAGATGCCATCCACACCATCAAGAAAAGAACAGACCTCTTTTCGTATTTACGATCAGCAAGGCCCTACATAGCGGCCTATTTTCTGGCGGGTGGAAAAGCTCTAGATAATGAATTTGGTAAACTGGCTCATTGCTATGATGTGATGAAGAATTGCGGATTCAAATCCTCCGCTTATTTACCCATCGCTGCTCACGCGCTCTATTCTACAACGACTCAAGGTTCGGAGCAGGCCAAGGCTGAAATCGCTCAATCCATATTTAAAGAGATGAAGAGGAATCATCCTTTTCTGACTTCATCGGATGATTATGCTTCATCGGTGATACTGGCTTCGACAGATCAGCCTGTTGACAAGCTAATGGACGAAATCGAAACAACCTACCGTCTTTTAAAAAGCTCTGGGCTTCATATTGGCAATGGATTGCAGTTTCTTTCCCAGATTCTCATCTTTGATCCGTCTTCACCGGAGGAAAAGGCTTTGCGTTGCACCTTTATAACAGAGAAGCTTCGAGAATACAAGAATCGTATTTCTTCTATGTATTATGGAACCATAGGCTTTTTGGCTCTCACCCGAAATCATTGGGAAAAGGCCGTAGAGGAGACCTTGGAAGCCCTTGCAATCATAAAGGAGAAAAAGTGCTATGGATGGGGTGAACGAGAGTTTCATCTGATGATCGCGGCTGCCCTTGTCTGTAGTAATTACTATAAAAATAATACTGAAACCAATACCACCCTGCTTCGCATTGGGGTGGGAGCAACCGTTGAAGCCATTATTGCAGCCCAGGCCGCTGCCTGCACAGTCGCAGCTGTAGCCGCCTCATCCTCGTCATCCAGCTAAGCTTAAAATAGGCAAAGGTCATAAAAGCAGGTGCTTTAGCTGTAATAAAGCCTGTTTTTCATGTAAATACTTCATGTAATGCCAGCACAAACACTTATTTGGGAAGGAAGATTACCATGGAACGCCAAGTCAGAACACGATATGCACCAAGTCCCACGGGATACATGCACATTGGGAATTTAAGAACCGCACTTTATGAATACCTGATTGCCAAATCACAAGGAGGAGAATTCATACTTCGTATCGAGGATACCGATCAGGAACGCCTGGTTGAGGGGGCTGTGGATGTTATCTATAATACATTGAAGCTCTGTGGTATGCAACACGACGAAGGCCCCGATATCGGGGGGCCCTATGCTCCCTACGTCCAAAGTGAGAGAAAGGGGACCTATAGACCCTATGCCCAAGAGTTGGTTGAGAAAGGACATGCCTACTATTGCTTCTGCTCAAAGGAGAGATTGGATGCTTTGAGGGCTGATGCCGAAGGGAAGAACCAGACCTTCATGTACGACAGGCATTGTCTGGGTCTTTCCAAGGAGGAGATTGAGGAAAAGCTCCAGAGGGGCGAGCCCTGTGTCATCCGTCAAAAAATGCCCCGAGAGGGCACTACCACCTTTGAGGATGCTGTATATGGTTCCATCACCGTTGAGAACAGCATGCTGGAGGATCAGATTCTCCTGAAAAGCGATGGTCTTCCCACCTATAATTTTGCCAATGTCATTGATGACCATCTTATGAATATCACCCACGTAGTTCGCGGGAGCGAATACCTTTCCTCGGCACCCAAGTATAATCTACTCTATCAAGCTTTTGGATGGGATATTCCGGTGTACGTACATCTGCCTCTCATTGTAAAGCCGGATGGTTCTAAGATCTCCAAGCGCAAAGGTGATGCAGGCTTTGAGGACCTTCTGAAAATGGGGTATATCGTTGAGGCCATTATCAATTATATCGCCCTTCTCGGTTGGTCCCCCGAAACCAATCAGGAGATTTTTTCACTGGCTGATCTGGAAAAAGCCTTCAATATCAGCCGCATCAGCAAGTCCCCCTCATCCTTTGACATGGATAAGCTCAGATGGTTTAATGCTGAATATATCCGGGCCATGAGCCTCGAACAGTTTCATGCCCTGGCTCTTCCCTATCTCACCGAGGCAGTCACCAATAAAGAGGTGGATCTCAAAAAGGTCAGCAAGCTGCTGCAGGCAAGAACAGAGGTGCTTACCGACATCCCGTCCAAGGTGGGCTTCTTGAATGAGCTTGTAGATTATGACCTTGCCATTTATGTTCATAAAAAGATGAAAACCACCCTTGAGAACTCCCTTGATAGCCTTAAGGCTGCTCTTCCCGTCCTCGAGGAAATTACCTCCTGGGACGAACCCACCCTCCATGGGAAGCTTTTAGCCTTGGTTGAAAAGCTGGGCATCAAGAATGGTCAAATGCTTTGGCCCATCCGTACCGCTATATCAGGATGGGAGGTTACCCCAGGAGGAGCTATTGAAATAGCGGATCTTTTGGGAAAGGCTGAGACCTTGAGGCGTATTCACATTGGGATTGAGCGCTTGGAAAAGGTGGTTAACGCCGGCAATGCATAAGGCCCCTTCCCATCGCGTATCATTTTGAAATTAAAAAACTCTCGGGAGCATCACGCTTCCGAGAGTTTTATTATTGATTAGGTAACAGTTTTCTTAGAAAACGGGAACCACGGCTCCCTTATAGGTTTCCTCAATGAATTTCCTGACTTTTTCACTCTTAAGGGCTTCAACTAGGGCTTTTAAATCCTCCCTGTTCTCATCCCCTTTGCGTATGGCCAGGACATTGATATAAGTAGTGGAGGCAAGGGAATCCTTTTCTTCCTTGGCTAGGGTATCGGTAACAACATTGAGGCCAGCTTGAATGGCATAATTACCGTTAATGACGGCAATGTCTACATCGGCCAGAGAACGTGCCAGTTGTGCTGCTTCAATCTCAATGATCTTCAGATTTTTAGGGTTCTCAATAATATCGTTGATAGTGGCTTTAAACCCTGCATCAGGCTTAAGCTTGATTAATCCCTGGATTTCCAGAAGCAATAGTGCTCTGGCCTCGTTGGTGGTATCATTAGGAACCGCAACCTGTGCTCCATCCTTCAGGTCAGCAAGGCTCTTGGTTTTGCCAGGGTAGATACCCAGAGGCTCATAATGAATGTCAGCAATCGATACCAGTTCTGTTTTGTTTTCTGCATTGAAGTCATTCAGATAGGGTAAGTGCTGAAAGTAGTTGGCATCCAGCTCACCACTCTGGAGTGTCAGGTTGGGCTGGACGAAATCGGTAAATTCCTTAATCTCCAGTTCATAACCCTTCTCCTTCAAAATGTCCTTGACGATAGCCAAAATCTCAGCATGGGGTGTGGGTGAGGCCCCAATAACAATTTTCTTGGTCTTCCCATTAGATTCTGGAACTGTATTGCCGCAGCCTGTCACCAGGGATAGGCTTAAAGTCAATGCTATCAACAAAGATAATACTTTTTTCATTTTTTCTTCCTCCAATTACTTAATTTCTTTTATCACTTATTTTGGCTAATCTCATGCCAATCTCCTGAAGAACCTGAACAATGATCACCAGGAGTATGACCGTAATGAGCATGATATCCGTCTGATACCTGTGATAGCCGTAACGGATGGCTATGTCTCCCAAGCCTCCACCGCCTACGAAGCCGGTCATGGCTGAGTAGCTTAAAATGGTTGTCACAGCTATAGCTGCACCGATGAGGAGTGAGGGCCCCGCTTCTGGTAGTAATACCTTATAAATAATCTTTATGGGGGAGGCCCCCATAGACTGGGCGGCCTCGATCACACCCTTATCTACCTCTTTCAAGGAGGACTCCACCAATCTGGCTATAAAAGGGGCCGATCCAATGACCAACGGGACAATCGTGGCGGTTGGGCCCAAAGACGTTCCAGTAATGACCCGTGTTACGGGAATGACCGTAATCAATAGAATCAGGAATGGAACCGAACGGATCAGATTGATCAATACTCCCAGTACCATATTAAAGCCTACAGCAGGTTTGATGCCTTCCTTATCGGTAACGACCATAAGAATCCCCAGAGGAAGCCCTATCAAGTAAGCCAGGGCCGATGATACCATGGTCATATACAGGGTATCAACAAATCCCTTTCCAAGCATTTTGATAACATCCGGATCAAACAAAGCCCTTCACCTCCTCTACAGTCAATCCCTTATTGCGCAGATAGGCCATCATCTTTTCTCCAACCATTTTGTCATCGGGCAGTTGGAGGACAATTTGTCCAAAGGCCTTTCCATCAATGTTTTTTGTATCGGCAAAGATAATATTGACGGTTTTCCTGAATTCCAGCACCATATTGGCTATAACAGGTTCAAAGGAGGAGCTGCCGTCAAATACAATGCGACAACATCGTGTACCCACAAAGTGATCGACTCTTTTTCCATCGGGATAGACAAGCTTGCGAGCCGCGTCTGACGTAGGTTTCGTAAAAATATCCTGTACATATCCAATTTCGGCGATGCGCCGATTATCAATAATCGCCACCCTTTGGCAAACTTCTTCCACCACGCTCATCTCATGGGTGATGATCACGATGGTAATACCCAGTCTTTTATTGATATCCTTAAGCAGGGCCAAGACACCTCGCGTTGTAGCCGGGTCCAGGGCACTGGTGGCTTCATCACATAAGATGACCTTGGGATTGTTCGCTAACGCCCTGGCAATAGCCACGCGCTGCTTCTGTCCCCCTGAAAGCTGTGATGGGTAAGCCTTGGCCTTGTCGGTCAGCCCCACAAGCTCTAAAAGCTCGTAAGCCCTTTCTTCCGCTGCTTTCCCCTTTATCCCGGCAATCTCAAGGGGAAAGCATACGTTTCTCAGAACATTGCGCTGCATCAACAGGTTGAACTGCTGAAAAATCATGCCCATGGATTGCCGCAGCTTGTAAAGCTCTTTCTGGCTGAGGCTGAAAAGGTCCTGATTATCAAAGAGTACAGTCCCCTCGGTAGGTTTTTCAAGAAAATTCAGACACCTCACCAGTGTACTTTTACCGGCACCGCTCATACCAATAATACCGAATATTTCACCTTTCTTGATATCAAGGCTGATATTTTCAAGGACATTGATATCCCCGGTTTTACTCTTAAAAACCTTACCAAGATTATTTATGCAAATGAGAGAAGCCCCATGTTCCATGTATTATAGCCCCCATTTAATTGCTATATTATTCCTATAGGTTTAGTCATATTAAATATATTGTAACCTGTTGAACAGCTTTGTCAATAACTCCAAAAGGATTTCGTGCTTTTTCATAAAAAGGGAAACCTTAGAATCATTCGATCTGTTTGGCTTGAACCACCAGCCTATGGGTGGCAACAGCCACAGGATGACAGGTGAAAAGGGTCAGTATCTTGTTATTACCGTCTTTATCAGTAATAGAAAAATCATCGGGTTCAACGATAAATTTCTTAAAAACTTCATATTTAAGGTCTTTATCCTTGGTTTTAATGATAATTTCATCACCCGGCTCAAGCTCATCCAACCGATTAAAGTATTTACCAAAGGTATAGCTACGGTGACCCGCCAGTACACAATTCCCCACTTCATCCGGTTTATTTGTCTCAGGCATTCTTCCGGCAGCAACCCGAAGGGTTGCTTCATCCACTCCATCCATCATAACCATTCGTAGATCAATCTTGTCAATCATGAGAACGCCTGTCATGCGGCTTTTAATTTCGTCCTTGCTCATGGTTGGGTTATTGGGAGGGGTACTCCCTTGCTCATCCGAGGGTTCTGTGGAGTCAATGGCACTGGTGCTAACAGTCTGTTCTTCAGGGGACTGAAGCTCTGTCGGAACGGACGAATTCAAGGGCTCCACCCTTTCCCCTGCGATGATGTCGGCATCACTTGCCGCCTGATCAGCCTGTTGTAAGAATTCATCGATAATGTCATCATTTCTTTGGCTGTTTATGCGGGTTAGCACAAAGGGTACTAAAATAAGCAGGATGCCCGTCACAACTAAAATCATTGACAGCAGGCGTCTAGATAAAAAAGGAGATCTTCCCTTCGGGTTCTGGTTTATCCCACTCATTTCTTCAACCTCTAACTTACTTAGGATGGTTTATTTCTGCTACGCCGTTTTTCAAGCCACTCTTTAATTTTTGCCTCATATCCGTTTCCACTGGGATAATAGTAATGGGTTCCTCGCATCACTTCGGGCATATATTCCATGTCATCAACAATATTCCCCGGGAAATCGTGGGCATATTTATAGCCTACACCATAGCCAAGACTCTCCATTCCTCTTGCGGCTGCATTACGAAGGTGCATGGGAGCCTCGCCGGTATTCTTGGTTTCAACATCCTTAAGGGCTTGGTCTATGGCTACATAGGCAGAATTGGATTTGGGGCTGGTGGCCACCATGACAGCCGCATGGCTTAAGAGGATACGGGCTTCAGGCATTCCCACCATTTGCACCGCCTGGGAAGCGGCAACAGCGACTGTCAGCGCATTGGGATTGGCCATACCCACATCCTCAGAGGCACAAATCATAATCCTTCTGGCCAGGAATTCCGGTTCTTCTCCCGCATAGAGGGCTTTGGCAAGATACAATAGGGTTGCGTCAGGATCACTGCCACGCATGGACTTAATAAACGCACTGATATTGTCGTAATGTTGTTCTGATGACTTATCAAATCTTACGGCTCTTTTTTGAATACAATCCATAATAACTTCAGGCGTAATACGGTAACTGCCCTGCTGATTCATATCAGTGGTTAAAACAGCCAATTCCAGTGCATTAAGAGCAATACGGGCATCTCCCCCGGACATATCAGCCAAGAGCTTCAAGGCTTCTTCACTCATATCAATCTTAAGTGTGCCCAGTCCCCGTTCCTTATCACTCACAGCCATGGTGATGATTTTTCTGATATGCTCGGCCTGTAAGGGTTGAAGCATAAAAACCGTGGAGCGTGAAATCAGCGCTTTATTCACCTCAAAGAAAGGATTCTCAGTTGTTGCACCAATGAGCACAACCGTACCGTCCTCTACATGGGGAAGCAGGGCGTCCTGCTGGGCCTTATTAAAGCGGTGTATTTCATCCACAAATAAAACCGACTTGCCGTTAGGATTCATAAAAGCGTTCTGGGTATCCTCAACCACCTGCTTGATATCCTTAACACCTGCGGTTACGGCATTAAGCTTGAAAAATGCCGCTTTTGTTGTATTGGCAATAATCCTGGCTATGGAGGTTTTACCCGTTCCGGGAGGACCAAACAAAATAATGGAGGAGATACGATCCGCCTGTATCATTCTGTTAAGCAGCTTGCCCGGACCTATGATATGTTCCTGCCCCACATATTCATCCAGGGTCCGAGGAGACATCCGGTAGGCTAGGGGTTCCTTCTTGAGTGACATTGTCATTACCAGCCCTTTTCTTTCTTTTACGCTTGGGTAGCAAGCCATAGGCTTCTAGAACTTTTTCCTTATGCTCATTTTCATAATGCTGATACATATCGGGCCGCTTGGCCTTGGTACGCTCCAGCATTTTGAGAAAGCGCCACTTTTGAATATTAACATGGTGTCCTGATGTGAGTATCTCCGGAACACACCTACCCATAAATTCCGGTGGTCGGGTATACTGGGGGTATTCCAGTAAGCCTCCATAATGTGATTCATTGGAGTAGGAGTCCTCTGAGCTTAATACCCCTTCAACAAGCCTACTGACACAATCAATGAGCACCATGGCGGGAAGCTCCCCACCGGTCAGGACATAATCCCCTATAGACACCTCTTCATCCACAATCTCTTCCAGTATTCTCTCATCAATTCCTTCATAATGGCCGCACAGGATAATGAGATGTTCCTCATTCCTGAGCCGCTGTGCCATCTTCTGATTGAGCACCTGGCCTTGGGGGCTCATATAGAGTGTCCTTGGCTTTTTTGGGCAAGCCTTGACAATATGATGCCAGGCATCGTAAACAGGCTGGGGGGTCATTACCATACCGGCACCGCCCCCGTAAGGATAATCATCCACCTTTCGATGCTTATCCTTTGAAAAGTCCCTGATATTATGTGTAAACAGGCTAATAAGGCCTTTATCCCTCGCCCGCCCGATAATACTCTCCCTGAGAAAACTATCCATACTCTCGGGGAAAAGGGTTAATACATCAAACCTCATCAATGAGGCCCTCCGGTACTTTTACTTCCATACGCTTGTTTTCCAGGTCAACATTGAGGACAACTGATTTCAGTGCAGGAAGTAAAAGGTCTTTCCTTCCTTCGTGCCTGATCACATACACATCATTGCTGCCCGTCTCCAAAACATCGGAGAGGGTTCCAAGAAGGCTGTCTTCCTCATAGACTTCCATTCCGATGATATCACAGATAAAGTATTCATCCTCTTCCAGTGGTCTGGCATGCTTACGCTGTACCAGGAGGTCTTGGCCCTTAAGCTTTTCTGCCTCATCCATGGTTTCAATGCCCTGAAGCTTAAGAAGAACCGTATTTTTATGAAATCGTGCCCCTGTAACTCTGAACTCTTTGGGCTTTCCCTCATAATTTACTGTCACAAACAGGAGGTACTCAAATCGGGACAGATCTGAGGTCATGGGCATGACCTTCAATTCTCCTTTGATACCATGGGTGTTTACAACCTTACCGACTGCCAGATAATCATTCATCATAGTCTACCCTCATTATATCAGAAAACTATAGGTTACACTTTATAGTAGCTTTATAACATCGTAACAAAGCAAAAAATCCCCGGATTAACCGGGGATCGAAGAGTTTACCATTAAGACTGAATCGGTTTGATAACGTCTTTGATAGCCCACTTTTTAACGGTAATCTTGGTACGCTCAACACTGGATTCAAAGGTTATTTCATCATCCTTAATATTGACAATCTTGCCGATCATACCGCCAATGGTAACGATCTGATCGCCGACAATGGCACTGTCAATGGTCTGCTTAAGCTTCTTTTCCTTCTTACGTTGCGGAACGATCATGATAACATACATCAACGCAAGGGGCACTATAAAAATCAACATTGAGAGCCAGGAACCTCCACCGGTCAACTCTGCACCGGATGGACCCGGATCTGTTGCTGCCGTAGCTGCCGCACTTAAAACCAAATTTACTAAGCTCATAGAAAAACCTCCGTGTATCTTGTTAAATTTTACTGGTATCAGCTTATTACAACGATCATTATACAGTATTTATCAAAGATTCGCAATTGCCCTGGATATTTTGTTACTTCTTGTTTACAAATTCTCAAGATGTCTTTTTCCTTATACCTTATACCTTATACCCCAGTCTCTCAAAGGCTTCCTTCCTAAAATCAAGGAGTCTGTCCTCCAAAATCGCCTGCCTCACGTCCTGCATCAGCTTGATGAGGAAACGCAGATTGTGCCAGGTGGCCAGTCTTAAGCCTAAGAGCTCTCCACACTTGAACAAATGCCGGATATAGCCCCGGGTAAAGTTTTTACAGGCATAACAGTCACAATTCTCATCCATAGGAGAAAAATCCTTGGCGTATTTAGCATCACGGATGATGACCCGCCCCTTGGAGGTGAAGATGGTTCCATTACGACCAATTCTTGTGGGAAGCACACAGTCAAACATGTCAATCCCTCGGATGGCCCCGTCAATTAAGTAATCAGGGCTCCCCACCCCCATGAGATAACGGGGCTTGTCCTTGGGCAGGAAGGGAACAGTCTCCGAAAGCATCTCATTCATAATCTCCCCTGGCTCACCCACACTGAGGCCACCGATGGCATAACCGGGAAAATCCAAGTCTGTGATTTGCTTGGCGCTTTCCTTGCGCAGGTCTGCATAGGTGCTTCCCTGAACAATACCAAACAAGGCCTGATCTTCAGGCCTTCCATGGGCCTGCTTGCAACGCTTGGCCCACCGGGTGGTCATCTCCATGGAGCGCTTGGCATAATCATAGTCACAGGGGTATGGGGCGCACTCGTCGAAGGCCATAATAATGTCAGCCCCTAAAGCATTCTGAACCTGGATGGACATTTCCGGGGACAGATATTTTTTAGAGCCGTCAATGTGCGAACGGAAGGTTACACCGTCTTCCTTAATATTGCGAAGATCACTGAGAGAAAAAACCTGAAACCCGCCGCTATCGGTCAGAATTGAACGATCCCAGCTCATAAAGCCATGTAGACCTCCCGCCTCCCTCACCAGCTCATGACCCGGCCTCAGAAACAGATGGTAAGTATTGGACAGAATAATATTGGCTCCTATTTCTTTCAGTTCTGCAGGTGACATTCCCTTTACGGTAGCCTGGGTTCCTACGGGCATAAAGACAGGTGTTTCAAAGCTGCCATGGGGAGTGTGTACCTTCCCCAAACGGGCGCCTGATTGCTTGCAGGTTTTGATAAGCTCGTAACGTACTGCGGGCATATAATTCCTCACTAAATAAGTTATATTTTCTTTCTATTCTCTAGGTATCGCTTGGGGACACAGCCCCGTTAATGTTTATAGTGCTTGGCGACACATATTATTAACCATCTTAACATATTTCAACCCAATTGTCCCTCTAAAGCTACAAGACAAATAAAAAGAGGCGAATTATTTCTAAAAATTAGCGTATTTCAAGTCGCTTTATGTTGCATCTCCGCATAATATGTTAACAGAAGTACACTCGGAGGTAAAAATATGAATCTTACACCTTTTTTGGACAAGCTGCCCGTTCCCAAGGTATTAGCTCCTTTAGAGCAAAATCGTGGCAGTCTATACTACGAAGTGGAAATGAAAGAATTTTTTCACCAGTTTCATAGTGATCTTCCCCCCACAAAGGTGTGGGGATATGAGGGACAAGTTCCCGGCCCCACCATCGAGGTGGAAGAGGGTGAAACCACTTATATACAATGGAAGAATGACTTACCCGACAAGCACTTTCTACCCGTTGACCATACGCTTCATGGAGCCCACGAGGGCATGCCTGAAGTACGGACCGTCGTGCACCTTCATGGCGCAAATGTAGAACCTGATAGCGACGGCTATCCCGACGCATGGTTTACCAACAATTTTCAGAAATGTGGCCCATGCTTTTCTCGGACAGTCTATGAGTATCCCAATCACCAACCGGCAACAGCCTTATGGTACCATGACCATGCTCTGGGTATAACCCGCTTAAATGTTTATGCAGGGCTGGCCGGCATGTATATCATTCGCGATAAGCACGAGAGATCCCTGAACCTGCCTTCAGGAATTTATGAGATCCCTCTTGTTATTCAGGATAAGACCTTTAATGAAGATGGCTCCCTATTCTATCCCAAGACTGTCGTGGTACAAGACCCGCCCCCTGATTTCCCGGAGGTTTCAATAACACCGGGTTTTGCAGGAGATACCATTACTGTCAACGGGAAAGCCTGGCCCTACCTGGAGGTGGAGCAGAGGAAATACCGATTCAGGATTCTGAACGGCTCCAATGAGCGTTTTTATCGAATGAACCTTGATTCTGGACAGGACTTCATTCAAATAGGCTCGGACGGCGGTCTTCTCAGGAGGCCTGTATGGATGAAGGAAATTGTTATTGCTCCGTCAGAGCGCATTGATGTGATTGTGGACTTTACCGAGCAACCTGTGGGTGCCAGAGTAAGAATAACCAACACAGCCCGGACCCCCTTTGATTTTGGTGCTCCCCCCGACCCTTTAACCGAGGGCTTAATCATGGAATTCAGAGTCATTGAGCGCACATCAGAGGATACCAGCAGCATCCCCCGGTATTTAAATTGCATACGAGACTATGATGAATGTGATATTGATAAGGTCCGCGATATTACCTTTGATGTTACAACTGATCGCTTTAATCGCCTATTATTCCTTCTTAATAATAATGATTTTATGGACAGAATTACAGCAAATCCAATGGTCGGAGAGCTGGAACTATGGCGTATCATTAATCCAGGCCTTGGCGTACATCCCTTTCATATTCATCAGATCCAGTTCCGAATACTTGACCGGATCCCCTTTGATACAGCCGTGTATACGCAAACAGGACAGATAAAATTTACCGGTAAACCCGAACACCCTGAGGAAAACGATACCGGTTGGAAGGATACTGTACAGGCTTTTCCTGGGTATGTCACCCGCTTGATGATGCGCTTCGGCCCTTACACCGGAAGATATGTTTATCACTGCCACATTCTAGAGCACGAAGACCATGATATGATGAGACCCCTCAATGTCAGAGCACCCAAGCGCTGTCATAGAAAAGACTAGCGTTGTGTGACCCCTGTCAGCAATGAAGCCGGGAGACACTCCCGGCTTTATACAATTACTTTTTCCTTATTCATAGACTATTTTGGGGGCCTTACGGATGGAGATCTTCCAATGGGTACCCGTTTGAACGTTATAGGCCTTTGAGAAGGAACCTTGATTGATGGCCACAGCAATATTATCAAGGGAATTCACGTAGACGAGAGGTTCACCAATATGTACATCAGCAAAGGATTTTGCGAATTTAATAATATTTCTGTATACCTCCCGTGTGTCATTAAGAATGGTAATTTCTACTCTTCCGCCATAAGTTACTCCAAGCTCCTTGAACATTGTCTTGCTGATATTGGTCCATAGGCTGCCAAAACGCACATCCAAAATATCTATGGTACCCCAGATGATATCTCCTTCATTTAAGGCCTCAATGACGTTGAGCTCAACAACATCCTCAACACTGACTAAAGGCCCCACCTCTTCAAAGGAGATAAGCCCTGCAGCCATGCGGGCTCCCGTATAAGCATAAATATCCCTTCCATGAAAGGTATAGGAATCACCCGAATTAGGTAAACGATTTATGTTTTCATCGATTTCCCTGGCCTCGACAATCTTGTTGAAGCGTTTGATATGAGTAAGGGTGCCATTGTCAGGGGTGATGATATATTGTCCATTTTCTGTTTTAGCCACGATACTCCTCCGTGTGGACCCCACCCCCGGGTCAACAACTGAGACAAAGACAGAGTTCTTAGGCCAGTATTGAACTGTTTGGATAAGCCGATAGGAAGCCTCCCAGATATTATACTGGGGGATTTCGTGAGTCAAATCACAAATGGTCAGGCTCGGGCTCACCGAATAGGCTACACCGTACATGGCACTGACAGCCCCATCCGCTATACCGAAATCAGATTGAAAAATTAGTAAACTGCTCATGCTTCCTCCTTAATGCTTTTTTCTAGGACAACAGTCCAATCATAGCCAAAATCAACCTTATAGGTCTCTTTGAAATTCCCCATATTAATGGCCACACCGAGCTTCATAAGCTCATTAGTATATACCACAGGCTCACCTTTTTTCACTGTGCCAAAGGATTTTACAAAAGGAGCGGTCCCCTGGTAAACCACTTTTCCCTCATGACCTATAGTGACCGTAACCATATCCCCATAGGAAAACCCCTGTTCCAAGAAGGCTTCCACAGGGATATTAGTCCATAGATTCCCAAAGTTGGGGTCACATATTTCAAAAATCCCTTCGGCACGTCCATGGGACAAAACCGGCTCAAGGATTTTATGAACAACAATCTCATCAACTGGATAAGTAGGCCCCACTTCCTCATAGGTGATGATTCCGCTGGCCAGTCTGGCTGCGCAATAGGCAAATAGATCCCGACCATTGAAAATACTTGTTCCTCTGGTGGATGGCAGACGATTTAGATTTTCATCAATCTCCCTTACCTCCGTAATGCCCATATAGGCCATTACATGGGTAAGAGTGCCATTGTCCGGAGAAACCACATAATAGCCATTATTCGTTTTAGCAATAGAGGCCCTTCTGGATGTTCCAACTCCGGGGTCCACCACGGAGACAAAGATAGTTCCTTTGGGCCAGAAGGGCATGGATTGATAGAGCCTATAGGAGGCGCTCCAAGTATCAAAATGAGGTATCTCATGAGTGCCGTCAAATATCTCCAGACTTCGGTCAACTGTTTTGACAACACCGTACATGGAGCAAACAGCACCCTCTTTATAGGTAAAATCCGTTTGAAACACTAATATGGGCTTCTCTATCTTGTTTCACCTTCTTATCTCGTATTTTTAAGTTAATTAAGATTACCTAACCTTATCATGGCCGTTGTATAAATCTCAAACCATTCCATTATCTTGGCCAGAGGAATTCGCTCATTGGCCTGGTGGGCCAAAAGGCTCTCACCTTCTTCACTGGGGCCAAAGGCAACACAATTTTTGAATACCTTGCTATAGGAAACACCCCCACTGATCAAAGGTTCAGCTTCCGTACGACCAGTTTTTTCGCGGTAGGTGTCCAGAATCACCTTGAGATAGGGAGAACTTTTATCCGCCAAGGTTGGCTTTTCATCGTAGCTAAGAGTAACATCCAAGGTGGGTAGCACCTTCTGGAGCCTTTGGGTGAGAATGTCGGAGGTTATGCCGAAAGGATATCTACAGTCAATCTCGGCAGTGACCTTCTTGTCCTTGATTTTGAGTATCCCCAGGTTCAAGGTCAGCAAGCCCATGGGCTCTAGATCGTAATAAATACTTGCACCTTTTCCGTGGACGTCCTCAAAGGTTTGGACCATCATTCGGGCAAAAGAATCTCCCGAAGCAAAGCTGATCAATTTTAGTAGCTGAACCGTAGCATTAAGGCCCTCCTGAGGAACGGAGGCATGAGCTGCCTTGCCAAAAACCTTTAATCGGAGGCCCCCTTCCTCGGGCATAAGTTCCCCCTTAATCCCGAGCTCTTCCATAACTTCCTGATATACCCTACAGGAAGGGCCTGCTTTAACCCACGCAGTGGCTAAGGGACTGATAACATTGCACTGCACTCCCCCGTCAAGCTCAAGAATACAGGATTCCTGGGTTCCCTCCAAAGTCCACATCAAAGCGCCCTTTTCTCCCAACGAATAGGGGAACTTGCCATCGGGAGTATAAGCAAAGGCTGGCTCACCGGCCTGACTCACATAATGCTTCATGTCCTCCATGGTGCGTTCTTCATCACAGCCAAATACCACCCTAAGCTCTCTTTTTAAGGGAATATGGTGGTCTTTGATATATTTTAAGGCATAATAACTCAGAATGAGCGTACCCTTCATATCCTGGGTACCGCGACCATAAAGGTGACCATCTATCACTTGCCCGCTAAAGGGATCCTGATCCCAGCCATTGCCTGGCTCAACCACGTCAATATGGGTAACCACATCTATCCTGTCCTCGGTACTCATTCCTGGTATGCGGATGGCAAGGGCATGCCCCTCATAGTCCAATACCTCAAACCCGTCCTTGATGGCCTTTTCCCTCAACCATTGATAGCCCTGGTAGACCTTCATCCCATAGGGAGCCGCTGATGAAACCGTGGACTCATCATAGACGGAAGGTATTTTGACCAGCGCGGCGATACTTTGGACTATGTCTGAATAATAAATGGATAGCTTATCCTTCATGAAAACGGATGCCACATTTTTGAAGGCTGCGGCATGATATTTTGGGTGATTATCCAATAGATACAGAATACCAATAAACCACAATAGATCACTTTAAAGATTTTATCGACCTTATGCTCATCATGTTCACTATAATAGGTACGGGTCTTTTCTTTTCCATAACCTCTTAGGTCCATGGCATTTGAAATGTTCCCCACCCTATCAAATGAAGTGATGATCAATGGAACAAGTATCAGGGTATTCTGTTTCAATCGGGTCATGACGGAAGCCTTCTTTGGATCCATCTCAACTCCTCTCGCTTGCATTGATACCTTTATATTTTCGTAATCTCTGGCTATATCCGGAATATAACGAAAAGCAATGGAGAAAATAGTGCATATTTTATAAGGAATTTTAACCGAGTACAGGCCTGCCGCCATTTCAGACGGAGTAATGGAGAGGATGAATACCATCGAAACAATAAAGGATGTCATCATCTTGATAAAACGGACCGACAAATACCAGAGGGTTTCTGCTGACACCGTGTAATGGTCAGTAAACTGAAACAGAACTGTATTCCCCCCACCACACCAGGTTGCCCCGCAGGAAGGCCTTACCAAATAATAGAGCAATACATTCAAGAGGTTCATCCCAATGGCTATGTAAAAGAATACCTTAATGCTCTTCCATTTTGGCTTAAGAGATACCAATCCAACAATGCTCAGAATGAAAAGTGGAAATAACAAGCGTATATCAAAGGACATAATGATATAAACTAAGAGGATGAGAAAGGAACGGACCTTTGTTTTGCCCGTCAGCTTGTGGAGAAAAGTATTGCCAGGAATAAGGTTTAACAGTGGACTATTCATGCTCCCGCATCAGCCTTTCATAGGTGATAAAATGCTCAATATACGCTTCTGGTTCCATATTAAGGCGTTTGGCAAGGGTATAAAGGGATGTTTGCTTAAGGTTGGCCTTTTCAATAACCGTATCATTTGAAAGCACTTTAAAAACTGAGTCATCCGCAATCAGTTGACCCTCTGCAAAAACCAAAGCACGATCAGTGTACTCAATGGCCAGATGCATATCATGGGTGATAAACACAACCGTAATGCCGTAATCCTTGTTGAGCTCCTCCAAGAACTCCATGATCTCGGTATAGTGACGGTAATCTTGACCCGCTGTAGGCTCATCCAGAATAATGATTTCAGGCCTAAGAACAAGAATGGATGCTATGGTCACTCTTTTTCTCTGTCCATAGCTGACTGCCGAAACAGGCCAGTTTCTCATACCATACAGACCACACATTTTAAGGGTCTGTTTTACTACCTCGTCGATTTCCGCATTGGATTTGCCACGCAAGGTCAAAGCTAGTTTGATCTCATCCATGATGATGTCCTTCACCAACATATGGTTTGGATTCTGCATAACATAGCCAATTTTCTCGCCAATCTCCTTAACGGATAGCTTAAGGTAATTCAGACCATGGATGGAGATGGCTCCTTCATTGGGCCTGATGATCCCACAAAGGAGCTTGGCCATAGTGCTCTTGCCTGCACCATTCTTACCCACAAAGGCAACCTTCTCTCCTTTTCTGATGGAAAACGAAATATCTTCAAGAACAAGTTTTTCGGCATAGGCAAAAGAGACCCCTGATACCTCCAAAATATTCTCACCGCATTCAGGGGTAAACTTATCAAGGACTAATTGCTGTTGTTTAATGAGCTTTTCCTTAAAGGGTTCAAGGTCCATTCCATAAATGTCTGACAAGCATTGATTCTCTGTAAAGGTACAACCTGCAAATTTCATGGCCATAATATACAAGGGCTCACGAATCCCGTACTGCCTAAGCAAATCGGAAGCCAAAAGCGTATCAGGCACCCCATCGAAGACAATCCTGCCTTCATTCATAAGAATAATCCTATCTACATGGCGATAAAGGACATCTTCCAAGCGGTGCTCTATGATGACAATGGTTTTGCTCTGTTCCCGATGAATGCGATCAATCAGGTCCACAGCCATCATGCCCATCCAAGGGTCAAGGGATGCAAGTGGCTCATCAAATATCAAAATATCCACATCTTCATGGAGTACACCGGCCAGGGCAACCTTCTGCTTCTGGCCGCCTGACAACTCATAGGGAACATGGAGAAGAAAATGCTCCATCCCAACGAGCTCACTGGCCTTTTGCACCTTGGGTAGCATTTCACTCCGTGGCATGCTTTGATTTTCCAAGGAGAATGCAATATCCTCCCCCACACTCAAGCCTACAAACTGTGCGTCAGAATCCTGTAAAACAGTTCCTACAGTCTTGCTCAAATCAAAAATGCTGGCAGACTTGGTCGCCCTGCCAGCAATTTCACATGTTCCAGTGATCATGCCATCATAAGAAAAGGGAACCAGTCCATTGATGCAATTGGCAAGGGTTGATTTCCCACTTCCGCTGGGGCCTAGAATCAATACCTTCTCTCCCCTGTTGATGGTCAGGTTGATATTATGCAATGTAGCACTTGATTGTGATTTATATTGAAAACTAAAATCTTTAAACTCAATGATGGGCGTATTCATTGTAATCCCTTTTAATCTTCTTTCTCTTCAAGCTTAAGGTTGGTTCTACGCGCATTTCTTTGCGCCAGAAGAATGAGAATAGGAATACCTACAATGACCAAAACCGCTGTGTTGGCTAGACCGCCCGTTATAGCTTGGAAGAAGGTAACCTCCAGTTCGCTACCATAGAAAGTGGTTGTCAATATTGGAGTGACTACGCCAAAGGCCAAGGCATTACCTAATACGCAGGTTATAGCATAGATGATGGCATGCTTAACATTGAAGATACCTTCATTAATTCTTGCACCATAGAGGGGCAACATACCGACAATAAATCCTAAAAGGCCATTACCGACGGACCAGTCAAACCAGAAGCCCCAACCCCCGATTAAGTCTGCAATGAAGTTTCCTACGGCACAGGACACAAAAGCAGGAACCGGACCAAACATGCTACCTACAATGACAGGAATAATCATGGCACTGGTTAATTTTGTGTTAGTGAAAATAGGAATTCCACCATAATTCATCAACACACCAAAGAGGGCCGCACCAATGGCGACAACGACCACGGTCTTGGTATTCCAAACACCAAGCAATGTTTTAAGTACCTTCTTCATTTGAATGACCTCCAATACTAGATTAATTAGATCATACAGAAAAGTAATGGCTTTTATGAATTACCATTAAGTTCATATTGACATTTTTCAATACTTTAGTCAATATGCTTTTACTCTGTTTTACTCAAGCTTGGGAGACCTGGGTCCCTTTTGAGCGAACCTTTTTAGAGCATCACAGATCCTCTGGAATGACATCATTACGAATCACATCCTCGTAGGTTTCGCCCTTGACAATAACCTTAGCCTTTCCCTCCTTGACCAGAACGACGGGAGGACGGGTATTTCTGTTATAATTCATGGACATGGAGTAATTATAAGCTCCGGTGGCGAGAACAGCCATGAGATCGCCAGCCTCCACCGAAGGTAGATCAACATCCTTACCAATCAAGTCTCCCGATTCACAGCACTTTCCCGCTACTGTGACCTTCTGGCTCTTGGGGGCTCTTACTTTGTTGGCCATAACAAAGGTATATTGAGATTGATAGAGGGCATAGCGAGGATTGTCAAACATCCCACCATCCACTGCCACATAGGTGCGAACATCCTTAATCTCCTTGACCGAGCCTACCGTATAAAGGGTTATTCCCGCAGGAGCCACAATGGATCGGCCCGGCTCCATAACCATAAAGGGCTGTTGGATTCCCTTATCCTCACAAATCTGCTTAACGGTTTTTGAAACCGCTTCAATATAGCGGTCATACTCAACCGGATCATCCTCCTGGGTATACTTAATACCAAAGCCTCCGCCCAGATTCAGCTCCCATATGGTGATATCAAATTTCTCTTTCAAATCAGCAATAAGCCCTAGCATAACCTGTGCTGTTTCAATAAAAGGGGCCAAATCAAAGATCTGAGAGCCTATATGGCAATGGAGCCCTACCAATTCCACATACTGAAGCGCCTTACATTGAGCGGCAAATTCAAAAACCTCACCATTCTCAAGAGCAACACCAAACTTGGAATCAATCTGCCCGGTTTTGACGAAGTCATGGGTATGTGCGTCAATTCCCGGCTTAACCCGGACGGCAATCTCAGCCTTTATGCCTCTTTTCTCACAAATTTCATTGAGCATTCTAAGCTCATGGGAGTTGTCTACAACAATACGCCCGATTCCGGCGTCTAGAGCAGCTTCCAGCTCAGCCTTTGTTTTATTATTTCCATGAAAATAGACCCTTTCCATTGGAAACCCGGCCTTAATAGCCGTATAAAGCTCACCACCTGAAACCACATCCAGCCCCAGGCCCTCCTGTTGGGCCATCCTGCACAGAGCCATGGTACAAAGGGCTTTACTGGCGTAAAGGACAAGGCCTTTGCCTTGATAATATTTATCCATGGCATTTTTATAAAGTCGCATGTTTTCGCGAATGACATTTTCGTCCATGACATAAAGGGGTGTTCCAAATTCTTTTGCTAATTGGACACAGTCACACCCTCCGATAACCAGATGATCTTTTTCATTAATTTGAAGTTTAGAATTCTCAATCATTTCATTTTACCTCATTCTTAAGCTGTAAACATAACCGATATTACTTAAAAATTTTACCATCCCCCATATTTTTTTGCAAGTTTAACCCGGGGTATCCTTCATAAATAATATCATTTTATGTTATGACGGTAAATGAGGATACTATCCCTTCTTTCCATACCGCTTGGGTGAAAGGCCAAATTCATTTTTAAATGCTCTTATAAAGTTTGAATAATCGCCAAAACCGCACCTTAAGCTGACCTCTGTAACCTTAAGGCCTTCCTTCAAGAGGACGCGTGCCAGAATCAGTCGTTTTTTGTAAATATACTGATGAATAGTATAGCCGGTATGTTTTTTGAATTCGCGTAAAAGATGATATTTGCTGACATAGAACAATGACGAGAGGGTTTCAAGGGACAAATCATTCTGTAGATTGTCGTTAATGTAATTGATGATATCACTGACCTTGTCATTGTAAGCGATATCAATTTCAATATCTTCGTCCCGGTTGTCCAGAAGGGCCCTGTTAAGGTAAACCAAGAGTTCCGTCAAATAGACCTTTTTTAAGAGATGGTGACCAAAGCAATTGCTGAAATAGGCCTTTTCAAGCCGGGTAACAATGTTTTTAATCATCATATAGTGCTCTGATCCTGGCCTCAGAAGATTAAATCTATTCCTTGATGTCAAGTCAAAGCATTGGGATAAGTCAGTGTCTTGGCTTAAGGACTTAATATATTCCGGGTCAATCCAAAGAACATAGCGTTCGTAAATTTCCCCAGGTTCAATAATAGGCTTATGAAGGTCTTTGTTATTAATCAGTATAATATCGCCAGGTCGTAACCGATAGGCCTTCCCCTCAATAATGAGGGTTACCCTACCGGAGAGAAAAAAGTATACCTCATAGAAGAGGTGATTATGGTAGTCAACCTCAAGAAGGGTTTCATCTTTGTAATGGTAGAATTCAAACTCCTGATCGATCATATACTGGCGGGAGGTAAACTTCTGTTCCAGAGGCCTCATATCCACGTCCTCCTACAATGATCCAATGAAAATCAATACTATTTTATGTCAATATTTGCATAAATTCAAGCAATAATAACAAGGAAACATGCAAATCCATGCTATACAATGACAGTGTAAACTGGATATAATCACCGTCTATTTTACTATCGAATTTCCAGGGAGGGTTTCCCACAATATAAAAAGCCTTGATGCTGAATGGAGGTACTACATTGAAAATATTTATAGACGATAATTTCCTTCTGTCCAATCCCACGGCAACCAGGCTTTATCACCAATATGCCAAAGAAATGCCCCTTTTGGACTACCATTGCCACCTCAATCCCCAAGATATCTATGAAGATAAGCACTATCGCAACATAACCGAGCTTTGGCTCGGTGAAGACCACTATAAATGGCGTGCTATGCGTACCAATGGAGTGGACGAACACTTTATCACGGGAAATGCACAGGAGAAGGAAAAGTTCCTGAAATGGGCTGAGACTATTCCTCACTGTGTTGGAAACCCTCTTTTTCATTGGACGCATCTGGAGTTAAAACGCTATTTTGGGATTGATGAGCTCCTTACCCCTGAAACCGCTGAAAGTTTCTGGGAAAGGTGTAATGCTCTTTTGCGCCAAGAGGATTTTAGTGCAAGAGGCCTCATTCGGAGGTCCAATGTTAAATTCTTGTGTACCACAGACGACCCTGTGGACGACCTGTCCTCCCACCACTTACTAAAAGGGGATACCTCCTTTGAAACCAAGGTATTTCCGACCTTCAGGCCAGATAAAGCACTTGACATTGACAAGGACGGATTCTGCAATTATATTCAGAAGCTAGGAGACGCTTCAGGCACTAGTATTCAGCATATTGATGATGTTAAGACCGCTTTATTACAAAGGCTTGAGTTTTTCCATTCAAGGGGCTGCAGGCTATCGGATCATGCCCTGGATCCCATGGTATTTTCATGCTTCCCAGACTTTGAAAAGCTCGCACAATCAGCCTTTCTAAAAGCTTGGAAGGGTGATCCACTCTCCTATGATGAAATAGTGGCCTTCAAAACGGATATCCTTCTTTTCTTAGGAAGGCAGTATGCACGGTTGGGGTGGGCTATGCAGCTCCATCTGGGCGCCATGCGGGACAATAATCGACGCATGATGCGTAAACTGGGTGCCAACACAGGATTTGACGCAGCAGGGGATTGGCCCGTAGCCTCTTCCCTCTCCTGCCTGCTCGGTATTCTGGATGAAACCGACGAGCTTCCAAAAACTATACTTTATAGTCTAAATCCTTGCGATAACGTTATTTTAGGAACGCTTATGGGTTGTTTCCAAGGGGGAATACCCGGCAAGGTGCAGCTTGGCTCAGCTTGGTGGTTTAATGACCATAAGGATGGCATGGAAAAGCAACTCAAAGACCTTTCAAATTTGGGTCTTCTAAGCCGATTCATCGGCATGCTGACAGATTCACGAAGCTTTCTTTCCTATACCCGACATGAATACTTCAGGCGTATCCTATGTAATCTTATAGGACAATGGGTGGTGAACGGAGAAGTGCCTGATAATGAAGACTTTTTGGGTTCAATGATTCAAAACATCTGCTATAATAATGCCTACCATTACTTTTCCCTGGAGTAATCGGCATAAAGGATCATTTTCATCTACAGGGTTCAGAATTCATCTCATGATTAAGATAAAACTCTTCTTGGTGTTTTCTTTTTTGATAGAGATAACGCTAGTTGTGGACACTTATGAATACATCGAAGGCATTTTTCGCAATTTTGGGCTATATACTTCGGATAATCGTCATTGTCTTTAGTTAAGGCGGCTGAGGGACAATTGTGAATGCATTTTTCACACTTTATACACTTGTTCTTATGTAAATATATCTTAATAGGCAAATGCTGTCCTAGAAATTTGTTAGGGTGATTTATTATACTGTAAAGCTTAAACCGCGGAACGCTCAATTGTATATGATTACTCTGTATCAGCTTAATATAACAAGCACAATCCTTATCTATTTTTTCATCAAGTCCCTTTTCATGCCTGAACCAAATATCCATCCATGGCACTATAAGAGCCCCATCCGTTGCTGAACAACGATATGAACTATTCAAAACAGGTATGATGTTTTTGGCAATGCAATGTTTTGCAAATATCCGAAGTGTATTTGCCGAACATAGACCGCAGGTTGTGAAGATAAAGGCCGGAAGAGGTTTAGTCAGCTTTGAAAAGCCATTAATAAATTCTAAAATCCGTTTAGAAGGAGTGGCATGGATAGTGGGAAATCCAATAACAATACCATCATACTCATTTAACTCAATATCACAGGGCATCTGTTCAACTGAGTACATCTTCGTATCAAAGGTATTGTAAATCCTATGGAATACTTTTTCAGCGACCATTCTTGTATTCGTTACACCAGAATGATATAAAATCAAGACTCTCTTCATATGCTTTACTTTCACGGTTCCAATGGTCTATTAGCACCTGTATCAACACATAGTATCTTCTCTGAATGAATAACCGTGCTTTTCCTTATTGAATTATTTAGTAGCAAGCTTCTTTACTTCAATAGACAGCAATAGGCTGAAAATAATCTCAAAGAGTATCATCGTAGCTGCTACAATTACCGCACTATAATATAATCCTATAATTAATGCAGTTATCGGAATAATAATTGACAGCACGATATAGCTTCTGGAGTTATATAGCCAACCAAATGGCATTAAATGTGCCCCAAAAATAATTGCTAAAACCATAACCATTTTATCAGGTACTGTAGGATAAACCCACATGGCAATAAGTAAGTAAAGCAATTGATTCAAAGAAAACAATATGCCTAATTTAGTCAATGGATTACCCTTATTTGTGAAGTCCACCTTGATGATTTTTGAGATTGCGTAAGCTAATGGCATGAGCGGTGCTGTGAAACAGAAGGTCATTAAATTCTTCATAATTATTGGTAATGAAGTAGCATGAACTATAGTTATAGCAATCCAGATAAAGATGGAAGCTATGATGAAATGTAAGCCTTTTTTTTGCTTAACGGCGCAGTCTAACCGTAATTGCTCTAAATTGTCCATAATCAACCTCACTATGCATCTTTAAATAAATAATCATCATGTATCCATTCTCTTTAATCTATTAATTTCCTTATTTCTATAAATCAGATCTTCTCGCGCTGTAAACCCTCGCTTCTCCCAAAAGGAATTTCCGCTAACATTTTTAGAAAAAACAACGAGTGACAGTTTATTGATGCCTTCTCTTTTAAGAGAATCCATGGCTGCGCTGACCAGTGCTGTTCCAATCCCATTTTCGCGTTCTGATAAGGCAACTGCCGTATGGTGAATATATCCCCTTCGTCCATCATGTCCACTAAGAATGACACCGACAATTGATTTGTTTTTTTCTGCAACAAAACATGTTTTAGGGTTTCTACATAAGTATTTCTCAATTCCTTGCCGTGAATCATCCAAATCATTTAATCCCATTCCGGGTGTCATAGTCCATAGAGCGTAAACCTTATCATAATCAGAAATTGTCATGTTTCTTATTATCATTATGCTAGCTCCTAACAGGAATAGATAAGGTACAATAAGTTGCGCAAATTGAAGATTTAATAAAAAGGACATGTTTGCAGCCTTTTGGTAAAATAAAGTTACCAGACCAAATCTAACCGAAAGGAGAACTGCAAACATGTCTAAGAAAAT
>JAEZLR010000025.1 GCA_023415205.1 Bacillota bacterium | reverse complement strand
GTCTGTTGTCAGCTGATTTACCGGCTTTCTCGCCCTTATCATAACCTAGTTCGGTATCCAGCTCGGCTTCCAGCATCTCCTGTAAAGTTTCCTTGAATAGCTCCTTCAGGGCTTTCTGGGCATCATCTGCAGAGACAAGATTGTTTTCCTTGATGAATGCTCGAAGTTGTTCCTTGGTCCATAATTTGCTCATTGGCTTTCCTCCATGCTTATATTTTACATGTTCTAGCCAATAGCACAAACCATTTTACACACTCTGATAAGGCGTTATAGGTCGTGTGGCATCGTATAACAATGTTTTCACACTTCGGGCGTGCTCATGGGTCGTAGCTGCCACACCATCTCACCGGGCGGCAAGCGCCGCTAAAGGGAAAGGCTCCGCCGGTCCGGTTCGTTGGCGTCGTGAAAACGAAACGTTATGTGAAACACCCCGACATAAGTTGACAACGACTGTGAAGATTATACTCAAATAATTAAGGAAGGTTAAATATGCCTGCATATTTTTCTACTGAAGCTAGCTTTAAGAAGAACATCTTATATCCTAACTTTGTTAGTGATGTATATTCTGTCTTTTTCCAATCCGGATTTACGTTTAAGTCTGGGTATTGGGAAGGGGAAAATATGACTTTGGAGCAGATTACTGAGTGGAATCAAAAACTTCTACAGAAGAAGTTTATACTTGGATTTACCCAACATGTCAGGCACGATTATAAACAAATCTTGCTTAACACTGATAAATATAGCGAGATGCGTCTATACTGGATGTATTTAAACAATCGAGTGAATTTATCTCTAATCATACCTGAATCAGATGTCTTAGATACTGCTGAAACAGCTTTTTCTTATAGTAGAATTTATCCAATAATTCAGCTTTTACAAAAATTATGGGAAACAGGATTAGTAGAACTGGTACAGTCCAGTCTGGAACTAGATGGAGGAGTTTTTACCATTAAACAGATTAAGCAAGGCCATTTACCTTGTATAAATCCCTTATGTGTTTTAGATAGAGAGACTGCTGATCTGTTCAGTAACGCACCGGTAAATCCAAATTTAGTTTTTAAGAATATAGAGAATAATGGAGTACTAATTGTTGATAATTCATTGATTAAGGTTTAGGATATGGCTTTGTAGTGCGGGGTTCTTCACATAACAAGTCTTTTACGCAAGGGGCAAAACACGAAGTATGTGTTAAAAGAAGTTCATGAAGTCATTGCTGCCCACACCGTCTCACCGGGCGGCAAGCGCCGCTAAAGAGCAGGGCTCCGTTGGTCCGGTTCGACGGCGTCGTAAAACCGGGACGTTATGTGAAACAACCCGTTTTGGCTTGGG
Organism: Bacillota bacterium; assembly: GCA_023415205.1. Lineage (GTDB taxonomy): Bacteria > Bacillota > Clostridia > DSM-8532 > DSM-8532 > DTU059. The sequence goes on along the minus strand of JAEZLR010000025.1, from coordinate 6,141 downwards.
TTGGTTTTCTTAGGTAAGTTGATAGGATAATTCTTAAATACACAGGAGGTTATTATGAGACTATATTCATTAAAAATCGAAGGTTATAAGCGACTTCAAGCAGTAGAATGCCTATTTGGTGATGCTACATTTCTTATCGGGCCTAATAACTCAGGGAAAAGCTCAGTTCTTACTGCTATTGGTCATTTATTATCAAGTAAATTAAGAATTAATGAAGATGAGTATTATAGTGAAAACGATGAAACAACCGGTGAGAGAAAAACGATACTTAATAAGATAATTCTAACTGGTGAGTTCAGGGATATCCCAGTTGAGGCAAAAACATGGAGAGGATTTAAGGGAAGGATATTTGAATATGATCCGAAGGACACATCTGAAACAGGTCTATTAATAACTTATAAGAAAACATATGAATTAGGGAAAGATGTTGTTGTTGAAATCAAGACAAAAGAACGAGTTATCAAACCAGAATTTAGTAATCTTACATATCCAAAGGAGATAATTGCTGCAGGAGTAGCAGAAGATGTTGTGAAGGAAGTATTTGATGACATTGATAAGAAAATTACGCCTGCCCAGAAGGTAAAGCTAGAATATTTTGATGAACTCTGGGATATTGGAACGGAAGAAAAATGGTTTCAAAACCCAGGAGGTATTCCAGGCGTAGTATTGAGTAGGATGCCTCGGTATATCATCATACCAGCTGATATAGGGGCTAATGAAATATCGGGAAATGGTGTCCTTCAAAAAACTCTTAACGAGCTTTTTGAAGATGTCCGGGGATGTTCTGAAAATTATAAGCAAGCACAAAAATTCTTAAATGACCTTGCAAAAGAGCTAGATCCATCCGATGAATCATCACAATTTGGAAAAATGATTTTAGAATTAAATACTGTTATTTCGAATATATTCCCAGAATCAAAGATTCATGCTCAAGCTGATTTAAGTGATCCTGATAAATCTTTAAAACCAACATTCAAGGTTGAGTTATCAAGCAATATAAAAACAAGCGTCGACAATCAAGGTGCTGGAATGATACGTTCAGCAGTATTTGGGATTTTAAGGTTTCGTCAAAGATGGTTATCACAACGAGAGGACAAAGATTGTGCACGCTCAATAATTATTGGCTTTGAAGAACCAGAGATTTATCTTCATCCATCAGCGGCTAATCAAATGCGAGATACTATTTATGAATTATCATCTGAAAATTCTCAAATAATTGCAACAACACATTCTCCATATCTAATCGATTTATCAAGAAAACCTAGACAAGTTCTAAATAGATTTTCTCATTCTGGTAATTCCATTCTGGTCGAACCTTTTAATGTCACAGATAAATTTGTTGAACTTCAAGTTGATGATAAAGATTATGTAAAAATGATTATGAAAATCGATGATTATATTTCAAGAGTCTTTTTTACTAAGCGAATTGTTATAGTTGAGGGTGACACCGAAGAAATAGTTATTCGTGAAACTCTCAAACGACTTGAAAAGGAGAGGAGATTAGCTGTCTTATCAAAAACAGAAGTTATTAGAGCGAGAGGCAAAGCCTCAATAATTGGATTATCAAAATATTTAAAAAGCTTTGGAATAAACCCTTTTGTTATACATGATAGGGATGCAGGAGTTACAAAAGCAGAAATGTTTAATAAGCCCATTAGTGATATAGTGGGGTCGGAAAATGTAATTCAACTCAAAGAATGTATTGAAGATGTACTTGGATATGCTGCACCGACTTCAGAGAAACCATATACAGCTTATAGTATTGTTAATAAGTGGGGAGAAAAATGGAGTGATATTCCCGAAGAATGGCGTAAGATAGTTGAAAGAGCATTTGATATTTGAGTAGTAACACTTTGAAGATCGGGGTGCATCACATAACATTATTTTCACGCTTCGGGCGTGCTCATGGGTATGCGTGCCAAACCGTCTCACCGGGCTTGCGCCGCTAAAGGGAAGGGCTCTGCGGGCCCGGTTCGTCGGCTTCGTGAAAACGGAACGTTATGCGAAATTGTGCAAGGGTAACCAATTCTTATATTAGGGAGGTACATATGAACAGGTTCGAATGCGAATTATACAAGGAGATGTATTATCATGAGATTTATCAAAAGGAAGTGATAAATAACCGTATATCAATTCCTGTGGGCATAATTTCACTCCTTGTCGGTGTTGCTTATTTCTATATCTCAAGTGAAAAGAATGTAGTATTAAATTTTTGGGGAGTCACATTCTTTATTTTACTTTCTCTATTCATTATTTCTCTTGTGCTAGCAGTCTATTTTTGTGCCAGAGCGTATTATAACTATGAATATGCATATATAGCAATGCCTGAGGAAATTCATAAATACTCAGATGGTTACGATGATTATTATGAAGGGGAAGATAATAAAGAAAATTTAGTAAAGAATGAAGTCGATTTATTTCTTGCTGAACAATATATGAAAGCAACACATAGAAATAGAAAAAATAATGAAATTAAAATAGCCTATTTGCGTTTTGCTTCTTTGACACTTTTAATTGCACTTTCGCTAGCCGCATTATGCATTTATCCATTCCATGTATCATTCAGTGAAGCCATTCCAGTAATAAAAGTAATATAAAATATCTGAAAGAGGTGTGATTTTTATGTGTAACAACAATAATCAGAACAATAATAATGCACAAAAACCTGAAGAACCAGTTGTAAAAGTAAAACCCACAAAGCCAGAACTAGTTTATTTAAAAGAGAACTTTACATTAGATAATTCAGAAAAGAAGAAGGAAAAGAACAGAGAATAAAAGTTATAATCTTATTATTTGCACAACATCGCATAACAAAATTTTCACGCTTCGGGCGTGCTCAAGGGTCATTGCTGCCACACCATCTCACCGGGCGGCAAGCGCCGCTAAAGGGCTGGGCTCCGCTGGTCCGGTTCGTCGGCGTCGTAAAACCGGGACGTTATACGCAATCCAATTTGAGCAAACTCTTGATAATCAGGCAAAGGAGGAAGTATGTTAAAGCGAGGACTGAGATTTGAAGTTCCGAATAAATATGGAACATTTATATCTATTGTGCTAAAATCCATTGCCGTTAATGATTATGATTGGATTCTAAATCATATCGAGGTTCATAGTTCAAACAAAAATGATGATGATCTATGGAATGAGAATCAACCTTTTATACTATCGGGTGAAGTTCTAAAGGAAAGAATTGATTTGCCAAATTATTATACAGTCTTCGGGGAATTCTTTGCTTATCCAAGGGGTAATCAACCTAAATTGGTTTCATCATACGAAGAGTTTAAAGAAAGTGCTGCTGAAATCGTTTTGTTAATTGTTGATTCAGTATACTATGATATCTATTGCAAGGACGAAGAATTAATTGAGCAATTATATAGCAATGCAAAAGATAACAACTTCTCAAATATTGAATACATTGATGAAAATGACACAAGAACAAGGCTTTCTGTCTGGTAATGATAAGAATGGTTGCGATTTTGGGAGGATGTTTTGGACTGCGTATAACACAATTTTCACGCTTCGGGCGTGCTAATGGGTCATTGCTGCCACACCATCTCACCGGGAGGCAAGCTCCGCCAGGAAGAAGGGCTCCGCTGGTCCGGTTCGATGGCGTCGTGAAAACGAAACGTTAGACGAAATTCTATTAATAAGCGTCAGGAGGAAGTATACAGTGGATAGAGATTATATGATCAGAACGATAGCTTTCATTGATATTTTAGGTTTTAAACAATTGGTGAAGAATGAGAAAGCACAAACGATTGCTAGTATTCTTGATGATTTACATAAGTATGCGAAAATAGATGCTGAGAGGAGTAACTACGATTATATATCCTCGCTTGAAATAGCATACTTTTCAGATAGCATAGTTTTATCCTGTAATAATTCTACTGATTATGGGTTTATACAGAGTTTGATGAACCTTCAAATTGAATTGATGAGAAAAGGTATTTATATCCGAGGCTGTATAACTAAAGGAGAACTATATCATAAAGATAATTATATATTTGGTCCTGCGATTATTGAAGCATACGAGGAAGAAGCAAAATTGGCCAAATATCCTAGAATTATATTAGGGAAAAGCTATAATTTTATAGGAACACATTTTTGCAAAGATTATGATGGCTTGTATTTTCTTGATCCATTTCGTTATATTCAAGACAAAGCTTGGAATGAAGCCTTTGATATGGATCAAGTGATTAGAGATATAATAACTCAATTGAATAGTAATATTAGACTTTACGAAAATGAAAAAAATATATATATGAAATTTTCATGGCTAAAGCAAGTTATTGATGAAGTATTTTATATTAGCGATAATAAGTATAAATATTTTTGGTCATCTAGTAGTACTTATGACAGAAATGAAACATTAAGAGGCTTAAGGGATACAATTATAAGTTTGAAAAATAGTGGATAGAACTTCGCCTAACACAATTTTCACGCTTCGGGCGTGCTCTCGGGTCATGTCTGCCACACCATCTCACCGGGCGGCAAGCGCCGCTAAAGGGAAAGGCTCCGCTGGTCCAGATCTTTTTGGGGGCCGGGGGGCTTACCTCGTTTCTTGCATTCATAATACTTTGGAAGGCATATTTAATTATTAGAATATTAGTATCTATTTGTGTAGGAGCTTTTCTGGGTTTTTCATTTATGGTATTGCTCGAATATAAAGCTATTTTTAAAAAGCATGGCATTATTGAGCAAGTAAGGAGATATCCGGCTAACGAAAAATGGATTGCTTTTTCTATAGATGCATATAACTTTTTTAATGAAATGAATGATTTTGAGCTAAAGTTTCAAGCAAAAAGATATGGAATTGGAATTCTTATTGTAAGTAATGGGAAGAGGGTTAATGAAGTACTTCTTCCTAAAGTTGGGAAACTCAAGGGTAGGGTCGATTATTTGAAGCATTATTATATAAGCACGAAGATCAGGAGTTCTATTGATTAGTGACCCAGCCGCCATACGTCATATAACACAGTTTTCACGCCTCGGGCGTGCTCACGGGTCGTTGCTGCCACACTGTCTCACCGGGCGGCAAGCGCCGCTAAAGGGAAGGGCTCCGTTGGTCCGGTTCGATGGCGTCGTGAAAACGGAACGTTATCTGAAATATGGCATATAGGTAACCCGCCATCCGTGGCGGGAGAATAAAAATTTCATATTTTAGGATAAAAACATCCTATTCCGTGTTATACTTATAGTGGAGGTGGTTTCATGTTGTTGAACACTAAAAAAGTTGTATCGATCACCGATGCTAATCAAAATTTCTCAAAGGTTGCAAGAATGGTTGATGAGGAAAAGTCTGTTGTAATCATGAAGAACAATAGGCCCAAATATATCATCATCGAATTCGATGAGTTTAAGAAAGACGGTATTAATGAGGATGAGAAGGTGGAACAGATTGCTGATCGTATCCTAATCGAAAATCTCGAAGCCTTTAAGGAGTTGGCCAAATGAAAAGGATCTCCATAGAACAGGTTATTCGCCTTCATGACAAGATGATTGAGGCAACTGGTGGAGATTGTGGAATAAGAGATTATGGGCTTCTTGATTCAGCTTTAAGTAATGCTTATGCCACATTTGACGGGATTGAATTGTATCAAACTATAGAGGAGAAATGTTCAAGTATCTGCTTTGGCATAATCAATAATCATCCATTTATAGATGGAAATAAGAGAATGGGTATGTTTGTTATGCTCATTCTTTTGGAATACAACAACATTAAGCTAACATATACCCAAAGAGAGCTAATTGATCTTGGGTTGGATATTGCAAGAGGGTTAATAAAGCAAGACCTAATACTAAAATGGATTATGGAGCATGAAAATACATAAGGGCAGCCGTCCATGGCTGCTCTGAGTTTTGGGTCATGTGCCATACTTCAGATAACAAAATTTTCACGCTTTGGGCGTGCTCAAGGGTCATTGCTGCCACACCGTCTCACCGGGCGGCAAGCACCGCTAAAGGGAAGGGCTCCGCTGGTCCGGTTCGTCGGCTTCGTAAAACCGGAACGTTATACGTAATTCAGCGTATTGGGCACACATCCGTCCAGCGATATATTTTCTATAGGGTTATGATATAATAGAGGTATATAAACGCATTGAGGTGAAATCAATGAGCTTTAAGGTAACGGTAGTTATTCAAAAG
>JAEZLR010000030.1 GCA_023415205.1 Bacillota bacterium | reverse complement strand
CGTGTAACCTTGAAGTATTTAAGATCGGAAGAATAACGGGGCTCTACAGAGCTCTAAAGGCTATTTAAAGCCATACAGCTAAGGTGTGGTCTAGGATTTAATTTCCTACAGTAAATTGACACGATCGTTAAATACCCATTCCTATGAAAGCACTCGATTTATGGTATAATGGTTAACTGAGTTAATACTTTTAAGGGGCTCTTGTCTGTCTTCTAAACTTTAATTGGGGGAAGGGTTATGAATTATAAAAGCTTTCTTAAATTTGTGGAGATCCAAACTAAAATTGCCAGCATTACACCTTTCTTGTTGGGTATTGCCTATACCCTTTATAGGTTTGGTAATCTGAAAGTCCTGCCCGTTCTCTATTTTTTCCTCTCCATGCTGGCTTTTGATATGTTTACTACTGCCTTGAATAATTATATGGATTGGAAACGCGATAGAATCAAATCAGGCTACAATTATGAAACCCATAACGCCATTGTAAGGGACAGGCTACCAGAAAAAACGATTCTGACAACCTTAACCATCTTGTTTATTTTTGCTTTCTTTTTCGGTTTACTGACCTTTTTGAACACCGATCTGACGGTTTTTATCCTTGGAGGAGCTTCCTTCCTGATTGGCATCCTCTACTCGGCAGGTCCTCTTCCCCTCTCCAGAACGCCTTTGGGAGAAATCTTTTCCGGCTTTTTTATGGGAATGGTGATCCCCTTTTTGGTGATTTACCTCTCGATATTTGACAAACAGCCTTTAACGGTGGCCCTTGACGCTTCCCAGATCTTTGTGACCATCAACCATAGCCTGCTACTTCCCATTTTTCTCATCACCCTTCCCACCATGCTCTCAATTGCGGGAATCATGCTGGCCAATAATATCTGTGATGTGGAGGACGATATTCTCAACAAACGCTATACCCTTCCCATCCTGATTGGTAACAAAAAAGCACTGGTGGTTCATGATGCCCTCTATCTTGTTGCCTTTATAGACATCCTGGCCTGTGTGATTCTTGGCTATTTGCCGTTGATTTCTCTGGTAGCCTTAGTCTTTGGAATTAAGGTCTATAAAAACCAAAAGGCCTTCCACAAGCTTCAAACGAAAAAGGACACCTTCGGACTTTCGGTGATGAATCTGGTCCTTACCGTTTTCCCTCTTATCGTAAGCCTTTTTGTCGCGGCCTTCATGAACCTATTTTAGGCTCCGAGGGAGCATATCCTTTCAAGCCTTGGCCTTGGCCTTCTCTTGTTCAAAAAGAGATTTCAAGATCAGAGCGTCCTCGGCCATGGTGTCCCTGGATTCGCAAATAATCACCGGCTCCAGTCCCAGGGTGAGGATGGCCTGAGCTAAAGGATCGAAATCAGGCCCATAATGATCATCCTTATAGGACCAGTGTTTTTTCTCCCCGCCTTTTCCGAATTCCACCCGACTGAAATGAAGGTGTACCTTTCGGATTCTTTCCTTCCCTAAATGCTTTTCAGCCAGCTTAAACACCTTGATAAAGTCCTCGGTGGTATTCATCCCTCCCGAGGTCAGGGAATGCATATGAGCAAAGTCAATGCAGGGAATGAGCCTTTTATCCAGGCTACACAAGGCAATAACCTCCTCCAGCGTCCCCAACTGGTTGGTTTTTCCCAAAACCTCTGGACATAGGGTCACTTCAGATAAACCAAGGTCATCCGCCTGGTGGATGGATTCAAGAAGTGTGTCCATGGCCAGTTCAATGGCTGTTTGACGAGAAACTCCGGACACATAGCCCGGATGAACCACAATCCGGCCTGCTCCCATAATCTGGGCTATCCTAAGGGAACTCAAAATATATTGGATAGATTTTTCACGCTTGTCTTTTTCGGTACTGGCAAGATTAATATAATAGGGAGCATGAATGCTCAGCCTGATATTAAACTCCCTGCATTTTTCTCCTATTTCAAAGGCTGTCTCATCCTTGAGATGGATCCCCTTATTGCATTGATATTCATAGGCATTTAAACCCATCCAATGAAGCCATTCCGGCATCTGCCATGAGTGTGAATAGCCCTGATTGTAGAATGTATCCGAATTGCCCGCCGGCCCAAACCAAATCATCGAAAATACCTCAACTAGCCCACAGAGTGGCCTTCCTTACAATGCCCTCGGCATCAATGTCATCTTATCCATTTTATCATCGTTTATGAGAGGGTGACAGGGTGCCTGTAAAATAAAGCTTTTTCTCTGAAAATCCTGTGTTAAAATAAGGATATCTTGTTAAGCTAGAGGAGGAACACCATGACAATCTTTGAAAGCGTCTACCGGGATTTGTTCGACCAATACGGGCCTCAGGGCTGGTGGCCCCTTGTGGACCGTTCAAGTTTTCCCCTGACAGGCACCTATCTTCCCCAAAATACAACCAGAGCCAAGACCGAGGAAGAACGCTTTGAAATATGTGTCGGTGCAATTTTGACCCAGAACACCAACTGGTCCAACGCACAAAAGGCTCTCATTTCACTCATCCAAGCCGATTTTATGAACCCCGTGATTTTATCGGAGGCCGATACGACTACCATCGCAAAGCTCATAACCTCTAGCGGCTATTATAATCAAAAGGCCAAGAAGCTTAAGGCCTTTTCGGCTTTTTATCTTACCGACCCGGAGCCCTCCCGCCCCCTCTATCTTTCCCAATGGGGGTTAGGCCCAGAAACTGTGGACGACATGCTGCTTTATGCCTATGATCAACCCGTTTTCGTGGTGGATCTCTACACCAAAAGGCTCTTTTCCCGTTTAGGCCTATGTAATGAAAGCATCAGTTACCATGATTTGCAGGCCCTGATAACTTCGGGCATAGAAAAAGACGTGATGATGTATAAGGAATATCACGCCCTCATTGTACGGCATGCCAAGGAGTTTTGTCGGAAATCTCCCGACTGTCTCCGATGCCGTGTGGTCACAGATTGTTCCGGTCTTAAACCAGAGTCCCCTTCTACCTAAGGAAGTTGACTACTGGGGGAGTTGAAGAACCTTGTTGTTCTTGGATTCCTTATAAAGGATAAACTTGTTTCCCAGCACGGCTACGACCTCGGCACCCACTGCACCGGCCAGTTCTTCAACAGCCTCCCGGGCTGTATAGAAGGAGTTTTTCAGCACGCCGGCCTTCACCAACTCACGGGCCTCCAACGCCTCTTGGAATTGCCTGATGACATTCTCGTCTATTCCGTTCTTACCTATCTGAAAGATGGCAGGCAGGGTATTGGCCAGACTTCTTAAATAACTTCTTTGTTTGCTTGTTAACATCTTTGTCTCCTATGGTAAATAATCAAATTCAATTTCACCCATGCGCACGGTATCGCCTTCCTCAATGCCCTTCTTTTCAAGAGCCTCAATAACCCCCATGTTCTTCATGACGCGCTGGAAATATTGAAGGGATTCCCGATCATCCAGATTCACAGAGCCCAGGGTGCGGATGACCCAAGGTCCTTCAACCACATAGATCTCGTTTTCCCGTCTGATGGTGAAAAGAGGCTCATCACCAGCCGGCTTGATATCCACCTCCCTGGTGGACGGATCGAAGAGAACAACCTCAGGTAGCTCCTTCAACTGTTCATAGGTATAACGGATGAGCGGGTCGATGCCCGTACCGGTGGCGGCAGAGATTTCAAAGACCTTATAACCTCTTCCTTCCATTTCATCCTTGAAGGCCTTGAGCCTTTCAGGATTTTCAAGGGCATCCATCTTATTGGCGGCAATGATCTGCGGACGCTTGGCCAGATCCGGATTATAACGTTCCAGTTCCCGGTTGATCACATCAAAATCTTCAAGAGCATCACGGCCTTCGGTTTCGGCTATGTCAACCACATGAATCAGGAGCTTGGTCCGTTCCACATGTCTTAAGAAATTATGGCCGAGACCGACCCCCTCATGAGCACCCTCTATAAGCCCGGGTATGTCGGCCAGCACAAAGCTCGCACCCTCGCCCAGGGAAACTACCCCCAGATTTGGGGTGATGGTGGTGAAGTGATAGTCTGCAATCTTGGGCTTGGCAGAGGACACCATGGATAGCAGGGTGGATTTCCCCACATTAGGAAAGCCCAGAAGCCCTACATCGGCAATAAGCTTCAGCTCCAGCATGCAGGTAAATTCTTGGCCGGGGCCTCCGCTGCGGGCAAAGTTGGGGATCTGGCGAGTGGGTGTGGCAAAGTGCTGATTGCCTGCCCCGCCTTTGCCGCCACGGGCAATGATTTCCCGTTGCCCTTCCTTGGACAGGTCGGCCAGAATACGTCCCGTCTCTTTTTCTTTGACAAGGGTGCCGCAGGGAACGCGTACCACAAGATCCATCCCCCGCTTGCCGCTCATATTCCGGTTACCGCCATTTTCACCGTTTTCAGCCATGTATTTCCGCTTATAGCGAAAATCTACCAACGTCCTTAATCCCAAGTCCACCTCAAAGATGACATGACCACCGTCACCGCCGTCTCCACCGTCAGGGCCTCCGTTGGGAATATACTTTTCACGACGGAAGGAGACTTTGCCGTTTCCGCCGTTTCCGCCTTTAATATAAACTTCTGTATAATCAATAAACATTCAATAATCCCCCCGAATCCCCAAGGGATTCCTTCGAATCAAAATCTCGGGGGCATCGACCCCACTCGATTTTAGGACATTGCTTGCGCAATGCCTCAAAAGGAAAAGGGACGATGCTTCGTCCCTTGCTCACATTTAGTATGACCTGTTGTTAAGCGGAATACACGCTTACCTTTTTCCTGGTCTTATCGAGTCTCTCAAACTTCACCTTGCCATCGATAAGAGCGAACAGTGTATCATCACTGCCTATGCCTACGTTGGTTCCAGGATGAATTTTGGTGCCTCTTTGCCTTACCAGGATATTTCCTGCGATTACGGGCTGTCCATCGCCTTTTTTGACACCGAGTCTTTTAGATTCGCTGTCACGGCCGTTCTTGGTGCTACCTACGCCCTTTTTGTGAGCGAACAATTGCAGATTAATCTTGATCATGGCTACACCTCCTTATACCTTACTTGTATATGCCGTGCGTACTGATTTTCAATCTGTTTCAGACCAATATCCATGGTCTCCAGAATAATTTGGGCTTTGGCCCAGGCTTCAGCGGTCATGGTATCGGGCAATGTCAATTGGAGATTCCCTTCCGATTCCTTGTAGGTATGAATCCCACAAAGCTCATCCAGTGCACCAAGCGCGGTATAACCTATGGCGGAAATCCCCGCACAAACAAGGTCATACTCACCTGTTTTTTCTGCTCCCGCATGTCCCTTAATGCTGAATCCCTTAATTTCACCGCTTTTCATACGGTAAATAACAGCCTTGGTCATGGTCTTAAGCGTTGATCTTTTCGATCTGAACCTTGGTGTATGGCTGTCTGTGACCCTGCTTCTTGCGCTCAGCCTTTTTGGACTTGTACTTGAAGACAATAATCTTCTTTCCTTTGCCCTGACCGAGAACCTTCGCGGATACGGAAGCTCCGGAAACAGGATTGCCTGTTGTAAGAGCGCCGTCCTTGGAAACAGCGAGAACTTTTTCAAAAACAAAAGCTTCTCCTTCAGTTACGGTGAGCTTCTCTAAAAAAAGAACATCACCTTCCTGAACTCTGTACTGCTTTCCACCTGTCTCAATAACTGCGTACATCGTTTTGCACCTCCTCCTACCAATCTCGCCTAGTAGGGACAGGATATGAACGTGTCATTTCCTGATTTACAGCCCTTTTTCGTGCGGTTGCCGTTATATTGTAGCACAACGGTATAATCATGTCAAACAAAAGCTTGATTTCACAAGGCTTAGGATGAAGTCCATAGGTAATGGCCGAAAACCATTATACCTCTTTTTTTTATGCTATTCCAGGGTTATATATCCTACCTATTATAAATGAACTCTTTATAGACAATACTCCTCATATTCATTATAATAAAGCTGATGTTTTGGAACCCTTGAAGCATAGTTCGGGGCATTTTTAGTCTTTGATTTTTACAGGAGATGAATCCATGAAACAGTACCGTTTTAGAAATGAACGACTCTATAGAAGACGACGCAAAGCGATTGCTCTCATTCTCGTCACCCTCATCCTTTTGGCGGCAGCCTACTGGTTCTTTATTCGCGAAAACAATCAAGCGGCGACCAACTCCCCAACTCCCACACCTACGGCCACCCATTCACAGCCTACGGAAGTCCCTAGTACGGAGCCTACCCCAAGCAGTGAGCCCACACCTGAGTCCACCCCCGATGCCGTTACACCCCAGGGAACCCAAACGACCGATCACGGCTTCCTGCCCGCCATTGGATCAGTTGAAAAAAGCGGAAGGACTGAAGCTATCAAGGCCAAGGTTCAGGATTATATCTCCAAGCAGTCGGCCAAATACGGTGTTTACTTCATCGACCTGGCCACCGGAGAATCCTTCGGAATTAATGACCGAGATGAATACGTCGCCGCCTCGACCTCCAAGCTGCCTATGAATGTGTACCTGTATACTAAGATTGAATCCGGGGAGATCGCTCCTGAGATGATGCTCAAGTACCTTAATGAGGATTTTGAAGCCGGCACCGGTATTATCCAGGGCAAGCCCTTCGGGACAGAATTCACTGTGAGGGAAACCTCCAGGCTCTCCATCATCCATAGCGATAATTGTGGTATCAATATGATTATCCGTCTTTTGGGTATCGAAAATATCTGTCAGTATATTCTTGATCTGGGGGGCGATATTTATTACGACAAGGGCCATCGCACCTCCCCCCATGACCTTGCACTGGTGACACAGGAGCTTTATCGACTTTATCTTAATAATCCGGAGCTTTATGGCGAGTTGATTTACAACCTTGAGAATACAGATTGGAAGGACCGTATCGACGCTAATCTCCCCAAGGAGGTTAAGGTTGCACATAAAATCGGCAACCAGGGGGCCTATAATACCTTCAACGATGTGGGCATTGTTTTTGCTTCTCATCCCTATGTCCTTGCCGTCATGTCTGAAAAAACAAATTACGATGCAGCCTGCAAGGGCATCGGTGAATTGTCCCGGCTAATTTATGACGAGGTGGAGGCCTATGCCGCTCCGTAAACCTCTCAATACTCTTTACGCATGCGAGGTGTTAGCTCATGTACAGATCATCCTATAGAAAGCGCCGCAGGTTCAATCCGGGTAAATTTTTTACCTTCCTGCTCTGCGTAGCTGTCTCTATTGTTGTTATTACTCTGGCACTCAAGGGAAAGCTACCCTTTATGCCTGATGAATTGACCTCCCAAGGAAGCACTACTCCTCCGCCTTCCCAGCAGGAGGGTATTCCTGAATCAACACCCACACCCGAGCCCACGCCATGGCCCACGCCCGAGCCCATGCCTAATGAAAGCACTGATCCTGCCGTTCTAGACGTGTCCTGGCAGGATGCAGCCATCTTTACGGGCTCCATGGCCTACGGAGACAGTGCTAAAACCTTTACCAAAAGTGACGGAACACCCCTGAGCTATTGGGTTTTTGAGAATGGAAAGCCTCTTGACGAGTATACGCCCAAGGATGAGATTGAGTTCGGTCCCTCCCAAGAATACTCGGATGTCAAAGGGGTTACCGCTTTCAGAGGTAATAATTACAGGGACTCGGCAGCCTACGGAACCCGTTCCGTTTCCCAGAAAAAGTTGGAGATTGTGTGGACCCATGATTTGGGTGCCATCAGCGCAGAGAACAGTTACTGGCCGGGAACGGGCTGGACGGGACAACCCTTGCTTGTCAATTGGTCCGAGGGTGTCCGGAATATGATGAATATCAAGTCCGAGTATAAGGAAAAGGATCTTGTGGAGGTTATTTATCCTGCACTGGATGGTAATATTTATTTTCTTGATCTTGAAAGTGGGAAGGCCACCCGTGACAAGATTGAGGTAGGGTATCCCATGAAGGGTACCGGAATGGTGGATCCCCGAGGATATCCCCTATTCTACACGGGGATGGGCCTGAACGAGAACAGCGGTCATTTTACAGAATTCAAATATATGATGTTCAGCTTGATAGATCAGTCCCTTCTCTATAGTATCATGGGCAGGGATTCTGTGGCCTTCAGAAAATGGGGGGCCTTTGATTCCTCAGCTATGATCGACAAGAATACCGACACCTTTATTGAAGCGGCAGAAAACGGTCTGGTTTACCGGGTGAAGCTTAATACCAACTTTAATAAGGAGGCGGGAACCATTGCCATTTCCCCGCAGCTGACAAAATATCGCTACCGGGATTCCAGCCAGAATGAACTGGGTATTGAGAACTCCCCCGCCTATTACAAGAACTACATGTACTTCTGCGATAATGGTGGCCTCTTTCAATGCCTGGACATTAACACCCTCAAGCCCGTCTGGACCTATAATGTGGGTGATGACACTGACGCTACCACCGTTATCGAGGAAACCAATGAAGGCGTCTTTCTCTATACGGCTAATCAAGTGGATAAAAGAAGCGAGGAAAGTAAGAGTGCCGAAAAGGCTAACATCCGCAAATTTGACGCGTTGACAGGCGAGTTGATCTGGCAGAAGGACTATACCTGCTTATATAATTTCTACATTAATGGCGGGGCACTGGCTACCCCTTTAATCGGTAAGGACGATATCAGTGACCTGATTATCTTCTCCATATGCTTTACCGGCTCAACCACCGATGGGACGCTGGTTGCCCTGGACAAGAAGACGGGGGAGGAGGTCTGGACACGTCAGCTCTCAGCCTACAGTTGGAGCTCTCCTGTGGCCATTCAAAGCTCCGAGGGGAAAACCTATGGTATCTTCTGTGATTATGCAGGTAAAATGCATCTCTTTGATCCAAAAACCGGAAAGGATCTTAACACCATCAGCTTGGGTAAAAATGTGGAGTCTTCTCCGGCGGTTTATGATGATATGATTGTGGTCGGCTCCTATGCTCAGAAGATTTTTGGTATAAGGATAAAGTAGACCAAAACGAGGTAAAAGCAATGGCTTACAGATATAGAAGAAAAAAAAGCCCTAAGATAACCCTTATGGTTATTCTCCTTCTTTTCTCCGTATTGGCGTTATTGGCACTCCTGGCCGTACAGGGGAAGCTTCCCGGGATTGACCTTTCAGGCCTCTTGGCCTCATCGCCTACTCCCACCAACAGCATCACACCTCTCCCTAGCCAAAGTACGGAGACAAAGCCTCCGGAAGAGACACCTACCCCCACCCCAGAGCCCACACCTACACCCGAAATTACTGATCCAGCCCAATTGGTTCTAGATATTGGCAATCCCCCCACCTTTGTAGAAAAAACAACACTTTCTACGGGGACCTACCGAAAGAAGTTTTCTGACGGTGGCACCATCACCTATTCGGTTCTAAAAAATGATAAAGTGGTGGAGTACACACCCGAATACCCTCTGGCCTTTCCCTCCGGCAAGGCTTATTCGGTTTTAGAAGGCGTCACTGCTTTCAGGGGCAACAACTACCGGAGTTCCGCCTCCTATGGAACCCGGCAAGTGACGGAGAAAAAACTGGAGATCATCTGGGAGCAAGAAACCGGAGCCATATCGGCGGCCGACAGCTACTGGCCAGGCTCCGGTTGGACCGGTCAGCCCCTCTTGGTTCATTGGCCCGAGGAAACCCGTAAGGTGATGAATCTCAACGATGAATTTAAGCACACGGATTTAACCGAGGTCATCTACCCTATTTTGGATGGTAACATCTATTTTCTGGATCTTCAAACAGGTAAACCTACCCGTCCCAAGATCAAATTGGGTTATTCCATTAAAGGAACCGGCATGGTGGATCCCAGAGGCTATCCCCTTTTCTATACGGGGATGGGCCTGAACAGCAACGGGAGCAGCACCACTTCCTTTAAGTACCGTATTTATAATCTCATGGATCAGAGCGAGATCTTCACCTTCCCCGGCAAGGATCCAGTGGCTTTCAGAACCTGGGGCGCCTTGGATTCATCAGCAGTATTGAACCGCGAGACCGATACCCTCATACAGGCGGGAGAAAACGGCCTAATCTACAAAATCAAGCTTAACTCAAGCTTTGATGCGTCTACATCCACTCTTTCCATGGCCCCCCAAACCACCAAATACCGTTATAAATCCTCTTACAGCGGAGACCAGGGTATTGAGAACTCCCCTGCCTTCTACAGAAATCTTATGTACTTTGTTGACAATGGCGGAACCCTTCAGTGTTTGGATATTCACAGGATGGAACCCGTTTGGATCTATAACACCCAGGACGACACCGACAGCAGTATTGTCATCGAAGAAACCGACGAGGGGGTCTTCCTCTACACGGCCAATGAGATAGACAAGCGCTGCGCCAATGGCCAAGCCAGTAAAGCCCCCGCCAATATCAGAAAATTCAATGCCCTGACCGGGGAGTTAGTCTGGCAGAAGGATTATACCTGCTTCTACCGCTCCTATATCAATGGTGGAGTGCTAGGTACCCCTCTTATCGGAAAGGATGACATCGCCGACCGGATTATTTATCCCATTTGCTTTACGGGTAGTCAATTGGACGGTAAGCTTGTGGCTTTGGACAAAATGACGGGAGAAGAATTGTGGGTGCGTGATCTAGAGGCATACAGTTGGAGTTCGCCAGTGGATATTAAAAGCGATGATGGAAAAACCTATGGCCTTTTCTGTGATTACGGCGGTTTTATGCATCTGTTCGATCCCATGACCGGTGAGGATTATGACAAGGTCTCTTTAGGCGGGAATATAGAGAGCTCACCCTCGGTTTACGATGACATTGCCGTTGTAGGCTCCTATGCAAAGAAGATCTTCGGCGTGAGAATAAAGTAATCCTGGGTGGCGTTTTTTATCACGTATTAGCTTTAGCGCTTGAGAGCTTCATCAGCAAGGAACAGGCCAATGTATTTGGCTTTATCCCAGACCAGAGAATCAAATTTCTTATCGTCATGGGGCATGTCTGTCTTGTTGGAAGGGGTGAGCTCAATACAAAAAGAAGGACGCCCAAACTCAAGCCTGAACCAATTTTCATAGCCAGCACCGTATACCGATGGCTTTTCAGAGATGGGCATGCGTTTGTAGCCGGTCAACTTGGACAATCGCTTGGCCATGGCTTCCACACCCTTAATTTTTTTAGCAGTCCCTCTGTCAGCCCAGTAAATAGCATTACCCTTAGTGTGAAAAGAAGCCGTTAAAGTAAAGTCTGCCGCTCGGGTTAGCTTCATCATGGCCTGAACCTCGGGTTCAGTGGCTGAGGCTGCCCCCTTATAGTTTTCAGATGCCGGCAGGCCGATATTGTCGTACTTTTCTTCCCAATGAGCTGGATACTGGCGATTTAAATCAATACCGTTAATATTGGCCTTCCATTCCCGATAGGTGGCCTTGACCATCGCCATGGCGGCCACAGCTTCTTGATCCTCAACCGCTTCTAGGCCGTTATTCACCAGATTCACCCCATCGGGATTAACCATGGGCACAATATACAGCGTTACCTTATCCAGAAGGTCTTTGACAGGGTACTTTCCGTAGGTTCCCGAACTGACATAGGCCTTGGCATACTCCTCAGCCATCTTCATAAGGTAGGCGCTTGTAATGTATTCACGGGCGTGATGAGCCCCGCAGAGCATAATCTTTTTATCCCCTTTGCCCAACTTGATGAGCAGAAGATCCCGCCCTTCCACCGAGCTGCCGATAGAGTCAAGGCTGATTAAATCCGGGTAGCTCTCAGCCAGTTTTGTGCTTTCCCCCATCATTTGCTGGTGGGTATAGGGCACGTAGGGATTAACTATATCCGCTGGTTTGGAAGGAATGGAGGAAGCATGAGGCGTCGGGGAGGCGGGCGCTGGTACACTAGCAAGCTCTAAAACCAATGAAGCAGAGAACTTTGGCGCTTCACTGGACACTTCTTCAGGAATAAACTCATCATCCATAGATAAGGGTGCGCATGCAGAGGCAAGACTTAGTAACAGCACTAGGGCAAGGATAACCATCACCCTGGATATTCCTCCGTTGGCATGCCTCCGTCCGCTTATTCTTAAATTCACTATATGCTTGAGCTGGCAACCGCTAGAACCCATTAAAGAAAGTATTCTACACCTGCCTCAAAGATTTTTTGTTCCTTGTCTCCGGGAACATTGATAAAAGTATTTCCTGTATATCGTTCATCATGCCCCATCTTCCCAAAAATCCTTCCGTCCTTGCTGGTAATACCTTCTACGGCCAGAAGGGATCCATTGGGGTTATAGCGAATATCCATGGTGGGTTGGCCCTCGAGGTTCACATACTGTGTTGCTATCTGACCTGATGCCATAAGCTCCTTAAGCACGGTCTCACTGGCTACAAACCGTCCTTCCCCATGGGAGACGGCAACGGTATGCACTTGGCCGACCTTGGTTTTTGATAGCCAAGGTGAGAGGTTGGAGGCCACCCGGGTATGTGAAAGGGTGGAGACATGGCGACCTATGGCGTTGAAAGTCAGTGTCGGACAGTTCTCATCCAATGGCCTTATCTCTCCATAAGGCAGTAATCCCAGCTTCACTAGAGCCTGGAAGCCGTTGCATATGCCCAGCACCAAGCCGTCACGCTGCTTGAGTAGATTCATTACAGCCTCAGTAAGGTAAGCATTTCTAAAGACCGTCGCGATAAACTTGCCTGAGCCCTCAGGCTCATCCCCTGCACTAAAGCCTCCGGAAAGCATGATGATCTGACTTTCATCAATTCTTTTTTTCATGTCCTGTATAGACTCATCGATTTCTCGGGCTGTGAGATTATTTAAAACAAATACCTCTGCCTGGGCCCCTGCCTGTTCAAACTTACGCTTCACATCATATTCACAATTTGTCCCCGGAAAAACAGGGATAAAGACCCTGGGCCGTGCAATGGGCGTTTTCCGCCTTGCAACCGGACCCTTTGTATAGCTGACCGTTTCAACCCTCTCTGAATTGCAGCTGGATTTTGTGGGAAAGGTTTTCTCAAGCGTGCTCTGCCAAGCTTTTGAAAGCTCCTCCAGAGGAAGGGCTACTGATGCGGACTTTATTACAGGCTCCTCCAGAACTTCCCCTACCAAGGTATGATCCAAACCTTCAAAGAGTTGTGAGAGATCAACAGCCTGGGGAACCTCCACAAGAATGGCTCCATAATCCAGACCAAAAAGGCGGTCATGATCAAAGCTTTCCAGTCTAACTCCCAAGCCATTCCCAAAGGCCATTTTACAGAGTGCTTCCGCCAGGCCCCCCATCTTGAGGGAAGAGGCTGAGAGAATTTTTTTCTCATTAATGAGGTTAGTGAGGCTTGAATAGGTCTTGGCCATATGGTCAAAGTCGGGAAGCATCAATGCGTCCTTCCTGACTGTGATTAAAACCAACTGATTTCCGGGCCGTTTAAGCTCCGGTGTAATAAGGGTGGTCACATCTACAGGAGCCAAGGCAAAGGATACAAGGGTGGGTGGGACATGGAGATCCTTAAAGGTTCCCGACATGCTGTCTTTCCCGCCGATGGCCGCCACCTTAAGCTTTAACTGTGTATAGAAGGCACCTAAAAGAGCCGACAAGGGCTTTCCCCATTTTTGAGGATCCTTGACAGGCTTTTCAAAGTACTCCTGCAAGGTCAAACGGGCTTTTTTATAATCTCCACCCATGGCCACAAGACGAGAAAGGGACTCTACAATGGCGTAAACTGCCCCATGGAAGGGACTCCATTTTGAAATACAGGGGTGGTAGCCAAAGGTCATCAGAGTTCCCGTTGAGGTCATACCGCTCTCAACCGGAAGCTTTGCCGCCATACCTTCGGACGGAGTCAGTTGATATTTTCCTCCAAAGGGCATCATCACCGTGCTACCGCCGTTGGTGCTGTCAAAGCGTTCAACAAGACCCTTTTGGCTACAGACATTCAATCTTTCAAGATTTCTTATCCAAGCCTCTTCTGGGTTGAAGCGCAGGGCCTCAATCTCAGGAACCAGTGTGTTCAAGGGGCTATTCTCTAAATCAGCGCCATTGACCTCAATGGCGATACTTTGCTTGATACCGTTGGTATTTAAAAAGTCACGGCTTAGGTCAACGATGGTCTTTCCACGCCAGCTCATCCGAAGACGGCCGGTATCGGTCACCACCGCCACCTTGGTCGCTTCAAGGTTTTCCTTACGCGCTTCATCAATAAATTTCTGAACATTCTCTGGGGATACCACTACCGCCATTCTTTCCTGGGATTCTGAAATGGCCAGCTCTGTACCATCAAGGCCTTCATATTTCTTGGGTACGGCATCCAGGTTAATATCCAGACCATCTGCCAATTCCCCTATAGCCACAGCCACACCGCCTGCGCCAAAGTCATTGCAGCGTTTGATCATGCGTGTGACAGTAGCCTTTCTGAACAGCCGTTGGATCTTTCTTTCGGTAGGAGGATTCCCCTTTTGAACCTCGGCGCCGCATTGGGACAGGGATTCTTCGGTATGCTCCTTGGATGAACCGGTGGCCCCGCCGCAGCCATCCCGGCCTGTGCGCCCGCCCAAAAGGATAACAATATCCCCCGACTCGGGTGTCTTTCTGACCACATTAATACGTGGAGCAGCACCAACAACCGCACCAATCTCCATTCGCTTTGCCACATAGTCAGGGTGGTAGATTTCCGCCACCATACCTGTTGACAGCCCAATCTGGTTGCCATAGGAGCTATAGCCATGGGCGGCGGTGGTGGTAATAACCCTTTGAGGCAGCTTGCCTGGCAGGGTTTCACTTAAGGGAAGCCGCGGATCGGCACTCCCCGTTACGCGCATCGCCTGGTAGACATAGGATCGGCCGGAAAGAGGATCACGAATGGCTCCGCCCAAACAGGTGGCCGCACCACCAAAGGGTTCAATTTCTGTCGGATGGTTATGGGTTTCATTCTTGAACATGACGAGCCATTCCTCACAACGGCCCTCCACCATGGCGTTGACCACAATACTACAGGCATTGATCTCCTCTGATTCGTCCAAATTGTCCAAATCTCCTGTAGTTTTTAGATATTTCATAGCCAGTGTGGCAATATCCATGAGACAGATATCCTTGTCTCTCTCCCCATAGACCTTTTTTCGGGTGGCGAGATAGTCTTCAAACACACCCTTTATTTTCTGCCCCACGGCGTTCTCGCTAAACTTGGCCTCTTCTATCTGGGTAAGGAAAGTGGTATGACGGCAATGATCCGACCAATAGGTATCGATCATGCGAAGCTCTGTTAAGGTAGGGTCTCTCTCCTCCAAATCCTTGAAATAATCCTGACAGAAAGCCAGATCATCCAGGGACATGGCAAAACCCATTTCATCCATGAGTTCCTTGATTTTTTCAAGGGGCATTTGAGTAAAGCCTTGAATTCGGGGAACATCTGAAGGTACAGGATAGGATTGGGTAAGTGTTTGAGGTTTCTCCAATGAAGCCTGTCTGGTTTCAACAGGATTAATCATGAAATGAAGGATTTTATCGTAGTCTTGCTGGGAGATTTGACCTGAAAGTACAAAGACTCTGGCTACTCTGATATCGGGTCGCTCACCGTGAGTGATGATCTGGATGCATTGTGCCGCTGAATCTGCCCTTTGGTCATATTGGCCTGGCAGGTATTCTATCGCAATCAGGTGCTCATTTTCATTAATGGGAGGTTCTTCTTCATAAACAACATCCACTGGGGGTTCGGAAAAGACCATGATTTTTGCTTTTTCATAATCACTCTCAGTTATCCCCTCCACATCGTAGCGTTGAAGAATCCTGATTTTTTCAAGAGTATCAACCATAAGATTCTCTTTAATTTCTGAAAAAAGCTTGGAAGCCTCTACATCAAACCCCGGCTTCTTTTCGACGTATACCCTTCTAACGGCCATTTTGGAGCTCCATCCTTATATAAAATATTTTGTAGAAATAAGTCGCCCGACCTCTTTATTATATAGGATTGACTTAATAAAAAAAAGGCTTCAAAATCACAAGAGATTGTCAACCCTTAAAAAAACCCTTGTCAATTTTAACAATGCTCCCAGGTTTCAGGGTCTATAAAAAACCCCAATAGAATAGAATATAAGGCATGTATTTTTGTGATTGAGGTAATGGGCATGCCTGAAGGTAGCATCCGACATATGTATCCGGGAGGAAATACACCCGGTGGCTTTTTTAGTTATTACTCTTATATACTGCCTAATAATGAGGCACGAAGAATTTTCATTCTCAAAGGAGGCCCCGGAACCGGCAAGAGCACGCTTATGCGGAAAATCGGTCTAGAACTTGTTAAAAAGGGGCTGCATGTGGAATTTATGCATTGCTCCAGTGACAATAACAGTCTGGATGGGGTGGTTATACCCAGTCTTAAAATGTCCATCATTGATGGTACCTCGCCCCATATGGTGGATCCCTCTTATCCGGGGGCTGTGGATGAAATCATTAACCTGGGACAATTTTGGAACGAAGAAGGCTTCTTTGATGCAAGGGAGAGCATTATTGCTCTCAATAAAAAAATTAAAGGACATTTTGCTACAGCTTATCGCTATTTAAAGGCTGCCGCCGCCTTGAAGGAGGATACTGAAAATATCTATGATGAAGCTCTGGATAAGGGGCGCGAGTCACTCTTTTCCCATGACCTCAACGAATTGATACTGGGAAAGGGTCTTCCGGCGAAGGTTCCCGGAAAGCAGCGCTGCCTTTTTGCAAGCGCCCTCACACCCAGAGGCTTTTCAGATTTTTTAGACAGCATCTGTGCTACACAGCAAGTCATTCGCTTGAGTGCCCCTGCCGGAACCAGCACACGCCGTATACTTGAAGCGTTGAAAAACGAAGCCCTTGTGAAAGGTTACGCGATTGAAACCTATTTTTGTCCCATGGACCCTCACAGAATCGAGCATATTGTCATCCCTGAGCTTAAGATTTCAGTCGTAACCGCCAATGAATACCATGATATAAGTGATGTGAATAATGAAAATTGTTCCACTTATTTCATTAATGAATTTTATACTATGGATATCATTGATAAATACGGAAAGCAGTTGGGCTTTAACAGGCTATATACCGAAGCCCTGCTACAAAGAGCCGTGGATTGTATTGCAGAGGCCAAGGCCACCCACGACGACCTTGAAAAGTATTATATCAGAAATATGGACTTTGAAGGCCTCACCACCTTCAGAAATCAACTCATTGAGCGCGTTTTGTCTTATGCACCCTCAGGGCTACAGGACTGCTAAGCCGTGGATAGGACGATTTCTAGCTTAAACAGCCCCTGATCGCACTTAACCACCATATTGCCATCATATTTCCTGACCGTCCGCTCGATACTGTGCATTCCAAAGCCATGCAACTCAGGAGAAGGTTTAGAGGAACGAAAGAACTTCCCCTCCTTAAGGGGAATCTGGTCAATGGTATTGACCACTACAATCACCAAATAGGAATCGCGGTAGGCCATCGAGAGGGCCACTTCGCGGCGTAACGCCGAATTCTTTATGCGTTTGCAGGCCTCTATGGCATTGTCAAGGGAATTGCCCAACACTGCACAGATATCGGCTGGAGCAATGTTCAAGTTCGAGGGCAAATTCAGTTCTTTTCTGAAATCAATGCCCAGCTTACAGGCAATGGAGAATTTATCATTGAGCAAGGCATCGATCACCGGATTTCCCGTGTCGATCACCTTTTCTGGATCGGACACATTAACCAGACTCTCAATATATCGGCCAAGCTCCTCCTTGTTATTATATTTATAAAGGTTGTAGATACAATTAAGGTGATTCCTAAAGTCATGAATGGTCTCCGACAGAACGGCCCTGTTCTCGGCCAGCTTGTTATAATGGTTGAGCTGAAGTTCCAACTGCCTTTCAATTAATTTATAGGTATAGGCTTTATCAAGCTCCCGGAGCAGGCCTTCAAATATAGCGAAGACAACCGCATTGACATACATAAGCCCTAAGCACGCAATAAGCACCATGGACATATGGTCATTCCCGTTAGGAACAACAAGTTCCAGAAGCAGCAGTGAGACAATGACACAAATAAGGGGGACTACCATAAGCAATGTAAAGTAAGCGCGCCCTGTTTCACGAAGATTTGATTTCCGATAGTTTCCAATTAGCTTGATCATTGCATAAGAAATAATATTCTTAATCATGACACCGATCAACTTTAGGAGCGGCTCTCCTTGAACCTGCGGCATTTCAATATCCAAGGCCAGAACCAGAATACAAATAGCAATGATTTCAACCACAGCTAGGATGGCAACAAGAAGAATCCCTGAAAAGATCCGATAGAAAGGCTTTCCTGTGTAAAGGAGCAAGGCACAGCCAATGGCAAGGGTGCAATAATTGATAATCAGCGCATTAGGAACATTAAAGAAATATACACTGACAAAAAACTGAGTAGCAGAAGCAACAAAGAAGACAAGAAGCTTCTTATATTTTGCAATCTCTTTTGATGGCAAAAAACCATTAAGATAGGTAAAAAGCAGGATAACCTCAAATGTGGATGTCCCTGCCTCAACGAGAAGCCAGCTTAGGCTGTGTATCATACTGAACACCTCGCAAGATAACTTGTAAAACTGTCGTATACTG
This sequence comes from Bacillota bacterium, assembly GCA_023415205.1. Classification (GTDB taxonomy): domain Bacteria; phylum Bacillota; class Clostridia; order DSM-8532; family DSM-8532; genus DTU059. The sequence continues at coordinate 146,184 of JAEZLR010000030.1, read as the reverse complement.
CCTTGTACCGATGTTCACTTAGAGGTAGCACCACACTATTCTTTAATACGACATTCACCTTATTGATTCTCTGTATCTGTGCCATATTCACTAAAAATCCCTTATGAATTCTGATAAAGTCATATCTACTTAGTTTCTGCTCTTCTGCTGTCAGGCTTGCATAACAGGAGTACTGCTGATTGGTCGTATGGATAATGATGCGGCGGAGGATACTTTCCAAATATAGAATCCTATGGGGGTCTAGGTTGACCAGACCAATCTCTCTTGAAAAAAAAGAATATTCTCCTGTCTTCTTCCCCTTGACCTCGGTAATTGCTTTGAGCAAAATATGCCTAAATTTATCCTCGGCAACTGGCTTGACTATAAACCAAAAGGGCTTGAATTCAAAGCTGTTAAAAATATATTCACCCAGAGAGGTGACGAAAATAATGACGACCTTACTATCAAGCTCTCTTAAGGCTTTGGCGGTCTCAAAGCCACTCAAGGTTTTCATTTTGATGTCAAGAAAAAGAACGTCATACTGCTTCCCTTGACTATAGGCCTCCAAAAGCTGTTCTCCAGAGAAATAGGTTTCAACGGTGGCTTCACAAAAGTTCCCATCAAGAGTCGCTATACAGCTTTTTATGTAACCTGAAAGAAGATCCAAACAGACTTTTTCATCATCACAAACTGCAATATTCATAGAATCTCCCGATTTGATGTGAATTGAATTCAATATACCGCTTCCATTTTTATTCTGTTCATGATTATCATACCAGAATTGTTGTTTATTTTTCAACTATATCCTCACTCCTAAAAGTAAGCTTCTGATAAAATGACTCTAAAAATCCTTCATGCTCATAAAAAAGACACCGATACGAATGAGATATCCATGTCTCTTGCATATTCACGGCACCTTACAAACCCCATGGATTTCTTGATGCACTTATTAAGAAACCAGCCCGAGTACGAACACCGGGCTGGTTTTCTTCAGTAGTCGGAAATAGGGCCCTCCCTATAAATTACTTAGCCAAGCAATTATATGGAGTTTTTGAGCATCCTTACTTTTTCTGGCATTCTAGGTTGGTTTATATATATGATACAACTGGTGAAATTGCTTAAGTAGGCTGCAGATAGCGCCAAAGCTGCAAGAATTTTACCTAGGAATAATCCAAATCCTTTCATTATTATTTTTCACCTCCCACTTTTATTTTTCCGTAAACTAAAATGAATGCAACACAAAGCATGGCTAATGAAAGTGATAGACTTATATGTAAATGCCTGTGTTTCGAAAATAAAAATAAAACAATTGCTCCTGCTTCTATAATGGCTATGATTCTAGATAACAGGCGGAAAACCTTATGCTCATTACCCACAAATGGCCTATTAGCATGTTCGAGAGGTGCTAGAATAAAAATTACACATAGAGACACTCCAGTGGCAACCAAAGAAAAAATATCACTGGCTGAGGATGGCAAGAAGCTTATTATCAGCATTGAAAATCCATATAGGGCTGAGAAAGTTAAAACACAACCCCAGTGGGATTGAGAGTGATATCCTCCACAATAGACTCTCAGGATAGCAAAGGAAACAAGGAAAATCAAAGTTTCAAAAATCATTCCAATAGCTATGCCTAGGAGAAGAACTATTATCGTATTTAATAAAGTAGAGAGAATGGCTTCAATGCCATAGGTATAGATTTCATAATCATCTTGTTTGACAATTTTCTTCTTGAGCAAATAACTAGCTAACCCGTTGGCAAACTGCTGGAGCATGTTAATCACTCCTCTGCCAATAAATAATAAAATAAGCAACTGCTCAAACTCGAAGCCCGCTCCTTTATTTAGTAATAGCGTTGCAAAACAACGCTATTACTAAAGTCAAGGTGATGCTGATAATGCTTTTTGATTGATCGTTAACATACTTCTTGCGGGGGGAACCTGAGATAGTACATTAAGCGATCCTATTAACCAAGCATTATCGGAAGTTCACGCCATCTGGTACAGGGGATTTTGTGAACTTACGGTAAAGGGTGGTGGAGAAGTTTGGGTTCGAGATGAATATATCAGAAAAACGTAGGGCTGTGGGGCGAAATGTAATAACTGCGGCTTTTAATGTAATAACTGCGGAAAACATAGAAAAAACGACTGTAAGTTATTGTCTTACAGTCGTTTTTTTGGTAATAATATGTCACGTTTTATTGATTTTATCCTTTATCTTCTCCCAAGGTCAGCTTTAGCGTCTCGTAGGTTCCTTTGTCCGCCGGCCCATTTTCAGGCATTCTGTAAAGTGTTATTTCAACGGTTTCCCCTGCCTTGAATTTATTCTTTTCAGTCTCTAGCTCATTAAAGCTAGTGATGGTTACACCATTGAATTTAGTAATAATATCTCCCTTCTTAATTCCGGCCTTAAAAGCTGCACTCAAAGGTGTGACATCGGAAACCAAAATACCCAAGGGGACATTGTTCTGATCTGCAATGGCTTGATTAAAGCGCGTATCAACGCTGATGCCTATTTGAGGTCTCCCTTTGACATATCCGCTTTGAATCAGGCTTTCTGCAATTTCCTTTGCGCTGTTGGATGGAATAGCGAATCCGAGACCCTCATACCCTGAACCACCGATCTTTGAGGTATTAATACCAATCACCTCTCCCCGGGAGTTTAGAAGCGCACCTCCGCTATTTCCAGGGTTAATGGCGGCGTCGGTTTGAATAAGTCTTAAGCTTTTTCCATCCTCAAACTCAATCTTACGGTTGAGGCCGCTGATGTATCCCGAGGTCAGTGATCCCATAAATTCCAAACCAGCGGGATTACCAATGGCTATAGCCTTTTCACCCACCTTGACCTCGTCGGAGTTACCAAATTCGGCAATGGGAAGCTCTGAGGCGTTAATTTTAAGGACTGCAATATCCGTCTTGGGATCACGGCCCACCACTGTGGCTGTATAAGGCTTATCCACCTGATTGGGAAGAATGACTTCAATTTTTGAGCCGGGAGAGATTTCATTTCCGCTGGAACCCAGCATGGCCTCTTCAATCACGTGATTATTCGTGATGATATAGCCATCGTTTCTAAAAATAATCCCAGAGCCGGAACCCTGGCTCTGCTGTGTGCCGAAGAACATATCGCTGTATTGATAGGTCACCCCAATACCGACTATCGCTGGACTAACTTTTTCAGCCACCACGGTTTCAGGCGAGGTCGTCTGATCGACTATCTCAATCTTTTTGGTTCCCCCATTTTCGTTGACAAGGGTATTATTATTGGAATTATAGCCGTTATTCCCCTGATAATTCTGGGGTAGGCCAAGCGTAAAGTAAGCCCCAACAATACCGCCTGTGAGCAAGGAGCTAATCAACGCCACAATAATCATCGGAGCTAAAAGGCCCTTTAGTCTGCCTTTGGCCGGCTTTTTATAGGTCTCATTATAAAAGGGTGACGTCTTCAGATCGTCATACTGGTCATGATTTCCTGTTCCCTCTTTAGGGGTGTTTTGAAAAGGTATGGACTGTGATGTATAGACTTTTTCCTCGGGGTTTAAACTAGGAGTATATGACCAACTGTTATTTTCATGGTTTGGCTTTAAGGTTTCCTCTGAATGAGCCTCGTCCGTATGAGACGGATTTTCATCGTTCATATTATTGCCAATATTATTATCTCTGTCAAATTCATCCATGATAGCATCTCCTTTCGAGAAACTTTCTTTGATAATCCCATTATAGCCATGAATTTTGACGTAGGTATGAATAAAATGTTAACATTAGTATGGCTCAAGCCCGGTCGCGCTACGCAGGGTAAAAATGAATCGTGTCCCAAGACCTTCTTGGCTTTCCACTTTAATGGTTTCATTATGGGAAACAATAATGCTGCGTACAATGGCCAAACCCAGCCCTAAACCGGTGCGATCCGCACTTCTGGATTTATCTGTCTTGTAAAACCTTTCAAAAATGTAGGGTAGCTCCTCGGCCATGATCCCCTTTCCTGTATCCTCCACTGAAATAACGACCTTATCCTTTTCCACCCTGGTACTTACAGTGATTTCCCCATTGGCGGGAGTGAACTTGACGGCATTGTGGATAAGGTTAATAATCACTCTCTGGATGGCATCAGGATCGGCATGCACAAACATTCTTTCCGATTCAAACTTGGCTTTGAACTCCAGATTCTTTTCTATGAGCATTTGTTGTAGACTAATGACACAGCGCCTTATTAGCTCATTAATATCAAACTCGGAGGGCTTAAGGGTAACCTCTCCCGCCTGCATTCTGGCAAGATCAAGAAGCTCATTGACCAGATTCTGCATGCGGCGTATTTCATCCCGAACAATCGTAAGATAATAGGCCTGGCGATCAGGGGGAATAACCCCGTCTAAAATGCCCTCCACAAAACCTTTGATGGTGGTAACAGGAGTGCGAAGCTCATGGGATACATTTCCGATAAAATCTCGACGCATATGCTCCAGATTCTCCAAGGCAACCACCATATGATTGAAGCTATCGGCCAGTTCAGCAATCTCATCCTTTCCCTTGATGGGGATTCTTTGGCTGAACTCTCCCGCAGCCACCTTCCGGGCCACCTGCTTGATCTGGTTCAGGGGTTTGATGGTTCTTCTGGAGAGAAGGGTGACAAAAAGCAAGGCCACGATAGCGCCAACAGCCCCAGATACTAGAAAGATTAAAAGGATGGAGCTCTTCATCTGGTAAATTGCAGGTACTTGGGTGTGGATAAAGATCATTCCACCGGATTTGGTACCCGAATATCCATTCCCGATACTAAAGGACTGTGTCAGGGTCAGCCAGTCCACGCCAGTTTTCCTGAAGAGTCCGTAAAAATCCCCCGTTCGATATTTCTCAGCGTTCTGGTCATATTGGTCCTGGTGGGGTAAACGGGGAAAGCCGTCCTCCGAGGTGATGAGCTGATCCTCCATATAGGCAGGGATACTGGAAAAGAAAATAAGTGTGCCATCCAGACGGGTGATCCAAATGATGGAGCCGGTATTGACGGCCAAGGTTTGGATATAGTTGATAAACAAGCTGGGGTCGCGGTTATTTGCGCTATTGAGGACTATCTCCAGCCCAGTGATAACCTTCTCGGAGGTAGCCTCAAGCTGTTGAGCCTTCTGGTCGGTAACCATCCGGTTGAGGGCGGAATTCATCAAAAGGCCCGTCAAGGTAAAGCTGATGATGAGAACCAGTATCACAATGGTTAGTATTTTGCCGAACATTGTTCTGACCATCATTTCACCTCAAATTTATAGCCGACACCCCATACTGTTTTAATTTGCCACTTAAAATCCCCTGTTTCAAGCTTTTCTCTCAGCCTCTTAATATGGACATCCACGGTTCGGGTATCCCCATAGAAATCAAAATCCCAGACATTTTCAAGAAGCTGCTCCCGGGTAAAGACCTTATTAGGGTTTGATGCCAGAAAAAACAGAAGCTCCAGTTCCTTGGGGGGAAGCTCCAGATCATTGCCATTGAGCTTTACACTATAATTGGATTTATTGATGAGAAGCCCGGGGAAGACTAATTGCTGGGGGGCTTCCTCATGGTGGTCATAACGCCTCAGAACGGCACGAATACGTGCGATAAGCTCCTTAGGTTCAAAGGGCTTAACCATGTAATCATCGGCACCCAGCTCCAACCCCAGGACCTTATTAAAGGTTTCATCCTTGGCTGACAACATAATAATGGGTATGGCACTTAGTTTGCGGATTTCCCGGCAGACCTGCCATCCATCCATTCCCGGCAGCATGATATCCAGGATGACGATGTCGGGGGTCTGTTCCTTAAAGACATCCAGGGCTTTTTTCCCATCATGGCAAACGGAAACCTGAAAGCTATCCTTTTCCAAGTACATCCTAATGATTTCGCAGATATTTACATCATCATCAACCACAAGAACACGTGCTCCCGTACCCATTATCCTATCTCCCATCCTTTTAAGTCCCGGAATTCATCTACCTGTATACATTTTACCTCATTTTGGTGATCCTTAACAAAGGCAAAAAAGATCGAGTTTGTCATCATTATCACTTAATGTGCCATAGAATTCAAGATAGCAACTGTGAATGGACGGTAAATTTTCTATGAACAAAAAAAGACCTGCCCTTTTAACTTAGGGCAGGCCTCGTAAAATATCCTGGTTTAATATAAGCTAGAGCTTCAGAAGTGCGCCAATCACAAAGTTCAAAACAAATAACGCTGTGACAACGTACATAATGGGGTGCACATCCTTGAACTTGCCTTTGGCCATCTTCATGATTACATAGAAGATAAAGCCTGCGGCAATACCGCTTGATATACTGTAGGTAAAGGGCATGGCCGCAGCAGTGAAGAAAGCGGGCAATGCTTCGTCAAAATCATCCCAATTGACCTTGGAGAAGGAACCCATCATGAGGATACCCACAATGATCAAAGCCGGTGCAGTGGCTGCCGCTGGAACGATACCGGCAATAGGGGCAAATATGAGGCATATGAGGAAAAGAGCAGCGGTGAAGACACTGGTCAGACCGGTTTTTCCACCCGCACCGATTCCTGCGGCACTCTCAACATAGGTGGTGGTATTGGAGGTTCCCAATAAGGCTCCCAGTGAGGTGGCAGTAGCATCCGCAAAGAGGGCCTTATCCATCTTGGATTTAAAGCCTTTACCCTTAAAGAGCTCTTCCTCGTCCTTGTCATCGAAGATACCACTTTTTTTGCCGGTGCCTATGAAAGTACCGATGGTGTCAAAGGTGTCGGATAAGCTGAAGGCAAAGATGGTAATGAGCACGGATATAATTTTGCCGGAATCCGCAAAAAGTCCGCCTAAATCAAGCTTGAGGAAGGTCTGGGAGATATCCGATACCTTATAGACGGTAGAGAAATCCGTCACATTGGTCACACCCATGGGGATACCGATTAAGGTGGTTGCAATGATACCTATCAAAATGGAACCCTTGACTTTTAAAATCATGAGAACGGCAATAATAACCAAACCAATCAGCGCAAGCTGTGCTGAAGATTCAGAGAAATTTACAAAGGCGGGGACAACATTGGCGCCTTTGGCGACCACTGTGGAAACAGAACCATCCGCACCATTGAGAACAGTGAGGGGTGCTCCCGGTTTAGCTTCAGAGGTAAATTTTAAGAATCCGGCTTCCTTAAAGCCAATATAGGCGATGAAAAGGCCTATACCTCCGCTGATAGCGTATTGGAGAGATGTAGGAATAGCTTTGATGATGTTTTTCCGGATTTGAGTGGCAGTAATGATAATATTGATGATACCGCAAATAAATACCATTGCCAGAGCCTGTTGCCATTCAAAGCCGAGACCGAAGCATACCGTGTAGGTAAAGAAAGCGTTCAAGCCCATCCCTGGCGCCTGAGCATAGGGGACATTGGCGAAAAGGCCCATTATCAGTGTGGCAATAGCGGCGGAGATGATGGTCGCTACATAGATACCTCCTTGAGGCATGCCTGTTGCACCGAGAATGGCTGGGTTGACAAAAATAATGTAGGCCATGGTGAAGAAGGTTGTCACACCGGCAATGGCTTCAGTTCTGACATTGGTGCCCTTCTCCTTGAGTTTGAACTGCTTTTCGAGTAAGTCCATTTGTTTTCCCTCCTGCAAATTATTGATCCTTTATTAAATACCTGAAAACTCTTATACCGCCAAACAAAACAGCCACCGAGCTTATCCAAGAAAAAACAACCCGATAGCATTATTATTTTTATTTTGACAGTTTTAATGTGTTTTCAAATACAGAATCGAAAAAAGCATGGATGCTGACGCTGTGTGACCCATTAATAGGGGCAGATCATTGTCGAAAATTACACAATAATTTTATCATACAAGTCTCCAGAATCAAGAGCTAATCAATATAAAAATCCCAATTATATTCTTTCTTTTTCATGGGGCCAATCCCAAAAGAACTTGTGACGTTTTTTTACCCTCAACACACATAAAAAGCAAGTGCCGGCGTATGCGGCAGCACTTGCTTTCTATAAGGAGGATTCTATCAGAGACCCTAAGGGGTCAGCTGACTACTTAAGCTTTTCTATGGCCTTATTGGCATATTCAGGAGTCACAATCTTGTCATAGGGAGCCCTCTTTGTAATCACCCCGGCTTCTTCCATAACATCCTGGAGGCGATCCAATGAAGATTCCTTCAGAACAGGGTCTTGACTCCAGGCATCAATTTCCTTATACCGTTTGGCCACAGCTTCTAGGATTTCAAGGTCGGTATCGGGAAAGGAGTTTTTGATAACTTCTGCAATTTCCTTGGGACTGTGGGTATCACACCACCTCTGACCTTTGTAGATGGCATTGGTAAAGCGCTGAATAACCTCCTTGTTCTTTTCCAAATAGCTCTTCTTTGCATAATAGCAGGTATAGGGTATCTCACCGCTCTCCTGACCGATGGAAGCCAGAACATAACCCTTGCCTTCCTTTTCAAGCATGGTGGCGGTAGGTTCGAAAAGCGTTACATAATCACCCGTTCCTCCGGTAAAGGCTCCGGCCATTACCGCAAACTGGACACTGGTATCCACGGTGACATCCACATTGGGCTCAAGCTTGTGCTTTTTAAGAACATACTCTAGCGTCATTTCAGGGACACCGCCTTTTCTTCCGCCTATAATATACTTGCCCCTGACCTTTTCCCATGTAAAATCAGGCATGGCCTCTCTGCCTACCAAAAAGGATCCATCTCTTTTGGTGAGCTGTGCAAAAACAACCGCATGGTCCTCCTTGCCCTCATTATAGACATAGACTGCTGCCTCAGGTCCCGAGAAGCCTATATCAGCCTGCCCCGAAATAACGGCTGTCATAACCTTATCTGCGCCCTGACCATTGCTGACTTCCAGGTCTATCCCCTCATCCTCAAAGAATCCTTTGTTCATTGCCACATACTGTGGTGCATAAAAAACCGACCGTGTGACCTCGCTTAAAACCACCTTGGTTTTTGTCTGGGTACCACATGAAGCCAGGATTACCGACAACACCAAAAGCATTGTCATTAACAGAAGCCCCAACCTTTTCATAGCTCCACTCTCCTCCACTTATATTTAATGTTTTTGGGTAGCCTGTCGGCCCACCAGCTTTCGCTGCAGCAAGACCACACCCTGATACATCAGAGCGGCTGCAAGGGCCAGAATAATAACGCTGGTCATTACAAGATCCAATTGGAAGACCTGGCCTCCATAGACAATTAAATAGCCCAACCCAGCCTTGGACACCAGGAACTCCCCGGTGATAACCCCCACCCAGGAAAGACCCACATTGACCTTGAGGGCATTAATCATGGCCGGAATATTGGAGGGAAAGACAACCTTGAGGAAAACCTGTAGTCGATTGGCTCCAAAGGTCTCAACCAGTTTAATCTTTTCTTCATCGGTCTGTATAAATCCATTGAGTACTTCAAGGATAGTAACAATCAACGAAATAGCCAGAGCCATGGCGATGATGGCCGAAGGCCCTGCGCCGATCCATATAATGAAAATAGGACCCAGAGCGACCTTTGGCAGACTGTTGAGGATGACCAGATAGGGTTCCAGTACATGAGCTGTAAAGTCAGACCACCACAGGATCACGGCAATAAGCGTTCCCACAATTGTACCAATGATGAACCCGGCCACCGTTTCAAGACAGGTGACGCCAATATGCCGGAAGAGCTCCCCCTGATGATAAAGATTCACCAGGGTTTTTACCATACGTGAAGGCTGGCTGGTGACAAAAGGGTCAATCAGCTTCAACCTTGCCGCCATCTCCCATAAGGCAAAAATAAGCACCAGGATAAGCAATCGAATAAGCCATGTTGCGGCTTTCACAATCCTGACCTTCTTAAGATAGGCTCTCCGTTCAGGAGAAAGGGAAAGCTCATTCCTAGACATGTACATCCAGCTCCTTCCATAGGGTGTTAAAATATTCACGGAAATTCGGAGCCTCCCTGCATCGAAGAGGTGTTCTGTTGGGGCAGTCAAATTGGATGGTATGGATGCTGTTAACGACTGCAGGTCTTTTTGACAAAACTATGACCCTGTCGGACATGCTAATGCTTTCCGAAATATCATGGGTCACCATAATGGCCGTTTTCCCTTCGCTTTTGATAATACTGTAGATATCCTCGGTTACGGCCAGACGAGTCTGATAATCCAGTGCAGAGAAGGCTTCATCCAGAAGGAGAATTTCAGGCTTGACGGCCAGCGTCCGAATTAAGGCCGCCCGTTGGCGCATCCCCCCAGAGAGCTGGCTTGGATATTTATCTTTAAAGTCATAAAGCCCATAGGTTCGCAGTAGCTCCAATGCATAATTTTTGCTCTCCGGCATAAGTTTTTTTCTGATTTCCAGCCCCAGAATGACATTTTGGTAGATGGTTCGCCAATCAAAGAGGTAATCCTTCTGGAGCATGTACCCCACCTTCTCTGAGGTTTTTGCCACTTCCTCTCCCTCAATGAGGACCTTTCCCCCGGTGGGTTTCAGAAGCCCTGAGATGATGGATAGGAGGGTGGATTTGCCGCAGCCGCTGGGGCCTACCAGGCTTACAAACTCTCCTTTTTCCACACCAAAGGTCACATCCGCAACAGCATGGATTTCCCCGTTCAGGGATTGGTACTTTAAGCTTACCTGTTCTACTTCTACTATTTTATTTGGCATAAGCTCCCCCCTTTTAAAAGGCCCCCGCTGTTGATGGAATGTTCTGTATTAACATCATATTGCGTTGGGGAGCGGATGGTGAAAGGTTCCTTTTTAAGACAACCCGGCCCTGTCCACCCCGATACGGGGCTAAAAGGGGGCTTTACAAGGGAGCTTGAGAGCATGGGAGAACAAAGCCCATTAGAAAGACTCTTTAAAAACCTTGTGATATTGCTGGTAGAAGAGGACTCAATCCTTCTTAATCAGAGTATTTTACAGATAAAAATGGCGGCAAGCATACCCCCGTAGGAGGAGACCAGTGATGCTACTACCGCATGGCGAGTATCTTTCACATTGGCCCCCCCAAAGTAGACAGCCAGTGTGTAAAGAACGGTCTCACTGGAGCCCATAATGGTGGAAAGGGTTCTACCCAGATAGCTGTCGGCACCAAAGACTTTGATCTGCTCAGTAAAAAGGCCCAGAGATGCGCTTCCGGAAAAGGGACGTATCAGCAGCACCGGAATGACCTCTGCCGGTATACCGATGAAAGTGAGAGGGCCTTTAATAAGATTTGTGAGCACATCAAAAAGGCCCGAGGCGTTCAGCATGGAAACGGCAGCCAGAATTCCCACCATAACCGGAAGGATATCAAAGGCCGCTTTAGCGCCTTCCCTGGCGCCCTCAACAAAGACATCAAAAACCGGAACATCTTTAAAATAGGCGGCGAGAATAATCAGAAGAATAACGCCGGGAATAGCCAAATTCGCAATAAAATCCATGGTCTTCACCTTTCACCAGAGCCGAATGGGATTATTCAACAGACGTGAAGGATCCCTGTCTCTCTTCTCCATCAGCTTAGCCACAAGAATCCCTGAAATAAGGGAGACTGCAGAAGAAATCCACACCGCGGGCATAATTGAGGTTGGATTCATTGAACCGGCCTGCTGGCGGAGTATGAGCACTGTAGCAGGAACAAGCTGAATACAAGCCGCATTGACTACTGCAAACATGACCATGGCATTGCTGGCCCTGGGGGAATTGCCATTAACCTTGGACAATTCCTTCATGGCCATTATCCCCAAAGGGGTTGCGGCATTCCCCAAGCCTAAAAGATCTGCGCTGATGCTCATAGCAATGGCGCCATTGGCCGGGTGGCCTTTAGGAATACCGGGGAACAGAACCCTGAAAATGCCCTTGAGCAATTTAGCTAGTCCATCCACAATTCCCGCTTTCTCGGCCACCTTCATGATGCCGGACCACAAGCACATGGCCCCCAGCATGGTAATAGCCAGATTTACGGCGCTGCCACAACTGGCTAAAAGTGCGTCTGAAATTTCCTTTACTCTGCCCATGAGAAGGCCGGACACAACCGCGGCAAATATCATAATGACCCATATTATATTCAACATCTTTATAGAACCTTCTATGAAAGCTTCTCTCTAAATAAATATTAAAGAAGAGGGGTTTTATTCATTAAGAAATTAGCCCTCAAAAACCCCATAGACAAATTATGTATATTAGAAGTAAAATTTTACAAAATCCGAAAAATTAAGCTAGAACTATGTTGACCTGGTTTACAATTTTATGGTATCATGTCTATTGGTACAGAAATAAAAAAAAGACTGGGGGGAGTTTCGGTGAAATCAACCGGTATTGTCAGAAAAGTTGATGAGCTTGGGAGGGTTGTATTACCCATCGAGCTCAGAAGAACACTTGACATCGCGGAGAAGGATGCTCTTGAGATTTATGTGGATGGAGCAACCATTATTCTGAGAAAGTATGAGCCCGCTTGTATTTTCTGCGATAATGCCAAAGATATCAAGGTTTACAAGGGCAAGAATATTTGTCCCGATTGTTTGGCAGCACTTAAGCAAGACTAGTAAGGAAAAAGACTTCGGGGCATCGGTTCCCTTTTTTCTGTAGCATTCACCTTAGTGAGAGCATGCTAAGAAATTTGGGCATCGAGCCTCCTTTTTTTAGGCCGTTATAGCTCCCATCATTTACACTCGTCACAGTCTCTCATTAAGCAGTTCTTTATTTATCCCATACTTATTCAATTGATGGATAAAACATTTTTATACTAAGAAAGACCTGCCAAAGCAGGTCCTTAAGGATAATTAAGATCATGATTAACGTCTCTTTTCCAGCTCCTTACAGATTTCCTCCCAAGTAAGACCCTGGTTAACCATTAAAACCGTCAAATGATAAATAAGATCGGCTATCTCATAGCGGATTTCATCGGGGGCGTTGTTTTTTGCCGCAATAATGACCTCAGCCGCTTCCTCACCAACTTTTTTGCATATTTTGTCTATCCCCTTGTCAAAGAGATAATTGGTGTAGGATCCCTCCTTGGGGTGAAGCTTGCGATCGATCGCCACATCATAGACTTCCTTTAGAATACTAAATTGTTCACTCATTGCTCTCTATCCTTTCAAGATTTTCTATTGCCATGGAAGAATTGGCGTCCTGTTCAGGTATCCAACTCCTGTAGAAACATGTTCTTTTCCCGGTGTGGCAAGCGGCTCCCGTCTGGATAACCCTGGCCAGCAAAGTATCTCCGTCACAGTCCACTGCCAGGGAAACCAGCCTCTGGTAATGGCCCGAGGTTTCCCCCTTCAGCCATAGGCTCTGCCGGCTGCGAGAATAATAGGTCATTTTTTGGGTTTCCAAGGTAAGCTGTAAGGACTCCTCATTCATCCAAGCCATCATCAGAACCTCACCGTTTTCAGCATCTTGGGTGATGACGGGCACAAGGCCCTGGCTGTTGTAATTGACAAGCGAGCTAAGCTCCTTTTTTTCCATGGCTCCTCCTATTGCTCCACCCGGATAAGGCTTTCCACCGAAATGACTGAAGGGCTTTTCTTCATCTCTTCAATAGCTGCGTTAATCCACTGTTCATGCGCCTTATGGGTAATAAAGATGATGGTGGCATGGTCATTGCCCCTCTGCTTTTGCATAACCGAATCCAGGCTCACCTGATGGCGTCCAAAGATGCCGGCGATTTCAGCCAGAACACCCGGCTGATCCCGGACAATGAGCCTCAGATAGTATTCATCCATCCAATCCTTCTCAAAGGTTACCGGCTCATCATCCAACCTGACCCGATGATGCCCGCCTTCGTTCTGACAGGCAGTGATAATATCTGAAACCAAGGCGCTTGCCGTGGGAAGATCCCCCGCGCCTCGACCATAGAACATGAGGCTGCCCACCATGTCCCCTTCGATATAGATGGCATTATAGGAATCCCTCACCGCATATAGTGGATGGGATAGGGGAATAAAGGTGGGATGCACCCTTGCCTCAATTTTCCCATTCTGTTTTTTGGCGATGGCCAGAAGCTTAATGCCAAAGCCCAATTCCCGGGCGTAGGCGATGTCATCGGCAGCAATCCCGGTAATTCCCTCACAGAAGATTTTATCAATGGGGACGCGGTTCTTAAAACAGATTGTCGAAAGGATGGATAGCTTATAGCAAGCATCATAGCCCTCCACATCAGCGGTGGGGTCAGGCTCGGCATAGCCCAACCTCTGGGCTTCGGCCAAAACCTCACTAAAGCTTCTGCCTTCTTCACTCATTTTCGTGAGAATAAAATTGGTGGTACCGTTGATGATTCCCATGAACTTGAGGATATTATTGGCCTGTAGTGATCTTCTGACGGCTTTGATAATGGGGATGCCTCCGGCCACGCTGGCTTCAAAATAGAGCCCGGCCCCGGAACTTCTGGCCTCCTCCTCCAACGCGTCCCAATGCTTGGCTAAGACCTCTTTGTTGGCGGTAATGACTGATTTTCCCTGTCTCAGAGCATCGCGAATATACGTAAAGGCAGGGGACTCCCCGCCCATAAATTCAGCGATAACATCAATGGAGGTATCCCTAAGAATATCCTCCATGCTGTCGGTTAATAAGTTTGCTGGAACAGCGACAGCGCGTTTTTTGCTTTTATCCCTTACCAGAATCTTTTTGACCTCTATTTCTATGCCTTCACGGCTCTTAATCATCTCACCGTTTTCTTTCAAAACCTTCATGACACCGCTTCCGATGGTGCCCAGCCCCAAAAGTGCAAGGCCAACCTTTTTCATAAAAACAATCCTCCTAATGGAAACAAACATACTTCTCATTATTATATCAGATACATTCTGCCAATTTTAAGTTTTTTTCTCTTGTGAAGGGATTTTTATTATTTTATAATTAAAGTCTCGGGACATCGAGCCCTTTCGACTTTGTCGGATTTTCGCTAATAAATAATTACAATCAAACGACTGTCCGTATAGTGCTTTCGGGAGGTTAGTCCATGCGCATCCTGCTGGTTTCTGACATCGAGAATAAGTTTATCTGGGACCATTTTGATCCGGAACATTTTTCGGACATTGATTTGGTGATCTCCTGTGGTGATTTGAAAAACGATTATCTCTCATTTATTGCAACCATGATCAAAGCACCTGTTTTCTACGTTCACGGCAATCATGACACAGGCTATGAAAAAGAGCCTCCAGGCGGGTGCGACAGCATTGAAGACAAGCTGGTTGTATACCAAGGCTTACGGATCATCGGCCTGGGCGGATGTAAACAATATAACAAACACCCCCTCTATTCGGTGCCACCCTTCCAGTATACTGAAAAGCAAATGGAGCGACGAATCAGAAAGCTCAAAGGGAAGATCGCCCGAAACAAGGGCTTCGACCTTCTGGTCACCCACGCGCCAGCCTTTGGCATCGGTGACTCTGACGATCCCTGCCACAGTGGGTTCCAGGCCTTCTTACCTCTCCTTGAAAAGCACAAGCCCCGGTATATGCTTCATGGTCATATGCACCTGAACTTTGGACGAGCCCAAAGAATGATCACTCATGGAGAAACCAAGGTGATCGATGCTTATAACTACTATATTTTAGAAATCCCCTCAGACAATCTTTCCAGTTGATAAATCCTGAATAGAGCGGTAATCCGTCATATTAGGCAATTCGCCAATAATGCCGTCCACCAGCCAATCCATGGACAGAATCTGTTCTCTTTGAAGCTCTTCTCCTTCGTCCACAATCAGCTTTTTATTGATATCGTAGATTGGCCCAGAAAACACCTTATAGCTCTGGGATATAAGGGAGGCCTTTACAAACTCAATCAACTTCCTGGTCTCAAGGGGCATATTCTGCTTGTTGTAGAAGAAATCCAGCAGACCTGAATCCATCCCCCACCAGTAGTTTCTCACCCGACCGCCCGCATGGGTATCTGCACCGAGGCGGGTTCCACCTGCCAGAATGCTTCTTAAATACTTCTCATAGAAGATACCCCAGTTCCACACTGGAACCGCCAGATATTTACCTGGAATCACTTGCCCGTTATCCCACTCCAAAGTATAGATACCGTACTCACGGGAGAACTGGCGGTTGGCCAAGGTATTGTGATGGGCGACAATGTCCACCCCTTTTTCAGCCAGTTCCCTTGAAAGCCCCTGAGTGACCTCACGCCCATTCCATCGAAGCATCCATTGAATATGCACCTCTACCCGGGGGTTTACCATCCGCGCTCCTAATGTAAAGGCATTAAGTCCGCTGAGTATATCTGTCACCGGGAAAGGCGCAATATAGCCTAATTTACCCGTCTGACTTAAAGCTCCGGCCACGATCCCTCCTAAGAAGCGAGGTTCATGAATTCGGCCAAAATAGGTGTTGACATGCTTAAAGGAATGCATACAGGAACAATTGAGGAAATTACATTCCGGATTATCCATGGCCACCTTTAAGGTTGCATTGATCAAAGGCGGGGTGGTTGTAAAAATGATCTGGCAGCCATCATCCACTAACTCCTGTAATTTTGGCACCGACTCAATGCTCTCCGGGAGATCAAATACCGAAACTGTCTCCACGCTGTCCCTCAAGGCATGCTGAAGGTGCATCCTCCCCAGTTCATGAGAATAGGTCCAACTGGAGGTTTTATTGTCGGTGGCATGGGCAAAGCCCACCTTGATTTTTTCAGTGCGGGTTTTATGGGTGAGTCTGCCGATAAGGCCTTTCTCCACCTTGAGGTTGGGGCTTTGTTGAACATCTACGGCCTCCGGCCCAGTATGCACCTGGACCTCGGAAATAAGGCGTTTGATCCTGGCCTTTAAGTCCTCCTCACTAAATTCCTCTTTAATTCCGTGAATCTTGAGAAAATCCAGAAAGGCATCCCCGGTGGTTATGGGCAGTTTATCCCCGCCCAGTTCATAAAAAGCTTTTCTGAACATATTATATACGCCGCTGGAAAAGAACCGGAAACGGTTGGATTCATCTAAATAGCGGCTGTTAGGACGATAATCCTTAATAATTTCCCAAAGCTCTGCAAACCCTTTTTCATTGGTAAACCAGATATCATTAATCCCCGTCTTTTTATTAAATTCCATAAATTCATAGTAGCGGACGATATCCTTGTTGTTTTCGTCATATTTAGGCACCAGGCGGGTTACAGTACCGTGGAAGGAATAAACATCCAGGTACTTGAGAACACTGACTCTTTTATTTCCTTCAATGACATAAAACCAGTTAAGGTATTCATAGACCTTGATGGGATCTCTGAGGCCCTCGCCATTCTGAATGTTACAGACATTCTGCCATTTTATGGCGAACTCCGAATCAGCCTCCATGAGCGGCATATAGTTTCGGGCAAAGGAAATGCTTCGAAGATAGGTATAGGTTCCCCGGATCTTCCTCAAAGGAATATCCACTATACCCATATCTAATTCAGAGACTATATCAATATTTTTCAGGATGCCGTCCAAAAAAGGAAGATACCCATTCTGTCCCTGGGATATATAGTAGGAATACTCTCTTAAGCCATATTTCCTAGCATTTTGGTAATCTATCAAATCAAGTGTCATAGCTTACACTCCAAACCCGTGTGCTCACGGATAATATGGGAGACCTGCTTAGTAAGCTCTTGGTTATAGACCAGGTCAAGGAGGCTGTTACAGCGTTTGAGAGACATTGACAACTGTTTGGCTGTAATCAGACCTTCTTCAAAGGCAATAGCCAGCTCATCCAGATCAACGACCTCTACCCTGCCATCGTTCAGAATTCTCACATCGGTCAGCAAGTCGTATAAATAATATGTATCCGTGCTCTTCTCATATTCTATTTCAATAATATCACAATACCAGTGCTTTAGCTTCCTTTCATGATCCAGAATGGCGCTTATCTTCCATCCTTTCTCCAAAAAGACGCACGATATGCCAAAGGCAATATCTTCTCTTGGTTTGATGGGGTTCCAATGAGTAATGAGATAGCGCTGGTCTCTGTACAGCAGCATATCAGAAGATAGGTCAACGGTCTCTGAAGGAATATATCTGGTACGGAATATCCTCGGCATCTTGCTCCACCCCGTAAGTCCTTTTAGACCATTATACCCGAACCGATAATAAAAACAATACAGTTCTCACAAGCAAAACCTTCACTAATTTTTTGGGCTATCTGGGCAATATGGTATACTTTTTTAAAAAGGATTTCTGAAAGGCGGAAGCCCTTTACATGAAAAGCAAGGCGCAGAAACTCAAAGACAAGGTAAAACCCCAGAACTCCCCTCCACCCACAAAAAAGTGCTGTAAAAACTGCCTTAAAGGCAAGCGTTTGGGTTTTAATAACGATGTGCTCTGTTTGGAGAAGGGAATCGTATCTTCTGATTATTTATGCGCCTCTCACCGTTTTTTCACCCTGGAGGAATTTAAAAAGTCCGCCGCTCTTCACTGTTCCGATTGTGAATTCTTTATTATCCATCCCCATGAATATCTGACGACCTATGGGGTCTGCGATCTCTTCTCAGTCAGAAAATGCGATGGCAGCATCAAAAGAGCCTGCTCCCGATTCGTCGGGCGAAAGGAGTCCATTGCCTGAAAAAGGTTCTGTTGGATAACCTTCCTTATCTGATATATAATGATGCCATAGTCTACAGATTTAATGGTCACAAGGGGGTATCATCCATGTATACTGCCAACCCGTCACGCTATTCCACCATGCGATACAATCGATTAGGCAAAAGCGGATTAAAGCTTTCAGCCCTTTCCCTGGGCCTGTGGCATAACTTTGGGGATGTGGACAGCATCCAAACTATGAAGGATCTGGTGACAAAGGCCTTTGATCTGGGCATTACCCATTTTGATCTGGCCAATAACTATGGCCCACCTCCCGGATCGGCAGAAAAAAACTTCGGACGTATTCTCAAGGAAGAGCTTGCCGCCTACAGGGATGAGCTCATCATCTCCACCAAGGCCGGATATGGTATGTGGGAAGGCCCCTATGGAGATTTAGGCTCAAGAAAATATCTAATCTCCAGCCTGGATCAAAGCCTCAAGCGCCTGGGGCTAGATTACGTGGACATCTTCTACCATCACCGTCCGGACCCCGAAACCCCTATTGAGGAAAGCATGCTGGCTTTGGACAGTGCTGTGCGTCAGGGAAAGGCCCTCTATGTGGGCATTTCCAATTATAACAAGGATCAGACCAAAGCTGCTTATGCTATTCTAAAGGAGCTTAGAACGCCTTTTGTCATCCATCAGCCAAGCTATTCCATTCTCAATCGCTGGATTGAGAATGACGGGCTGAGGGATTACGCCCAGGAAATCGGTATCGGACTTATTGCTTTTAGTCCCTTGGCACAGGGTATGCTCACCAGTCGTTACCTTGGTGGTATTCCCGAGGATTCAAGGGCAGGACGGGGTGTTTCTCCGTTCCTCACCAAAGCCAGAATTACCCAAACTCAATTGGACGTGATCTTAAAGCTCAACAGCATCGCTGTCACCCGTGGTCAAACCCTGGCGCAGATGGCTCTCTCATGGGTTCTTCGTGAGGGAAAGGTCGCCTCGGTTCTTATTGGGGCCAGCAAGGTCAGTCAGCTTGAAGACAATGTCCAATGCCTGAACAACACCGGGTTTTCAAAGGATGAGCTTCGGGCTATTGATGAGGCGGTCAAAGGGATTTAGCCGGGTGGGGCGGTCCGGCGCCGGCCCTAGACGCCTAAATCCCGTCTAGGGTAAAAGGTATAGGTCAGACCCACACCAACGATGAGGATCAACCCGGACAAAACAAGAAAAACGGTCTCAAAGCCTCCCCCTACAGCAAAGCTCCTGGCTTCAAAATACTTGAAGGGGGTCAAATACTTTAAAAACGCCCACTTTTCATTCATGTCAATCATGACCGAAAGCATATAGGCTATGAGAACCGTTAAAGATACCCGGCCTGAGCAGAAAGCCATCTTTTTACTGATGGAGACAAAAGCACTCCCTATAAACAGGAACATGAGTTGTGTTATCAGCATGGCCAAGGACAGGGTGCAAAGATAACGGGTTAAATCCTCATCAGGAGCTACTTTTACCCCTATCCACAAGGACACAAGCAGTGCGAACGCATTGAAGAGAATAAGGTTGGTCAGGGCAGCCAGCAGCTTTGCGCTTAACACACCTTTTCTTGACACAGGCTTTACAAAAAGGAATTCGGAAGTCTTGCCCTGCTCCTCTTTGGCGATGATATGCGCACCCAGCATGACAGCATAGAGAGTGGCCATAATAAGCAGCAGGACGTAAATGACGGCATAAAAGCCTGCGGCGGTTCCCATGTCCACATTCACCATGCCGAATATGGCAAGAACGGCCTTGGGCATTTTGTCCATAAGTGCCATGACTTGTTGACCCGATGCATCAAACCCGGAATATTTGCCCATACCTCCCCCCACCATGGCTAGAATACCCAGGCACCAGAAGAAAAGCGTTCGGGCATTAGCCCTCATTTCCCTAAAATAGATATTCAAGGTAACAACCTCCTCTATGGATTAAACGTGAATGTCTCTCTTAGCAAGAATCAGAGTGCTTGCCAGGAGTCCCGTTAAAACAAACACCAGGGTAGCTATAATTGAGTAAGTCTCATAGGAGGCCTCTCTAATAATCTTCATTGGGTCGTAAAACTGAAAAGGCACCAGATACTTCAATTTTTCATCATCCAAGGCTGAACCCAGTAACCCCGTCACATAAAAGCCAAAAACAGTTCCTATTGAAACACCTATCACTGATTTGATGCGCTGAAAAATGGCCCCTATGAGAAAGCCCAATACGTAAAAGAGTAGGCTGATAAGAAAGAGCGTGGCAGAAACCCTCATAAAGGATATCGATTCAAGAGGCTCCCCGATAATCATCAGGGCCGCCAGATAGGTAAGTCCAATAGCCAGAATATCTGTGACCGCTACCGAGAGAACCCCGGAAACAAGCTTCCCGGCTATGATATGGATTCTTGAAACTGGCTTTGTAAAAAGAAAATCCGCGGTTTTACGGTTGAAATCCTTTACAATCACTTGGGTTCCCAGAATCATGGCATAAATCCCACCGCATAGAGTCATATACGAAAAGATAAGGGCATAATAGCCCATGGGAGAAAAAATAAGTTCCACGTTAAAGCTGAAGGCCTTGAGCATGGCTGGCGGGAAACCTGCCATAAGCTTCTTAAATTCCTCCGCACCGGTTGAGAAGGCGGGATAGATAGCCAGAAAAAACACCGCTAATAGAGCCATGGAAAAACACCATAAGAGAATGGACTTTCTATTTGATTTTAATTCCTGAAAGAAAATCGTTTTCATCTTATTTTAGTCCCCCTTCTCATAATAGTGCATAAAAATCTCTTCGAGAGAAGGCTCTTCTATCCAGAGATTCGCTATTTCAGTCTCAGCCATCACCTGTATGACATGGTTGATATTACCCTTAAAGAGGAAGCTCACCGTATTTCCTTGGGCTTCTATATGATGGACGCCCCTCACCTGGAAATATTCTTTGGAAATAGGGTTTTTAAGTTCGATTTTGAACTTCTTGTAGGTATCCTCGGTCAGGGTGCTGATCTTCTCCAGTTTAACAATCCTTCCTTCCTTAATGATCGCCACACGATCGCACAGCTTTTGAACCTCGCTTAATATATGGGAGGAGAAGAGTATCGTGACCCCTTTTTTGTTTTCCTCCTTGATTAGATCAAAGAATTTCTGCTGCATGAGTGGGTCCAAACCGCTTGTGGGCTCATCAAGGATAATCAGCTTAGGTTCGTGGAGCAAGCCTTGGACAATCCCCACCTTCTTTTTGTTACCCAAGGATAGGTCGTCAATTTTCTTACTCAGATCCAAATCCATGATCTCGGCTAGGGTCTTGATCCGTTGGCTGCAATCCTTTTTATAAAAACTTGCCGAGTACTTGAGTAGGTCAATGACCTTCATCTTTTCATAATAAAAAACCTCGGAGGGGAGGTAACCAATATCCTTGGCAATTTCGGGGGCTTTTTTTATGCAGTCCTTTCCAAAGATGGTGGCTGACCCGCTTGTTGGATAGATAAGGGCCAAGAGCGTACGAAGGGTTGTGGATTTACCCGCGCCGTTGGGGCCTATGAATCCGAAAATTTCACCCTCCTCCACATGAAAGCTGATGTCGATAATCCCTCTTGATTTCCCATAGTACTTGGTCAGGTTCTTGATCTCAATAACATTCATTTAATGGCCCTCCTTTATAAATAGCCTCTCAAAGGTGGCAATCAGCCCTTCGGCATCGGCAAGTAGCTTTTTATGATCGATGCTCCGTTTTTGTAGCCTGCTTTCGTTATACGCCTGATTTAAAAGTCCTTCCATACTCCAGGTAATAATATTGAGTCCTTGCTTTAGATCAATGGCCTCATGAAAACCTGATACGTCACTCTGCCCGACTATTTGCTGGGTACTCAACCCAATAAGCTTTTTATTGCGTTTTTCCAAGTCCTCTTTTATCTCGGACGATGTTTCCAGGTAGGCCAATTGAGCGAAATGAAAGAGCTCTGGATAGCGTTTGAGAATTTCCAGCTTAATGGCCAGTACCTGCCTCATTTTTTTAAAGAAATCCCCTTCAAGTGGGTCTATTCTTCGGTGAAAATCCTCGCTCATCACTTTTATGGCATGATCATATAAAAAGAGAAAGAGAACCTTTTTAGTTCTAAAATAATGGAAAAGCAGGCCCTTGGAAATTTCGGCCCTCTTCACAATTTCATTGGTTGAAGCCCTGTCATAGCCTCTTTGAGCAAATTCCAGCATGGCTGCATTGATGATCTTCTCTCGCTTTTCCTTCTCCAGGGCGGCAAAGGAATCCTTCATATTTTCTCCTTTAATAGTATTAATTCCCCTTGTGTTCATACCCATTATATTCTCATTGACCACCGTGGTCAATGAGGTATAAAAATAGAGAGGATTTTCATCCTCTCCTTAGCTTTTGTTCTATTTATTTGCCTTCTGCAACATCCAGTTCAATATCACGATATTTGGCCATACCTGTTCCGGCAGGAATCAGTTTACCAATAATGATATTCTCCTTAAGGCCGATCAGCGGGTCAATCTTACCCTTGATAGCCGCCTCGGTCAGAACCCTTGTGGTTTCCTGGAAGGAAGCCGCAGAAAGGAAGGATTCGGTAGCCAAAGACGCCTTGGTAATACCCAGGAGCGTGCGTTTTCCGGTTGCAGGCCTTAAGCCCTCTTCCTCTGCTTTTTGGTTCTTGTCCTCAAATTCAAACATATCCACAAGGCTTCCAGGAAGCATATCGGTGTCGCCTGCTTCGTCAATCTTGACTTTTCTGAGCATCTGACGAACGATAACCTCTATATGCTTGTCGTTAATATCAACACCCTGAAGCCTGTAAACCTTCTGAACTTCCTGGAGAAGATATCTTTGAACAGCCTGGATTCCCTTGATCTTCAAAATATCATGAGGATTAATGGAGCCCTCGGTCAGCTCGTCACCCGGCTCAATCACATCCCCTTCGGCCACCTTGATGGAGGACCCATAAGGGATGAGGTAGGTCTTGGCATCACCGGTTTCATTATTCGTGATTTCAATTTCACGCTTTTTCTTGGTATCCTTGATTCGGACCGTACCACCCAGTTCTGAAACGATGGCCAGACCCTTGGGTTTACGTGCCTCAAAAAGCTCTTCAACACGGGGAAGACCCTGGGTAATGTCATCACCGGCAACACCGCCGGTATGGAAGGTACGCATGGTCAACTGGGTACCAGGTTCACCGATGGACTGTGCGGCAATAAAGCCTACTGCTTCACCGGCGTTACACTCTTCTCCGTTGGCCAGGTTGATGCCGTAGCACTTGGCGCACACACCCACCCGTGACCGACAGGTCAATACCGAACGAATCTTCATCCTGTGATACCCGGCATTCTCCACCTTTTCGGCTAAAGGCTCTGTGATGAGCTCATTAGCTGCCACAATCACTTCACCGGTTTTGGGATCTACAATATCCTGGGGAGCATAACGTCCTGTCAGACGCTCTGCCAAGCCCTCAATTGTTTTACCGCTGATGACGATGGGCTGAATATCAATGCCATCGGTCGTGCCACAGTCTTCCTCACGGATAATCACATCCTGGGAGACGTCCACCAGACGGCGGGTCAGGTAACCGGAGTCAGCGGTACGTAGAGCCGTATCGGCAAGACCCTTTCTGGCACCGTGGGTGGAGATAAAGTACTCCAGAACGTTAAGTCCTTCACGGAAGTTGGAGCGGATAGGAATTTCAATGGTTTCACCGGAGGTGTCGGCCATCAATCCACGCATACCGGCCAACTGTCTGATCTGATTGATGTTACCACGGGCACCGGATTGGGACATCATATAAACAGGATTGAAACGATCCAGAGAGCTGATCAAGGCATTCTTGATATCCTCAGTGGTCTTGTTCCAAGCTGTGATGATGGCACTCTTACGCTCTTCCTTATTGTAAAGACCATTTCTGTAGTGCTTCTCGATTTCATCGACCTTTCTGTCGGTGTCCTCAAGATATTTTTGCTTTACCTCAGGAATCGTCATGTCGGTTATACCGATGGTGATGGCTCCCTTGGTAGAGTATTTAAAGCCCAGAGACTTGATATCGTCAAGAACCTCTGCGGTTTTGTTGGTGCCGTTGATTCTGATGCTACGGTCAATAATCTTTCCAAGTTCCTTCTTACCCACCAGGAAATCCACTTCATAGTTGAACATGGTCTCAGGATCGGTTCTGTCTACAAATCCGAGATTCTGAGGAATAGCTTGGTTAAAGATAATCTTGCCCACAGTGGTGCTGATAATCTTGCTCTTCTTTACCCCGTCAATGGTTTTGGTGACACGGACACGTATACGAGAATGAAGGCTGACCGCCTCATTTTGGTAGGCCATAACGGCTTCATCGGTACTTCCGAAGACCTTGCCTTCACCTATGACGCCATTGATGATATTGCCTTCGGCATCCTTTTGGGCTTCCTTTTCAATGGTAAGGAAGTAGCTCCCCAAAACCATATCCTGGGTAGGAACGGTAACGGGCTTACCATCCTGGGGCTTCAGAAGATTGTTGGCAGAAAGCATCAGGATGCGGGCCTCAGCCTGGGCCTCAGCTGACAGAGGAACGTGAACAGCCATCTGGTCACCGTCGAAGTCGGCGTTATAAGCGGTACAGACCAGAGGATGGAGCTTTATGGCCTTACCTTCAACCAATACAGGTTCAAAGGCTTGAATACCTAATCTGTGAAGGGTAGGGGCACGATTGAGCAGCACGGGATGCTCCTTGATAACCTCTTCGAGAACGTCCCAAACCTCTGCCTTGACGCGCTCAACCATACGCTTAGCGCTCTTGATGTTATGTGCAAGGCCTCTCTCGACCAGCTTTTTCATAACAAAGGGCTTAAAGAGCTCGAGAGCCATTTCCTTGGGCAAACCGCACTGGAAAATCTTAAGCTCGGGGCCTACAACAATAACCGAACGTCCGGAGTAGTCAACACGCTTACCCAAAAGGTTCTGACGGAAACGTCCCTGCTTACCCTTGAGCATATCAGAGAGTGACTTCAGCGGACGGTTACCGGGTCCGGTTACAGGACGGCCGCGGCGGCCATTATCGATAAGGGCGTCTACCGCTTCCTGAAGCATGCGCTTTTCATTCCTGACGATAATCTCGGGCGCGCCTAAATCCAAAAGTCTCTTCAGACGATTATTTCTGTTGATTACCCTTCTATACAGGTCATTCAAGTCGGAAGTGGCAAAACGACCACCGTCAAGCTGAACCATGGGGCGCAGCTCGGGAGGAATGACCGGAATAACATCCAGAACCATCCATTCAGGTTTATTCCCTGAACCACGGAAGGCTTCAACCACTTCAAGACGTTTAATGGCACGTATCTTTTTCTGGCCGTTGGAGGATTCTACCTCATCCCTCAATTCCTTAGAAAGGCTGTCCATGTCCATAATGGCAAGAAGCTCTTTTACAGCCTCAGCGCCCATTCCGGCCCTGAAGTTGTTTCCAAACTTGTCGATACTTTCACGATACTCCTTTTCATTGAGGACCTGCTTCTGGGAAAGAGGTGTGCTTCCCGGGTCAATGACCACGTATGAAGCAAAGTAAAGCACCTTTTCAAGGGCTCTGGGCGACATATCCAAGAGCAAACCCATACGGCTGGGAATACCCTTGAAGTACCAGATATGGGAAACAGGAGCAGCTAGCTCGATATGGCCCATACGCTCACGGCGAACCTTTGAACGGGTTACCTCAACGCCGCAGCGGTCGCAGATGATACCCTTGTAACGGACACGCTTATATTTACCGCAATGGCATTCCCAGTCCCGGGTAGGACCAAAGATCCTTTCACAGAACAGACCATCACGCTCAGGCTTTAAGGTTCTGTAATTGATGGTCTCAGGCTTTTTAACCTCTCCCCTGGACCATTCGCGAATTTTTTCCGGGGAGGCAAGACCAATTTGTATGGCATCAAAATTGTTTAATTCAAACACTGCCTGTCGCCCTCCTATATATCATCATCGTCCTCGGGCATGTCGTTGTCCAGCCCGAACATATTTCCGACCATGTCTTCATTGAGCTCTTCGCCCTCTGAAATATCCGCAGAATCTAAACCGTCAAGTTCAAACTCCTCATCAATGACATCGCGGCCTTCTTCATCATCCAGATCCAGATAGGACAAGGTTTCGTCCTCTCTGCCCTCAATGTTGACATCCAGCTCTTCAAGATCATCATAGATGGATTCCTTGATCTCGATCTCTTCATGCTGATCGGAAAAGACCTTGACATCCAAAGCAAGGCTCTGCAATTCCTTCATAAGAACCTTGAAGGACTCAGGGATGCCAGGCTCAGGGACATTTTCGCCCTTAACAATGGCCTCGTAGGTTTTAACACGACCCACCACGTCGTCGGATTTAACGGTAAGAACCTCCTGCAAGGAGTAGGCGGCACCGTAAGCGGCAAGGGCCCAAACTTCCATTTCACCGAAACGCTGACCGCCGAACTGAGCTTTACCACCCAGGGGCTGTTGGGTTACCAGTGAGTAAGGTCCGGTTGAACGGGCATGGATCTTGTCATCCACCAAATGCGCCAGCTTCAGGTAGTACATGATACCCACAGTGACACGGCTGTCAAAAGGCTCACCGGTACGTCCGTCATAAAGAACGGTCTTACCGTCTTCAGGAAGGTTGGCAAGCTTAAGGGTTTCAAATATATCATTTTCATTGGCACCGTCAAATACCGGGGTGGCAATCTTCCAACCCAGGGTTTTGGCAGCATAACCCAAATGAACCTCGAGCACCTGCCCGATATTCATACGGGAAGGAACGCCCAAAGGATTGAGCACAATTTGCAGGGGGGTGCCATCAGGAAGGAAAGGCATATCCTCCTGGGGCAAAATTCTTGATATAACGCCCTTGTTACCATGGCGACCAGCCATCTTGTCACCCACAGAGATCTTTCTCTTCTGAGCGATGTAACAGCGGACAAGCTGATTGACTCCAGGGGGCAGCTCATCACCATTTTCACGGGTGAACACCTTAACATCCACGATAATACCCGATTCACCATGGGGAACTCTCAAGGAGGTGTCGCGGACTTCACGGGCCTTCTCGCCAAAGATGGCACGAAGGAGGCGTTCTTCAGCAGTCAACTCCGTTTCGCCCTTGGGGGTAACCTTACCCACCAGGATGTCTCCCGAGCGAACCTCGGCGCCGATACGGATGATTCCGCGCTCGTCAAGATCCTTCAAGGAATCCTCGCCCACATTGGGGATATCGCGGGTGATCTCTTCAGGCCCCAGCTTGGTATCACGGGACTCGGACTCGTACTCCTCAATATGGATGGAGGTATAGACATCATCCTTGACCAATTCTTCGGAGATGAGAATCGCATCCTCGTAATTGTAGCCTTCCCAGGTCATAAACCCGATCAGGACATTCTTACCCAATGCGATTTCGCCATTTTCAGTGGAAGGACCATCAGCCAGTATATCCCCGACCTCAACCTGTTCGCCCTTCCGGACGATGGGCCTCTGATTAAAGCAAGTGCCCTGATTGGATCTCTTGTACTTGAGAAGCTTGTATTGATCCTTCTGGCCCTTTCCGGTGCGGATAACGATTTCATTGGCTGTTACCTTTTCAACAACACCGGCATTTCTGGCAACGAGACAAACACCCGAGTCCTTTGCGGCACGGTATTCAATACCGGTACCGATAATGGGAGCCTGGGGCTTAATGAGCGGAACCGCCTGACGCTGCATGTTGGAACCCATGAGCGCCCGGTTGGCGTCGTCGTTTTCTAGGAAGGGAATCATGGCGGTCGCTACAGAAACCAACTGCTTAGGCGATACATCCATGTAATCCACATGGTTTTTGTCAACCTCGAGAATCTGATCCAGATAGCGGCAGCCTACACGTTTGTGTACAAAGTAGCCGTTTTCATCCAGAGGCTCGTTGGCTTCTGCCACCACGTAGAGGTCTTCCTCGTCAGCAGTCATATATTCGAATTGATCGGTCACACGGGCATTTTCCTTGTCGACCTTGCGATAAGGCGCCTCAATAAAACCGTAATCATTTATGCGGGCAAAGGTGCTCAAAGAACCTATCAAACCGATGTTTGGACCTTCAGGGGTCTCAATAGGACACATACGACCATAATGGGAGTGATGTACGTCACGCACTTCAAAGCTTGCACGGTCACGGGAAAGACCTCCTGGGCCCAGGGCGCTCAAACGGCGCTTATGGGTCAATTCGGCCAGAGGATTGGTCTGATCCATAAACTGTGACAATTGGCTGGAACCAAAGAATTCTTTAATGGAAGCAGCCACAGGCCTGATATTAATAAGGGCCTGGGGTGTTGCGGCGTCAATGTCCTGAATGGTCATCCTTTCACGCACAACACGCTCCATACGGGCCAGACCGATACGGAATTGATTCTGAAGGAGTTCTCCCACAGAACGCAAACGACGATTCCCCAGATGGTCAATATCGTCGGTATGGCCGACACCGTGATCCAGATTGAGAATATAGGAAATGGAAGCAATAATATCTTCCTTGGTAATGTTCTTGGGCATGAGATTATCACGGTTGTCCTTGAGAATCGCAATAAGCTCGGCCTCCTTGGCCCCCTTATGCTCTTCTAGAATAACCTTCAAAACGTCATAGCGAACCTTCTCATTAATGCCGGCCTTGGAAGGGGCAAAGGGAATATATCCTGAAATATCCACGGTGAGGTTGCCCACAACCTTAACGGTTCTTCCCTCGACCTCAATGAAAGCCACATTGGTTCCGGAATTCTGAATCTTCCAGGCCATGGCCTCATCGATTTCTCCGCCTGCCTTTACAAGCACCTTGCCGGTGGTTCCATCCTTGATTTCCTCAGCGGCGATCTGGTTGCGGATACGGTTGGCTAATGAGAGCTTTTTGTTGAATTTATAGCGTCCTACACTGGAAAGGTCATAACGCTTGGGATCAAAAAACAGATTATTAATGAGGGTGCTGGCACTTTCCTCGGTGGGTGGTTCACCCGGACGAAGACGCTTGTACACCTCGAAGAGACCCTCTTCCCTGCTCTTGGTGCCGTCCTTGGCAATAGTTGCCAGAAGCTTGGGTTCTTCACCAAAGAGACCCAGGATATCTGCGTCGGTACCAAAGCCTAAGGAACGTAAAAACTGTGTGATGGGGAGCTTACGGGTTCTGTCGATACGGACATAAATAATCTCGGCAGAGTCCGTTTCGTATTCAAGCCATGCGCCACGATAGGGTATAACGGTGTTGGAGAACAGGTTATTTCCGCTCTTGTCTTTTTCTCTAGCATAATATACACCAGGAGAACGGACCAACTGACTTACGATAACGCGCTCAGCGCCATTGATAACAAAAGTACCGTACTCTGTCATGAGCGGGAAATCTCCCATGAAAATTTCCTGCTCCTTCACTTCTCCGGTTTCCTTGTTAATCAGTCGAACCTTAACCTTAAGGGGTGCCGAGTAGGTGGAATCTCTTTCCTTGCACTCTTCAACCGAATACTTGACATTATCGGTCTCAAGGGTGTAGTCGATAAATTCCATGATGAGATTGCCCGTGTAATCTGTAATGGGCGAAACATCTCTTAATACTTCCCTAAGGCCATCTTGAAGAAACTGATTGTAAGAATTCTTCTGGATCTCAATCAGATTGGGCATGTCAAGGACTTCATTGATGCGAGCAAAACTCATTCGTGTTGTTCTGCCCAGTTGAACTGGATGGACCATTCGTATCACCTCGTATGGACTGCATATTTTGGTGTAAAAGACATAAAAATATAGAGGGGGGAATTTAAATCCGTTCTGGTTTTAATCAAGCCAGTCAGGTTTTTAATAAAAGCAATAACTCCAAGGTATCATTCTCCCGATCTATATTTTTTCATCTTAAAGATTATTGACATGTATTGTACCATTCATACAAATGTGCTATAATCATAACGAAAAGTACGGTAAAGATGCACAAAGTAGAAAATGAATACAGTACTTGCAAACATAATAATGCAGTTAATAATTCTAACATAGACATAACCTGATGTCAACACTGACATCGGGTTTTTTATTGAGATCAATTTTCTCAGCTTTCCACCCTGATTTCAAATCGCTCAAAAAGAACAGGATTAAAAAACTGGTCAGCATTGAAGGAGGTTCTCCTGAAAGAGACATATTCACGCGTATTCTTAGAGAGCCAAAGAGGAACCTCTATAGCCAGAAGGCTGCATAATTCAACCAGACATTTTTCCAGCCTGTCCTGATAGGTCCCTTCACTATCACCTATTTCATAAACCTTCTCAGCAAGAATCGTAGTGCCCTTAATGAGCTTACCAATCATTCGCATAGGCTTTCCTCAAAACGTTCTGTATCTATTAGACCCCATCCCATTAATAAAAGACCTCCATCAGGTAGAGCCCCGAGGGGGGTGCCGTCACCCCTATACTGTTCCGTTGCCCGCTTTCAATGGCCTTCTTGACGATATCAGGGGAAAAGCGACCCCTCCCAATGTCCACCATGGTTCCGACCATGATACGAACCATATTATACAGGTAACCATTGCCCTGGGTATCAAAAATCAGCATATCCCCCTCCCTTTTCCACTGGGAGACAGAAATCGTACGCTCAAAGGTTTTCACATGATGCCCAGCCGCACAGAAGGCCTCAAAGCTGTGGGTCCCTAAAAAATATCGGGCCGCCTCCTCCATGGCCTTTTCATCAAGCCTGTCCCGGATATGCCAGGCTCTTTTAGACCAGAGCGCGGATCGTTGGGGTGTATTTAATATCCTATACTGATAGTGTTTCCCCCTGGCTGAAAAACGTGCATGGAAATCCTCTTCAACTTTTTCAGAGGCTTTAATGGAAATATCCTCGGGAAGGCAGGTGTTAAGGGCGGGCGTAAATTTCTCAGCGGGTATGGAGGATTGGGTTCTAAAGCTGGCAACCTGGCCTAAAGCATGTACCCCCGCATCCGTCCGTCCCGCACCCTCGGGCATAATATCCTCACCGGTCAGCTTCAAAAGAGCCTTTGAAAGAACCTCCTGAACCGAGAGGGCGTTGTCCTGATATTGCCACCCATGGTACCCCGTGCCGTCGTATTCAATGGTCAGCTTAATCGTTCTCATGTTAACCTTTTCTATGCCTTAGAGATCAGTGCCGCTCCTATGATGCCTGCGTCGTTCCCCATTTTGGCAACCACCAATTGGGTCGGCTCAAGGCCCTGCGCACAATAGGTTCTCCCCTTCATTTTCTCTCTCAAGGGGGCCAGCAGATTTTCGCCTTCCTTGGAAACACCGCCACCAATAGCGATGATGTTGGGCTGGAAAATATTCACCATATTGGCCAAGCCATCGGCCAGGTAATCAACATAGCGGTCAACCACCGCGGTACCTGTTTCATCACCCAGTCTGGCGGCGTCGAAGGCTGTCTTGGCATCAATCTTGTTTAAATCTCCTCCACAAAGCTCCATAATCTTGGATTGAGGATTCTCAACAGCAGCCTTTTTGGTTTGGCGAATAAGGGCGGTGGCCGAAGAATAGGCCTCCCAACAACCCTTTCTGCCACAGGAGCAGGCTTCCCCGCTCAACATAAGCACCACATGGCCCAATTCACCGGCAGCACCATTAAAGCCTGTATAAAGCTTATTATTGATAATTACACCGCCGCCGATACCTGTTCCTATGGTAATAATCACAGCATATTCGGCGCCCTTGGCCGCACCGGCCACACTTTCGGCAATGGCTGCGCAGTTGGCGTCATTTTCCAGATAAACCGGAACATTGATGATTTTCTGAATTTCAGCACGCATAGGTACATTTCTGAAAGGGAGGTTGTTGGCATAGAGAATGACTCCATTTTTACGATCAGGAGCTCCGGGACTTCCTATACCGATGCTATGGAGATCCTTTTCTGTGATTCCTAAATCCTTCATCAGCGATAACACAAGGTCGCACATATCCTTAATAATATCAAGGGATGATCTTTCCCTGCCTGTTGGGACGCTTCCCTTTTTGATAATTCTTCCCTCAGCGTCAACAATTCCGGCAGCAATATTAGTGCCCCCAAGATCAATTCCGACATAATACATGAATCGGTTCCTCCTTATTGTGAAAGGATATTTATTTTACTCATTTAAGTGTGGTTATATTTATTATGAATACACCTGTTGCGTCATTATATAGACTTGATTATATGCTATAATGAAAAAGGAATCAATAAAACTCACCGACGTTATTTTACCGTAACCTATTAATGTCCGAAGGGAATACACCTATGATATCAGGAAAAAGGATTGATTTACGCAATATTGGTCCTCACGAGCTTAATGAGATTTATCACCTTATTACCGATGTTAATTCTAAAGGCCCCTATTGGCATCTCAACATCCAATCAGCCAAGGAGTTTTTGAAGGAATATGAAGAAAACGGGTTCTGGGGGCTGGATGAAGGGCGCATGCTCATTGTCACAAAAAGCGGTGAGTATGTAGGAGAAATACTTTATTTCAAGGGACTGGATTATCAATCCGGTTATGAGGTAGGCTACGAGCTCTTTCATCCCACCTTTTCGGGAAAGGGCTATATGTCCGAGGCCCTACTCCTGTTCTGTGCCTATATGTTTTCCATCCGGCCTATCAACCGTATTCAGGTCAATGTCATGGAGAAAAATCTGGCCAGCCAGAAGGTGGCTGAAAAATGCGGCTTTACCTATGAAGGCACCATGCGGAAGGCCACCTTTCACAATGGGGAATACCACAATCTGAAGCTTTATTCTCTACTGAGAGAGGAATGCCCTTCTCTCAACAGCCTTTTATATCAATCTTAATCCTGGGGTTCTTCCAGATACTTCAGTGTTACAGCCTTGTACAGATTAAGGTAATTACCTTTGAGTGCGGCATCCCCAATCTCCAGATCCTTCCCCATCACCGGAAGACCCTGTCTGACCCTCTCTATGACAGAATCATTCATGGGGTATCTTCCTTGATGGGCTCCAGTAAGAACGTACTCACCCACACGAATCTCGGGATTGATTTGAAAATAGGCAATATATACTCCCAGCATGAATATGAGGCTCAAGAAGATGAAGCCCACGGTCCTTAATGCTCTCATGGTTACACCTCCGTTACCTTTATCATACTCCTTCTTCCATAATTTTACTAGCACAGTACGGCCTTCATGATCCCAAATCACTGATGTATGAAGTTCTATGGATCAGTCCACACTATAACCTAATTAACACTGATTCTGCGGAGGACTCATGTTTCAGCTTGTACTGCGCACCTTTTTCTTGTATCTTGTGGTGGTTGTCACCATGCGTCTGATGGGAAAGCGCCAGATCGGCCAGCTTCAGCCCTTTGAGTTCGCCATTGCGGTCATGATTTCCGAATTGGCCGCGCTTCCCCTGACTGAGGATGAAAAAAAAATACACCATGCTCTGGTTCCTATTATTGTCCTTGTGGCCTGTCAGCTTACCATTTCTTTTTTATCCATCAAGGGGGTACGCATCCGTGAGGTTGTCTGTGGAAAGCCAACGCTTCTTGTGAGACATGGAAAAATGCTTGAAAAGAATATGAGAAAAGAGATGTACACCGTCAACGATCTTTTGGAACAATTGAGATTTTACAGCATTCAAAGCGTCGATGACGTAGAATACGGTATACTGGAAACCAATGGTCAACTGAGCGTACTCCTTAAAAGCACCAAAAGACCATTAACTCCCGAGGATCTCAACAAGGAGCCCCCTCCAGAGGCCTTTAATCATGATGTCATCATCGATGGCAAGCTTATAGGAAGAACCCTCCAAAAGCTGAATATTCCACGGGAATGGCTGGATGACAAGCTAAGGGAATTTGGGGTAAATGACTACACCCAGGTGTTCTATGCCTCCGTCAACCAAAAGCAGGTGCTTTCCGTGCAAAAAAAAGGTGAGTATCTTGAATAACTCACACTAAAGACGCTTTCCTGATAAAAGAGACTCAACAATGACTCGCAAGATCTCCAACTCAATCTTTTTGATGTCGATCCTATCTTTAACCTTCTCTATGGTTTCCGAGTAAACAAATCGCACCTTGGGGGGCTTTCTTGATACCGAAACCACCTCATCCTTAAAACAGGTTTCTCCATCATCATAGGAAACCTTGACCATAAAATTCGGATCAAAGCTCTTCTCTTTGATAACCTTCACATTTAGTTGTACTTCCAAGGGCCATCCTCCTTCGTGCAAGATCTATACAATAGGCTCTATCGGCATTTTAAGGCACTTTGTAAATAAAATCAAGAGCTTAACCCTGATAGAACTTTCCCTGCCAGCTCTTTCGTCTTACTAGCTCCTGATGGATTTCAGTCAGCACAAGTCTTTTGTTCAATGTCCATA
Source organism: Bacillota bacterium (assembly GCA_023415205.1). Lineage (GTDB taxonomy): Bacteria > Bacillota > Clostridia > DSM-8532 > DSM-8532 > DTU059. The sequence goes on along the minus strand of JAEZLR010000030.1, from coordinate 111,435 downwards.
AAGGAGCATGAACCTGTTCCTTTTTCCCATCCCCGGTCAAACGGTGGACCACTTGAAGAGGCGACAGAACCTCCAATGCATCACAAATGAGCTCGATATACTCCTCCCTATCAAAAAGGCGGTAGGGTTCCTTTTGGAAGGCTTCAAAGAGATCTGAATCGGTAAGAACATGAAGCATCTGGAGCTTGACCCCCCACACCGGAAGACCTGCCACATGGCCAACGGATCGAATAAAATCCTTTTTGCACTCGCCCGGCAGTCCGGCAATCAAATGAACCACCGAGGGTATTCCTTTTTGGGCTAAGGCTTTAATGGACTCATCAAATTCCTGGGTGGTAAAACCCCTTCGGATGACTTCGCCGGTTTCATCAGATACCGTTTGCAGCCCTAACTCCACCCAGAGAAAGGTTTTCTTGCTGTAAGACTCAAGAAGCTCAAGAACCTCCTTCCCAAGGCAGTCACACCGGGTGGCCACCGCCAGGCCCACTACCCCAGGGAAGGCCAAAGCCTCGTCAAAAAGCGCTTTGAGCTTATCAAGGGGCCCATAGGTATTGGTGAAGCTCTGAAAATAGGCAATATAAAGGCAATCCTTCCACTTTCGCCTCAATAGGCCCGCCTGTGCCTCCATCTGCAGGGTGATATCCCCTGGGAAAGTAAAATCTCCCGAGCCCTTGCTGGAACAAAAAAGGCATCCTCTTGCACCTTTCGTCCCATCCCGGGTGGGACAGGTAAATCCGGCATCCAGAGAGAGCTTGGCAATTTTTTTCCCAAATCTCTGTTTAAGGGCATAATCAAGGCTATGGTATCTTTTATTATCCCAAAGGAAAGGGCCCTTCGCTATCATCCCGTTCCATCCTTATCCTCTTTTTTGGACTTCCCCATGGATCAACTTTCTTAGGTTATTTATCCTTGGTCATAGAAGACGGATTCCAAACAAAAGGATCAGGAACATTATCCCCAGAAGGGTCGTGGTAAGATCCACTGATGTATATCTGATGGATTTAAGCCGTGTTCTTCCCTTTCCGCCTCTGTAACAGCGGGATTCCATGGCCTCGGCCAGTTCGTCCGCACGCTTGAAGGCACTGACAAAGAGCGGCACCAGGACAGGGATAAAGCTTTTGACTCTGGAGAAAATACTGCCCGTATCAAAATCGGCCCCACGGGAGGCTTGCGCCTTCATAATTCTCTCCGTTTCCTCCATGAGGGTGGGAATAAACCTCAGGGCGATAGACATCATCATGGCAATTTCATGGGCTGGAACTCCGATTTTTTCCGTAGGCTTCAACAGCTTTTCTATGCCGTCAGTCATAGCCATTGGCGTGGTTGTCAGCGTCATAAGAGAGGCTGTCAGAACCAGCATAATCAGCCTGAAAAAGAGCTTAATCGCAGAGATGATTCCCTCGTAGGTCACCGTTACGGGCCCCAGGGTAACTAAGGGCGTTCCTCCCACAAAAAAAATATTGAGGAGGGCTGTGATCAAAAGAATCAGAGCGAGAGGCTTAATTCCCTTTAAAGCAAATTTGACAGGAACGCTGCTTACCATTAAAAGAATAACCGTTAAGGAACCCATCATGATATATTCGGGTAAGGACTGGATCATAAAGACCGCCACCATCAGCATCATGGTCCAAAGGATTTTGGTCCGTGGATCCATACGATGGAGAACCGAAGATCCGGGAATATACTGACCAAGTGTGATATTCTGAATCATGCTCCTTCACCTCCGGCATTCCCTTCCAAAGCACAGCAAAGAATCTCTGTGGCCTCCTTGACAGTTAGAACTGGGGAAGGTAGCCCCATCCCCTCCTGATTGAGCAGTTCAAAGAGAGCCGTAACCCTTGGAACATCCAGCCCATAACCCTTGAGCTCTTGGGAGAGGGAAAAGATCTTTCTTGTGGTATCACATAGAACAAGCTCTCCCTTGCTCATGACAGCAACCCGATGGCAAAGGGCAGCTATTTCCTCCATATTGTGGGAGATGAGCACAATGGTTGTCCCTTCCTCTCGGTTGAGTCTGGAGAGGATTTGAAACAGCTCATGGCTCCCTTTGGGGTCCAGACCCGCCGTAGGCTCATCCAAAACCAAAACCTTGGGCTCCATCACCAGAACACCCGCTATGGCCACTCTTCGTTTTTGCCCTCCGGAGAGCTCAAAAGGCGATTTGTATAGAAGCTCAGGAGAGATGTCCAGAAGCTCTGTGACATGAAAAACCCGCCTCTTGATTTCCTCCTGATCCAGCTTGAGCTTTGTCAAGCCAAAGATGATGTCCTTGTAAACCGTCTCTTCAAAAAGCTGGTGCTCTGGATACTGAAATATAAGCCCCACCTTTGTGCGAAGCTCCTTAAGCGCCTTACCTGAAGCCTCCTGCCCGTCCACCAAAAGTGTTCCGGAGCTGGGCTTTAGAATACCGTTAAAGTGTTGTACCAGCGTCGATTTACCCGAGCCGGTATGACCGATAATCCCAAGAATCTCACCTTTATAGATGGTCATATTTATCTGTTTAAGTGCCTTTTGCTCATAAGGTGTTCCCGGCATATAGACATGATTGATCTCTTTCAGTGTTATGATTTCCTCAAGCGATCTCTTGGAAGAAAGCTCCCCATCCCATGGGATGTTTTTATGCTGAGCATGAAGACTTTTGTTTTGGAAGGCTTCTTTTAATACTTCAACCATTTCCTGCCGGGTGAGGGGTAAGGTCTTTAACGATACTCCCCTTTGCTTCATCTGATAGGCCAGAGCAGTCACCTGAGGCACATCCAACCCTGCTTCTCTAATGGCTTGAACCTTTTCAAAAATCTCATGGGGCTGACCCGATAAAATCAATTTCCCCTGGCTCATGACCATCACCCGATGGGCTTCCACCGCTTCATCCATATGATGGGTAATGAGCACAATGGTCATATTGTTCTTCTTATTAAGGGAATGGAGAACCTCCATCACCTCTTTTCGTCCTGAGGGATCCAGCATGGAGGTGGACTCATCCAGAACAATGCACTTGGGCTGCATCGCCAATATTCCAGCAATGGCAATTCTTTGTTTCTGGCCCCCCGACAGCATATGGGGAGAATGACCCGCATAGTTTTCCATACCTACCAGCTTAAGGACATTGTCCACCCTGCTTCTGATTTCTTCTGGAGGAACCCCCAGGTTTTCAGGCCCAAAGGCAACATCCTCTTCGACTGTAGTGGCGACAATCTGATTGTCGGGATTTTGAAGAACCAGCCCCAACCCCTTACGGATCTCCCAAAGGTGTTCTTCCTCATGGGTGGCCCTACCGTTAATAAAGATGGTTCCTTCCTTAGGAAGCAGCAACGCATTAAAAAGCCGGGCGAGGGTTGACTTGCCCGATCCGTTACGGCCAAGGATAACCACAAACTCTCCCTGCTCAATTGTAAGGGATACCCCATTCACTGCACGGACTGGGCTGCCTCCCTCTTCGTTGGACCTATATTCATAATAAACGTCATTTGTTTTTATTATCTCATTCATATAAAATTCCGCCCATCACTATGGCGCTAAACCTCTTATCCTTTATCCTTATAAGAGGCCTTGGGGTATCTATGCCCCTTGCTTTTTGTCAGATTCCACATCCATCGAAAGACCACAATGTGAATAATGGAGAACGGGCAACCCGCTCTCCATTATTATAAGTCACTCTTTCAATTAACCTTAGATCAGTTCGAGAACGACAACCTCAGCACCGTCGCCTCTTCTTGCGCCAAGTTTGTACAGACGGGTATAGCCACCTTTTCTGTCCTTATACTTAGGAGCAATGTCGTTAAACAATTTGTTGGTAAGGCTGATGGAATTTCCTTTCTCATCCTTAACCCTATAGACCCAGTTCATCATAAGACGTCTTGCTGCGAGGCGTGACGGAGCATCCACTGGCTTAAGCTCAGTTTTAGTCTCTCTTTCGACTACCTCATACTTATTTCCGTTCTTTGAAGTCACGGTCTTAAGTATTTTGCGGCCTTTGCTATCTACAACCGGTACACTGATGGTGACATTCTTGGGAGCTGTGAAATTATCACATTCCTTCACAGCAAGTGAAATCAATTTCTCAGCGATATCCTTGACTTCCTTAGCTCTGGTTTCGGTTGTTTCTATACGTCCATACTGGATCAGAGAGGTTACCAGACCCTTCAACATCGCCTTACGCTGGTCAGTAGGTCTTCCTAATTTCTTATTTGCAGGCATTTTGTTTCCTCCCCTTGAAAGTATTAGTTCTTATTCTTCTGACAGAGCAAGCTTCAAGCCTAGAGCTTCAAGTTTCTGCACGACTTCTTCAAGCGATTTACGGCCTAGATTTCTAACCTTCATCATCTCGTCCTCGGTTTTGTTGATGAGGTCTTCCACCGTATTGATGCCGGCGCGCTTCAAGCAGTTATATGAGCGAACAGAAAGATCCAATTCTTCAATGGTCATTTCAAGAATCTTATCTCTCGCAGGCTCTCCCTTCTCGACAAGGATTTCTGTGTTTTTAGCCCTGTCAGTGAGGTTTATAAACAGATTGAGATGATCGCTCAAAATCTTGGCACCAAGGCTGATTGCTTCATCGGGTGCGATGGAGCCGTCGGTCCAGACTTCAATACTTAGCTTATCATAGTCGGTAACCTGGCCGACACGGGTGTTTTCTACAGCGTAATTGACCTTCTTCACAGGAGTGTAGATGGAATCCACTGGAATGACCCCTATAGGTTGGTTCGGGAGCTTGTTTTTCTCCGCCGAAACATAACCACGACCATGGCTTACATTGATCTCCATAAAGAATCTGCTGGTGCCATTTACAGTGGCAATATGCAGATCAGGATTCAAAATTTCAACATCTGAATCTGCTTTGATATCCGAAGCCTTAATCTCGCCCTCTCCCTCGTAATCAATATACAAGGTCTTGGATTGCTCGCTGAAAAGCTTCAAACGAAGTTCCTTAATATTGAGAATAATCTCGGTCATGTCCTCAACAACACCGGGAACGGTGGTGAATTCATGGAGTACGCCGTCAATCTTGATGGATGTAACAGCAGCTCCAGGCAATGACGAGAGGAGAATTCTTCTCAAAGAGTTTCCTAAGGTAATGCCATAGCCTCTTTCCAGAGGTTCAATGACAAATTTGCCATAGGCATTGTTCTCTGCACTTTCAACACATTCAATCCTTGGCTTTTCCATTTCGATCATCAGTCAACCCTCCTTGGGTTATTTTAGTATGAGGGTAAAAGCATTTTTGCTATTTGCTCACTTTCCTTGCATGCTTTCACATTTGCCTCACAATAAGCATCCATGCCCTCCTTCACGCTTACACTCGATAAAACAAGTGAAAGCTCATGACCGGACATCTTTGCTGAGACCATGTTCTGCATACCCGTACTCGTTTTACTTCAATTGCCAGGATAAGATTAGCTCGCTTTCCTTGCACGCTTTCACACTTGCCAAGCAAGTATTAACACATACCCATACTCGTTTGCCTTCTCCTCATTGAAATTACTTGGAGTACAACTCGACGATGAGGTGCTCCTGAACATTGAGGTCGATATCTTCTCTAGCCGGTAACGCAACAACCTTACCCTTGAGATTTTCTTGATCTACTTCAAGCCACTTAGGAACAACCTTGGAGCCGGTGATGTCGAGAATTTCTTTAAAGCGGACAGATTTCTTACCCTTTTCGCTTACATTAATAGTATCGCCAACTTTTACAATGTAAGAAGGAATATTCAATCTTTTCCCATTAATCTCGAAATGTCCGTGTGTTACAAGCTGACGAGCCTCGGCACGTGTTGAACCAAAGCCAAGTCTGTAAACAACATTATCCAATCTAGACTCAAGCAGTTGAAGGAGGTTTTCACCGGTAATACCCTTTTTACGGTTAGCCATTTCAAAATACTTTCTGAACTGGCTTTCCAGGATACCATAGAACCTCTTGGCCTTCTGCTTCTCACGAAGCTGAATACCATATTCAGACAATTTCTTTTTCTGTTGGCCATGTTGGCCTGGTGCATAGGGCCTTCTGCCCACAGCACATTTATTGGTATAACATCTTTCGCCCTTCAAGAAGAGTTTTTGTCCCTCTCGACGACAGAGCTTGCAAGATGCATCTGTATATCTAGCCATTGAACCTTACACCTCCATTAAACTCTTCTTCTTTTCGGCGGTCTACAACCGTTGTGCGGAATGGGGGTTACATCCTTAATGAGATTAACCTCAAGTCCAGCCGCCTGGAGCGCACGGATTGCTGCCTCACGGCCAGCTCCCGGGCCCTTTACATATACCGACACGGTCTTGAGTCCGTGCTCCATAGCAGCCTTTGCGGCAGTCTCAGCAGCCTGCTGAGCAGCAAAGGGAGTGCTCTTCTTGGAGCCTCTGAAGCCAAGTCCACCTGAACTAGCCCATGAAAGGGCGTTGCCCTGGACGTCGGTTATGGTCACTATGGTATTGTTAAAGGAAGAACGGATGTGGGCTGCACCACGCTCAATATTTTTTTTCTCCTTCTTCTTCCTTGTTCTTCTAACAACTTTACCTGCTGCCATTTATCGATCGACCTCCCGATTACTTCTTCTTGTTGGCAATAGTCTTTCTGGGTCCCTTACGTGTTCTTGCATTGGTTTTGGTCCTCTGACCACGAACCGGCAGACCCATTCTATGCCGGACACCACGATAACACCTTATTTCAACAAGGCGCTTTATGTTAAGTGCAATCTCTCTTCTGAGGTCGCCTTCTACGGTGTATACCTTTTCAATAATGTCACGGAGCTTTGCAATCTCATCATCTGTAAGATCACGTACGCGTGTATCGGGGCTGATACCCGTTTTAGCCAAAATTTCATTGGAACGGGTTCTTCCTATCCCGAAGATATACGTAAGGCCGATTTCTACCCTTTTTTCTCTCGGCAAGTCAACACCTGCAATACGAGCCAAATTACTACACCTCCGATGGTATTTGTGTAACCTAGTTTTAGTTAATTATTTATGGGATGATTTATATTTAAAATCTCCATAAAAACCTTTAAAGCTATCAGGCTTAAAGGTCAGCCGCTTATGGAAAATTATAAAGCTTTGGTGCGTACAAGCACGCACCTCTATTAACCCTGTCTTTGCTTGTGCTTAGGATTCATGCAGATAACCATAACACGGCCTTTTCTGCGGATGATCTTGCACTTTTCACAGATTTTCTTAACTGATGGCTTAACCTTCATGTTCTTGACCCTCCTGTCCTTTATGGCTGCTTATTGTGTAACAACAAGGTTCCCGGGACCCATTCGCAATCATTGATTGGGTTTGGGTGGGGTTCTTATTTACCTCTCCATGTGATCCGACCGCGAGAAAGGTCATAGGTTGACATTTCAACGGTTACCTTATCACCGGGAAGAATACGGATATAATTCATTCTGAGCTTACCCGATATATGGGCGAGTATGATATGTCCGTTTTCTAGCTGAACTTTGAAAGTCGCATTAGGAAGAGCTTCCAATACCGAACCTTCTAACTCAATGACATCTTCCTTTGACAAATTTTATACCTCCTCGCTACCGTTAGCGGTTGTAAGTTCATTTTTATATCTTAAAACAGCAGTCTGAAGATCCTTATCAGTGATCTTTTTTATAGATGCCGTTTGGGATATCTCCTCCGCCACCTTGTGGGTTATCTTAAGGTGCTTGAGTTTCTTCTTTTTAGGATTGCCTATTCGCCTTAGGTCACCATCCGCCACAAGTACATGGCAGTCATCGAGAATATCGATGATAACAAATAAGCGATCTTTGTCACGGCCTGCATTGGACCAGACATAGCGTCCCAGTATGGTATCCAAGCAATTTTCCCCTTTAATTGTTCTCATATTCCTTTTGTAGGATAATCTCATCCAAACCGGCTTTACAACCTAGTTATCCCATAGAAAAACAGAAGGCTTAACCGCGCCAAGTATATATTCTATATTAAATTCCGTTCTTTTTCAAGATTCTTATCTCTTTTCGTGAAATTTAATATAATCTGGTCAATATTTCCGGACCGTTTGGCATAACCGCCAGCGTATTCTCATAATGCGCTGAAAGCTTACCATCCAGCGTAACTACCGTCCACCGGTCGTCCAGTACCTTCACTCTCCATGTGCCAATATTCACCATGGGTTCTATGGCTAGGGTCATTCCATTACCGAGCCTGATGCCCTTCTCACGGGTTACATAATTGGGTATTTGGGGCTCCTCATGCATTTCTGTACCAATGCCATGTCCCACAAAGTCCCGAACCACCGAATAACCTTTGCCTTCGACATATTCTTGAACGGCATTGGAAATATCTCTGATTCTATTTCCCTCCACCGCCTGTAACATCCCTCTGTTAAAGGCCTCTTCGGTATGATAAATAAGGTTTTGAGCTTCTTCCGACACCTTGCCTACCGGGAAGGTTCTTGCCGCGTCTCCATGAAATCCGTCAAGAATCGCTCCTATATCAATGCTGATAATGTCGCCTTCCTTAAGGACAGTATGATCGGGAATGCCATGAATAACAACGCTATTGATAGATGCACATATGGACCCCGGAAAGTCCTTGCCGCCATAGGCACAGGGTACACCCTTAAAGGAGGGTATGGCACCGGCTTTCCTGATAATCCCTTCGGCTATCCTGTCAAGCTCCAGAGTTGTTATGCCTGGAACGATACTTTCGGACAGCTTCTGATGAACCAGGGCAACAACCTCGCCGGCCTTTCTCATCTTATCCAATTCGCGTTGTGATTTTATGACAATCATCCTAAAGCCCCATTACTCTTTTTTCTTATCAACCACTGCCAATATTTCTTTTGTCGTTTCATCTATAGGTTTCATACCATCAAAAGTTAGGACAAGTTTCTTCTTCTCATAGTAATCAATGAGAGGGCTTGTTTGCTGATGGTATGTTTTTAGCCGTTCTTTAACTGTTTCTTCACGGTCGTCTTCCCTTATATAAAGGCTATTGCCGCAAACATCACAAACACCCTCTTTAAGAGGAGGATTGTTCACAACATGGTACGTGCGCCCACAGGGACACATTCTTCTTCCAGACATGCGCTTGATGATGACCGAATCAGGAACCTGGATATTAACAACCAGCTCAACTGCACAATGAAGCCTTTTAAGCATGACATCAAACATTTCAGCCTGGGGAATAGTTCTAGGGAAACCGTCCATAATAAATCCGTTCCCACAGTCATCGCCTTCAAGTCTTTTTTCTACAATACTAATTGTAACATCATCGGGAACGAGTTTTCCATCGTCTATATAGCTTTTTGCCAATAGGCCCAACTCAGTTCCGCTTTTTATATTCGCTCTGAAGATATCGCCGGTTGAAATATGAGGTATTCTAAGGGCTTTGGAAAGATTGGCTGCCTGAGTTCCCTTTCCTGCACCCGGAGGTCCTAATAATATCATTCTCATCCTGTCACGACCTTTGTATCTTTTAGGCGAACCCAGGTTCGAGCATTTAGTCCGATTCGCCTTTTGACAAATTTCACCTAACGTTAACACTAAACGGGGTACAAAAAGCGGATGGACCAAGCTCATCCGCTTTTTGGTACCTTAAGTAATCATTAATCAAGGAATCCCTTATAGTGTCTCATCATAAGCTGGGATTCAATTTGCTTCATGGTATCCAATGCAACACCGACCATAATAATGAGGGATGTTCCACCGAACCACATGTTTCTGACACCGGTAATCATCTCCAACAGCATAGGAAGGATGGTTACCAACGCCAGGAAGAAAGCACCGAACCAAGTCACACGATTAAGCACCTTGGTAATATAGTCGCTGGTGGGCTTACCAGGACGAATCCCAGGGATAAAACCACCATTTTTACGGATATTGTTGGCCAGCTCCACCGGATTAAATACCATAATGGTATAGAAGAAGGTGAAGAACAGTACCAGCACTGCAAGCACAAGCATATAAAGCGGATTGCTGCTAAAATTGATCAACCCAAGCAAGAACTTGCTGGTTGTGTTAGGTGCAATAAGGCCAATCATAGTAGGCAGGAAGGAGGTGATGGAAAGAGCAAAGATAACAGGTACAACACCGGCCACATTAACCTTGATGGGTACATGGGTACTTTGTCCGCCATACATCTTTCTACCAACTACACGCTTAGCGTATTGTACGGGAACTCTTCTTTCTGCCTGGGTAACAAAGATAACAAAGGCTACCATGACAACGAAGACCAATACAATTGCTAAAACAATGAGTACGCCTACTGCCAGTTGACCTTGGGAGGCATAGCCCTTGGCGATATTGAAAAGGGCACTGAAGGCAGCAGGACCACTGGATATAATGTTTACAAAGATAATCAGGGAAATTCCGTTTCCTATACCATATTCATTCATCTGCTCGCCGAGCCACATAATAAAAGCAGTACCGGCCGTCAGGGAGAAGGTAATGGTCAGGAAGGAAAGCAAACTGGGGGATGTAATGGCACCTTTGAAACCAACATAGGTAAAGGCTGCCTGCACAAAGCCCAGAATAACTGTTCCATAACGTATCCACTGTGCCAGCTTCTTTCTACCTTCCTCGCCTTCCTTCTGCATTCTTTCAAGTGCAGGGATAGCGATGGTGAGAAGCTGCATGATAATGGAAGCGTTAACGTAAGGGGTTATTGACATTGAGAAAATACTTGCATTGGAGAAAGCTCCACCGCCGATAAGGTTTATGAAGCCGAAAAGACCGGCTTGGTTTCCAACCATTTCAGCCAAGACTGCTCTGTTTATGCCGGGGACTGGAATGTAGACGCCTATACGATACACCAACAAAAGAAGAAAGGTTGCAAAAAGCTTCTTTCTTAAGTCGGGAATCTTCCAGGCACTTTTAAATGGAGTGAGTATACTCTCCATCCTATATCACCTCAGCCTTTCCTCCTAAAGCTTCGATCTTCTCGGAAGCTGTCTTGGTGAATCTAGCTGCTTTCACAGTAAGCTTCTTGGTGAGATTTCCGTTTCCGAGAACAACTATTCCATCGTTAATCTTGCTGATGACACCGGCTTGCTTTAAAAGCTCTGCTGTTACTTCAGTGCCGGTTTCAAATCTTTCAAGGTCTGAAAGCTTCACTTCGGTATAGACATTTCTAAATTCGAAGTTATTGAAGCCTCTTTTGGGTATTCTTCTGAAGAGGGGCATCTGACCGCCTTCAAAACCGGGTCTTACTCCGCCGCCTGCTCGCGCATTCTGGCCTTTATGACCCTTGCCTGCGGTTTTACCGTTTCCGGAACCATGGCCTCTACCCTTGCGTTTTGGAGCCTGTTTGGGTGCTCCAGGTTTTAATTCGAACAAGTTCACTGGCTGCACCTCCTTTATATTTCTTCAACCTGTACAAGGTGGGATACTTTGTTTATCATACCGCGGATCTGGACATTGTCTTTTTGTTCAACAGTCTGTCCGATCTTGCGAAGACCAAGAGCGGCTACCGTAGCCTTCTGATCTTCCTTGCATTTAATTGTACTCTTCTTCAGAGTAATTCTCAAATTGCCCATTGAAAGCTACCTCCTATCCTAGGATTTCCTCTACGCTCTTACCTCTGAGCTTTGCAATCTGCTCTACAGTCTTTAGCTGTGCCAGCCCTTCCATGGTTGCGCGAACCATGTTTGTAGGGTTGTTGGAGCCTAAAGATTTGGTATAAATATCATGAATACCCGCAAGCTCAAGAACAGCTCTTACCGGACCACCAGCGATAACACCGGTACCTTCTTTGGCAGGCTTGAGTAGAACCTTGCCTGCTCCGTAGATACCCAGAGAATCGTGGGGTATGGAACTACCCACCTTGGGAATATAGATGAGATTTTTCTTCGCATCCTCTATACCCTTACGGATAGCATCCGGAATTTCAGTGGCCTTACCGCTGCCAACACCAACATGTCCGTTTTCATCACCGATGACAACCAGAGCGCTGAATCTAAAGTTTCTACCGCCCTTTACAACCTTGGTGACGCGGCCGATATTTACTACCTTTTCTTTAAGGTCCAGAGTACTTGGATCAATTTTCTGCAATTTGTTCCCCTCCTTCAACTTTGGGTTTGGATTAGAATTCAAGTCCGGCTTCTCTTGCGCCGTCCGCGAGTTCCTTAATCCTTCCGTGATAAAGGTAGCCGCCTCTATCAAACACTACCTGCTTAATACCTTTTTCAAGAGCCTTGGTACCGATAAGCTTCCCTACCTCTTTTGCGGCATCCTTATTGCCTGTGTAGTTAAGCTTTCCCTTGAGAGCCTCATCCAAAGAGGACGCTGCAACCAGAGTGGTGCTGTTAACATCATCGATAATCTGGGCATATATGTGTTTTGCGCTCCTGAACACACAGAGACGGGGCTTCTCGGCAGTACCGGAAATCTTTACTCGTACACGTGCGTGCTTACGGAGTCTGATCATATTCTTGTCAATACGCTTAATCATCTACACTCACTCCTCTCTCTATTTTTTACCCTTGCCGCCGGTCTTACCTTCCTTACGGATGATAATTTCGCCTGCATATTTGATTCCCTTGCCCTTGTAGGGTTCAGGAGGACGCTTTTCACGAATCTGTGCGGCTATTTCACCAACAAGCTGCTTGTCGGCGCCCTTAACGATAATCTTATCCTGAGCGGGAACCTCAATGGTAATACCCTGGGGCTCTTCAATCTCAACAGGATGTGAGTATCCAAGAGTGAGGATGAGCTTTTTGCCTTGCTTCTGAGCTCTAAAACCAACACCGATGATTTCAAGATTCTTCTCGAAACCTGTGCTGACACCCGTCACCATATTGGCAATGAGCGCCCGGGTCAGACCATGAAGGGATCTATTGAGTTTCTCATCATTGGGACGAGTAACGACGATAGTATTACCTTCCTTGGCAATGTTCATGTTTTTGTGGAAGGAAGCACTCAAAGTCCCCTTGGGCCCTTTGACTGTCATATCATGACCACTGAGCTTAACCTCCACGCCAGCCGGTACTTCCACCGGCATTCTTCCTATACGAGACATAATATTAACCTCCAGTCCTTAGATTGAGAGTAGTCTTCTACTCGTTTCAGAACTTCTTATTTTGTTAATTCTACCATACAAAGGCAAGAACTTCTCCGCCAATGCCGAGCTTTCTCGCTTCTTTATCGGTCATAACGCCCTGTGACGTAGAAACAATAGCCACACCCAATCCACCAAGAACCTTAGGGAGCTCATCCTTATGAGCATAAACCCTTAAACCAGGCTTGCTGATTCTCTTAATGCCTGTGATGATATTCTTTTTGTTTTCCACATATTTCAGGGTAATTCTGATAATGCCCTGCTTTTTGTCGTCTATTTCAACAAAGTCCTTGACATATCCCTCATCCAGAAGGATCTTCGCGATCTGCTTCTTTAGGTTGGATGCGGGAATATCTACAGTCTGATGTTTCGAACTAGCGGCATTTCTTACTCTTGTAAGCATATCCGCAATAACGTCGGTTGAATGCATTGTAACAGACCTCCTTTCGCTACTTTTACCAGCTTGCCTTCTTTACACCTGGTATCTGGCCCTTGTATGCTAAGTCTCTGAAGCAAAGACGGCAAATGCCGAACTTCCTCATATATGCGTGAGGTCTGCCGCAGAGCTTGCAGCGGTTATAGTATCTCGTGGAGAACTTGGGAGTTCTCTGCTGCTTGAGAATCATGGACTTCTTAGCCATATCCGATTACCTCCTTTAGCTCTTTGCAAACGGCATACCGAGAAGTGCAAGCAATTCCTTTGCTTCCTCGTCGGTCTGGGCAGTCGTAACAAAAGTGATATCCATACCACGAATTTTATCAATTTTCTCGATATCAATTTCGGGGAAAATCAATTGTTCCTTTACACCCATTGAAAAGTTTCCACGTCCGTCAAAGGAATCAGCTTTAATTCCTCTGAAGTCTCTTACTCTTGGAAGAGCGACGTTAAAGAGCTTATCAACAAATTCGTACATTCTTTGACCACGAAGGGTTGTTTTGCATCCAATGTTCATGCCCTCACGGAGCTTGAATGCTGCAACAGACTTCTTGGCCTTAGTGACAACCGCTTTCTGTCCTGAAATGGCTGCCATTTCATTTGCTGCAATCTCAATGGCCTTGGGATTTTCCTTTACATCCCCAACGCCCATATTGAGCACTACTTTAACAAGTTTGGGCATCTGCATAGTGCTTGTGTAACCAAACTTAGTCTGCATAGCCGGAACAACATCTTTTTTATACTTGTCAAGCAATCTTGGCATGTTTCGTCAACCTCCTTAAGGATTTACTCTTTACCTTCTCCGATAATGTCGATCACTCCGCTGCACTTCTTGCAAACCCTTGCTTTTTTACCGTTGTCAAGAATTTTTTTGCCAACCTTTGTAGGTTTACCGCAGCTTTTGCAAATGAGCATTACCTTGTCAGCATAAATGGGTGCTTCCTGATGAATCAGCCCACCTTGATTGAAACCCTTGTTTGGCTTCGGCTTAACATGCTTTGTGACGATATTGATGCCCTCCACGAGGACTTTTCGCTCAGATGGTTGCACTTCGAGAACCTTGCCCTTCTTACCGCCATCCTTGCCATTGAGTACGAAAACCGTATCTCCTTTTTTAACGTGTAAATTTGCCATGTGTCAAGCCTCCTTCCTTACAGTACTTCGGGAGCCAGGGAGATAATTTTCATGTAATCCTTATCTCTCAGCTCTCTCGCAACAGGTCCAAATATACGGGTTCCTCTGGGATTGCCGTCATCCTTGATAATAACGGCGGCGTTCTCGTCAAAGCGGATGAAGGATCCGTCAACTCTCTTGATACCTTTGACAGAACGAACGATAACGGCTTTAACCACATCGCCCTTCTTAACAACACCACCGGGTGTTGCATTTTTGACCGAGCAAACGATGATATCGCCGATGTTGGCATACTTTCTCTTACTGCCACCCAGGACTTTAATGCAAAACAATTCCTTGGCGCCAGTGTTATCAGCCGACTTTAAATAGGTCTGTGCTTGAACCATCTTCTAACGCCTCCTCTTACTTCGCCTTCTCAATGATCTCAACCAATCTCCATCTCTTGTCCTTAGAGATAGGTCTGGTTTCCATAACTTCAACACGATCACCGATAGTGCATTCATTATTCTCGTCATGCGCCTTAAGCTTGTAGGTTCTCTTCAAAATCTTCTTGAGAACAGGATGCTTAACGCTGTCTTCTACTGCTACAACAATGGTTTTATCCATTTTATTGCTTACAACTTTACCAATACGGGTTTTTCTTAAACCTCTTTCAGCCACGCGGAACAAACCTCCTTCCGGTTTATAAAGGCCTTAAAGCCCTTCATCAATTCCTTTTTATTCCGAGCTCCATTTCACGAATGATGGTCTTAACTCGTGCAATGTTTTTCTTAACATCCTTAAGCTTTATGGGATTCTCAAGCTGGCTTGTAGCATGCTGGAATCTAAGCTTGAATAACTCGGCCTTGAGTTCAACGAGCTCCTGGTCGAGCTCTTCGCGTGTCTTTTCCTTAAGGTCTTTCAGTTCAGACGCCTTCATTCTCTACACCTACCTCTTCCCCACGTGCAATGATCTTGCACTTAACGGGCAATTTGTGGGATGCAAGCCTCAATGCCTCTCTTGCGGATTCCTCAGGAACACCGGCAATTTCAAAGAGTACACGACCGGGCTTGACAACGGCTACCCAGTATTCGGGAGAACCCTTACCGGAACCCATTCGGGTTTCAGCAGGCTTCTTTGTTACCGGCTTATCTGGGAAAATCTTGATCCAAACGTTACCGCCTCTTTTAATAAAACGGGTCATGGCAATACGGGCAGCCTCAATTTGGTTACTTGTGATCCATGCGGGCTCTGTAGCCTGAAGACCAAATTCACCATTTGATACAACGTTACCACGTGTAGCCTTACCGGTCATACGACCTCTATGAACCCTTCTATATTTGACTCTCTTAGGCATCAACATATTACTTGTCTCCCCCTTCCTTTTTCTCCTTCTTCTTGGCGGGAAGAACTTCACCCTTATAAATCCAGGCCTTTACGCCGATTTTACCATAGGTGGTATTTGCTTCAGCAAAACCATAATCGATATCAGCGCGAAGGGTCTGAAGAGGGATAGTGCCTTCTGCGTAGTGTTCAGTTCTGGCAATTTCTGCACCACCCAGTCTTCCGGAAACAGAAGTCTTGATACCCTTAGCACCAAACTTCATGGTTCTGGACATGGCCTGCTTCATTGCACGACGGAACGATACACGCTTTTCCAACTGAGCGGCAATGTTTTCAGCAACAAGCTGCGCATTGAGCTCAGGGCTCTTGATCTCAGTAATGTTCAGAAGAACACTCTTCCCAGTGAGCTTTTCAAGCTCTACACGGAGTGCTTCAATACCTGCTCCCTGCTTACCGATAACGATACCGGGCTTCGCAGTATGAAGATTAATCTTTATTTTGTTTGCCGCACGCTCTATTTCAATTCTTGCAATTCCTGCAATATAGAGCTTCTTTTTCAAGAATTTGCGGAGCTTTACATCTTCCACGAGGAAGCTGCTGAAATCTTTAACGCCAGCATACCATTTTGTATCCCAGTCCTTAATGATTCCTATTCTTAGTCCATGTGGATTTACTTTTTGGCCCATTTTGCAACCTCCTTATTTAGCCCTTTCCTTAAGAACCAATGTAATATGGCTGGTTCTTTTACGAATACGGAATGCTCTGCCCTGTGCCCTCGGCATAATTCTTTTGAGGGTTGGTCCCTGCTCAGCAAAAACCTCTGCTACAAAAAGATTGTCCCTATTCAACTGGTTGTTGTTTACTGCGTTGGCCTCAGCAGATTTAAGAAGCTTATACAAAACCTCGGATGCATTTCTGGGCATATACTTCAGTATCCCATACGCTTCGTCGATTCCCTTATCACGAATCAGATCAATAACCAATTTTGCTTTTCTTGAAGACACCCTGACATGCTTGACAATGGCTCTTCCTTCATCCTTACCAATACCGAGGATTTTTCTTTCCTTCTTGGTGAGAATAGGAAGCTTGTCAGCTTTTCTACGGGTCTTCCCATATTGTTCAAGAAGCTCCTCCTTTTTTTCAAGGAGCTCGTCCTTTGACATTACCTTCTTGCCCAAGTCTATTCCTCCTTCCAATCAACAGTTCCATGAGCACACTTTCCTCGCATGCTCTCACAATTTGCTTCGCAAGCTGTGGCTGCATGCCCATACTCAATTGCTTACATGAGAACATTAAGACTACTTCTTGAGTTTGCTGCTCTTTTCATCCTTGCCGTGGCCTCTGTAGGTACGGGTAGGAGAAAATTCGCCAAGCTTGTGACCGACCATATCTTCAGATACATATACCGGAACATGTTTGCGTCCATCGTGAACAGCAATGGTATGTCCGACCATCTGTGGGAAGATGGTAGAGGCACGATTCCAGGTCTTTAAAACCTTTTTTTCGTTCTTTTCATTCATTTCATCAACTCTTTTTAAGAGTCTTTCATCAACATAAGGTCCTTTTTTGACAGATCTACTCACGGTACTAACCTCCTTCTTGCATCTTACTTGCCGTTACGTCTCTTCACAATCAGCTTGCTGCTCTGCTTGCTCTTCTTACGGGTCTTGTAACCGAGTGTCGGCTTACCCCAAGGAGTTACAGGGCTAGGCATACCAACAGGAGATTTACCTTCACCACCACCATGAGGATGGTCATTGGGGTTCATAACAACACCACGGACAGTAGGTCTTACACCCATCCAACGTTTTCTACCGGCTTTACCGATGGAAACATTTTCATGGTCAAGGTTACCGACCTGTCCAATGGAGGCCTTACAGCGAATATCAACCTTTCTTACTTCACCAGAAGGGAGTCTTACCTGAGCATAGGCGCCTTCTTTAGCCATGAGCTGTGCAAGATTACCTGCGGATCTGACAAGCTGACCGCCTTTACCAGGCTTAAGCTCGATATTGTGGATAACGGTACCCACGGGAATGGCTTCCAGAGGAAGGGCATTGCCGGGCTTAATATCAGAGCCGGGTCCGGAATATACCTTATCGCCCACTTTAAGGCCATGGGGGGAGAGAATGTATCTCTTCTCACCATCAGCATAAACGAGAAGGGCTATGTTTGCAGATCTGTTCGGATCATACTCGATGGCGGCTACTTTTGCAGGAACGCCATCCTTATCCCTTTTGAAGTCAATGATTCTGTACATCTGTTTTGCCCCGCCACCATGGTGACGTACGGTAATTCTTCCGTAAGAGTTTCTTCCGCCGTTCTTGTTAAGCGGCGCAAGAAGGGACTTTTCGGGATCCTTCTTTGTGATCTCCTCAAATGTAGATACAGTCATGAATCTTCTTGCAGGAGATGTCGGATTGTACTTTTTAGTTGGCATTTCTTCCACTCCTTTATATTATTGCCGAGCATGTCGTTCTCAGGCTGACTGTGAGGCCTATATTTCCGACCTGTCGGGATGGATTTAATGTTTTACGAAGCCAATTCATTCGTTGGAGCAAAGTTCCGGTAAGCTTGCTTTCCTCGCATGCTCTCACGCAACGCGCTTATTGGGCAACGCCGAATTCTTCGATAGAAGTCTTGTACTTCTTGGAAGTAGTAACAGTCTTGCCGCCCTTGGTCGCATAGGAAATCTGCTTAGGATCGGTATCGATCTTCACAATAGCCTTTTTAAAGGACTCCGTCTTTCCCACGTGAACACCCTGACGCTTTTCCTTACCGTCATAAATAACGGTATTAACAGCGATAACCTTAACTCCAAAAAGCTTTTCAACAGCTTGCTTAACCTCTGTTTTAGTAGCCTTCTTGTTAACAATGAAGGTGTATTTGCCCTCAGCAATGTCCATATTGCTCTTTTCTGTGATATAAGGGCGAATGAGAATATCCTCTGCGAATTTCATTATGCGTACACCTCCTCGATCTTTGCCACAGCATCCTTGGTGACGATAAACTTGTTGTACTTTAGAATATCGTAGGTGCTGATGCTATTGAAGGTTGCAGTCTTAACATTTTCAATATTCCTTGCGGAAAGAACAACCTTTTCGTCTACACCGGGCAGTACAATCAGAGCGGTTGAATCAATCTTGAGATTGTTAAGAACATTAACCATTTCCTTGGTCTTGATGGCTTCAAGCTTAAGATCATCCAATACGATGATATTATTCTCAATAACCTTGCTGGTAAGAGCGCTCTTAAGAGCCAGTCTCTTAACCTTCTTTGGCATAGTATAGCTGTAGCTTCTGGGCTTGGGACCCAAAACAATACCGCCGCCTACCCATTGTGCAGAACGGATGCTACCCTGACGGGCGCGACCGGTGCCCTTTTGTCTCCAGGGCTTCTTACCGCCGCCTCTGACCTCATGCTTAGTTTTGGTGGACTGTGTGCCCTGTCTTGCATTGGCAAGAGTGTTCACAACAGCGCTGTGCATAGCAACTGTATTGACTTCTACAGCAAAAATGTCATCATTTAAGTTGATGTCGCCGACCTTTTGGCCTTTGATATTGTAAACATCTACTTTTGGCATTCTATTTCCTCCTTCCGAACCAGTTCTTCATTAAGCCTTGACCGAATCCTTGATTACAAGGAGGCCGCCTTTAGGGCCGGGTACTGCACCCTTAACAAGGAGAAGACCTCTTTCAGTATCAACCTTAACCACTGAAAGATTCTGTACAGTTACCTTTTCCGAGCCCATGTGACCAGGCATGACCTTACCCTTGAAGATACGGCTCGGATCGGAGTGAGCTCCCATCGAACCAAGACCTCTGTGGTAGCCGGAACCGTGAGTCATACGGCCGCGGGCTGTTCCGAATCTCTTAACAGTACCAGCATAGCCCTTACCCTTAGAGATACCGGAAACATCAATCTTGTCACCAGCCTGGAACATATCCTCAACCTTGATTACATTACCAACTTCGTAGCTGGTGACGTCTTCAAGCTTGAATTCTCTCATAACCTTCTTAGGGGAAACCTTGGCCTTTTCAAATTGACCCTTCATGGGCTTGTTGGCCTTTCTCTCAGGAATGTCCTGGAAGCCAACCTTAATGGCGCTATAGCCATCAAGCTCCTCAGTTTTCTTCTGAATGACCGATACCGGGCCTGCAAGAACAACCGTAACAGGAATCATTACGCCCTTCTCATCAAATACCTGTGTCATACCGATCTTCTTACCAAGTATGCATTTCTTCATGCTTAAAAATACCTCCTGTCATTGGTTCGGCTTACCGAACGTAACAATCTTGTGACTTACAGTTTGATTTCAATATCCACGCCTGCGGGAAGATCCAGCCTCATCAGAGCATCCACCGTCTTAGGTGTGGGCATTAAGATATCAATGAGTCTCTTATGGGTCTTCATTTCGAACTGCTCACGAGAATCCTTATACTTGTGAGGAGCTCTCAAAATAGTAATTGTTTCCTTTCTTGTGGGAAGCGGAACGGGTCCGGAAACCTTAGCACCTGTTCTCTTTGCGGTCTCGACAATCTTCTCTGCAGATTGATCGATTACCTGGTGATCAAAAGCCTTTAGCCTGATCCTGATCTTCTGTTTGTTCGCCATACACAAGCCTCCTTGAGATAGAATTTGCTGGCGCAACAAGCTTTTTCCTGTACACTTTGCCGGGTGTTTCATGCTTGACCATATAAAAAGCCCAGAGTTATACACCTGGGCCACGATACAAACACACATAAAACAACGAGATGTATGATGTACAGTGACTTGTCGCCCGGTTTCTTTGAATCGGACATTCTCCACCGCAGTTCCCAGTTTGTTTCACCTGCCATCTGCGGCTTCATCGTATGCCATGTCACAGCAAGAGATATTATATATCATGTAATCAATGAATGCAACAACTTTTTTGTGATGATAATTGAAAAATCCTTTCAACTATTTCTTATCATGTCACTCTTTCCTAACGCTCGAAAAATGGCTTTGCTGGCTCGTAGATATTATGGAATTTAATCTCCTAAATATATTAAATAGTTGTATTTTGATATTACTTCCATTATAATAAATTCATGTATTTTCTATGTTATTTAATGGTAGGAGGAGTTTAGTATGAAAAAGACAAGAATCACTGCAATTATTGCTCTAGTCATCTGTTTCGCTTTTTTATTGACATCCTGTGGTTCGCAGTCCTCAACCTCTAGCTGGGATCTAGCAGCAAAGCAAATCGACATTGTCAAAGGTACAAACCCAGAAAAAAGCCCGGAGGTAGTCTCCAAAAGAAAAGATACTCTTCTCATCGGATCTACAGATTTTAATGGCATCTTTAATCCCGGTTGGGCAGAAAGCGCCTATGATCAGGCTGTCACATTCCTTACCAACGGGTCGCTTGTTGAGCCTGATTTTGATGCCAAACCCATTCCCGCATTAGCAGACTTTAAAATTTCTGAGGATAACCTCACCTATACGTTTACGGTCAAGGATGGTGTAAAATTCTCAGACGGCACCCCCCTTACAGCTAAAGACATTGAATTTACATATTACGTCCTTTGTGACCCTTCCTATGACGGCCCAACGGATTCCGCCTCCACCGGTATCGTTGGTTACAAGGACTATGTTGAAAACAAAGCTGATACCATCTCAGGTATCAAGGTTATTAATGATAAAACCATCGAGATCAAGCTCGAACAGGTTAACGCCAAAGCTATCTGGTTCTTAGGAAGCTCTGTAATGAGCAAAGCCTATTATGGTAAAGATTTTGTAAAAGGTAACCTAGATGGCGTTAAGGCTCTTCATGGTAAGCCAATGGGTGCCGGTCCCTACAAGCTCGTCGAATTTAAGCTCGGTGAAAGCATTACCCTCGTAGCCAACGATAATTACATCAAAGGTGCTCCAAAGATTAAGAATGTCATTTATTCCGTAACCCCTGAAGGGCAGGAGCTTGAAAGAGTAACCCTCGGTGAGGTTGATATCGATTTCCCCACCGTGGGCTTGGATAATATCGAAGAGGCGAAGAATGCCGGATTTATTGATATTTATCGTTTCCCCACCAATGGCTACGGCTATGTAGGATTCAGAAACGACAATCCCAAATATTCGGATAAGAGAGTCCGTCAAGCCCTTTTACACGCTTTGAACAGGAAGGATGTCGTTGAGGCTGTATTCGGTCCTTACGCTAATGTTATTAATATTCCCAACTCAAAGGTTTCCTGGGCCTATACGGAAGATGGCATCAACAAATACGAATTTGATCTTACAAAAGCTGAGAACCTTCTGAAAGAAGCGGGCTGGACCAAGAATGCCAACGGCAAGCTTGAAAAGGACGGCGAAGTGTTCAAAATTCTATTTACCACTGTCCAAGGTCACTCTGTTACCGGTCCCATGCTCCCCGTTATGAAGGATGATTATGCCAAGCTTGGTATTGATGTCGAAATTGAATACGTTGACTTCCCCACCCTCCTAGATAAGGCAAACTCCGGAAAAATCGATATGTGGTTTATGGCCTGGGGTTTGGTTGCCGATCCTGATCCCTATGGGGTCTATGGCTCAGACGGACCACAGAACCAATATGCCTATAAGAGTGCCGAAGCCGACAAATATATGAAAGAAGCTCTCCTGACCACGGATATTGAAAAGAGAAAGGAAAGCTACAAAAAGGTCTATCAGATCCTCAACGATGATGTCCCCTGTTTATGGGTGTATCAGAGAAGCGATATGTGGGCTGTGAACTCAAGGGTTAAAAATTTCAAAGTATCACCTTATAGAGATTATTACTATGATCTATATCAAACAGAGCTTACCGATCCAGGCGCAAGTAAATAAGAAGTAATCTTCATCTCATGATCATAAAACAAATACCCGGTTCTTTCCGGAGTCGGGTATTTGTTTTGCTTATGTTAATAACCTGTAAACTGGAAGGTGTGCTATGAAGCAATATATTATCAGACGCTTGCTGCAGTATATTCCCATAATGATTGCCACCGCACTGATCATTTTTTCTATTGTCGCCCTCGTTCCCGGAGACTATATTGATGCCGTAGCCGGTGCCAATCCCAGATATACGGCCGAAAAAATTGAAATGCTGAAAGAAAAGTACGGCTTTAATAAGCCTATTCTTGAACGCTTTTTCATCTGGGTTGGGAATGCCCTCAAAGGAGATCTCGGTGAATCTCTCAACTACCAAAGGCCTGTGACGGAAATAATCAACATGTTTATGTGGAATTCCTTTATTCTTGCTTTTATAGCATTCCTGCTTGAAGTGCTTATCGCCATTCCCATTGGCATCATATCGGCGACTAAGCAATATTCCAAGCTGGACTTTACAGTGACGGCACTTACGATGGTGGGACTCTCCATGCCGTCTTTTTTTATTGGGTTGTTGCTAAAAAAGATTTTTTGTATAGACCTGCAGCTTCTTCCCCTGGCAGGAATGCGAACCCTTGGTGTTGAACTCTCAGGCTTTGCAGCTGTTTGGGATGTATTCAAGCATATGCTTTTACCCGTTATAACCCTGGCCCTTCAAGGCATCGGTACCTGGATGATGTATACGCGTTCCTCCATGCTGGATGTCATTAAGCAGGATTATATCAGAACAGCCCGTGCCAAGGGTCTGTCGGAGAAGGTCGTTATTTATAAACACGCCTTAAGAAACGCCATGATCCCCATAGCCAACCTATTGGGCATGAGTATACCCGGCTTATTTACAGGTGCCATTATTACCGAGCAGGTTTTTGCTTTTCCGGGCATCGGTAAGATTGCGGTGGATTCTTTAACCAAGCGTGATTATATGTTTGTTGTAGGCTTTAATCTATTTGCAGCGTTCATGTATTTTATTGGGTCCCTTTTGGCCGACATCATGATGGCTATGACGGATCCCAGAATAAAACTGAAATAGGGGGGACGAAGAAATGAGCAGAGATAAATTGAAGCCAGATCAGGAACAAGAAAGAATACTGTCTCCCGGGGCTATGGCCATGAAACGGTTCCTAAGAAACAAGCTGGCCATCATTGGCCTCATCACCTTGGCCGTTGTGACTATCCTTTGTATATTAGGACCCATTCTATCACCCTATGATATTCTACAAACAAAAATCATTAATGCCAAGAAGCCCCCCAGTATGGCCCATTGGTTAGGCACCGACTTGGCCGGGCGCGATGTTTTACTCAGACTACTTTATGGCGGAAGAATCTCTCTTACCGTTGGTCTGGTATCCACTCTCATTACCGTTTTAATCGGTGTGTTTGTTGGTGGTACGTCAGGCTATTACGGTGGGAAAATAGACAGCTTTCTCATGCGGGTCACCGATGTTTTTATGGGGCTTCCCCTTTTACCTATTTTATTGGTGCTGGCCTCCATCATCTCAGATTTGAGAGTCACCCCGGAGGCGCGCATTTACTATGTTATGTTTATTATCGGTGTGCTGACCTGGCCATCACTGGCCCGTCTTGTCCGAGGCCAGATACTCTCCTTGCGGGAGCAGGAATTCATGATGGCCACTGAAGCCCTTGGGCTCCGGGACAGTCGGAAAATATTCAAGCACCTCGTTCCCAACGTCATTCCGGTGATTATCGTCAATACAACACTCAATATCAGCGGATCCATCATCCTTGAATCCACCTTGAGCTTCCTTGGGCTTGGCGTAGCACCTCCATACCCGTCATGGGGGAATATGGTCAACGTTGTCAACGACTTTAAGGAGTTCAAGCTTCGGCCCTGGCTGTGGATTCCACCCGGGATTATGATTTTTATTACCGTAATGGCTATCAATTTCATCGGAAATGGCTTAAGAGATGCCTTTGACCCGAAGATGAAACAGTAGGGAGGCTAGCTAGATGGCAAAAGCATTGGTAGAATTTAAAAATTTACATACCTATTTTCATACCGACCGGGGTACGGTTAAGGCCGTTAACGGCGTAACCTTCAAAGTGAACGAAGGGGAAACGGTTTGTGTGGTTGGGGAATCGGGTTGTGGAAAATCCGTTACTGCATTATCCCTTATGCGCCTGATTGCAACGCCTCCCGGCGAGATCGCCGCAGGTGAAATCATATATAATGGGCAGGATCTCTTGAAGGCCAAGGAGGACGACATTCGTCATCTAAACGGCAATGAAATCAGCATGATTTTTCAGGAGCCTATGACTTCTTTAAACCCTGTCTTCAAGGTTGGTGAACAGATCGCCGAGTCCATAATCCTTCACGAAAAGCTCTCCGGGGCTGAGGCCAAGGCGAAGGCGATTGAAATGATTGAACTGGTCAACATCCCCAGGGCCGAGGGTGTTTATGATTCCTATCCCCACCAGCTTTCAGGGGGCATGCGCCAGCGTATCATGACGGCTATGGCCTTATCCTGTAACCCCAGGCTCCTTATAGCCGATGAGCCTACCACAGCTCTGGACGTAACCATTCAAGCCCAGATTTTAGATCTCATAAGGGATATGAAGAAAAAGTTGGGCATGTCCGTCATGCTGATTACCCATGATCTGGGTGTGGTGGCTGAAATGGCCGATTATGTGGTGGTCATGTATGCAGGTAAGGTTATTGAAGAGGGCCCTGTTTACGAAATATTTAAGAATACCAAGCACCCTTATACCATAGGGCTACTCAAATCCAAACCCATTATATCAAAACCCCAGGAACGGCTGTACTCTATTCCGGGGCAGGTGCCTAATCCCATTGGATTAGTGGATAGCTGTTATTTTCACAGCCGATGCCAGTTTTGTATGGATAAGTGCGTTGATGCCATACCTCCCCTGCTGGATTTAGGAAATAATCACAAGGTGGCCTGCAGACTCTTTGACAAGGAAGGGGTGAGGGTATGAACCAGCCATTGGTTAAGATAGAAAACCTTAAAAAGTATTTTCCCATCACTGACGGTGTCTTTCAAAAGACCGTGGGCTATGTAAAGGCTGTTGACGATGTTTCCTTTGAAATAAACAGAGGGGAGACTCTGGGCCTTGTAGGAGAGTCGGGCTGTGGTAAAAGTACCATAGGGAGAACCCTCCTTCGGCTTTATGAAAAAACCGAGGGAAATGTATACTTTAATAATGTGGATGTTTTTAAGCTGAGACGTAAGGAATTGCGTGAGCTGAGACCAAAAATGCAGATTGTTTTTCAGGATCCCTACAGCTCGCTTAATCCTAGAATGACTGTAGGAAATATTATTGGCGAGGCTCTGCTGGATCATAAGCTCTGTAAAAAGGAAGACTATGACAGCCGTGTGGCAAAGATAATGGATGACTGCGGCCTGCCCTCCTATTATATGGATCGCTATCCCCACGAATTTTCCGGGGGGCAGCGTCAGCGTATCGGCATAGCCAGAGCACTGGCAGTCTCTCCGGAGTTTATCGTTGCCGATGAGCCGGTATCGGCCCTTGATGTGTCCATTCAGTCCCAGATTATCAACCTCATGATGGATCTTCAGAAGGAGCATGGCTTAACCTATCTTTTCATATCCCATGACCTGTCGGTGGTGGAACATATCTCAAACCGAGTGGGCATTATGTATCTAGGCTCCATAGTAGAAATTGGGCCAAAAAAGAATGTCTTTAGCAAACCGCTCCATCCCTATACAAGGGCTTTAATGTCAGCCGTACCTATTCCCGACCCCACACTTAAGCGGGATAGGATTGTGTTGGAAGGGGATATTCCCTCACCAGCCAACCCTCCGGAGGGCTGTAAATTCCACACCCGCTGCCCCATCGCCACGGAAATGTGTAAAGTGGATAACCCAAAGCTACTGAATAAGGGAAATAATCACTTTGTAGCCTGCCATTATGCCACAGATGATTAGCCACCAAATCTATCCCTCTGTATGAGTAAAAACAATTGATGAGGATGAGTTGATTGGACAATAGCGAATTAATGACTAAGCAGGACCCCTATAAAGCTTACACAATAAATGAAGGCGAGAGTCCTATGGCGACCACCGAGAAAGAAGAAAGACTTAAGCTTCAATGGAAGGATATCCTTGCCATTATCCTTGCCGTCTACAGGGTTTTTCTTCCCTGGGCACTTGCCATAGCGGGCATTTACTTTTTTCTCTTTTTACTCTATGACTGGATTTTCTAAAAAGGGAGAAAGGGTTTGAAAGAACCTTGCTCTTAAGGGACATTATATTCCATCTAAAACCGAAGCCGACCGTAAATAACGGCCGGCTTCATAATTTTTATCCTCTTAGGGCTGCCACGGGTTAACAACTGTCTTGCAGCCCCTTCTTTTTTCGGGGCTGGCCAGTGCTTCACGTAATTCCTCCAATGATATGCTTTGTGTAACTAGGGATTTAACATCTATCCGCCCCGAATTTATCAGCTCAACCGCCCTTGCCTGGGTATAGGGATTAATAAAGGATGCCTTGAGGGTGATTTCCTTTTTGAACAATTCAAAGGGCTTAACAGGGATTTCATCATCAGGATTGCCCAAACCAAAAAACATGACAACGGATTTTTTACCCGCATATTTGATGGCATCCAACATGGTACGCTTAAGGCCCACACATTCTATCACGGCTTCTATCCTGTCTATTTTCTGTTCCTTCAATAGGGCCTCAACATCTTCATGCTGAGGATCGATCGCCCAGTCGGCTCCAACCTTAAGACCAAGGGCACGCTTTTCGGTTACGGGCTCTATGAGGATCACTTTAGAAGCACCACTGATCTTCGCTAATTGAACCATGATCAAACCAATGGTTCCGCCACCAATGACCATCACTGTACTGCCGGCCTTGATTTCGCATAAATCGATACCATGAAGACAACACGCTACAGGTTCACATAGAGCACCCTCCTCAAAGGAGATATGATCCGCAAGCCTGTAGGCCTGCTGATAAGGCACGACACAATACTGCGCAAAACCTCCGTCGGTGGTGGTTCCGTATCCGATCATCTGCTCACAAAAGTGCCCTAACCCTGCTTTGCAGAAGGAGCAGCATCCACAAAGGGTGTTGGGGTCAACCGAAACCCGGTCTCCCACACGAATTCCACGAACCTCTGCCCCCACTTGTTCCACCACTCCTGAAAATTCATGGCCCAGTATAACAGGGGGTACAGTGGCTGCCGCACCCTCGGCACCTTCAAAAATGTGGACATCGGTTCCACAAATACCACAGGCTTGTACCTTAACAAGAATTTCCCTCGCGCCAGGTTGGGGCGTAGGGACCTCATCCACATCCATTCTACCGTGACCTTTATACACTGCTGCTTTCATTTTTATTCCCCTTTCAGTCTATCCATGAGCCTTATGTGGTTTTGAGTCCTCGGTCAACCATCAATTAAGTCTTCGATGTCCTTTCGCTGGGGCATAACCTTCAATGCCCCTTTTTTGGTGGTGATAAGAGAGGCCGCGCCATTGGCAAAACGAACCATATGGCTGAGCTTTTCTTCATCAAGGGCGTCAAGCCCATACTGGGTGATGAAATAAAGACAACAGCCTGTAAAGGTATCCCCTGCACCCGTGGTATCTACGGTGTCCACATCCAGGAAGGTTTCCAGTGTCTGTGTTGAAGAACCGTAATAGTAACGGCTGCCGTTCCTTCCCAGAGTCAAAAACATCAATCGGATGTTTGGATAATCGGTAATAAGCCTCTCTGCGGCTTTATCCAGATCCGTTAAACCCGTAAAAAGCTGAATTTCATTATCTGAAATCTTAAGAATGTCACATTGCCCTAAGCCATAAGCCATTTGTATTTTGGCATTATCAAGGGAGTCCCAGAGGGGTGGCCTGATATTAGGATCAAAGGAGATCAGGCACTGGTGCTTTTTTGCCAGATCTACTGCATGTTTAGTGGCACTTAAACTGGGCTCGTTAGTCATGGACAGTGTCCCGAAATGAAAGACCTTTGCTTGTGCAATAAGCTCCTCACAGACATCCTGTTTCTCCAGCATCATGTCGGCACCGGGTTTTCTGCAAAAGCTAAAGCTACGATCCCCTTTTTGATCCAGATGAACAAAGGCCAGGGTAGTGGCATAGCGGATGTCCTTGACAAGGCCATCGGTTAAGATGCTTTGCTCATTCAAGGCTTCTTCCAGAAGTCTGCCAAACTGGTCCTCTCCCACTTTCCCGATGAATGCGGTTTTACCGCCCAGCTTACTGACCATAGCCAGAACATTGCAGGGCGCACCACCAGGATTCACCTCTAGTAGGGCATTACCCTGCGGGCTGATTCCATGAGGAGTCATATCAATTAATAGCTCCCCCAAAGAAGTCACATCAATCGTCTTTTCCTTCAAACCATACACCCCCATAATCCATGATTCATAATAATATCGCTGAAAAATAGACCTTAATTGGGACAGGGTTTCTTTTTGCATCTACAGATTACTCTCTGCCCCATTCAGAGTCAATAGCTCAATAGTTCTATTCCATGCTTAGTCTTATGGAGTTTGTCCCTAAGACGTAGATCATAGCCTTATGCCGGTTGATGTACCTTTATAAACAAAAAAAGAGTCATCCCAAAAGTGCTCTTTAAGGATGATTCCTTTATGGGTTCAGGACTGATAAATTCATTGTTCTCTGTCCTTGGCCGGGTTAAGAGAACCACGACCGTCGGCTTCCAGCTTCTTGTTTCTGAAGTAAATCAAGGTATCGGTAGAGACCATAATGAGATTGATAATATAAAATATCAAAACAATATCCATACTATAGAGAATCTTGTGTATAATACCAAAAACATAGCCGACCAGTACGATAAAGAGAAAGGTTACACTCTTCCCCTGGGTAGATCGAGATTTCAGTGATTTGACTATGGATGTGGGCCATGCCGCACCAAAACAGAGCAGCATACCTGCCTCAAATAGACTCATAATACCCTCCGTGGTTTACTTAAAGCTTATACCGATGTATGGAACTTGGCCGTAGTCTCTGCAAAACGCCGTAGCTTCTTATAGACTCTGTCATTGACTGAGCCTGCCGGAAAAGTTCCGTCGGGGAGACGCTCCCCTGCTGTTACACCAGTGAGAATCTCAATTCCCTCATCCACGGTTTTGATGGGATAGATATGGAATAGTCCCTTATCTACAGCCTCAACCACCTCATCGGAAAGCACCAGATTTCTTAC
Source organism: Bacillota bacterium (assembly GCA_023415205.1). GTDB lineage: Bacteria > Bacillota > Clostridia > DSM-8532 > DSM-8532 > DTU059. Next base: position 81,491 of record JAEZLR010000030.1, on the reverse strand, counting down.
GTTCTGATAAGGTATTATAACACCTTGCTTGCCATTGAGTCCATGGATTTTGCATATCTCAAAGAAGCCTTCTATTTTAAAGGTTGCACCCCCAATGGGCTGGATAAAGCCGTGCTGATTGACTGATCCTGTTACGGCAACACCCTGATAAATAGGGAGATCCGACAGACTCGAAAGAATGGCAAAAAGCTCGGTAGAGGAAGCGCTATCGCCCTCAATACCACCGTATAGCTGTTCGAAGCAAATACTTGCGGCCAGGGACAACGGCGTTTCCTGGGCGTATTTTTTCCCTATATAGCCGCTTAAGATCAGCACACCCTTGGAATGGGTAGTTCCTCCGGTCTCCACCTCCCGTTCAATGTCAAGAATCCCGTTTTTCCCCATATAGGTGGCCGCTGTAATTCGATTGGGTTTACCAAAGGTGTAGTCCCCTAAATCCAGAACAGCCAGGCCATTGATCTGTCCCACCACATATCCGTCTGTGTCAATGAGAAGTGTACCCTCCCGGATGAGTTCCAAAAGCTCCTCGTCATATTTGTTGGAGCGCTTTCTTTTTTCAAGGATGGCCTTTTTCACATGCCGTTCGGTGACCAGTGGGCTACCCTCTATTCTTGACCAGGTTCCCGCTTCGCCAAGAATGTTCACGATCTCAGAAAAACGCGTTGTCAGCTTCCTTTGATCCTGAACCACCCAGGAAGAATAATTAACCACCTCGGCGACCCCTGTCCTGTCAAAATGATTGATCCCCTCTTTATTGCAGAAGGCCCCTATATATTGGGCCAAGCGCTGAACATTATCATTGTTCCAATCCATTTGTTCATCAAATTCAGCCTTGATTTTAAAGTACTTTTTAAAATCCCGGTCATAATTGTAAAGTAACTGGTAGATCTCAGCACTTCCTACCAAAATGATTTTCACATTGATGGGTATGGGCTCGGGCTTGAGCGCCGATACCGCCACAAGACCCATTTGTTCCTTGATATTCTCAATAAGAATCTGGCGGGTTTTCAGGGTGCGCTTGATGGCCTCGAAGGATTGGGGATTGGCCAGGACATCCGTCACCTGAAGAATCAGAAATCCTCCATTGGCCTGATGAAAAAGCCCGGGCTTTATCATGGTATAGTCGGTGGTCATGGTTCCAAATTCGTTCTCGTATTCACAGCGTCCCATGAGATTGTAATAGGTAGGATTATAGTCCACGATGACAGGAGCACCGTGGAGGCGGCTGTTATCCACCAAGAGATTGACCTTGTAGCGGTCATAGGGATTATCCTCCCCACCCCGCTTCATCATCATCTGGAGGAGAGCGTTCTGCTGATCCTCTGCCGAATAGTCATTGCCAATAAGTTGCTCGATATTTTCAAGGATATCTTCCTTCACTTTATCCAGATACTCGATAATAAAGGAATACAGACTGTATTTCTGCTTTAGATCGTCAATATGGATACCCACGGCATAAAGAGCAATCTGGTTTTCCCATTCCCGGATGGCCAATTCGGCCTCCATTTCAATTTCCCGGATTTTCCGGATAATATCTGCGGTTTCATTTTGAAGTGCCTCGGAGGATTTGGAGAGCTCAATCTTGGCATCCTCGTCAAGGGCCTTAAAGTCCTCTTCGCTAATGGGTTCTCCATCAATCACAGGCATAAAATAGATCCCCGAGTTGGCCAGCTTTACCTTAAATCCACGCTCTGAAGCCAATTCACTGAGTTCAACAATATATTCGTCTTTTTTCTCACGAAATTCCTTGATAATCCTGGAGCGCTCGGTCTCATAATCCTCTCCGTCAAAGGCGCGGACGATTTCCTGCTCAATGACCTTGACGAAATCCTCCATGTCTTTTTTAAATTCACGCCCCATGCCGGCCGGAAGATTAATGGTCTTTGGACGGTTGGAGTCCTCGAAATTATAGACATAGCACCAATCATCGGGTATGGGCATCAGCCGGGCATGCTTCTGGGCACTTTCCAGCGCATAACGGGTTTTGCCCTCCCCTGACTCTCCCGCCATATAAAGATTATATCCGTCCAGTTGAACGGCCAGACCGAAATCCGTTGCCTCGGAAGCCCGCTGTTGGCCAATAAGCTCTCGGGAGGGTGTTAACAAAGAAGTATCCTGAAATTTAAACACCGAGGGATCACAGTTCCTTCTCAATGCTCCGGCCTGAAGTGGTGTAACCGCCATAAGCGCACCTCCGAAATGGATTCATACCATTCTATCTACCACTATGAAAAAATATGAAACAACAAGTGGATTTGCTACTCCAAAGGACCAAAGAAGAAAAATCCTCAGGGTGTATCAAAACTAAGCCACATAATCAGGGCATCCTCTTGGTTATCGGAATAGTACCTTTTACGTATTCCCGCAGATTCAAAACCATAGGCCTGGTAAAGCGCAATAGCCGCATGATTGCTTACCCGCACCTCCAGTGTCATGGCACGGATTTCCATGGATTTGGCATGTTCAATAAGAGCGCCCAAAAGACGCCTCCCATACCCCATTCTCCGATAATCGCTGTGTATGGCAACATTGGTGATATGCCCCTCATCAAGGATCTTCCAATAGCCCCCATAACCGCATATTAGGCCTGAGACTTCCAGCACAAAATAGTAGGCCTGGGAATTAAACAGCTCATCCTCTAGCATTCTTCTTGTCCAGGGCAGGGTAAAGCTCTTATGCTCCACCACCATCACCTGGTCCAGATCAGTAAGTATCATGGGTCTGATAACCGGCTCGGCTGTCATGACATACCTCGTTCAATTTTCGGAAGAAAGGTCTTTCATCCGCTCGGCTTGAGATTTCCGTAAATAAAGGGGTTCTAGCTCGAAGGCATTGACACCCTGATTGCTAAGATAGGCTTTTTCAGCTAAGATGGCACAGCTTGCCGCTCTGGGAGTGAAAAGAGTGGGCGGCGCTTCAACAATCCGTTCCTTGAAGGCTTCTTTGAGCCGCTGAATGTGAAGGGGAACGGCATCTCCCAGAACCATCACCCTTTCTTCTGAGGCTCCCATGTGTTCCATTAGCTCGTCAAGGGTCAGGCCCCTGTCAGGCCAAACCTTATGGAGGGTTTGCTGCTCCTTATGGTAGGCAGCCGTAAACACCTGATTATTCCTAGCATCCAGCATGGGGATAATCAGTCCCGTGAAATCAGGCACCGAATAAGCCAGGGCATCAAGGGTGGGAATACCACAAACAGGCCTTTTAAGGGAGTATGCCAGCCCTTTAACCGTGACCACACCAATTCTCAGCCCTGTAAAGGATCCCGGCCCTATGGAGGCGGCAAAGAGATCCATGTCCTTGAAATCCTTGTCCAAGAGGTCAAGGAGGCTTTTAGCCATGGGAATTATTTTTTGGGAATGGGTTTTCCCATTCTGGATGGTTATTTCCCCAAGAACCTTACCCTCTTCGCAGATAGCACAGGAGGCGGTGAGGCAAGAAGTATCAATGGCCAGAGTGAGCATATTACATAACCTGCCTTTCAATGGTAATGATACGGCTTTCAGAATCATTCCCTTGGCGGGAGAGTTTGATATGCAGGGTTTCAGGAGGAAGAAGCTCCGGGAACAAATTCCCCCATTCCACCACCGTTATGGTCTCCTCGGAAAAATACTCCTCCCACCCGATGGTATAGAGTTCCTCGGCATCCTCCACACGATAGACATCAAAATGATGGAGTGTCATAGTCCCTTCATAGGTATTCACAAGGGTAAAGGTGGGGCTGGTAATGGGCTCCGTAATCCCCAGTGACAGTGCAATTCCCTTGGTCAATGCCGTTTTGCCCGTGCCCAGATCCCCTTCAAGGCTGATGGCGGTACCTGGTTCAAGGGCCTGTCCAATTTTCTGACCCAAGGCAAGGGTCTCCGCTTCAGAGCGGGTGATAAAGGTCTGGATATCTTTGCCCATGCTGATTATCCTTCTTGTCTTTCATAGACTGGACGCCCATTGATAAAGGTCATACAGACCTTGCCCGTATAGTCGAAGGGATGACCCTCATAGAGCACCATATCTGCATCCTTCCCGACTTCCAGGCTTCCGATACGCTTCTCAAGGCGAACACTTCTGGCCGCATGAATCGTAATGGCTTTTAGGGCATCCTCCTCACGCATTCCTTCCCGAACCGCAAGGGCGGCACATAGCATAAGGTGTTGGCTTGGAACACAAGGGTGGTCGCTCATGATGGCCACGTTGATCCCCGCCTCGGCAAGTAACCCCGGTGCCCTAAGGGTTTGATTACGCAACTCAATCTTGGACCGATCCGTTAAGAGAGGCCCCAGAATCACGTCATAGCCATATTCCTTGAGAACATCCGCAATCATCCAGCCTTCGGTACAGTGATCCAGTGTCATATCCAGTTTGAACTCCTGGGCAATGCGAATGGCGGTTATAATATCATCCGCCCTGTGGGCATGAGCCTTGACCACCAATTCCCCTTTAATGACGGGAACCAGGGCATGGAGCTTCATGTCAAACTCAGGACGGTCATTTTCCTCTTTATCTTCCTCATATTCGTTAAGCGCCTCCAGATACTCCTTGGCTTTAAACAGCTGCTCTCTTAAGAGAGCCGCAGTGGCCATACGGGTTGCCGGCGCCTGATGCTTCTCATGATAAACGGTTTTGGGATTTTCACCAAAGGCTATTTTCATGGCACAGGGCGCTTTAATGACCATTTCATCAACAGTCCGCCCATAGGTTTTAAGGGCCGCAAACTGCCCTCCGATTACATTGGCACTCCCGGGTCCGGTAATAACGGTGGTAATGCCATTCTGGCGTGCCTCTTCAAACGCCCGGTCTGCATGGTAGATTCCATCAATGGCCCTCAAGTGGGGTGTGACAGGATCGGTCATCTCATTGACATCATCCCCCTCAAAGCCTACCGCATCCTCTACAACACCGATATGGCTATGGCTGTCTATCAAACCAGGCAGTAGGGTCTTCCCTTTAGCATCGATTACGGTATCCGTTTTTAAAGGCTCGGGCATGATGTCCATAGGCCCAATGGCCGTGATGATGCCATCCCTGCAGCTAATATAGCCCAAAGGATAGTCTACTCCGGCCATGGTTAAAATTTTTGCGTTCTTGACTGTCAGCATTTTCCCTCCTAAGCGCTTTACGATCCTTTTTTATGGTTATAAACCGCAACCTTCCTCATGATTTGCCTAAAAATGTCCCGGTAGCGGGGGGCCCTTTTCCTTCATCGGTTCTCCCTGGCTACTTAAAAAAATTGCAGGCTTTTAAAGCCTGCAATTATTATAGCATAAACTAAAACGTCCATCCTAATTTTTTAGTGTTCTAGAGTCACAGCCGCCTCATTAGCCGCCTGATCAAGAACTACCGTCTCCTTGGGGCACTGAGGCTTCGCCTTTGTGGGTTTCTGAACCAATGCATACTTGATGACATCGCTCATCTGGGCCACAGGAATCAGGCGCACTGCTTTTCTCACATTCTCAGGAATCTCTTCAATATCCTTTTTATTCTCCCAAGGAATGAGGACGGTATTCACACCGGCACGATGAGCTGCAAGAACCTTCTCCTTCAGTCCGCCGATAGGAAGCACCCTGCCCCTTAGTGTGATCTCACCCGTCATGGCCACATTCTTACGGGCAGGAATTTTGGTAATGGCTGAGATCATGGCCGTTGCCAAGGTAATTCCAGCAGAAGGCCCATCCTTTGGAATGGCTCCCTCAGGAACATGTATATGCATGTCAAACTTTTTATGGAAGTCCGAATCAATGCCGTATTCATCGGCCACTGAACGAATATAGCTCCTGGCAATCCGTGCGGATTCCTTCATCACATCACCCAACTGACCCGTCAGTTCAAGACCACCATCGCCATGCATGAGATTGACCTCAATAGGCATGGTGTCCCCTCCCACAGGCGTCCAGGCAAGGCCTCTTACAATACCGATCTCATCCTGCTCGTTAGTCTTGTCATAGAGGAATTTTTGCGCCCCAAGGAAGCCCTTAATGCTTCTCTGAGTAATACGGATACTCTTTTTCTCCCCTGTGACAATTAGCTTAGTAGCCTTACGGATAACCGTAGCCACCTGACGTTCAAGGGTTCTGACCCCTGCCTCACGGGTATAGTGAATAATAATCTCACGGATAGCCGACTCATCAAAGCGTATCAGTGAAGGCTCCACACCATGAAGCACCAGTTGCTTTGGAATCAGGTACCGTGAGGCAATACTGGTCTTCTCATCCTCAGTATAGCCGGTGAGGTCGATAACCTCCATACGATCCAGAAGCGGCCTTGGGATGGCCTCCTTATAGTTGGCGGTGGTGAGAAACATGACATCCGACAGATCAAAGGGCAGTTCCAGGTAATGATCCCTGAAATCCTTATTCTGTTCGGCATCCAGCACCTCCAGCATGGCAGAAGCAGGATCCCCTTTATAGTCCCCCGACATTTTATCGATCTCATCCAGAAGGATCAGAGGATTAGCTGAGCCTGCCTGTCGGAGGGCATTAATAATACGGCCAGGCATGGAGCCCACATAGGTTCTGCGATGGCCTCTGATCTCAGCCTCATCACGTACGCCGCCTAAGGACATTCTGACATAGTTACGGTTGAGGGCTTCGGCAATGGATTTGGCAATGGAGGTTTTCCCCACGCCGGGAGGCCCTGCAAAACAAATTATGGGGCCATGAAGGCCATTCTTCATTTTACGAACCGCCAAATATTCAAGAATCCTTTCCTTGACCTTTTCCAGGCCAAAATGGTCTCTGTCCAGAATTTCGGCAGCATGCTTAATATCCAGCTTCTCCTCAGTTTTTTTGTTCCATGGGATCTCAGTAATAATATCCAAATAGGTTCTGATAACGCCGCTTTCAGCCGATGAGGAGTGCATACGGGATAATCTGTCTAATTCCTTGTTTGCTTTTTTCTTTACTTCCTCGGGAAGCTGGGCCTCGTCAATCTTGTCCCGGTATTCCTCAATCTCGGTGGCCAGGTCGGAGGCATCTCCCAGTTCCTTCTGGATAGCCTTCAACTGCTCACGAAGATAGTATTCCTTCTGGTTTTTATCAATCTGTTGACGCACCTTGGTGGTGATGTTCTTCTCTATTTCAAGAATTTCATTCTCATTGGCCAGTATATCCAGAAGCTTAGTCAAACGCCTCTTTGGAGACAGCTCCTCCAGGATGTTCTGCTTAAGTTCAATGGATATGCCCAGATTAGAGGCGATCACATCCGGCAGGCGAGTCAAATCATCAATGTTGGTAATGGAAAGCGTCGCATCGGGGGAAATCTTCCCTGATAGCTTGGCGTACTTTTCAAAATGTTCGATGACCTGTCTGGCAAGTGCTTGGTTATCTGCTTTTGTATTCAGGAGTGAAACCTTTTTAAGCTCCATAATATCCACTTGGTAGTAGGGGTCATCCTGAATAAAGTTTACGATTTTTGCTCGATCAATCCCCTCAACCAATACACGAATGGTATCTCCGGGGAGCCTTAATAGCTGCTTAATCCTTGCGATGGTACCGTAAACATTAATTTCGTCAAATTTGGGATCTTCCATGTTGGGGTCCTTCTGTGCGGCCAGAAAGATAAGCTGCTCTTTGAGCATCGCTTCTTCTATCGCCTTGATGGACTTTAAACGCCCCACATCAAAATGAAGAATCATATAGGGGTAAACTACAATGCCCCTTAAGGGCAGCATAGGCATATTGCGAATCATGTCATTCTTTATGGTCTTCGGCATGCTAATCATCCTTTCATACCCGTAAGGCCTCTTGCGTTATCAGCTAGTACCATTATAAAGGTGACCACCTCCCTTTTCAAATGTTTCTTTTACCATTTCACAGTGTTAGTAAGCTTTTATATATTTTAACTCTTATTGTTTATATTTGATATACCCTTGATATCACTTAAGAAAACCGCGTTACCAGTCCTTATTTTCAAATGTAGATATGAACCGTTATTTTTAAGGTAGAATAGCCTTCAAAAAAAGAATGTCCAATCAAAAAAGGGACTGTCTTTTGCAAGACAGTCCCTTACTATAGAAAACAGTGAGTTTCAAATTACTTCAAAACTTCAACAACGGAACCTGATCCAACAGTTCTGCCACCTTCACGGATAGCGAGCTTAAGACCCTTTTCCATAGCAATAGGAGTGATCAGTTCGATTTCCATGATAACGTTGTCACCAGGCATACACATCTCAACACCTTCGGGGAGCTTGATGTTACCTGTAACGTCGGTGGTTCTGAAATAGAACTGAGGTCTGTAACCGGAGAAGAAAGGCTTTGAACGGCCACCTTCTGCAGCGGTCAAAACGTATACCTGAGCGGTAAACTTGGTATGAGGAGTAATGGAACCGGGCTTAGCCAGAACCTGTCCTCTTTCGATATCTGTTCTCTGAACACCACGGAGAAGAGCGCCGATGTTGTCGCCGGCAACTGCCTGATCAAGGAGCTTACGGAACATTTCAACGCCGGTAACGGTGGTCTTCTTGGGAGCATCCATCAAACCAACGATTTCAACTTCGTCGCCAACCTTAACTACGCCTCTTTCAACTCTACCAGTAGCAACAGTACCACGACCAGTGATGGTGAATACGTCTTCTACAGGCATCAAGAAAGGCATATCAGTAGGACGAGCAGGGGTAGGAATGTATTCGTCAACATTCTTCATGAGCTCATGAATGCAAGCATATTCAGGAGCGTTAGGATCCTTGGAGCTGCTTTCAAGAACATTAAGAGCAGAACCTCTGACGAAAGGTGTGTTATCACCGTCGAAATCATAGGTGCTTAAAAGTTCTCTTAATTCCATTTCAACGAGCTCGATGAGTTCATCGTCGTCAACCATATCGCACTTGTTCAGGAATACAACGATCTTAGGAACGCCAACCTGACCAGCGAGGAGAATGTGTTCACGAGTCTGAGGCATGGGACCATCAGCAGCGGAAACAACGAGGATAGCACCGTCCATCTGAGCTGCACCAGTGATCATGTTCTTAACATAGTCAGCATGGCCAGGGCAGTCAACGTGAGCATAGTGACGATTAGCGGTCTGATACTCAACGTGAGCGGTGTTGATGGTGATACCACGTGCCTTTTCTTCAGGAGCTGAGTCGATAGCATCATAAGCCTTGAACTCGATGGTAGTATCCGCCATAGCGAGAACCTTGGTGATAGCAGCGGTAAGAGAGGTCTTACCATGGTCAACGTGACCAATTGTACCAATGTTTACGTGGGGCTTGTTACGTTCAAATTTTGCCTTTGCCATTTGAGAATAAACCTCCTTCATTTGAATCACTGATGATTCAAAATTATATAATGATTGAATATTTAAAGCAATAGCTTCACTGGGTTATGCCTTAGGCTTTCTGCCTTCGGCAATTTGTTCCTGCACGCTCTTGGGAACCTGTTCATAGTGAGAGGGCGTCATGGTATAGGTTGCGCGACCCTGTGTGCTTGAACGAAGGTCAGTAGCGTATCCGAACATCTCGGACAGGGGAACGAAGGAATGAATGTTCTGTGCGCCTGAAATAGCATCCATACCCTCAATGCGGCCACGGCGGGAGTTAAGGTCGCCCATAACATCGCCCATGTAATCATCGGGGGTGGTGACGTCAACTTTCATGATTGGCTCGAGAAGTACAGGATCTGCCTTTCTCATAGCTTCTTTAATCGCCATGGATCCGGCAACCTTAAAGGCCATTTCTGAAGAGTCAACTTCATGGTAGGAACCGTCAATCAGGGTAACCTTAAGGTCAAGCACCTGATAACCGGCAACCACACCGCTGTTCATGGCATCACGAATACCGTTGTCGATAGCAGGGATGTATTCCTTGGGAACCACACCACCCACGATCTTATTAACGAATTCATAGCCCTTACCGGGTTCAAGGGGTTCAACTTCGATCACACAGTGGCCGTATTGACCCTTACCACCCGATTGACGAACGAACTTTCCTTCGGCCTTAACAGCCTTACGGATGGTTTCCTTGTAAGAAACCTGGGGCTTACCTACATTGGCCTCAACCTTGAACTCTCTCAACATACGGTCAACAATGATTTCCAGGTGAAGCTCACCCATACCTGCAATGATGGTTTGCCCAGTTTCCTGATCAGTATATACACGGAAGGTTGGGTCTTCTTCAGCAAGCTTCTGAAGGGCAATACCCATCTTCTCCTGTCCTGCTTTGGTCTTGGGTTCAATAGCCACATTGATAACAGGCTCCGGGAACTCCATGGATTCGAGAATAATAGGCTGATTCTCATCACAGAGTGTATCGCCGGTGGTCGTATTCTTAAGGCCCACTGCTGCGGCAATGTCTCCGGAATAAACCTTCTCGATATCCTTACGGTCATTGGCATGCATCTGCAGAATTCGACCGATTCTCTCGCGCTTGTTCTTTGTAGCGTTCAGGACATATGAACCAGCGTCCAGTGTTCCTGAATATACTCGGAAGAAGGAGAGTCTTCCTACATAGGGATCGGTCATAATCTTAAAGGCCAGAGCCGCAAATGGTGCGTTGTCAGAGGTGGGTCTGGTATCCTCTTCGTCGGAATCAACTTTTACACCCTTGATATCAGGGATGTCAAGAGGAGACGGCATGTAGTCCACGATACAATCCAATAAGCGTTGTACGCCTTTGTTTTTGTAGGATGAACCACAGGTTACAGGAATGATCTTATTGGCTATGGTTGCTACACGAATACCCTTCTTGAGCTCCTCAAGAGTGAGTTCCTCACCCTCAAGATACTTGTTCAAGAGCTCCTCGTCGAGTTCGGCAACAGCTTCAACCAACTTGAAACGGTATTCCTCTGCGAGCTCCTTCATATCCTCAGGGATCTCAAGCTCGTCAATAACTTTTCCAAGGTCATCTCTGTAATAGTAGGCCTTATTTTTAACAAGGTCGATGATGCCAGCAAAATGATCTTCCTTACCAATAGGAAGCTGAATGGGTACTGCATTGGCATGCAGCCTATCCTTCATCATCTGCACACACCTAAAAAAGTCCGCACCCATAATGTCCATTTTATTGACATGGGCAATACGCGGTACTCCGTATTTATCGGCCTGTCTCCAAACGGTTTCCGACTGGGGCTCAACACCGCCCTTCGCACAGAAGAGCGTGATTGATCCGTCGAGCACGCGCAAGGAACGTTCAACTTCAACTGTAAAGTCAACATGTCCAGGTGTGTCTATAATGTTAATACGGCAATGTTTCCATTGAGCAGTGGTTGCAGCGGAAGTAATGGTAATACCTCTTTCCTGTTCCTGCTCCATCCAGTCCATGGTTGCCGAACCTTCATGTGTTTCACCGATCTTGTGGGTACGACCAGTATAGAACAAAATTCTTTCCGTGGTGGTTGTTTTACCTGCGTCGATGTGTGCCATAATACCGATGTTTCGTGTGTTTTCCAGGCTGAATTCTCTGGGCATCGATACCCTCCTTTCGATGTAATATTGCATTGTTTGCTGCGATTAAAATTACCACCTGTAGTTTGCAAAAGCCTTGTTGGCCTCTGCCATCTTATGGGTGTCATCCTTCTTCTTCACGGCTGCTCCCAAACTATTGGTTGCATCCATGATCTCACCGGCAAGTCTTTCTGACATGGTACGCTCACTTCTTTTCCTAGCGTATCCGGTCAGCCAACGCAGGCCCAAAGCCTGTTTTCTTGCAGGTCTTACTTCCATAGGAACCTGATAGGTTGCACCACCGACTCTTCTGGCTTTAACCTCGAGTACGGGCATAATATTGTTCATTGCCAGTTCAAAAACCTCAAGGGGATTCTTTCCGGTTTTCTCCTTTATGATATTGAACGCATCATAAACAATTCTTTGTGCAACACCTTTCTTACCGTCCAGCATAATATTGTTGATAAGTCTGGTAACAGTCTTATCGTTATAGATAGGATCGGCAAGTACGTCTCTCTTGGGTACATGTCCTCTTCTTGGCACTATTCTTCCCTCCTTTGCATGATAACTGCGGGCTTAATCTCGCCCGGTATCACAGGTACTCGGCCCCTTAGCTTTACAAAGCAAAGCGTGTGCGTATTAGCATCCCGGCCTAGCCAAGACTTCCACTCATGCTTCAAGCATGAGGAAGCACACCTTTTTCTCGGGCTCGTCAGTGCAAAACGTTACAATCTATATGATAACAACGTCTAGCACGTCGATTCGTCCTGCATCAATGAATCTAAGATCCTCAATAGAAAATCTTACTTTTTCTTGGCGCGTTTTGCACCATACTTGGAACGGCTCTGCTTACGGTTGTTAACGCCTGCGGTGTCAAGTGTACCACGAATAATATGGTATCTTACACCAGGAAGGTCCTTAACACGACCGCCTCTTATAAGAACAACACTGTGCTCCTGGAGATTGTGGCCGATACCGGGAATGTAAGCAGTAACTTCAATACCATTTGTCAAACGTACTCTTGCAACCTTACGAAGAGCTGAGTTAGGCTTCTTAGGCGTAATGGTCTTAACGACGGTGCAAACGCCTCTCTTCTGGGGAGAGCTTAAGTCGATTGACTTCTTCTTCAGGGTGTTCATTCCTGTTTGAAGTGCCGGAGCAGTAGATTTGTATTCAACTTTCTCTCTGCTCTTTCTGACCAACTGGTTAAAGGTTGGCATCCTTATTTCACCTCCTTGATAATAATCATTTATAATTAACGCTTTTGCGTTAATCCCGTCAGGACTTGACAACTCCTACAACTGAGGCACCCACATCAATACCCGCCGCCTTACCGAGCAGTTTCATGGACTCGGTGCTATAAACGGCAATCTGGTTTTCCTCACAAAACTGTTTAACCTGTCCGACAATTCTTTGGTCCGCATCATAGGCTATGAACACAGCTTCTAGTCTACCCTGTTCGGCTGCTTTCTTGGTTTGTTTTACTCCAACAACCTTATCTTTTCGTTTCAGCAACTCCAACACTTTGAATCCTCCAGCATGTGTGTTAAGCTCACAAAATGCCACAACACAAAAACATGCAAACGGAAACGTTCGCACGCTAAATTATTTTATCACTGCACCTTTTTCGTGTCAAGCCAGCTTTTAATATTTACAGGGACTTATCCTTCGAATACTAGAGTGACCACCTGTCTTCGCTTAACTGTTTCACAGAATACTTGCTTTTAAAGGGGAAAATGGATGACCTCAACGCCCCGTTCATGGGGTAGCCTTCAAAGGTTTAATCATTCTAGTTTTCACCATTATTGACCGACCGATAAACACGGACTCCCCCGCTTTTTTCTCGATCCTCCACATTGCCGAAGCATTCCTTCATGATCTTTTTTAGGGTTTCTCCCCCCTTGTTATGGTAGGCTACTAGCCACAGGGCACCCTTGTTCTCCAGAAGCTCTTTGGCTTCAAAAATCAGACGGGTATTCATAGCTTTTCCCGCAGCGATGGGCGGGTTGGAAACAATGTCTCCAAAGCATCTATCCCTCACCTTGTCATAGAGGTTACTCTTAATAATCTCCACATCAAGGTGATTGAGTTCCCTATTTTTCTGAGCATAGGCCACAGCCCGCTCATTAATATCCAGTCCGGTCACCTGAAGATGGGGATAGCGCTTTTTAATAAACAGGGAGATGGGGCCAAAGCCGCAGCCTACGTCCAGAATAAAGGCACTTGCACCGGAGGGCCTGAAGCTTTCGATAAGAAGCTCCGAGGCCTTGTCCACTCTTTGGCCAAAAGCAAAAACACCGCTCACTGAAACAAACCTAAGCTCGTTTCCATTTATTTCATAACTAAAGTGGCTTTCCCTGATCTCTGATTGGGGGTTTTCTGTAAAATAATGCTCCATTGTCCTTCTCCAAATCTTCGGAGGATTTTGAAAGTAGTCGGAAGAAAATCCATTTTCCGCAAGAACATCATTAAGTATAATAGAACTCATTATGGAGTACAAGGTGAAGCATATGAGAGATTCACATTTTCCCAAGAATTTCATCTGGGGCGCCGCTGCCTCTTCCTACCAAATCGAAGGCGCTGCTTATGATGACGGCAAGGGGCCCAGCGTCTGGGATCAGTTCTGCAAAAAGGAAGGGACCATCCATAACGGTGATAACGGTGACAGTGCCTGTGACCATTATCATCGCTTCAAGGAGGATATCCATTTGATGGATCAGTTAAACATACCAGCCTACCGCTTGTCCATCAGTTGGCCCAGGGTTCTTCCCGAGGGTATAGGTTCAGTTAATCAGAAGGGATTGGATTTTTACGATCGGCTCGTTGACAGCCTTTTGGAGAAAAAAATCACTCCTCACGTGACGCTTTTTCACTGGGATTTTCCTCAGGCCTTAATGGACAAGGGTGGCTGGCTCCAGGAGGAAAGCCCTGTATGGTTCGAGGAATATACCCGAATAATCGCTGACAGGCTCTCGGATCGGGTATCCCATTGGATGACCCTCAACGAGCCCTTCTGTCATGTCATGCTGGGTCATAAAACCGGCTATCATGCTCCCGGCCTCAAGCTACCTGACCGGGACATCCTAAAAATTCTCCACAACATCTATCTGGCTCATGGGCGTTCAGTTCTTGCGTTGCGGAGCTGTGCTAAAATAAATCCTCAGATAGGCATTGCCATGGTGGGATCACCCGCTATTCCTCATACCGAAGACCCCGGGGATATTGAAGCCGCCCGGCAGGCCATGTTCTGCCTGAAAGGTGACGGTGGTGATCTGTGGAACATGGGACTTTGGTTTGATCCCTTATTGCTGGGCAGGTATCCCGAAGGCTATGAAGAGATATTTGCCCCGATTCTGCCTGACATAAGTCCCGACGATATGAAGATTATCTGCCAGCCCCTTGATTTTTTAGGGCTCAATATCTACCAATCGGGGAGGGTGCGCATGGGAAAAGAGGGTCCGGAGGCCGTTCCCAATTTTCTCATCAAAGGCATGCCCAAAAGCAATATGGGCTGGCCTGTAACCCCGGAGGGGCTTTACTGGGGGCCACGCTTCTTCTACGAACGATACAAAACCCCTATTTATATCACTGAGAACGGGTTGGCCAATCAGGATTGGGTTTTCCTAGACGGGAAGGTTCACGATCCCCAACGCATTGATTTTCTCACCCGTTATTTATTGCAGCTCAATAGGGCCTTACAAGAAGGTATTGATGTCCGGGCCTTTATGCATTGGTCCCTGCTGGATAATTTTGAATGGGCCTACGGCTATGATAAACGTTTCGGCATCATCCATGTGGATTTTCAGACGCAGAAACGCATTATCAAGGACTCGGGCTACTGGTATTCCACCCTTATTGGCACCAACGGGCGCTCCCTTTTTACGCCTTAGGCTCAGGTCCAATGGTGTAAAAGGTTTTGCATCCATTGCGCCACATCCACCCTATAAACCGCCCTCAGGTTATCCCGGCTGAGAACCTCCTCAACCTCCCCCTGGGCATATGCTCTTCCACAATCCATCATCAGGGCCTTATTGCCATAGGTATAGGCCATATTCAGGTCATGGACAACAGCCAGGACAGCACGGCCCTTTTCCTTGGACCATTTCTTTATCATATCAAACAGAGAAATCTGATACTGAAGATCCAAATGGTTGGTGGGCTCATCCAGAATGAGCATTTGAGGGTCCTGGGCAAAAAGCTGGGCTAAAAAAACTCTCTGAAGCTCTCCCCCCGAAAGGGTGAGAACCGATTGATGCTGAAAGTCTTCCATCCCCGTCAGGTAAAGTGCCTCCTGTATTTTCTCCTTGTCTTTCGGGCCAAGTTTCCCTAAAAATCCTCCCAAATAGGCATACCTTCCCATGCTAACCACATCATAGACAGTGTGGGCAAACTGTGGCTGATGCTTTTGCGTCAGTACACCTATTTTTTGAGCCAACAGCCGTGGTTTCATGGAGGACAAGGGCTTTCCTTCCAGAAGAATGGTACCGTCATAGGGTACTATTCCCATGATGGCTTTAATCAAGGTTGTCTTACCCGCACCGTTTGGCCCGATAACCATGGCTAGGTCATTCTCCTTAAGTTCAAAGGAAACACGGTCCACAATCCTTTTATTGTCCAATATTACGCTTACGCTGTTAAGTGCTAACATATCAGATTCCTTTAGCCTTTTTATGGTTTTGGGTATAAAAAATATAAATAAACAGGATGGCCCCCACAAAAGAGGTAACCACACCAATAGGTAATTCTGCAGGAGAAAACAGGGTCCGTGCGGCAAGGTCTGTAAGCATGAGGAAGGTGGCACCGAAGAGCGCCGAAAGAGGAATCAGCTTTCGATGGTCCGGGCCTGTCAGAAGCCTGGTAATATGCGGGATGACCAGGCCGACAAAGCCGATAGTTCCGCTGACGGCCACTGAAATACCCACCAAAACCGAAACCATAACAAGAATCCAGAGCTTTGTCCTCTTAGTATTCACCCCAATATACCGAGCCTGCTCTTCACCGAGTGAAAAAGCATTTAACTCCTTGGCTGAGCAGCAAAGGGCCACCATGCCCACGCCGAAGAAAGGAAGCATCAGGAGGACATGAGCCCAACCCCGTCCTGCAAACGAGCCCATGGACCAAAAGACCACCTGCTTCAGGCTGTTCCCAGAGAATGAAACCAAAAGGCTGGTCAGGCTTCCGGCCAGCATGGAAAAGATCACACCGGTCAGTATGATGGTCTGGGTGGAGAGGCTGTAATCTATTTTATAGGAGAGGCTGAGAATAAAGGCCAGGGAAAGAAAGGAAAATAAAATACTCATAAGAGCCAGTGCTGCTTGGGAAAAGAGGGGAAGGCTAATTCCAAAAACAATGGACAAAACAGCTCCTAATGCCCCTCCTGAGGTAATACCCAGAGTAGAGCCATCGGCCAGAGGGTTTTTTAATAGGCCTTGCATCGCCACACCTGCAACGGAAAGGGCTGCTCCCACCAAGGCCGCCAGAATGACACGCGGTAAGCGTATATGAAATACGATGGCCGCAAGGCTATCAGTAGCAGCCGTTCCCTCTTTACTCCCCAAGAGCAAGTCTATCAGTAGATCAAGGGTCTCTCTTACCGAGACACCGATGCTTCCCACCGATACCGCCAAAAAAAGGGTCAGGATAAACAGGGTGATACCACACCCGGATAAGAGGGCAAAGCTTCCGTTCTTTATGGCTGGCTTTTGTAAACGGTTCATGAAGAACTCCTTGGCTTTTCGTCGTTGCGTTAGTAGATGGCCTTCACCATGTTCTTAGCCGCTTCCAGAAGGCGTGGGCCCGGCCTGGAAATCATATCAGAGTCCAGCATAATAACCTTGTTGTTCTTTACAGCCTCCAGGGTATCCCACTGGCTGCGGGAGGTAATATCCCCAACAGGGTCATCAATCCCGGTCAAGGGACTGGCTGTGGTAAGAATAATGTCAGGGTTCCGGGATAGGATCTGCTCCTCAGAGACTGCCGCCCATCCTTCTATATCAGCAAAGATATTTGTGGCGCCAACGATCTCTATAAGCTCTTGGATAAAGGTATTTTTCCCACAGGACCACAGCCCGTATTGAAGGGGGGATACCTCTACATAGATGCTTTTTGGGGTATTTCCTTTCACCTGGGCACGGATGGCCTCAAAACCCTTTTCCATATCCACTACCATCTGGTCGGCTTCTTTTTCCTTGTCCACTACTTTTCCAATAAGCCTGATGACCTGGTAGGTCTCGGAGATGCTATTGGCCTCGGTGACCACGATCTTGATACCTGCATCCTCTAATTGCTTGATCTGATCATCCATAACCGACATCTTGCCTATAAAGGCTGCCTCTGGCTTTAGTGCAATCACCGCTTCAATATTAAGATTCTCACCGGTGGGAAGCTTTTGTTTGTTCCGAGCGTCCTCAGGATAGTTGCAGTATTCACTGACGGCAATCACCTTATCTCCCACACCCAGAGCATAGAGGATTTCTGTATTGGCAGGAGCCAGTGAGATGATTTTTTGAGGAGGGGTATCAAAGTTTACCTCATTTCCCCTGCTGTCGGTGATCTGAGCAGGGGGCTTAGGCGTAGGGGTAGCGACATTGGGAGTAACACACCCAGCCATAGTGAGCACAAGAGCCAGAGCAAGAATTAATGTAACCAGTCTTTTCATTGTAAATTCTCCTAACCTAATCATTTGGGGTCCAGTTTTTTAGGCCTTTACAACTAAAAAACCCCGCTTAAATAAAGCGGGGTAAAAAGCATAGCAAAGAACATGCCTGTACGACTCTAACTCTTAAACCCCAGAAGAAAACCTTACATGTTGGCAGGTCTACCGACTTGGCTTCATCCTCCGCGGCACCTTCCCGAGTTTTTTGCTTCGCAAAAAACTTAGTGGTATTAGCCGTTTTGTCTGCTTCACGGTTGCTGGGACAGTCCCGGTATTTCACCGGATTCCCTATTATGCATGGATATGCACCATCATGTACTATTCAATTGTAATTGATTATATAAAATAGAGCGGCATTCTGCAAGAAAAAAATATTCCATGAGTCCAGCTAAAAGATAATCCGTATCTGCAAGTATCCTAATTGAACAGCCGAAGTATCACCAGAAGAAGAAAAAAGATCCCCCCTTGAGTCCCGAAAACGATAAGAAGGGTGGTGAAAATGGTGGAATTCGTGGACCCAACAATCAGCATTGCTGTAAATAGAAGAAAGATCATGGCAAAAAAAGTGATCGTGGCTGCCTTTTGGATGATAAAGTGATTTCTTTCATCCTTTCCTTTAATCTCAACCTTTTTCCTACGTTCAGGATTTTTCAACACAAGCCTGAAAACAACGATTAGTGTTGAGCCAATTACCATCATGACGGCACCTAGCCCACCATAGAAGCCCCCCATAAAAGTCCCCTGAAGGGTGTCCGTAAAGGAAAGTAAAAGGGCTATCGCTCCACCGACGAACATTACAAGACCCACCCAAGTCATTACCTTGACTCTCTTCTTAGAATCAGAAACCAGCATATTAATAAGCATTGACTACTCCTCCTCAAAAATAAATACTTCCTCGATGGTTTTCCCAAAATAAACAGCGATCTTATGGGCCAGTTGAAGGGATGCATTATATTTGCCATTCTCCAGGGAAATGATGGTCTGCCGGGTGACTTCCACCGCCGTCGCCAGTTCCTCCTGTGTAATCCGTCGCTCCTTACGAAGATCTTGAATACGGTTTTTCATATAATCACCTGCCTCTACCAATGTGCGCCATGCCTACAAATATTTGAGCCTTTCCCATCGTTTTTATGGTATCGGCCCAGGTTCATTGGAAGCTCATCAGACACGGTGTAACAGGTGCTTTTTTATCCAAAGGTTTTTCTTTTTCATCCATTCAGGCATATCATAACGGCTTAAATAGCACCCTATAATTTCCAAAATCAACCCCAGTCCCAGGCCTATGCCTTGCAGAAAATGAGGGTAGCCGGCAATAAATTGTTTTGCCATCAAGGTAAAGGCAATCATAAGTAATCCAACTGCAAGAAATACATTATTCTTTTTCATTTTACTTTAAACTCCTTTTCATTTATCGTAAAGTAAACTTTACATTTTTAGTATAGTATACTTTACATTAAACGTCAAGCTAACTTTACAATAAATGATGAACTTTTTTTGCGGACGCAAAAAAAGAACGCCAAGACGTTCCCTTCTAAACCCCATAGCAAGGGTCTAACAGACTTTAGAGCTATTATCAGTTTGTTATGCTTAAGCTTGATCACTCCTTGAATACTCGGAATAGAGCTTTCCCGTATATTTTTTAAAGCACTTGCTGAAATAATTGGGATCGGGAATCCCCACCTCCTTGGCCGTAAGATACATGAGCATCCCTTTTTTGGCATAGACAATGGCTTTTTCCATCCTGCATTTCATAAGATAATCACTGAGGCCCATTCCGGTTTTTTGCTTAAACATCCGGCTCAGATAGCAGGTGTTAAAACAAAATTGTTGGGCTATAGACGTCAGGTTGATATCAGGCTCCATATAGTTTTTTGAGATATATTCTTTAATTTTTGTGATGGAGCAATTATTCTCCTTTAGAATATCCTCATCCTCCACAGGGCATTCTGACTGTAGCTGCTCAATGACCTTCAGCAGCGTATCCCGGATCTCCGTTCTTGATATGGGCTTCAGTAGATAGGCACTGATCCCAATACCAATGCAGCTTCTGGCATATTCAAAATCATCATAGGCCGTCAATATGATGATCTTTAGCTTGGGATAACGCGTTATGGCCAGCTTGCTGAATTCGATACCGTCCATAAAGGGCATACGGATATCCACGAAGGCAATATCCGGTTTAACAGAGTCTATTGTATTAATGGCTTCTATTCCGCTGGAGGCCTCACCGGTGATCTCCAGCTCGAGCTCCTGATTTTGAATGGTGATTTTAAGCAAATTCCTGATAGCTCTCTCATCGTCAATAATCATTACCTTATACATGAAAAAGCCTCCTATAATGGAATTTTGATCGTTACTTCCGTATAAAGCCCCTCTTGGCTGACAATCTCGTAGACGTCTTCCCTGCCGTAGTAATACTGAATTCTTTCAATAGTCCCCTTAAACCCAAAGCTTCTATTGTTATCCAACATGATTTGGCGGAGCTGCTGCTGATTCATACCAACACCATTGTCATAGACTCTGATTAAAAGCATATCCTCTCTCCGGCTGGCCGATATCCGGATAACGCATTTTTCTCCTTTGAGACGGACACCATGGTAGAGGCTATTCTCTACGAGAGGCTGCAAAATAAGTTTGGGAATTTTAATATTCAGCATTTCCTCCTCAAGGTTGTATTCATCGTCGAAGATATCCTCATACCTTAGCTTCTGCAATTTCAAATAATCTTTAACAATGTTGATTTCTTCCCTTAAGGGGATTTCTGAGCTGCCTTTGCTCAAGAATCTTCTGTAAAAATTACCCAGAGTCTCTATGGCATCATAGACTTTTTCCGAAGATTCCTGAAGGGCAAGGTAGGCGATGGTATCCAGGGTATTATAAAGAAAATGGGGCTTGATCTGTTCTTGTAAAGCATTCAGCTCGGCCTTCTGGGTTTTCTTTTCCTTTTCTAGCAACTCATTGATGAGCTTGTTGATCTCAATGAGCATATTGTTATAGCTGTTTTTTAAATGCCCGATTTCGTCATTGGGAAGGGGTAGACTGACTCTCTTGAGCCAGCCGTTTTTGGATTTGTCCATGGACTGAACCAGTCTTTCAATGGGATTGGTAATATAAATCGTGATAAATATCCCTATGAGAATCAGTGCGAATAAGGTGAGAACCACCAAGAATACTATAATCCAAGCCGTCTCGGAAGGAATGAACCTTATGTAGGACATGTCCTCTATTCCTGTAATGATTAGGGGGGTATTGGGTATTTGATAATAGGAGATCACCTTTTCATTACCAAAGGAACCGGTGGTTATCTGATGGTAGGGCGTATCAATACCTTTTACTTGCTGTATCTCGGGAATCTCTTCCTCTGTGCCAATGAGCTCAAAATCCTCGTCACAGTAGTAGAAACGTTTGTCTGAGCCCTCCATGTCTTTATAGGAATCCTCAAGCAGGGACATGGACAGGTTGATCACCAGAAGCCCCAAGGGTTTTTGGGTGTCCATATCGTTGACCAAACGGATAAAGGATATCAACGGCTCACCCGATTTGCTGCGATAAGCGCCGCCCCCGTCAATTCGTATGACATGACCACCCTTTTTATCGAGGATTTCCTTCATCCACCCCTCTTGTTCAAGGACATCCCTGAAGACCCAGGTTATCCCCTTGGCGATATGGACATACTCCTTATCCAATCGATACAGATAAACAGAGGTGATATAGTCGAAGCTGTTGGTGATATCATACATAGAGGTGACGGCATTATGGGATAACAGGGAACGGGGCGACCATTCTCTTTGAAGATAGGTGATAATATCCCTATTGTTCATCAGAAGCTGGCTCATACTGTTTATGGTATTTAACTCACTATTTAAATTATTGCCAATGGATATCATGGTCTTTTCGTTATTTTTCAGGGTATAACTCATCAAGTTCTCTTTTAAAAAAAAGACACTAATCAGTACAAAGAGAATAAGGTACATGGCGATAATAGCCAGGAACAGATACCTTACCTTCTGCTTGAGAAGTTGTGAAGAAAACCATAGCTTAAAATCCTTGACCAAATGCTTCCCCATAATCCTTCATCCATGGACTTATTATCTCTTTAAGCTTAATTCAAGCCTTATTGGCGAGTTACCCGTCAACCACACACTCCGTTGGTCAGGCTGGGAGACCCCTATGAATAGTGTAAATCTACTGCTGTCAAGAATTTTTTCACCTCTGTCATTCACCTGCTTCAGAGCTTGGAATGCAATGGGTATAACCACTTCCGTCTTATCCCAAGCTCCCAGCCTCACTCGTCTGAATGCGCACAAGCTGTGATTAGGGACGGCCGAAGGGGACTCTTCGTCCTTGATATAGATCTGAACGACATCCTCAGTCTTATAATTGCTCCGGTTTTCGACCCCAACGCTTACAAGGAAATCCTTCCCCTCCACTATAGCGCCTTTAAGCTCCGCCGAGGTACATACCACATGGCCATAGGTCAGACCATAACCGAATGGATAGAGAGGCTCCTCTTTTATATATCGGTAGGTTCGCCCTTTCATTGTATAATTTGTGAACTCAGGTATATTATCTAATGTCCGGTAAAATGTTACAGGAAGTTTCCCAGAAGGCGAGCACTGGCCGAAGAGAATCTCCGCTACTGCTTTTCCCCCACGAGCGCCCGGATACCAGGCCTGTAAAACAGCATTGCAGTTTTCCTCCCCATAGGAGAGATTAATAGCGCTGCCTGCTTGAAGACAAAGGATTGTTGGCTTTTTGAGGCTTACGATTTTCTTGAGCAGTAAACTCTGAACCTGGGGCAGCTCCAAATCCTTTTTATCACCCGAACCACAGACGTTGCCTTCATCCCGCTCCTCCCCCTCAATGGTCTCGTCAAGACCCAAACATACAATGATTACATCACTGTGCTCAGCAACCGTCATCGCCTCAGCCATGCCGTCATATTCCTTGTGTAGGGTGGAGGATTGTGTCCTTTCAAGCTCGCAGCCTTTGGCATATAAAACCCGGATACTCTCCCCCGCTATATCCTGTATTCCCTCAAGGAGTGTAATATACCTGGAGGAAGTGCCATAATAATTGCCTTTGAGGGCGAGTCTGCTATTGGCATTTGGACCAATGACACCCAGGGTATTGATCTTCTCCTTATTAAGAGGGAGGATTCCGTCATTCTTTAACAAAACAACGCTTTTTCTGGCGGCTTCGATAGCCAGCTCGATGTGTTCGGGGCATTCAACCTTTTCATAGGGGATTTGATCGTACTCGGTCTCTTCAAATAAGCCTAGCTTGAACCTTGTTTCAAAAAGCCTTTCAGCGGCTGTGGTTATTTGTGCTTCAGTTACCAGGCCTTGATAGTATGCTTCTAAAAGAAAGAGGTACATATTCCCGCAGTTCAAGTCACAACCTGCATTCAAAGCTAATGCAGCCGACTCCTCCGGAGTTGCGGTCACATGATGGTGCATGTGAAAGTCTTTCAGCGCCCAGCAATCCGACACCACATGTCCATCAAACTGCCATTTCTCACGAAGAATATCCCGAAGGAGTGTGAAGCTTCCACAGCAGGGTTCACCATTGGTTCTGTTATATGCTCCCATGACGGCCTCGACCTGGGCCTCCTTCACACAAGCCTCAAAAGCGGGCAAATAGGTTTCATACAAATCCTTCTGCGAAACAATAGCATCAAACTCATGGCGCAAATCCTCTGGCCCGCTATGTACTGCAAAATGTTTGGCACAGGCAGCGGATTTGAGAAATCTGCCCTCACCCTGCAAGCCTTTGACAAAAGCCACTCCTAAACGGCTTGTCAGGTAAGGATCCTCACCATAGGTTTCATGGCCCCTCCCCCAGCGTGGATCTCTGAAAATATTGATATTGGGAGCCCAAAAGGTTATTCCCTTGTAGATATCCCTATCGTTGTGTTTTGCACTTTCGTTAAACTTGGCCCGGCCTTCAGTGGCAATGACATCGGCAATCCTTTTTAACAAATCCTCATCAAACATGGCCGCCAGTCCAATGGCCTGGGGAAAGCTGGTGGCGGTTCCCGAGCGGGCAACGCCATGAAGGGCTTCATTCCACCAATTGTACGCTGGAATACCCAATCTATCAATGGCCGGTGACTGATAGGTCAGTTGACTTACTTTTTCTTCTAGGGTCATCTGAGAGACTAAGGCACCCGCCTTGACCTTAAATTCTTCCTGATAATACACACTTACCACCTATCCTTTTACCGCACCAAGGACCAGACTTTCCTGTATTCTGGTGCTCATGAACATATATATGATAAGAGTTGGGAAAGTAGCTATAACCAATGCTGCGCCTATGGGCCCCCAGTCTGTGGTATATGACCCTGACAATGTCTGTATGCCCACGGTCAGAGTACGGTATTTTGAATCACTGATGAAGATGGTTGCAAACATCAATTCATTCCAGGCCTGCAGGTAGGTAAAAATTGAGATGGTGGCTAGTGCCGGCCTCATAAGCGGCATGATAATACGGATAAAAATACCATAAATGCTGCAGCCGTCTATAAAAGCCGCCTCCTCCATTTCCTTGGGGATACCCTCCATCAGGCTACTGCAAATCATGACGGCCATGGCAAGGGCGAAGGCAGAATAGGGGACAATCAATGCCTGATAGCTACTAGTCATTTTGAGACTTCCCAGTATAATAAATATGGGTAGTATGGCCGTATGGATTGGCACGGTCAAACCCAGCATGATGGTGTTGTTGGCCAATCTCCTCCCCTTCCATATCATTCTGGTTAAGGCGTAGGTGGCCATGAGGGCAATAATAGAGGTCAAAATAATCGTGCACCCGGTCACAAAAACACTATTTAAGAAATATGTACCCACTTTGCCCCTTGTTAAAATTGAAGTATAGTTTTCCCATCGCCAGGTATGCGGGAGGCCTATGATATTGGCCCCGAAGATTTCATTGTTATCCTTCAGGGAAAAGGTCAGCATCCAATACAGAGGGAATAGCTGAACAGCTGCCCACAGGGCTAAAAAGGTGTATAGAATGATGTTTGCGGGACTTTTCTTTGCCTTCTTCAACTAAACCACCTCCTCTGTTCTCATAAGCTTCCTTATGGCTATGGCGATGATGAAACATAATAAAATAATCATTACAGCAATTGCACTTCCAAAGCCATAACGGTCTCTGTCAAAGATCATGTGAACCATGAGCGTACTTGGTACTTCACTTGCATGGGCAGGTCCCCCGCCGGTCAGGATATAAATTAAATCAAAGGCTTTAAGTGAACCGGTAACGGAAAAGATGACACTTGTCCTCAAAATGGGCTTTAATAAAGGAATCGTCACATATCTTGCCAGGGTCCATTCGGTGGCTCCGTCTATTCTGGCAGCTTCTCTAAGCTCGGGTGATATGGACTTGACACCGGCATACATAATGAGCATGTGATAGCCTACATATTGCCACAGGATGGGGATAAAGACTGCAAGCAGCGCCGTCTTCTGATCTCCCAGCCACACCTTTGTCAAATGATCCAGCCCCAGCGTCTTCAGGGCGACATTGACGATTCCGTAGTCGGGATTATAGACTTTAGACCATAATTGTCCGATGACCGTTGTTGAAAGGAGGACCGGAACAAAAAATACCGAGAGGAAGAAGACCTCTCCTTTAATTCCCCTACCCAGAACCAATGAGAGAAACAGGGCCAGAGGCAATTGGATAAAAACAGATAACCCGGCCAGAATCAGCACGTTGAACATGGTCTTTGGAAAACCCGCAGTTTTACTTTTAAATAACTGTATGTAATTATCTAAACCTACAAAAGTGCTTTTGGCCATACCATCCCAATCGAGAAGGCTATAGTAGGATGACATGATGACTGGAACAATGATGATTGCCGTAAACAGGACTACGGCGGGAAGCATAAAGAGACATATAGCCAAGACATTGCTTCTTGCTTTTTCCATTCTATTCTCTCCTTAGGTAAGCGTCAAACCCGTCAGGTGCATTGAAGAAAAATGAAAACCTACCAAGAATACCTGCACACAAGAGAACATTCTTCATTGGAAGGTTTTCATTTTTAATCGTTATACAGACCTACAGCATCAGAGTTATCAACTTCCAAGCTGCTCAGCCATAGCTTCAGCAAATTCCTGAGGTGTGATGCTTCCAATATAGAGCTGTTGGAGTAATGCCAGATACTCTCCTGCATCATTGGCATTCATCAGGGTATCGAACCACAGGGTGAAGGAGGTAGCACCGGTGGCATATTCAGCAAGCGTTGCGGTTATAGGATTTACGGTGCTGTCGTCATAATCAACTTCCCATGCGGGGACTCCAGCGCCATCCAGATAGGAGTATTTGGAAATGCTCCTGGTCAACTCAAAAGCTGCATTTCCTGCGATGTCAGGATACTTGGAGGAAGCAGCAACCATAATAGTATCGGCAGCACCACCCATGAAATCGGTAATCTTAGCATTTTTGCTATTAAGAACGGGGATAGGAGCAACAGAATAGTCGCCGGGGTTAGGGCAGTCTGTCATGATAGAGCCAGCCATCCAGCTACCTGTAATATACATAGGAACTGTACCATTATAGAAATACTGGCTGGCTTCGTCATTGGACAAGCCGGTAGCACCTTCTAAGTAAGCGCCCATGTCAATAAGCTGCTTAAGCTTTGTTGCAGAATCAAGGAAATCGGGATCATTATAGCTTTGTCCGCCCCTGGTAATGGCTTTGACTGTTTTAACAGGGCCGGCAGACTTGAGGGTTAAGGCGTCATGAGTCATGGCAAGTACCCAGGTATCTTTGACGCTTACGCCGATAGGTGTAATCTTATTATCTATAAAGGTTTGGCAGACCTTTACCATCTCCTCAAAGGTTTGAGGTGGTGTCAGGTTAAATTGATCAAACATCTTTTTATTGTAGAACAATGCAGATACGGGGGTGGTATAGGTAGAGCCGTAAATTTTCCCATCGTAGGTAGCATTAGACAGAGCTGCTGTAGACAACTGAGCCTTATAAGCGTCAGTATAGTATTTGTCTATGGGGAGAACCTTTCCCGACTCAACAAAGGATTTCGAGAAGCCGCCACCCCAGGTAAAGAATAAATCGGGGAGCTCGTTGGCTGCAACTGAAGACTTAATCTTTGTCTTGTAGGATTCATTTTCAAAGGTTTCATGAACAATGGTGACACCCTCATGGGCATTCTGATAATCCTCAATAGCTTTGTTGTATGCGTTGTGGAATGCATCACTCTCAGTTGAGATACTCCAGAGTATCAATTGAACAGGTTCCGGCTTAGGTGTTGAGGTTTCGCTGGGCTTGGGGGTTTCAGAACCGGGTGTGCTGCTCTGACTGGGCTGAGCAGGGACAGTGGTCCCACAGGCTGCGAGGGACAGAATCATCAGGCAGATGAGCACAACTCCAATGATTCTTTTGAAAGATTTTTTCATACCACATTCCTCCAATACTTCTTTATGATATCATTATGAGAAATGTGGAAGAAGTTTTTAACGGATAATTTTTACCAATATATGCTTTTTATTTACCTCTTTGAAATTTGACCCACTGGACTTATTTCCCAAATTTTGAGTTTTGACCCCGATTTTTACCACAAGATACCAAAAGAGCTGCCCCGTGTTTATGGGACAGCTCCTTATAAATAGCTGATTAGGTCTGGCTTACATCATGCCGGGCATTCCGCCGCCCATGGCTGCTGCAGCCGCAGGATCGGGCTTCTCGGGCTTATCGGCAACAATGCTCTCAGTGGTCAGAACCATGGAAGCCACAGAAGCAGCATTCTGCAACGCAGAACGTGTAACCTTGGCAGGGTCAACAATACCTGCTTCAATCATATTCACATACTTTTCCTGAAGGGCATCAAAACCGACTCCTATATCGCTGTTACTGATCTTCTCAAGAATTACGGAACCTTCAAGACCTGCATTGGCTGCGATCTGTCTCATTGGTTCTTCAAGAGACTTGGCGATGATCTGCGCACCAGTCTTCTCGTCGCCGGAAAGGTCTTTGAGGAGAGCCTTGACCTTAGGAATGACATTAATCAGAGCGGTTCCTCCGCCTGAAACAATACCTTCCTCAACGGCAGCACGAGTTGCAGCAAGAGCATCCTCGATACGCAGCTTCTTTTCCTTCATCTCGGTCTCGGTTGCAGCGCCTACCTGAATGACAGCTACGCCACCGGAAAGCTTTGCAAGTCTTTCCTGGAGCTTTTCCTTATCAAAGTCGGAAGAGGTCTCCTCAATCTGAGCCTTGATGGAAGCAATTCTGTCACGGATTTGCTTGTCATCCCCACTACCGCCAACGATAATGGTGTTTTCCTTTTGAACAATGACCTTCTCCGCACGACCAAGCTGTGACAGAGAGGTTTCCTTAAGCTCAAGACCAAGCTCTTCGGTAATAACCTGGCCGCCGGTCAGGATAGCGATATCCTGGAGCATGGCCTTTCTTCTATCACCAAAGCCTGGGGCCTTAACGGCAACACAGGTAAAGGTGCCACGGAGCTTATTGACAATAAGGGTAGAAAGCGCTTCGCCCTCCACATCCTCAGCAATAATCACAAGCTTCTTGCCCTGTTGAACAATCTGTTCAAGAACAGGAAGAACTTCCTGAATGTTGGCGAGCTTCTTGTCGGTAATCAGAATATAGGGATTATCGAGGACGGCTTCCATTTTCTCTGTATCGGTAACCATATAAGCGGAAACATAGCCACGGTCAAATTGCATACCTTCAACAATTTCAAGGCTGGTTCCCATGGTCTTGGATTCTTCAACGGTGATAACACCATCATTGGTGACCTTTTCCATAGCTTCGGCAATAAGGGTTCCGATATCATCATCATTAGCGGAAATAGAAGCAACACGGGCGATATCCTCTTTGCCCTTGATCTTCTGAGATATCTCTTCGATACCCTTAACGGCTACGTCAACAGCCTTCTGAATACCCTTTTTAATGATCATGGGGTTGGCGCCGGCGGCTACATTCTTAAGTCCCTCGCGAATGATGGCCTGTGCCAAAAGGGTAGCGGTTGTGGTACCGTCACCGGCAACATCGTTGGTCTTTGTAGCAACTTCCTTGACAAGCTGGGCGCCCATGTTTTCAAAAGCATCTTCCAGCTCAATTTCCTTAGCGATGGTCACACCGTCATTGGTAATCAGGGGAGACCCGAATTTCTTATCCAATACAACATTTCTACCCTTGGGGCCTAATGTGATCTTAACGGTGTTGGCAAGCTTGTTAACGCCGCTTTCTAAAGCTTTTCTTGCCTCTTCACCGAACTTAATATCCTTTGCCATGTTTTACTCTCCTCCTATTACTCAACTACTGCAAGAATATCGCCTTGCTTAACAATGGTGAATTCATTGCCGTCAATCTTGACCTCGGTTCCGGCATACTTGCTGATGAGCACCTTGTCACCAACCTTAACTTCCATTTTTACATCCTCGGTACCAGGTCCAACGGCCATAACTTCAGCCACCTGGGGCTTTTCTTTCGCTGTTCCGGGAAGCACGATACCACTCTTTGTTGTTTCTTCCGCCTCCAGCATTTTAATGACAACTCTGTCTGCTAGTGGTTTAATGTTCATATGTCACCCTCCTTATATTTTTCCCGTTTCAGGGCTGTTATCTTGTTAGCACTCACTCTGGTTGAGTGCTAATACCATATTAAACAATTTTCCAACTAGAATCAAATGAGTATGAACAATAAAAAATCCATTTACGAGCGATTATCATGCTTTATCTTTATTTATCTCGTTCATACTCGCTGTTTCTTGATTATTCCATGTGTTTTCTTAGTTTTAATGTCAGGAACGCAAAGAAATCAATCCATAAAATTCATGTCATAGATAGCTCTCAGGCCTTCCATTGTCAAGAGAGGATTCACAACATCAATGGTCGAGGATTCGGTGGAAATGAGCTTTGCCATTCCACCTGTGGCAACAACCTTAATGTTCTCCTCCCCCATTTCCTTTTTCATTAAGGACACAATGTAATCCACCTGACCTGTGAACCCATAGAGAATGCCTGACTGCATGCTTCCTACCGTAGTTCTTCCAATAATATGCCTGGGTTTGGTAATTTCTATGCGGGGAAGTTTGGAGGCTTTATCAAAAAGAGCCTCGGCTGAAATTTTGATGCCGGGGCAGATAATCCCACCAAGATAATCACGCTTTGAATTGACCGCACAGAAGGTTGTGGCTGTTCCAAAATCCACAATAATCACAGGCCCCCCGTATAGCTTCAAGGCGCCTACGGCATTGACAATTTTGTCAGCACCCACCTCGCGCGGATTTTCATATTTGATATTGATTCCTGTTTTAATCCCTGCCTCGACAAGAATGGGAGGCTTACTAAAATATTTTTTGATGGCATTGACAAGAGAATAAATCACCGGAGGAACCACTGAGCAGATTATTGTGTCTTTAATATCTCCAGGCTTTATCCCCACATGATTCAAAAGCGAAAGAAGAAACATGCCGGTCTCATCCGAGGTCCGTTCTCTGGCTATTGACATGCGCCAATAGCCTATCAGGGCATCAGCCTGATAAACGCCTATGGCACTGTTGGTATTTCCCACATCAATCACTAGCAGCATAACGCCCTACCACCCTGTCACAGACCCAGCTTGATGGCACGAATCTGTTTGATTTCCAGTTGGATGTCCTTTTCAACTCTTTCAATGTCGGCCTGAATGTCCTCAACGGTTTCTATGCGCTTGGGTTTTATCTGCTTGATTAAAGATTCCCCATGATGTGGGGGAGTCCTCATGGGTCTGTTCTGGTTGTTGGACCCGTGGCCCGGCACTGTACTTGAGCTCTGTGGTACTCTTTGCGCAGGAGCATTTTCCTTGGGACGTTCGCCACCCTTCTGATCCCTGGGCTTTTGCGGGTACCTGGAGTCCTTTTGTCCTCTGTTTCTGTCGTTGGAAGACATTTGAGTACGCTCCGTCCCCTGGTTCCTGTCATTGGGTCTGTTGTTTCTATCACGGTTGGGGTTTCTGTTGTCCTGACCTGGCTTTCGCTCCTGATTAGGCCTCGACTGTTGCTGAGGGCGCATATTCTGGCCGCCACTTCTCTGCTGGCCCTGATAATGATTCTGTGAGGAACTATTCTGCCCGTTGCTTTGTGTCGTATTGGCATGGGTATGGGATTGATTATTCTGCGCACTTGGATTTTGCTGTTCCATAAATACCTCCGTATGTTTTCCTTTCACATTCTGTCAGGCTGTTCTCAGCTATAGCTCTCTGAGGGAAATCTCTCCAGATAAAACCTCGTGACGTTCTCCATTGTCCTTAACGAGAACAAGCCTTCCATCGGGGAGCAAATCCTCTGCCTGCCCGACCATCTCTCCCTGAGAAGAAATTAATCGGACCCTTTTCCCCAGTGTATTATTATATCGTTTCCATTGTTCAACAATCCAGGAAGGGCCATTTGATAAATACTTTTCATAGATCTCTTCCAAGTGATTTATCATATTCGCCGCCAGGGTACTTCGATCCAAAGCCTCCTGCTTCTCCCGGCTCAAATAAAGAGACGTTGCTCTATCCTTGAGCTCCTCCGGGAAATCATCGTCCGTATGATTAACATTAAGGCCCATACCTATGATGACCCATGCCACCCGATCCATCTCCGCAGAGAGTTCGGTGAGAATCCCACAGACCTTTCTGCGACCTATAAGAATATCATTGGGCCACTTGATTCCAAAACCGGGGATGCTTAATGGCTCCAGAGTCCGTGCCACCGCTACCGATGCCGCCAAAGTAAGGGTGTGCACCTGGCTGGGGTGAAGCTCGGGCCTTAGGAGAACCGACATCCATATCCCTTTTCCCGGGCTGGACAGAAAGCTCCTTCCCAATCGGCCTTTTCCTGCGCATTGCGACTCGGCCAGCACCACCGTTCCCTCAGGTGCACCCTCGGAAGCAAGCTGCTTAAGATAGGTATTGGTGGAGTCCACTTCCTCTAAAAACTTAAGCTCCCTGCCAAAGCGCCGGGTGACGAGTCCTTGCTGGATGGAAAGCCTTCCATAGGGCCGGACAACCTCACAAAGGCGATAGCCTTTCCTGGTGGTGGCCTCAATAACAAATCCCTCTTTTTTTAAAGCCCTCATTCTCTTCCACACGGCTGCTCTGGTAATTCCCAGGCACTGGCTCAAGTACTCGCCTGAAATATATTTCCCATCAGCCTTCTTAAGAATGGAGAGCAGGTCATTGCTCACATCTCTATCTGTCAATGGCCTTTTCCTCCTCGGGAATCTGTAGCACGATGTAATCGGAGCTGTCATTGCTAAAGAAAACCACATGGCCCTTTTCTCTGTCTTCAAACCGTTTCACCCTGCCATGGGATTCGAGCAGGACGTAATAGGCATAGAGAAGATGATTCCCTGAATCCTTATAGAGTTCCTCGTGTCTCTCAATGATATTATTGAGATACAGCGTGGTGGAATTCTCATAGAGTATGGGAATATCCATGGCCCTTCCCATTACTTCAATACTATCGGGTAGAACCGATGCCATAACCAGTACCTCCGGCTTACGGAAGGTTCCGAAGCGATAGTCTGAATAGGGCATTAAACACAACAGATATTGATCCATAAGAGACGGAACTTTCAGTCCCATTTCATAAAGTGTGGCTTCTCCCACCCTGCAATAATCCAGATCAACCTCCAGCCTTAGGCACTGGTAGAGGGGGTCCTTAAGCCTCGCCCCATCATCTCGTGGATTCATCAGCATCTTTATGGCTCTATTCCTGTCCCGCATACCGGGCAACAAAATCTCACGGTCGTACCATTCCGATAATTTCAGACCGCAATCAACAATATCCTTAATCTTCTCTCTGGGAACATAGAAATAGAGGCCTGCCATTTACGACTCCTCCGTAAGAATTCGTGGGTAAATACACGTAAATGTATTATATACTGTTTTATTGGTATAATCAAATCATAACGGATTTTTTGTGGGAAAAACGCCTGTGTGCTTGACTTTATGCCATTTCCGTTATAAAATGATGACGAAATTTCGTGCAGGAGGTAATCCTTAATGAACAAAGCCGATCTCATCAGTGCTGTAGCACAGCAATCCGGCCTTACAAAGAAAGATAGCGAGGCCGCCATCGATGCCCTCGTTTCAGTTGTCGAAGATTCTCTGTCCAACGGTGAAAAAGTTGTTCTCGTTGGCTTTGGTACCTTTGAAACAAAGAACAGAGCTGCCAGAAAGGGACGTAATCCTCAGACCAAGGAAACGATCACCATTCCAGCTTCCAAGGCACCAGTTTTCAAGGCTGGCAAGGCTCTTAAAGACAAGGTTAACGCTTAATTAAACAGGAGGAGCTACGCGCTCCATCCTGTCAGGTTTCACTCAAAAGAACTCAAAGAGGGACGATTTCTAGGCCATAAAGGCTAAAGAATCGTCCCTCCTTGCATTTCAAGGTTATTCCTTGACAAACAATGTGCCAATATCCTTACCGTTAATAATATCGAGAATGATCATGGGATCACTGCCATTGGCAATGATCATATTCACCCCTGCCTTGGTGGCTATCTCAGCCGCATCCAGCTTGGTAACCATGCCCCCGGTTCCCATACTTGTACCCGACCCACCGGCACAATCCCGGATGGAAGCATCGAGCTTATTGACAACAGAGATGAGCCTGCTTTCTTTGTTCTCCTTTGGATTGCAGTCATAAAGCCCATCAATATCCGATAGAATGATGAGCAAATCGGCTGAAACCAGTTTGGAGACAACTGCCGACAGGGTGTCATTGTCCCCGAACATCATCAGACTCTTGATTTCGTCAACCGATACCGAGTCATTTTCATTGACAATGGGAAGCACCCCAAACTCCAACAAGCTCTTAAAGGTATTGATCACATTCTTTCGTTTCATGTCATCATTGACATCGGTTTTAGTCAGAAGAATCTGAGCCACTGTATGATTATATGTGGAGAACAGGCGGCTATAAATATTCATCAACTCGCACTGTCCCACAGCAGCCAAGGCCTGCTTCATACCCATGCCCAGAGGGCGCCGCCTGAAGTTGAATTTTCCCATGCCCACGCCGATGGCCCCCGACGACACAAGGATCACTTCCCTATTCTCGTTCATAAGCTCCGAAAGGGCCAATGCCAGACGTTCCATTCTCACCAGGTTCATTTTTCCATTCTCATGGGCCAGGGTGGAGGTCCCTACCTTGACCACGATCCGTTGGGCCTCTTTAATTTGCATTCTGATTTGTTGTTCCATGACAAGCTACCCCTTTTTATTTCATTTTGCGACACGGGTAATATCTTAGCCTGATAAATTTGACGAATGATTTTCATTGCCAGCTTATAATGTATTAATCATGCAGGTTACCATTGATTCAGTTTTTTTGGTGGCCGGGGGAATGATTTACCTCATCTTACGAATAAGATAATATAGGACTGCAGCAACATGAATAGATTGTTTGGGCCAGACTAAATCCTAACCCCCCGGTGGTTTGGCCTTTTTTTTATTTTAATGCATTTTCCCTTCAATGCTCACACAGTTCTATCTCTCCCATTGCCCCCAAGGTTTCTCCCATAATGACCAAGGCCCCTATAAAACCCGGTACCAATGAAATAGTCTCTAGTGCTTTCTTTATATCTTCGGGTTGATTCACCCTATTCCCAAGAGCTGTTGCACAGGCATCCGCCACCGAGGCATCCTGGTTTAAAACAACAGCGGCGTCCGCTCTTCCAAAGCTCAAGGAGTGGCCCACAGTCCCCGAGGAGGTACATATCCCACAGGGAGTCATGGAGCAGGGTAGCTTTATGGCCAGCCGATTGCTCAGGGGAGATTGTCCGGCATAGATACCGATTTTGCGGTCTGTGAGACTGCTTATAAAAATATCTCCGCCATTCTCCACAATAATCTCATCTGAAAATGCCAGAAGCTCCTGACCCACAAATTTTGAGAAAGCACCCGCCACTGCGGCCATAGGCCCCACATTGGCCAAGGCTGATGCGCGGCACATGTCCATGACTATCAAGGGTGCGCCTTTAAGTGGCTTTATCGGTATAAGGGAATGAAGAAAGCGGCTATCTTTCTGAATATACCGAATCAACTCTTCCCTGTATTTTGCAATTCCCTGAACAGCCTCCCTCTCTAAGTGATGCTTGGCTCCAATGTAGAGGTCGGTTTGTTCCACAACTGCCTGAAAAAAGACCAGATTTTCGGACTTAATTCCTTCCCTATAAAAACGTCGAGTATCCATGGCTACGCTTTAAGGCTCATGACGTTCAGCGGACAAGCCCTGATGCATAAGCCGCAGACCAAACATTTTTCCTTGTCAAACTCAAGGGACCAGGTCTCCCTGTTCATGATAAGCGCATCCGAAGGGCAAACTGCGGTGCAGGCTCCGCAATGGACACAGGTTTCTTCCTGCCAAATGAGCTTCTTGTTGAAAAGCTTATAGTCAATCCCCTGATCCTGTATAAAGAGAAGTGCCTTCTCGACGTCCTGGTCCTCTCCCTTGATGTCGGCCACCAAGGTTCCTGTTTTATTGAGGCTGATATCGGCGTGAAGAATATTCATCTCTATATTAAACCGTTTGATCAGGTTACTCACAAGAGGTACTGTAATACTGTTTAGGGGATAGTGGAGACTGATTTTAACCGTTCTCATTTTCATACCTCCCTAATCTCAAGCTTCTTCAGGCGTTCCTTTCTCATAGGAAGCCTTTCAACAGGCTCTGTGACAAGGAATTGCCCTGTTTGTATCTGGGTTTTAAGCTCTCCGGCGATCTCTCTGGCCATCTTGAGGCTGGATAATGGTGCCGTAGGCACTCTTTTACCCCTTATTTCCACCGCCCCGCTGCGGAGGGTTTCATAATCCACACGGATATCCAGGCTTTCCTTACCGCTTTTATCCACGATAACCGTCTGAATCTCCCGGTTTCTTACCGTCGTCCTGCGGAGTATATCTTCATCCAGTATGGGAATGGGAATGCCCACCCCCACAAACAGGGATACGCCGTACTTCTCATAAACGGCAGCCCGTATGTAACGGCTGGACATCTTTTTTACATCTCCTATGAGGGCAAGGGTTCCGGCCCCACCCACAGGGACACCGTTATCCAACCGGGTCTGTCCAGGGTCGTGCTGGGTTCCCTCCCAGGCCACATAGCCCTGGGTGCCGCCAAAAAACACCCTTGTACCGATGCCAATGGTGCGGTATTCCGGATCATTTAAGAGAGGGCTTAACTCACCGGCCGTTGAATAGGTCACATTGCCGAAGTTGGGAAGCAGGGTTCCCATATAGGTATACAGAATACGTTCTGTCGAATTGGTGGCCGCTCCGTAGTTCTGGTAGCAGTTACGAGGATTAAAAAGGTAGGCTTGATTCACATTGCTTTTATTGATGGTTGTTTTAATCTCTTTTCTGGGATAGCAGTCGGTACCATAGCTTTCAGCATAGAGGGTAATATCCTTCCCTTCTATAAACTCCTGAATGACATGGGCACCCCCATATTGCATGCCCTGTCTTTCCGAGGTTTCAGTAGCACCCACATAGGCGTCCACAGCGGCAACCCCTGCGAAGGCAGGCACATCGTTAAGCCATACCTTATTCATGCGAATGGGCGGATTGGAGTGGCCAAAGTTAATAAACATGCCGCTTGAGCACATGGGGCCAAAGGTTCCGGTGGTCACCACATCCACCTCTCGGGCGGCTTTCTTTAAGCCTTTTTCTTCAACGATGGAGATGATTTCCTCAGCAGTGGCCACAACAGCCTTGCCGCTTCGTATTTTCTCATTTATCTCTGCAATTGATTTCTGCATTCCTTACACCACACATTTCCCAAAATGACAAGGAACGGGCCTCATTCTTGCTATTAAGGATGAGTCCTTTCCAAAAGAACCTACTTAAGCTTAAATCCTGATGCTTACCAAGACTAAAATACATTATAAACTTCCCGTTACCAGAATTCAATGTTGGCCCACATTCATTGACAAAAAGATCTCTGTTTGATAATGTCAAAATAAAATGTCTCGGGAGATAAAACAATGATGGATAGATTTGAAGCCCTTTCTGAGCTTGCCGCGGATTATGCAAGGATTCAAGAAGTTGAAGCCATCCTTCTGGCAGGCTCGGCGGCAAGCGGAGCTTTTGACGAAGCCTCGGATTTTGATGTTTATATTTATGCCACCGCCCCCGTCCCACTGGCCGCCCGCCAAGAGCTTGCCGCCAGACATATGAGCTATGTTGAGCTGGATAACCGTTATTGGGAGCCGGAAGATGATGGAATTCTCAAATGCGGTACACCTATTGATCTGGTTTACCGGGACAGCGCCTGGATTGAAGAGCATCTTAAGCACCTCCTTGTGGAGGGTCAGTCCTCTATTGGCTTTACCACTTGCTTTTGGGGGAATCTTTTAAACTCAAGAATTCTATTTGACAGGAATGGGCGTTTTGCCTCCCTGAAGGAAAGATACACTCTACCTTACCCCCCTCACCTTAGAGCCGGCATTATTCAAAAAAATCGGGAACTGCTCAAGGGAAAGCTTCCCGCTTATTATGACCAGATCAAGAAAGCCATCAATCGTCAGGACAGAGTGAGTATTAATCACCGTATTGCGGCCTTCCTGGCCAGCTATTTTGATATTCTGTTCGCCATAAACGAAGTCGTCCATCCAGGAGAAAAAAGGCTGGTAGCCCTGGCTCAGGCAAACTGTCGGAATGTGCCCAAGAACTTTCAGAGCGATATAGACCTTCTTCTGACCCTATCAGGAACTGCCTCTCCTGACATCTTGGAGGCCCTTAACACCCTCATCCTTCATCTGGATGAGCTGATAGATTCTCAGGCTTAGAATAATACATAACCCTCTACGCTTAAGATCATTCTATTAATTGAAGGGAGATGTGAATCTTGGATCAAACCAGGCTTGAAAAGCAGATTCAGTTTATTTGTGAGGTTGACAAGGCCAAGAATATCTTCAGACAGACAAAAATACATGACGGCTCTCGCCGAGAAAACGATGCCGAGCACTCCTGGCATCTTGCCCTCATGGCCTTCCTGCTTTGTGAATATTCCAAAGAAACGGAGATTGATATTCTGAAAGTCATGAAAATGTGCATTGTCCATGACCTTGTGGAGATTGATGCGGGGGATACCTTCTGCTATGATGCCACAGCCAATAGGGACAAGCTTCAGCGGGAGCAGCAGGCCGCCGACCGGATTTTTGGCCTACTTCCCGAGGATCAAGGCAAGGAAATGCGTACATTATGGGAGGAGTTTGATGCCATGGAAACGCCCGAAGCCCAATTTGCCGCCTCCTTGGACAGGCTCCAGCCCGTTCTTTTGAATAACCTCAATAAAGGGGGAACCTGGTCGGAGCATGGTATCACCAAGGCCCAGGTGATCAACCGGAACAAGCGGATCAACAATGGTGCTCCTGAGTTGTGGAGTTATGCCTCGGATCTTATAGATCAGGCCGTGGAAAAGGGTTATCTCACCGAATAAAAGAGGATGAGGAGCTTCCTCAAAGCGGTAGATTCATGAAAGGCCATGATGTTCAAATCTTCTTGCTGTCCTCGAAGCAGGAAGATTTAAACATCACGGCCTATTTACTTTGTTTGAGACCTGCTCGTCTAGTTAAAGGACCTCCAGAAGTCACCCTCGGTATTGATATAACCCATAAGATCGGTGTAGGGGATGAGGAATTCCGGCAGGCCTGCCGCATAGGAGGCAATTTCGTACTCTCCAAAATATAGAATGAGCCCCTCCTCCGCTATAACAAAGCCGGTATCGGGTGTGACCGTCACATGATCTTCCCAGTAGCCTACCTCTTCCATGGTCTCAACCATTTGGGCGCTTACAGCCTCACTCAGGTAGGCATAAACATCACTATCCTTCTTAAACAGATCATCAAGAGTATAGACTACGGCTTTCCTTCTATCGATATAAACTGTATTTCGGTAGGATGATCCATGGGCCGCACCCAGGTAGTAGCTATGGAGGATCTGGTCAATGAGGAAAAGATCCTTCTGACGATTCATAATGAAAAAGGACGTAAAGGTGGAAATATCAGCTCCATTATTTAATTCAGTTGAATCTTCACCATCAGTAAATTCTCCTTCATAGGGAATAACCATTTCTTCAAGAATAAGCTGATTGAGCCTATTTTCAATGGACTCATCATCGAGTCCTGACAAAATCGGGTATTCCAAAGTAGCGATCCTATCCAGTGATTTAACCATTCTCCGCGCTTTTAGTCCTTCCCCCAGATCAATCCATTCGTCGCCATTAGTAAGAAGATTTCCGTTTCTATCCACTACCGATAAATAACCATTATATTCCCCTCTTAAAAGGTTTCCATCCCCAGTAAAGGAGCCATATCCCTTAAGATCAGGCATATCGGCCACCCGATTGAAATCAGCATCCATAAAGAAGACAGAATCCTTATCATTAACGCAGATGTACTTCTGATCAAAATCCTCTGTCAAAGGATAAATCCAGTCCGTCTGCAAACTAAAGTCAGGGGTAAAGAGCGCCTTATTGGCATAGTAAAAATAGCTGGATGGAACATAGTCCTCCGGATTAACCTCCTCTCCCACAGCCACAAGGCCGTTGGATAAGCGCTGGATGCCGCAATAGACGGGCTCAAGAATAAACTGGCCCTGAGTGTCTATCACCCCATAATCGTTATTCTCTTGGTCAACATCTGGCATAACGATGGCATACCCGTCCAAAAAGGGTTCTGCTTCAATAAACTGAGGCTCAATCACTACCTCACCCTGGGCATTCATAAATCCAAAGGATTGGGTGGTTTCATCCTTAAACATCCTGAGCCCCGAAGATACTGTATCGGTGACATCCTTGCCCTTTTTATCGATATAATAGGGGGCGCCAAGGTAATCCTCATTCACCCGGGCAATTCCATTCATAAAGGGACCCAGGGATTCATAACCCGGCAATGAGATAACCAATTGGCCGCCCTTATCCATATAGCCTTTTTTATACAGACCCGTCAGGCCCTCGTTAAAATAAGAAAAGTAGTCGTCAGCTTCAAAGAGCTTCTGCCCCTTCAGATCAAAGACCTCGGAACCGTTTTTTTCATAATTGGTACCAATTATAACACCCTCGGAATAAGTGATATAATCATACTCCGGCTCCAACACATAGTTCCCCGATTTATCAATGAGGCCGTATCTCTCATGGCCTGCATAAACCACTGCCAGGCCACACTCATAAAAGGGAAATGCGTACTTAAACTTGGGTTCTATAACCGTACGACCTTCCATATCCCTATAGCCATAGAGAGGAGAGAAGCCCTCATTATACGAAAACGGAACAAGATTGCCCACTTCACCCTTACCGGTATTGGCCGTTGGGGTAGGCGTTGGCTTCCCCTGATTCTGGCTCTTGGGATCAGGATCAACCTCCTTGCCGGTCTGCTGGGAAAGTCTCTGACAGCCGCCCAAGGCCAGCATAAATGCCAGAAGCACTACAATAAAAGGGGCAGCACTTTTTTTACTTCTCATCTTGGCCATTCCTTTCTGCAACAAAGAGGGAATTTAAATCAGCTTTGCGCCGCAGCCATTACAAAAGCTGGCGCCTTGGGAATTTTTTGTGGCGCAGCGGGTGCAGGCTTTCTCCTGGTCCAGTGAAGAACCACAACCATTGCAAAAGGCCGCATCCTTGGGGTTTACCTTATGGCAATCCGGGCAGGGCATGGTCTCCTGGTCGTCAATACCGTCCTTTATGGCCCGAACCAAGGTCTCCACACCTGTCTTGGTCTCCTCTGCCACATAATTGAAGGTATCGGAAGCCACCGGAGCCATTTCCTGTGCCGAATAACGTGCCATTGACCCCATGTAGCCCATGGAGGTCAGGCTTGCACCCACAAAAATGAGGGGTAGTGCAATAAAGTTGACCCAGAAATACTTGGGGCCTCCAAAGGACGCCGAGAAAAAATCCACCATACCGATAATTAAAAGGGCGATACCCACAGCAAGGATGGATAACCCTGCTACTCGGAAAAAGCGGCGTTTTGTTTTATGATCGGGATCGATGGGCTTAATATGGCTTTTCATCATCATTACTCCTTTAGGGTTAACACTTCCCCACAGTATATGAATGGGATGTCCTGAATACTATTATATCCAAAACATCCCTTGATTGCATAGACTGTAAAATCCATCATCTTGTGACAAAAGCCATTGAACGGTTAACTCAGCACCTTTTTAAGGAATTGGGCTGTATAAGAGCCTTTAGCTCGGGCAACCTCCTCGGGTGTTCCCGTTGTCACAATTCTGCCTCCCTTATCGCCACCCTCAGGACCCAGATCAATGATATGGTCGGCTGTCTTAATCACATCCAGATTATGTTCAATGACCACAAGACTGTTTCCGCTGTCCACCAGCTTTTGAAGAACCTCGATCAGCTTATGGACATCAGCAATGTGAAGGCCCGTGGTAGGCTCATCCAGAATGTACATGGTTTTTCCGGTGGCTCGTTTGGAGAGCTCTGTGGCCAGCTTGACACGTTGAGCCTCGCC
Organism: Bacillota bacterium; assembly: GCA_023415205.1. Classification (GTDB taxonomy): domain Bacteria; phylum Bacillota; class Clostridia; order DSM-8532; family DSM-8532; genus DTU059. Next base: position 39,969 of record JAEZLR010000030.1, on the reverse strand, counting down.
CCCTGATAGGGTTGTCGCCGGCTGACCCAATCGGATATAGCCCAGGCCCACATCATAGAGGGTCTGTATCTTGCGTTGAATACGGGGTATGTTTTCAAAGAAGCTCAGGGCTTCCTCCACCGTCATATCCAGAACATCGGCAATACTCTTCCCCTTATAATGCACCTCCAGGGTCTCACGGCTGTATCGCTTCCCTTTACAGACCTCGCAAGGCACATAGACATCGGGGAGAAAATGCATCTCAATCTTGAGAATGCCATCCCCAGAGCAGGCTTCACAGCGTCCACCCTTCACATTAAAGCTGAAGCGGCCGGAGGTGTAGCCCTTCATTTTTGCATCCACCGTATTGGCAAACAGCTCTCGAATGATATCAAATACCCCGGTATAGGTGGCCGGGTTTGATCTGGGGGTGCGGCCGATGGGGGATTGGTCAATATCAATCACCTTGTCCAAATGCTCCAGACCCAGCATATCCCGATGAAGCCCCGATTTTGTTTTGGCTCTGTTGAGCTTGTTTGCCAGCTTCTTATAAAGAATCTCATTAATCAGCGAGCTTTTGCCCGATCCTGAAACCCCGGTGATACAGGTAAAGACGCCTAATGGGATGTCTACGTCCACATCCTTAAGGTTGTTCTCCTTGGCACCGAGAATCCTTAAAATTTTGCCATTACTTTTTCTCCTGGTCTTTGGCACCTCAATTTTGCGCGCCCCGCTCAAATAGAGGCCGGTAATGGAATCAGGGTTGGCCTTGATTTCCTCAACCGTACCCTGGGCAATGATTCTTCCCCCATGCTCTCCCGCTCCGGGCCCCATATCAATAATATGGTCGGCAGCATACATGGTATCCTCATCATGCTCAACCACCAAAAGAGTATTACCGATATCCTTAAGGCGCGTCAGGGTGGCAAGAAGCCGCTCATTGTCTCTTTGATGAAGCCCTATGCTGGGCTCATCCAGAATATAGAGAACGCCCATGAGGCCTGAGCCTATTTGCGTCGCCAAACGGATTCTCTGGGCTTCGCCACCTGATAGGGTGCCCGCGGCCCGGTGAAGGGTAAGATATTCCAGGCCCACGTCCACCAGGAAACCCAGCCGGGCATTGATTTCTTTTAAAATCTGTTCCGCAATCATCTTATCACGATTACTGAGCTTTAGGCTCCTGAAAAAGGCCAGACATTCATTGACGGCCATAGTACTGACCTCATGAATGTTTTTCCCTCCCACAGTCACCGCCAGGCTCTCACGCTTGAGCCTTTTGCCACTGCAATCCGGGCAGGGAATATTGCTCATGAAGGACTCATAATACTCCTTCATTCCCTCGGATTTTGTTTCCCTGTATCTTCTTTCAAGACTGTTGACAACACCCTCAAATGCGGTTAAAAAGCTGCCGCTTCCATATTCCTTCTGATACTCCACCTTGATTTTCTCGCCCTGAGTGCCGTAAAGAATCTTATCCACGATATCCTGGGAAAGCTGCTCAACAGGCGTGTTCACACTGAAGTTATAGTGCTGGGCCAGAGCATCTAGGTACATGCGGCTATAGGCATCCTCGTTGGTAAAGTTCCATCCTCCCGAGGAAATAGCACCTTCAGCCAAGGATTTGGTTCGATCCTGGATCACCAGATCAGGGTCTATTTTTAAAAGCGCTCCCAGCCCGCTACAGGTAGGGCAGGCACCGTAGGGATTATTGAAGGAGAACATCCGGGGAGTCAGCTCTTCAATGCTGATACCGCAGTCCGAGCAGGAGAAGTTCTGAGAAAACATCATCTCCTCCTTACCCATAATATCAATAACCAAAAGCCCTCCCGCCAGATTCAGGCTGGTTTCAATGGAGTCCGTCAGCCGCTTTTGGATATCGGGCCTGACGATAAGCCTGTCCACCACAATCTCGATGGTATGCTTGCGCTTTTTGTCCAGCTTGATATCCTCATTAATGTCCATAACCTCGCCGTCAATACGGACGCGTACATAGCCGTTCTTCTTTGCGTCCTGAATGAGCTTGGTATATTCACCCTTACGCCCGCGGATTACAGGAGCAAGCACCTGAATCCTGGTGCCTTCCTCCAGAGCCATCACGGCATCCACCATTTGATCCACTGTTTGCTGGGAAATGGGCTTTCCACATTCGGGACAATGGGGGATGCCAATGCGGGCGAACATCAATCGAAAATAATCATAGATTTCGGTTACTGTTCCCACTGTTGAACGGGGGTTGCGGGTGGTGGTTTTTTGATCAATGGATATGGCAGGTGAAAGGCCGTCAATATACTCTACTTCCGGCTTTTCCATCAGCCCGAGGAACTGCCGGGCATAGGAGGATAAGGATTCCACATACCGCCGCTGCCCCTCTGCATAAATGGTATCGAAGGCCAGAGAGGATTTTCCTGACCCGCTTAAGCCCGTAATAACCACTAATTTGTCCCGTGGAATCTCCACATCAATATTTTTAAGATTATGCTCACAAGCACCTTTAATATAAATTCTATCTCTCATTGTCTATCCAATCCTTTAATCCAGGTTGATATCCATGTTTTAACAACAATATTCATTATACCGAACATATGTACGGATTTCAAGAAATTTGTTGACCTTCTCTGGTATATCATATCCTGTTTGAAAACACAAAACTATTGACATCCATTTAATCCTATCTTTTCCTTGAATTAATGAATTCTATCCCTAGGGAATGCCTGGTCAAAGGAGGACTTGGGGCAGCAAAAATATCATCCCCGGCGCTTTGTAAGAACCTCTCTATAAGTATCCTGATAGGGAACTGACAAATACTCTGCAAATTTTTGTATGGCCCTATCCATCTTACCTAATAAAGCCTCGGTTACCTTAACCCCGGATTCCCACCACCAGTTTTTTATGGTCAAAGGATCTCCCTTATTGGTTTTTACCGGTTCGAATCTAGCAATTATATCATTGCCATACAGCACAGGCAGCACGTAATACCCATACTTTCGCTTTTCAACAGGAATATAGACTTCCCAGCTATACTCAAAATTAAAAATATTGGCAACCATTTCTCTATCCCATAAAACATTATCCAAGGGTGCTAAAAATTTCACATGCTTTTCTGAGGCCACCGTATCGAAAAACACTTCATCCTCGGGGGCCATATAGAATGGGAATTCAATTCCCTCAATAGAGAACATTGACAATTGGCCTTTTTCACATAGTCTATTGAGGGACTCACTCCGTATTTCAGGATCAGATAAATAATGCCCCTGCCAAGCACCCCCTCTCCTATTCCACAAAAATCCTACGCTTTGAATTCTACGTTTTACGTACCAGTCTATAAAATCCCTGTCATTGAGGATGCTATCACGTTGTAATACCTTCCTAGGCAAGACGTTCTCGGTAAAATCAAAGTATTTCTGAGTTCCTCGCTTTTCAGCGACACACAGCTCTCCGATAGTATACAAATAATCCAAGGCGGCACTGGAGAGCTTACTATGTCCCCATCCGCCTTTTTCTGTTTTTCCTATAGAAATATCCTTTGTGCCTGTTTTTCCATGTTCACGAATATGGCTTCTGACTTCATCGAGAATATTCAATGCCTCCAGTTGTCTCCTATTGGTCAGGTTCATTTTGACTCGCTCTCCGGCTAATGCCCTTATCCGGCTAAACCATTGGAACTCTTCAGAAAGGTAGATACACATTTCCTTATCAAAGCCATCCACCAATTCCTTTTTTTCATAAAGCAGCTCATGAAGTATAGGGGGTTTATACCCCTTAACCTTGCCTTGAAGGACTAAATCCGCATTACGACCCACCACATTTAAAGGATCGTATTGTATGCTCCGGGTTCGCTCGAAGCACTTCAAAACACCCTCACTGCCTATAAAACCTTGGGTTTCATTCAGATTATGGTAGGAAACTAAAAAGTTCCTGGCTGCTTCTTTTGTTACTGTTTTCATAGCGTCCATTCCTTTTCCTTCCTGTATTTTCAAGGGTTACCGTTACGCTTTAGTTCATAGTATCTTATCTCTAAAAAAGTGGCAATCCTTTATTAAAGTACCTCTCATAGCCTATAACCTAAAAAATAAAGGACATTTTCCAGCAAATACTCCACTGGAAAATGTCCTATACTTTTTCTCTTGTTGCAGACATGCCGTTCGTAAAGCTGAAAACCATTTGGAATCCAGCGTTTGTGGCAAGCGTCCACAATCTTTGATTGACCAAAGATTATCTCTTTGAGAACTGAGGTGCGCGACGGGCCTTCTTCAAGCCGTACTTCTTTCTTTCCTTCATTCTCGGATCGCGGGTCAGGAAACCAGCCTTCTTCAAAGGAGATCTGAAGCTGTCTTCAACGTTCAACAGGGCTCTGGCAATACCATGACGGATTGCACCGGCCTGGCCTGTGAAGCCGCCGCCTCTGACAGTCACCACTGCATTGAACTTACCGATGGTCTCGGTAAGCACAAGGGGCTGCTTGCAGATAACCTTGAGGGTTTCAAGACCAAAGTATTCGTCAATAGGTCTCTCATTTATAATGACGTTGCCGTTTCCGGGTACGAGTCTGCACCTTGCAACGGACTTCTTTCTTCTACCTGTACCGTAATACTGTACCTTTGCCATTTAAATTATCCTCCCCTCGATTAAATGTTAAGCTCAAGCACTTCGGGCTTCTGAGCCTGATGCTCGTGCTTGTCGCCTGCGTAAACCTTAAGCTTCTTGAACATTGCGCGCCCTAGGCTGTTGCCAGGAAGCATTCTTTTCACAGCAAGTTCAAAGACTCTCTCGGGTTGGATTTCAAGGAAACGCTTGTACTTAACTTCCTTAAAATGGCCGATGTAACCCGTATGACGTCTGTACATCTTCTGTTCCAGCTTTTTACCTGTTAATACGATTTTGTCGGCATTCAGAACGATGACATAATCGCCGGTATCAACATGAGGGGTGTAGATGGGCTTGTTCTTGCCGCGAAGAATCTTTGCAACTTCACTAGCGGCACGACCCAGAACCTTACCCTCAACGTCAACAACATACCATTTTCTATCGACTTCCTGTGCCTTGGCCATAAACGTCTTCATGAGGTAACCTCCCTTTATAAATATGCTTTACAGGTTTTATCCCGTTTGCTTTCCCATTGTCTGCCGCTTTATGAAAGCCGCATCCACATAAAATAACGCTGCGATAATTCACAGCGTTACCTATTTTAATACAGAAATTCACAGGGTGTCAAGACGTAAATCCGTTAAAATTAAAATACATCTCTCTAGCTCATTAATTTGCTCTTTATTTCGCGTTTTCTCTCTCTATTTCTTCCGCCGTCCCATTTTATTCGCAGGGACTTTTTCCCCATGCAAAAAGGGCCCTGAGGAGAGCCCTTTCAGTCTTTTCAAAGGATGTTTTTAAGAGGATGGCACGCCTATTCCCTATTGTCGGAGGTTAAGGCAGTAACAGTTTCCACCCCAATTTTTCCTTCCTTGAAGGTCACCGATACCGTATCCCCTTCCTTCACCTGACCGTCCAGAATAGCCTCAGCCAGCTTATCCTCAATCTGCTCCTGAATGGCCCGCTTTAATGGTCGGGCACCATAGGTTTTGTCATAGCCCTTTTCGGCAAGGTAGTCCTTGATCTCCTCTGAGAAGCTCACCCGAATATGCGTCTGGTTCAAGCGCTTGGCTGTCTCCGAAAGCATGAGGGTGGCAATTTCCTTGATTTCGTCACGGCTTAGCGGATGGAAGACAATAATTTCATCCACACGGTTTAAGAATTCGGGACGGAAGGTCTTTTTAAGCTCGGACATGACATTTTTCTTCATATCCAAATAGTCCCTGGCCGCATTCTCCTCCATGGAGCCAAAGCCCAGGCGCTTGGGTTCCACAATTTCCCGAGCTCCCACATTGGAGGTCATGATGATCACCGTATTTCGGAAATTCACCACACGGCCTGTGGAATCGGTAAGCCGACCATCGTCCAATATCTGTAAAAGCATGTTGAATACATCGGGATGAGCCTTTTCGATTTCATCGAAGAGAATCACCGAATAGGGCTTGCGACGCACCTTTTCGGTGAGCTGTCCGCCTTCGTCATACCCCACATAACCGGGAGGCGAACCCACCAGGCGCGAAACACTGTGCTTTTCCATGTACTCCGACATATCAATGCGGATCATCAGGCTCTCATCTCCGAAAAGTGCCTCAGCAAGTGCTTTAGACAGCTCGGTCTTGCCTACGCCGGTAGGCCCCGAGAAGATAAAGGAGCCCACGGGACGCTTAGGGTCCTTAAGTCCGACACGGCCCCTTCGAATGGCTCGCGCCACGGCCTTGACGGCATCCTCCTGGCCAATGACTCTCTGGTGGAGCACTGCCTCCATGTTTTTAAGGCGCTCGGTTTCTTCCTGAGCCAGGCGGCTTACAGGAATACCCGTCCACGACCCGATAATGGCGGCAATCTCTTCCTCAGTGACAGTCTGGGTTTGTTTGGAGTTCTCCATCTTCCAGGCTTCCTTTTTGGAGGAGAGCTCCTCCTTCAGCTTGTTTTCCTCATCTCGAAGGGAGGCTGCTCTTTCAAATTCCTGGCTGACAATGGCATCCTCCTTCATCTTGTGAAGCTCGTCAATTTTATGCTCGAGATCCTTTAGGTCAGGAGGCGCGGTAAAGCTGGTCAAGCGTACCTTGCTGGAGGCTTCATCAATAAGATCTATGGCCTTGTCCGGCAGGAAGCGGTCATTGATGTAGCGTGAGGACAGTCTGACCGCCGCCTCCAGAGCCTTGTCAGTGATCTTCACCTGATGGTGGGCCTCATATTTGTCCCGAATACCCTTTAAGATTTCAATGGCTTCCTCCTGAGTGGGCTCACCTACGGTGATGGGCTGGAATCTGCGTTCCAAAGCGGCATCCTTCTCAATATGCTTCCGATATTCATCCAGGGTGGTGGCCCCGATAATCTGTATTTCACCCCTGGCCAAAAGAGGCTTCAGGATATTGGCAGCATCAATGGCACCCTCAGCCGCACCCGCTCCCACAATGGTATGAAGCTCGTCTATAAAGAGCACCACATTGCCGGCGTTGCGTATTTCCTCAATGGATTTTTTCAAGCGATCCTCAAATTCGCCGCGATATTTAGCCCCGGCTACCATGGAAGAGAGATCCAAGGTTACCACCCGCTTGTCCTTCAGGGTTTCAGGCACATTCCCCTCCATAATTTTATGGGCGAGTCCTTCACAGATGGCGGTTTTTCCCACGCCGGGCTCGCCGATCAGACAGGGGTTGTTTTTGGTTCTGCGGCTCAATATTTGAATGACTCTTTCGATTTCCTTGTCACGCCCAATCACAGGGTCAACCTTACCTTCGCGCACCAGGGCGGTCAGATCCCGTCCGAACTGATCCAGTGTGGGAGTCTCCACATCCGCGGCCTTGGGCTTGCTTTGGGCCGCCGCCATAGGGGTATCCTCACTGAGCATGGCCAGAATGTTTTCATAAAGCTTGCGGATATCCATGCCCAAATCGCTCATTATTTTAACCGCCACACTCTCCCCCTCACGCATAATACCGATGAGGATATGTTCGGTTCCGATAAAGTTTTGGCCCATTCTCCGGGCTTCGGCATAGCTTAGCTCCATCACCCGCTTGGTTCTGGGGGTATAGTTAAGGCTGGGTGGCGAGCCCTCTCCCGGCCCAATAAGCTCCATGATTTTCTGACCGATTCGCTCATCATTGGCCCCATGGGCCAAGAGCACACTGGCGGCCACACCGGTTCCCTCCTTGGCCAGCCCCCATAAAATATGTTCAGTTCCGATATAAGCATGGCCAAAGCCTGCAGCGCATTCTCTGGCATGTATCAATGCGGCTTCTGCTTTCTTTGTGAATTTTCCGTAGATCATATTCTTTCACCTCTATACTCTATTCTCTCCGGTTATCCTTATTTCTCAAGGCCCCCCTGATGATTCCCGGCTTGCTTTTCTTCAAACCGACCCCGGATATATTGGGCCCGGACACTGTCCCTTTCCTCAGGCTTGAGCACCCTCCCCGCATACTGCTGCAGGCTGCCTGGCTGAATATCCAAAATCATCTCATTGGCCTCTACTTCGGTCAAATCATGAATGAGCCCCAAATTAATGCCCAGCTTCAGGTCTGAAAGCTTCTGAAGGGCCTCGTCGGAGGTGAGATTCCTGGCAAACTTCAAAATACCGTAGGAGCGCATGATCCGATCCTCAAGCTTATTTCCATTCCTACTCAAAAGCTCCGAACGCAGGAGCCGCTCTTGCTCCATGATCTGGTATCCAATGGTCTTTATGCTCATGACAATATCATTTTCGCTCTTGCCCAGAGTGACCTGATTCGAAAGCTGATACATATTGCCGTAGGCTTCCGTGTTTTCCCCGTAAAGCCCCCTTACAGCCAACCCCAGCTTGCCGCAGGATTCCAGAATGGATCGGATGTAGCCCGTCATGGTCAGGGCCGGAAGATGGAGCATCAGGGAAGCCCTGATTCCAGTTCCCACGTTGGTGGGACAACTGGTCAGGTAGCCGATGGTGTCACTAAAGGCATAATCCACCTTTTCTGCAATCAGGTTGTCCAGATAATTACAGATATCAAAGGCCTTATCAAGCTGCAGCCCCGAGGCCAGGCACTGAATTCTCAGGTGATCCTCCTCGTTAAACATGATACTGATCTGTTCGTCAAGGCTGATGAGTGCTGCGGCTTCAAGAGAGCTGTCCATCAACTCCTTACTGATGAGATGCTTTTCCACCAACACCTGCCGCTCAATGGGCTGTACATTTTTGAGGGTAATTAGCTGAAAGCTTTCCTTGAGCTTGGGATTCCCTGAAAATAAGGCTTCATAGGTATCATGGATAATGTTCATCTGATGCTCGGGACGGCTTCTCTGGGGAAAGGGGTATTGGCTAAAATTCCTAGCCAGCCGAACCCTGCTGGAGATCACCGTATCGGAGTCGGGGCCCACATCTACATACCACTTATTCATGAGGCTGGCCCCCTTTCCCGCTCTCAAGGAATTTAATCTGATCGCGTAATTGGGCAGCCTGTTCATAGGCCTCGGTTTTGATGCATTCCTGGAGCTGTTCCTTGAGTTTTTCTATTTGAACCTCCGCCTCCTTGCACCGCTCCAGTCTTCGGGGAATCTTCCCTCGGTGGCGTGTGTTTCCATGAATCCGGGTTAGCAGTGCCTGCATGGGCTCGTAAAAAACCTCATAGCACCTGCTGCATCCCATTCTTCCGCTATTGTTGAACTCTTCCACCGTCATCCCGCAGCGATCACACTGAATAACGCTTTCCTCATCATTATCCACCTCGCTGCCTTCCCACCCAAGAAGCCCTGCAATCAAAGTGTTGAGGTCTATCTTAACCCCCTCAGCACCCGCACATTGCCGGCATACATACATATCCTTTTTTTGACCGTTTACAATCTGGGTGAAATACACGTTGGCTTCTCTCTGTTTACAAATCTGGCAAAGTGGCATATAAAGACCACCTCCGTTATAGCACAGTCAGGCCCATAAGCATGTTCTTTAGAATCATGGCTCTCACATCATCCCGTTTTTCTATGGGAACCTCCATCAAAACTTTGTCCGATGTGGCTGACTTCATGAGCATGGCTTCGCGATATTCTATGATATTATAATCCACAAAATTATTAATAAATACCTCACAGGTGTGCTGAGAAATTCTGTCACCAATGGAGGTAATAATGTGCATCAAATAATCACCGGCAGATTCTGTATTGAGCCTTTTGATACTGATATAGCCCCCGCCTCCCCGGCGGCTTTCCACATAATACCCTTTATCGGTGGTAAAACGTGTAGAAATAACATAATTGATCTGGGAGGGTACGCAATTAAACTTGTTTGCAAGCTCATTACGCTGTATTTCCACCGAGCCTTCTTCTTCATTTATCAGGGCTTTCAAGAAGGTTTCAATGATATCACTGAGTCTGGCCATTACTATCACCTCGCTGTTTTTGACTATCTCTGACTATTATAAACCATAACCCTCAGAGTTTCAAGAGGAGGGCCTCATGCTCGTCCTAACTTCCACACCCCGCCCTTCTTTTTTCCCATGGACGCTATATAAAAGGACGGTTTCTTCACCCACTAGGGTAAAAAAACCGTCCGGCCTTAACTTATATTCTCTCAAGCTTGATTTTTTATTCGTCTTCTTCAACCTTAAGCTTTGCAGCTTCAGCGATGACCTTATCCGCCACCATGGGAGGCGCCTCCTCATAGCGCTCAAAATTCATGGTAAAGCTTCCCCTGCCCTGGGTGATGGAGCGTAGATCCGTAGCGTACCGGAACATCTCAGCCTGGGGAACCTCAGCCACCACCTGCTGCTGGCCGTTATCCTGGGGATTCATACCCAGAACGCGTCCACGGCGCTTGTTAAGATCGCCAATAATGTCGCCCATATAGTCATCGGGCACATTCACCTCTACATGGCAGATAGGCTCGAGAAGAACCGGTCCAGCCTGTCTCATTCCTTCCTTGTAAGCCAGGTTTGCAGCAATCTTGAAGGCCATTTCAGAAGAGTCCACATCATGGTACTTACCATCCACCAAAGTGGCTTTCAGATGAACCATGGGGTAGCCTGCAAGAATACCCCTCTGCATGCTGTCCCTCAAGCCTTTTTCAACGGCCGGGAAATACTGCTTAGGTACTGAGCCACCAAATATTTTTTCCTCAAAGACCAGATCCTCGGTGGGTCCGGGTTCGAACTCAATCCAGACGTCCCCGAATTGTCCGTGGCCACCACTCTGTTTCTTATGCTTGCCTTCCACCTTGACCTTTTTCTTGATGGTCTCACGGTAAGGCACAATGGGATTAACCAGTTCCACTTCAACCTTGAACTTGTTCCGGAGCTTGCTGACAATTATGTCCAAATGCTGGTCGCCGGTTCCATAGATCAGGGTCTGTTTGGTTTCAGGATGGAGATACATCTTGAAGGTAGGATCTTCCTCCAGGAGTCTGTGAAGGCCGGTGCCAATCTTGTCCTCATCTCCCTTGGCCTTGGGCATGATGGCCATGGCCAGCATGGGTTCCGGGAACTGTATGGGTTCAACCAGAACAGCCTTATCCTTAGAAGCCAGGGTATCATTGGTCTCTGTGGCGGTCAGCTTGGCCACCGCTCCGATATCCCCCGATACCAGCTTGCTGACATTTATCTGTTGCTTGCCTTTCATGGCAAAGATATTGCTGATTTTTTCAGACCGCTCTTTATTGACATTGTAAACCGTACTGTCGGGCAGCAGCGTCCCTGACAGTACCTTGAGGAAGGATATCTTACCTACAAAGGGGTCAGCAATGGTTTTAAATACACGAACCACCACGGGCGACTTTTCATCGGCGGGTATGTCCATGGGTTCCTTGGTCGTGGCATTCAGAACTTTCACCTTTCCCTTTTCACAATGGGCGGGCATATATTTGTTAATGGCATCAAGCAGAAGTGCGACGCCTGCCTTTTGAATGGATGAGCCGCAGAGAACCGGTGCGATGTCTCCATTCTTGGCGCCAATCTTGATACCCTTGCGAATTTCCTCGTCGGTGAAGGCTTCTCCGGCAAAGTATTTTTCCATCAGCTCTTCGTCAGTTTCGGCGACAGCCTCGGCAATACCCTCTTTATAGCCTTCAATCTGGCTGAGCATGTTTGCGGGAATCTCTCCCTCAGTCCTATCCTTGCCATTAAAATAGACAGCCTTCATTTTAGGAACATTAACGATTCCTGTTAGCTTTCCGTTTTCAAAAATGGGAATTTCCAGTGCAATTACGCTCTTTCCGAATTTATCCTTTAGCTGATTGAAGACTTTGGTAAAGTCTGAGTTTTCTTCGTCGAGCTTGCTGATAAAAAACATTCTGGGAATCTTTCTCTCATTGACTGCAGTCCAAGCCTTTTCGGTACCCACCTGGAGACCATCCTTGGCGCCGACCAGAATAATAGCCCCGTCAGATACAACCAGCCCTTCAAGCATCTCCCCCACAAAATCAAAATAACCGGGAGTGTCAATGATATTGATTTTCACGTCGTTCCATTCAACCGGAGCAAGAGAAGTGGCGATTGAGAATCTTCTTTTAACTTCCTCAGCATCATAGTCCATGACGGTGTTTCCATCGACAACGCTCCCAAAACGGTCTGTTGCTCCTGTTAAGAATAACATCGATTCGGCGAGCGTTGTCTTGCCCGCATTGCCATGACCCAGCAGACATACATTGCGGATATTTTCACAACTGTAGTCCTTCATATCAATTCCCCCTTATCGGTTAAATTGTGCAAATCGAACCTTGTCGATTTGTGACTTTTATCCAATTTTATTCATTCGGACAAAAGTAATTTTATAATATTATACCAGATTTATGGCCATGCAAACACTTTTTTAAACTTAATAGCTAAGATTTTTGCGTTTATCCCCAAATATCCCTCAAAAGCTGCTCCGCCAGAAGTAAATCCTCCTGGGAGGTAAGCTTGATATTCCTGTAGCTTCCCTCAAACATGGTTACCTTAAAGCCCGCCGCTTCTGCCAGACCGGCATCGTCCGTACCTCTGACTCCGGCCTCATAAGCCCTTCGGTAGGCCTCCATCACCACCTCCCGCTGAAAGGCCTGAGGCGTCTGGGCGCTCCAAAGAACGCTTCTGTCTGGGGTATCTGTAATTACCCGGTTTTCATCCACCACCTTAATGGTATCCTTAACCGGCATACCCGCACAGGCTGCCCCCCATTCTCCCGCGTTTTGGAGGCTTCTTTCGATGAGAGCCTTATCCACAAAGGGCCTTGCCCCGTCATGGACGAGTATAAGCCCCACTTCCTCGGGAAGGATTTTAAGGCCATTATAGACCGAATCCTGACGATCGGCCCCGCCGAAGACACAAAGAATGGGCTTCTCTAAAAGACTCTCCCCCTTGGCAACCGAGTGGCAGACCTGGGCCATGGCCTCTTCATCCTCGGGGCTGATTACCAGAACAATGACATCCACCAGTCTTGAGCGGATGAAAGCCTCCAGGGTCCATTGGATGACCGGTTTACCTGAAAGAGGGGTCAACACCTTGTTATAGCCAAGGCCCATCCGGCTTCCTTTTCCTGCGGCAACAATAATAGCGCCTACGGCGCTTGAGTTTACTTCCATATGTATCACCTGTCCAATTAAACAATCATGGGGTTTTTCCATAGGCAAGGGGCTTTGCTGAAGAGAGTTTATTTAGCCAATGAGAGATGAATATTCTTGAACTTTGCAAAAACCATGCGCCCCGCAGAGGTTTGTAGAACGCTGGTAACAATAACGTCAATAAGCTGGCCTTTGAACTTGTAGGCCTGCTCTACCACCACCATGGTTCCATCCTCCAGATAGCCCACACCCTGCCCGTTCTCCTTGCCTTCCTTGATAATGCGTATGGTCATTTCCTCACCGGAAACCGCCACAGGCTTCATGGAGTTGGCCAAATCATTGATATTAAGCACCTCAATACCCCGAATAACCGCAACCTTGCCGAGATTATAGTCAGTGGTAATAATTTTAGCATCTATTTCCTTGGCCTTGGCTAGAAGCTGTTCATCCACTTCTATACCATTGTCACCGCCCGATTTGTCAATGGTTATGGGAAATTTGGCATCACTCTTGAGCATGTTGAGGACATCCAATCCGCGCCTTCCTTTAGCCCGGACAAGATCGTCGGCCGAATCGGCCAGATGCCTGAGTTCCTCCAGAACAAATCCAGGCACCACAAGCTCACCCTCCAGAAAGCCTGTCCGACTTAAATCAAGGATGCGTCCATCAATAATAACACTTGTATCAAGGAGCTTAAACACCTTGGGCGTGGAGGTTCTGCCCTTACCCTTAATCCCGTCAAATACATTGTCATTTCTCTTGATGAGGGCAAAATAAATACCGCATATGCCAAAGAGAACATTAATAATAATGGAAAGCGCAACGCCAACAACTTCTATTTTAACTAGGGGAATGGAAATCAGGTTGGCAATGATGAGACCGGCAATTAATCCGCATACGCCGATCATCAATTCATAAAGAGTAATGTTCTGAAGAGCTTGTTCAACTTTTTCAACGGCCTCAGTGGTCAGACGGATGATACGGCTGCCCACAAAAAACATCAGAATTCCTAGAATAAGCGAGGCGAATACAACAACCCCAATACCAGAAATCTTGGTGAGGTCTTCTTTCATGCCATTTTGGATTAATAGATAACGCACCAGCGTCATACCCGTCAGGGCTCCTGTAAGCCCAAAGGCATATTTAAGAATTTTATCCAGCATGTTTGCACCCCTTGAATGCAATATTCTAGGTAGTTAATCGCATGATAATGAGGTCCTCAACATCCATAGGGTTCATATTTTTAGCTAAAACCAATTCACTGATTAATATCTGCTTGGCACTGTTGAGCATCTTGCGCTCACCCGTGGAAAGACCCTTGCTTCTCTCCCGCAGGATGAGGCTTTTAACAACATCGGCAACCTCGAAGACATTACCGCTTTTGATCTTCACCATATTCTCACGGTATCTCTTATTCCAATTGGCCGACTGTTCATTGCATCTCTGACCAAAGGATTTGAACACTTCATCTGCATCATGAAGGCCAATAACGTCCCGGATGCCTATACCATCGACATTATTAATGGGAATCATCACTTTCATGTCCCCAACTGGCATTTTCATGACATAATAGCTTTTAAGTTCACCAAGAATTTCACGTTCTTCGATGGACTCAATGATACCGGCACCATGCATAGGATAAACAATCTTATCCCCGATACTGAACATAATTAAACCGCTCCTTCTTAGCATACACTGTTCCATTTGCATTATCCGAAAGTGCTGGTGCCAATCTTAAATGGGATCAGGGTCCGGATAAGGCCAATGTATGTATGAAAGCCGTGACGAAAATATGCCATGCTTTTCAAGGAGATATTAACTCACTTATATTCCAGTATACACCACCATCAAACAAAAGTCAAAGAAGGTGCCCTGTAACGCTTTAAACATGCGCTTTCACTAGATCCTTAAAAACTCTTCCCCGCTCTTCAAAGTTCTTATAAAAGCCGTAGCTGGCGGCTGCGGGAGACAGCAGGCAGCTTTTCCCTTTTTGGGTGACCTTGAATGCCTCCTCCACCGCATCTTTCATGGTGTCAACCTTAAGAAGGTTCACACCGGGGACTGCCATCGGCTTTAACCGATCATGGATGAGGTGGCCTGTTAGGGGCAGGCATATCACATTCCGGACAGAACCGTCGGCCAGAAAGCGGATGAGTTCGTCATAATCTATTCCTCTATCCATTCCCCCAATAATGAGGGTCTCCACGTTATTGATAGCCTTTACGGCGAAAATGGCTGCCTGGGGTATGGTCGAAATAGAGTCATTATAGAAACTGATGCCCGAGAATTCACCCACAGGCTCCATTCTATGTTCAAGTCCTCCAAAATCTGCAATTGCTTTAAGAGCGTATTGGTTGTCCTCCACACCCATTATTATGAGTAGGGCAAGGCAGGCCATAATATTATGAAGGTTATGCTGTCCGAGAAGCTTACGCTCCAGATGTGCGGGGCCACAATCATAAGTTTTACCATTTTTGTGGAAAATCATTCTATCCTTTTCTATGAAAATTCCCTGCTCACCTTCCCTGAAGACTTCATCAAAGAGAAACAAAGAGCCCTTCCCCGGCAGCTTTCCCTTGCAATAACTCAGCACATTGGGGCTGATAACGGCATAGTCCGCCCCCTGCTGGTAGCGCAGCAGGTTGAGCTTGGCCTCGGCATAATCGGAGAAGGATTTATAATGATCCAGATGCTCCTGATAAATATTGAGTAGAATGGCATAACGAGGTGATTCCGATACAATCTCCAGCATATGGGAGGACATTTCAAAAACATAGATTCGGTGGGGGACATCATCAAAAACCAGATCCAGAACGGGCTTCCCCATATTGCCCACTGTCACAGCGTCAAAGCCCTGTGCCAGAAGGGCCCTGTGTATCAAATGAGCGGTGGTGCTTTTCCCCTTGGTTCCTGTTATCCCCACAATTCTGTCCTTGAAGAGCTTTAGAAACAACCCGGCCTGACTTTCCATACACTCTTTGGGGAAAAAATTCTCCACATCCTTAAGGGGAATCCCAGGACTTTTAAAGACGAGGGTGTAGCCCTTGAGGGCACAGGCCTCCAGATAGCCTTCACCACCATGAAGCACCAGATTTTCATCCCCGGCTTGGGAAGCAAATTCCTGAAGCCTGGCCCCATCCCTGTCCGCCAAGGCCAGAGTTTTATAGGGAAATAGCTTCCTTAAAAAGTGATAGGTGGAGTGACCTTCAAGGCCAAAGCCCAGAATGGCTATGCGCTGGGCATCAAGATCCCTCGTTAGCGTCTCTAAAGACATCTTTTGTGCACCTCCCTAAAGGGGTTATTCCCCCAAGACCAGTTTTCTAAACCCCTCGGGGATGAGATTGGGGGCGTCGGGATCAATATATACCATGGGAGCGTCGTTGATCCGATCCCTGATAGAGGCAAAATGCTCCAAAAGAAGAGGTGCCTTTGATGGGTTCTCATATCTGGAGAGAATCACATCCAAAGCGTGAACTGATTCTGAAACCGTCCCCACACACTCAAAGGGCTTTACCGGTGAAACGCCTGTAAGCTCCTCCAAAACAGGGATCAAGTCCTTGTTTTCCAGAACCCTAGAACCAAAGATTCGGGAGGTCTCTTCAACACCCAGCTCCGACGCCAGGAGAATAAAAACGAAGAGACATTTAGGGCAGGCGCCACACCATTTATTTTCCTTGCTTCCTCGGTTACAGCTTCTAAACAGATCGTGATATTTTGAGTACCTGGCAAACTCCTGGGTAATGCGCATTTCACTCCAGGGGCGCAAAAGGCTAAAATAATCCATTGACGGCGTGATAAAAGCGTGGACATAATCACTGAAATCCTTCTCAAATTCGAAGGTTTTGGAGTACTGGTGGTTGACCAGGGTATCAGGCACAGTAGGCTCGTTGGCACTTCCCTCATTGGAAAGGATAATATGCCTCCGGCCTGCCAAAAGTGCGGTCAGCAGGGCACAGAAGGCCAGAACCGCCGAGTAGGGAATATGTCCATTGAGATAACCCCTCTTGTTAAAATCAAACAGGGTGGGATCAAAAACTCTGTGGCAGACCAGCGATTTTTCTCGGGTGTAGCCCGCGCAAAGGGCACTATCCACCGCTGCCTTCCTCGGGTCGAGTAAAAAGACAGTGTTCTGGTCAAAATGATCCTTGAGAAGCTCCAATGAAACAATGGAGTCTTTCCCTCCGCCCACAGGAATGAGGTTCCCTTTGAGCGAACAGGCCATGGCCCCGGTAAGAACAGGCGCAGCCTTGTCACATTCAAGGCTTACAAAATCCTCAGCCTTGATATATCCATAGATTCCATTACAGTATAAAAATTCACCCAGACCATGATAAAAGAGCTTCTCCCAGAAGGCCCTCTGTTCCTTTTCAAGCTGAAAAGGTTTAATTATGAGCTTAGGAGAGCATACCGCCTTCCAATAGTTGACCGATTCCACAAGACCTAAATGGAAGATGGCATTTTCAATAAGTTTAGGGTCACAGTTAATTTGCGTGAAGTTCTTTTCTAAAGTGAAGGTATGATAGAGGGGCACATCCCCCTCTTTTCCCTGAAGGGTATAGCGATAGGTGACATCAAAGGAAAGGTCTGACTCTTTTATGGTAAACCCCTCATAGATAAAACAGGGGTATAGCTCTCTCAATTCCAGATAGCGCTGATAGCTCACTTCTTCAACCTCCGGTAGGATGAATTCCTTACAACCATCAATTATATGTAATGTAAAGGCTATAATCAACCATTACCGGAAATGCATTCTCTGAAAGCCTCATAGTTAGAAATCACATTCTGATAGCGTTTAGCCATGTCGGAACGGGTGGAATTCACTCGGGCTTCAAAGTCCTCAATGAAATCCTCTATCATATCGGTGACAGGACGATACACCTTAAATTTCTCAGTGTTGCGTTTGATCTCCTCCAGGGCCTCTTGACAGGTCATTTCAGACCGATTGCTGCGCTTTTCGATGAGGGTGGAAAAAATATCCGCCAGATTCAGCATGTACGAACCGTTGAGGATATCCTTGCCCATCAGCATACGATTTTCCGAGGAGGTCTTCTCACCGATGACCCCGTTGAGCATGTCCACGGTGTCTAAAAGATCGGCTTCCCTTAAAATAGCACTGACGGTTATCAAGGCCTCCCCAAAAAGCCGGTGCTCTTCCTCAGGAGTCCGGGCCTTATCCAGAAGCAGGTCATCAATGGTCAGCATACCAATATTATAAAGCAATGCGGCAATACGGGCCTTTTCCACAAGCGTCCAATTCTGTTTGGTCATACGGGACATGAGACTTACCATGGACTCCATGGTTTTTGCATGGGAATAAAAATAGGGGCTTCTAAAGGTGATGCCATAGATAAAGGTTCTCAGTATGCTCTCAATTTCAGCCTTCCGCATCTTAAGGGACTGCATGTAGACCAAAAGGTCATCCCTGTATTCCCCCGAGGTAAAACGGCGCAGGAGACCTTCCTCAATAAGGGCCTTCATAGTCTCTGCATACTCGGCCTTATATCCGGGATTCTTTAGATCCTCCAACAGCAGTTCCTTCAGGTTTTCCTCCGAGCTTCCATTGATAATCTTAGCCATACCGTCTGCCAAAGCCAGTAAATACGTCTCGTTGGGTATATCGATATGATCCACCCTCGGACTTGAGCTATCATACCGTCTATGGTGATAAAGGACAGCAGCCGCTTGTTCGCTGTATGGAAAAAACTCCTTGAGCAGAAAATAGGAATACAAGCTATGTCCTGACATCTCCCCACATTCCCCGGTTCTCCATTTTTCACATCCCGGGTGAAGCGCACCAATGTCATGGAAAAGGGTTGTAATTACCAAAACGGTTAATTTTTCGTTCTTATAACCCAGGCGTTTGCCCATTTTCATCACCAGATAGGTCGTCATGGATATATTTTTAGACAATTCTTCACTTTTTATAGCCAATGCCTTTTCAATAATAATGTAGACCTGCTTCATATTGATCTGGTTATTGTGGCTGATACCCCTTATGAACTGTTGAATCTTGGGATCAGGCTCCTGGAGCTTTTCGCTGGGCCTACCGGTATAATAGCCCTGAGCAAAGTCTATTCCCATGCGGCAAAGGGTTTCCAGCTCATCCCTGGTCTCCACCCCTTCTGCCAAAACACGGGTGCCCCTGTATCGGGAGTAGCTGATCATATCCTCCAGCATATGCTGCTTTCTTAGGTCATTGTCAATACCCCTTACCAGTTCCCGGTCGATCTTAATGATATCGGGCTCAAGGGCAAGGAGGGCAAGGTGATTGGAATAACCCGAGCCAAAATCATCTAGGGCAAATTTGGCCCCCGCCTTGGTGACGATGGATTTACGACGGTTAATTTCCTCGGGTTCCATGCGGTTTCGTTCGATGACTTCAAAAACCACCTTCATGTGACCGAAGTAACGATCCCGTATGTCGTTGTAGTCTTTCTCGTCCAAAGTGGCATAAGGTGCGGTATTGATAAAGAGAAACTGATCCTTGAATTTTTCATTACGGTCCATGTAGGTATCCAAGGCATTATAGACCATTCTTTTTTCAAGGATGGTATAGTGACCCGAAGCCTCCGCATCATCAATGAGCTCCACAATGCTGCGATAAATGGGATTGGCAGGACGGGACAAGGCCTCAAAGCCAAAAAGTTCCCCTGTTCTAAGGGAAACAATAGGCTGGAAAACCACAAACAGTTGGTTGCGGTCTATGATATCCTTGATGAAGGTACGCCTTAAAGAGGCCCTGCGCGCTTCATCATATCGTTCCCGGTTAAATTCGTTAGGGCTCATGGCCACTTCGCGAAGGGCTTCATGTTCTGCAAAGGAGGCATATTCCAAAAGCTCGGCAGGGGTTTCTCCATGTATTCCTGAAACCGCATATCCCACTGCCAGGGGAAAGGTAACCGCTATGCCGTCCACATCCCCTATATACTTTTCAACCTTGTTGATAATGGAAACCATTTCTTTTCTAAAGGTCTCCATGTTTTTGACCCCTTTGACCAAGGCAAGGAAGTCCGATCCCCACCACCTGAAGGGTATAAGAAAATCCTTGAGAAACTTCTTAAATACCTCGGCACATTCGCGGATGTATGTGTTACCCGCCACCATACCGAAGCGCTCCTGGAACTCCTGATAGCCCGTCAGACCAATATACACAAAGACAACGCTTTCTCCTTCCACGCCTTCGGCTATGGCCTTTCCGGCTACCTCAGATAATGCATTGCGGTTGTAAAAGCCGGTAATATTATCATGGATGGCTCGTTCTTTTTCAGCGTTCTTTTCATACATCTCCCGGGTGATGTCTGTTATGGCTCCCGTTATGCGGGTTTTATCCTTATTGGGCTGGCCCCAGAATCTGAACCAAAGCCTTTGTCCGCGATTTTCAAGGCTGCACTCAAAGAAAAAGGGCGTATCCTCCTGAAGGCTCTTTTGGGTTTGCTTGATGAAATCCTCCAGCCTGACGTTGGCTTTGAAATCCTCAAAAAGCTTTTTAGCCTCTATTTCATTGGATTCTGTATTATAAAGTGGGGCCGTGATCATACCTGAAATAAAGCTAAACTCAGACTTCTCAAGATCATATTCAAAGAAATCAAACTTAAGATCCGCATCCTTTAGGGTACGCATTTGCCCATAGAACTCCGAAATATTTTCTGAAAGCCGCTCATTTCTTTCAATTTCATCCCGGAGCTTGGTATTTTTTTCATTGAGGCTTTCAAGGGAATGGTTGAGTATAGCGGATATGGACAGGATGTCCACATTCTCTAGGCGCTCCGGTAGCATAGTGGCGGCGGTCTCACCCTCTACTT
This sequence comes from Bacillota bacterium, assembly GCA_023415205.1. Lineage (GTDB taxonomy): Bacteria > Bacillota > Clostridia > DSM-8532 > DSM-8532 > DTU059. The sequence goes on along the minus strand of JAEZLR010000030.1, from coordinate 19,104 downwards.
TTGCAATCGATTGGGAAAGATGTGAAATGGCTTCACCGTATTTTTTTGAATTCAGGTACTGGTTAATGAAACTGACGATAAAAAGTACCGTCAGGAAAAACATCGGAAAAAGGATGGTCTTCGGATTCTTAAGCGGATATCCGTTCCCATCTCCATTCAAAAGAAGCAGAGCTAAAATAAGCATCCCTGCAAATGAGGCAAAAGAAATAACCCAATTGAGATAACTGAATGCAACTCTTTTTCTCTTTTGTAAAAATCTCATTTTATTACCTATCCCTCGGGCAGCTTAGTGCTCCGGCCAATAATAAAATTATCCGGTAATAATAAAATCATCCGGTAAACATATCGGCAAAATCCCCCACCTAACTTTAGTATTAACAACATTTTTTAGGATATTTTAAAATCGGTTCTATCCCCACCCTTTTCAACCCCTCTGTAATGTGTATAAAATAAATAATAAAAATCATTTAATAATGTTAAATCCCGGTTTGGAGGAAGTGAAAAAATGAAGTCCTATCGGAAAGAAATCACAATCAACACCCCCACTCGAAGAGCCTATTTAAATATCACTGGAGAAATAGAGAAATGCCTCAAAGAGAGCCATATCCAAGAGGGCCTGCTCTTGGCTAACGCGATGAATATTACAGCCAGTGTATTTATTAATGACGATGAGTCGGGCCTCCATGCTGACTTTGAAAAATGGCTTGAAAAGCTCGCTCCAGAGAAACCTCATTCCCAATATGCCCATAATGGTTACGAGGATAACGCCGATGCCCATATGAAACGTCAGCTCATGGGTCGTGAGGTGGTAGTGGCTATTACCAAGGGACAATTGGATTTTGGAACCTGGGAGCAGATTTTTTACGGGGAATATGACGGAAAAAGAGAAAAAAGGGTTTTAGTGAAAATAATTGGCGAGTAACCTTTCGGAAGGCAGGTAGGCCATGCAGAAGAATACCCCAAGAAAAAGATCTGAAAAGGCGGGGCTTCCTCCGGGGAGTCTCATGCATATTGGTAGGGTATACAGGGAAAATTCCAATGTCTCAGTGTTTAATTACAATGAAGACATCTATAAAGAGCGTGCTGCGGCAACCCTGGAAGAGTGCCTGGCCTTTCATCACTCCAAGGCTGTTACATGGATTAATATTGACGGCATAACGGACCTGGACCTTATCAACCAACTCGGTAACCATTTCAGCCTGCATCCGCTGGTACTGGAGGACATGGCCAACACCAACCAAAGGCCCAAGATGGAGGATTACGGTGATTATCTCTACATCGTACTTCGCATGATTTATTACAGGGATGGCGAGCTTTCCAGCGAGCAGGTGAGTCTGGTGGTCGGGAAGGATTATGTCCTGTCTGTTCAGGAGGGCGATCTAAACCGATTTGATGTTTTTGAAAGCATTCGGGACAGGATACGCAACGGTATAGGGAAAATTCGCAAGTTAGGTGCCGATATGCTCATGTATAGCCTTATTGATGCCGTAGTAGACAACTACTTTGTTGTTCTCGACGGCCTGGATGATAAAATTGAGGAGGTCGAAGGCTACTTAACCGACAACAGCAAGGAGGATACCCTTCAGCGGATACAGAACCTTAAAAGAGAGGCACTGACCCTTCATAAGGCGATCTGGCCTTTAAGAGAAGTCACCAGCGCCCTCCAGCGGGATGAGATTCCCCTTATTCAGCCCACCACACAGATTTTTTTACGGGATGTTTACGACCATGTTGTCCAGCTTATGGACACCACCGAAACCATCCGTGACATACTTTCGGGCATGCTGGACATCTATCTCTCAACCCTGAGCAACCGGATGAATGAGGTCATGAAGGTTCTTACCATTATTTCCACTGTCTTTATCCCATTGACCTTTATTGCGGGAGTTTATGGCATGAACTTCCGTTTCATGCCCGAGCTGGAGGCCCCCGTGGCCTATCCTCTTGTCTGGGTGGTCATGATTGTCATTGCCCTCCTCATGCTCAGGTATTTTAAGAAAAAAAAGTGGCTGTAACCTTTGATCTATAACATAGGCAAACATTAGGATTCTGTGAAAAGTAGGGGAGCTTCCCCAAGACCCACTAAAAGTCTGTTTGAGGGATAATTTCAGACGTAGGAAGCTTGCTCCAATCGTATCCTAATTGAGGTGGTTGATATATGCCCTTGGTGAGCATGTGCATCAATATACCTTTTAAAAAGGTGCTTATTGTAAAAATTATGAACAGTTTGATATGATAGTCAGGAGTAAAAGTCACAGCGAATAGAGCTAGCCTAGACATCTTCTACCTCAGCAAGCTGGTTTAAAGGCTAATCTCTCACAAGAGGTGTTTTTTGAGAACCGAACAGGAAATGCTTGAGCTTATTCTTAGGGTGGCCCAAGAGGATGACCGGGTGCGGGCGGTTTATATGAACGGCTCCAGGGCCAATCCCAAGGTTCAGAAGGACAATTATCAGGATTTTGATATTGTTTATGTGGTTACTGAAACCGGAACATTCTTGGAAAAAAAGGATTGGATCAAGGTATTCGGTGAGACAGCCATTGTTCAGGAGCCTGATAATAACGATTTGGGTTGGGGCCTTCATGCTGACTTCAGCCGCTCCTATGCCTGGCTCATGCTCTTTAAGGATGGCAACCGCATAGACTTGCGCATCCTGACCCTTGAAGCAATGGGTGAAGAATATACCAAGGACAGCTTGACCCTTCCCCTTTTGGATAAGGACAACTGTCTTCCCGAGATACCGGCGCCTAATGATAGCGACTATTTCGTGAAAAGGCCGGATGAACCTCATTATCGAGGCTGCTGCAACGAGTTCTGGTGGTGCCTGAACAATGTGGCAAAAGGGATTGTACGGGATCAACTTCCCTATACCCAATGGATGTACAATACCGTGGTTCGAGATATGCTTGTTAAGATGCTGGATTGGTATATCGGAATAAACACCGGCTTTTCGGTCTCGGTGGGGATGCAAGGCAAATATTATAAAAAGTACCTGCCTGCGGATTTGTACGAAATGTACGCCAAAACCTATTCTGACAGCAATTACAACAACCTGTGGTCATCCGTGTTTACCTCATGTCAGTTATTCAGAACCATTGCTAAACCGGTAGCAGACTATCTGGGTTTTACCTACAACCTTGATGAAGACATTAACATGATGGAATATCTTAATTATATGAGAGCGTCCTCTATTAAGCCAAAGGAGTAGCCCTTTATGGAACATTTTGATTTAAGCTATGATATCGTGCATAACATGAGTGTTCATCCCTATGATTCAGAAGTCTCTTTATATCAGGACAAGTTCCTGGAAGCTGACCAATATAATAATTATCAATTGAGTACAGGGACTCACGCAGGAACACATATCGATGCTCCCATGCATATGACCGATGACCAGACCTTTATTGGGGACTACCCTTTGGAAAGGTTTTGCGGAAAGGGTATCGTGCTTGATGCCAGAGGTCAGGCCGTCATTGATATGAGTGACCATCAGGCAGAGAAAGTACGAGAAAACGACATCGTTCTCTTTTATACGGGACAGGAAGAAAAATACGGAACAAACTCCTACTATTCGGATCATCCCATTCTGGGAAGGGAGAGCGCAAAGATTTTGATTGAGAAAAAGGTGAAGCTCATTGGCTTGGATTCTTTTTCTCCCGACCCCTATCCCTTTGATATTCACAAGCTCCTGTTTAAGCATGGGATATTTATTGTGGAGAACCTCAGAAACTTGAGCCCATTGGTTAACAAAGCCGGGGTGGAGTTCTTTATGTTTCCACTTAAGATAAGGGCGGATGCATCCTTAATCCGCGCAGTTGCAAGAGTTTAGGGCTCATATTGAATAAAGACTATACGAAAGGTGCGAAAAGAGGATTCTCTCATGGATATTGTCATCATCTTAAGTTGGCTGGTTGTAATAAGCTTTTACACCGCTTACTTTATCAAAATGCTTCTTCAGAGGAGAAGGGGAATAAAAACCGATCAATTAGCTTCGGGGGGCAAGCCTCGAAAAACATATATTATTGAATTAATTCTCAAGGTGATAACCTATTTAACCGCAACTGTCCAGGTTATATGCCTGCTTCTCCCCGATGCCTTTCCCGCGCTTTTCCATAGCACCACTATAAACTATCTGGGTATTATCCTCTCTGTTTGTGGATTACTGGTCTTTATTCTGGCCATGTCCACCATGAGAGATAACTGGCGGGCAGGTATCGACACCTTATGTAAGACCCAAATGGTTACCACCGGGATTTATAGATTTAGCCGTAATCCCGCTTTTCTGGGATTTGACCTCTTTTATCTCGGATTTACCCTCATGATACCCAATCTTGCTGTGTTGATCTGTTCTCTCTGTGCTGCCGTTCTATTGCATTTACAGATATTAGAGGAAGAAAGGTACCTGCCAGCACTTTTCGGACAGGAATATCTTGAATACAAAAAGAAAACGGGCCGGTATTTCTGATTATAATGATTTTATTTATGGAGGAAAGTTTATGAAAATTGAGCATGTAGCCTTGTGGACACACGATCTGGAAGCCTCGAAGACCTTTTTTGTTGAATTCTTTGGAGGAAAGGCTGGAGAAAAGTATATTAATCTGGAGAACGACTTCCACTCTTACTTCCTCTCCTTTGAAGACGGTGCCCGATTGGAGATTATGCAAATACCGAGCCGCTCTTCCATGGCACCCTTAGATGAGCAATACTGGGGCTTTAGTCATGTCGCCTTCTCTGTGGGCAGTGAAAAGGCCGTAGATGAGCTCACCGAAAAAGCAAGGCAGCGAAATTTTAAGGTTATCAGAGAGCCTAGCTTCACTGGCGACGGCTATTATGAGAGCTGTATTCAGGACGCCGACAACAATATGATAGAAATTACCGTGTGATTTGTACATAGCGTAAGGGTGAGTGATATACCGAATGTCTGACAAGATTTTAACTCTGAAGTCCTTGGAGGGGACCTACTGTGTTCTAAGGCTTAGCAAGGATGAACCCTTCCCTCCATGGATAAACCATGAAGCCTTCTTCTCTATAACCAAAACATTTGATGAGCTTTCCATCGTATGCCTTGAGCAGAATATCCCCGAGGATATCCCCCGTGAGGGGGGCTTTGAAATCCTCAAGGTAGAGGGGCCCCTTGATTTTTCCCTGACTGGAGTTATTGCGGGTATCAGCGGAGTATTAGCCCAAAACGGAATCAGCCTATTTACTGTTTCCACCTTTGACACCGACTATATTCTTATCAGGGCAGAGGCAATGGCCTCTGCAAAGCTTGCGCTCACTCAGGCAAATTATGAGATAAGATAAGAACAATACAGCAATAATTGTCCTGTCCTCCACGAGAATCAGCTCTATAATAAAAGCATCGTTGCAACGAGGAGTTTACTTTAATGGGATATATCGAATATTTGCAAAACGCCATCGATTATATTGAGGAACATATCCGGCAGGATCTTACCGCTGAGGAGTGCGCACAGGCGGCAGGGTTCTCCAAGTACCATTTTTATCGCATTTTCGGGTTGACTATGAATATGCCGCTCATGGAATATGTCAGGAAAAGAAAGCTTGCTTACGCCATTCTGGATGTCAGTCAAGGCAGGCGTATTCTTGATATTGCCATGGACTACAACTATGGCTCAGAGCGCTCATTCTGTCGTGCTTTCAGGCAGGAGTACCTACGTCCGCCGAGTAAATGCAGAAAAATCAAGTATTCGATCCCCCCTAAGCCCAATCTAAAGGAATTAGTATCAAAATGTGGAGGATTTATGGACAAGATTTTTAGTGAAGTTAGGTTTGAAACCCTTGAACCTATGGTTGTGGCCAGCCTGGTGGTCAAAAGTCATAACCCTGAGGACGATGTTATTGAAAAGCTCACCCTGTGGGCGAAGCGAAACGGATTGCCAGAAAATGCACGCAAATTCGGCTTTGATTATCCTGTCAGCGAAAAGGAGCAACGACAAGGCCTCCGGGGCTATGAATACTGGATTTGCGCCACCGAGAACACTCCTGTCAGCGAGGGTGTCACCCTGAAAAAGATTGAGGGCTGCACGTATGCTGTACTGACCATCTATGAGCCTTTCATCGATCCCTTTTCTCGTATTCCTCAGGGATGGAAGAGACTCGTGGAGTGGGTGAATAGCCAGGGCTACCCTCCTTTGTGTGGAAAGGAACGATACTGGATGGAGGAAGTTATTGAAAAAGAGGGAGTCACCTCCATGGACATCTATTTTCCCTTAAACTAAAGATAGGTTAATCAAGGCTATTAAGGGGCTGTCTACAGCCCCTTCTTTATCATTTATCCCCTCTCATTTGACCTTCCTTGCGCCCTATTGAGCAAAATCTGTCAAGTAATATCCTTTGGACTATACTATACTTAATAAGGAGGGGACAACATGGATAATCGGGAAAAGATCATGGCCGTTGAGCGCATGCAAGACTATATTGCCAAGCACATCACCGAGCCTATTACACTCCATCAGCTTGCAGAGGTTGCAGGCTACTCCCCCTGGCATTCCAACAGAATATTCAAGGAATTAACCGGAAAAGCACCCTTTGAATATATACGATCCTTCCGACTGTCCCAGGCGGCTGTTAAGCTTAAGAATGAAAGGGCCAAGATCGTAGATGTCGCCCTGGATTTTCTTTTTGGCTCTCATGAAGGCTTTACTCGCGCCTTTTCCAGAGAGTTTGGAGTAACCCCCCGTTATTATAGTAAAAATACCCCTCCCATAAAGCTCTTTCTTCCCGAAAATGTCCGTGATAAGTATCTCAAGCTAACAAAAGGAGTTGACTATCCCATGGAGAAATCTTCTGATATTATTTTTACCCAGGTTGTGGACCGACCCAAAAGAAGGCTCATCCTCAAGCGTGGAGTAAGCGCCACAGAATATTTTCAATATTGTGAAGAAGTAGGCTGCGAGGTCTGGGACATTCTGTCAGGTATAAAGGAAGCTCTTTATGAGCCTATTGGGATGTGGATGCCGGATAACCTCCGAAAGGAGGGTACATCGATCTACTGTCAAGGGGTTGAGGTCCCCGAGGATTATTCTGGGGCCCTACCCGAAGGATTCGAAATGATAGACCTTCCCCCCTGTAAAATAATGATCTTTCAGGGGCAGCCCTACGAAGAGGGTACCTTTGAAGAAGCCATCACCACTCTTTGGGAGGCGATAAAGAACTATAACCCCGAAATCTATGGATTCAAATGGGCGGATGAAGACGGCCCCAGATTTCAACTGGCACCCATGGGCTTCAGGGGCTATATTGAAGCACGCCCGGTGAGAATGCTGAATGCTTGAATGAGGAGAATAAGTTGCAATGAAGCAAGAACTTCTAGATCATATTATCCAATGCCGTCCGGTTGGATCAGAGGCTAATCACGCCGTAATGAAGGTGCTGGAGCAGAAAGCCTCCCAACTGGGTTACCCTACCCTTTCCCTTCCTTTTGAATGTAAGGTCTGGTCAAAAGATGACTCTTATCTTTCCGTCAATGGCCAATCCTACAAAATCTATCCCAGCCCCTTCTCTGCATCTTTTGAAGGGGAAGGGGACATCATCGTCGCCGACTCCATGGAGGAACTGGCCGCATTGGAGATTGGGCAGAAAATTTTGTTCATCCGGGGCGAACTGGCTCGAGAACCAATGATGCCCAAAAACTTCCCCTTTTACTACCCGGAGGAGCATAAGGCTCTGATTGAGCTTTTGGAGGAGAAGCAGCCACAGGCCATCCTTGCGTTTACCGACAAGCATCCTATGTATGGCCTTAGTCCCTATCCATTGTTTGATGACGGCAACTTCATCATTCCTTCAGCCTATATTCGCGAGAGCTTGGAGAATGAAGCTCTTTTTGAGGCTCAAAGAGCAAAGGTAACCATAGCCTCCCAGGTTGAGGAGAAATATAGCCATCAACTTGTCTTTCCCAAAAAGGCGGAGGCTGGATCCAAGGGGAAAGTGATCGTCTGTGCCCATATGGATACCAAATATGATACCCCCGGGGCCATGGATAATGCAGTAGGCCTTGCGGTGCTGGTAGACATGATGCAATGCCTAAAAGCAGCTTCTCTCCCCTACGACATTGACTTTGTGCCCTTCAACGGCGAGGAATACTACGAGGCCAAAGGACAGCTTGCCTATCTTGGGTATTGTGAAAGTGAGATGGAAAACATAAAACTAGTGATTAATATAGATTCCCCCTGTGCCCAGAATTCAAAGACTGCCTTTTCGCTGTATAATTTTGATGAGGACTTCAAAGAGAAGCTTATTAATACCATTGAACAGAATAGCCTCATGACCTTGGGCGAAGAATGGTATGCCGGTGACCACGCCATGTTTGTCTTTAGAGGGATTCCCTGCCTCGCTGTGACCTCGTCCAACCTTTTTGAATCGGTTCTGGAGGTCACCCATACTCCCAGGGATACCCGGGAACTGATTGATGAATCACTCATCGGGCCGACGGCGGAATTTCTATCAGAGATCATTAAGGCCATGGGTTAAGGCCACTACGGAAGGGACAATATGAAGAACATCGTACTTATTGGAATGCCGGCATCGGGGAAAAGCACCCTTGGGGTTGTGCTGGCGAAAACACTGGGAATGGACTTTGTAGATACCGATTTGATGATTCAAAAGGCCCAGGGGAAGCGATTACAGGACATCATTCTCCAACAGGGCCTTGTCCCTTTTATGGGCATTGAGGAAGACATTCTGACAGGACTGGAGCTGGAAAACAGCATTATATCCACTGGCGGCAGTGCTGTCTACTCTGAAAAGGCCATGGCTCACTTAAAGGAGATGGGGCGCATCCTCTACCTCCATGTACCTTTTGAAGAGATTCAACGACGCCTTAGAAACATTACCACCCGGGGCATCGTCATGAATCCGGGAACAACCCTCAGGCAGCTTTTTGATGAAAGAGTCCCTCTTTATCGTCGTCATGCGGACCTCATCATAGACTGCGCCGGTAAAAGCCTGGAGCAATGTGTAAGCCAGATCATCCACAGCTTTACCAAGAATGAATAAATCTAAATATTTATGTTTAAAAAGGTTATTTTGAGATAATTAATGGCTGAATGCATTTTATGAGGAGAAAAGCAATGAACGCTTACGATATTTACCTTTACGGAATGGTTCTTATCACCACCAGCCATTTACTCAAGAATGACTATCCTGAACCCGATTCCTATGCTGAAATTGCCCAAACCTATCACTTTCCCGGCGGTGAAACGGGAAGCTGTGCCACGGTTCTGGCCAGCCTCGGTGCCAGCGTCAAAATGGATGGAAATCATATGGGCATAAATACTTATGACAGAATTAAAGGCTTCTATGAATCTATTAATGTTGATATTTCAAGGCTCACCAATGCCAGGGATTATGAAGGCCTGGAGGATCTGGTGTTAATCGGCAAAACTACCCGAACCATCTTTGGTAAATTTACTGATTATTTTGAAAATGGTGAAAAGCGATGGAACACGCCCCGTGAGGAAGACATCAAGACAGCCACGGTAATCGGACTGGACCCCTTTTTCCAGGAGGCGTCGGAGCTGGCTGCCCAATACTGCAGAGAATACAACAAAAAATACGTGACCATTGACTGTAAATATGACAGCCCTCTTCATCAGTATTCTGAGGTTAACGTGGTCTCCAATGAATTCATTCAGAACAATTATCCTGGTGAGGATGCCCAAGCCTTGTTTAGAATGTATACCGATAAGAGTGAGGGCTTAGTGATCTTTACTTTTGGATCCAGAGATATTCTCTATGGGCGCAAAGGAGAGGGAATCCACAGCTTTACCCCCTATAAGGTGGATGTAGTCAGCACCCTGGGTGCCGGAGATTCCTTCAAAGCCGGAGCCGTTTACGCTTTATTACAGGGAATGACCGACCCCGATATCGTAAGCTTCGCGTCTGCAACCGCCGCAGTGGCCTGCAGCAGCTTCCCTTTATGGCTGAATCCTCCCACCCTTAAGAAAATATCTGCCTTGCAAGCTACCAGGTCATAAAATAGCCGAAATAAAATAAATATCCCTGGTAACACGACATACCCCTGTCATATTGGATGGATTATAATGAAGTAAATCCAACAGACAGGGGTGTTTTTATTGAAATACGATTGGGCAAAACAGGAAAAGGAATTCTACCTTCCTCCGAATAAACCGACACAAGTCATCCTCCCTCCCATGTGGTTTTTTATGCTCAAGGGCAAAGGGAATCCCAATCATGAAGGTTTCACAGAGGCCGTGGGCGTGCTCTATTCACTGGCCTACGGCGTAAAAATGATGCCTAAAACGGGTAAGGTGCCCGAGGGCTACTTCGATTATGCCTTTTATCCTCTGGAAGGCCTTTGGGATCTTGATGAAGAGGCACGTAGCTTTTCTCATTTGGACAAGAACCACCTCGTCTATACCTTGATGATTCGGCAGCCTTCCTTTGTGACAGAGCAGCTTGCCCAAGAAGTTATTGAACGCGTGGGCAAGAAAAAGCCTCACCCGCTTTTAGATCAGGTGACCTTCGGATGCCTGGAGGAAGGAAGTTGCCTACAGATGTTACATTTGGGTCCCTATGATGATGAGCCTGCAAGCTTCGCCCGCATGGCAGAATTTTGCACCGCCAACGGACTTACAAGGCTCTGCCAGACACATCGTGAGATTTATCTCACCGACGCCAGAAGAACTGCACCCGAACGGCTGAAGACTGTTTTAAGGTATAGGGTTGCGCCTCAATAATCTTTCAGGCAAGTTTTCAAAAGACTCATAAAAGTCGAGTCCAATCTCTTCTTAACACTCAGTATTTTCATGTGGGCGGCGGTCTAATGACCTCCGCCCTTTTCTGATGGATTTGAGCCTATAAAACTTTTAAAAACGGAGATACTTTATAGATATCCTTATGTTATACTTATCCATATAATACTATGTTTAATGTTAAGGAGTTTACCATGAACACCGAGGAGAGAGTAGATTACGGTACATTTGAAGCCGCCTTGGCAAGAAGCAAAGCACTTGAGACTCATATCACACAGCATCCTGAGAAATACAGGGTATTAACCGGGGACAGGCCTACCGGCCGTCTTCATGTTGGGCACTTGTTCGGTTCCCTTCAAAATCGTGTACGCCTTCAGGATCTAGGTGTGGAGACCTATATCGTCATCGCCGATTATCAAGTACTCACCGATCGTGATACCTTTGAAAATATTTCAGAAAACGTCAAGCAACTGACCATTGATTATCTTTCAGCAGGTCTTGATCCCAATAATGGAAGGACCTTTATATTCCCTCATAGTCATATCCCCGAGCTCAACCAGCTTCTGGTTCCCTTTTTAACCCTTGTATCCAATGCCGAGTTGGATAGGAACCCTACCGTCAAGGAGGAGGTCCAGGCCTCAGGGCAGAAAAAAATCAATGCCGGCATGTATGTGTATCCAGTTCATCAAGCCGCTGATATTCTTTTCTGCAAAGCCAATGTCGTTCCGGTGGGAAAGGATCAATTGCCTCACCTTGAGCTGACACGAACCATTGCACGCCGCTTTAACGAGAAATTCGCCGGCAATCAATCGGTTTTCCCTGAGCCACAGGCGCTATTGAGCAAGGCACCCATCATCCTGGGGCTCGATGGCTCACAGAAGATGAGTAAAAGCCGTAATAATGCCATTATGCTCAGTTCGACAGAGGACGAAACTGCCAACCTTATTAAAAAAGCTAAAACTGACTCCACGCGATACATCACCTTTGACCCTGAAAACAGACCCGAGGTGTCCAACCTCCTGCTATTGATTTCATTGGCCACCGGGGAAGCTCCGGAAGCCATTGCCGAGAGGATTGGCGATGGTGGAGGCGGCCAGTTGAAAAAACTTCTCACCGAATCCTTGAATGAATATCTCCGACCCATCCGTCTAAAGAGAAGACAGCTTGAATCCGATATGGATTATGTGCGCGAAACGCTGAGAAAAGGAATCTCTCAAGCTCGTCATGTGGCTGAGATTACTTTATCAGAGGTAAGAAAGGGCATGAATATGGAGATTTAATCTCCACCGATTCTTGGTCTAGAGGTATGTTTTTGTGGTAAATAGTTAAAAGATCGGTATGATTTTTTAATACATTTTGTTATTGGGGGTTGTTTGTAATGAAGGAAGAAGGCAAAAAGACTAACCTGAACAATCTGGTTTTAGGTGTTTCTACAGCAATCGGACTGGTGTTGGGCATAATCTTCGCAGTGATCGCCAAGTACTGGCTGATAGCTCTCATTATTCCTGCGGTATGCTTCTTAAACTCCATTATTGTAAGATTGGTTCTGGAATCCTCTATCAAACGTCTGGCAGAAAAGTTCTCAAAGGAAATGCAAAAAATCAAGGAAGGCGATTTTTCCGTACTTATCATTGCCAAGGAATATGGCATTCTCGGAGGGGTGGCCTCCACTGTCAACTCGGTTCTAAGCGACATAAGAACCTTGATTGACGGCTTCTTCCAGTTGTCCCAGGCCATTAAAAGTGCATCCTATACTGTTGACGAAGTTTCCCGTGGCGCTTTTGACGCCATCAACCTCATTGCCCATACCGTTGATGATATCTCCAAGGGAGCAACCAGTCAGGCTGAAGAAGCTCAAAACGGTGTTCTTTCGGTGGATAAATTATCCGATCAGATCAACCTGGTCTATGAAAGCTATAACGAGATTGCCGTTGAAACCGAAAAAATCGGCGTCGTAAACAGCGCGGGTGTTGAAGCAGTTCAAGCTCTGGGAAAGAAATCAGAAATGAACTACAGCGCTTCCGAGAAAATCTTTGCCGTTATGGAAAAGCTTGTGTCTACCGCCCAACAGATCAGTTCTTTTACCTCCTCCATTGAAAGCATCACCGAGCAGACTAACCTTCTTGCCCTAAATGCCGCCATTGAAGCAGCCCGTGCAGGTGAAGCCGGGTTGGGCTTTGCAGTCGTTGCGGATGAAGTTAGAAAGCTGGCGGATCAGAGCCGGGCCTCGAACCTGGAGATTACCAATTTGGTTGAAAGCATCAGCGAAGAATCCAAATTGGCCGTTCAGGTTATGGAGGATTTGAGAAAGGCTTCCGCAGAACAAATTCAATCGGTTAACACCACCAAAACCGCTTTTGATGATATTGCCAATGCCATGTTTACCATTGTTGACAAGTTCAAGAAGGTCACAGATTCCGTATCCAAGATGCAGAAGGATAAGGACGAGGTGATTGTTTCCATCGAGCATATCTCCTCAGTTTCACAGCAGACCGCCGCTTCAAGTGAGGAGATGACCGCCACCACCGAAACACAGATTCAGTCCTTCGACGAACTGCAAAAGGCTTCCAAGAGCTTGAGTAATCTGGTAGTGGATCTCAACGATAAGATTAAGAAATATAAGCTACGCTAACAATTAGTATGTAAAAGCCTCGGAAGCATTGAGTTCCGAGGCTTTTGTCATTTCCTGTTCCATAGAGTTATTTGTTAAGGGCCTCCAATAATTCCTTCATGTCCATGCCATGAACCATCGTTGCCTCTTCAAGGGTTTCAGCCTGAGAAGAGGGGCAGCCTACACAGCCCATACCAAAGCTCATCAATATCCGAGCGGCATTGGGATGGGTTTTAATGATCTCTCCGATCGTCATATCCTTTGTCACTTTCATAATACCCTCCTGAGTTGTTTATTAAAAAATCCCGTTTGTAGATTGGCTTTACACTCTAAAGTACAGGGTTTTACCTGAAAAGACTGTGATCACCCTCACAAATTATTCTCGATGATGTACTTTTCTGCGGAGTGGGCGGCAGCCGCTCCATCCGAGGCAGCCGTCACCACCTGCCTCAAGAGCTTTTCGCGTATATCCCCTGCTGCAAAAACGCCTTCCAGTAAATGATTGGATGCATCCCAGGTCTGCATGGTCTCATCGGTTCTGATATATCCCCCCTGGGTTAATAAGAGCTTCCCTTGAACTAACGTGCTATTGGGTACGTTGCCAATGGCCACAAACATCCCCGCAACCTCAAGGGTTGTGCTTTCCCCGGTTTTCAGGTTGCGCACCCGTATGCCCTCCACATTAAGCTCCCCAAAAATCTCCTCAACCACCGAGTTCCATACCGGAACCACCTTGGGGTGGCTCAGAACCAAGTCGGACATAACTTTGGTGGCGCGTAAAGAATCTCGTCGATGCACCAGGTATATCCGACTGCAAAACCTGGCCAGGTAAAGGACATCTTCTGCCGCCGTGTCACCTCCGCCGATAACCGCCACATCACGCCCCTTGAAAAAGGCCCCGTCACAGGTGGCGCAATAGGATACGCCTGATCCGATAAGCTCGTTTTCTCTGGGAAGGCCTAACTTTCTTGGTGATGCCCCCATGCAAAGAATGACGGTATGCGCTTGAAAAACGTTCTTCTTCGTTTTCACCCTTTTGACGGCTGTGTCAAAAGCTATCTCCACGGCTTCCTCCTTGATGACCTCAGCCCCGAATTTCATAGCCTGCTTAACCATTCTATCAGCCATCTCGCTTCCACCGACAGTTTCAAATCCCGGATAATTCTCCATCTCATTGGTTGTCGCCATCTGCCCTCCAAAGTAGTCCCTCTCAATAAGCAGAGTCTTTAGTTTTGCTCTGGCTGAATATAATGCTGCAGCAAATCCAGCAGGACCTCCTCCGACTATGATGACATCAAACATTGTCCATACCTCACCTAGCAGTTATATCACTAGCTTATTCCCAAGGCCTGTATCAAGGTAACATGGCCTTTTTCATTTTTCAAAAATAGTGTTTCCATTGTTTTAGCCCTCATGTATCCCAAGATTCTTATCCAGCAATTAACGTTTTTTATGGAAAAAAAGAGCACGTGGTAAAAAACATCCGCTTTTTACTCTCCGTGCTCTGTCCCCATCCATAAGAATTGTCTAGTCAGCAAAGTTTATGTATTTTTATTTCTGCGTTTCTTTTATTTTAATGGATTTACGTGCTCTTTAGCCCTTTTCACCCTGACCGATAAGTTGCGTCCCGCCCCACAAACCCGGCTGCAATATCCACACTGGACACAGTTCTCCGGATGGTAGCTAAGAGCATCCTGCCACTTACTCTCATCAGCCAGATCAGCTATTTTATCCACCTTAAGCCCACTGGGGCAATGGGTACGGCATGACCCGCACCGTGAGCAAAGAGGGGATTCCTTATACTTTGGGAAGGGGCTGATTGCTAAGAAATTGGTGCTACCTTCAACCACATCCTCCTCCATGGCAAGACGGCACTGCATGGCCCCTCCCCCCGTAAAGAGATGCCCAGAGGGAAGGCCCAGGGCCGCAATCACACGATGTAGAGGCATGCCCAGCTTGACTCTGGCTATGGAAAAGGCTTTGCTGTTGAAATCGGCAATGGTGATGAGCCGCGAATCGGCCTTTTTCTTTTTTATGACAGCTTCAAAAACCGCTTGGAGAGTGCCCACATTAAGCACTAGGATTCCCCTTTCGGCAGGCAGGCTGTGAAAGGGTAGTTTTTGGCCTATAACCTGTTGGATAAGCAGCTTCTCGGCTCCCGCCGGGTAGAGGTCGGGAACCTTTATCAAAGAGATCCCATCCAAAGCCGGAAGGCCCTTTTCGCTCTTAACGGCCAGGCTTACCGAATCAAAGGAAATGCATCTTTTAAGAAGTGCCACCCCGGCGAGGACATCCTCTGGGGCATGGCGTACCAGCCAATAATCGTGAATGAGACCCGGATCGCATTCTACCCCGTTGATAATGAGATGCTTGGGTTCTTTAGAGGCCATCACTGCCCGTATCTTCCGGATAGTCGGAAAGGCGGCACCGCCCAAACCAAAGACACCGGCCTCATCTATCCGTTTGAGTATTTCGTTACACTCAAGGTTTTCTGGGCTATCCAGAAGGCTTTGTATTTGTCGAGGCTCAGGTTGCTCCTGAGTAAGATCGAAAAACGGAAGGGATGCAGGAATAGGAAAAAGCTTGTCCAGCTTATTGGTTTTGGGGAGTCTCAGCACCGCTTTGGGAATCAGGCTTTCAGTGAGGAATGAAAGAAGATTGAACAGAAGAATTCCTGCTGTTACAAAAAAGATCGAGCCGGAAAGCTGTTGGGGTATAAAGCCTACCGCCACTCCTCCTAAAAGCCCAACTAAAGGATGGCCCGACACGGTAACAGGATCGGTTAATACAAGACTACCCATGAAAACGGCAAGACCCAGGGATTCTATGTCCATACTCCCTTTTATGACCAAGGAGCCTACCATACCAGCCATGAAGCCGAAGGCGGCATAGGGTCTGACAAGGATAAAAGGGAGTGACAGAAGCATTGCCGGGGCAATCATCCAGGCATTCCCAAATAGAGGTTGAACCTGAAAGGCGATACTAACCAGCATAACACCCACCAAAGCGGGATTGAGGGGATTTTTCCCGGTTCCACCCCAAAGGTGCTTTCCCAGAACCAATGCGGCGATGGCTCCCAAAAGCCGTCCCCAAAGGGGAGCTCCCGATGTTAAAGCGAAGTAAACCACCGCCGTCACTGAGGCTGAAACCGCACAAACAGGCCTTTTATAACGGATAAAGTTCAAAGCTGTATCCACAACTAGGGAGACTACCCCTATCAACAAAAACACAAGGAGCTCAGACGGATTATTGATAAACGCCGGGAGTGAATAGAGAAGCGCTACTGCAAAAACTCCCGCCATCAGATGTTCATTTGAGCCTTTGACCCGAACCAAGGGATAGGTATTCATCGTTTAACACCTGCAAAAAAAGCATGGATTCTATGGATACCTTTTCCCAAGCCCATCATGGGGCAGGCCACCAGAGCCTCCATTCCCAGTCCCTTGCATTGATCCAGAATTTCCTGATCCGCAACAGAACCATTTTGGAACAGTACTTTGCGAACACCCTTCTGAGCCAGCTCATTAAGGACCTTCTGAGCATGTTCCTTCTTCATAAGAATAAAGGCTGTTTTGGGTACACTGGGCAGCTCATCCATCTTTTTATAGACCTTCACATCATAGGTGGCTCCCTCCTTGCTGTTGACGGGATACACCTTGATGCCGTTATCGGCAAAGGCCTGATAAATCATCTTGCTGAATTGGGGCTGTTTGCTGGAATACCCCATAAAAATAACCTCGTTACCTTCAAAAAACTCTTTGTTAAGCTTTTTCATGTTTTCTCTCCTATAAATCTGACTTATTCAATTCCTCTATGCAGTCCTGCGCCCAGGTGATGAGTAGTTGATTGGTCATGACCGCTCTTTTCAGAATAAATTGAATAATGCGGCCTTCCTTTTCCATTTTCTTAGCGAATTCCGGGCTTATGGTGCTCGCTACCTTGGCTATGTTTTCATGGGGTTCCTTCACAGCCGCCAGAGCCGTCCTTCGATCCTCAATGAACCGTTCCAGATAGTTGATCACCTCATCCTTTTCAAGTTGGGACCCAAAAAAGAGCTTGAGCATGAATTCATCTCTTTTAGGTGATACAAAGGTATCAGGACATTCTTTCAGCCATTGGATAAGTATCCTTCTGCCCTCAGGGGTAATGCTATAAATCTTTTTGTCAGGACGGTCATCCTGTTGCTCAATACGCGAGGATACATACCCCCCTTTTTCCAGAGCCCCCAACTCTCTGTATATCTGGCTGAGATTTGCCGTCCAGACATTGTTGACCGATCGATCGAAAACCTTCTTAAGATTATACCCTGTCATCGGTGCGAAATCCAAAAGCCCCAGGATACCAAATCTAAGTGACATTAACACCTCCATATATAACTTGTTATATATTATATTACCATCACTATATTATTCTACATGTTATATATTGTCAAGAAATTTATGGAATAAAAAAACCCGGTCAATCTACCGGGCTTCCTTGTGCTTACAACAAGCCATTTGTATGTATTAAGGGTTAGTTTTACCCATTACAAAGTCTCCTTTTATGTCGGTAATCTGCCATTTGTCATCATTCTTTTTCAGCGTAAACTCTAGCTTGTAATTATATAATGGCACTGTCACCAAGGTGAAAGTAGCCTTTTCTTGCGTTACAAATTGTAAAGTTCCCGTTTGGAGGTCTATTAACCAGCTCTCTTGTGGGTCGCTTTGTGCAGCCTTATAGATCTCATTCGTATCCACTTGCTGGCTACTTACGTTAATCTCATCCAGCCTCGTTAAAACATCACTGCTTTTTCTGTCTTCCTCCCATAACATATTTAACTTCATAAATTGGTCAACAACTCCCTCTGGATCTATAGGGTAATCCCCTGTATCAACGATTGTTGAATCATATATGAATGAGGTCCCATCCCATTGATAAAATCTATTGACTCCAAAGTACATGACTTCATAACTATATCTTCTCTGCACATAGCCATCATAAACATCATCATGCGTTGTAGAGGTTAAACCATCCTCTCCGGCGCCTGTAGCAGAAGCGCTATATTCTATCAGGTTAACTCCATCGGCTTTTATTTCATATAATGCAAAGCCTACTAACCCTCCACCATTGGATATATAGATTTCAATATATTTATGATTCGATCCTCGCATTTTTACCAGGTTGACATCATAAACCCCGTACCCTTCGCTTTCAATTTGGCCAATTTTCTGCAAGGAATTTCCGTTTTCCCTCAAAATATAAGCTACTAATGTACCGTATTCTTGTTCATAGGCTATTACTATTTCCTGCTTTCCATCCAGGTCTACATCCTCTTTTATGAACTTTGCCACTTCCTCATTGACATTTAAAAATTTCGAGTATTTTTCATAATCGGTCTGTGGTTCCTTTAAATTATCAGGACTGATTTTATCTGGAAGGATCTTGGCTTTTGAGTCTTTCACTGTCAACACTTCTTTGGCCTCTGGGTTAAGCCTACTGCAACCCGAAAAAACTAAACAAACCAGTAATAATAGTACTACTACTTTTTTTGAACAGTGCTTTGGCATTTTTATACCATCCATCTCTGTTTTTTTATTTCCAGTCTTTATACTATTATACGGTAAATTATAGTAATATCGCAAATATTTAATGAATAACAAAAAAAGAAGCCTTACTGTTCATACTACAGTCAGACTTCTTCACTTGGAGGCGCCACCCAGATTTGAACTGGGGAATAAAGGTTTTGCAGACCTCTGCCTTACCACTTGGCTATGGCGCCAT
>JAEZLR010000029.1 GCA_023415205.1 Bacillota bacterium | reverse complement strand
TTCAGTTTTGCATTTTAACCAGCATTAGAGATGATTTCCGTATAAGCGGGCTTATGCGAAGTCATCTCAAACAAATCTTTACGTAGCCTTTATTTTGTAGAACTACGTCTTTCACGACATGTGTCGTCTAAACTTCTACTGTAGTTGTTTATGCGACTGTCGTATAAAATGCCAAATGGGAGGAATATGCGACATGTGTCGTATAATTTCCCTATAAGGTGTATTATGCGTCAGGGGTGTCGTCTATGCCGCCTATGTGCGTAGGATGGGATTATGGAATAACCCTCAGATTTTACTGAGTATCCATGGCCCTGTCCTAGGTTTATGTTTAGATAGCATTTAGTTATTTTTGTGCAAAATCGAAAGGCTGACTATTGATGCGTCCAAGGAGCTCCTGAAAATGAGTTCCAATTCTTCAAAATGATTAACAATCAATGAATTAAATGTAAAACATATTTTATTATATCAGAATTGCGTCAGCGATGTCAGGTGTTTCTAAAACAATTCACTTAACCAATAATTAATGTGGAATCTGCATCTGTTCATATTCTTAGTAATGAATTCCACCAAAAACGGGAAATGAATTAACATATAAAAGATGACATAGAATATTTTGGAAGTTGTTCATATGGGGGGGTGTCTCTGTGAAGAAACTCAACTATCC
The DNA here is from genome assembly GCA_023415205.1 of Bacillota bacterium. Taxonomy (GTDB): domain Bacteria; phylum Bacillota; class Clostridia; order DSM-8532; family DSM-8532; genus DTU059. Next base: position 317,034 of record JAEZLR010000029.1, on the reverse strand, counting down.
GATACTTGTAAGGATTGCACAAGGGCTTACGCGGCGTTTTCCATTCACAGCACCTTTTTTCATGCTACTTAAGGCGGTTTTTGGCAACAAGCTTGTAAAATGCATGATTACATTGGCTTTTCCGATCCTCTTCTTTATTGAAGGTAAAAGTGTGACGGTCATTTCTCCTCGAGAGATTTATATGTTTACCATCACCGGCTTTGCCTTTGCTCTTTTAAATGCACTGGTGCTTGCAGTGGAAAACTACCGCGCTATCGCTCTGCATCGCACAGTGTCCTATGCCTCAATCCTCAACAAAATCAACATCATTGAGAATGATATTACATCTGAGATTATCCATCAGAGCCGGAATATCAATAACAGCCAAAATTTTCTGCCCGCTAACCTGGCCGGGCTAGCCAAGGTGATTGAGAATAATAGCATAATCGATAAAATTGCATATATAATATGTAAGAGCATTTTTGACTGGCTCAAGGAAGTCACCGATGAGACAGGTTTCAAAATCACCATGTTTCAAAGGTTTAAGGGTAAGCTTGGCGAGTATGTTGAGTTAATTGCTTACGAATATGGGGACAACGGTTCCCCCAATGCTGAAAGAATTCATTTGTGTGTTCCAGGAGAAAAGTATTACTTAAGGCTGCTTTTTGAAAAAAATGTGAACACTATTGATGTTTTAGCAACGCGAAAGGAAATCCGGGCGGTTAAGCTCCTGCCTTGTGAGGACGAGGTTTTCCAACTGGTCAGTATACCGATAAAGATTAATACTCGAACAACCTTCCTCATACAAATTGCTTCTGATAAAAAAGATGTTTTGGGGAAGAATAAAAATGAAATAAGGAGCAGCTTTAAATTACTTCTCCCTCTGGCTCGCCTAATTGTGCCCTTTTGTTATGACGATAAGCTAATTAAAGACCTATGTGATAATTTCGTTATGCACTATCATACAAGAACCTCAAAATCGAGAAAATGAAAGGAGACGTTGGGTAAGGGTGATGAACAAAATTATAGATTTTAACGATCTGTCGGCTTCCTGTGCGGATGATCTTGATGAAGATGATTATGTCATGCAAGGCAAGGAGACTAAATTGGACAACCAGACCATGCAGCGTCTTTCTGATGAGCATGCCAGAAACCTTGAAAAGCTGAGAAGAGAGGGACAGCTTATTTCAGTGAAGGACTTCTGCCTGTTCAGGTAAGGCCAGAACCCCCATCAAGTGGACATTAATTTGAGGAACATGATAAAAAAAGGCCGTAACTCTGTTGAGTTAAACGGCCTTTTATTTGAATTCGCTAGGCTCATAGGAGGTTAGAGCTTTTCTTTGCTGTAATAGGGACGGATATGCTCTGTGATCATAGTCCCAATACCTCTGTTGGTGAAGATCTCCAGAAGAATACAGTGAGGGATACGGCCATCGATGATGTGGGCCCTTCCCACGCCTTTTTCCAAAGCGTGAACGCAGCCTAAAACCTTGGGGATCATACCGTTGACAATAACCTTCTCAGCAATGAGGCGATGAACCTCATCACATGTGAGGGCATGAAGGATGACATCCTGATTCTTGCTATCCTTAACCCCCTCCACATCGGTCAGCAGGATGAGCTTTTCCGCCTTAAGGGCCGCGGCTAGTTCTGCAGCCACCGTATCGGCGTTGATGTTGTAGCTTTGGCCGTATTTGTCAGTACCGACAGGGGCCACCACCGGGATATACTCATCCTTGGCCAGAACCTCCAGAACATGGGTGTTGATCTTCTTGATTTCGCCCACATAGCCTAAGTCCACCTGCTCGCCGTTAATTTGTTCATAATGCTTTTCACATTCCAGAAGCATACCGTCAATGCCACTGACACCCACAGCCTTGCCCCCCTTTTGATTCAGGAGGGAGACAATCTCCTTATTAGTTTTGCCCACCAGGACCATTTGTGCCACTTCCATAGCCTGTGCATCGGTTTTTCTAAGACCATTGACAAACTCGGACTGAATGCCAAAGGATTTTAATGCCTTGGTGATGTCAGGCCCGCCTCCGTGAACCACAACGGGATTCATGCCAATGTATTTTAAAAGGGTGATATCCTCCATAACGGAGTTCTTCAGCTCATCATTGATCATGGCATTCCCGCCATATTTAATAACCACCGTTTTGCCTGCTAGGGCCTGGATATAGGGAAGAGCCTCTACGAGCACCTCTGCCTTGCGGATAATTTCAGAAAAATCAAACATTTACAAGACGCCTTTCTGCTATTTAATTCGTTATCAGGTTTTATGCTTAAAGATACAATGCCGGGGTAAGTAAGCCCTCGGTTTCATCAAAGCCCGCCATGAGGTTTAAGGCCTGGATGGCCTGGCTGGCTGAGCCCTTGCCCAGATTATCCAAGGCAGAGACCACAATCAACCGATTGAGCCTTTGATCTACGATGACGCTGATATCAATATAGTTGGAGCCCGCTACAAACTTGGTTTCAGGCAGCTGCCCCATGGGAAGAACCCGGACAAAGGGCTCGTCTTTATAGTATTCCTGATAGAGATCTTGTACCTCAGCCGTAGTCAGCCCGCTTTTTTCAAGGCTCAGATAGCTGGTAGCCAGCATGCCGCGCTTAATGGGAGCAAGGTGGGGAGTAAAGGAGACCAGAACCTCCTGGCCTGCAATGAGGGAAAGCTCCTGCTCAATTTCAGGGGTGTGCCGATGATTGCTCACACCATAGGCCTTAAAGTTCTCGTCAGTCTCACAAAAAGCGTAGGGGAGCTCGGACTTTCTTCCGGCTCCGCTCACCCCGGAGGTGGCGTCAATGATGATTCCCTTGGGTGAAACCAGCTTCTCTTTCAAAGCGGGGAGAATTCCCAATAGGGAGCAGGTCGGATAACATCCGGGATCGGCCACCAACTGGGCGGTCTTAATTTTGTCCCTATAAAGCTCAGGAAGTCCGTAAACAGCCTGATGAATGAGATCGGGAGCAGGATGGGTCGTTTTATACCACTTTTCATAGACAGCCACGTCTCTGAAACGGAAATCAGCGCTATGATCAACTATTCTTTTACCTTTTTTGAGAAGAATTGGGATCACATCGGTGGACACGCCGTGGGGAAGTGCCGTTATAAAAAAATCGGCCTTTTGGGAAATGGCGTCCATATCCAAAGCATCACAAGGCTTATCAAAGATTCCCCGTAAGGACGGATAGACCGACGAATAGGGTTGCCCTACGAAACTGTTGGAAACGACGGTGGTAATTTCAATGTCTTTTCTTGTGGATAATAACCGAAGGACTTCAGCACCCACATATCCGGTGGCTCCGATAATTCCAAGTTTAAGCATACTACACCCTCCCAGGGATCAAAATTGTTTTAATCTATTGTGTTAATACTGTGCCTTATGCTCGTAAACTCCATTGTACAGCCGTTCCTCCGTTATTAAAAGAGGATTTTTACAGAACTCCCCGGTAGGAAAAAGCGTCCAAATGTCGGCAGGAACCGGGGGGAGATGGAGTGTTTATAATTATACATTTTAATGTATAAAAATTCAATAGTGCATTTTCACGGAATTTTTTATCGTTATTCTTTGGTTATAATTGCTTATGCAAAGTAGCTAAAAGGCTTTTTTCATTTTTGTTGAATAGTTAGCTAGTTTCCAACCAGCCATTGGTGCTAAATTATTAGTATACAACCGATGCTCAGCATCAGGATTTAGGAGGGAATTTAAATGGCTGGTGTAGTTCTAAAGAATGTCTACAAGACATATGCCGGTGGAGTTACAGCTGTAAGTGACTTTAACATTGATATCCAGGATAAAGAGTTTATCATTCTTGTTGGTCCTTCCGGATGTGGTAAGACGACAACTCTTAGAATGATTGCAGGACTTGAAGAAATAACTTCCGGTGAACTGTACATAGGGGACAAGCTTTGTAATGATGTTGCTCCCAAAGACAGAGACATCGCGATGGTTTTCCAAAACTATGCTCTGTATCCTCACATGACCGTATTTGATAACATGGCTTTCGGTCTTAAGCTCAGAAAGACTCCCAAAGAAGAAATCAAGAGAAGAGTTCACGAAGCTGCCAGAATCCTTTCCATCGAGCACCTTCTTGATAGAAGACCCAAGGCTCTCTCCGGTGGTCAAAGACAGCGTGTCGCTCTTGGCCGTGCTATTGTTCGTGAGCCCAAGGTATTCTTAATGGACGAACCTCTCTCCAACCTGGACGCTAAGCTCAGAGTTCAGATGAGAACTGAGATCTCCAAGCTCCACTTAAAGCTTAATACTACATTTATCTACGTTACCCATGACCAGACCGAGGCTCTTACCATGGGTACCCGTATTGTTGTTATGAAGGACGGCTTTGTTCAACAGATCGACAGTCCTCAGAAGCTTTATGATGAACCTGTTAACGTTTTTGTTGCAGGATTTATCGGAAGCCCCCAGATGAACTTCTCCACAGTCGGTGTTGAAAAGCATGGCGACAAGGTTTGCCTGAAATTTGGAGAAGATAAGCTTGAGCTTCCCGCAAACAAGGCCAAAATCCTTGAAGAACAGGGCTACATTGGTAAGGAAGTTGTGTTCGGTATCCGTCCTGAGGATATCCATGACGAGGAGACCCCTCTTGAAAACGTTAAAACCAGCCTGATTAGTGCTAATGTTGAAGTTACTGAAAGACTGGGTTCCGAAACCTACCTGTACCTCATTATCAATGGCATCAACTTCACCGCTCGCGTAAGTCCTAAATCCAAGACCCAGGCCGGCGATGACATTAAGGTGCTCTTTGACTTAAGCCGTATCCACCTTTTCGATAAGGAAACAGAAAAGGCTATCGTTCACTAAGCATAAAGCAACCAGGGGCTGTTCCTTTTTGGAATAGCCCTTTTTATTATCTGTTTCTAGCGCTCAAAATGTGGAATAATTAAGTTAATGCAGATCATTCGGAGGACTTCTGATTGCAACTGATAGCATTTGTAGGCCCAAGTGGGACAGGAAAAAGCCATCGCGCCCTTTGGGTAGCTAGAGAAAATGGTTTGGACTATATTATTGATGATGGACTTCTTATCCATGAGAACGCCATTGTATCGGGTAAATCCGCCAAAAAAGCGCCCTCCAAACTCAGTTCGGTAAAGGTTGCGCTTTTTCTGGAGGAGGAGCATCGCAACGAGGTAAAGGAAGCCATCAAGAAAAATGCCCCCAAGGGGCTCTTGATTTTGGGTACATCGGACGGTATGGTTGATAAGATTGCCCAGGCTCTTGAATTGGGTGAATTCCAAAGGCGTATTCGCATTGAGGATGTGGCAAGCCCCTATGAAATTGAGCAGGCCCGGAATACAAGGATCAAACAAGGTAAGCATGTTATACCCGTTCCGGCCATGCAGTTGAAAAAGCAATTTTCCGGCTATTTTCTGGATCCCCTTCAGCTATTCAGGCGTAAGGGGAAGGGGGAGTTTCAGAATATCGGGGAAAAGTCGGTGGTGCGTCCCACCTTTAGCTATTTTGGGAAATACACTATTTCGGATTATGCCATTTATCAGGTGGTCAATCATATCGTAACCAGCATGCCCCAAGTGGAGAAAGTGACGCGCTTTCGTACCAACAATGGGCCTGATGGACTTTACATCGATATGGATGTTATAATGGTATTTGGCTATAATTTACTGGAGGCCGTAAAGACAGCGCAGGAGACTATCTTGAGGGAACTAGATAGGTTTGCAGGTTTTAATGTCAATAACCTGACGATTAATATTAAAAACCTTGTTCTTAAAAAAACCTCGTAAGGCTTATTAGGGCAAGAAGCGCGGAGGAAAAATCAAGTGTCTCAGACAAGAGAAGTATCCACCATTTATGCGGGCATGGAAGATGAGGATGTGCTTGGCTATGTCCGAACTGGGTGTAAACGTGGTATGGAGCACCTTATCGAGAAGTACAAGCCCCTGGTAAGGGCTAAAGCGCGCAGCTATTTTCTTGTGGGTGCTGATCGTGAAGATATTGTTCAGGAAGGTATGATTGGTCTTTTTAAAGCCGTAAGGGACTATAAAAACGACAAGAGCATCCCTTTTAAGGTGTTTGCAGAAATGTGTATTACGCGCCAGATTATCACCGCGGTTAAGACGGCTACGCGTCAAAAGCACATTCCTTTAAATTCATATATCTCGCTCAATAAGAAAATCTTTGATGAAGAATCCGATAAGGTGCTCATTGAGGTCATTCAGGAAATTTCAGTGTCCAACCCCGAGGAGCTCTTTATCAGCAAAGAGGAATATAACGGTATTGAGAGCAAGATGATGGAGCTTTTGAGTCCCTTTGAAAAAGAGGTGCTCTCCATGTATCTGGGTGGCATTGCCTATCAAGATATCGCCAAGCAATTAAATAAACCTGTTAAGTCGGTGGACAATGCCCTTCAGCGATTGAAAAAGAAAATTGAGAAGAGCATCCAATCGGTGAAGAACGAAGAAAACTAGTAAGAGCAAAAGTCTGCTCGCTTAGAATAAAGAAGACCTGTCGATGAACAACAGGCCAAACTCAAAAAATGTGCTAAAAAGGAGGTAAAAGTATGTTAAGGTATCAGTGTCAGGGATAATTATATAAGAATTTTGTCGAAAAAGCAAGAATGCCTTTTACAAATTTTTGTGACACTGGTATGACTTAAAATTTAACCAAAATATTTATTTATTTCATTAACAGGGGGTATTTTATGATTATCAAATGGAAAGACGAGTATAGCTGTTACGATGCAGGCATTGATGAACAGCATAAGAAACTCATGGACATGATCAACCAGATGAATGAGATTGCGGAACTTAATGACGATTACGATCACTATGACGAAATCGTGGAGCTTTTCAACGGACTAAAGGAGTATGCGGTCTACCACTTCAACCACGAGGAAACCTTGTTCAAAGATCATGGGTATGACTCCTTTAGTACAAAAATTCAAGTGTTGGAGCACAAGAGCTTTGTCAACAAGGTGGCAGCCATTAATTTGTATGATCTGGATGAGAACCAGAACGAGACCGTCCTTACGGTTTTGGAGTTTTTGAGCAAATGGCTGGATCATCATATTCTGGATACGGATAAAAAATTTGGTGAATTCCTGCGGGAAAATGCCAATCCATAAGCCATGTGGTCCGATAAATTGAATTTTATGGCAATATTCCTTTGTGTATAGCCTTTAATAGTGTATAATAATAAATAAAATCAAGCCTCTAAGACCCTGTACGTAAGAGGAAAAAGCTTTGACTGGAGCTGATCGTTTGGCTGAGAAAAATAAGGTGACGGTTCGGATTGCTGGGAATGAGTATGTTATTAGCGGAGCGGAGTCCCACGAATACATACAGAAGGTAGCCCTTTTTGTCGATCGGAAAATTATGGAGATCACTCGAAAGAACCATACCCTTAGTACATCCATGGCTTCGGTTCTTACCTCCGTAAATATGGCCGATGAAATGTTTCGCATGAGCGAAACCCTAAACCGATTAGAAAAGGAGCATAACGAGCTTAAGCGTAAGCATCAGGAGCTGAGGGAGGAAAACCAGCAGCTCAAGGCAGATAACCACAAGCTTAAGGAGCGGGAGTCCTTGCTTTCCATTGAACTGACAAAGAGAGAAGCAGAGCTTAAGGAAGTCAGAAATACGCTGAGTACCTTATCAGGCACCAAAAAGCTCAACGATTAACGGAGGATGAACTATGTTAGAAATAATGATTTCCTTGAATGACCTGATCGCCATTGTGCTGTTCATTCTTGGCTCGGCGCTGATTTGTTTCTTAATTCTCGCGCTTTCAAACCTTTTACGTGTATTAAGGAATGTAAACCAACTGATTGAGAAAAATAAGGATCACATTGACAAGACTGTGGAAAAGCTTCCTGAAATAGCCGAGAACACTTCAAAGATCACAGGGATGGTCAAGAATAACCTTAATGACATCCAGCATGTCTTTGAAAATGTGGGAAAGATATCCGACACCGTCAAAAAAGGCGTGGATACCATTCAAAATGATATTATTCTTAAGGCTAAGACCTTTCTTGATCTTTTCGATGCCATCAAGCGGTTATTTGAGAAAAAGAAGGACAGAACCAAGAAGAAAAAAGGAACGGTATACACCTACAGGTACAAGCCTGGACAGGAGCAGCCAGAAGAAGTCGAGATACAGACCGATGAGAGCGTACAGGAGCCCTATAAGGACTATGTCAAGGTTGAGCCTGTGGACGAATTAACTGAGGACATTACTGATTATCAGGCAACGGATGAGGTTTAGGACAAGAAAAAATGAAGAATACATTCATAGAGCTGCTTGCTCCGGCGGGCAGCTTTAAATCACTTAAAGCGGCTGTTGCCAACGGGGCAAATGCCGTTTATCTGGGTGGCGGAAGGTTTAATGCCAGAGTGAATGCGGGAAATTTCTCTGATGAGGAGCTTATCGCCGCATTGGATTATGCCCATGAGCGAGGTGTAAGGGTATATCTGACCCTCAATACCCTCCTTAAAAATGAAGAATTGAGTGAGGCTATGGAATTTGCAGCATTTGCCTGCCAACAGGGGGCAGATGCTGTTATTGTTCAGGATATGGGCTTGTTGAGCCGAATAAGGGAAGCTCTTCCCCAGCTACCCCTCCATGCCAGCACCCAGGTGACGGTGACTCAGGGGGAGTCTGTTAAAATGCTGGAGCAACTGGGCGTTAGCCGGGTTGTTCTATCCCGGGAACTCTCCCTGGAGGAAATCCAAGCCATTGCTATGGCTAGCAGGGTGGAAATTGAGGTCTTTGTCCATGGTGCGCTCTGTGTCAGCTATTCCGGCCAGTGTCTCCTTTCTAGCTTTATTGGGGGAAGAAGCGGTAACCGGGGGCTCTGTGCCCAACCCTGTCGACTCCCCTGGGCCCTTTCCAGGAATGGTGAGAGTTTCGATAAGGAGGGCTACCTTTTAAGTCCCCGGGATCTTATGGCCATTGATCTCCTGCCTCAGCTTAAAAAGACGGGCGTGGCCTCTCTCAAACTGGAAGGGCGAATGAAATCCCCGGAATATGTGGCCATTGTCACCCATATTTATCGCAAGTACCTTGACCTACTGGAATCTGGGGGTGAAAAAAACTTCCGGGTTTCGGATGAAGACCGGGAGCGCCTTTTTCAAGCCTTCAACAGAGGTGGCTTTACACAGAATTATCTTAAAGGGGATAGAACCTATAAGAATCTCGTATATACCCGGCACCCTAAAAATCAGGGGGTCTTCTTGGGAACGGTCACGGATCAGCGCCTGCCCTATGCCCGCATAAGCCTGGAAAAACCTCTGAGCATGGGGGACGGTATTGAGATCATGGATGAGGCAAAAGGCGCACAGAGCTTCATTGTAACGGCTATTATGGAAGAAAACCGGCATGTGCGTGAGGCTTTGCCAGGAACCTCTCCATGGGTGGGAGATATCAAGGCTTCTGTCTTAAAAGGGAGCCGGGTCTATCGAACCCTCTCAAAGCCGCTTTTTGAAGAGGCCCGTCAAAGCTATGAGCGGGGAGAAATCCCCCTTGTACCTTTGGATATGACTCTGACCCTCACAATTGGGGTGCCTATGAAGCTTTTGGTCAAGGATGACGATGGAAACTCAGTAACCCTTCAATCGGAGGCGTTGGTTGAAAGAGCTTTGAAGAAGGCCATGACGGCTGACCGTCTCAAGGAACAGCTTCAGAAGACAGGAGACACACCCTATGAGTTGAGGCACCTGGAGATTGTGGCCGAGCCGGAGAGCACCGTGCCTGTTTCGGCCTTGAATGCCCTCAGGAGGGAAGCCCTGGAGGCCATTAAAAGCCTGCGAATAAAAAAACACAAACGCCCCCATAGAACCGTTTTAAGTTCTTCAAAGCAGTCTGAGTATTTCCCGGGAAAGGGACTTTCTCTGACTGCCTCCTTCACGGCTCTTCCACAATCGTTGAGTTTTTTAAATGGACAGGTTTCACGGGTGTATCTTCCCATCACCCACCACGAAACCCTCCTTAAGCTTGCGGCTACCTATGAGGGTGAGATCTTTTTGTGGATTCCTACGGTTTTAAAGGATAATGAATGGGAAGGTCTGCTCACATCCTTAAAGCAACAGGAGAATTTGTTTGTCGGGTTGACCTATGGAAGCCTGGGTACGCTGAGCTTGCTCAAACAGGCTTTTCCAGATAAGCTTTTATGTGCTGACTCGTCCATGAATGTTTTTAATAGTTATAGTGCTGATCTACAGGCACAATGGGGTGCCCATACGGCTGTTCTTTCACCCGAGCTGAGGTTGGACGAGCTTAAGGGCATGGGAAGACCCTCTCCTAAATTGGAGGCCTTTGTCTATGGGCGACTTCCCCTAATGACTCTGGAGCATTGTCCCTCCGCGGCTGAAAGCCCATGCTCAGGCCAATGCGAAGCCTGTGTCAAAAGTAAGGGATTTCTTAAAGACCGCAAAGGCGAGGTTTTTCCCTTTGTCCGTGAGCCCTGGACCAGGAGAACACGGTTATTCAATGCTCATCCCATGATGATGGATGACATAGAGAGTCTTAGATTAACTCCTTTAACCTTTCTCAGGCTGGCTTTTCTTAATGAGGATGAAGAAACCATGAAACAGGTGGTGGATTTTTATACCGCCAGAATCAGGAAGGAAGATACCCCGGCTTCTGTAGCGGAGAAAATAAAAGACCTCAGGGCACAGGGCTTTACCAAGGGGCACTGGTTCAGAGGTGTTGATTAACAACGATGAAAACGGAGGAGCTTTATATGGTGGATGTATTTATAGAGGTTCTAAGGGAGGATGTAAATCTCCCGTTCTATGCTAATCCCTACGACGCTGGGATGGATGTATGCGCGGCTGAGGACACCCTTATCCAACCCGGTCAAACGGTGGTCATTCCCACGGGCCTCCGGCTTGCCATTCCCGAGGGGTATGAGATTCAGGTCCGGCCCAGAAGCGGAATCAGTCTGAAGACCCCCCTGCGCCTTCCTAATAGCCCTGGAACCATAGATGCCGGCTATCGGGATGAATTAGGTATCCTTATGACCAACACCTCCTGTGAAGGAAAGGAGACCTCTTCCGAGTTTCTTTCATTGGATAGCAAGGGAAACCAAAAAGGAACCTACCTGATAAAAAAAGGGGAAAGGATTGCCCAGCTCGTTCTTGCTCAGGTTCCCCGAATGAATCTGGTAAAAGTTCCATCAGTAAAGGGGATAGGCTCTGACCGAGGCGGGGGTTATGGTTCCACAGGTCTATAGCTTCCGGGGGCTTATTAAAATTAATTCCACTTTAGAATGAAGGCGTTCAGAAGCGGCATAGATTAAGATATCGGTTTTGCCATGAGATAATATATTTACTGTAGAGCCTAGGAGGTATTCCATGATTAATAAAGAAAGATTGGTTGAAGAGTTTTTAAGTCTTGTTCGAATAGACAGTTTGACAAAAAAGGAAAGGGATATGGCCGATGCCCTTCTTAAAAAACTGGCCCATATGGGCTACGAGCCCTATGAAGACGAAACCGCCGAGAGAATCGGGGGAAATGCCGGCAATGTTGTTTGCCGGATTAAAGGGGAGAGGGATAAACCCGCTCTGCTTCTGATGGCTCATATGGATACGGTGGTTCCCGGCTTGTCCAAAAAGCCGGTGGTTGAAGGGGATATCATAAAAACCGATGGTACCACTATACTGGGTGGAGATGATGCGGCAGGCATCGCCGTTATTCTTGAAACCCTGAAATCCTTAAAGGAAGATGGGACGCCCTTCGGGGATATCACCCTTGCCTTTACCGTAGCCGAGGAGGGCGGCCTATTTGGGGCCAGAAATCTTGACCTTTCAAGTTTTCCGGCCGATTATGCCTTTATTCTGGATGATGAGGGACCCATTGGCACGGTGGCCGTTAAAGCCCCCTATTATAACCGCTTTATGGCAACCTTCAAGGGACGTGCCGCCCATGCCGGATTGGAGCCTGAGAAAGGCCTAAGCGCCATTCTTCTGGCCTCCGAGGCCATTGCAAATATGCCTCATTTCGGGCGTATTGACCAGGAGAGCACCTCCAATATTGGCATTATCCAGGGAGGTCAAGCCCGTAATATTGTCTGTGAGGCCTGCACCGTAGAAGGTGAGGTGCGTTCCACAGAAGAGGAAAAAATAGAACGATTTACACGTGAGATTCTGGAATCCTTCAAAAAAACAGCGGAGGCCAGGGGCGGAATCGTTGAAATTGAGCTGGAACGTATGTACCCCGGCTACCGTATCGAGGAAGACGATCCCATCATTCAACTGCTTAAAGAGGCCTCCCAGTTATCTGGCATTCCCCTTAACCTCCACGCCACAGGAGGGGGCAGCGACACCAACATCATTAATGGTGCAGGTATTCCGGCGGTTGACATCAGTGTGGGCATGGAAAAGGTTCACAGCACTCAGGAAATGATCCGCATTTCCAATATGGTCAAGGCCTGTGAATTCCTTACGGCCATTATCAAGGCTGCTTACTCATATAATCGTTGATAATCTCCTGAATATGCCCATCCTTGATATGAATGGCCATTTGGATGCGCCTGTTTTTTGTTTTTGACGCTTCATTGGTTTCCTTGGTCAAGGGTCTGAATTCCGAGAACCCCGAGGCTTGAAAAAAACTGCCGTAGTTTTTCTCAAGTGCGGGGTTTTCCTGCATCATAGTGGTAATGACGGCAATGGCCCTCTGGCAGGAAAGGGTATAATTGTTCTGATAGGTGTCATCGGAATCCGCATACCCTGAGATGGTGATAGAATCTATATTTTCTCTTGCGGATGCGTTGGAAAGTATTTTATTGAAGGCCAGTGCGAACTGCCGAAGCATTTTACGTCCTGATGGTGAGATGTCGCTGGAGCCCTTGGAAAAAAGAAGACTACTCTGAATGACCAGGTTAGCATTGTTGTCAATGGTGACCAGGGGCTCCTGTCCCCCGGTAAAGGTTTGGTTGAGCTCGGCCTCGATGGAGGCCTTGACCTCCTTTAGAAGGCTCAACCGCAGCAAAGAAATCTCCTCCAACTGGCTTTTTACCTGGGAGAGCTCCTGTTCCTTCTGTTCAAGGGAATTCCGATCCTGCGTCAATTGTCCCTGAAGCTGGTTTATTCGGGCCTCCCGCTCCTTGAGGGATTCTTCAAGCTCCCCGAGGGCCATAGTTTTTTGCTGGAGCTCCTTCTGAGTGCGGTTTAAATCCTCGGAGGTGAGAGCCAACTGGCTTTGTTGCTGGGTCAAATGGCTTTCGGCCTGATTGAGTCGGCTATCATAGGATTGGACCGAGAGAATTTGTTTAAAGAAAAGGATGACGATGAAGAAGAAGAGGACAAAAACAAGGGAGGACATGACATCAGTGAAGGATGGCCAGTAATGCTCTTCTTCATGTGCCTGACGGTTTCTCGTCATGGTTTTCATTGAGCTTACCTCCCTTTTTCGATTCTGGCTACAGCCGCCTCGCTGTAGTTGAGAAGCTTGTCCGGTATCTCCGTGACGACCTTCAAAAAGAGCTTTCTGTCAAGAGTGGATTCCTCCAGCTTTTGATTTAACTCAGCGAATGTCCTTCCCATGTTCTCCATTCGCCTGTTTTCCTGCCGTATCTCCTGAACCACGGATTTTAGCTCCTCCGAGCAGCCTTGAAGATGGGTTCTGCTCTGACTTAAGGCCTCGGTTTGCCTGTCGATGGACTGACAAAGGGTGGATACGCTTGTTGCAGCCTGATTCAGGTTTTGGCCGAAATCCTTGTTAAATTCCCTGAGAGACTCAAGCTCTACTTGAAGGTTCTGGACAGTATGGTTGAAGATCGTCAGGGAATCGCTTAATACTGTGGACAGAATATTCATCTCATCTCTTCTGTCAAGGCTCTGCTTTACCTTATCCTCAGTGGATTCTGCCACGAGCTTGATATCCAGGTACTCTTCAAGCTGGGTCATAAAGAGCTTCTTGGCCTGTCCCGAATTAAGAAAGGTCATAACAAGGGAAAAGAGGATGGAAAAGCCTGTCCCAAATAGGCTGGTGATAAAGGCTACCGACATGCCCTGAAAGGAGGTAAACAGCATTTTAAAGGTGTTGATCCCCGAGTCCTGGATAAGAGCCTCGGCACTGGTTCCGGCCATCATATTTCCGATATTGCCGATGGCCGCCGTCAGCCCTAGGAAGGTTCCAAAGAGGCCTGAGGTAATGAGCAGCCCATTGACCTTTCTTAAGAAGCTTTCTCCCAAGACACAGAGCTTGAGATAGGCCTCCACGGCCATGTCCATGACAGCATTGCTGTTGATGGCTTCAATTCCGCTCTGGAGACCGGCCTTGTACTCTTCGGTCACCCATTGGAGTATTTCCGAATGGAATTCCTTGAGCTCCCCAGCGCAAAAAGCGGCCAGCTCCTCGGAGAGGGAGAGATAACGCCTTCTTATCAAGATATTGACATAGAATCCGCTGATAAAAAGAAGGACGATGAGCCCGGTGACCACGGAACCCACAAGACCCATCCTTTGATAGAGCTCCACAAGGCTATTGAACATATTCTTCACCCCGTACCATACTTTTTTCTCTTTTGATGTACAAGCTATATATATGCTCAAGGGATAAAGATAGAATTATTGCTTGGTGAAGGAAATGTGTCTGATGATGAGATCTGTCCTGTTATCCGAAGTGGGTGAGAGGGATTACCATTGTAGAAAATAATCTGGGAATGAATCGTAGGGCCGCTAAGGGAATAGCCCGAGCTTCAATTAAAGTGGACTGCCGTCTCTTGAATGCGGAAACCCTGCCTTTTGAGGATGGGGTCTTTGATACGGTGGTCAGTACGTTTACGTTCTGCAGTATCAAGGAGATAGACAAGGCCATGAAGGAAATTAATCGGGTACTTAAGCCGGAAGGGAAGCTTTTATTTCTGGAGCACGGCTTAAGCCCTCACAAAAGCATCAAATTTTTTCAGCAGAAATGGATTTCAGATCTCTTGGGGTGAGCAGTTCTATGACAGGCATATGATTAAATTGGCCGGTTATCTGAGCAAAGGTATTGCAATAAAGCCATAGACTAAAACGAGAGTAGCTAAGGTGACTAAGTAATGACATATGGTATTAATTATGGGATAATAAGGTAAGAAAGCCGGTAAGGGAGGGTTTCTGTGAATATTAAAAAAAGAATGCTCCTTTTTATCGTTTTACCTTTATTCCTTTTAATGATCTTATATTTCTCCTACAGAAGTGATGATCCCACGCCTGCTGCGTCAACTGCCATTCCGTTTCCGGCGGCATTCTTTAGCGAACCCTACTGGACTGAGGAAAACTTAATCGAAAAATCAGATCTTATTACCGTTTGCAAAGTTACTAGTGTAAAAAAAGAAACTCGAACTGCCGAAGTGACGGGTGGATCAGGGAAAACAGTAAAGGTGACAGCACCTGTGGTCATATACGAATTACAGGTGAAAGAGATTCTTAAAGGCAAAGCGGAGAAAGAGATTAGTCTTGTCGTAACGGATGGTACACAGCGGGGTCTCATCGAGAAGGGAGAAGAATATCTTATGATTCTTGACGACTTCATCGGGCCCGATGGGAATACCGAATATGTCTTGGTGAGCTATCAGAGGGGAGTCAATCGCTTTGTTGAGGATTCCACCATATTGGAGTCAACGGGCGGTAAAGAAAGAATCGATTACATGAAGTTTAAAGACAAAATCAAGGAAGCGCAGAATTAAGTGAGGATAAGCCCAGCCCATAAAAAACCGACCTCCAATGGTCAGACCTTTGGTCCAACTTTTGGGGGTCGGTTGGTTTTCTTGTTATTCTCTTAGGCTAGGCTTTTAAACATTGAATTAGTAAGCCACACCCTGGGCATACATAGCTGCGGCAACCTTCTTGAAGCCTGCAATATTGGCACCCATAACAAGATTGTCAGGATCGCCGTATTCCTTGGCGGCCTCGCTGGCATTCTTGTAAATGCTCTGCATAATGCCCTTCAGCTTAGCGTCAACCTCTTCAAAGGACCAGGAGTAGCGCAGGCTGTTCTGGGACATTTCAAGACCGGAGGTAGCGACGCCACCGGCATTGGCAGCCTTTGCAGGCCCATAAATAATCTTGTTCTTCAAGAACACATCAACAGCCTCGGGAGTAGAAGGCATGTTTGCGCCTTCACCAACAGCGAAGCAGCCGTTCTTTACGAGGATAGCCGCATCATTGCCGTCCAGTTCGTTCTGGGTGGCACAGGGAAGAGCGATGTCGCAAGGAATGGTCCAGATACCTCTGCAGCCTTCCTTGTAGATGGCTGTAGGATGATGCTTCACATACTCGGAGATACGTCCTCTTTGTACTTCCTTGATGAGTTGTACGGTTTCAAGCTTGATGCCGTCCTTGTCGTATATGTAGCCGTTGGAGTCGCTGAGGGCAACAACCTTCGCGCCCAATTCGGTAGCCTTTTTGGTAGCATAGATGGCAACATTGCCTGAACCGGAGATAACAACAGACTTTCCTTCAAAGGACTTGCCTTTGGCCTTCAGGGCTTCATCCATGAAATAGCACAGACCAAAGCCGGTGGCCTCGGTACGGGCAAGGCTTCCGCCATAAGGAATACCCTTGCCGGTCAGAACGCCGGTAAAGTCATTACGGATCTTCTTGTACATACCGTACATATAACCGATTTCGCGGCCGCCCACGCCGATGTCACCGGCGGGAACGTCTGTATCGGGGCCGATATGACGAGCCAGCTCAAACATGAAGCTTTGGCAGAAGCGCATGATTTCCATATCGGACCTGCCCTTAGGATCGAAATCGGAACCGCCCTTACCGCCGCCCATGGGGAGGGTGGTCAGAGAGTTCTTGAAGATCTGCTCGAAGCCAAGGAATTTGATAATACCCAGGTTAACGGAGGGATGGAAGCGGATTCCGCCCTTGTAGGGGCCAATGGCGCTGTTGAATTGTACGCGGAAACCACGGTTGACATGAACTTTACCGCTGTCATCCACCCATGGAACGCGGAACATGATCTGCCTTTCGGGCTCAACAATGCGATCAAAGATGCCTGCTTTTACATACTCAGGATGCTTTTCTGCAACAGGCTCCAGGGATTCCAGAACCTCTTTTACGGCCTGATGGAATTCCGGTTCACCGGGGTTGCGTTTTACAACTTGTTCATAGACACTGGCAAGGTTTTTCATGGAAATGACCTCCTGCTATTAATAAATGATTTGTATTTCTTTAAACCATGGCTTAGCTAGAAACATGGCTAAAAAATGCAATAAAAAAAGCTATCACTTGCATTCCAATCCATTGATCAGAACACAAAAAAGTCCGTGAGAGCTTCCAACTCCACCACCCCATTGCAGTAGAATACATGTTCGAATGAACACCATTTATTAACTTAGCGGGCCAGATGAATTTAAGAAACAGGCCGGACAAAATAAATTATATCAAAGGTTCTCAAAATATGCAAGAAGTGAAATTGAAAGTTGCAAAAAAGTTACGAAAGGGCTGCCCCAAAACAGCATGGCTTACCATAAATCTAACTTTGAGACAGCCCCTCTGTTTTCATTGAGACTATTGCTTGGATTGGATGTACTGATCAATGGCCTTTGCGGCATCTTTACCCGCACCCATGGCCAGAATGACCGTTGCGGCCCCCGTTACGGCATCGCCGCCGGCAAAGACCCCCTCTTTACTGGTTTGTCCCGTCCTCTCATCGGCAACGATACAACCCCATTTATTGGTTTCAAGATCGGGGGTGGTGCTGCGGATCAGCGGGTTGGGCGAGGTGCCGATGGAGATAACGACCGTATCCACATCAATGACATGCTCGCTACCTTCCTTGACCACCGGACGGCGCCGTCCAGAAGCGTCGGGCTCACCCAGCTCCATTTCCACACATTCAATGCCTGTGACCCAACCGTTTTCATCTCCCAGAATCCGTGTGGGATTGGTGAGAAGCTTGAAGATGATGCCCTCCTCCTTGGCGTGGTGAACTTCTTCAATTCGGGCGGGCAGCTCCACCTCAGATCGTCTGTAGATGATGTACACCTTTTCCGCACCCAGTCTTTGTGCGCTTCTTGCGGCATCCATTGCCACATTCCCGCCTCCGACCACGGCCACTGCCTTGCTTCGCTTGATGGGAGTATCGGCATCGGCCTTATAGGCCTTCATCAGGTTGATCCGGGTCAGAAATTCGTTGGCGGAATACACGCCGTTTAGATTTTCACCAGGGATATTCATAAAGGTAGGAAGCCCCGCTCCGGAACCAATAAAAATGGCGGAGTAGCCCTCCTGGAATAATTCATCGATGGTAAAAACCTTGCCGATGACCATGTTGGTCCGGATCTCCACACCTTGGGCTAAAAGCCCATCAATCTCCTTCTGAACCAGCTTCTTGGGCAATCTGAATTCGGGGATACCATAGACCAGAACCCCACCGGCAGTGTGGAAGGCCTCAAAAATAGTCACATCATAGCCCATCTTTACAAGGTCGCCCGCACAGGATAGGCCCGAGGGGCCCGAGCCGATGATAGCGACCTTCTTGCCGTTTCGAAGCGTTTTATCATAGGTCTTTTGCAGGTTTTTTAAGGCCCAATCGGCTGCAAAGCGCTCCAGACGGCCTATAGCCACTGGCTCACCCTTGATGCCCCTGACGCATTTTTGCTCGCATTGGGTCTCCTGGGGGCAGACGCGCCCACAAACAGCGGGGAGACTGTTGGTTTGTGTAATGGCCTCATAGGCCTCTGCAAATTTACCCTCGGCAATAAGGCTGACAAACTCAGGGATCTGCACATTGACAGGGCAGCCTGCAATACAGGGCTTATGCTTACAATTAAGGCACCTTTTGGCTTCCTCGATGGCCATTTCCTCGGTATATCCCAAAGAAACCTCGTCAAAGTTCCTGCTGCGAATCTTTGGATCCTGTTCAGGGATGGCCACCTTTTTCAAAGACATATTAGGCATGGGTCATTCCCTCCATTCTACATTGATGGCGCTCCTGAGCTGTTCTTTCATGATCCTTGTAGATGGAAAGACGCCTCATTAACTCAGGAAAATCCACCTGATGGCCGTCAAAGTCGGGGCCATCGACGCAGGCAAACTTTGTCTTGCCGCCGACAGTAACGCGGCAACCGCCACACATTCCGGTTCCGTCGATCATGATGGGATTTAGGCTCACGATGGTTTTAATACCATAGGGGCGGGTGACGTCGCAGACCACCTTCATCATAATGGGCGGTCCAATGGCCACCACCACATCATAAGCGTTTCCTTCATCGATCAATTGCTTGAGGATATCGGAGACAAAGCCCTTGGTACCATTGGAGCCGTCATCGGTGGTGACCACCAGTCTATTGGACACGGCGGCCATCTCTTTCTCCAGAATAATAAGCTCCTTGTTTCTGAAGCCTGTTATAACATCCACATCAACGCCCATGCTAAAGAGCTTTTTAGCCTGAGGATAGGCAATGGCCGTTCCAAGGCCTCCACCGATGATGGCAGCCTTTTTAACCCCGTCAAAATGGGAAGCAATACCCAGAGGGCCGCAAAAGTCCGCCAGACTGTCTCCTTCATTAAGAGAGCCCAGTAAGCGAGTGGATGCGCCCACCTCCTGGAAGATGATGGTGACGGTACCCTTTTCTCTATCATAGTCGGCAATGGTCAATGGAACACGTTCGCCTTCTTCATTGACACGAAGAATAATAAACTGCCCCGGTTCCGCTTTTCGCGCCACATAGGGTGCATCGATTTCAAGAAGCTTTACTTGAGCATTCAGAACTTCTTTTCGTACAATTTTATACATGTCCTGTCCCCTTTCTCTATAAAACTAAAACTCTCAGGAGTATTTATCTTAAAGGTCGCTAGAAAATCAAAAATCAGTTCATTAAGAAGTGAGTACAGATATCTATGCCAACTTCAATTTACGTTTCAATTATAATATATCGTGTTGAGAGGATTTGTCCAGTGTTAAAAATTTTACAATCCCGGGGGGACAAGGCCTTACAATAATAGATTAAGGTTTTTTAAGCTTTCTTTTAATAAGGTCTCCAAGCAGAATAAGTGAGGCTGTGGCCAAAAGTCCCAGACCAATGATGAGGACAGTCTTGACACCATAGCTTTCAATGATAACTCCTCCCGCCGCTGAGCCTATAACGGCTGTGAGGCTGCTTAATACAGCATCGGCCAGAGTCTGGGCCGAGGTTCTTAAATTCTCGGGGGCATTTTCATAGACAAAGAGCCGGAGACTTGGCAGATAGTTGCCAAAGGCCAGGCCTTGTGCGGCCATGGCAACCATGACAAGTAGCGGGCTTGTGGCAAGAAGCAGAATAACCAACTGAGCCATGTAGAGCAGGGTGGAAAAGAAGATAAGGGTATTGGACTGAAACCTTTGAGAAAGCCGCTTTGAAGCTAGCAACATGGGGATTTCAGTGGCCACGCCAAAAAAATAAGCAAGGCCCAATTCAGCGGAGCTTCCGTGGACGTGACTGATGATTAACGGCAGCAACAGGTGGACGGTTCGATAGGCCAACCCGATGATGAAGCAGACAAGCATAAAAAAGAGGTAACGCCTGTTTTTAAGAAGGGTTTTGAAGCTTTTCTTCAGGCTCTCATGGGTGGTCTCCTTTTCATCGGCATCGGAGATCTGGAGGGAGACAAGAAGGGTAGCGAGGATAAAGAAGGAGGCAGTGAGGAACATCACCCCATAGCCCCAAAGCTTAATAGCCCAGCCGAACCCCAGAGCAAAGACGGCAAAGCCCACCGATGCCCATAAACGGATATGACCGTACTCCGCCTCTCTGCCCGGGAGCTTTTTTAAAATCCAGGTGTCCAGAATGGAGGGCTGGGGGATCTGGGCAAAGCCCAATAGAAACATCATTAAATAAATCCACAGACTGTTTTTTAGAAACAGAAAGGATAGAACTGCCCCCCAAATCACCAGGTTGGCCGCCAGGAAATTCTTTTTTATAGATCGGAACTTATCGCATAAATAACCCCATACAAATTGACCCAGAATGCCTCCCAAAGTGCTCACCGATAAGGCAAGGCCAATTTGTGCATCGGAAAGTCCTTGATTTTTTAAATATAGAGCTGCAAAGGAGGTGAATGCGCACCAGGAGCACCAAAAAGTGAGCTGGATAAAACTGAACTTGAGCTTGTCAGAGCCTCTTTTTCTCATCCCCGATTCCTTTCAATGTTTGTCATCCCCTAGTGTGCTGCAGGGGAAGGAAAATTTATTCAATAATCCTTAATGGCCATGCATGCTGTAAGCAACGGGAACATATCTCTTGCCCGTTTATCATAGAATGAAGGGTCAAGCGAATGAACAGGAGAAATATGATGGCTCGGCGCTCATTAAAATATAATGCAGCCGTTCTTACGATTACAGGTTTTCTGGTTAAGGCCATTGGCTTTGTCTACAGGGTCTTTATTGCCAATAGCATTGGCTCTGAAGGCATTGGCCTTTTCCAGCTTGTGACCCCAATCTATTCCCTATTGGTTTTGGTTTTGTCAGCAGGTATTTCCATAGCTGTTTCCCGATTTGTGGCGGAAGAGAGCGCAAAGCGCGTGGAGAGTAAAGGCATGCGCATTGTCACTCTCTCTGCCGGACTAGTGCTGGTATCGGGGGCGCTGGTATGCGGATTTCTTATTTTTAATCTGGACACCCTGGTGCTGGGTTTGGCAGGGGATGCCCGGGCTCGGCAGTCCCTCCTGTGGATTATCATCATGGTGCCGCCCATTGCGGCCGGCTCAGCCTACAAGGGATACTTTTACGGGCGTCAGGAGATGATGCCCAACTCTATTGGACAGATCCTTGAGCAGATTGCCAAGCTGATCTTTGTGCTTCTGTTTTTCGATGCCTTCAAGGGCGGGGGGATAGAAAGCATGTGCCTCCTGGCTGTTATGGCCATGCTGGTGGGTGAATGCGTTAATGTTCTTACGGTATTCATAGCCTTTTTACTGGCCAAGGCCAAAAGGAAAGACTACGACCCAGGTGAAAAGGAGAGGGGAACCCTTCGGAAAATCTGCAAAACAGCGCTACCTATCTCTATCAACCGATTCATCCTCTCCATGATCGGAGCGGTAGAAAATATCATTATTCCTCAATGTCTGGTGCTTTATGGACTGACTTTTCAGGAAAGCCTCAAGGTTTTAGGGCGGCTTTCGGGTATGGCAGCCCCCCTGGTATTCTTCCCCTCCATGCTTCCTGGCGCGCTGGCTACGGCTCTGGTGCCTGCTATTGCCAGTGCAGTGGCCTCCAAGCGTTATGCCATAGCCAATCGACAGATTTCCCAATCCATCCGGCTCACCCTGACCATGGGGCTCATTTTTACATCATTCTTTGCCTGTTGCAGTCAGGAGATCGCCGAGCTGATCTATCCCGGTGAAAAGGTGGGCGGTGTGCTTTATATTCTTGCCTTCTCAGGAGTCTTCCTCTATCTGCAGCAAACCATGCTAGGAATTCTCAACGGTCTTGCCCAGGAGACGGCCATTTTGGTCAACACCTTTTTGGGAAGCGTTGTGAGATTGGCTATTATCTGGTTTGCCATCCCTGTGTGGGGGGTGGATGCGTATATTTATGGTCTGATGGTAGGCTCTGCATTAACGATAGGTTTAAATATGAGAAAAATATCAAAGATCACGGGTATGTCCATCGATGTGGGTGAATGGCTGCTAAAGCCTTTGACGGCTGCCCTTCTAGGTTCCCTTATGGCCGTCCTCCTCAAAAGGCTACCCCTTTTATGGCAATTATCCGGGAGACTATCGGCTATTTTAGCCATAGCCATAGTCCTAGTGGTCATTCTACTCGCCTTCACTCTCATGGGCATTGTCAAACGGGAGGATTTAAAACGTTGGGTGGGAAAACATCATATGATGATGTATGAATTGTAGGTATATTTTAAAAAACTGAGAAAATAATAATAAGGTGAAGTAAATAAAAGAAATGGTGAGATAACTTAAATAATTAAATGAATAATGGTCAAAGAAAGTCAAAAACAGACTTGAAAAAGTCTGGGGAACACTATACAATAAAAACACAAGGTCAAAGAAAGTCAAAATCAATAAACTAAATCATGGATTGTAAAAACTAATTGGAGGTGTGGTTATGTTTAACTTAGTGCCCTATTCAAAAAGGAATGGAAACGTATCTACAAGAAAGGATGATTGGTTCGGCATTGATCGATTCTTTGATGAATTTTTCAGAGATCCCTTCTTTGCCAAGGTTTCATCCATCACCACTCCCATTCGGGCCGACATTAAGGAGACCGACAAGGAGTATGTTGTGGAAGCCGAGATGCCCGGAGTTAACAAAGAAGACATCATTATTGATTTGAATAACGATGTGTTAACCCTTGGTGCGGATATGAAGAAGGAAGTCAATGAGGAGGAAAACGGCTATATCCACAGAGAGCGCCAGGTGGGTTCCTTCAGAAGGAGCTTCCGTGTGGAGAACATTAATAATGAGGAAGTGAAGGCCTCTTATAAGGACGGTATTTTGACCGTTACCCTGCCCAAATCCCAAGAAGCCGCCAAAAGCAGAAAAATTGAAATAGAGTAGCGAGATTAAAAACCTCGTCCATACCTTAAGGGCTTTTAAAGCCCTTTTTTCATACGGTGCGTCCAGCAAAGACTGGATCGTACTTGCCGGTGATCAGCTTTTCTTATGCAGGATTAATCATTTTGAAATCTGGACAAGGATTTAATAGCCATAAATCCTAAGATAAATGCAGCTATGGACATCAGTCCAAAACCTATCCACCAAAGTACATTCGCACTTTGAGGAATTGCGGGTAATATTTTATCCCGAAAAATCTCAGTTGTGGAGCCAAGTACAAATCCTATGATCATACAATAGGTCTGATGTGGGAATGTTTTTAAGGTCCACTCAATGGGTTTTGTAATCAGGAAAACCCCGATTAACGTTGCAATTCCCAATATTCCGATGTAAACAATATCAAACTCCGTTATTGCCGTAAGCATGGCATCATACATCCCCAGTACCAACAGCATATGGGAGGTACTAATGCCAGGAAGCACCAAAGCCAAAGCAATGACAATACCAGTAATCAATAACATCAAATAATGAATAACTCCTGAACCGGTGCTAATGTTGAGACTTCCCTCCGGAATAAATCCAATAGATATCACAATAAGGAGACCCAGCAAGAAATAAATACCCGAAGATATCCTTAATGAGGATTCCTTTGTTTTCTTATATAGTGCAGGAATGCCACCGATTACTGCGCCTAAGAAAAACACGGATATAGGCAACGGGATTTTCTCCAGCATCCATTTAATTAAAAATGAAAGGGAACCAATACCGGCGCCGGCTCCAATACAAAACTTCAGTAAAAATAATATATTGCCCTTGATGTCTTTTAAAAAATTACTAATTGAACTAATCAGCTTATTATAAATACCTAGCAGAATGGCCATGGTACCGCCACTCACTCCGGGAACGCTCATAGAGGAGCCTATGATATATCCTTTTAATATGATCGTTAAGTTTTCCTTAAGCTTGTTCTTCATCTACATAAATACACCTTTTATTACGGTGTGTACTCCTTCTTCTAATCTATGCTCACTGACGAAATTATAGCATCATACCTTTAATATGTAAATTATCCATCTCCCTGAGTTAAGGTAATCCAAAAAGAACACAGGCGTTAAAAGCCTATATGGAGCGCATCCTATATGACGGTTGTTCTAGAGATGTCTTTTTGGATTATGTACAATTTAACATACTTTATCTCTAGGGTGATAAAACTTTTTTGATGGCAAGGGAGTTTGCAGCGGGATTTTGATTATGTATAATAGTCATATTATAGGTGAACACCAATAGCGTGATGCTTAATGATATAAGGAAGTGACTTAAATGAAACTTGTTGCAGACTGCCATCTTCATACCCTCGCCAGCGGACATGCCTACAGCACCATCACCGAATATGCAAAAGAGGCATCAGAAAAGGGTCTTGAGTTAATTGGAATGACCGATCACGGGCCGAGAATGCCCGGCGGTGCTCACCCCTATCATTTTCACAACGTCAAGGTTATTCCCCGAAACCTGTTTGATGTGGAAATCCTTAGAGGGATTGAGGCCAACATCATTGATTTTGATGGCCGCCTGGACGTAGACGATATGATACCCGAGGAACTGGATATAATGATATCAAGCTTCCATGGCCCCTGCTTGCAGGCCTCTACCAAAGAAGAAAACACCCGAGCTGTTATCAATAGTATGAACAATCGGTATGTGAACATTATCGGCCACCCCGATGATTCTAGAGTTGAGCTTGATTACAAGGAGTTGGTCAAGGCGGCAGAATACCACGGTGTCCTCATAGAGGTAAACAATTCGTCTTTAAGGCCCATCTCCTTTAGAATGAATGCCCGAGAGAATTATATCCGCCTTTTGGAGGAATGTGAAAAACATAAAATCTATATTATTATCAATAGCGATTCCCACTTCCACTGCGACGTTGGAGAGTTGGACAAGGCTCTGGAGCTGGTGAAAGAGGTGGGCTACCCCAAGGAACTCATCGCCAATTCAAATATAGAAAAACTTAAGCAAAGGCTCTTTCTGCGGAGAAGGTGAAAAAATGCTGGACAGACTTGAGGTTATTGAAAACCGTTTTGACGAACTGAATATGCGGCTGGCGGACCCGACGATCATGTCGGACCAGGAGCTGTACCTAAAGCTCATGAAAGAGCATACTGAGCTCAGTGATATTGTGGAGAAATTCCGCGAATATAAATCCTATGTCAAGGCGCTGGAGGATGCCCGGCTCATGCTGGAGGATAAACCTGACAAAGAGCTTATGGAAATGATTGAGCTTGAAATGGATGAAGCCCGCAGCGGCATGGAAAAAACAGAGACAGAATTAAAAATCCTCTTGATGCCCAAAGACCCGAACGATGACAAGAATGTTATCGTTGAAATCCGGGGCGGTGCCGGAGGGGATGAGGCGGCTCTTTTTGCGGCGGTGCTTTACCGCATGTATGCTCATTATGCCGAGAGCAAGGGGTGGGCGGTCAATATCATTGACTCCAACCCTACCGAAATTGGAGGCTTTAAGGAAATCGTCTTCGAAATTGAGGGTAAGGGGGCCTACAGCCGCCTTAAATTTGAAAGCGGTGTTCATCGCGTACAACGTGTTCCTTCCACAGAGTCCAGCGGGAGAATACATACCTCCACCGCCACGGTGGCCGTTTTGCCCGAGGTGGACGATGTTCCCGAAGTGGAAATCAACCCCAATGATATTGAGGTGGACACCTATCGTGCCTCGGGTGCCGGCGGTCAGCATATTAATAAAACCTCTTCGGCCATTCGCATCACACACCTTCCTTCAGGCATTGTGGTGACCTGCCAGGATCAGCGCTCCCAGCATAAAAATAGGGATAAGGCTATGAAGGTTCTGAAGGCCAGGCTCTACGAAATTGCCATGCAAAAGCACAGCTCTGAGCTTGCCGAGAACCGGAAAAGCCAGGTGGGTACCGGGGACAGGAGTGAAAGAATCCGTACCTATAATTATCCCCAGCGGCGGGTGACCGACCATCGTATAGGCTTTACACTCTACCAGATTGATCAGTTTGTTAATGGGGACATGGATGAGCTTATAGATGCCTTGATCACCACCGACCAGGCTGATAGACTCAGCGGGGAAGAGGATTAGAAGATAGATTGCAAGGAGTCCTGTGATGCGTTAGGTCGCGTTACAGGGCTTTTCTTCTGGTTACCCAGCCTGTCAGAGAAAAGCAGGAAAAGACAGGATTGGGGAGGGAGAAGGTGCTATGATAAAGGTGTCAGGAGGTTGATCTATGGAGTGGTTGATCAGATTGAACCAGGCCATCGACTACATCGAGGCCCATTTGATGTCGGAAGTGAACTTGAATGCGGTAGCGCGCGAAGCCGCATCCTCCACGTTCCACTTTCACAGATCCTTTGTGATGCTTACAGGGGTAACGGTGGCTGAGTATGTCAGGCGTAGAAGGCTCACTTTGGCTGCCCAGGAACTGGCATCATCCCAAGGATTAAGGGTTATTGATGTGGCACTGAAATACGGCTATGAAACGCCCGAATCCTTTACCAAGGCGTTTACCCGCCTGCATGGCCTCCCCCCATCACAGGTGAAGCACGGAGGAGTCAATCTTAAGGCCTACCCGAGGATCACCTTTTCAATATCAATAAAAGGAGATGTAGGTATGAATTATAAAATTGTTGAGAAAAGCGGTTACAAGGTAGTTGGCAAAAGCATGAAAGTGACCACTGTTAATGGACAGAATCTCAAACAGATTCCAGAGTTCTGGAAGGCCTGCTACCAAGACGGCACCATTGAGAAAATATGCGATGCAAACCCCTCCAAATCGATGCTGGGGATTTGTATGAACGATTTTGACGATGAAATGAAGACCTTTACCTATGTCATCGGCGTAGAGCAGGGGGACAAAAAAGGAGAAGACTTGGAAAGCTTTGAGATTCCTGCTTCCACTTGGGCTGTCTTTGAATCCGTTGGACCCATGCCCGAAGCTATTCAGAAGGTCTGGGAGAGAATCTTCTCCGAATGGTTTCCGGCTACGGGATACGAGCATGCTGGTTTACCGGAGCTTGAGGTCTATCCTTCGGGTGACAACAATAACGAGCACTATTATTGCGAAGTATGGATTCCGGTTAAGGCCAAGGCTTAATCCTTCTTCTGAAAAAGGCTCTGCCGTTGATGGTGGAGCCTTTTTTTATGACCTTTCATGGATTCAGTGAGTATGTGTAAACCTGATCATAATTTTTGTTAATACAAATGTCCACTTTCTTTTCAGAGAGGTTGTAAACTAATGACCATTGGGTCCTGTCAGGAATTTGAACCTCTTCTAAAAGGGTCATGGCCTGGTTGCTGGTAAGCCGTCCGTCATGGGCTATGAAGGCGGCCTCAACAGCGTCATAGCGTTCAAATTCAGTATCCCCCTCACCTATGTTCAAGCCTTGGTATTGAATAAAATTAGAGGCGATTTGATAGGGCTTTTCGGCCCTTATCACCTGGACCTCACCCTCCATGAACTCCACAACCGCCGAATCTCCACTGGCATCGGCAATAAGGTAGTGGCAATTCACCCCTCCTGAAAAATAAAAATTATATTGTTTTAAAAGAGCCACAGCCTCTTGGGTGGTGGCCGCCTTATCCAAAACCAAACGAATGCCCGTAGTGGTATTCAGGGAAATCTGCCCTTGTTTTTGAGGAGGCTCGGCATAGGGAACGGCCAGAAGGGCTATCGTAACACCACATTCGTTCATACCATCAAAGGGTAGATAGGGCGCCCCAAGGGAAATAAAGCTTCCTATACCCAGGGGGACAGGAAGGTTTTCCTCACCATAGCCTGCAAAGGCGAGGTTGACCATGGAAATTGAGGCGTACCCATTCTTAGGTCTGGTTGTCAGTAAAAGCGAGGGGGCATAATCGAAATCAAAGTTTCTTCCAAAGAGAACCTGACCCTCAGAGTTCTTTCCCGTAAAGGCGGTACAGGCAGGAGCCGTAATATTGAGGTCAATATCTATGCCCTTTAGGAGGTGCTTAATGACAAATCGTTCAATCTCCTTATCGCTGGTTGCGCCTACCTTTAGAAATTCGTCAAAGGCGTAATCACCCGAATAGTTCATGGTATAAAAGGGGTAAGGACTCACCTCTTTAAGGGTTGTAAGAGTTTTAAGCTCATGATAAAACAGTGCAAAAATAACAATGAGAAGAGCTAGAAAAAGAGCACTTAATCCAAGCCCTATGGTTTTAATCCATTTTTTCACCTGAATTCTCCTTATCTTTGCTTGGGATTCCATTGGGTGGTTGTTTGAATCATTGAATCTCCCTAATAAAGCCAAGTTTCTTTAAAGTACCATCTTATCTGTATTATGAAATAAAATGGAATTCTTATCAATACAGAAGGCCAAAAATATAGTGGGGTGAGTTGCTAAAAAAGAAAAGAGGTGAGATAATTTTATTGATAATTATTATCAATAGACTACTATCTTTAGGAAAAGGAGGAAGGTAGATGGATCTAAATACGATTTTAACAGCCATGGGACTTTCTATCTTCGCAGGGCTTTCGACGGGTATCGGGGGACTTTTGCTGCTCTTATTCAGGAAAATCAATAAGAAAATTCTTTCTGTAGCCCTGGGCTTTTCAGCCGGGGTCATGATTTATATCTCCTTCATGGAGATTCTACCTAAATCCAAAGACTTTCTTATTTCAGCTATGGGAGAAAAGTCTGGCGAGTGGATGGCTTTTATCTCCTTCTTATTAGGGATATTTCTCATTGCCATCATTGACAAGCTTGTCCCCGAAAAGGATAATCCCCATGAGATCCATAATGTGGAACGTCTTGATGTGTGCGGGTTTGGACAGGATGCCAACAAAATGATCAAGACAGGCAAGATGGCCGCCTTGGCTATCACCATTCACAATTTCCCGGAAGGATTGGCAACCTTTGTTTCAGGTATTAATGACATGCACTTGGGTATTGCTATTGCCGTAGCTGTAGCCATTCATAATATTCCCGAGGGTATATCAGTGGCATTACCTATTTACTGTGCCACAGGGGATAAGAAAAAGGCCTTTTTAACATCGCTGTTTTCCGGGCTGGCAGAGCCCATAGGCGCTATATTGGCCTTCCTGATACTTGCTCCCTTTATCAATGACATGATTTTTGGGATCATCTACGGTGCCATAGCCGGCATCATGGTGTATATCTCACTGGATGAGCTTCTGCCTTCAGCCAAGGAGTATGGGGAGCATCATCTTTCCATCTTTGGTCTCATAGCCGGTATGGTTGTTATGGGAGTAAGCCTGCTCTTACTGCTGTAAAAGGGTAGAGTAAAAGGAGCTTAAAAATAGTAGATAGGCCATGCAAGAAGATTTGAACATCATGGCCTATCATTATTCTAGCTGTTTGAAAACAGCTTCTTTTTTCCTATAGCTTATATCTTAGCTTGTCGCCAAAGAGGGGATAGGGGATGATAAATACCTGAATACCGTCGGAGTAGGGGGCAATGGTGTAGAGGGGATAGAAAATAGCCAGGCCTTCCTCGGTCAGATAAAAATTCTTCTCGTCAAAGTATTTATTCAGGTTCTCTTCCAATCCATCAAAATAGTTCGCCATTCCTGTGATTTGGCGGCGCCGTGCATCGGACGTGATATATTTGAGCATAAAAGGCTTATAATTATAGTCTTTTACAAAAAGCGCAGATAACGGAATCATCGTTCCTTTACGCATATCCCAGGTGTTTCCCTTTCGCGTGGTATTGC
The DNA here is from genome assembly GCA_023415205.1 of Bacillota bacterium. Classification (GTDB taxonomy): domain Bacteria; phylum Bacillota; class Clostridia; order DSM-8532; family DSM-8532; genus DTU059. The sequence continues at coordinate 286,856 of JAEZLR010000029.1, read as the reverse complement.
CATGGGCCCCACCCGTATATTCATATATATCATAAAAAAGGCTGATCAGGGGCTTCTTGCAATAGGTGGGCTCAAATACCTCGACAAATTCATAGTTGTTAAAGGGAAAATTCTGGGCTTTGGAAAGGGTGTACTGTTTCACTGCGGCCTGATAGAGCTTGGTGGAGGCATAGCGGTAGTTCTTTTGCGCTTTCTGCCTGTAATGCATATTGAAGCGCATATTGTCTCCCTCAAAGGATGAGGAGAGCACAGGGTATTCAATCTTCACATCAACCATCAGAACCTGGTTATGGTATAATTTGTCCTTAATTGTCTGCTTTTTGATAAAATCGCACTTCATTCATACCACCTCACATCATTTTATTGAGGGGTGGTGAATCTTGTGCCCGTCCGCTTTGAAAGAATTATTTAGGGGATATCCTATGGCTCACCATGTAGTATAGGGATGGTGCATAAGTCTGGCATTGTAATAGCGGGGATCGCCCGTGACTTCCTCGCCTGCCCAATCAGGCTTGACAAAGGGAGCTTCTTCATGGGGAAGCTCGATTTCTGCAATGACAAGCCCTTGGTTGTCTCCTAAAAATTCATCCACTTCCCAACGCATGCCCTGGTGGTCAACCAAATAGCGATACTTTTCAATAATAGGCCTTTCACAGAGCTCCAGCAGTTCCTCGGCCTCGGAAAGAGGCAGGGGATATTCAAACTCCTGGCAGGTAGTGCCTGTTGAGGGACCCTTGATGGTCAGCGTGGCCACTTCATCGGCAATTCTTATGCGCACCACACGAAGGGGATGACTGCTTAAATAACCCTGACGGAATAAGCGTTTCTGTGCATTCACCTTATAGCTCTCATTAAGGACAAGAAACTTACGCTCAATTTCCAGAGGCATCCTTATTCTCTTCTTTCTTAATGAATTTGTTCTTAAGAAGGAGTTCAATGTTAATAAACGCCACAAGGGCGACACTTACAATAATCAACCCGATATAGTTTTTCTCATAGAGGACGGATTCTATGCTGCATTCACCTTTTAAAAGGATTTCCTCTAAGAATTGCTTACTGCAATTAGATAGTATATCATAAAAAGACAAAACAGTCCTATTATAAAGAGATAATATGATGTCATGCAATAGAATTGTCCCGCTGTGAAAAAATAGGGATTACTCTGATTAAAAACGAGGTTGAATGGTCATGCTGGAGCAAGAGTTTCATTCACGACACACCCATTTACAAAGGGAAGAGTCCCGGCTAAAAGCCCAAAATGAACGGTTTATTCGCCTAAGACTCTGGATTTTCGTTATAGGTGCAGCCCTAGCGGGAATGCTATACTACAAAAAAATGATGCTACCGGCTTTGGTAGCTTTGCTTGTGGCTACGGTTCTGTTTATTATTGTGGTTGTGGTTCATCAAGGCACCAAAAGAGGCCTGAGACGTTGCCAAGCTTTGATAGGTTTTTATGGAGACTTTTTGAAGAGGATCAGCGGGGAATGGACAAGCTTTCCCGACGACGGGGCCGAGTTTCTCATAGCCAACCATCCCTTCAGTGCAGATCTGAATATCTTTGGGCCTAAATCTCTATTCCAAATGCTTAATCTCACCCATACCTTTAAAGGCAGGCAGAGGCTATCCCAACTCCTTGGAGAGCCGGAGAAAAGTAAAGCTGCCATAGAAGAAAGGCAGAGCGCAGTCGATGAATTATCCAAAAAGCTGGATTTTGCTGAGGAGTTGGCCTTGAGGGGGCTTATGCACCGTAAATCAGCGAAGAACCCGGCCGCCTTTATACAGGAAATAAAGAAGGAATCCAGGGTGGCCCCCTTGCTCCATCATCCGGCTCTTATTCTTAGTTTACCAGCAGTGACGCTGCTATCAGCCTTATTAGCCGGTAGGGCTCTGCCGGGGCTCTATTTTGTTTTACTTTCCGGACTGGTGCTGCAGCTTTTACTCTTTGCCTGGAGCTACAAAACAGTCTTTCCTGTTCTAGGCATGGTGCATCAATACAAGAACGAACTAAAAACCTATGAGCAGCTTATTGAGCTCATCGAGGGGGAGTCCTTTACCAGCCCCTACCTTAAAGCGCTCAAAGAGAAGCTCAGGGGAGAGTGTGATGCAGCCGCGGAGATCAAGGGATTGGTGGTCCTTTCGGATTACATCGATTTTAAGTACAGCCCCTTTCTTTATTTTTTTCTTAATGTGCTGTTCTTGTGGGACCTTCATCTTTTTAACCGTCTCAATGCCTGGAAACGTAGGAATGGAGAGAAGATTGATGGTTGGTTAACGGTTTTGGGCGAATATGAAGCCTTGATGAGTCTGGCTGCCTTGGCCATGGCCACACCCGTCACAACCTATCCTCTGATCAGGGAGAAGGGTCCCTGGTTTGAGGCCAGTGGACTGGGGCATCCCTTTATAGATTATAAGAAACGGGTGCCCAATGAGGTAGCTCTTAAGGGCATTGACATCATCACAGGTTCTAATATGTCAGGAAAGACCACCCTTTTGAGAACCGTAGGCATCAACCTGGTTCTGGCCTATGCCGGTGCTCCCGTTTGCGCCACATCCCTATCAGCAAGCCTTATGAGCCTTTTTACCTCCATGAGAAATACCGATGACTTGAGTGAGGGGGTTTCAACCTTCTATGCCGAGCTATTAAGGATTAAGGAGATTGTGAGTTTTTCAAAGGAAGGGCAGGAAATGCTTTTCCTCATTGACGAAATCTTTAAGGGAACTAATTCCAAGGATAGGATAGAGGGTGCAAAAATGGTGCTGAGAGGGCTAAACAAGCCCTGGGCGATAGGCATGATTTCAACCCATGACTATGAGCTTTGTGACCTCGAGAGGGAAGACACGCAAAGGTTTGCCAATTACCATTTTACCGAAGGCTATGTCAACCAGCAGATTTATTTTGACTATAAGCTTCACCAGGGGCGTTGTCGAACTTCCAATGCGCGTTACTTAATGAAAATGGTGGGCCTGGATGCATAGTGATTGAAAGCGAGCTGGAAGGGTTTTGTCAGAGAGCAACAGGAAGAATGGGGGCATATGATGTACTAGCATTATATTGCTTGAGGATAAGCTATGAAACTTAAAAACCTTAATTTTTTTGCAAACCTTATTCTTTCTCGCACGCCCTCTGCAAAAGCGGAAGTCTTTGGAGGCCCGCTGGGGCCCAATATCAACGGAACAGTATATTTTTATCCCGTTCATCAGGGAACTCTAGTGGTGGCGGAGATCTATCATCTTCCCCAGATGGTTCCAGGTACCGACACAAGCCCTCCCATAGGCCCCTTCGGCTTCCACATTCATGAAGGAAACACCTGTGATGTAGGGAACCCCAAAGATCCCTTCAAACCGGCCATGGGCCATTTCAACCCGACCGGAGCACCCCATCCGGCCCATGCCGGAGATATGCCCGTGCTTTTTGCCGACAAAAATGGCTATGCCTATCTTTCCTTCTATACTGACAGATTCACCCCACAGCAGGTAATAAATCGGACGGTTATCATCCACCAGAACCCGGATGATTTTCGAACCCAGCCCGCGGGGAACTCTGGCATGAGACTGGCCTGCGGTGTCATTAAGGCCTTATAAGGGATGGTTACCAAAAAAAGGCTGCCTCCCGCCGTCTTGGAACGGATAAGAGGTAGCCTTTGTTATTCTGTAGACAACCGCTGCCAGCCTTAAAGAGCCAGCTTGTAAATAGTCAAAACATCCTCCGAGGTAAGCTTTTTGAAACTGCCCAGGGTAAAGCCATCGGAACAGGTGGCTTTAAGGGCCATTTCTGATAGTTGAGACTCATCTATTCCTGCATGGCTCAAGCGTGTAGGCAGGCCGATGGAGCTGAAGAATGCCTCCAGGCTGGCAATACCTTTTAACGCCATTTCCTCAAGATCAAAGAAGTCATCCTCCACATTCCAGACCCTCTTGGCAAATTGGGCAAACCTTGAGATGTCCTGTTTATAGACATATTTCATCCAGGCCGGGAAGATAATGGCCAGCCCGGCACCATGGGCAATATCATAAAGGGCGGACAGCTCATGCTCAATAGAGTGAGACGCCCAGTCTTCCGCTCTTCCCATGCCCAAAAGATTATTATGGGCCACTGTTCCGGCCCACATGACCTCTGCTCTGGCATCATAGTCGGTAGGATTTTTGAGGGCTTTAGGCACATTAAGGATCATGGTTTTCAGAGTGGCTTCACAGAGCCTGTCGGTGAGATCCACATGGCGGGTAGGGGTAAAATAGCGTTCCATGATATGAGCCATAATATCGGCGGTACCACAGGCGGTCTGATAATCAGGCAGGGTGAAGGTCAGCTCGGGATTCAGAATGGCAAACACCGGGTATTGAACGTCAGAAGTCAAACCACGCTTGATCAGACCTTCTTCCTTGGTAATAACCGAGCTGTTGCTGGATTCGCTTCCCGCTGCGGGAATGGTAAGCACCACCCCTACGGGAAGGGCCTTTTGCGGGTTTTCTTTATAGTCATAAAAATCCCAGACATCCCCATTGTAGGGAACACCGACAGCAATGGCTTTAGCAGAGTCTATGGCGCTGCCTCCCCCCACGGCAAGGATGAATTCAATCTGATTATCACGGCAGAGGCGGATGCCTTCCTTTACAAGGGATAAGCGTGGGTTGGGAAGCACTCCACCTAGCTCGAAGACTTCAACCCCGGCATCCCTCAGGGACTGAATCACCCTATCATAAAGTCCGGATTTCTTGATGCTTCCACCGCCATAATGCAGAAGAATCTTTTGGGTATACCTTCTGGTCTCCTGACCTACTTGGGCCTCGGTACCTTTTCCAAAGATGATTTTAGTGGGGTTCTGGAAGATAAAATTATTCATGGTACGATGCAGCCTCCTATTAATGCTATTGATTTTTTTATCTTACCCTATTTTAACATAAAAACGCAAATTCCTTAATGTCCTAGAAAATAATAGAAGTGGATGGATTGTTTTTATCGCTCCCCCTTGACATATATCGATAATCTATATATTATGCATATATAGATTATCGATATATGTGGGGCGATGAAATGAAGGTTGACAAAAGCTTATTAACGGGAAGTACAACGATGCTACTTCTCAAGCTACTGGAAGAAACAGATATGTATGGTTATCAAATGATTGAGGAGCTTTCTCAAAAATCCAATGATACCTTCACCCTTAAGGCGGGGACCCTTTACCCTCTTTTGCATCAACTTGAGCAACAAGGTATGGTCACCTCCTACGATGACAGTGCCGACAATCAGAGAATTCGTAAATACTATAGCCTGACCAAAAAAGGCAGGGGGCTTCTGGCTGATAAAAAGGCAGAGTGGAAGGCCTTTTCTTCGGCTGTGAATCAGGTTTTAAAGGGGGGTGCATGCTATGGGACAGCCCTGTAAAGTGAAGGACTATTTGGAACAGGTACTCCACCAGGTTAGGTACCGGAGGATTCATCCCGAGCTGTCCAAGGAACTGGAAAATCACATTCAGGATCAGAAATCAGCCTATATGGCCGAAGGCCTGGAGGAAGAGGAGGCCTTGACCGGCGCACTTAAGCAAATGGGCGATCCCGTCGTCATCGGGACTCAATTGGACAGGGCCCACAGGCCCAGGCTTGAGGGCTCCATGGTAGTCCTCATCGTATTGCTCATACTGGCAGGCATGGTGTTGAGGTTCTTTTCCTCACCCCAGGTTTTTGACGGTCTGGAATACTATTACACGCAAATGGGCGTAACCCTGTTGGGCTCAGGCTTGATGTTCCTCCTTTATACCTTGGATTTTACCATTCTGGGTAAGCTGCCGCGGATCATCTTCTTTTCTCTGGTGGCCTTGGGCATCCTTGCCTTCTTTATTTCTCCACTGGCCAATGGTCAGTACAGATTTGTCACCCATATCTTGATACTGTTTCCCACTGCCTTTGCAGGGATTATTTACAGCATGCGAAACCAAGGCTATGGGGGCCTTGTTTTCTGTGGACTTTGCTTCCTGGCCCCCGCTTTCATGGCCATACTCACCCCCAGCCTCACGTCACTCCTCATTATCTCACTGTCCTGTCTGACCCTCCTTACGGTGGCCGTTGCACAAGGACATTTTAAGGTCAGAAAGCCCATAGCTTACCTTATGATGTATATTCCGGCGTTAACGTGTCTGACCATTTTATTTTCACGGATATACCATAGGTTGGCCATGTTTTCTTCTCCCGAATCCGATCATGGCGGAACTGGTTATTTCTTGGATTTTGTGGTCAGAAACATCCTGGCCTCTGCTAAGTGGATAGGGCAGGGGAATATGCCCCAGGGATATGAAGGAATGAGCATTGCTCAGATACTACCGAGCATTAACAATGATTTTCTGATGACGTACACGATTCACCGCTTCGGATGGATAGCCTTTTTTGTTGTTGCCCTTTTGTTCGCGGCCTTCATTATAAGGGCCACCCTTCTTTGCCTAAGACAAAAAAGCGTTCTGGCTCGGCTGGTCTCCTTATCGGTGGTTCTCACCATAGCCCTTCAGGTGGTTTGCTATATGGTGCCCAATCTTGGACTCACACTGTTTGCTCCCTTGACGCTGCCCCTTGTTTCACAGGGCAATTCTGCGCTTCTTGCCAACATGTGCCTCATGGGCCTTATTCTGTCCGTCTTTAGGACGGGCCGCTTTATGAGAGACCCTTTCGGAGCCGATAAGACCAAGCCTTCTCCCTTTATCAGTTATGAGGATGGCCGGCTCATCATTGACTTCAAGCCGCATAGACCCGATCCCCTGTCATAAATCGTCCTTCTAGCATAGGCTATAAGGGACTGTCTCAACAGTGAGATTTTGATATACCTGATGTTCAAGCTATAACACCAGGCATATCCGCTGTTTTGAGATAGCCCCTTTTTTGCAGCCTTTCACAGGGGACAGACGTTCTTTTTCCTTCTTCTTTCACCATTCTACAGGTCTTTACATAAACTAGTACTATAGGTACAACCATTAGAACCTATAAGGAGGCTCAAGGATGAAAGTTGTTATACTTTGCGGGGGAAAAGGACTGAGGATGCATGAACTGACCGAAGATATGCCAAAGCCTCTGGCACAAATCGGTGGTAGACCCATGCTCTGGCATATCATGAAATTGTACAAGCATTACGGCTTTGATGATTTTATCCTGCTTTTGGGCTACAAAGGTGAAAAAATTAAGGAATACTTTATGGATTATCCATGGAAGCAGCATAGCTTTAGAATGGATGGCCGGAAGGGCGTCTTTGAGCTTCTTGAAAAAGCCGAGGATTGGAAGATTACCTTCCTGGATACCGGAATAGAGACCATGACGGGGAGCCGAATAAAAAGAGCCCGTGAATATATCGGGAATGAAACCTTTATGGCTACCTACGGGGACGGCCTTTCAGATATTGATCTAAACAAGCTGCTGACCTTCCATAGAGAGAAGGGCCGTTTGGCCACTGTGACGGGAATCGATAAGAAAACCCAATATGGTACGTTAGCCATTCAAGACGGCATAGCCACTGCATTCAGGGAGAAGCAGAGCTCCAGCGGAATCATTAATGGAGGCTTTTTTGTCTTTGAGCCAGGGTTCTTTGACTATGTGACCGATGACAGTCATTGTGTACTGGAGCAGGAGCCTTTGGTCAACCTTGCCCGGGATGGGCAATTGGCGGTGTACCCCCACGAGGGGTTCTGGACAGCTTGCGATACCTATAACGACATTATCCAGATGAACAAATTATGTGATGGTGGGAAGGATTTATGGAAAGTATGGGAGAGACAATGAATCAGTTTTGGAAGGATAAAAATGTTTTTATTACAGGATGTACAGGGTTTTTAGGAAGCTATCTGGCCAAAGAACTCATACGTCATGGTGCCAATGTCACCGGGCTGGTGCGGGATATTGTGCCTAAGTCCGCACTGTATCAGGGCGAGGAATACAAGAGCATTAATCTGGTCAACGGGAAACTGGAGGATAGGGAGCTCCTGGAGAGAACCCTGGGAGAATATGAGATAGATTCTGTCTTTCATGTGGCCGCTCAGGCCATTGTGGGTGTTGCCAACAGAAACCCGGTAGGAACCTTTGAAACCAATATCCGTGGAACCTGGAACCTCCTGGAGGCGGCCAGGAGAAGTCCCCTTATCCAAAGAATTGTGGTGGCTTCCAGTGATAAGGCCTACGGAGACCAGGAACAGCTACCCTATGATGAAACCATGCCTTTAAGCGGCAGGCATCCCTATGATGTTTCCAAAAGCTGCACCGATTTAATCAGTCAGGCCTATTATAAAACCTATGGTCTTCCTGTATGTGTTACGCGGTGCGGGAATTTATATGGCGGCGGAGACCTGAACTTTAACCGCATTATTCCACAAACCATCCGAAGCATTTTGAATGGAGAGGCTCCTGTAATCCGCAGCGATGGAACCTTTATCCGGGACTATTTCTATGTGGAGGACGCTGTAAGAGCCTATTTGCTTCTGGCTGAGAGGATGAATGCTCTAAGGCTCGAGGGAGAGGCCTTCAATTTTAGCAACGAAATTCAGCTTACGGTTCTTGACATGGTCAAAGAAATACTCAGGTTGATGAACAGCGAACTTAAGCCTGTGGTGCTTAACCAGGGCAGTAACGAAATCAAGCACCAGTATCTTTCTGCGCGAAAGGCCCGGGAGGTTCTGGAATGGGCCCCGGCCTATACCCTTGAGGAGGGCTTGGGAAAGACAATTGACTGGTACCTGCACTTTTTTGAGACATTGAATAAAAGGTAAGAATTAAGCGGGGGGTTGGGGCCGATACCCCCTCGGCCTTAATTCCATGGCGAACCACCCTGCTTCCTTTATGACTGGGAGGTTGTGAATTTGAAGGCGAGTCTGATCATTCCATCCTATAACGCGCGAGAGCGGCTTAAATATAACCTTATTGCCCTTAACCGGCAGAGCTATGAGGGTGAGGACATTGAAGTCATTGTCATTGATAACGGATCCACCGACAAAACTCTGGAGATGCTGGATGGGTTTGAGCTCAAATATCCCTTGAAGAAGATTCGTGTTGAAAAGAACAATGGAATCGCCCATGGCCGGAACCAAGGGATTTTAGAGGCCGAAGGGGATATTCTGATTTTTCACGACAGTGATATGATAGCCTCTAAGGACTACATCAAGCTCCACCTTGAAGCCCATAAGGAGCCTAATATTGTGGCATGCGGCCTTTTTTGGCGCAGGATATTTACCTTTTACTACAAAGGCTTTCATTCCAGTCAGATGGCCACCTTTGATAGAATCTGTTCAACATGGGCCTTGGATAAAAAGGCCTACCCCGATGGATATCCCCTGATACCGGAAGAGGAGGTGGCCTCGGAGGACTTGAATACCTATGGCTTTGACCTGGATTTTGGTTTTATCAACGATCTGAAGGCCACGATCCTAGAGTATGGGAAAAACCTTGTGGGCTACTATTTGCCCTGGAGATTCTGCATCACCAATAATCTCTCTGTGGATAGGGAAAAAGTGATAGAAGTGGGCATGTTTGATGATAAAATCATCCGGTATGGCTATGAGGATTATGATCTGGGCATACGCCTCTTTAAAGCAGGATGCCATTTTACCATGGCCGAGCATATAGTGAGCCTGCATCAGGAGCACCCGGCCAATTTTCACTCGGGGGATTTGGAAGCCAATGTGAAATACATGTGCGAAAAATACAACAGTATCTATTTTATCGACATGCCCCTGGTGTGCTTGAGCGATCACCTGAACATCGACAAGACGCGGATGAATGCCATTATGAAGGATATCAACCAGATATTGACCCGAAAAGAATATCATCCCTTGCTGGAGCTTTTTTTGCACCTTCTTCAGGTCATCCGTGTGCGTCTGTATAACCCCCAGGAGGATAATAGCCGGACGATGTTCCCCAAGATTGCCGAGAACCTGAAGACAACGGTTAGAAGCACCTTGGAGCTTTGGCGAAAAGAGAGAACCGTCGCGTTTATCAGTGAGCTCGCCAGCCTACTGAAGCTGACCTACAATATAGATTTTAATGCAATTCTCAAGGCCAATATCTAGAAGGAGGCCCTTATGGCAAAGTATCATTTTACAACCGTGGTTTCCCAGGACCATTTTTTCAAGCTTTTGGCAATGATATCGTCCTTGCAGAGGCATGCCCGGGATTTCAAGCTCTTCGTGGCATGTGCTCATGACGTGATATGGAATATTTTAAACAGCATCTCTTTCCCCGACGTGGTTCCTGTCAGGCTCGGGGAGATTGAGGACCAGAGGCTTTTGGCGGCTAAAAGCAGGAGATCCTTTCATGAGTACTGCTGGACCCTAAAGCCGGTATTTCTGCATTATATCATGACCAAGTACCCCGAGGCCCAGTATTATGCGCATCTGGATGCAGACCTGTTTTTCTTTGACAGCCCCGAGAATATATTCAATGAAAGGCCAGACGCTACATTATTTCTGACCCATCACCGGAATTCCAGAGACTTTTTGGAATACTACGGGAAAACGGGGGTGTTCAATACCGGTTTTGTGGGCTGCAAAAATGAAATGACGGCCTTAACGGCCGTCACACAATGGAAGGAGCGTTGCATCGCCTATTGCTCGGTGCAGGAGGACCACATACGCAAGCTCTTTGGGGATCAGCGTTATGTAGAAACCTGGCCCGATGAATTCCAGGGAGTTTATGTCGTCCAGAGTCCCGGTGTCAATACCGCCCTTTGGAACATCCCCAACTATACAGTGAGCCTCATGGATGGTAAGGTGATGATTAATGATAGCGTTCTGACCTTCTATCATTTTTCTGGTCTCGTTATCATCAGCAGGCAGGAATTCAACCTTAACTGGTACTACCATATTGATGATCAGATCGTGCTGGAACATATCTATAAGCCCTATGTTACCGCGTTGACCCAAGCCATGAAGGAAATGCACCAGTACTTTCCCTGGTTTCAAGTAGGGTTTATCCCCAAGGAATACACCCCTAACACCCACTATTATAGGATGGAGCCCCTCAATTAACGGTCACCCATTGGAGTATATTCCCGACGGGGAGCAATGCTCTTGTAGGCAGGGCGAACGATTTTACCGTTATTGACGATTTCCTCAATGCGATGGGCACTCCACCCGGTGATTCTCGACATGGCGAAAATGGGGGTGAAGAGCTCAACGGGAATGTCCAACATACGATAAACAAACCCTGAGTAGAAGTCTATATTGGCACTGACGCCCTTATAGATTTTTCGAGTCTTTCCGATGACCTCGGGAGCCAATCGCTCAATCTTGGAGTACAGCTTGAACTCATCCTCAAGCCCTTTATGCAGGGCCAACTCCTCTACATGGCTCTTAAAAATCTCGGCTCTGGGGTCGGATAAGGAATAGACCGCATGGCCCATGCCGTAAATCAGGCCTGAACGGTCAAAGGCCTGCTTGTTGAGGATTTTGGCCAGATACTCGGAGATTTCCTCCTCATCGTCCCAATCCTTAATGGCTTTTTTGATATCCTCCAGCATCTGTACAACCTTCACATTAGCTCCGCCATGCCTTGGACCTTTCAGGGAGCCAAGGGCAGCCGCTATGGCCGAATAGGTGTCGGTTCCCGAAGAAGTAACAACATGGGTGGTGAAGGTAGAATTATTACCTCCGCCATGCTCGGCATGAAGAACTAGGGCAAGATCCAAAAGGGTGGCCTCCAGCTTGGTAAAGCTGCTGTCAGGTCGAAGCATGTGCAGGACGTTCTCAGCGGTGCTCAGGTCGGGGCGTGGGCCATGGATATACAGGCTTTTATTGCCGTGATAATGGGAATAGGCCTGATAGCCGTAGACTGCCAGGAGCGGGAAATAAGCAATCATTTCCAGGCATTGGCGCAGAACATTGGAGATGGATGTATCGTCGGGGTTGTGATCATAGCTGTATAAAGCAAGGATGGATCGAGAAAGGACGTTCATCATGTCCTTGCCCGGGGCTTTCATAATCATATCCCGGGTAAAATCCTCAGGAAGCTTTCTAAATTCGGTCAGATGCTTCTCAAAATCACGGAGAGCTTTTTTTCCGGGCAGGTCTCCAAACAGAAGAAGGTAGGTGGTTTCCTCAAATCCAAACCTGTCTTCGCCTAAAAAGCCCCGAACCAGGTCTTCCACATCATAGCCTCTATAATATAGCTTTCCTGGGCACGGAACCATTTCACTTTCATCAATAATATAGGCATGAACTTCACCAATCTCGGTCAAACCGGCCATAACCCCTTTGCCACTGATATCCCTCAAGCCTCGTTTGACTTCGTAGCGGGTATAGAGCTCGGGATCAATCACGCTGCATTGTGAGGCCAATTGAGTCAAGGGCTCAAGCCATGATTTGTTGTGTGTTTGATCTTTCACGGGCAGATACCTCCTATAAAGAATATTAGTTCAATTATAAGGGAATTACGATAATTATCCAAATGTTATTATCAGTAAATTACAAAAATTGATGACAATAGAGTTCTACAGTGAGACTACCTAAAAATTCACGCTATTGTTATTATAAAGCAGGGTATGAAAAACCCGAGGATGATGACCTCGAGTTTTCACTTTTATATTATATTCTCATATTTCACCAAATAGACAAGTTGCTTAGTCGATTTTGAACCTTGCAACCATCTCCTTAAGGATCCCTGCCCCTTCCTTTGTTGAATTAATGCTGGAGATAACATTATTGGCATTGTTTATGGCTGCGTTGGTCTTTTCGGCGATATTGTTGGTTCCGGAGGCTCCCTCGTTGGCAGCGCTGGTTACTTCAGTAATGGCCTTTACCATGTTCTGAATAGAGGCCAGCAGTTGTTGGGAGGTTGCACTGAAATCGGTGACAAGGCCATTGATCTGATCTGAATCCTTGTCATATTGTTGAGTGGTGGAAAGCATAACATGATAATCCCTGTTCACATCTTCGGCTACAAAGGATAACAGCTCATTGGAGCTGTCGGACAGGTGTTCAACCGATTGGGTGACCCCCTGAATAACCCGTTGTATTTCAGTTACCGCATTTCTGGAGTTCTCAGCGAGGGTTCGGATTTCGTTGGCGACAACCGCAAAGCCCTTGCCGTTCTCACCCGCCCGCGCAGCCTCTATGGCTGCATTAAGAGCTAGCAGATTAGTTTGGGAGGTAATCTGCATAATGGATTCGGCGAGTTTATCGATCTGCTCCACAGCCTTGGATTCCTCCAGGGCTTTTTGAAGCTTGATTTTGGAATTTTCAATCATTGAGGTACTGTTTTGGAAGGAGATTTTGAAAGTTTCCCCCAATTCTTCAGCGCGCCTGCTAATTTCATTGGCAACATGAACCCCGGTCTGGGCTCTTTCGGCAATGCTCTGAACCGCTGCTTCAATTTCCTGAGAGGTGGCGTTCATCTCCTCGGTGGAAGCTGCGGTTTCCTCCATGCCTGCCGAGAGCTCCTGGGTGGTCGCGGAAATTTCCTCTATACCCTCTTCCAGATGCTGCATATTGCTGTTGGTATCCAAAACGGCCCTCGTGAGCTTATCGGTTTCATCAACAACCTTTTTGATCATTTCCCTAAGGGATGTCCGTGTTTTCTCCTCTGCCTTGATAATCTGACCAAATTCATCCCTCTCCCGTGTTAGACCATCGTAGCGTGGGTCGTGGGTCAGGTCGAAATTGGCTGTTTTTTGAAGGAAATCCACAGTCAGGCGGGTGCGCTTGGTGATATTTAAAATGACGATTACAGCAAAGGCAAGAGAAGTTAACAAGGATAGAATGGTGATGAGTTTAGAGTTCTCAATGTTTTTAGCCACAGCCGCGGTGACTTGGTTTACAAGATCCTGAGCATATTCGTCAAGTAAATCCACGATGAGGTCAATGGCACCCCGTGTGCTTTCAAAGGCGGCGGCTGCTTGGGTGCTATCCTTGAGCGTATTGGTATCCACGTTGTAGAGACCCATCCATAGGCTATAGTTGACGTCAAAGTCATCAAAGGCTTGAAGGGCCAGGGCATTTCTTTCTGCGGAATGGGTATTGCCCAGAAGCTCCGGACTCTGATTCATGATCTCCTTGGCCTGGTGAACACGGTCATAGGTTTGCTTCATATTTTCAGTGTAGGAGGCCTTGGTTTGAGCAATATCCAGGGCATCACCTTTGAGGAGTCTATCCTGATCCACAAGAGCCTGATAAAGATCCCGATCGGCATTGAGCAATAAATCAGAGCTTTGTTGTAGATCGTAATACAGGCTGTTGATGAGATGGGAGGTCATCTCTTTGGAGCGTACTCCTGATATGACTGAGCTGATAATGAGGGCAATAATGGGGGCGATAAGGGGAAGAATCAGTTTGGTCCGAAGTTTCAGGTTGTTGAATTTGAACCGTGTTCTCATATAAACTCCTCGATTAATGCAGCAAAAATTCAATCTGGCAGAGCAGAAAGTATTTAATTTATACCACAATTTACCGTATGAAAACAATACGTTGAAGCAAAGGATAAAAATGGTGGTAGTTATTAAAAAAATATGCATGGACATGATTTGAGTCGTTTAAAATGGGTAAATCATCAAAAGGAGATGATTTTATGGATATAGCAGCACTCTCTATCTCTTTAAACCAAAGCAGGATTTCCCAGCAAGCAGGGCTTGCCATTTTCAAGAAGGTCATGGACAGTGCCAAGGTCAATAACGATAATTTGATAAAAGCCATGGAACAAAGTGTTTCTCCCCATGTGGGAAATCATTTGGATGTCAAAATATAAAGGGCGATGATTGAGCGTTTTAAGGCTGTGAGGTTTCCTCACAGCCTGTTTACTTATAAACGGGTAAGGATTATGTTAAATTCATGATACCTTTGATTTCATCATTCAGCCTGTTACCCATAAGCTCACCTACTTAAGCAGCAAGCGAATCATTCTCAGGGGGAAGTAAACAGGTCTCTTTATGACATAAAACGACAAATAATCTGCTGAACATCAGGTTATTTGTCGTTTTAGCCTTGCGACAACACTCAGTTTTTTGCTATACTTTCAATAAAAAGTGAATTTCCTTTCTTGAAAATGCAGTGATGCATCACATTAACCACAACATTTTTCTCCAGCTAGACTACTCGGGGCGGTGCATAATGAGAAAAAATGCGGTATATCTATCAATGCTTTTTGGAGCGTTAGGTTTTCTGGTCTATGGATTTATGTTAAGCGATATTTCCCAAGTCCTTGCAGGGTTTAGAAAAATACTCTTCTCCAGCGATATTCTTATCACCGACTATATGGAAATCGCAGGAGTGGGCCCGGCTATTATCAATGCCTCCATCGTTACTCTTTGTTCCATAGGACTTTTATATTACAACCGGGTAGAGGCCGGGGGTTATACCGTCGCGGTGGTAGGCCTGATGTTCGGGTTCTCCCTCTTTGGGAAAAACATATTTAACATCTGGTTTATTCTTCTGGGCTCCTACCTGTATACCAAAGTTGTAAGAAAGCCTTTTTCCGAGTATCTTTGCATAGGCCTTCTCTCAACGGCCTTGAGCCCCATCATCAGCTTTGTCTTTTTCAAGGATGGCCTTCTCATGATGAATGTTCTTGTGGCCATTGTCCTTGGCGTTTCCATTGGCTTTGTCGTGCCAGTGCTTGCGGCCTTTACAAAAACCATTCATAAGGGGTATATCCTTTACAATGTAGGATTTGCCTGTGGTCTTCTAGCCTTGGTTATTGTTCCCATCATGAAGTCCTATGGTGTGATACTAAGTTCGCTGTCCTTCTGGTCAGTAGGGAATAACCCTCTGTTTGTTCCGCCATTATATCTAGGGTGCATCCTTCTCGTTCTTCTAGGGCTGGTGCTGGACAAAAGGGTTTTTAAAAGATATGGGGAGCTTTTGAAAAGCTCGGGAAAGTGTCCCTGTGATTTTATAAAGCGCTACGGTAAAGCGCCCGTACTGGTTAACATGGGGGTGAACGGGATTATCGCAACCTCCTATATATTGCTTATCGGTGGGGATTTTAACGGCCCCACCCTGGGGGGGATATTTTCTATTATGGCTTTCAGTGCCTATGGAAAGCATCCCAGGAATATGATTCCGGTTATTATGGGGGTGGTTTTGGGAGGAGTCACAAAACAATTTGCTTTGACCGACCCTTCTATACAGATCGCCGCCCTTTTTTCAACCACACTAGCACCCCTGGCGGGAGCTTTTGGTCCATGGGTGGGAATTTTGTCGGGGTTTATTCATTCATCGGTTGTCCTTCATGCGGGAGGGGGCTATAGCGGTATGAACCTCTATAATAACGGTTATGCGGGGGGAATTGTTTTTCTGGTCATTTTTCCTTTGGTCTCGGCCCTCAGGAAAAAGCCCCTGAGCCAGGATTCTTAAGATTAATCCTTTCCGGTGTCGGAAGAGAAATGTAGAAGGTGGTCCCTGCGTTTTCACTGCTCTCAAACCACAGGCGACCCTGATGGATATCAACAATGACATGCTGGGTGAGGAAAAGCCCTAAGCCCGTCCCATCCTGACGCCTGTAGAAATAGGGTTCAAAGACTTCTTTACAAACGTTTTTAGGAATCCCCGAGCCGGTATCTCCAATAGAAATAAGTACATCCGTCGAATGGTCCTCTACAGACACCTCCAGCATACCTCCATGGGGCATTGCCTTTATAGCGTTGTCCAACAGATTCTGAACGGCTCGTCTGAACTGCACCTCATAAAGATGGATACACCTGTCACAGGTAGAATGAAAATGAACCTCAATGGACTGAGTTGAAAGTAAGGGCTCAAGAGCCGCCAGTAAGTCCTGAATAATGCTTGTGGGATTCATTTTTGTGGGATAGTGGGGTTTGAAAGCGCTTAAAAGGTCAATAACCATGTGATCCAGCGTATCCACCTGCTTGATGATTCTATTGAAGTACTGACTGTCTTTCTGAGAATCAGAAGCAGCCTTTCCTAATTCACCAAGGCCCCGAATCACTGATAAGGGATTCTTTAGGTCATGAACGGCTGTTGCAAGAAGGTCGGCTGCCGCCAGAATCCTTGGTTCAATATGATTTTGGTTTTTTCTCCCCATTTCTTCCTGCATGAAAAAGCCTCCTTACGGAATTACATTTTATGTCAGGCAAGGATTCATTACAAGACTATATAATATAAAACCATGATATTATGCCATTTTCTTAATGGTGAATATGGGAAATGACAAAAGGAATCATTCAAGCCCACTGCGGATCGAAAACATTTTAAACGTTATAACGCTTCATAAATAAAAGAGCGAACGCCCTGATCTGCTATGAAATCGTGGATGTTCGCTCTTTTTCGTTTCATGTTTTCTTAAATTGATTATGGACTAAATGGAGCGTAGTCTTCCTACATATTCCTTAACGATTTCAGCATCAATGTTGCCGCCCCAATTTCCGTTTTCAAAGCATCTTCCCACAAGAACGGCATCTGCATGCTTCATACGGCGCTGAACATTCTCAACATCGGTACCGCCTCCAAGCACCACGGGGATGTCACTGGAAAGCTCCTTGACATCCATGACCATGCGATTGTTAAGCTCTTCGTCCTTATGGTAGATCTCAACAGCATTGGCGCCCACAGTCATAGCTCCTCTTGCAAGAGACTGGAGGTTTGCTTTGTCATACTCGCCCAGGAAATGATAGCCTGAAATCTCTGCGATCATATCAACAGTCTGTGCATGAATGCTGTTTCTGTAATTCATGATCTTCAGGGGATTGGCTTCCACTCTTCCAAAAATGGACTCTGTGGTACCGATAAGGGCGGTGCAGCGGGTAAAATCTGCCTTACAGGCCTTTGCAACTGCTAAAGAAGGCGTGATACAGTTCCACATAAGCTGTACGCCAATCTTGAAATCGGGGCCGGCCATACGTCTTACCTCCTGGGCAATAACGGCCAAAGAGGACACACGTACATAATCGGTATCATCGGTTGCCGGATAGACCTTGTCCACCGATTGTATAAGGCATCCATCGGCGCCGCCCTCAATGAGTGCCTTGGCGTTGGCAATTGCTTTTTCCATAGATAGGTCCAGATCGCCTTCCTTATAGTAAGGCGTTCCTGGAAAGGGCTTTAAATGGATCAAACCAAATACTAATTTTTTCCCTAATGACTCTTTGAACATCTTCTTTACCTCTCTTTATGTATAGATTTTGCTCACTTAAAGTGAAGGATTAATGCCAGAAATAGTGTTCGTCCTACGGCTAGTAGCTATAAAGGAATAAAAAGGCCAGACCCATAAAGTAAAGAAAGATCCCGGAAAACAGGATAACCAGGGTTTTTCTTTTGGCTCCCGCAAATTCTTTATAATAGAAGCCCCAGAAGTATGTCCAAAGATTAGCGGTGCGCCCGAACAGAAAGGATATGGTGGCACTAATGGCGGGCATGCAGTAGATGGAGATGAGGTTGCCGCCGTAATGGCAAAGCCCGGATATACAACTGAGCAATATAGGGCGCTTGCTTTCCCCGATACAGAAAACGGTCTTCCATTGCTTGGTGATTGTGAAAGTGATGCCTGTAATAATAAAAACGCTTAGGAAAGAGCCTGTGCACAGATAAGCGGTAGTCAAAATAGGTGGGAATCCGGCAGCGGTTCCGCTGGCCGTACCGATGGACCATCCATTGGTCAGTACAGCATTGAGTAAAATCATTAGAATGATGGGAAGGGTGACGGGGCTTTTGCTCTTTATTTTAGTATCCAGTCCTTTGGCTGCTGCCCGGTCTTTTCCACACATCTGAGAGGCATAGGTGCACACATAGCTGGCCAGCAGAAAAATCACCGCTGTGGCAATAATCATGGCCAAGGCGAAAGGTTTATCAGGTAGTCCTTCTTTGGAGATGGAAGTAAAAATACCCAAGAGGCTTCCCACGGCTCCTGAAATGGTTGTAGAAAGCATGAGGCCGATACTGTTCATTACTACCAGATTAAAATATATGCCCATGGACATCATGGCGCCGCCTAGCAATATCTCCCCCACAAGCTTGGATTGGCTGACAGTAGCAGAAATAATTCCATCAGGCAAAAGGGCCGGAGACAGAGCTAAAGTAATTATCCATATAAAGACAAAGGCGAAGGTATATAGCCAGAAGATGATACCTGTAATGGGATAATTGCGCTTTAGCTTTACAACTTGCATCCAACTGCCCCAAAGAGCAGCCGCAAACAGAGTAAGAAGAATGGAAGTCGTGGTTGAAAAGTAAGTTGCCATAAAAAGTGCTCCTTCGTGAATCTTTTATGAATTTTAATCAGCAGTATGATGAAGAAATATTGAATTTACTGCTTTAATGTAACTCAAATTTGAACTAAAAGTCAAGCGGATGGGATAAAATAAATCAAAATGGCAAAAAATTGAATTTATTAAAAGTCGAAATTAGTCGAAATATAAAAAATGTCGTTGACTATTGAAGGAGTTGTTGGTAAAATATCCATATGATCCACCAAAACTCACACAAAACATTCAGAAAAAGATCAAAAAAAGTTCAAAAGGAGAAATGAAAATGAAAAGACTATTGGCACTTGTACTGATCTTAGCAATTTCCCTCTCCATGGTTGCGTGCGGTGGCAGTAACGGCGGTAGCGCCCCCTCACCGGGAAGCTCTTCATCCAATCAGAATCCACTCAAAGTAGTTTACCTTGGATCAAAATTAGGTGATAACTCAACTGCAGACGCTATCAATGAAGGGGCGATAAAAGGCGCCGCAGACTTTGGTATGGAATATGTCTACATTGAATGCCCCACTGATCCTGCCAAGTTTAATGCGGCAATGGCCGAAGCTGTTGATCAGGAGCCCGATATCATCATCTGCGGTTCCGGATCAGGTTTGGTTGACGTTGCAGTTGCTTCAGCTCATGAAAATCCTGACATCAAGTACATCACCCTGGATGCTCCTCTGGATCAGCCCGACATCGAGGGCTTGAAGAACTGGGTTGGATGTATGGCTAAGCAGAATGAGTGTTCCTTCCTGGTTGGTTATCTTGCTGCAAAAATGAGCAAGACCGGAAAAATAGGCGGTATTGTTGGTGTTGAATACCCTGTTTTGTGTGACTTTATTGTTGGATACATAGACGGTGCTAAGGCTGCCAACCCCAATATCCAGGTGGCTGTCGGTGCCATTGGTGACTTCGTTGACCAGGCAAAGGCTAAAGAAATTGCTCTTGCACAATACCGTCAGGGCGCTGATATCGTTTATGCCATCGCCGGTCCTGCTTCTTATGGTATCCTTGATGCGGCTAAAGCAAGCGGCAACTGGGGTATAGGCGTTGACGTTGACATGGCTTTACCCTTCGTAGGCAAAGACGACGCTCAAGCTAACTGTATTATGACATCTGCTATTAAGGACTGGGGTTATATGGCTTACTACGCACTTGAGAGAATCTCCAAGGGCGAACAGATAGGCTGGGGTACTGTTGAGGTTTATGGCGTTGCCAATGGCGGTGCTACCTTCGTAAGAAATGATATTTACAAGAAGAGCGTTCCCGAGGCTATTCAAAAAGAGATGGAAGAACTTTTTGTGAAATTTGAAAAGGGTGAAATGAAGGCAGCATCTTTCTTTGACGAAACAGGTACATCTATGGATGATGCTTCATATCAGGCTCTTAAAAATTCTGTAAAGATTCAGTAATCCTTGTCATTATCCAGTAATGGGGGGCTATGACAATGGTCAACTGGAGCCATTGACTCTGGTTGACCATTGTCTTTATTCTATGAGTCCTATTTTAAAGGTTAGCCACATGATTCATGTCAGGAACATTGTTCTGGAACTTATTCAATGAATTGGGACGGTGAAGTAATGCCTGAACAAATATTATTAATGGATAAAATTACAAAAGTATATTCAAATGGCTTTATAGCAAACCATGAGGTTACTTTTGATTGTACAAAAAGCGAGATTCATGCCCTGATGGGAGAAAACGGGGCAGGCAAAACAACCCTGATGAAAATTCTGTTTGGTTTTGAGGATGCGACAGAAGGTAAGATTTTTATCAAGGGCAAGGAAATGAAATTTAAAGGCGCCCTGGATGCCATTAACCATGGTGTCGGAATGGTTCATCAGCACTTTATGCTGGTTGATGAACTCACTGTTGCAGAGAACATCGTATTGGGCAGCGAACCGACAAAGTCAGGTACTTTTTTTGATAAAAATAAAGCTTTTCAGATTACCCGGGAGCTATCAGAGAAATATAACCTAAAGGTTGATCCTACGGCTCTTGTGGGGGATGTATCAGTTGCCACCAAACAAAAAATTGAAATACTCAAGGCTCTGCTGAGAGGCGCTGAAATTCTGGTTCTTGATGAACCTACTGCAGTGCTTACCCCTCAAGAGACCCGGGAGCTATTTGTTGAGCTTAAAAACTTAAGAGCGTCGGGGCATACCATCATTTTTATCTCTCACAAGCTCAATGAGGTTAAGGAGCTTTGTGACCGCTTTACCGTTCTGCGAAGGGGCAGGGTTATCGGAAGTGGCAGCGTGAAGGATTATACTCCTCAGGAGCTGTCCAACATGATGGTGGGGCGTGACGTTTTTCTGAATATCGAAAAAGATCAAGCCAATGTAGGGGAAGAGGTGGGTCGCATTGAGCACCTGTCTTACACCAATTCCTTTGGGAAAAATCTCTTAACGGATGTCTCCTTTTCACTTAGGCGCGGCAAAATATTGGGAATTGCCGGTGTTGAGGGCAATGGACAGAATGAGTTGTGTGAGATTTTAACAGGACTTCGTACGATTACTCGCGGTGAGATTGCCATTAAGGGCAAAAGCATTCGGGGTATGACCATCAAACAACTGCGTGAATTAGGCATTGCCAACATCTCCGAGGATCGCATGACTTTTGGATGCTCGCCCTTGTCCACCATAGCCGAAAATCTCATCTCTGATCGGTTCTTTAAAAAGGACTTTTCAGGTAAGGTTATGCTCAAGCGAAAAGAAATCAACAAGATTGTCACACAATATATTGAGGAATTTAACATTAAGTGCAATGGGCCGGACGACCTAGTGCGGGAGCTTTCCGGAGGTAATATCCAAAAGGTTGTTGTCGCCCGGGAGTTCACCAGCGGTGCGGACATTATTGTTGCCAACCAGCCTACCCGAGGCATTGACGTAGGGGCAACTGAATTTATCCGGAGGAAATTGATTGAGCTGACGCGCCAGAACAACCTTTCCGTTCTTTTGGTTTCCGCAGACTTAAATGAAGTCATGGAGGTTTCCGACAGCCTCATTGTTATGAGTGAGGGAAAGATAGTGGCTTACTTTGAAGATGCTTCAAAGGTGACGGAGGACGAGCTTGGCGAATATATGCTGGGGCTGAAGGAAATGGCTCCGGAGGAAATAACGAGGTCGCTATTATGAAGTTAAATAAATTAATCATTAAGTATTTTGACTTAATCCGAACCGTTATCGCCATATTGATAGGCTTTATATTATCGCTGCTCTGCATTGTTTTCATCAGCGATGACCCTATTCGGACCATTTCTATTTACATGTTCAAGCCCTTTGATGGCATTCGTCGTATTGGAACTATGATTGAATACATGATTCCGGTCATGTGTACAGGGGTCGGAATGTGCTTTATGCTATCGGTTTCCAAGTTCAATCTAATCGGTGAGGGAGCCCTGTTCCTTGCAGCCTCCTTTATCACCTTTGTTGCCACTCAGCTCACCCCCAATCTCCCGCCGGTGGTATTCCCCATCGTACTGATTGTTATCGGTGCTTTGGTTGGCGCCTTGTGCGGAGCCGTTCCGGCAGCCCTTGAAGCTAAGTGGAAGACTAATATCGTTGTTGTCACCATCATGCTCAACTATGTTCTAACTTTTGCGGGAATATACATCCTCTACTATTGGATGCGCGACGAAAAGAAAACCTTTGTAGGCTCTGATGCCATACCTGATGCGGCAAGGCTCACCTCCTTTATTAAGCGCACCTACGTTCACACGGGTCTATTTGTGGCCATCGGATTGATTATTTTTGCTTACTGGTTCTTATACAGAACCAAACTGGGCTATCAAATGAGGCTTGTGGGCAAGAATCCTAATTTTGCAAAGTATTCGGGAGTAAGTGTTGTTTTTATCACTATTCTGGCACAGTGCATCGGTGGTGCTGCCGCTGGAATCGGTGGAACCATAGAAACCCTGGGCAAGTACGATCGTTTCATCTGGCTGGCTCAAACAGGCTATGGCTTCGACGGTATGTCTCTGGCACTTATGGCAAAAGGCAATCCTCTCCTCATTCCTGTTGTTGCTTTTGTATTGGCCTATATTCGAATCGGTGCGGATATCGTTGGTCAGACCACCGATGTTCCCCTTGAATTTGTTCAGGTCATACAATCCATTATCATCATGCTTGTCGCAGCGGGCAGCTTCCTTTCTTCCTACCGTCAAAAGGCCATTGTTAAGGTGGCAAAGCAGGAAGAGCTCTTAAAAGCTGCGGCTCGCAGTACTTTGAAATGAAAGGAGAGGTGAATCATGGGATCATTTTTAACGCTTGATTACCTGATCGGGTTTGGCTTCTCGGTCATTCGTATGTCCACACCACTGATTTATTGCGCCATGGGGGCACTGATTTCAAAGCATGGCGGCCAGATAAATATGGCCTTGGAAGGCATTCTGCTCTCTTCCAGCTTAATTGGGGTATTATTTAGTGCTTGGACTCAGAGTCTTTGGGGCGGTGTTCTCGGAGCTATCATCGGAGGCGTCCTCATCTCTCTGATCATGGGATATATGAATATTATCATTGATGCAGATATGATGCTGACAGGTATTTCATTAAATCAGCTGGCCATGGGCGGAACCATCTATGTTCTGTTTGCCCTGACCAATACGAAAAGCAGTACCCAAGGCCTGAACAGCTTTGTGTTCCCCAATTGGGACATCCCTTTGCTCAAGGACATTCCCGTA
Organism: Bacillota bacterium; assembly: GCA_023415205.1. GTDB lineage: Bacteria > Bacillota > Clostridia > DSM-8532 > DSM-8532 > DTU059. The sequence goes on along the minus strand of JAEZLR010000029.1, from coordinate 263,029 downwards.
TTGGGAGGCATTTTGTCGGGGCATAATGCGCTCACCTACGTTGCTTTTCTTATCGCTTTCCTTACCTGGGTTTTTGTTTTCCGTACCAAAACAGGACTTAGAATCCGTGCCATCGGTTTTAACCCCAACGCCGCGGCTTCTGTAGGTATTAACGTCAAGAGAGTCAAGTTCAGCGCCTTTATCTATTCGGGTGTGTTTGCTGCGCTGGGCGGTGCTTTTATGTCTATGGGCTATCTGTCCTATTGGGCACAGAACATGACTGCAGGACGAGGATTCATCGGAATTTCAGCCACTAACCTGGCCAATGGTAATGTTCTTCTGACGGTGCTGTCCTCTGTGTTCTTTGGTCTTACCGATGCTCTGTCCATAGCCTTGCAGACACTGAACTTCAGATTCCAGTTAGTGCAGATGATACCCTATCTGTCAACGGTTATCGGCTTGGTCATTCTCTCAATTATTCAAAATAAAAAAGCCCGGTTGAAACAGCTAGGGAAATAAGATGCAGTAGGGGTTTTGTTATGGATTATGTAGTAGCAGGAAACGTTATGATTGATGAGGTACGTTTTGCAGATGGAACCACCAGCAACACCAGTCATATCGGTGGCCCGGCCACGTTTGCCTATAGCGGTGTCCGTGTTTGGACGGACAGCGTCATACAGGTGAGCAATGTGGGGGAGGATTCTTTGGCCATATTTGAGCCCTGGATCAAGCGCAACAACGTCATTACTGACGGAATTAAAGTAAAGTGTGATGTCAGCAACCATTCCTTCCTCCTCTACAACGAGGACGGGACCTACCAGAGCGATAGTACGATCAAGCATTATAGAAGTGATTGGCATCAGGATCTTGGCTATATGAAAACGAGCCCTGAGGAAATTGCGCAATTTACTGAAGGGAAAAAGGTCAAGGGGATCTATCTGGCACAGAATTGTGACACGGTGTTCTGGCGAAAGCTGAAGGCCTTCAAGAAAAGAGATGGCTTTAAGGTGATGTGGGAGATAGAGGAGCCCAGCTCCCACAAGAAATTTCTCCCCCAGGTTCTTTCGGCTATGGAGTCGGTAGACATTTTCTCCATCAATCTCAATGAAGCAAAAACGCTTTTTGATGTGAAAACCGAGGATGAGTGTATTGAGCACTTAAAGCAAATGCCTGTAGCAATGACGCTTTTCCGGGTTGGGAAAAAAGGTCTTTATACACTGAGCAAGGAGAAGGTTTATTTTGTACCCAGTGCGCCCACGGATAAAGAGATCGATCCCACAGGGTGTGGAAATACCTCGACTGGATCAGCACTTTACGCATTCTGTGAGGGCAAGGATCCCTTGATGGTGGGGATAATGGCCAATGTAGCCTCGGGATTGAATATACGGCAGTTTGGAGTTATTCCGGATTTTTACGCCGTTAGGGAATTTGCTTATAAGCAGGCGGAACAGCTATATACAGAGTATGTTCATTTGGGGGTAGGCCATGACTAAGTATTTAACCTGCGGTAATATCATGTCTGATTTTGTTGAACAGGCGGATGGTACTCTTGGAGAAATACATATGGGTGGGCCGGCGTTCTTCGCCTTAACCGGTGTCCGGCTTTGGAGTAAGGATTGCAGGCTGCTATGCCGGGCTGGAGCAGATTATGTTGAAACCTATGGAAGCTGGATGGCAGCCAATGGCCTGGAATGCTCCTCCATAAAGGTGGACGCCGAGCACTGCACCCAGCATATTTTAAAGCATCATTTAGATGGCACCTATTCCTTCAGGTCCCGATTCGGCATTGAATTATTGGGCTATTTGAAAACACGTCCTGAAGACATTGAAGAGGCTTTGACACCTGACATTAAGGGGATATACATGGCTCAGAATGTGGACAGGATTTATTGGCAGAAAATAGGCCGCTTGAAGGAGAAATATCCCTTTAAATTCATGTGGGAATTGGAGAATATACCCGAGCATTTAAATGGAACGGGCTGGCTCAAAGCTGTAAAAGAGGTGATTGGCCATGCTGATATGTGGTCCCTTAATTCAGATGAAGCCTCCCGGTTATTCGGTATTCCAAAGCAGAACGAAGAAGACTTGATTAATGAAATCATGAAAATGCCTGTAGAAATGACCTTGTTCAGGGTAGGCAAAAAAGGGGCCTACGCAGTCTCGCCTACTACAGCAGTGTTTTGTCCATCCATTGATATTGATAAGTCGGTGGACCCTACCGGCTGCGGCAACTGTTCTACAGGAGCGGCCATGTATGCTCATGTGGCAGGCTATTCACTCAAGGAAGTAGTTATCATGGCCAATATCGCCGCAGGCTATAACGCTGCCCAATATGGCCCTTATATGCTGTTCACCGATGAAGTCATGGAGCATGCCCATAATCTTAGGAAGTTATATCTTGAAAAGATTTAGGAGGGCGAGAGAAATATCCCCCCAGTCTCATTGTATTGGACAAAAATCATTGGTTATTTTTGATCCTTTTCTTAAGTGCACGATGAAAATAATTTGAACCATTTATTTAGGAGGTAAGCTCGTGGATAAAGCAAAATACAACAGTCCTTTACGAAATCAGGTTTTCAGCCTGCCTCATCTGGTGGACACCCAGCTTGATCGCAGCTTTTGTAAGGAAAAGCTGCAAGGGGTCTTGTCCATGTCAGAGATATTTGATGCCCGGAAGATTTTGGTCACCGGCTGTGGCGATTCCTATGCGGCTGCATCGGTCATGGCCCCTGTGCTACAAAAATATTGTGATGTTTTTGGATGCCAGGCCGTGGACACGATTGAATTCAACCGCTTTACGCCCAAAGAAGACATCGGCATAGGGGAACCTAACAGTCCCCTGGTACTGGTTGTCAGCGCAGGAGGTTCCACCGCTCGGATTGTTGAAACCCTAGAAAAGGCCAAGAGAGTAGGGGCCCTGCCCATTCTGGTGACAAATAAGGCCCAGTCTCCCGCCGTATCAGCCGCCAAGCGAGTGTTCTTTCAGGATACACCCCCTATGGAGAACGATTTCCCGGGACTTCGCTCATACTTTGCAAGTCTTCTTGGCTTATCGGCCATTGCCCTGCGTATGGGGCATGTGAGAGGCGTGCTACCGTCTACAGCGGAAAAGGAGTGGAGGGAAGCCATCAGCGGCTATGTCCGCAGCTATGAAAGCATCTTGGAAACCATAGATGATCAAATGTTTGAGCTGGCTCAAACCTGGAAGGACTTTGATCGGTTTGACTTTATAGGTGACGGGCCGGAGCTGTATTCCGCTTTGTTTGGTCTGGAAAAATTTTATGAATGTACAGGTATCCGCGGAGTATATGATGACACTGAGAACTGGTGCCATATTAACTTTTTCATTCGCAATCCCCAAACCGTGGGAACGGTGGTTATGGCTGACAAAAACTCCCCAAGCTTCAGCCGTACAGTTGAAACCATCGCCTCAGCCCAAAGAATAGGCCGCCCGGTATTGGTGATAACCAACGCAGATAAGTCCCAGTTTGTTGAAGGTGTAACCGTCTGTACCCTTCCGGAGGCACCGGCAGGCTTTGAATGGCTGCTCCCGTTAATGGACTATGCTCCAGCGGCTCTCCTTGCCTCCTATTGCTGTACCCTTGCCGGACGTAAATATTTTAATGCCTATGACCCATTTACCAACATCTATGACCGCTCTGTAAAATATTTCGATGCTAATGTACTTACCATGGCTTCCAGCAAGGTAGAAATCTTTGAATGATGGAGGAATCACATGCTATACGAATTGAGTGTCAACACTGCTTTTAAGGGATACCCGTCCATTACCGCAGATGTTGAAAGGATTGTTACCCAGAGTGGTGTGAAGGAAGGTTTTTGCATCATCTCGGCGCCGCATACCACGGCGGCATTGGCTATAACCTCCTTTTGGGATAAGCGCGGCTTGGACGACCTTATGGATGAAATTGACCGGAATTTCCCTACGCGAGTCAGCTATAAGCATCAGGATTCACCCTACGATGCATCGGGTCATGTCAAATCATCCTCCATTGGAACCTCCAAGATGCTGATCATCCAAGATGGGAAATTGGTTCTGGGCTCGTCCCAAGGTATTGTCCTGCTTGAGTTTGATGGCCCACGGCCAAGAAAGGTTTTCATCAACATAGTAGAAGCTTAATAGGCATCTGCTTTACAGGCAGATGAGGAGGTATATCAATGTATTTGAAGAAGATCAACCTACAGACTACATATATGGGTATGCATGATTTGACGGACGAGGTAAGGGCCGTAATCGCCGAAAGTAAGATTAAGAACGGTATATGCCATGTATCCATGCTCCATTCCACAGCCGGCCTCGTGGTCAGTGCCAAAGATGAGGCAGCCCGCCGGGATATTATGGCAGATATTGAAAGAATGGTACCCACGCGTGTGGACTTCAAGCACAGAGAAACTGCTTCAGATGCGGGCGGACATGTAAAAACTGCAATCACCAACAGCCAGATCTCGGCCATTGTTGAGGGAGGCGAGTTAATCCTGGGGCAAGAACAGGCCATTGTCTTTGCAGAATTTGATGGTCCACGCCCAAGAAGCTATTACGTTTGTGTTTACAGCAAAGATTAAGTAAAGAGAAGGTGATATCCATGATCAATAAAAGCGATTTCGAAAATCCATTACGTAATCAGTGCATGAGTCTCCCCGATTTATGTGAGGATCAGATTGCCGGAGTCCGTAAGGGGATAGAAGGAGCCATACCCTGCGAAAGATTGAAAAATATCCGGAGTATCATTCTGACGGGCTGCGGGGATTCCTACTTTGCAGGACGAGCGGTTCTTCCTGCATTCAAGCATTTTGCAGGAAAATTTGGCAGCAAGTTCTCAGTCGAAAGATGTATAGACGTGAGCCGCTTTTTGGATTTCCCTGAAAAAGAAGGCCAAAGCACTCTGGTTATCGGCATCAGTGCCTCCGGTGGCCCGGCTCGGGTTGAAGAAGCCTTGTCCCGGGCGAGAAAGCATGGGTATGCAACCATGGCCCTGACCAATAACCCTGATTCCCGTGCGGCTCAGGTTGCGGAATATGCACTCATTGTCAATACCCCAACCTTCCCCAACCCCAATCCCGGTCTGAGAAACTATTTCGCCTCCCTGACAGGCTTGCTGATGTTTGCCGCGCATTTAGGAGAAGTCAAAGGAATCAGCCCAGCAGGAACAATGGATAAGCTGGCCGAAGCTATCAGGGAATATACCAGAAGCTATCAGGCCATCCTGCCTGAGCTTGATCAGAAAATGTTTGAACTGGCGGCTACCTGGAAAGACTATGGAGCCATTGATACCATCGGAGACGATATCCATGCCGCAACGGCCCAGTTCATCGGAGCAAAGTTTGCAGAGGTGGCCGGTGTTCTGGCAGCATTTAGTGACTCCGAGGATTGGTGCCACGTTCATTACTTTGCCCATGCGCCGGAGACCATCGGTACCATTGTTATTGCCGATAAGCATGATAATAATAGAACCCGAATAGGGGAAACCCTTCATCAGGCGGCAGGCATAGGAAGACCCGTTCTTTTCATTGCCAACGGCAGTCAGAAGGATTTTGGTGTTAACGAGAATATTCTGGAATTAATCGTTCCGGAAGCGCCCCAAGGCTATGAATTTATTCTTCCGCTTCTGAATTATATCCCGGGTTCCATTTTGGCGTCCTATGTGTCGGCCCTCCTGCAGGAACCCTACTTCCGGGCGGGGAAGGGTCACTGGGCAGAAGAAGGCGTTGGAACCATCAAAAGCAGCAAAATCATTGTCCTGTAGCCTTAAGGGAATGGGATACTGATTTGTATGGGATAAGGAGAAGAAGAATGGTTAGTGGTAAAATTAAAAGCCTTGAGGCCGGAGTTTATGATATTACCGGAGAAGTGATAAAAGCCATTGAGGAAAGCGGTGTACAGGATGGTGTATGTGTTGTGTTCACGCCTGACTCCACCGCTAGTGTCATGATGACCTCTAAGGGAGATCCACGGATTTATGAAGACTTCCTGGAGGATTACAGCCGCATCTTCCCTGCACGTAATAATTTTGAATATAAAGGTGATGTCGAAAAAGCGGCGGCACACTCTAAATCGGCCTTGGCAGGAGTTTCGCTTGACATCATTATCCATGAAGGCAAGGCGCTACTTGGAAAATATCAGCAGATAGTTTTGGCCGATTTTCTGGGGGATAAGGAATGTACCTGGATGCTCCAGTGCATCGGAAAAAAGTAGGAGTTTATTAGAGTCTTTAAGCCTCAATATACTGAAATTAAAAAAGTCCCGGAATTGATTCCGGGACTTTTTTAATGATAATCTTTTTATAGGGTGGTCTCTTCTTTTAATTCACTGATGAGAATGCAATTTTTGAGTTCAAAGGATCTGAAAAAAGAGATTTTACTTTGCTTGGAGGTTTCAGCAAGCAGATATGCTTTCGTCGCGCGGTCCTTTACAAGCTGTTTGATATGAGCCTCTCTCATATCGTAAACATAGGTGCAGCCCTCTTCAAGGGAATAGGCGTTTGCCCCTAGATAAGCTTTATCAAAATGCATACTAGAAATTTGTTTTTCAGTCAGAGGGCCATTAACCGCCGCTAGATCGTGGTAATACTCCCCGCCTAACAGAATACAGGAAATTCCCTCCTCAGGGAGGTACTTCTTAATAAGATCCAAGCTGGTGGTGACAACGGTAACCTTTTTCGCAGTAATGAATTGAACCATTTTACCGGCAGTTGTGCCTGAATCCACAAAGATGATATCTCCGTCGTTAACTGTGAGAGCAGCTTTCTGGGCGATAAGGGTTTTTTGGGCGCTTTCAGCATGGTCCGCTAAGGGTGCTACAGGGTGAAGAACTTCCTGTTTGGGCTCTGCCTTAATGCAATAGGCGCCACCGCGTATTTTCTCGATGGCTCCGTCATCAAGAAGAATATTAATGTCCCGGCGTGCTGTAGAAACAGAGATGTCAAGCGCTTCCGCAATATCTGTTACCGTCATTACCTCATGACTCGTGAGCAATGATAAAATACTTTTTCTTCGAAAATATGGAGCTAGCATCCCTATCACCCTTAATCGTCAAATAAGAGTTAAACAATGAATTGGGCAAAATACGCCATACAAAAACACAGCAAGCAGCATGATTCGGCTCTCTGAGCCAGTGCTAGTACATTCGGATCATCCTTATAGAGCATATGAACAATCTGAGTATTGAACTATATAGCCATTAAAATCAAGTCAGATTGAAATTAAATCATTCAATCAATAGGCCAATACAACTAGATGCTACTGTCTATGCAGTTTTCAAGGTAATTAGCGCTTTACGCAAAGATCATTGATTACTATGTAGAGTATACCATAGAAATGACTTAAAAGCTACTTAAAATGAAGGAAATATGATTGTTTCTTCAAAATATTGTGACACTTTCCTGATTTTTTATGGAAAATTTATTTATCTTGCATAAATACAAGGCTTTACAGCATCAAAACATTATTTTAAATTGAGCATGGAAGGGTTTCAGTATTGACTAAAACCCTTTCTCTTTACGGGCTGATGATTTTTTTAAGTCGTATATAATCATCGCTATTTGTAGTCCAAAAAATGATGTAGTAATGTGTAATACCGAGACGGGTGAGGGCTTCAAACCGATGGTTGCCATCGCTTAAATCAAAATTTCCATTATCGTAATTGATTATAAGGGGAGGCATGTCCCATCCATTTATCAACGAAGCCATCATACTTGTCACCATGAACTCAAAGCTGGACTGTCGGACCTTATAAGTCATGTTATTCTCGGGGCCGCAATTCCTTTTGAAAGCATCGAGTCTGAATATCACAGGCTCAATAAAATAATGATCCTTCATGTTAATGACGTAGGATAAAAAGGGATTATGCCCTGCCCCATTGAGAAAGGTATGAACCCATTCCTCTGTACGCCCTTCACTTGCATACTGCAGTGCTCCATTCAGTGTAAATATCTCATCCAATACAAATCACCTCATATTTCATCAAAATAGCTTCTTTACTACTATCATATTCAAGAAAGCACCTCGGGTTCCCAGATGATTTGTGTCAGGCTTCCTATGCAGCTTTCCGGTCTTTAATGATGATTGTATGAGGTGATGGTTCGCACTATGATAAGCTTCAGTTGCGTACTGCAAGGCAGTAATTCACATTGTCAAAAGCCCTCATGGGATGTTCAGGATTTGCTTGATTATAGCCTTTGAAGTACTGATCAGTAATTTCCTCTGGGGTCAAATGCTCATAGATCAAAAAGTGATGATTGGCTAATAGCTTTTCTATTTCTCTATATGAATATGAAGCACGCATTTCTTCGCTTGCAGCGCCAGCCATAGCCACCTGCTTTTTGGCTCGCTCTGCTGCTTTGTCTGAATAGGTATCAGCATCCGGGTAATCAAAAATAATACTGCTACCTTTTGGTATAAGGCTGGATATTGCTTTTATGGTTTTAGTAAAGACCGTCGTAGATAAATAGTAGCTTATCCCTAGTAAGCTGCAAAAACTAAGAGCGTTATGATCAAAGGTTTTTAAAGCCAATAAACGACTTTCCCAGTTATCCAAAGTGAAATCCCCAGGGATATAATGGACATTGGAGGGAATCTCGTTGAGGAATGATTTCATGCGCTCTTGCTTGTCTTGGCTGGTAGCAGGGTGGTCAATTTCAAAGATTTGAATGTTTTTTGCCCAGTCAGGCTGTCGGTAGGCAAAGGTGTCATATCCGGCGGCAAAAATCAAATACTGTGTCGCACCTATCCTAACAGCGGTTTGCAATGCTCTCTCTGCAAAGGCTGCACGCCCCAACGGTGTGGGAGAGAGCTGGTTGTCAACAATCCATCTTAAGGCCTCATCCTCTGTTCCCGTAAAGGAAGGATTGAAAAAATTAATTCCTGCTGTCATGCTTTTTGAGATTTGTGTGTATTCACTTTCGGTCAAGAGATTCTTTGCTAAGTAATCATCAAAAATTTTTACGGTATTTTGGGTTGAATGGTAAGCTCTTGAAAAAGCGCTTATGAGTGCTGTCATGCTTTTTTGGTTCATATACTTATCACCTCTCATCTGTTTTACCACCTCAGCATCACATCATCAAGACTTGACAAAATTAACATTTTGTGGTATGATGGCTACATAAATATGCTTATTTATATCAAGGCCAACGGGTTGAAGTGTAAAGATTTGCATTTAATGAAATAAACTATCACGTTATTCTTCAGCATAGTCATCTATATTCTATCAATAGGAATTCCTAAGACATAAAATAGGCCAAAACGACTTGGACTAATTCTTTTTATGTTATAAAATGCTAGTAGAGAATTTAATATGCGAGAAGGCGTCGCTTATTAGACAGGGTGATTATGCAGATGAATACTTTAAACGATGCACAGATCCGTCTTTTTGAAGAGCAATGTGGTTATGTTCCTTTCTTGATGAACAAAAGCAAGGCTGTTCGCGGCTATATCAAGGGTATTCTTCTCAAGTCCAGCCTTTTATTTCTCCTCTGTGTCCTTTTAAAGTGGAATAATAGCTTTTTACCGCTCGTCATTGTTTACTGTATCTTTCTTGTGGTACATACTTATCTCAAGGCTTTTTCTGTCATGAGGGGTCATATGATCAATCACATGGAAGAGGCCGTCATCTATGCCTCCGGTGTGGTGGTTGAAAAGAGGCATTTTTACCCTAAAAGATTGAAACGCTTTATAAGCAGGCACGCCGAAGACCGGCGAGATGCCGACGAGTATAGCCAGCACTACTATTCAGAACTCAAGGTTTTGATTCAGCCCCATGAAGAAAAGTGGTTTCCCTGCACAACCAACACCTATGAAAGGACGGTAGTGGGAGACCCTGCCATTGTCCTTAAATTCCCGGAGGAATATGAACTGGGTAGCTTTTGCAGCTTTTTGGCTTTGGATGAATAAAATGCGCGTGAGGTATTGAATGGATTTACTTTTGATAGGCGGATTGGCCGTATTATTTATTCTGGCCCTTCTGGGCGATATTCTAGGCCATAGACTGTTAAAAATTAAACGTACCGTCTTTGAATGGGTTCTACTGGGCATCCTGATCCTGGGATGCGGCCTCTTTGGTTTTTTTGGGATCAAGGGTTCAATGTTTAAAGGAAATGAAGAAGGCAGTGCACACTATCTTTCCTACCGCTATCTGATGGATGGAGAAGCTTCCCAGGCCCTTTCAGTCCTTAATAGAAAGGGTTCATCTTCCAGTGTACATACTCAGATGATTGAGCTCCTGGCCCTTTGCCAAAATGAGGATTATATCTCAGCCTACTTCAAGTCCAAGCACATGTTGAATGAAGGGAAGCTGGAAGACGACCTTTTGGACAGTGCGGCCAAGCTTCATGAAATGACTGTGGATATATTGGGTATTGCTAGTGAGGAGATGGATGAGCCTGAATCGACAGGAGCTCCTGCGGCTCCGGTTGAAGGGGAGACCTCTTTGGAAGCCTCCTATGAAGAGCAATATCAGCAAAGGATCGGCCTGCAAAAGGAATTGGTGAATAAGGAAATTCAAAATTGCTTTGATGTCTTGGAGCTAGAAGATTCAGACCTTATGGAGGATTTTTATACTATTCATAAGGCGGTGGGAGCAGGCCGTTTTGATGAACTGACTCTCGATGATGTAATGGATGCCGTTGAAGAGCATGAAGGGGATGGGGAAATCCTCAAGCTGGCCATAAAGTATACTGTGGGCATCAAGGACTATGAGGAAGCTGTGGATCTGGCTGAGAGGCTGCTTAAGTCGGAGGCCTCCACAGAAAACACCATTATTCTTACCGATGTCATCGCCCAGGGAGCGTTGGAGGGTTACTCCATTTCCTCGGAGGATGACAGGGAAAAGGAAGAAATGCTGGAGGAAGCCGAGGCTCTGGAAAAAAGAGCGGCCAAGTATGAGGAAGGTGAAGCCAAGGCCAGGCTTTTAAACAGTGCCAATGACCTTTACAAGCAGGCTGCCCAGCTTGATATTTACAGGGCCATTAACTATTTGGAGGCCAAGAAGCCGTTACTGTTTGACTCTACGGGGCTATATGATGTTCAGATGGCCAAGCTGTATCTGGCTGTTAATGAGCGGGACAAGGCCAAAGAAATGATCTATGATTTGATGGAGGATGCGTCAGTCCTTTCAGAGACTTCACCCATAAAAGAACCTCTGGAGGAGGTTATAGACGCTTATAACCAATCCGAGGCCGATGAGGTCAGTCCCTTACTGCCCAGCGCTGTTAGGGATTTGGTGGCGGCAGAAAGCCAGGATATCATCTCCATGGATGATACCACCATCAACGGTAGATTGGCCAACTATATGACCTCCACCTTGAAATATAGCAAGATCGGAGTTTTCATCAGTAAAATAGATACCTCCGAATACCCGAAGGTCACCGCTTATGTCAATATCAACGGGGAAAAAGACGGCGTTTTTGGTTTAGTGAGTGACTTTGAGAGTAAGGATTTTGAGCTTGTGGACACTCAGTACCAGATCACCGACTTTGTCATTGACTCGGACAAAAAAAATCAGGATATTAATATTTCCATTGTCTTGGATTGCAGCGGCAGTATGAACGGAACGCCTCTGGCCGATGCCCAGATGGCCGCCAAGGCCTGTATTAATAAAATAAAGAGCAAAGATCAAAAAATGTCTATTGTAGCTTACAGCTCCGGAGCGACCATTGTCACCGAAAAGACGGACAATTCAGCTATGCTTATTAACGGGATAAATTCCCTCACTGCCAATGGAGGAACCAATATTCCCTCGGGGATAGAGGCCGGGATTAGCTCCCTTGATGGGAGCAGGGGTTCAAAGGCCATCATTCTCCTTACAGACGGCCAAGACGGAAATTACGGAGCCATGGATGAGGCCATTGAAAAAGCTATTCAGAATAATGTAGTGATTTTTACTGTAGGACTGGGGGAAGTGAATAGTGATTATTTATCCAGCATAGCGGTAAGAACCGGGGGGAAGTACATCCTTGCTGCAAACTCCACCGAGCTGGAGGACATCTATATCACCCTCCAAAAATATATAGTGAATAATTATTGTATGGAATACACCGTAAAGGCCAACCCTGAGGTTGATCCAAGAAATCTTATGGTTAACCTGCCTGAGTATCTGGTGTCGGGAGATAAGGATTATTCTCTTTCAGACGGGGCAGATGAAGGGGAAGGCCCGGCCTCCGGCATTCAGAAGGTTGATCCCAACGCCCTTGTGATTAGTGCCGTGACCCCCAATGGACTGGCTGTGGCGGATGTTTCCAAAGGCAGAGAGCTCTCCGTGAAAGGAAGGGGCTTTGCCGAGGGTATGAAGGTCAGCATCGGCAATGTTACCCTGACCGATATCAAGCTTACAGACGACACCAGCTTTACGGGGAAGCTCAAAGGGAGCCTGACCGCCGGAACTTATCCCTTAAGGATATCCTTGCCCGACGGGAGAGTGGCCATTAAAAACGAGGCCCTGATTGTTTTCCGGGCGGGGACAACCACAAGGCTTAGGATAGGCTCCACAACCATCACAGCCGATACCATAGGCCAAACCGGGGACAAGACCTTTGTCGCCATGGGCAATGTCCTGATTAACGGCTTCATCCACTGTGACGCTCCGTTGACCATCACAGCCAATGAACTACCCGACACCTTTGACATCAGTACCAAGGATACCGCCTATCTGGGCAATAGTGGTGTTTTGTCGGGAGACGGCAAGCTATATATTAGCTATGCTCAGGTTTCAGGGGATAGCGCGGTCAAAAAAACCTTTGCACGACTCACCATGGGAGGTAAGGATTACGTCGTCCAAGACGGGGAATTCAGAGTTGGCATTGAGGGAACCGAAAGCGATTTTGATAGAAGCCTACATAATCTGGATATCCAGATCCCTCTGATGTCCACCATTGAAGTGGCCAAGATGAAGCTCTACTCCGATAGGATTCAAGTGACTATTGATGAGCTCAATCCCGTGGATATTCTTGATTCTATCAAGGATGGGGTCAAGGGCAGTGTGATCACAACCCAGAAGGAAAAGAAGGCGGCCGATACCACTAAAAAGGTTGAAAAACGAAAGGAAGCCTTTAAATTCAAGCCTCGGGAAGCCATTGGCGGAAGCTTGGATGTGGCTTTGACTGGCGATGATATTAAATTCGGCCTGACGCTCTCCTTGGAAGCAGATCATTCGATTCAATTTGGTCCGTTTGGTCTGGATAGCGCCGAGCTTAAGCTCAACTCCCTGGACCCCTCCAATGAGTATTGGAAGCTAGGCGGGGGCATAGATTTTTCAAAAATAGTCAAGGGCTTCGGCGGCGTGGGCGTTTCAGGTTTAAAAGGACATATTGCCTCCTATTACTGGTGCTTTGATGAAATAGAGATTTCTGCCGAACTCTATCCGGGAATCCCCATCTACAATGTCCTCTATATCGATACCATGGGCCTCAATCTGGATGGGGCAAGCACACTTTTCTTGAATTCTGGAATCATTCCGGAAGCAACGAAAAAGCTATTGTTTGCCACAGATGATTTGAAGGCAGTTGATCCCGAGGATATCATACTCTCAGGCCTTGTAGGTGCCGATGCCAATCTGTTCAAGTCCTTTAAGCTCAAGGTGCCCGAGGACTTCACAGAATGGGGAACCTTAGGAGAAGTCGATGGAAAGATCTCCTATAATTTCAGTGAAACCCAGTTCTCGGTGAGTGCCGATCTATCCTTGCTCAAGCAGAAAATGGCCAATGCCTCCATCGGCTTTGGTAAGAAGGGACTGGATATTTCCGCAGGCCTTCAGGGAGAGTTTAACATTCTTTTTTGTGAACTTGGAGGAAGCTTTGATGTAGGCCTCAAGGTCAATGGAGAGCAATTAAACTTCTCATTAGGGTTAGATGGCCATCTGGATAGTGGGTTCTTGAACCTCCATCTTAAGGGTGAAGTAGGGTTTAAATTTATTGCAGAATTAGACGGTACCAATTATGCCGTTGAGATTTCCAGCAATCATCTTGTGAGAAAATGTTGGTATGATAGCGACGGAGGCCTCTTTATATGGGATAAATTCCACGTAGAGACCTATTATGAATAATAACGGAGGCATAGAATGAAGAGAATAGCCGGAATGATTCTTTCCATCCTGATCTTTATGGTGGCGCAAAATACAATGGTGCTGGGCGCCTCCAAACCTGTGGAGATCACCTTAAGCGAAGGCCTCACCAATTGCGTGTTCACCATAGAATGGGAAAATACTGAGCAGACCGCTGAGATAGAGATTGTTTCCCCGACGGGAGACAGGTTTGGCACGCTGCTCACCCCGGAGCGTTCTACAATTACAGAGGGCCGTATTTATATCAATGTGGGAGATGCCCCTGCGGGAACCTGGGTGGTGAATATTACGGCTCAAAAGCTGGGAAAGGTGGACATTTGGGCCGGAGAGCTGCCGGGTTCCATGAACATAGATCTTTTTACGGTGGAAGCCCTGCAGGATGGCAGCTATAAGGCAACCTGGAATGTCTCCGATTGCCCGGAGAATCTCCTGATAGAAATCTATGCCGATAAGGATAGGGAGGGCTACAATGGTGTCAAGGTGGCCTACACCTCCTCGAAACCTACCGGGGACACAACCTTCCAGCTCTACAATCTTGAAAACGGTTCGTATTTCTTTTACATCAAGGTTTTCATTCAGGAGGGCTTGTTCAGCTACGCTTATACCGATAAAGCTTTCACCTATGAGGACCCCCGTTCCCCGGATAAGCTCCCTAATGTTAAGGTGGGATTATTAAACGGGGATGTGTATCTGACATGGGAAGGTAATGCCCGTGAATATAAGGTAATGCTGTTCTCTGCTGATGGTAAGGAGCTTCTGGCAGAAGAAACTACTGAGGATAACAGTCTCCTATTGGCGTTTCCCAAAGGAGCCACGGAGGTATTGGCCGGGGTGGCTTCCTATGATTACGAGCGGTTGGGCAAGTATGATCTCTACAGAATAACCAACGCCAACCCCCTGGAGGCAACGGTGACCTATCCTTCAGAGAGCTTCACCAATCAGACGGCTGTTTTTGCAGATGTCACCTTCACAGGGGATTATGACGTGTCGGCTACCTTGAATGAAGAGCTACTGTTGGATCAGGGCGACGGGCCGGGAAAATATCAGATTAATCTGAGGGAAGGGGACAATACCATTGTTTTTGTTATTTCGGATAATAACGGCAATATGCGTACCTTCCTCAAGGAAATCTACTTGGACAGCACTCCGCCCCAGTTGGCCATAAATAAAGACATCAATAAATCCCGTACCGGAGACTCCACTATCCTTCTGGAGGGCTATACCGAGGAGGGAGCCCTGCTCTATTGCAATGATCAGCCGGTGGAGCTGGTAAAGAATTATTTTAGCTTCAAGGTGGATCTGGGTATGGGTAAAAATGCAATTGTCCTTTCGGCAAAGGATCTGGCAGGGAATGAATCCCTTTACTCAGCCGAAGTAACGAGGGTATTCCTCACAGAAAAAACCCTTCGCTGGATGGTTCTGGGCCTGGTTGGCCTTGCGTTGGTAGTCATTGAAATTGTGATACTGGTTAAGGGTGTCAAAAGGAGAAAAAATGAAGGTGTTTAGAGGGATCAGAATTGTATTTGCGGCATTAACAGGCCTTTTCGGTATTTATTCTGCCTATGCTCTTTATGGGGTATGGGGTGACAAGCTCCTCTACTCTGATGTAGAGATGGGGCGCTGGCTTTCTTTAACCTATAAATGGGCGTTGATTATTTTTGTTGTGCTGCTGCTGATTGACCTGGCTCTGGCAGCATACGCTCGGAAAAGGAAGAAGCTCAAGGCTTAACGAAAGATCATTTCATAGGCGTATCAATGGATGCAGGATGCGGACATTATGGATGTGGCGCGGCCTGCATCTACTTCTATACAAACGTTTCCTATCATATTTTTATCGAGGAGAAGCAGAGGCCATCCGTGTCTCCTACTTGTCTCAATAAGTTCCTGATATTATCAGATCTTTTTATTTTTTCATGAGGAAAAATTGAACAATTAACAGGAATGTGATAAAGTTCAAGATACAGACTAATCCTACAGAAATGATTAAGGGGGCAGAGCATAGTGAAGGGCAAATTCAGTCCGATCATAATTATTCTGGCCATGGTTTTGGCTATTATGACGATAATAGTGTTTTCACCCGGCCTAGCCATTGCGAAAATAATTGGGGAAGCAGCTTTGTTGGTAAAGATTTTGATTTACGCCATTTATGTCGTTCTTGCCGTAGCCATTCTTATGGTCATCAATCAACTGATCAAACAGAAGCCTAAAGAGATGAAGCTTGAAGATTTGGATACAAAAGAAGAATTTGTTGAAGTATTATCCAAGTATGTTTCAGCTCAAGGATTCTTATGGATTGAAGCGGATAAGCTTCGCACCCAGGCCGTCATTTTCGACTCAAAAATCGAAACATTTTTGGAGTTAATCAACCAGAAATTCGAAGGAGCTGTGGCCAGCTACTCAAAATTCAAAGCCATTGCCAAGAATATTAAGAAGGTTGTTTTTGAAAATTTAAGAAGCGGGACCAGCATAGTTTCTACCTTCAATGATTTGGATTATCAGCGCTTTCTGCGTGAGAAGGACCATTATGCAGGGGACCTGGCGGCACAGAAAAAAGAGACCTTTGAGGGTTATAAAAGTGAGATAAATGCTATTCTCCTACAGAATGAAGCCATTTTCGTAAAGCTTGATAAGTTACAATTGGAATTATCAAAAACAGTAAACTCTGAAAATACTGAAACCAATTCCCTTATAGACGATCTCAATAATCTCATCACGCAGACGAAGCTTTACCAATAGAAAGGAAAAGGATCTATGAATAATAAAAGAGTCCAGTTCATCCTGATCATTATCTTCGTTATTGCCCTGGTTGCAGTTGGGATTAGCATCACCAAGGATATTGGCAAAACAACAAGTACTCTGACCTTTGAGGAATCGGTTAAAAACATTGATCGCCTTATTAAGAATATCAATGTCACCACATTACCGAAAGTCAAGGCTCAGGTTACTTCTCCCATTGGGGATATGAAAGAAACCCTGCCGAGTATTGAGAAATACCCCTTGCATGTGGAAGCTGAAACACCCTATTTCGTTGAAATCTTTTCTTCAACAGAAAAGGCCGGTTCGGGCAAGGATGGCTGGCTGATTGAAATAGCGAAAAGATTCAATGCGGCCGATATAGAGGTTAATGGGAATAAGGTATCTGTAGCCATCAGAGGCATTGCCTCCGGATTGGGTACGGATTATATTATATCCGGGAAGTATATGCCGGACGCTTTTTCTCCCTCAAATATGTTTTGGATAAGCATGATTGAGGCTTCCGGTGTGCAAACTGATAAGATTTCCGAGAGGCTTTGCGGAAATGTTCCCGGAATTATTGTTTCAGATACCACAGAGAAGATGCTCCGTGAAAAATACGGGGATGTGAGTATTGAGAGTATAAATAAAGCAGTGGAAGCCAATGAAATGGCCATGGGCTATACCAATCCCTTTGCTTCTTCTACGGGTTTGAACTACCTGGTCTCCACCTTGTACTCCTACGATAATAACGACATTTTAAGTGATACCGCTGTCGCTGGCTTCGAAAAATTTCAGGCCAATATACCTTTTGTTGCTTATACAACACTTCAGATGCGAGAATCCACAAAATCAGGAGTGCTGGATGGTTTCATTCTTGAGTATCAGACCTATAAGAATACCCCTGATTTAAGAACAGGCTATACCTTCGTACCTTTTGGTGTACGGCATGATAGCCCTTTGTATACCATCGGGGCATTATCCCAGGAGAAGAAGGATATTCTTAAGGCGTTTGCTGAATACTGCAATACCTCAGAATCACAGTCATTGGCCAAGGAATATGGCTTCAACTATAATGATAGCTATCAGCCCACAATGAAATCACCTTCCGGTGATGAGCTGCTCCAGGCACAGAGGCTGTGGAAGCAAAAGAAAGATATCGCGAAGGATATTGCCGCTGTTTTCGTAGCAGATGTATCGGGCAGCATGGAAGGCGCCCCCATGCAGATGATGAAAGCATCTTTAATCAATGGGGCCCAGTATATCAATAAGGATGTGTCCCTCGGGTTTGTAACCTTTTCCACAGATGTCCAAATCGCATTGCCCATTGCCAAGTTTGATATGAATCAACGCTCCTTTTTTGCCGGTGCTGTTGACTCCATGCAGGCTGTAGGTGGTACGGCCATGTATGATGGTATTTTGATTGCAGCGGATATGCTCTTGGATTACAAAGCAGCGCACCCGGATGCGACACTCATGTTATTCGTCGCAACAGACGGTGATGTGACCCAGGGCCACAAGTTCAATCAAGTCGACACGACTCTGAAGGGCTTGGGCATCCCTATTTACACCATTGGCTATAATGCGAACCTGCCTGTATTGCAGGAATTATCCAATATTAACGAGGCCGCCAGTATCAATGCTGACAACGAGGATGTTGTTTACAAGCTAAGCAGTCTGTTCAATTCTCAAATGTAGCCAAAAGGGGGAGAGCCCAATGGAGCCTTTTGATTTGAATCTTTTTAAGTCCAATGTGACCCAAGGGCTTTCCCCCTCTAGTTCTGATATGCTACAGGCCAGGTCAGAGGTTACGGGCTTTTTAGCAACACTTTCTGATGCCATATCGAGAGCAATGAGCCAGGAAAATAGCCTCTATGTAGAGTCGATAGACAGTACAGTTCAATTTGATAAGCTTATGCAAGAGATAAAAAAACATATCCTTGCGATGGATCCCAGCGGGGTGGGTGTTTCTGAGAAAGCATCGTTATTTAACTTTGCCTTAAAGAGCTACTTGAGAAAGGTGGATCGGTTCAGTCAGGATTTTCCGGATGTTCTTGATAACATAGATAAGTTGACGAAGACTCTAAAAATGGATATAACCACCATGAATATCGTCCATAATAATCTTGAAAATAAGGTTCTAGAGCTAAAGCAACTGGAGGAAATCCTCCATGAGGTCTATCTCATAGTGGATGAGGCAAGTAAAAGCATCGATCCTCAGCAAACCGAGGCTAAGAATTTTGTAGAAGAGAGATTGAAGAAAAGTCTTGAGTCCGAGAAGCTTAATCTTGCAAAATGTATCGTCGTAACACAGCAAAGAATTGCAACAACAAGGCTCGGTATTGACCATTCCACGGGAGTGATGAACACCCTTAAGGGTGTTAAATCCGCCACCTTGGGCTTTATGGGTGTGTTGATAAACCTGGTTAATATTAAGCATAATCAGAGGGTGGTCTTCAACTATTCGGGGTATACGCCTATGACCACAGCAACCTCTCTTGAGGATGAATACAAAAAGGTGGTAGGCTATATAAAATAACATCAGAACTAATACGGTCTTCGTATCACCGGGCCTTCGAGCGAGCTTATAAAGCTTACAAAGGATTTAGATACCAGGACTATGTCGGTTGTTGATATGGATTTTTGGAGCTGGTAAATTAATGGCTTTCATCAGAAACACAAATATATATCATAGAAAATGTTTTCAATTTTTAATTTCTGTAAAATCTAAGGGCTGTAGCAAAATCGCTACAGCCCTTATGTGTTGTTAAGAGAGGCCGGGATTTTTCGACACCTACTTTGTATGGGATTAGATGCAAAGAAATGTGTAAACAGTGATCCTTTGTGGTAAATAAAAACACATACACATTTACAACGGAGGGAACTTATGGCTAGACTTTTAAAGAGCTTGCTTACACTGACAGTTATTATCTCCTTATGTGCTATCTTATTAATTCCTACGCGGGTCTATGCAGCAGAAAGTGAGGGTTGGGGATATACAGTAAGCGCCGGTACTGCAACAATCACTTACTACTCAGGTTCAAGTAAAAATATCGTTATTCCCACAACCATAAAAGGTATTAAGGTAACTAAAATTGCGAAAGAAGCTTTCTGTATGTCACCTATAGAAAGCGTGACCATTCCCGGAAGTATAAAGAGCATTGGTCAAAATGCTTTTCAACAGTGTAAGTACTTGAAGAGTGTCACGATACAAAACGGGGTCGAAGCAATAGAAAAACAAGCGTTTTTATTCTGTGAAAGCCTAAAGACGATAACAATACCTGACAGTGTAACAACCATTGGGGAAGGAGCATTTTCTAGCTGCCCACTTCTTACAGAAATCACTCTCCCAAAAAACATAAAAGAAATAAGTATTAGGTTATTTGAGGGAGCTAAATCACTTACATCTGTTATTGTTCCTGATGGGGTAACCTCTATAGGCGCTTATGCCTTTTTGGGCTGCTCTAATTTAAAGACTATCGTTCTTACGGATAGCCTTGAGAAAATTGGTAAAGAGGCTTTCTCCGGTACGAAGATTGAGGAGCTCAACATTCCTGAAGGGGCAAAATCGATTGAACACGGTGCGTTTACCTTTATGCTTTCTTTAAAGGAAGTAAAAATTCCTGAAAGCTGGACAAGTATAGACTTTTGGGATTTCAGAGGATGTGGTGCTTTAGAGCAAGTATACATACCCGACTCCATAAAGACTATAGGCCAAGAGGCATTTTCTGGTTGCAACAACCTTAAAAGTATAACTATTCCATCCAGCGTGAAAAGTATAGGCGAGAAAGCATTCTCATCATGTAATGGCTTAACCACTGTCTACATCTCAAGCTCAGTGGAAAACATAGCACCATACACTTTTGCCTTTTCCAAAAATGCATCCATTATTGTAGATGAGGATAATCCGTTCTATTCAAGTGAGAATGGTGCTCTATACAATAAAGCTCAAACAAAGCTTTTAGAGTATCCTAGCGCTAAAGGTGACGTAGTAGTCAAAGAGGGTGTGACGGAGATAGGTGAAGGCGCATTTTACTATACTGCTGTTAAGAATCTAAAGCTTCCAACAACGCTGAAGACCATTGGCAAGAGTGCCTTCCAGGCGTGTACAAAGTTATATAGAGTCGAAATGCCGAGTGCTATTGCTATAGGAGATAGTGCCTTTGTGGGGTGTCTGTATTTATCTGACATAGAACTCCCGGGAAACCTGCAAACAATTGGCAGATATGCATTTCATGAATGCTTGTCATTAGCTTCTATTACTATCCCCGGTAGCGTTGTGAAAATAGGAGAATATGCTTTTGGATATCAGAACAGCGGTGGAACAGGAGGAGGAAAGCTACGAATTGAGTCTTTCTTTGTCGTAGGAGTGTCAAAATCTGCGGCACAGACCTATGCGGAAGAATATAAATTGAGTTTTCGACCATTAACCAGTGTTACAATGGAGCAAGCTGAAAAAGAGGCATGGGACCTTAATATGCTCGGACTTCTCGCCGGTACAGGAAACGGGTTTGACTTGGATAGTGTCCCAACAAGATTACAGGGAATTATCATGTTAACCAGGATGATGGGTGAAGAAAATGATGCAAAAGCATGTACCTACACCCATCCGTTTTCAGATGTTCCTGCATGGGGCGATCGATATGTTGCGTGGGCCTATCACAAGAAATATACAATCGGTACTTCCGCAACAACCTTCAGTTCCAACGACCCTATGACTGCACAGCAATATCTTACTTTTATGATGAGAGCTCTTGGCTATGGCAATGACGTTACTTATCAAAATATTGTGTCGGATGCAAGAAAGTACGGATTGATTCCATCAGATGCATATGGTGACTCAACAGTACCGTTTTTAAGAGCAGATATGGTGCATGTGACATATTTAGCACTACAAACAAATGAGAAAACAACCGGTGGTCCTTTATATATGTATTTGATTAGTAAGAAGGCAATCGATGCAAACAAGGCCTATCTATTGTTTAACCCAGAATTAGTGGACGTTGATAAGAGTGAAATCCTCGATTTTCTAGGGTATGGTGACAAGCCAACCAAACCATAAATTTAGTCTTAACTCAAAAAACCAACGGTCAAACACCAAATAAACATAGCATTAGACCACCCTCTTAGGGCTGACTCTCATTTCATTTTGAGTCAGCCTTCTTTTTCGTTAAAACCCTTAATTACTCATTGTAACAATTTAAGATTGAATCCAGTTTCTGTTACGTTATTATGATAGAATAAAACTGTAGTCTTCTTTGGCGTAGCACTAGAAATATTCATTTTTCGAGGTAGATGTTGTGAAAAAGATTATTATTTTTTTAGTTTGCATTTTAATGCTTTCAGGCTGCAGAAATTTAAAAACAAATAATACAAACGATTACATTAAGGTGTATGATTCCCTGATAGTCGAATGGAAATCCGCTTTAAACAACTTAAAAAGCGGAGACTATTCATGGGATGGTATGTTGTCCTTTGGTTTTTATGATATGTCTGATACCAACAGTGCGAAGGGATACTATGCGTTATACGACATAGATGGTAACGGGACTCCGGAGCTTATATTAAGAAAAGCAAATAACGATGAAGATATTATTGCTTATATATTCACAATTAAAGATGATAAAACAGTAAATATTTTTGGCTACGATAGCGTTGGTAATCTGAGTGAAGTTCCGTGGAGCAGAGTGGGGTCAAGTGATATTTTAAGCAATGGCATAATAGACAGTATGAACGGAGATTATGCAATATATAAAATTGCTGATGACGGTTGTAGTGTAGTCGAGGTGGCTTCAAGCGAACCCTATGACTATCCCGATATGGCTAACCTAGCAGATGCTAAGTGGAGATATTATGCCAACGGCGTGCCGGTGGATTATGATTCATATGTTCAGAATTTAAACGAACATGGTTATACAGAAGGCGGAGATAACGATTCGGCGATAATAGATTGGGTGTCGATAGATTGAGATGATATAAAAAATGTTTAAAGGCTTTCAGGGATTTAAACCTGAAAGCCTTTTGTTTGGTGGAGAGAGATTCGAACTCTCGGAACGGTGGTAGCGTAACAATCCGGGAGGAGTTTTCAAATACCCGGAAAATAATAAATCTAGCTTCTTTCGAGTAAGCTTCTGCCGATATTATATATAAAAACTTTGTGAATACTGTAGATAAATAGCATAAAAGGAGAAGCTATATGGATAGATATATTAATAAGGCTCATAAGTTCAATGCGTTAACAATGTGGGTTTTTTCAATGATTCTTTCTATTACTGCTTATTTTAACGGAGGGATTAAGCTAGCTCTTTCAGCTGCAACTGTGACATTTGCTACCAGTTTAGTCGCAACAGGTCTGGCATATATAAAAGTAAAGAATAATTTTCTTAAGTCCCTAATCATTCCACTCTTGCCTACAGTGGGTACATTACTATATTCAATATCACAAGGCGGAGTACCTCGTATGTTTACTGCTTATCTTGTATGCGCTTGTCTTGCAGCCGTATACTTTAACAAGAATATTATATTGATTTTTAGTTCCATTGTTTCTGCTATGATAATTTCAGTATATGTTATTAATCCTGAAGCTCTTCTTGGCGTTAACCACGGTATAGGTGAATTCATACCTAGATTTGGCATGTTTCTATGTGGTGTTCTCGCGTTGTATTATCTAGCAAAAGAGGGAAGTAGACATTTATCAAAGGCATTAAATGAGAGCGAAAAAGCATCGCTTCTAAATGAGAATCTGACTAATGTAATAAAACAGGTGAATATTACCACCGATAGTCTTTTTGAGAATGTTAACATATGCAATGATAGCATTGTAGAGAATCAACAAGGCATAACAAGTGTTGCTAGATCAATTAAGGATATCTCAAAAGCTGTCGAAGATAGTGCGATCGTAGTAAATACAGTTAGTAGCTATGTTTCAGATTCATCCAAAATAATTGATGAAACATATTCTCTTTCAAAAGAGGTAGAAAAGGAATTCAGATCAACATTTGATGTCTTGTTAGTCGGTACTCAGGAAGCTGATGACATGATGCGGCATATGGATATTATGAGAAATTCAATCCATTCTGCTGTTTCAGCAGTTACAGAGCTACAGGAAAAGATGAATATAATTGGACAATTTCTTGAAAGTATAACTAAAATCGCTTCCCAGACAAATCTGCTTTCATTGAATGCTGCTATAGAGGCAGCAAGAGCAGGCGAATCAGGTAAGGGTTTTACCGTTGTTGCTGAGGAAATACGAAAATTGGCAGACCAGAGCTCCCAAACAGTAAAGGATATACATAATATAACCTTAGAAGCTCAAAACACCACTCAGAATGCCATCGAAGAGGTGCAAAAGGGCAATGCTTCTGTTGAAGAAGGCACCGCTAAGGTAAACGATGTTATGCAAATATTCGGCACGGTTAAAAACTCTATTGATTCAGTAAACAGTAAGTTGTATATAGAATATGAAATGATGGATAAAATTGCAAAGCGTTTTAGCAATATGAGGGAACAGCTGGAGACTCTGGCGGCAGCATCAGAAGAAAATTCGGCCAGTACCCAGCAGGTGCTCGCAACGACAATGGTACAGGATGAAGCTATAAAAAATACAGCAGAAATAATAAAACAAATTCGGGATTTAGGTCAGACCTTGAAAGATCAGCTTTAAAATCATAATTTTAGTAACCCTCTCCGCGCTCAGAGCGCTAGCTAATCATGTATTGGTCATAGTGATATTTCAATTACTGCAAATATTAATACGCATGTAGATTTAGAAATGAAAAAGAATACTGCAAGTAAAATCAATGAACTATTTTCCAGCTGCATCATAAAATTCGTTAGAAATGGACCGAGAGTTAGAAGAACCTTAGAAAACTGCCTATAAACGCAAAAATGGCTTCCAAGAATAAATCCTGAAAGCCATTGCTATTGGCGGAGAGAGAGAGATTCGAACTCTCGGAACGGTATTAGCGTTCACACGATTTCCAGTCGTTAACTCAACTTGAAGTCCCTCAAACCCTGTAAAGTAAGCATTTTCAGATTATCTTTTATCTTCTTCAGCACACGATTAAATCTCAAATATAGTTTTAGCAAAAGTAATACATGTCAAGTATAATATATATGCAAGGAGTTTTATGATATAGATTAGGTATTTAATCTTCTAATTCTCCTTCTGCTTCAAAAGCCATATTTTCAACTACACTTGGATTAACATGTCCATATAATTCTTTGATTTTTCCAATAAGTTTCTCCAAATCTTCAATAGCAATAAACTTGCAATACTCATTTAATCCAATCTTCTGAAATGTTGGTCGTCTTAATTCTTTCATCACTTTATCTTTTCTCTCCATTGGAGCAACAATGTAGAGATTTATTTTTAATGCTGGAACAAGTGATATTAAATCTGACATTCGAAGCAGACCTGAATAAATAGATGTAGTGGTTTCAACTTCGAAAGCACAAAGAGGTGAGTTTTGCTGAATCCAAATAATATCTATAAACGATATTTTACTTGTGGCTTCTTTGTTTAGTCCAAAATTAGGTAGTTTTTCTATACAATTCTTTCCTAATGATTGCCCCTTAAATAAGCGGTTTCGGTCATTTGCTGCAATCCATACAGAACAACCTGTTATGTTTCCTATGTCAATTAGTAGTTGTTGTGCTCTTAGGTGGCTGGATTCTTCTTCAATATTAGAGGCTCCTTCATCTTCTAATTTTGTTTCAGAGTTTGTTGTGATAGCTTCCTCTGTGATGGTGCTTTTCTTCTTCCTACCTCTTTTCTTAGGGGTATCGGAGTTTATCTTATCTATTTCATTCTGCCGCTTTATTCGTGCATTTTCAATAAATGTGTCTAATCTCTTCTTGTATTCGTTTAAATCATTATGCTGATGTAGGACTTCATCAACCAATATGTGCGAAGCATCTTCTTGTAATACCTCTTGGTTAAGTATGCCCCATCCGTAATTTGCTCCCCAGGCATTCGTAAGAGTGTCTCTAATCCTCCCAAGAACTGGTATTCTATTCTCAGGTAAAAAAACTTGTTTGAACACGATTTTGATTCGGTGGGGAAACGTTCCATTATCCCAAACAGTATCATTTGATACAAACTGCTTGCCTTGAATCTCAGCTAATGCAGTTATTTTCTTATCTACGATAAAAATAAGCTGGTCACCAGTATTCCAATTTTTAAATCTATTTTTATTTGCCCCCCATAAGCCGTACTTAAAGCAAGTTAGAAACTGGTATTCATCAACTTTCGTAATTCGTAATGCCACTTTTCCGCACTCCCTTCAAAAAGATTATCACATATAAATTTGTTGCAAATCCTGTTCGAGCCCGCTGATGGACTTAAAAATGAACTTATCAAATTCATACTCAATCATGCTATCTGTCCATTTATCTGTTTTTCTTCTGCATACTTCGGTTAATAAGTTTTTCTTTTGTTCAATTGTATAGTCATTAAAGTTGGGAACATATTTCGTTGTTTCATTGTTTTTGCTTATCTCATAATATGCTTTTGAAAATTTCTTACCTATGTATTTATTACCTTTTATAAGCTTTTTCTCTAAGCCGTATCTTTTAATAAGATTTCTTATGACAGCGTCCAATTTGTAGAAGTCTTTTTCAATAGTGCTAAGCCGATAGAATTTAACCCATCCATATTGCTTCTTTTTCATCATACATCCTGTTATGCGCAGGTCAATCTTCCATTTTAACAATTCATAATTACCTTTAATGTGTCTATCTCTTGCATTCTTAAAATCATTAAATATCTCTTCTAATGAACGTTCTACTTTTAGCCTGTTTTTCTCTCTAACAGAAATGTTTCCGTCTGGAAGGAAAGTATATCCTAAAAAGTCAAATGAATTACTTATATAATCTGCCTTCCTCTTGCTTTGATTTATTTTTAATTTAGCTATATTCTTTAATTCACTTTCCAATGAATTTTTAATTCCATCGTAATCTGATTGATTACATAAAATAAGGATATCATCAACATATCTAAAATAAGTAAATTTTTTAAACCTTTTATACTTATTATCTATGTCTAGTAAATAAATAAATGCTAGTGAGTTTGATATAGACAATCCTTGTGGTACACCTTTCTTGTTGATAGCCTCAGGTCTATCTTTTCTTCTTAAATCTGCATTAACAGTGGGTGTAGTAATTGCATCTTTAATTAGTTTGATAATAATTGTGTCATGAATTGCTGATGACAATTTCTTATTTAAAATTCTATGATTAATACTCCCAAAGTAGTTTGATAAATCCAGTTTATAGTAATAGTCATATTTATTTGATTTAATAATATGGCTTACTGCCAAAACAATATCCTCAACTGTTTGTTTTTTTCCTTTCAGGTGGAAAGATTTATCAATGACTTGTTTTAAGATACTCAATGTTAGCTTATCTTTTATTGTTGGAATTGATAAGACCCTAGGCTTACTGTTTTTATCTTTTATAATTAAAATCTCCTTGTATGGAGTGAAATGATATGTCTTGGATAAGGCTTTTTCACTAATAATTTTTATATGAAAAGGCTTATCTCTTTCAAAGCTCTTTCTTGATACTTTTGATATTCCTGTATTAAGTTTACCTTTTTTAAGTTCTTCATACTCTTTTTCAAGATTCTTGACTGAAAAATAGTTAATTGACATAAAATATACCTCAAAAGTCTATATATAAAAAGAATAATGTGGGAAAGTCAAACAAGGTGAGTCCCCACCTTGAATAATATAATGACTCTATATTTCACAGAGGCTCCTATGTATCACAGGATTTTTCGGTCTCTACATTTTTCTGATATGTAAAACATATCAGTCACTTTCATATCGAAAGTACTTTCCCACATTATTCATAATTATACACTATTTAATTTCCAGTTGCACTATTGTATAATAAATATTGTAAAGGTGGTATTTTTATGCAAAAAAAGTGCGCATTATGTGGATTAATAAAGGATTCCTCTGAATTTCATAATAATTCAAGGAATAAAGATGGTTTACATTCATACTGCAAGTCATGCAATGCTCTCAAGGCTCACAACTTTAATTCGACAACAGAAAAAGGGAAAAGAAACGTAAAAGCTGCTCAAAGGAAACAGTATGACAGTGGATATTATAAGTACGGAAAAGGTGCAATAATTAATATGTCTCAAAGTGCTGAGAAACGAGGAGTTAATTTTGACTTAACAGAAGATGAATTAAAAGAATGGTGGGAGGAAACACCAGATGTATGTCATTATTGTGGAAGTACAATTGAAGATTTTATAAAATTAAAGGAATATATTATAAATTACTCAAATGACAATTGGTTTATTTACAGATTTAAGAAGTTCTTTAACCTCAATGTTCATGCAAACATTTCCGAAATGACAATTGATAGGGTTGATAACAGTAAAGGATATGAGGTAACAAACATAAAAAAAGCTTGCTGGATTTGTAATAGCTTAAAAAGCGACTTTTTTACTGGTGATGAGATGATTTATATTGGGAAGTTAATTATTAAGCACTTAGAAGAGGAGATTGAAAAGGAATGAGTAGTGTAAAAACTTTAATCGAGAACTTGGAGAATAGAACATACTTAACCATGAGAGCACGGACAGAAACAGCCAACAAATTTAAAAGATGGGATTCTTTTATACATTACGTTAATACATATTTCTCACTTGTTGTTGTTATTTACTCTATTTGGAACATTAATAACGGTGTTGGTAGAATTGCTTTAGCATTAATGATTTTTTCTGTGATAGATTTTGCTTTCTCAATATTTGTAAATGCTCTGAATCTGAACGAAAAGCATTTACATTATAAAGATAACTATATACAGCTAAACGCACTTTATTCTCGTGTAAAGTACCTTAATTCTAGTTCAAGAGATGATTTAGATGTGGTAAAAGAAGAGTATATGGAAATGGAAAAAGAATATAATCAAATACTGAAAAGTTGTGAAAACCATAGTACGTTTGATTTTTACGTTTCTGTATTAGATAATAAACAGTATTTAGATAGTATAAGTAAGTTTAAACAAATCAAAATCTACATACTTGCTTATTCGTACATAGTATTAGAAATAATATTGAAGGTTTTCTTTTTTGTAGTGCCGTTTTTACTTCCTCAGTTTATAAAACTAATTGATATGCTTACTGAATCTATGTGTTGATATAATTCTTTTTTTAAGAACATACGAACGATAATTTTAGATAACGATTTAATATGGCTACCCCGCTTATTATAAGACTAACTTTTCTTATTCAATTTAGTTAAATACCCCAATCGAAATGAAAATGTAACACAATAGTTATTTTGTTACATTGGCCAAATGCATGAAAGTACTGATTTAAAGGCTTTTCAGCTAACACGTTGAATTTTGCTCGTTTTAAATGTAACATAATGTATTGAAAAATTACATAATAAGTATTATAATGAATGTTAAAATAGGTGTAACAGAGGAGAGCTATACAATGGAATACGTTCAGCCAATACGAGAAAAAGAAAAACTGGAAGATATGAAAACGGAACTCATGCATAGCGGATATAAGAATTATATGCTGTTTGTTGTCGGTATTAATACAGGGCTTCGCATAAGTGATATTCTGCAATTGAGAGTTATCAATGTTAGAGACAGAACTCATATAATAATTAAAGAGCAGAAAACAGGTAAAGATAAGCGGTTTAAAATTAATACATACCTTAAACAGGAGCTCGATAAATACATAAAAGGAATGGATGATTATGAATACCTTTTTAAGAGCCAGAAAGGGCAAAATAAGCCTATAACAAGAGTACAAGCATACAGAATACTTAATAATGTTTCATCAAAGATAGGATTAAGCGAAATAGGCACACATACGCTTCGCAAGACCTTCGGCTATCACTTCTATCAGAAAACGAAGGATGTTGTTCTGTTACAGGAATTGTTCAATCATTCCGCTCCATCTGTTACGTTAAGATATATTGGCATTAATCAAGATATTATGGATAATGCCATTGATGATTTCAATTTATAAATGCAGACATACGAAAAAATAATAATCTGAAAGCCATTGCAATACCTTAATTTCAGGCTGTATAATAGATATATATTTTAAAAAATTCATACGGGATATTTTTGAGAATGCTTTGCTTAATTGCTAGGCATTTTCGTGTTGTTTAGGGCACTTATGAACACGAGTGTCCGTAAGTGTTCATAAGTGTAGAACAATTTTGTTTGCTTACTAATAGAATTACTTTCTGTGAACTTAAAGCATAATATGACCATTATACAGCTTTACAAAGGCATTGCAGCAAAGGAGGAACAAAAATGGATGACAAATATAAACCTTGGAATGATTTCAGAGAAAAGCATGGCAAACTTATATTTAAGAAGGATTATGAGTCAAGTGAAATATCATTGATGAATGACATATTTACTCGTATTAATAGTCATAACATAGCAGGAGTACATAAAGCTATGGCATTCTGTATCTATGCAACATTGCAATTGTGTAGGATGAGAGGGATTCAGCTTTCAAATGCTGAAATCAAAGAATTATGGGGCTATAGCAGGTATACAAAAGAGGTAAATGAAGCATTTAATGCCTGTGATGAACTTGCTCTGACAAAGACGATAAAGAAGGGCTATAAGCAGATAGAATATGGAACAAATCCAAAGGGCAAGTTTTTTAGGATAGATACAGGTATAATGTTCGGTATGATTTTCCGTAATGATATTCTTGGTGCTATTGCTTTCTATATTTACTCATACATTAAGTACCGAATTCAAGTAAACTATGGCAATGTTACGAAATTAGCATATTCATACATAGCCGATGTTTTGAGCTTGGATGAATCAACTATAAAGAAATACATTAAACGACTGAACGAATATGGATTTCTCAAAATAAAAAGTGGCACTCTTAAAAGTCGACTTGATGAGTATAGCGATTTCATCGGCTATGAAACGAATACATATCAGGTTGAGTTGCTATTGTCTGCGAAAATTATGGTAAGTGATGATGTAAATCAGATTGAAGATACGGTCGCATTAATAAAAGATACTAGCATGGAAAAGGAAGAAAACAAGCCAATAGTAATAAAGCAGATACCGTCAAAACCTTCATTCATGGATTTTAGCGATGCTTTGCATCTTGAAAATGATTAGAAGAACATAGGATAAAAGAAGTTTGGTAAGGAAAAACACCATAATATAAATATATATTATAGTAAAAATTTATATTAAATTCCCAGAAATAATTTTATATTATAGGGATATTCCTTACCATCTTGAAAGAGGGGTAACACGATGAAAAAACGATACAATGATAATGATAGAACAGATGAATTTGCCCAGATAAAGAAACAAAAAGATGCTGACAGTAAAAAATATGAACTGGAAGTTCAAAGCATTCTTGCATCAATCTATGGGTACAAATTTGTTGAAAGAACAAATGAGATTCCAGAATATGATATGGAAACCATTGCTGGTGTGAAGGTGGAAGTTAAGAGCGATTATTCTTTGTTATCGTCTAAAAAGCTATTTATAGAAATATGGGATAATCTTGGTGAGAGGAAATTTGGGTGGTTTAGGTATTGTAGTGCAGATATTTTAGCAGTAGTAGCAGTAGAAAATTTTACTCCAATGAAAATAATATTCTATGACTTTAAAGCTTTGCAAAGCTATGTTCTAAGCACATACTTTGACGATGATTGGGCAAATACCGAAACCATCTACAAAGACGAATATGGTGATAGATTTGTATTTGCACTTAAGGACAGACCATATCTGAAATATATGTTGATTGAATTGAGGAAAATTCAAAAATTCGTGATGTTTGAATTTGAATATCCATGGAATTGAGCAAACGAAAAGGAAGCTGATTTGTCTCAGCTTCCGATGTTATATCATTTACTCATTTTGATATAAGAGCCGTACCTAACCATCTGTTCAAGAGGATTGAATTTATCATGATTCATCTTTAAATCCTCACTAAAAAGATTTACATATTCCTTGACAATTTCAAGGCTTGAATGCCCCAACAGGCGCTGTAATTGAAATACGTTGCCACCCGCCTGCAAGAACTTTTTTGCGTATGTGTGGCGGAATAAGTGAATTGATGTTTTCAGTACGCCTCTGCTTTTATTATAGCGAGCAATATCGCCTTGCAATGAGCGGTCATGTAACTGCCTACCATAAGAATTACAGAAAAGATAATCACTCGGTTCACCTTTGCGATAGCCCAAATATTCATTCAATATTCCTTCTAGAGTAGAAGCTAGAGGGATTATTTGTTGCTTCTTATTTTTTGTCTTGCTGAGCATGATATAGCCATTTTCGAAATCAATATCACAGATTTTGAGATTAATGATTGTAGATACCCGATTTCCTGTTGCCAGTGCATAGTTCACTATAACCCAGTTCCTAAATTCAGCAAATGAGCATTTTTTAATGTTTGGCTTTTTCAATAACAATTGTAATTCCGAATCTGAGTAGACAACCTTTACTTTCTTTTCTGCTTTGATAAGTTCAATTGAAAACTTTGGTGTATAGCCTAACCTCATACAATAATAGAGAAATGCCCGTATACCCCTTATATTAGCGTTTATAGCCGTTGCAGTAATGGGAATACACTTCTGCCACAGAATATAATCTTGAACGGTTGTAAGGCTGATTTGGGATGCTCTTAAGTCGAGGGAGATGAATCTGGTAAGACTCTTAAAGCAATTTTCGTAAAAGAGAATTGAATCCTTTGCGAGGTTCTTTACTTTGCAATACCTAATGAACTCATCAAAGGCTTCCTTAATGCTTTTTGTTTCTTGCTGCTGTTGAATTTTGATTCTCATAGTACGCACCATCCTTTATAAATTTTGAGGACTTAATGCGTGTGAAGCCTTAAAAGATAGCACACGATTTCCGAATTTTACTTCAAAAATCGTGCGTATAGATTTGCTTGAAAGAAAATAAAAAATCAAGCACTCCATCGTCTGAAATGCTTGATTTTACATTGTGGCGGAGAGAGAGAGATTCGAACTCTCGGAACGGTATTAGCGTTCACACGATTTCCAGTCGTGCGCCTTAGACCAGCTCAGCCATCTCTCCATAAGTATTTATAAGTGCTTGATTAGCACGCTTGAATATTGTAACACAGGCACTAAACCTGAGTCAAGCAGTTTCATTGAGGATTGTTGTACCATTGAGCACCATTAAAAGAGAGGAGACCTAAATCTCCTCTTTCTTTTCAAGAAACAACGGTTCCAGCTCTGCTTCACTTAAAAAGCCTTGGGCGGCACCCTTTTCACCGATCTTCCAGGAGGCGAACACAATAGCATGCTTGATGGCCAGATAGGGATCCGAGGTTTTGGCGTAATAGTGGAGGAAGCAGGAAAACAGGCTGTCTCCGGCGCCAATGGTATTGATGATGGGACGGGTTCTCACTGCTTTAAACCGGCCTATGAATCCATCCTTTTTGACATACAGCAAGGCCCCTTCAGAACCAAGACCTATAACAAGAATGTCATTGTCATACTCACCGATAACCTTTCGTGCAAAGCTCTCGTAGTCTTCGGTGATGCCTTCATGGCTCATGAAAAGGATATTTGCATGACGCATATAGTCAGAATTATAGGCATCATGAATATCCTTCAGCACATGAACATCTGTGGCGATAGGCTTGCCCAATTTCTTGGCCTTCGCAAGCAGGGGTCTTGAAAAATTAATGTTGCAAAGAACTGCAATATCACAGGCTTTTATAGCTTCCAGGGCAATGTCCTCAGGATAAACCGCCTCCTGAATATCCTTCAAATCGGTATAGATCTGCCTTTTCCCCTGGGGGTCATAAAGTATGACCGATTGGGGCGTTTCTTTAATAAGGGGGAGAACATGCTCGGTTTCAACACCGTTCTCAGCAAGGGCCTTCCTTACTGATTCATACTGCATATCCCGGCCCGTCAGGCTCAGCAAATCCACATGATCGCCCAACGTGGTCAGGGCCTTGGCAAGATTGATTCCCACACCGGAAACCGTTGAAGCTACGCCAAAATAGGGGTAATTCACTGGATTATAGGCTATAGGAAAGCCTTCAATCCTTAAAGTTGTTTCAATATTTGTCAGCCCTGCCACTAGAATCTTCATGGTTATCCTCCAAAAGTGTACTCTAGAGGTAGGATAGCACAAGAAAAGGAAAAAGAAAACGGTTTCCTCAAAAGATTTCTATTGTAAAACATCAGTCCCCTTCGGTATCATAGGGCCAATTAATAATCCCACCCAGGTTGAGGACCTTGTTATAGCCCATTTGCATAAGGGTTTTTGCCGCTGAACTGCTTCTGTTCCCACTTCTGCAATAAACGATGATAGTTGTATCCTTGTCAGGAACAGTGTCCTCTATTTTCTCCTTAATCTCGTAATCGGGAATGAGAACGCTGCCCGGTATGCGCAGAGACTTGTGCTCTTCCGGTGTTCTCACATCAATAAGCACCGCCTTGCTGTTTCCTTTGAGTAACTCCAATGCATCCTTGGGGGATATATTAGTTACTGAATTAACCGCCTTTGAGCAGGAGGAGAAGGAAAAAAGAGAAAGACCCAGTAAGCTGATTAAAAGGTTTTTCAGTTTCATAATCAATGCCTTCCTTTCCATTAGTATAGTCTGTTACATTTGTATGACCAGAAGCTTACCATCTGCAAGCGCCCGGGAGAAGTGACGAAGTTACAGTTTAGCTTTCTTTTATTTGCAACGATCTATTCAAAGCCCATAAGGAAAGAAAAAAGTTAACCTTATAATTTACCATCAAGAACCTTTTTTGGCTAAGGCAATATGTAATTGTGTGAAATAGCCTGGTATATCTGGCTTTTAGCTGTTTTGGCCTAGGGGAAAAAGCCCAAAAGGGAGTTTTAGGCTAACCCCGTAAACTGTTTGTTTATGCAGGTTATAGCGTTCGACAAGGAGGTCAACCCGCCCGGGTACACATTTTAACCACTAGAAAATTAAAAAAATTTATAAAAATGATGGCTTTTTATGTTGTTTTATGAAATAATATGGGTATAAAATTACTTGGCATTATGTGCCATAAATATCCGAAAGGAGAGTTGACATGAATAAGGCGGATCTTATTGATGCAATTGCAAAAAAGGCAGAAATGACAAAGAAGGATGCAGGTGTTGCTCTTGATGCTATCATTGAAAGCGTGAGCGGCTCATTGGCAAAGGGCGAAAAGGTTACTCTCGTTGGGTTTGGTACCTTTGACGTTAGAGAGCGCAAGGCTCGTACCGGCGTTAATCCCCGTACCAAGGCTAAGATCAAGATTCCTGCTTCCAAGGCTCCTGTTTTCAAGGCAGGCAAGGAACTGAAGGAAAAGGTTGCTGCAGCTAAGGGTAAGAAGAAATAATTTTGCATAATAAAAAAAGCAGCCCATGGGGGCTGTTTTTTTTATTATGTAAAGAAATATGTGGCGCTTCAAAAGCTTAGTATTATAGGATGTAATCAAAAACTATTTCGTGTAAAATTGTAAGGGATGAGGCATAAGATTTTATGGACAGGACTGCTTTAGCCTGCTAGGGATGAACACTACTTTCAAGTTGACATAAGACCCAATAATCAGAAAGGAAAAACTAAAAAGAGAATGGACAGTCTACCGATTATTTCTATAAAAGACGTCACAAAGAAATATAGAAAGCGCAAAGCTCTTGACAATATTTCCTTAGACATCCATAGAGGCGAAATCTTTGGACTCATAGGTCCCAACGGGGCAGGAAAATCCACTTGTATTTCTTTGCTTGCCACCATCAATCGGCCTGAAGCAGGCGAAATTTTCATTGACGGGAAGAGTATTCTTAAAAAGCCCGAGGCCATACGAGCCAGGCTGGGGTATGTCCCGCAGG
Organism: Bacillota bacterium; assembly: GCA_023415205.1. GTDB lineage: Bacteria > Bacillota > Clostridia > DSM-8532 > DSM-8532 > DTU059. Next base: position 227,406 of record JAEZLR010000029.1, on the reverse strand, counting down.
AAATTGCGCTCTACCCCATGCTTTCAGCTTTTGATAATCTAAATTTCTGGGGTGGTCTCTATGGCCTTGATGGAAAGGTCAGACATGAGCGCATTGACCAGGTGCTTCGCCTCCTTAAGCTCTATGACAGGAGAAATGATAAAGTGAGAACCTTTTCAGGGGGGATGAAGAGACGCTTAAACATTGCGGCCTCGCTTCTTCATAAGCCCGACATCCTGATCATGGATGAACCCACAGCCGGCGTGGATGTGCTCTCGCGGGCAACCATTGCCGAGCTCATTCGGGACCTTAAAAGGCAAGGCTGCACCATGATTATCACCAGTCACTATATTGATGAGCTTGAGCTTTTGTGTGACCGCATCGCCGTCCTTCAGGAAGGCCGGCTGCTTTATTTGGGCACCATTGAAGAGGTTCTCCAAAAGACCTCTGCCGAAAATTTGGAGCAATTGATGCTTAGGTTGGAGGAAAGGTAAAATGCCGGTCTTTACGACCTTATGGGTCAACGATTTAAAAATTATATTGAAGGATATTAAAGCCCTGCTGCTCCTTCTTTTCATGCCGCTACTGATCATCCTGATGTTTGCTCTGGCCTTGTCTCCGCTAATTAATTACAATACCTTTGTGGAGCCCTTCAATCTTGTTCTGGTTGAGGAGGATAAATCGTCTTGGACGGGATTGCTTGCCTCGCAGCTTAAAAACCTGGGTATTGTTGACAGGGTGATTTATGGAGATGAGGCAGAAGCCAGGGAGCACATCAAGAATCAACGGGCGGCGGCAGCCATCGTGATTCCACGGGATTTGGTCAATAGCATCGACCATTGGGAGCCCATGGATGGCAAGGTGATCGGTTCAGATCTTCATTATCTGCAATCTAGGCTGGTCAGAAACATCGCGCTCGTGGGATCCACGGCTGTTTCCTCCGGATTGGCTTCTCTTAACGTGATTTATGATGTAGGGCTTGAGGCAGGCTACACGGACGAAGAGCTCTATCAGGAGATCCTCAAGGCCAATGAGGTCTACATCCAGCAGGTTCTCAACCGAAAGGTATTTATTGATGAAAAAAAGCTCGATAAGCCTGACACCAACCCAGTGGTCTATTATGCCCTTTCCCTCCTGGCTGTCTTCATCCTCTTTTCCACCATTCCCTGCATGAAGCTTATGACAGAAGAGAGACGCCTGGGGATTCTCACCAGATTAAATGTGGCGCCTACAAGGGGTTGGGAGACGGTTCTCTCCAAGCTGTCCATTTCTTTTCTTATATCTCTGGTACAATTTGCAATTATCTTTAGCTTTATAGTCATGGTTGGAGGAGAATATCTCTTGGCCTCCTTGGGCCCCATGATCCCAGTTTTTATGGCCACAACCTTGGCTGCCGGTGCTTTCTCCCTTTTTGTTGCCAGTCTTGCGGGGACGGGAAGCTCGGCGGATCTGATTGCTAATTTATCCATACTCCTCATGGCTGTGATGGGGGGGAGCCTTTTCCCGCTGTCGTCCCTGCCTGGATACTGCAGGATCTTCAGTCTTCTGACCATTAATCGCTGGGCTTCCGAGGGCTTTCTAAAGGCCCTGTATGGGGAGAGTCTGGCAGAGGTCTTTATAAGCTGTGTTCCGCTTATCATGATAGCCGGAGGCTACTTTTTGGCTTCCGCTCTCATTCTTGGCTTACAGAGACGGAGGGTGGCCTCATGAAAATGTTGATGCTTTATTTCTACCGATTAAGGGTGATCTTCTCGGATAAATGGTTTATTATGGCCTTTATCATCATTCCTCTACTATTATCCATGGTGACGGGCCATGCCCAAAGAAAAGAAAAGCTGGGTTATGTGCCGCTTATCGTAGTCGATGAGGATAGAACCGATGACTCCGAAAGGCTGTGCAAGCGCTTTGCACAAAAGGAAGGGTTTAAAACCCAGGAGACTGACTACCAGACAGGGCTAAACCTCCTTAGGCAGGACAAGGCAGAGGCCATGGTGATTATTGAGAAAGGTTTTTCAGAACATCTGGCTGATGGACAGCTTGAAGACACGATTACGGTAATCAAATCCCCCAATACCTATTCGGCTGAGCTAATCAAGGAGATTATAGGCAGTGAGGCCTTGAGGATTTACTCGGGTTATTTCGCCTACCAATGGATCAGTAACAGCTTTACGGATAAAGGAATGGATACCTCCGGACTGGAAAAAGAACAGATAAAAAGCAGGGTCGAAGAGTACTGGCAACCCAAGCCCCTTATGACCATCACCTATGAAGAGGTTGAGGCCCTGCCGCAAGGCGAAACATCAATTACGGTGCCCTCGTTTACTGCTGCATCCCTTGGGTTGCTGATTCTCTTTATTATGATGGGTCTTCTTTTTGGGAGCAGCTGGCTTTGTGAAGAAAAGGCCAATGGCACGCTACAGCGGATACTCTCCATTAAAGCAACAGCCCTGCCACTTTTCGCTGCAAATATCGGCGCCCTGTCCACCCTAGGATTACTGCTCACCTTTATTTTCGAAGGGATTCAGCGCTACATATTCAATACGCCTCTTCTTAAAGATCCGTTGTCCTGGCTGGTTATGACGGTCTACATCCTGTGTGTTTCGGCCATAAGCATGCTTTTGGCGTCAATTTTGGAAACCCCACACCAGCTTCAGGCCTTCGCACCGATTTTCGCTTTGATCACCGGTATCCTTGGCGGGTGCCTTTGGAATCTGCTGGGGGTACCTTCCCAGCTTATGAAGCTGGCGCGCATGACGCCTCAGGGCTGGGCTCTCCAAGCAATAACAAACCTTTATGCGGCTCCCGGACAGATGGTGCTTGCTCTGCCAGCCCTCTTGATTCTGTCGGGTCTGTCGGTGGTGTTCATGGCTATCGCCTTCAGGCGGTTCACCAAGACCCCAACAGCATAAACCTAGACAAAAAAAGAGGAGGCATCACGCCTCCTCTTAAAGATTTTTCAGGTTCTTACATCATGCCCTCAATCAACATCTGGATAGCTCCAAGCTTATCGTAGATTTCATAGATAATTTCATCAATATCGTCTTGGGTGGCGGTAGCCAGATCCAGTGTCTGATCCGGTGTGGGGATTTCAATCTTCTCCCCATAAGTCGTTTGGGAATCCAGGGCAAAGCCTATACCCAGGGACTGATCAAATTCATTGGGAACAGTCAAATTCAAATTACCCTGGTAGCTTGATTCGGTTACCAGATGCTTACTGTTGCGCACCTTGGTGCCACTAATGTCCACGCTCATTTCCACTATTTCACTATCGCCATAGGTATCGTTTTCGACTTTTAAAGAAGTAGTGATTTCATGGGCCACCTCGTTTTTAGACTGGGATTTTTCCTTGGATTCAAGGGATAAATTCATATTACCCACAAAATCATAGGTGTCGGCATCCAGATTCAATTCCACAAGAAGATCGGAGGTGTCCGAGGCCGAGTCATGCTTCTTTTCTACGTCAAGTGTCATAGACAGGCTTTCATCATACATATCGCCGGAAAGGGCTACCTTGGTCTTATGGGATAGGCCGTCATTCTCTACCTCAATGGTCAAAATCAGCTCTTCATCCTCAACGGGGATGGAAAAATCGTATTTAACGATTTCCAAACCTTTTATGTAGACCTTTACGACAATTTCCTCAAGGAACAAAGATTCCTCCAAGGAGCCTTTAAGATCCAGCAAAGTCGCCTTATAATTGGATTTGCTTAGAGTTTCCTCAAGATCCAGCTCCTCTAAAAGATCGGCATACACGGGGTTTTGAGCTAAAATATCCATAAACTTGAGTAAATTGCCTATGGTAAGATCATAGAAATCCTTATTGTCCTTTGCCATGGTTAAAAGGTTGCCAATGATCTTCTTCTGAGCCTTTTGATCCAGCTCTATGGTGATTTCCTGGCACTTGGTGTCCTTGCCAAAGAGCTCGGTGGTCTTGCCTCTCTTAATGGACATATCGGAGGAGTCAAGGCTTTTCACTAAGGTCTGAGAAAAATCACTCATGACATTTTTGAGGGCTTTTCTGTCGATCTTAATCTCATCATAGGCTTTTACAGACATCCAGGGATCCATGTCTTCAATAAGGTTTAAGTCCTCTTCGTATACATCGGGCATAAGGTTGGGCAAGTTATCCAAGTTTTTAAGATCACCAACAATGGTTCTCTCGAAAAGCTCGGGAACACCAAGCCCAAACTGGGTTCCATTTAAATAAAAGTTGGCCGAGAGGGCAGGGTTTTTCATGTAATTAAGGCCAATATTCATCTTCTGCTTCTCATTTTTTGCGTCTATGCCATAGCCAAAGGACAGAGAAAGGTTCTTAAGGCTCTCTTCTACAAGGCTGATGGTTTCTGGATCCAATTCGCTCATTTCAAGCAAGGATCTATCCAGTGAGAATGACAGCTCGCTCTCATTTGCAAGGGTATCCTCGAATAGTGGTTTGAGGAACTTATTTTCATATTGGGTCAGTTCCTTATCAAAGGTATCATAGCTACTCAGAACGCTTGAGTACTGGGCGATTAACAGCGTGGTCTTTGCAGGCAGGAAGGTATAGTATCCAAGCACGGTGACGCCTGCTCCTAACACCAGAATCAGAACAAGTGCAAGGACAACCTTTAAAGCGATACGTTTCTTTTTAGGCTTAATCTCAGGCTCTACAGGGTAAGGGTTCACTTGTTGGGTGTAGTCTCCAAGGGGAGGTATGGCAGGGGTTTCCTTGTTTTCAATCGCTGGTGGGGTATCCATGGAATTATTCTGCCTAGCACCGCAAGAGGTGCAGAAACTAGCACCCTCCGGCAGCTCGTTTCCACATTTGTTACAGAACATACGATCATCCTTTCATATAAAAATAGATCATGTCATTCACATTTACCATCATATCATACCTAGAAGCAGAGCGAAACTTTTTAGTTATTAACCCAAAATGTAATCGATTGCACAAAAAATGATAAGAATATACATATAAAACCAGTAGACATGCAGATTATGGCGCTAAGTGTTACAGTCAGTTTCACAACTATGAAATTTGCGCAACAAACTTGTCCATAGGTCATTTCTTAAGGAATATTGCAGGAAGGGAATAAATAACCAGTGTTTCGATTATTGTAAAGTGGTGAAATTATATATTATGACAAAGATGAGGCCATATGCAATATAAAAATTTGTTTAATATTTATTGACAAAATTATCATGTGCATTTATAATTAGAACATGGCGTGTGCAAACGCTTGCTCTAAAAAATAGAGGCATAGCCTCAAGGAAAAATGTATAAGGAGGAAATTTCAATGAAGAAGCGTAGTATTCTCGCTTTAGTCCTCGCTTTAGTTATGGTTGCAACGCTAGCAACCGCTTGTGGACAAAAGCCTGCTACCACCGATCCCACCCCCACACCATCCGAATCTGCCAGTGCAACTCCTACCGAGTCTGCCACACCCGCAGAGCCTGTTTCCCTCAAGGTTTGGGAATCTGACGGAAATGAAAAGCTCTTTATCGAAGAGATGGCAAAACTCTACATGGCAGATAATTCTCATGTAACCATCACTGTTGAGCCTGTTGCTCACACTGATGCTGCTCAGAGACTTCAGCTCGACGGTCCTGCCGGTGTAGGTGCTGACGTATTTGCAGCTCCTCACGATAAACTCGGCGAAATGATCGTTGGCGGTATTATTTTAGAAAACGCTAATGCTAATGACGTAAAAGGCTCAATGGTTGAAGCTGCTATCAATGCAACTTCTTATGATGGAAAGCTTTATGGTTATCCTACAGCTATTGAAACCTATGCTCTTTTCTATAACAAGGCTCTCTTGCAGAATCCTCCAAAGACCTGGGACGAAGTTAAAGAGTTTGCAAAAACCTTTAACAAGCCTTCCGAAGGTAAATACGCCATTGTTTGGGACGTAGACGACGGCTACTTCAATTATATGTTCCTTTCCGGTTACGGCGCAGACCTCTTTGGTCCTAACGGAACCGATAAGGCTCAGCACATGGTTAACAGCCCCGAAGCTATCAAGTCTCTTGACTACTTCCAGAAGTTTAGAAAAGAATACCTTGATGTAGATGCCGCTGACTTGACCGGCGACTTCATGAGCGCAGGCTTCCAGAACGGCACCGTTGCTATGGCTGTTACAGGCCCATGGTCTATCTCAGCCTATAGAGAAGCAGGCGTTGATTTTGGTGTAACCTCACTGCCTAAGCTTCCTGGTAATGATACTCCTCCTAAGTCCTTCTCAGGTATCCGTGCAATGTACATATCATCCTTCTCAAAGAATGCCGACGAAGCTCAGAAGTTTGCTAACTTCCTCGTTTCCAAGGATGCTCTTTTGAAGCGCTATGAAATCACCAACCAGATTCCTCCCCGCACAGATGTTGCTATCTCTGATGATGCACATGCTGGTATCCTGGAGCAGTTTGGTTTCTCCAAGCCCATGCCTAGCATCCCTGCTATGAACACCTACTGGCCTTCTATGGCATCTGCTTATGCTAACATTTGGAATGGTAGCGATATCAAGACTGAACTTGACCTTGCAGCAGCTGCTCTTGAAGCCGCTCAATAATTAAAAACAGTAAAAGGCGGTTCCGAAAACCGGAATCGCCTTTTATTTCCTAAATTATGAAGGGAAGCTTGTTTTCCCGAGGCCGGTCAACAATTAATAGTAACCTGCCACTCAGAATTCAGTATTTCTTCGAGGCGACTAAAAGATTTTTACAGGATGGATGGATCACAAGAGGTCTTTGGCCTATTTCCGGTCATCCATCATAACAATGAAAATAAGCGTTGCTATAAATAAATAAAAGAGTAGGGAAAGGGGGACACATAGAATGACAAAGAGAGCAAGTATATCTGCACCCATTGCCTCAGCGTTGTTTATGGGACTAGGACATATCGCTGTTTTAAAGCAATATGTTAAGGGAATCATCTTTGCCATTTTCGAAATTATTGTTCTGTTCAATGCCAGTACTATTTTTAAAGCCATCAAAGGGTTGATTACCCTTGGGGAACAAAAGAATAACCTACCTGTTGCGCAAAGAGACAATTCTACTTGGATGATGCTCGACGGCCTCATTGCCTGTGTCGTTCTTGTCGGCATTATTAGTATTTATATAGTAAATATTGTCGATGCCAGGAAGCATGGAAAAGCATTGGAGAACTCTGGTGAATATCAGAATACTCGTCAGTTTTTGAGCGATCTGGGGGAGAAGGCCTTTGCCTATACCGCACTGTCTCCCGCATTTGTAATGATCTCATTTTTTGTGGTGATACCCTTGGTCTTTGCCGTATTACTCGCCTTTACAAACTACTCCGCACCCTCCCATATCCCTCCCAATAATACGGTGGACTGGGTGGGGCTACAAACCTTTAAAGACATGATCAATATGAAACAATATGCCCAGGGGTTTGCCAGGACGGCCTTGTGGACCTTCCAATGGGCTCTGATCGGTACATTGACCTGCTATTTTGGCGGTATGTTTATTGCTCTAGCCCTTAATGACAAGGAAATTAAGCTTAAGGGATTCTTTAGAACCATCTTTATTCTTCCTTATGCTGTACCGGCCATGATCAGCCTCTTTATCTGGGCAATCCTCCTCAACGGACAATTCGGTCCCATTACCCGTGGCTTAAGAGAGCTCGGTGTTGTGGATTGGCTCCAGGCCATCGGCGTCCTTCAAAAGGATGCGATTCCATGGCTTTCTGATACCACCCTTGCCAAGGTTATGCTTCTCATTGTCAACCTCTGGCTGGGCTTCCCCTACTTCATGCTGATGATTACCGGTATCATGACCTCCATGCCTCAGGATGTTTTTGAGGCGGCAACCATAGACGGTGCTAGTAAATCTCAGAAATTTAAGTACATTACTCTGCCCCTTCTTTTATATCAGACAATACCCCTCATGATTATGAGTTTCTCATATAATATGAATAACTTCGGAGGTGTCTTCTTCCTGACCAACGGTAATCCTCCGGATACGCTTACGACCCAATCCTTTGCAGGAACAACCGATACGCTTATCACATGGATGTATAAGCTCACCTTGGATCAGCGGCTGTATAACAGAGCCTCGGTGGTCGCCCTGCTTCTATTCATTGTCATAGCACCCTTTGCTATTTACAACTTTATGCAAACAAAATCATTTAAGGAAGGTGAATTATGATGAAAAAGGCATTGACGGTCATTCGTTATATCTTTGTTTATACATTTTTCATCCTTCTGGCACTGATTGTTATATACCCTATAGCCTTTGCCATAGCGGGAGCCTTTAATCAGGGCAAATCTCTGGCATCCATGAATATTCTGCCCATACCCAATAACCCCACCACTGAAAACTTTACCAGGCTATTTACAAAGACCAATTATTTGAGCTGGTATAAGAATTCCTTAATCATTGCCTGTATCAACACCGTGCTGACTACTGTCATTGTCCTTATTACGGCTTATATTTTCTCGCGGTTCAGATTCCGCTTTAAAAAAATGGCCATGGTCAGCTTTCTGGTACTGCAGATGTTTCCCAGTGCAGTGGGCATGATTGCCATATACATTATTTTGAACAGGTTAGGCCTTTCAGATAACTTTATGGGCTTGATTCTGGTTTATACGGCCGGAAACATCCCCTACAATACTTGGCTGCTGAAAGGGTATTTTGATACCATACCCAGGAGTATTGACGAAGCTGCTAAGATGGATGGTGCGGGAAATCTCACGACCTTCCTGAGGATCATACTTCCCAATACCTTACCCATGGTGGCCTTCCTGGCAGTGACCAGCTTTACCCAGCCTTGGATGGACTTTATCCTACCGCGATTCATCCTAAGAAGCGATAAAAACAAAACCTTGGCCGTGGGTCTGTATGAAATGATCAATGGGCGATCCAACGATAACTTCACACAGTTTGCAGCAGGCGCCCTGCTCATAGCCATTCCCTTTGTTATCATTTTTGCCTTCAATCAAAAGTACCTGGTGCGCATTATGTCAGCGGGTGCTGTTAAAGAGTAGTTCTGGATGTTTTCCTTCACCCTTTAGCCGGTAATTTCGATTATCGGCTTTTTTAAACAGAGAAATAAAAACCTTAAGGAGGAACCTAACACTATGGCTCAAGGTTTAAAACGGCTTTCGGCGCTGGTCATAGCACTTATTCTCACCCTTTCACTGGCGGCATGCAGTCAGAATGCTTCCCCCACCATTTCTCCTGCTCCCACAGTGTCACCATCGGCTATAGCCACTCCAGAGGCAACACCTGTGGACCCCGTCTATGGTTTGGGCACAGTGAAGCAAAATGCCACGGGTAACCGACAGGGCGTCTATTATGAGGTATTCGTCAGAGCCTTTGCCGATTCCAACGGAGATGGCATTGGAGATCTGAAGGGTCTGACACAAAAACTGGATTATCTCAATGATGGGAATCCCGAAACCACCCATGATCTGGGTGTGACGGGTATCTGGATGATGCCTATCAACAAGAGCCCTTCCTACCATGGTTATGATGTAACCGATTATTATGATATCAACCCGGACTATGGAACTCTGGCCGACTTTGACAACCTGGTCAGCGAGGCCCATAAGCGCGGGATATCGATAGTTATGGATCTGGTTCTTAATCACACCAGTGATAAGAATCCCTGGTTTATCCAGTCCGCAGATCCCACGAGTCCCTTCCGTAAATGGTACACTTGGACCAATGACGGCACCGAGGGCTACAATCTCAATGCCAGCGTATGGGGCCACAAGGTATGGAATAAATTAGGAAATGCCTTTTATTATGCTATCTTTTGGAGCGGTATGCCTGACCTCAATTATGATACCCCTGAAGTGAGGAAGGAAATGAAGAATGTGGCAAGCTTCTGGCTAGAGCGGGGTGTTGACGGCTTCAGACTGGATGCTGTTCCCCATATATACGGCAGTGCAGAGCTTCCTAATATGGCCAGCGGAATTGAGAAGACCGTTAGCTTTTGGAAGGAATTCACTGACCACTGCCATCAGGTTAAGCCTGAAGCTATGATCATAGGTGAGGTTCTGGAGGACAATGTGAGGACAAGGGCAACCTATCTGCCTTCTCTTGATTCCACCTTCCATATCGGCATTGGAAATCAGATCACCACCGCTATTAAGGCAGGAGGCAGCAAGGATAATTATCTTGCCAAGTCCATTGAGAACAATTATAAAATCTATGCTGAGGCCAATCCTAACTATCTGGATGCGCCTATTCTCTCCAACCACGATCAGAACAGAATTATAAGCGCCGTTAATGGAAAGCCTGAGCTGATGAAGATGGCTGCCAGCATCTATCTTACCCTTGAAGGCACTCCCTATATCTACTATGGTGAGGAAATCGGCATGTTTGGTGCCAAGCCCGATGAGGATATCCGTCTGCCCTATATGTGGGGAGATGATCCCATGGAGACAAGATGGCGTGAAAATAAATACAAGGATGCCGTCACCCCTGTCTCTGTACAGGAAAAGGATGAAAACTCCTTGCTGACCCATTACAAGCGGTTGATTCGTGTAAAAAATGAGAACGAGGCTTTGTATGCAGGTAAGTTTAAGGCCCTGGAATCAGGTAATAATGCCATCGTACTCTATTCCATGACCAGCGAGAACCAGACGGCGCTTGTTATTCATAATCTCTCCAAGGAAGCCCAGACGCTTCAATTAGACACCGCAGGCTATACCCTGAAATTCTGTCAGACCAAGGAGGGCTTTGAGGCAACAGGAGGAAGCATGACCCTACCCCCCTTAAGCACAGTGATCTATGTAAAATAACACCTTTTATTGTTTAAAATGAGCCTTTATAGGGATATTTTTCTCTTTAGCGTAACAGAACCGAAATACACTGTTAACATAAAAAGCCTGTCTGAGACAGGCTTTTTATGTTAAGCTTTTCCTATGAGTTTCCTAAAAAAGTACCAGGGGGTTCTTACATGAGAAGAAATAGGAAAAGCAGCACGAATGCAGTAATAGCACTCTTTCTTTGTATCACCATGATCTTCACAATCTGCCTGAATGGCAGGGCGTTGGCGTATATAACCGGCTCCGGTCAAACACGCATCATTTCTCAAAACGAGACGGAAATAGGCAAAGGGGTTATCCTTAACAGTTGGCAAGCTCAAAATGCCGATGGTACGCCTAAGACCGGTCGTACGATTACCTTTAATCCTCTTACCTCCGATGCCCAGCTTGTGGTTTCGGCAGGAAGCAGCACAAGCAGCAGAAAAACATTAACTGCCTTATCCAAAGAGTTCGAAAAGAAAGGGCTGGCGGTTATTGGCGGTGTTAACGGGGATTTTTACAATCTCACCACCGGCGTGCCCATCGGGGTGGTTGTTGAGGATGGTCGTCTTATCAGCTCAAATAATCCCGGCTGGTTTGGCATAGGCTTTAAGGCGGATGGCTCGTCTGTCATCGGTACTCCCGACATCAACATCAAAGGAATTGTCAATGGAAAAGAGTTTTCTGTGGCACGTTTCAATAAGGCTCAATCCGACGTGGGGGCTTTTCTGTTTAGCAGAGATTTTGGAGCCAACACCGGCTCCACGGTGCCAAGCCTAGAAATTATCATGAATCTTACCATGGGACAAGCTGCCATAGGAAAGATGGTCATTGCCACAGTTTCAGAAATCCGCGCTAATGCCACTGCCACTCCCATCGGAGAAAACCAGTTGGTCCTGTCTGTCAGAAACGATAAGCCGGGCTATACGGATATGACTCAAATCAAGGTGGGAGATGAGATAGGCTTTCAGTTTAATGATCCAAGCGGCAAATGGACCGATGTGCAACAGGTGGTCGGCGGCGATAAAATCCTCATTCAAAATGGTACCATAACCAGTGGCCTTGCCACCAAAGACTACAATCCCACTTCCGCCATCGGTGTGAAGGCCAATGGTGAAATCGTTCTCTATCAGGTGGACGGTAGAATAACAGCAAGCCAAGGGGCATCCAGTCAGGAAATTGCTCAATTCCTGTATGATCTGGGTTGTGTTCATGCCTTGAAGCTGGATGGTGGCGGGTCTTCGTCCATGATATCCAGAACGCCCGGTTATGCCAGTCCGAAGATTATTAATACCCCTTCGGATGGGAGTGAGAGAGCGAACGCCAATGGTATTCTACTGATTTCAAAGCAAAGCATGGCTATCAGGAATGGGTCGGCACAGGCCAGTACCGAGGCCACCAAGATACATATTTATCCTGGTACGGCGTATGCCCTGCCCAAAGGAACAATACAGCTTACAGCCCTGGCCACAGATGATTATTATCTTCCCGCAGCCCTGCCCCAAAATATGATTTGGGGGACGGATGCCGGAACCATAGATGCCAATGGGCTGCTCACCGTGACGGCTGCCCCGGGCACCTACCAGATAATGGCCGGAGGCGGTTATGCCTTTGGAACGGCGCAATTGACCGTTTTATCAACTGTAACCTCCCTTAAGCCTTCAAAGAGTACGATTTCGGTAACACCCGGAAGCAGTATTGATCTAAGCGTCGAAGCTTACTATCAAGGCACTAAGGTAACGGCTCCCGATAACGTATTCACCTGGGCTGTTGAAGGAAATATCGGTTCCATCACCCAGGAAGGTGTCTTTACTGCGGCCCAAGCCGCATCCGGTAAGGGCAGAATTGTTGTGAGCTACGGCTCGGCTGTGGCCTATGTAGATGTGGTGTTTGCCGACACCCCCGGTGTCATTGAGGATTTCGAGAATGGTTCTTCCTGGAGCTTTTCTACTGTGAGAGCTAAATCCGGTAATGCTTCGGTAGTGGAGGACTCCAAACTGGCCAAATCGGGAACCAAGCTTCTAAAGATTGATTATGATTTCACCCTGGACAATGGTGTTGAAAATGGAACAGCAGGTCTCTATGCCTTCAGAATAGACCCCAATACCAAGGCGCAGGCCCCCATCACTCTAGAAAAAAATCCTACGGCCATTGGCATGTGGGTCTATGGTGATGGCGGTAAAACCTGGCTGAGAGCAAAAGTGAAGGATGCAAGCGGTCAGAGCTTTGATGTTGACTTTGTGAAAGAATACAGGCCCGATACACAGAGCGGTGGGATTGACTTTACCGGATGGAAGTATCTGGAGGCAGCCATACCCGCAGGTAAGCAGGGGCCCTTCACCCTGGAAACCCCCATTCGAATTATGTGCTCCAGAGACGAGCTTCGCACCAAGGGAACCCTCTACATAGACCGAATCAGCGCAGTTTATGGGGTGGGCACCCAGGATACCCAGGCACCTTCCGCACAGATCCAGTCTCCTAAAGATCAAGCGGTATTCAAAGCAATGCCTGTTCCGCTGAATATCCAACTGTCCGACCAGGCGGGAGGATCAGGGATCAACACACAGTCCATTCAGGTTTTGATGGATGGTGTGGCCATAACAAACTACGCTTTATCCATCAACGGTGGGGTCACCCTGACCGGTGAGCTGGGTGTTGGAGGCACATTGGGAGACGGACTCCATCAGCTTACTGTCAAGTATGCGGATATGGCGGGGAATACAAGCACCTCATCGGTTTTCTTTACCGTGGATACTGGAGCGCCTCAGCTTATTGCGGAATCCAGCCCCACCTTCTATACTGGGGGAAGCTTTACAACCACCCTGAGTATTAAAAATCCTAAAAATCTCAAAAAGATCTATGTTTCCTTTGACTATGATCCCACCTCGCTGGAACTGGTGGATGCCGATACCAAAACCAGTGGCAAGCAAATCGCTTTAGAGGCCTGGGTTAAAAAAGGAAAGATTATCAACCATAGGGTAGATGAGCAAAACGGGAAAATCTTGATCGAAATTGATAATCTGACTTCCCTTTCCTCCGCGGCTTTGGCCAAGGTTGGAACCATGACCTTCAAGGCCAAGAGCACCGCCAAGGATACCACTCAGGTCAGTCTGGGATTTGGAGCCATGCTCGTGGCCAACAATAAATCCAGCCTTAGGTTTATTCTTCCGTCCATGACGGCTACCAAGGATTTTGGACTGAGCCTCAAGGCCTCGGGAACTTCCGTGGGTGAAACCACATCGTTCACAGTAACCGACAGAGCAGGAAACCCTGTGGAGGGTGCTGGAATCTACCTGGATAGTGGGAGCAGCCCCATCGCCACCACCGATAAAAACGGAAAGGCCAGCACACAGGTGCTGACCCAGGCTCCTGTAGGAACAAACCTAAAGGTTAGAGCTGATAAGGGAGGACTGACCAGTAAAACCCTGGCCCTTACCATCAGTGAAAAAATGTCGGGTCTTTCTCCCCAGAACCTGTCCCTGTCACTTACGGCCAATCCCGGGAGTATGTCGATTAACTATCTGACCCCTGTAGCCCAGGAGGGAACCTTGGTTCAGTATATGGAGAAAAAGAGCTTTAGTGGTACCTTTAATGGCGCCCTGGTGGCCACGGGAACAAGTACGGAAACCCAAATAGTCAATCTGACCGAAAAGGTACCCATGAGGGTTCATTCTGTCACCATGAAGGATCTTAAGCCGGGAACGACCTATGTGTATCGCTTGGCTAATTCCTCGGGACAGTACAGCGCCGTCTATGAATTTACAACACCCAACTATGATTCCTCTTACTCCTTTGCTTTCATAACCGATCCCCAGGCAACCAATGCGGCCTCGTACCAGGTTTTTGGAGATGTTCTTTCCAGGGCCGTTGAGAAGGCAGTCGATCCGGCCTTTATTCTCTTGGGTGGGGATCTGGCAGACAGGGGAGGCAACAAGAGCCAGTGGGATCTATTCTTTGGTGCAGGGGCACGGATCCTTTCAGGTATACCCGTTATGGCTGCCCCCGGAAATCATGAGTATTATGATGATGAAGCCCTTACTAATTTTACGTCATACTTCTCCCTGCCCAATAACGGACCGGAAGGCCTTGGGGAAACCTCTTACTCCTTCCAGACCAAGGACGCCCTGATTTTTGTACTGAATACCCAGAAGAATATGGCCAAGCAGTTGGAATGGTTGGAGGAAACCTGCAAGACTTCCGATAAGAAATGGAAGATTGTTATGATGCATAGGGGCATCTATTCCGGATTTTATGATGAAGCAGACTTGAGAAAGCTGGCTCAGCCCGTTTTTGATCGCGTAAAGATTGATCTTGTCCTCAACGGACACGACCATACCTATATCCGGACCACCATGCGCGACGGGAAAAAGGCTAATATCGGTGCGGGAACCACCTATATTACTGGAGGGAGCTCCGGTAAAAAATACTATGATGCTAATCCTAGAACCTGGACCACAGTTCTCTATGATGCCAATTACCCGGTGTTCACCACCTTCAGAGTCTATCCCAACAAGATGGTGGTCACCTCCTCCCATATAGAATCTGGAAAAACCGTTGATCATGACCGCTTTGAAATTGTAAAATAGATAAGGGTGATGATAAATGAAAATGAATAAGCTGGGCCAAACGGGCCTGGAGGTTTCTGAGATCTGCTTTGGTGCCCTGCCCTTTGGTCCGCTGCAAAAGAACCTGAACATGGTTTCTTGTACGCGAATTGTTGAAAAAGCCTTGGAAAGAGGCATCAACTTTATTGATACAGCGCAGATGTACCTTACCTATGAGCCCATTAAGCGGGCCATGAAGTCCACGGGTATACGGCCTATTATAGCGACTAAGTCGACAGCCAAGGACTATCAATCCATGCAAAAGGCGATAAATGAGGCCTTAACCCAATTGGACGTAAAAACCATCGACATTTTTCATCTCCATGCCGCTCGCTCCGACGACAGTGTCTTTGAGGAGCGTCAGGGGGCTTTGGAATGTCTCATAGACTATAAGGCAAGGGGCGTCATCAAGGCGGTGGGTATCAGCAGCCATTCGGTTCAGGCTGTGAATGCCGCGGCCCATCACAAGGATATTGATGTGGTGTTTCCCATCATCAATATAGACGGAATCGGCATTCTCCATGGCAGCAGGGAGGGAATGCTAGAGGCCATTTCCCATTGTGTTCATGCCGGAAAAGGTGTTTATATAATGAAAGCCCTGGGGGGTGGAACCCTAATTGACCGGTATGATGAGGCCATGACCTTCGCCCGCGGAATTCCCGGCATTTCAGCAGTGGCTCTGGGCATGGTTTCCGAGGAAGAGCTGCTTTTTAATCTGGATTATTTTAACGGAATCAATAATGAACATAAAATGCCCTCTAAAAGTGGGGGCAAGAAGAAATTTATCGCGGTTCCTTCTCTTTGTAACAACTGCGGCCAATGCCGGACGATATGTCCCAATGAGGCCATCCTCCTCAGTGACGGACGCTCCCTGATTGATGAGACCAGGTGTCTGACCTGCGGTTATTGTGTCAGCGCCTGTAGTATGTTTGCCATACGCATGGTGTAATTAGAGCCTTTCTTTTTTAGCCGCATCATCGCAGAACTTCTGGTAGGCGATGAGGATGAAGATAAAGTCTCGTGCACACAACAAAATGGCGCATATCAGAGAAAGTCTGTTGCAATCAAAATTCGGAACGAAAAACGGACGGTTGATCATAGGCCCTCCGGTCACTTCTTTTTTAGTCAATTTAACGCAACTTCTTCTGTTAGAGGCGGTGTGCAAGGTTAAAGGGAAGAGCTTTTACTTTAGAATATTCCAAAAGCTCATCCGAAGTGCCTACCACCCGTTTATGTAGAAATATGCTTATGGAAGGTAATTGAATGATGGAATTTGGCAAGGGCTATTGGAGAAGCTTGGATGAAGCATTAAGAAAGGAATGGGTGGTGACCAACGGCTTGGGAGGTTATGGGGGAAGCTCTCTGGTCGGGGCTCATAACCGGAAGCATCAGGGTTTGTTGATTGCAAGCCTCCATCCCCCGGTGGATCGTTTTTTGGTGCTGTCCAAGATTCATGAGGAACTGACTCTGGGGGGTAAAACCCTGCTCCTCTATGCCAACAGACAGCCGGGATGGACCACGGACGGTTATCTTCATCTACAACGCATGATCTATGATGAGCTTCCAACCTTTATCTATCAGGCAGAGGATGTTTATCTTACCAAAACCTTCGCCCTTGAATACGGAAAAAACACCTGTGCCCTTGGCTATGAGATATTTAACGGAAGCCGGGCCTGTGAGCTTAAGCTCACGCCCTTGTTCAACTGGCGGGATCACGGGGAGGTCAGCGAACGGGCGGATCTTCTCTTTGAGCATTCTGTAGAAGACAGACGTATTCGCCTTATTCCGCATAAAAATAAGGAAGTTTCCATTTCCTTTTTATTCAGCCATGGCCGGGCCGTACCCCGCCAGGAGGTTTATGAGCGGGATATGGAATATGTCACTGAGATTGAAACGGGGATGTCCGCTATTGATAACCACTTTACACCCTACGATATCCTCCTATCCCTTAAGCCCTACGAGAAGCTTAAATTATCTGTCATTTGCACCATTGACGAGGATGGCTTACAGGATTATGCCCGGAGGGATGCCTTTGACATGATCCATGGGGCCAGAGAAAGAATCAGAGGGCTAAAGGCACGGGCAGGTTATCAGGACAAACTGGCAGAAGCTCTGGTACAAGCCGCCGACCAATTCATCGTGGCCAGGCAGTCCACGGGTCTAAAAACTGTCCTGGCCGGACTGCCCTGGTTTGCTGACTGGGGCAGGGATACCATGATTGCCCTGACAGGTCTCACCCTATCTACCAAACGCTTTGACGACTGTAAAGAGATACTGAAAACCTTTGCCCTTTACGTAAAGAATGGATTGGTTCCCAACATGTTTCCCGACCGTGGACAGGAACCCTTATATAATACGGTGGATGCCTCCTTGTGGTATTTCTATGCCGTAGAGCGCTATCTCACCTATAGCAAATCCCGGGAGGCCCTGGACTTTATAAGACAGGAGATTTATCCCTGCCTTAAGGAGATTATTGCTGCTTATCAAAAAGGAACGGATTTCTCCATCCATATGGATTCGGATGGTCTTATACACGCAGGCTCTGGGCTTGACCAGGTGACCTGGATGGATGTGAGGGTGAATGATTGGGTGGTTACCCCCCGCCATGGCAAGCCGGTGGAGATCAACGCCTTATGGTATAATGCCTTGAGGGTAATGGAAGAACTGGCAGGGCGCTTTAACGAGGATGCCAAGCCCTATGGACATCTGGCAGAAAGGGTAAAGGAAGCCTTTAACCAAAAGTTCTGGAATGAGGAATCAGGCTGCCTTTATGACGTAGTGGATGAAAAGGACGGGAAAATACGACCCAATCAGATTTGGGCGGTCTCCCTTCCCCATACCATGCTGCCCAGGGAGAAAGAAATCAAGGTGGTTGAAACCGTTTATGCACACCTTTATGCCACCTATGGACTGAGAAGCCTTTCCCCCCTGGATCCCGAATACAAGGGGGTTTACAAGGGTCGGTTAATGGCCCGTGATGGTGCCTATCACCAGGGGACGGTTTGGGCCTTTCCTTTGGGGGGCTTTATATCCGCCTACACCAAGGTGCACAATCACAGCCCCGAGAGTGTAGCTATGGCCAGAAGGCTTCTGGAGCCCATCTCCGACCATTTACGGGATGGGTGTCTGGGCTCTGTTGCGGAGATATTTGATGGTAATGAGCCCATTGTTCCCCGAGGCTGCTATGCCCAGGCCTGGAGTGTGGGCGAAATCCTCCGTGCTCTGACTGAGGATGTTTTACCCTATGAAGCAACATCCAGTTTTCATTGACTTTAACAGGGACTAATGTTTAAATTAAAATGGCTATATAATGGTGGTAGAATATCCTTTAAACACGTACAAACATTGATTTTTAGCGAGTTCTGCCTAAGTATTGTTAAATTAGCAGAAAGGTTTTGAATAGATGAGGAAAACGAAAATTATCTGTACACTGGGTCCGGCGGTTGACGACGAAAACATCATGAGGAGTCTCATTCTGGAGGGCATGGATGTAGCCCGTCTGAATTTTTCCCATGGCAGCCATGAAGAGCATTTAAAGCGGGTAATTACGCTTAAGAAAGTCCGGGATGAAATGAAAAAGCCCGTGGCACTTCTTCTAGATACCAAGGGGCCTGAAATAAGGTTGGGTGTTTTTGAAAAGGGCGGGGCGGAGCTCAATGCCAATGATCGGTTTACCCTAACCACAGAAGAGTGTCTGGGCAACAATGAAAGGGTCTCAGTCTCCTATAAGAACCTTCCCCAGGTTGTAGGAAGAGGAACAAGGATTCTTATTGATGATGGTCTGGTGGAGCTTAAGGTTCAGGACTTCAGCGATACCGAGATTATCTGCAAGGTGATGAACAGCGGTATCATTAAGAATAAAAAGAGTCTGAATGTGCCGGGGGTTAAATTGGATATGCCCTATCTATCCCAAAAGGATATAGATGATATCCTGTTTGCCATCGAGCACGGTTTTGATTATATTGCCGCCTCCTTTACCCGGACGGCCACCGATATCATTGATATCCGTAGGCTTTTGGAGGATCATGGCGGGCAGGATATTCATATTATTGCCAAGATCGAAAACTGCGAGGGTGTGGACAATATTGACGAGATTCTCATGGCGAGTGACGGGATCATGGTAGCCCGGGGTGACATGGGCGTTGAGATTGACTATAATGAACTGCCACGTATCCAGAAGATGCTGATCAAGAAGTCCATGGTACACGGTAAAAAGAGCATCACGGCAACCCAGATGCTGGATTCTATGATTTCAAAGCCCAGGCCCACCCGTGCGGAAATCAGCGACGTAGCCAATGCCATTTACGACGGAACCAGCGCCATTATGCTCTCGGGAGAAACCTCCATTGGAAAATACCCCCTAGAAAGCGTCCGTACCATGGCAAAGATTGCCATGAGCACCGAATCAGCCATTCATTATAAGAAGCGTTTTCGCCATATGGAGCTGGAGGAATCCACCTCCAATGTGACCAACGCCATTAGCCATGCCACTTGTACCACCGCCCATGACCTGGACGCCACGGCCATCATCACCGTAACCAAAACAGGAAGTACGGCGAGGATGATTTCCAAATACCGCCCGGAATGTCCCATTATCGGTTGTACGACCAACGAGAAGGCCTATCGCCAGCTCGCCATGTCCTGGGGTATTATTCCCGTGCTGTTTGAGGAAAAACAAAGCAGTGACGAACTCTTTGAGCATGCCGTGGAAAAGGCTGTGGAAACCGGTATTGTAAAAAGCGGTGACCTGGTGGTGCTTACCGCGGGTTTACCGATAGGGATTCCTGGCATGACCAATATTCTCAAGGTTCATATTGTGGGAAATATTCTCACCCGGGGTATCGGGGTTACTCAAAAGTCAGTGGTGGGGACCCTCTGTGTCTGCCATAATGAAGAAGAGGCCATGACCAGCTTTAACGGAGGAGAGATTTTGGTGATTCCCGAAACCTCCAACAAGCTCATGAGCCTCTTACGCAGAGCCAAGGGGATCATTACTGAAAAAGGGGATATCACATCCCATGCGGCCATTGTAGGCCTAAGCTTGGACATCCCCGTGATATGCGGGGCGGAGCATGCCACCGAGGTGCTGAGAAGCGGAACAACCGTGACCATGGATGCCGCCACCGGCATGGTCTATACCACCAATGGCTTAGAGAATCATTAGTTGGTCAGGTATTCAAGAATTTCCTTTAGACTTTTACCCTTGAGTTGGGTACGAACATAGGACATTTCATTATTGACTATTTCATTAAGGGCACGCTGCCCGAGTATATCCACAGGAGCAAGGTCGTCAGTCAGGATGAGCCTTGCTTCTGTCATTTCCTGCATGTTTTTCCCTACATACTCCGAGATATGACGAAGATCATGGTCTTCACTTATTAAAGCCCCTGTGTTTGCATGGTAGTTTGCCATAATTTCAGGGTCGTCGCTGGCAAAGAGAAGGGAGTTTGTAACAACATCCAAATCCACCCGATAGACTTTATTGAAAATGCTCTTTACGGTATTGGACAGATATTCGGGCACCCCTGTGAACTCCCCGGATCTCATATTAACATTCACAACCAGAACCCCTCCGGGCTTAAGGTGGCTTTTGATCTCTTTGAAAAATTCCTGGGAGGACATATGGAAGGGGACGGTAATATCCTGATAGGCATCGGCCAGTATAATGTCATATTGTTTGGCATCGGGCGTGGAGAGGAAGCTTCGCCCGTCATTGATGAAAACATTGGCCTCATCTTTTTGTAAATTGAAATGGGTGGCCGCCAGATCAGCTATTTTCTCATCAATCTCCACCGCATCGGTGGAGGTGTCAGGGATGTATTTTTTAAGCTGCTTGGGGAAAGTGCCCGTACCGAGCCCCAGAACGAGGACATCCAGGTGTTTTTGGGCGGACATATCCTTTAAGAAGTAAGGAGCCATCAAGGCATATTCATAGTAATAGCCTGACAGTGAACCATCCTTTTTATAAATGGATTGTACGCCAAAGGCCACATTGGTGGAAAGGATGACCGAATCCTCATTCTCCTCTACCTGCAGGTAGTTGTAAAGGGATTGGCCCTCATACACCAGGCCGGTTTTCCAAAAGGCAAAGGAGTCCGTAATGGGAAGAAAGAGCATAACAAGAATAATTGCGGCAGTTACCGTGTTTCTGAGGGCATTTTTTCTGAAAAGAAGAAAATAAAGGGCACAAATAATATTCAGTATCAAGGCAAAGAGTAAAAAGGTCTTCCCGGTGCCGATGGTAGGGATGGTGAAGAAGGTGGGCACAAAGGTGCCTACAATACTTCCGATGGTACCCAGAGCTTCGATCTGGCCGGTTATCTTGCCGCTGCTCTCCATATCCTTGATGCCCAGCTTGACCAGATAAGGCGGAACCATGCCCAGAAAGATCATGGGAAGGGAAAAGATGACCAGACAGGAGATGGCCGAACCGGTCAGAACCAACTGACCGCCGGGGAGAAGTAAGACTAAAAGGCCGGTAATACCTGCAATCAGATATTTTCCAACGAAGGGGATCAGTGCAATCCAGAGAGAGGCAATCCATATATAGAAATAGATGCGGTTAAGACTTTTATGCTTGTCTGCGCTGCGGCCACCCAGTACGTTTCCAATGCTTAGGCAGATCATAATGAGGCCGATGATAACCGTCCACACGATTTGTGAGGAACTGAAGTAGGGGGCCAGAAGTCTGGAGCAGGAAAGCTCAACAGCCATTACGGTCATGCCTGATAGGAAGGAAGTAAGGTAAAGAATGAAATTACTGTTTTTCATTAGCTTTTATCTCCTCGTACAAGCGTAGATCTATATTTAAAGAATATCTTATCACTTGTCCTTCCCTTTAGCCAGATGGAATTCAAAGGAACGAGGGGAAAGGCTGTTAGGAGCGGTTTTTAATCGCCCTGAAGGGATGAATCCCAATAAAGAACCATGGCCGACCTTTGGGGTAGGGTAATCTGGGAGCCCGTAAGAGGATACAAGCTATCATTTCCTGCGTGATTTTCATCCACAACCACCTGCCAGGTTCCCGAAAAGGGCAGATCCACGTCCTCAGGGCCCATTCCCGCATTATAGGCTACAAAGATGGTCTCCCACGGGTCATTGTTAGCGTAATTATTGAGGGAGAAGGTAACCACCCAATCCTTGGTAGGATAGAAAGTCAAATTGCGGCGGATTTCTTCAGCCAGAACCATACGAAAGGCAGGGTGGGCCTTTCGTAAGGCAATCAGGCCCTTGTGGTAATTGAAGACCTTCTCATGCTGAGCTTTCAAGGACCAGTCAATTTGGTTGATGTCGTCGGGAGAATTATAGGAATTGTGCTCCCCTTTTTTTGACCGCATCATGTCAATGCCCAGCATGAAGAAGGGAATTCCCTGGGAGGTGAGCACAATGGCGGCTGCAAGCTTCACCAGCCGTTCATGATCCTCCGTAGATAAATCAGGGCGGGAGGCCAGAAGCTTGTCGTAAAGGGTCAGGTTGTCATGCGCTGCAGTGTAATTGACGCAATGCCACGCATAGCTGGCCCAGGCAAAGCCTGAATAATTTACTCGGGTATAATCCACCCCGTGATGATAAATGGCCCCTACAACGCCGAATTTGACGCCCTCCTTGGACTTGGTGCTACCTGAGATGAAGCCTATATCGTGGGAGTGGAAGGCATCGCCTTTAATGGCGTCCCGGGTATTGTCATTAAAAAAAGCAATCCTGTTAAGCTTGGGAGCGTTGGTTTTAAAGGCAGCCTCACGGCTGTCAAGGAGGGAGTGTCCTCCCGTCCAGCCCTCCCCGTAAAGGAGAAGGGACGGGCTGATTCCATCAAGCTCCCGGCGTATTTCATTCATGGTGTCAATATCATGAAGCGCCATCAGATCAAATCTGAAGCCGTCAACCATGTATTCGTCAGCCCAGCGCTTGACCGAGGTAAGCATGAAGCGGCTCACCATGGAACGCTCTGAGGCAGTTTCATTACCGCAGCCGGAGCCATCGGAAAAATTGCAGAAGCGGTCGGTGCGGTAGTAATAGCCCGGTACCAGCTTATTGAAATCCGAATCTGCGGATTTAAAGGTGTGGTTGTATACCATATCCATCACAACACCCATCCCATGGGATTTGATGGCCATAATCATCTCTTTGAGCTCTCTGACCCGGGCATATCCATCATAGGGATCGCTGGCATAGGAGCCTTCTGGTACGTTAAAATTGGTGGGATCATAACCCCAGTTGTACTGGTTTTCCAAAGGCTTGGTCTCATCAATGGTGAAGAAATCGAACACCGGCATGAGATGAACATGGGTGATGCCGAGGTCCTGCAAGTGGGAGAGGCCGGTGGGCATATTCTGGGGAGACCGGGTATCCTTTTGGGCAAGGCCCAGATATTTCCCCCTGTTGACTACACCGGAGCTCTCATGGATGGTAATATCCCGTACAGAAACTTCGTAGAGCACGGCATCGGTGGGATTCTCCAGATGATAATGGGTCAGGTTCTCCCAGCCCTGGGGCTGAGTTTGGTTGACATCCACAACCATGCTTCTCCGGCCGTTGACGCCTGAAGAGCGGGCATAGGGATCAGCAGCCTCCAAGGTTTTACCCATGACCATGACACTGTAGGTGTAATAAGTGCCCGACAGGTCGCCCATAGCATTGAGTGACCAAACGCCATTCTCACCGCGGTGCATTTCAAAGACATCCCTCAGGGTTGGCCCCATTCCGGAATCATAAAGGTTCAGAAACATTGCCGAAGCGGTGGGCGCCCAGACCTTGAAGGTGGAATAATCGGGAGTATAGGTACAGCCTAAGTCCTCCCCCTCGTAGGTAAATTTACTCTCAAATTCAGGGGTGTCAAAGATCATGCCGTAGGCCACGGCACCCATACGGAAGCCCGGTTTATATATCATATAGGTGCTTCCCGGGATCATATCCCGCTCAAGAGAAATGACAAATTCCCGGTTTCCACGGGTGGCGGTCACATGGCGGACAGGAATTTCAAGACCATCCTCAAACACCTGAAAGGGTTCGATATCATGACCGAACTGAGCGGAGGCCTGAAGGCGAATGAAAATTTCCCGAAAGTTCTCGAATATGGCGGATTCAAAGCCCGGTGAAAGGCAGAGCTGGCTTTCTGAGACGTAGACATCGGCGGTATCCTGCACCAGATAGATGTCACAGGACGTACAGTCTTTGGGGAGTGTGAAATAACGATCCACGTAGAGATCTCGTTCATGCCAGCCGCCCCGGCGCACAATAACTCCCAATTCACGGCCCTCAAATCCCGAAAGGTCTATTTCGGCAACTTTCGCTGCCTTCTGAGCCTCCCCGTTCAAATATTCCTGATAATGAAACATATAAGGAGAGCCTTCCCGGCCTTTTTCCCAAACCCAGAGGTCCCATCCCGTATAGTCCTGATCGTAACGATAATAGTGGATTCGCAGCATACTTTCTCTCCCAAGCACCCTCAAATGTTGATCCTATGGTTAATATTTTACCATAAAGGTCGGTGAACATACTTATCATATGCACCAAAAAGAAAGGTCTTCTTAGCCCTGGCTTTGTTTTCCCTCATGAACAAGTACTCAATGGATAAATGAAAGTTCCAAAGTCTTCGCATTGACACACCTTTTTAGCCATGATATAGTCAAGTTAACCGGTTAACAAACCGTCATTCTATTTTATCCTATCCCCTAGCTTTTGAAAATAGGTCTTTAATAAGCATTCCAAAAACGGAAGGAGAGCTTTTATGAATCTTGAAGCAATTTACCATGCAACCTATTCCGAATACAGCTATGCCCTAAAGGAAAACGAGATTGTTCTAAGGCTCAGGGCAAAAAAAGGAGACCTTAGGGAATGCACAGCCTTTGTGGGTGATCGTATGTGCCCGTACAATCCTATTCACACAAGCAACCATGTTATGCACAAGGTAGCCTCGGACAGATTCTTTGATTATTTTGAAACCGTTTTTGAAACCCCCTACACGCGGATATGCTACTATTTTGTTCTATCCGACGGCCTTGAGACGCTTTATTATTATGACAATGATTTTCACACCACACTGAATCCTGATCGCCAGATGTACTTCACCTTCCACCATATCCGCCGGGAGGATATTGTGAAGGTACCCCAATGGGCTAAGGAGGCTACCATCTATCAGATCTTTCCTGACAGCTTTGCAACCTCCAGAAGGTATATCTCCCAAAAAGGGCAACAGCTTGACTTGGACGGGGACATCAGAAGCAGCAGCATCAATGGCGGCACCCTTAAGGGGGTTATTGAGAATCTGGATTACTTGCAGGATTTGGGTGTTGACTGTATTTATATGACGCCTGTTTTTGCCTCCAACTCCTGGCATAAATATGATACCATTGATTATTACACTATAGACCCTTGCTTCGGAGATAATGACGACTTTAAGGAATTGGTGGAAAAGGCTCATGAAAAAGGGATACGAGTGATTCTTGATGCTGTTTTCAATCACTCAGGCCCGGATTTCTTTGCTTTCCGAGACATTATTGAAATGGGTGAGGCATCCAGTTATAAGGACTGGTATTATAATATTTATAGTTATCCTGTGTCGGTGGGCCCCAACCCCAACTATGAGTGCTTTGCTTATGTGGAAACCATGCCCAAGCTCAACACCAGTCATCCCGAGGTCATGAAATACTTCATTGATGTGGCTGTTTACTGGATTAAGGAATTTGATATAGATGGCTGGCGGTTTGATGTGGCCAACGAAGTGAATTTTGAGTTCTGGAGGGAGCTTAAAAAGGCTGTTAAAGCTATTAAACCCGATATTTTCCTCATCGGGGAGATCTGGGATGATGCCAAGCCATGGGTCCAAGGGGATCAATTTGATTCTTTGATGAATTATAATTTCAAATATGCCTGTGTGGACTTTTTTGCCAAGAGAAAGATTACGGTCTCTCAGTTTGACGCCAAGATAAACACACTTCTCATGCGTTATCGAAAGCCCATTCAGGAAAGCCTTATGAACCTCATCGACAGCCACGATGTCCCCCGCTTTTTATCGGAGGCGGGAGGTGATTTGAGGAGGCTTAAAATTGCGGCGCTCTATCACCTGATGCATGTGGGGATTCCCTCTATATACTATGGCGATGAAAAGGGCTTATCAGGCTTTACCGAGGCAGAGTACAGAAGGCCTATGCTATGGGAGGACGATGCCAGGAGCCGAGACATGCTCAGCTACTATAAAGCCTTGATCAGTATTCGCAAGACCCATAAGAAGGCCCTTCAAGGAGGCTATACCACCCTCTTGACCGATAATGCTAAAGAGCTTTATGTCTTTAAGAGAGGACAGGGGGAGGATGCTCTCATCATTGCCATCAATAATGGCGAAAATGATTGTATCGCTGAAATCCCAATGGAGAGTGGCAAGAAGGACGCTCGGGATATTCTTGGTGAAAACTCCTTTGCAAAGGTTGATGGAAAGCTTATCATAAAACTCAGAGGGGTGTCGGGAGCAATCATCAATTAAAGGAGTGGGAAGAATGATGGAGCCAAGGGTGTCGGCCAAGGATGTAGCCCGCCACGTAGGTGTGTCGGTGGCAACGGTTTCAAATGTGATCAACAATATCAACAAGGTTTCGGAAGAGACCCGCCAGAGGGTATTAAGGGCCATTGAAGAGCTTCATTATCAGCCTGACTTTACGGCCAGGAGCCTGGCCAAGCGAAAGAGCAATCTTCTGGGCATCATGCTTCCCATCACTCAGGCAGGGGATGACAAAAGTCTTCTCTTAAAGGACAATCCCTTCTATGCAGAGCTTTTAAGCGGCATAGAATATGAGGCGGAGCAGAGAAAATATGATGTGGTCATTACCGGAATCCGCCCCGAGCAAAGCCTCAAGGATTGGGTGCGAAAACGCAATATGGATGGGGTGATTTTTTTGGGGATCACCCCCGAGCCTTTTTTGAATGAGCTTAAGACTCTTCACGTTCCGGTAGTGCTGATGGACAGCCATCCCGGGCAGACAGATTGCCACAGCATCGGCCATGACGATTTTCTAGCGGGTAAAATGGCCTGTCAACACCTCACCGCTATGGGCCATGAAAGGATTGCCTTTTTGAGCGGAAAGCTTCAACCCAGCCCGGTGAACACCAGCCGATATATGGGTTATCAGGAGGCGCTTAAAGAGGCGGGGCTTCCACAGGACCCTTCCCTTGTCATGGAGGATAGCGTATCCTTTGAAGGGGGCTACCGTATGGGGCTGACCATCGCGGAGATGCATAAAAAGCCCGAAAAAGGACAACGTGTCACGGCCCTTTTCTGTGTTGCCGACATTGTGGCCTTTGGAGCCATAAAAGCCCTCAGGGAAAAGAAGATTAAGGTGCCTGATGAAATCTCAGTGGTGGGGTTTGATAATCTCAAAACCTGCGATTACCTGATTCCGGGGCTGACCACTATTGATCAGGATATTTTCAGGAAGGGTATGGCGGCTGTGGGAACCCTTGTGGACGATATTGAAGGAAGGGCTAAGGAGTGCCGACAAGTTCTCTTTCCCGTCAGATTGGTCGAGAGAGACTCTGTTAGTCGGCCCATCATAAAATAACATACATGATCTTTCGGGCATTGGTTATGCTATGGGCAGATGGATCATCCTTGTATGGGGTATCTTAAAAAAGTTGCGGGAGCTTGGTTTCCTGCGGCTTTTTGTTTAGAGTGAAGGCTCTTAAGGAGAGAATATGCCTATGGAAAGAAAACGTCTTCAACAATTGGCTGCTCTTGTTCTGGCAGTTGGTTTGATTTCAGGTTGCTCACTTTTTCAGTCCTTACCCGAGGATCAGTCCTCCCAGGAAACCCCTTCGGAATCGCCTTCCCAATCCCCGGAGCAATCCCCCCAAGAAAGCCCTTCTCATAAAGTTATGCTCAGGGTTTTTCAATATCAAGGGGACTACAAGGAGGCCTATGACCAGGTGACCCAAAAATTCTCGGAAAGCAATAAGGACATCTCTCTTTCCATAGAGTCCCCGAAAGAGGGCAAGGATTACCGAGAAGCGCTTAAAGCCAGGTTCAACTCGGGTGATGAACCCGATGTTTTCAATATCAGCGGGCCACAGGATATCCTCCCTTGGAAGGACAAGCTTTCCGACCTTTCGGGGATGGAGGCAACCCAGTTTGTCATCGAAGGGCTCTTGAAGGATGTCACTATGGAGGATCAGGTGTATGGCCTGCCCTACAGCATTGAAGGGTATGGTTTGGTTTATAACACCGAAATTCTTGAGAAGGCACAAATCGACATAGAGAAAATCGATTCCTTCCAGGCCCTTGAGATCGCCGTTAAAAAGCTGGATGAGCAGAAAAAGGATCTTAAAATTGACGCGGTGTTCGCTTTTCCGGCGAAAGAAAATGCTGAGACGGGTCTGTATCTGTCCAACCTGTTCCTCTCTCCTGAATTTGAAGGGGATGCCTTTAAAACCTATTATGCCAAGACTGTTGCGTTTAAGTATGGCGATGCCTTTAAAAAATTGGTAGATCTTTTCAATCAGTATTCAGTGCAGCCGTCCTATGAGATGGATTACAAGAAACAAGTGGAGGAGTTCTTCCTTCCTGGCAAGGTGGCCATCATCCCGCAAGGAAGCTGGATAATCAATACCATTGAAAATAGTGATAAAAAAATGCTCACAAAAATTGGACTCATGCCCTTCCCTGTGGAGGGCTTCAAGGAGAATGCCAGCCCCATAGGGGTCTCCATGTATTGGGCTGTCAATAAATCAAAGCCCCAGGAGGTTCAGAAGGCTGCAAGTGACTTCATCAATTGGCTCTACTTATCCGAGGAAGGGCAAAGATCCATCAGCGAAAACCTTAAATTCATCCCCCCTTATAAGGGCTTTTCCTCCGATTCAGTTTCTGATCCCCTCAGCGAGTTCATCCTTTCTCAGGCCAGATCGAAGAAGTTCATTAACTGGGTTTTTAGAGCCTACCCCGAGGGGTGGGGCTTAAGTACCCTGGGGCCTGATATAAGCGCCTATGTCCAAGGCAAGCTCGCTTGGGATGAGGTTATCAAGAAGGCTAAGAGTGATTGGGAGCAGAAACGCAAGTAAGTAAAGGGAAGAGAATAAAAAAGGACGGATGAGGGTTGCTCATCCGTCCTTTTGAAACCAATGGAAATTTACGCCTGTAATCTCTTTTCGAGAGCAGCAAGCTGGTTTTGGAGTTCCTTGGGAAGACGTGGGCCATAGGTCTTGTAGTGTTCCTTGATGGACTCTACTTCTCTTAACCACTCGTCCTTCTTAACCTTGAGAAGCTCGGCCATATCAGCTTCGCTGACGTCAAGACCAGTTGTATCGATAGCATTAACGGTAGGCATATAACCAATTTCGGTCTTAACAGCGTCGGCCTTGCCGGAAACTCTATCGAAGATCCACTTCAGAACGCGGCTGTTCTCACCGTAACCGGGCCAGAGCCATCTGCCATTTTCATCTTTACGGAACCAGTTAACATAGAAAATCTTAGGCAGTTTATCCGCATCGGTCTTTGTTCCGATATCCAGCCAGTGTTGCAGATAATCGTTTACATTGTAACCGATGAAAGGCAGCATAGCGAAAGGATCGCGGCGAACCTGGCCGATTTTGTCGGAAATAGCGGCAGCAGTCAGCTCGGAACCCATGATGGAGCCAAGGAATACACCGTGATTCCAGTCAAAGCTCTCATGAACCAGAGGAATGGTGCTGGGGCGACGTCCGCCAATGAGGATAGCGGAGATGGGCACGCCTGCAGGATCTTCCCATTCAGAAGCAATAGCGGGGCACTGATTAGCAGGTGCTGTGAAACGAGCATTGGCATGAGCAGCAGGGTCCTTGGAATCAGGAGTCCAATCCTTGCCCTTCCAATCAATGAGGTGATCAGGTGCTTTATAGCCGATACCTTCCCACCAAATATCGCCGTCATCTGTTAAACCAACATTGGTGAAGATGGTGTTCTTTTCAATACTGTGCATAGCATTGGGGTTGGAATCCATGGAGGTTCCAGGAGCCACTCCGAAGAAGCCGGCTTCAGGATTGATAGCATAGAGACGTCCATCAGCACCGTATTTCATCCATGCGATGTCGTCACCAATAGTTTCAACCTTCCATCCGGGGATGGTGGGAACGAGCATAGCCAGGTTGGTCTTACCGCAAGCGCTAGGGAATGCAGCAGCAACATACTTGACTTCGCCTTCGGGACTTGTAAGCTTAAGGATGAGCATATGCTCAGCCAGCCAGCCTTCATCGCGAGCCAGAACGGAAGCGATACGAAGAGCAAAGCACTTTTTGCCGAGGAGAGCGTTTCCGCCGTAACCGGAACCGTAGGACCAAATGGTTCTTTCCTCAGGGAAGTGGCTGATGTACTTCTGCTCAATGGGTGCGCAAGGCCATGAGGAATCTTTTTGTCCTTCGGCCAAAGGAGCACCAATGGAATGCAGACAAGGAACGAACTCGCCATCACCCAGTACTTCAAGAACCTTCTTGCCCATACGGGTCATGATGCGCATATTGACAACAACATAGGGGCTATCGGATATTTCTACGCCGATTTTGGAGATAGGGGAGCCTATGGGACCCATGGAGAAAGGAATAACGTACATGGTACGGCCCTTCATGCAGCCCTTATAGAGGTCTCTCATTGTTCCTTTGAGCTCTTCGGGATCAATCCAGTTGTTGGTGGGGCCCGCTTCTTCCTGGGTCTTGGAGGCGATGTAGGTACGGTTTTCGACACGTGCAACGTCAGAAGGATCGCTACGGAAAAGGAAGCAGCCAGGACGCTTTTCAGGATTTAAAGGTGTTGCCATTCCGGCATCAACCATTTCTTTTAATAAGCGGTCATTTTCTTCCTGTGAACCATCGCACCAATAGATTTGATCGGGTTGGCACAGGTCGGCGACTTCTTTTACCCATGCTTCAAGTTTTTTGTTCATGAATAATTCTCCCTTCCAATTTTGTTCTTTGCGATATCGTCTGATATTTTTGATAACATAAAAATTTTTATACTTATGGTTCTCCCATAAGTCATTACTATTATAACTGATGAATGTACAATTTGAAAGACACTTTGTGAAAAATTTCATAATCATTTAGTGCAAATGTATGTCTATTTATACAATTCGCTCCTGACATAAAAAGCGTGCGCTAAAAATGCACCTCCTTACACAAATGACATAAAGGACATCCCGTCAATTGTGCTAAAAGGTGCAAGGTTAGAAAGTCCATTATTCAAATTATCCTTATTTTAAATATTCTCAAAGATGATCATTGAACCTTAAGACTCCATCGGAATTTCATGGAGATCCTTGGCGGGCTCTTTGGATGGTCGCGTTCTCTCCATAATGAGCTTGACCATTAAGATTGTTATGCCTAACGACACGATAAAGATGCCCAGTAAGAAAAAGAGGCTGTCTCCTGCCCATTGCAGCAAAGGTGAGATGAGATAATTGGAGACGTTAAAGGAAAAGTGCAGGAGTATACAAGCATAAAGGGATTGATACCTTAATTTTAATAGCCCGAAAAGGATACCCATAAAGAAGGAATAGGCCACCCAAAGAATCTGTCCGTGTAAAAGCCCGAAAATAAGGGCCTGCAGAAACACCGCCAGGAGGTGGGGTAAGCCCTTTTGAAGGGTTTTCATAATATAGCCCCGCAGCATGATTTCCTCAAAGAGGGGAGCCACTATCACGGCGGCGAGAAAGCCCTGAAGGGTGTATTCATTGAGGCTGCCCGTGGCCTGGGCATAGCCCTCTAAAGTGGATTCAGGAATAGGTAAGAAGCCGATCAAGAAGGTAATAAGAAGGTTCAAGGTCAGTCCTGCCACCAGAAGGGGCCAGAGATTCCTTAAGGGGACGGGCACCAAATCCAATCTCTCCCTGAGAGGCTTTTTTCGTATTTTTGTAACAAGAAGAAAGGATAGGAGGCTTAGGACATTGGTCAGGATGACGATGAGCGGAGCATTGCTTTGAAGAAAGGTGTCGATTCGCGCCGCCAATAAGTCCGTCCGGGCTCCCGAGGTTTCAAAAGCGGTGGTAAAGCCCAGATAGAGTCCTACTCCTATGGCCACCAATAGTGACATAAACAAATATAGAGCAAGATAGGCAAGAGCGGCTCCGATGCTCTTAAAATACTTTTTCAACCTTTTATCTCCTAAAAATATGAAATCTTATATTTATTATTGTAGGATGTATTTGTTTTACTCGTCAAGAGCAATAAATTGGGGGTAAAACCACATAAAATGGCACAAGCTAAGGCTTAAGGAGGGATGAAAAGATGTCCGAGAAAAAGCATAAATACAATGAAAAGAGGTTTCCCAATCCTGAACCGCCCAAGGACAACCGGGGAGAACCTGTGCCTGGGACGGGCCACGACACTAAAAAAATGCAGCAAAAGGGTGGTTAGACAGGGCTCAGGCCTTGGGGGCCGTGGAAGGGGCTGTTTTTAAAACCGTTGGGCTAAAGACTCGAATGGCGATTCTTACAAACAGCCCCATAGCGGTCTTCAAGGTTGATGTACGCCGATAAAAGAAATACAATAGAAGGGAGGGTGACCTTGAAAAATAAGCAAATGCTTTGGGAGAAACAGTGAGTAATTTTTTCGAAACCCTTGAAGTCAAGCGCCACATCCTATTAAATTCCCAGCAAAAGTCCGCTGTCACCCACGGGAAAGGGCCTGCATTGGTGCTTTCCGGGCCCGGCTCCGGGAAAACCACCGTTATCACGGCAAGAGCAGCATTTCTCATAGAGGAATGCAAGGTGCCTCCCGGAAGTATTTTGACGGTGACCTTTAATAAGGCTGCTCAGTTGGAAATGCGGAATCGGTACATAAGAATTTTCGGTGAGGGCCTTCAGGGTACGCCTGTTTTTTCTACCCTTCATAGCTTCTGCTATGGGGTGGTTAAGGATTATGAAAGAAGGCAGGGAAAAAAGCTAAAGCTTATTGAAGGAGAGCCTGATGAAGGGTCGGTCAATAAACAGCGCATTCTTAGGGAGCTATATAAGCAAATCAATGAAACACCCATTAATGACGAAGAATTAGAGACCCTTGTTAATGAAATAGGCTTTGTCAAAAACAGAATGGTCAAGGACTTTGACGATCTTGAGCTTCAATCCAAAAATTTTGAACCTATCTATAAAGCCTATGAAGCCTATAAAAAGAAGAATCTCCTGATGGATTTTGACGATATGCTGGTCTACAGCTACAGCATTCTTCAGCGGTGCCCCGATATACTTGCCGCCTACCAGAATCGCTACAGCTACTATCAAGTGGACGAGGGACAGGATTTGTCCAAAATCCAGTTTGAAATTCTCAAGCTTTTGGTTTCCTCTAAAGAGAACAACTTCTTTCTGGTGGCCGACGACGACCAGAGCATTTATGGCTTTAGGGGCGCCGAGCCCCGAACCATACTATCATTAAAGGATTCCTTCAAAGAGCTTTCCGTGTACAAGCTGGAGCAGAATTACCGTTCCACCAGGAATATTGTTGAGATTTCCAGCCAATTTATCAAAAGCAATAGGGAGCGGTATGATAAGGCCCACTCCACCCAAAACAACGAGAAATATCCCCCCTTTCTCGTTGGGGTCAAGGATGAAAAGGAGCAATGCACCTTTCTTGTCCATTCCCTCCGGCAGCATATAACCGATAGCCCTGCCAAGATCGCCGTTCTTTATCGCAACAACCTATCCTCCATCCCCTTGGTGGACGTACTGGACAGGGAGGGTATCTCCTACAGTCTGCGACAAAATAGGGTTCACTTTTTTCAGCATTGGCTCATACAGGATATTCTGGCTTTTTTCAAGGTAGCCGTTAACCCCTGTGATGGAGAGGCTTTTTCACGGATATACCTTAAGATGAATCGTTACATTTCAAAGGTCATGCTGGAAAACGCCCTCCGGTCCGGTTCCGGACCAGTTATTGAAGCCATCATTAAAAGCAATGAGCTCAAGCCCTTTCAAGTGGCCAAGCTCTATGAGCTTATCAAGGAGTTTAAGAGGCTTTCGCGGCTGTCACCCCTAAAGGTGCTCCTCTCTATAGAAAAGGATTTTAAGTTCTTCGGGAGTGTCAAGGAATACTGTGACCGCATGGGGCTCTCCATGGATGCGCTCTATGGGATGTTCGGAATATTGAAGACACTGTCCCTTTCTTGCCCTTCCCCCGCCGCCTTTCTTATGAGGATGGGGGAATTGGAGCGGTTGTTCCAATCTACCCCCGCTCATTCCGAAAGCAGGGTGACCCTTTCCACCCTTCATTCCAGCAAGGGACTTGAGTATGATTGCGTGTTCATGGTTGACCTCACCAATCATGAGATCCCTGGTGACCGGGCGCTTAATCAATCTGTAAAGGAGAAAAAGGGGGAGCTGATGGAGGAAGAACGCAGGCTCTTTTTCGTGGGTATGACCCGGGCCAAGACATGGCTTTATCTGATCAGCCCCCAGGAGGTCAACCATCAGCCGGTACCCCGTTCAACCTTCGTCAATGAAGTGGCCTCCCTCCTTCACGGGGAGTTGGGTGACACCCTGGGAGAGGGGATGATGATCCAACATAAAAAATATGGGAAAGGGGTTATTGCCGGGGTGTTGAGCCAGAGCGACAGAACCCTGCTGGAGGTTGATTTTAAGGGCCGTATTCGGCGGCTTGATCTGGAATTATGCCTAAAGAGCGGTATTATAACTGTCCTGTGACGATGGGTGGACATATCTTTAAAATACAATAATTGAAGTAAACAGAAGAAAAATTGCGAAATAGTACGTAAGGGTGAGATATTTTAATGCGATAGACAAATTAAACGCGTGAATATTATAAATAGTCATACGAACGTATTTTACATTCTACAGAACGCAAAGTATAATGTTAACATATTAACAAGTGAACGGATAAAGCCAATAGAGGTTGAATCCCTCACAGAAGGAGTAGGTATGAATCCACCGTGTTGTTTTCCCGGCACAAAAGTCCCCCTTTCCCGAGAGGGATTGTTTAGCGGAATTTTTTCAGTGACCAATGGGATGACCCTTTCCCAGATATGCGACATTACAGGCCTTGAGCCTGCTGCTGTGCAAAATTGGATCAAGAGGGGCTATGTTAATCCAGCCGTTAATCGCAAGTACTCCAAGGGGCAGGTGGCTCGGATCATCCTTATTCATATGCTTAGAGAGGCTCTTGTTATTGAGAAAGTGGCAAAGCTCTTAAGCTATGTGAATGGAGATCTTCTGGATCGGAGCGATGATATTATGGATGACAGTGACATTTATGATTGTCTTTGCAGGGTCTTAATTGAGGATGCCGAAGAGGATGGAATAATAAAAACACTCATGATCGGCGACCTATTTAATAAGATAGATAAGCAACTGGAAAACTTCAAGGAGCCCTATTCCGGGGCCAAGGAAAGGCTCAAGCTGGCGCTTAAAGCTATGGTTTGCGCCTATGAATCGGCAAAGTTTAAAAGGTACGCCAATCAATTGACAGAAGGATTATAAAGCCAATCATAATCGTTAGGAGGTGAATTATGAACTGGTGGAATGAGTTAACCGGACTGCAGCAGGTTTTTGCTTCAGTGGCCATCCCGTCAACCCTGGTTATGGTGGTACAGTTTATTCTATTTATGCTGGGGTTCTCCCATGGAGAGGGCGCTGATTCTGGGGACACCCACGTGGATCTACATGTCCATGACGGACCCCATGGTTTGTTTGAGGGCCATGGCCAGGATTTTTCGGGTGGGCATGAAGAGCTTTCCCATATCCACGACGGCACCTGCCACCATGGAGAGGCAGGATCCGAGCCTGTCGATGCTCTCCGGCTATTTACCTTGAGGGGCATTATCGCCTTTCTGGCCGTAGGCGGTTGGATGGGGGTAGCGTCCATTAGCTGGAAGGTGCCTGCACCTGCCGTATTCTTACTGGTAATGGTATCAGGATTCCTAGCCCTTTACTTTGTCGCTTGGTCGGTCCGGCTGGCCTTGCGTATGCAGCAAAGCGGCAATGTACTCATTGAAAATGCCGTAGGCAAGGAGGGTGAGGTGTACATCCCCATCCCAAGATCCAAGATTGGTCAAGGCAAGATCAATGTCATTGTTCAGGAGCGGTTGTGCGAGTTCGATGCCGTCACTGAGGCGGAGCGAACACTGAAGACAGGAGAGAAAATCACCGTCATGGGAGTTTTTTCAGAGGGTGTACTCCTGGCAATGCCCAAGAATAGTCCCCCGGAAGGGGTTATTATTGAAAAATATTGAGGAGGTCAATTGTAATGCCCGATGCAAGTTTCATTCTGATTAGTGTTATCATTATCCTTATTGTCTCAACCTTTATGTTCATTGTCTCAAGATACCGCAAATGTCCCTCTGACAAAATCATGGTTATTTACGGTAATGTTGGCTCTGCCAAGGACGGTTCCGCGTTGTCAGCCAAATGTGTTCATGGTGGTGCCTCTTTCATATGGCCGATTATTCAGGCTTATGAATATATGGACCTTACGCCCATGTCCATCAGTGTTGATCTTAAAAATGCACTGAGCCGTCAGAATATCCGTATTGACGTGCCTTCAAGCTTTACGGTGGGTATTTCCACCGAGCATGGCGTCATGCAGAATGCTGCCGAACGTTTATTAGGCTTGAAGCTGGCCCAGATTCAAGAGCTTGCCAAGGACATTATCTTTGGTCAATTGCGTCTAGTTATCGCAACCATGGATATTGAAGAAATCAATACCGACCGTGATAAATTTTTGGAGGCTGTATCCAGCAACGTTGAAACAGAGCTTAAGAAAATTGGCTTAAGGCTTATTAACGTTAATGTCACCGACATCAATGATGAATCAGGCTATATCGTGGCTTTGGGTAAGGAAGCCGCAGCTAAGGCTATCAACGACGCCAAACGTTCCGTTGCCGAGAAGGACAGAGACGGTGCCATTGGTGAAGCCAATGCCCGCCGTGATCAGAGAATCCAGGTAGCCCAGGCCGACTCCGAGGCCATAAAGGGTGAAAATGAATCCCAGGCCCAGGTGGCCCAATCCAACGCCACCCGCCGTGAGCGCGAGGCCGAGGCCCTCAAGCGCGCAACCGCTGCGGAGAAGATTCAGGGTGCCAAGGCGCTGCAAGAAGCCTATGTTGCAGAACAGGAAGCTGAAGCCGCTCGTGCCGCCCGTGAAAAGGCGACCCAGGAGGCCGACGTATTGGTTAAGGCTGAGATTCAGAAGCGCAAGCTTGAACTGGAGGCCGAAGCCCAAGCCGAGCAGACCAGACGTGTGGCCAAGGGCCAGGCCGACGCTATCTACCTGAAGATGGAAGCTGAGGCCCGCGGTATGCAGGAAATCCTCACCAAGCAGGCCATGGGTTATACCCAACTGGTTCAAGCCGCCGGTGGCGATGCCCTTAACGCAACCCGTCTATTACTGGCAGACAAGATGGAAGAGCTCATGAAAATCCAGGTCGAGGCCATCAAGGGTATCAAGATTGACAAGGTCACCGTTTGGGACAGCATGGGCAGCAAAGAGGGAACCCCGGCAACCGCCAATTTTCTCTCGGGTATGCTCAAGTCCATCCCTCCGATGAATGAAATGTTTAAAATGGCCGGTATGGAGCTTCCCGAATACCTGGGGAAGGATGCGGCAAAAGATGAAGGCGAGCAGAAGCCCGCTGAAGTAACCGCAGAATAAGGTAGATAAAGAGGGACTGGCTCAAAAGTTAGTCTTATGATAGGCTATGATGTTCAAATCTTCTTGCTGTCCTCGTCGCAGGAAGTTGTTTATGCTCGAGTTTGTTCTCGTGGGGGAACTTGCTTCGCCAAGTTCCCCTGGGTCGCTGGCAACCGCGCCATCCAGGCGCGTGCCGGCTAAAAGCAACATCCTGTTGCTTTTACCTCACTCGACCTACACTCTCGCATGACAACTTTATCTGCTCCTGCGGAGGCATATCAGATTTAAACATCACGGCCTATCTCCTTTTTTTGGAACAGTCTTTTTCTTTTATTTTCACGGGGTAAAATCCAAATTTATCATATTTTTTACTTGACAGGGACAAGCATCTTTTTGTAAACTAATTACATTAACTATTTAGTACTTCACTGTGATAAAGTGGTGAAGTGAGGAGAGCCCATGAAAAGATGGAATATTTACACCCCCGAAGGGGTACAGGACATCCTGTTCGCTTCCTGCCGGCAAAAGCGTAACTTGGAGAATAAAATACGAGAGGTGTTCAGACTCAACGGATACCGGGAACTGGAGACCCCCACCATCGAATTTTTTGATGTGTTTGGGGGGGAGAGAGGCCTTATCAAGCAGGAAAGCATGTATAAGTTCTGTGATTCCAAGGGCCGACTGCTGGTTTTAAGACCCGACCTCACCGTTCCGGTGGCCCGGGTGGCCGCCACCAAGCTTAAAGAGGCTGCATTCCCCTTGAAGTGCTGTTACCTAGGCAATACCTTCAGCTTTGACGAGCTGGGAGGGGGAAGGCAGAACGAGTTCACTCAGGCGGGTTGTGAGATTCTGGGCACCAACACCCCGGAGTCCGATGCCGAGGTGGTGGCCATGGCCGTCGAAGCCATCAGAACCACCGGTATTGAGGAGTTCCAGATTGACATTGGGCAGGTGGATTTCTTCAAGGGGCTGATGGAGGAATCGGGTCTCTCCCCTGAAGAGGTGGAGGAGGTTCGTGAGCTGATTGATCTAAAGGATTTTGTCGGGGTAGAGCAGGTCATGGACCGCCACCAGGTCAAAGAGACCATAAGACGTCTTATATTGGATCTTCCCAAGCTTTTCGGCTCAAAGGACATCCTTCAGAAAATTAACCAAGAGGATATCGGAGAGCGCGCCTCCAAGGCGCTTATGAGTATTAAAGCCGTTCTTGAGATTTTGGAGGACAGAAATCTGTCCGACTATGTCTCCATTGATCTGGGAATGGTTCAGAGCCTTAACTATTATACCGGTCTGGTTTTCAGAGGCTTCACCTATGGGGTGGGCTTTCCCATTCTAAGCGGGGGTCGTTATGACCGGCTGGTTGAGAAATTTGGTAAGGAATGTGAAGCCACAGGCTTTTCCCTGGGTATCAACATGGTATTGATGGCTCTTGAACGCCAAAAAAAGCTCGGGGAGAACCGTGAGGAAGGCTTCCTTGTAACCTATGAGGAAGGGGCCCGCAGGCTTGCCGGTGATTTTTGCAGGGAGCTTATTGCCAAGGGGATTCCCGCCGAGCTGGATATCCAGAGAAAAGGCCCCGAGGAAGCTAGAAAGTATGCCCTTGCTATGGGCCTCAACCATCTTGTTCAAATCCTGAAAGACGGTTCCAGAAAGGAGCTTGACCTATGAGGTATATTACCATTGCGCTTGCCAAGGGCAGGCTCACCGAGCTGAGTATAGACCTGCTGGAGGGTGCCGGTGTGGATTGCACAGAGCTTAAAGGAAACTCTAGAAAGCTCATCCTCACCGATGAGGCCAATAAAATCCGCTTTTTTCTGGCTAAGCC
This sequence comes from Bacillota bacterium, assembly GCA_023415205.1. GTDB lineage: Bacteria > Bacillota > Clostridia > DSM-8532 > DSM-8532 > DTU059. The sequence continues at coordinate 187,663 of JAEZLR010000029.1, read as the reverse complement.
GGCCGATGTACCCGTGTATGTGGAATATGGAGCGGCAGATATCGGAATTGTGGGTAAGGATACGCTCTTGGAGGAGGGCCGTGACCTCTATGAAGTGCTCAATCTGGGTTTTGCCAAATGCCAGATGTGCGTAGCGGGGCCCAAAGAGCTTGAAGGACGGATGGATTCCATCTCCATCACTCGGGTGGCGACCAAATATCCCGAGATGGCGCGGATGTATTTCCGGCATAAGCGTCGTGAGTCTGTGGAGATCATCAAACTGAGCGGTTCCATCGAGCTGGCTCCCTTGGTGGGCCTGTCGGAGGTTATCGTGGATCTTGTTGAGACGGGTAGAACCCTTAAGGAAAATGGGCTTGTGGTTTTGGATACCATTGCCGATATCAGTGCAAGAATGATTGTCAATCGCGTGAGTATGAAAATGGAAAACGAACGGATTACGCGCATGATCGAGTCCATGCGCTCTCAGCTTGAAGCCGGGAAAAGCGCTGAGAAATAGGATGAATCCTGGCCAATGGGGTTTTAGATGGCCAGGGAGATAGAGGAGTGATTTTTCATGAAGGTTTATGAATATGGCAAGGATTCCATGGCGCCGCTTTTCGAAGCCCTGAGGACACGTAGCCCTGAAGGACGAAAGGATGTGGAGGAAACGGTTTTAAACATCCTCCGCAACGTCCGCGAACGGGGCGATACTGCGTTACTTGAATATACCGCTAAATTTGACGGGGTGAACCTGACGCCGCAAACCCTTGAGGTTTCCGAGGCCGAGCTGGAGGAGGCCCTTCTTGGGGTGGACGGAGAACTCCTTAAGGCCATAGAAAAAGCGGCGGCAAATATTCGGGCTTTTCATGAGAGACAACGTGAGAATTCCTGGTTTATGACCCAGGCGGACGGCACCCTGCTGGGTCAGAAGGTGACCCCCTTAAGCCGGGTGGGCGTCTATGCCCCGGCAGGCACGGCTCCCCTGCCTTCCACCGTTTTAATGGATGTTATTCCCGCCAAGGTTGCAGGGGTGGAAGAAATTATTCTTTGTTCGCCTCCCCAGAAGGACGGAAAGATCAACCCCTTGGTTCTGGCCTGCGCCAAGCTCGCCGGAATCGACAGGGCTTTTGCATTGGGAGGTGCTCAGGCGGTTGCCGCCATGGCTTACGGAACCCAGACCCTGCCCAGGGTGGATAAGATTGTGGGCCCCGGAAATATCTATGTGGCAACGGCCAAGAAGCAGGTCTTTGGAGCCTGTGGCATTGATATGATCGCAGGCCCCAGTGAGGTATTGGTCATTGCCGATGGTTCAGCCAATCCGGCCTATGTCGCGGCAGATCTTTTATCCCAGGCAGAGCATGACAGGCTTTCTTCTGCCATATTAGTGACGACCTCCTCTGAGATGGCCCTTAGGGTTCAAGGTGAAGTTGAGGCTCAGCTCTCCAGGCTCGAAAGAAACGCCATTGCCGCCCGTTCCTTAGAGGATTACGGAGCCATTGTGATCACCCCTGATCTTGAGGAGGCAGTGAGCCTCTCCAACCAGATTGCGCCAGAGCATTTGGAGATTTGCACCCTCAATCCCTTCTCCCTTTTATCGGGAATAAAGAATGCGGGAGCTATCTTTTTAGGAAACCATTCTCCCGAAGCGGTGGGAGACTATTTTGCGGGACCCAACCACACGCTTCCCACCACGGGAACAGCCAGATTTTTCTCACCCTTGGGGGTTTACGATTTTGTCAAACGCCAGAGTGTCATCTCATACAGCCAAAAGGCCTTTATGGAGGCGGCGCCCTATGTGGCAGCCTTTGCCGACGCTGAGGGCTTGTCTGCCCACGCTCAGGCTATTCGCATCCGTACTGGGGAGGTCCGACGATGAGCAAATTCTGGAACCGTAATACAAAAAGCCTTGTGCCCTATGTTGCCGGGGAGCAGCCCAAGGACAAAAGCCTTATCAAGCTTAATACCAATGAAAATCCCTATCCGCCGTCACCTTTGGTCATGGATAGAATCAAAGGCTTCAATCTTGATGAGGTTCGCCTCTATCCCAACACCGAGGGCCTGATAGTAAAAAAAGCAGTTGCACAATTTTATGGCCTCTCTGAAAATGAGGTTTTTGCTGGAAACGGCTCGGATGAGGTTCTGGCCTTCCTTTTCAAGGCCTTCTTTGATGAGACCACCCCCATTGCCTTTCCGGATATTACCTACAGCTTCTACCCCGTTTACAGTGCCCTTTATGAAATACCCTATACCAAAGTGCCTGTGAATGAGGACTTTACCATTGACCTTTATAAATACCCCGAAGAGGCTAAGGCAATCGTATTTGCCAACCCCAACGCACCCACCGGGCTGGGGCTGCCCCGTAAGGCCATTGAAACCTTGCTGAAGGCCCGCCCCCATACCCTTGTGGTGGTGGACGAGGCCTATGTGGACTTTGGCGGAGAATCCTGCGTACCACTCATAAAAAGCTATGATAACTTGATCGTTATTCAGACCCTATCAAAGTCCCGGGCTTTAGCGGGACTCCGTGTGGGTCTGGCCATGGGCTGCCAGGACCTGATGGAGGGATTGGTCAGGGTGAAGGATTCCTTTAATTCCTATCCCTTGGATACCCTGGCCCAGATTGCCGCCGAGGCAGCCTTTGAGGATCAAACCTATTTTAACACCATGAGGGAGAGGATCATAGAAACCCGGGAAAACACCAAAGAGGAGCTTAGGGCTCTGGGGGTGGATGTGACCGATTCTTTGACAAACTTTCTTTTTATCCGGCTGCCGGGAATCAGTGGACCCGATGCTATGGCCAGATTACGGCAAGAGGGTGTCCTGGTGAGGAATTTCAATCATCCCTCCATTGCCCAATGGCTCCGTATGACCATTGGGACTCAGCCAGACATGAAAAAAGTTGTTGAAATCATCAAGAAGATCATGGCAGAGTAAGCCCCTAGATGCTATAATGATTCTGTCTATAAGTCAAATTTTACGCTAATAAAGGCTCATTTATAGCTATACTGCAAGTTATAACAAGAAAGACTGCAAAAATCCCATCAAACTTAAGCTTAACCCCATTAATGATTAAGAGGTAATGACTATGAGAAATGCCCAATTGGTGAGAAACACAAAGGAAACCGAGATCACCCTATCCTTGAATCTGGATGGGACGGGCCAAAATACCCTGGATACGGGCATTGGCTTTTTGGATCACATGCTTGCCCTTTTTTCCGGGCATGGCCGCTTTGATCTTGCCTTGACCTGCAAGGGCGATCTTCATGTGGATGTCCACCATACGGTGGAGGATATCGGTATCGTGCTGGGGAAGGCCATTGGGGAGGCGCTTGGTAACAGGGAATCCATTAAAAGATTCGGCAGCAGTATGGTGCCCATGGATGAGTCTCTGGCATTGGTTTCCCTGGATCTATCCAACCGCCCCTACCTATATTTTGAGGTGCCCTTCTCCAACGCCAGAACAGGAGAGCTGGACACCGAAATGTTTGAAGAGTTTTTCCGTGCACTTTCGGTAAATGCAGGCATGACGCTTCATGTAAAGCTCTTCCATGGCAAGAACAATCATCATATCATTGAGGCCGTGTTCAAAGCCTTTGCCAGGGCCCTTCGGGAGGCCGTGACTATAGATCCTTCCATACAGGGTGTTCTGTCCACAAAGGGTTTATTATAAGTGTAAAAAAGCAAGGGGCCAATCTTCTTGCAGGAAAATAGATGGAGGAATAAGTGATGCTGTTAAGAGATACGAATTTTATTGATCTTCCCGTTTTTATCAAAGGGAAAGTCAGAGATGTTTATGAAGTTGGGGCAGATATGCTCCTGATGATTGTCACAGACCGTATTTCAGCCTTTGATGTGGTCTTTGATGACCTAATTCCTGATAAGGGTTGCCTGCTTAACGGCATTTCGGCCTTTTGGTTTGATTACTGCAAGGATATCATTGGAAATCATGTGGTCACCACCGATGTCTCCGAGTATCCCATGGGCCTTTCTAAATTCAAGGAAGAACTGTCGGGCCGCTCCATGCTGGTGAGAAAAGTCAAAATGGTGGAGGCCGAATGTATTGTTCGGGGCTATCTGGAAGGTTCAGGGCTCAAGGATTACAAGACCACCGGAGAAGTGAGCGGTATTAAGCTTCCCTCAGGCCTAAAACAGGCCGATAGGCTGCCTGAGCCCATCTTTACGCCTTCCACCAAGGCCAAGGAAGGCCATGATATCAATGTCAGCTACGACTATGTCAGGCAGCAGATCGGTGACGAGCTGGCCTCCTTGCTCAAGGACACCTCCATTGCCCTTTACAGGAAAGCCAATGACTATGCGTTGAGCCGTGGCATTATCCTGGCAGATACCAAGTTCGAATTCGGCATGCTGGATGGTAAGTTGGTGATTGCCGATGAAATGTTCACACCGGATTCCTCCCGATTCTGGGAGTTGGCTGAATATGAACCCGGACGGCCCCAAAAAAGCTTTGATAAGCAATATCTGAGGGAATATCTGGAGTCCCTGGACTGGGATAAACAGCCTCCGGCGCCACGCCTTCCCGAGGAGGTCATCCAAAAGACAAGAGCCAAGTACATTGAGGCCTATGAGCGGCTGACAGGAAAGAAGTTTTAAGCTATGATATCCATCATTGATTATGACGCGGGTAACTTAAGGAGTGTGGCCAAGGCCCTTGAACGGGCCGGCGCCCAGCCCCTTATCACCGCTGATGCACAGGCCATTCTGAATAGCGAGGCAGTTGTGCTTCCCGGAGTCGGGGCCTTTTCCGATTGCATGGAAAGCCTGATTAAAAAAGGTATGGATCGCGTGGTCAGGGCATGCTTTGAAATGAAAAAGCCCTTTTTAGGGATATGCCTGGGCTATCAGATGCTTTTTGAATCCAGTTGCGAGCATCCCGAAGGCATGCCAGATATTCCGGGACTGGGTCTTTTTAAAGGGAAGGTTAAGCGATTTCCAGACGCAGAGGGGCTGAAAGTGCCCCACATGGGATGGAATACCCTGGCCTTTTCAAAGGATTCCCCTTTTTTTGAAGGTTTGAGCCCGGAATCCTATGTCTATTTTGTTCATTCCTATTATGTGGATGCGGCTGATAAGCGTTTAGTGGCCGCAACCACCGACTACGGCGTCACCTTTGATGCGGCCATAGCCGGGGACAGGTTTTTTGCCATGCAGTTCCACCCCGAGAAAAGCGGTGACGTGGGCTTCAGGCTTCTGAATAATTTTTTGAAGGTGGTACAAGGGACATGATTCTCTATCCTGCTATAGATATCCGTGGCGGTCAATGTGTCCGGCTTACCCAGGGTCGCTACGATGACATGACGATTTTTTCCGGCGATCCCTTGGCGATGGCGCTTAAGTTTCAGGAAACGGGTGCAAGCTACCTCCATATTGTGGATCTGGACGGCGCCCGGGGTGAGGCCGGAAACCGTGAGCTCATAGGTAAGATTGCCCGCACCCTGAATATTCCCATTCAAACCGGAGGGGGCATCAGAACGCTTGCCGATATTGAGGCCGTTCTGGACGGTGGGGTCAGCCGTGTGATTTTAGGAACCGGTGCGGTAAAAGACCCTGATCTGGTAAAAAAGGCGGTCCTGGCCTACGGAGAACGGATTGCCATAGGCATTGACGCCAAGGATGGCTATGTGGCTATTGAAGGCTGGGAAAAGACCAGCGGCTACAAAGCACTGGATTTTGCCCGCACCATGGAATCCCTAGGCGTTCAAACCATCATCTATACCGATATCGCCACCGACGGCATGCTTTCGGGCCCCAATCTTGAGGCCATGAAAGAAATGGCGGCTGCGGTGAGCCTTAAGATCATAGCCTCTGGCGGGGTTTCTTCCATCCAGGATCTTTTGAACCTCAAGGCTGTGGGCCTTCATGGCGCCATTGCAGGAAAGGCCCTTTACACCGGAGCGGTAGATTTAAAACAGGCCCTTTTGGCCTTAGGAGAGAAGCCATGCTGACAAAAAGGATCATTCCCTGCCTGGATGTTCACGGCGGGAGGGTTGTTAAGGGAGTTCAATTTGTTAACCTTATTGATGCGGGTGATCCGGTGGCCTGTGCCGCTGCCTATGACAGGGCGGGAGCCGATGAGCTCACCTTCCTGGACATAACGGCCTCCTCCGACTCCCGCAGTATTATGCTGGACGTGGTATCCCGGGTGGCAGAGCAGGTTTTCATTCCCTTTACTGTGGGGGGCGGCATACGCTCCGTTGAGGACTTCCGCCAAATTCTTCTGGCAGGGGCTGATAAAATAGGGGTGAATTCAGCGGCGATCAAAAGGCCGGAGCTCATTACCGAAGCGGCTTTACGTTTTGGCTCCCAGTGTGTGGTGGTGGCTATAGACGCCAAACAGCGCATCGATGGATCGGGTTGGGAGGTCTACCTAAACGGTGGGCGGGTCAATACGGGTCTTGATGCTGTACAATGGGCCTGTGAGGCAGAAAGACGCGGCGCCGGAGAAATTCTTCTGACCAGTATGGACTGTGATGGAACCAAGGCAGGCTACGACATTTCTTTGACCCGCACGATTTCCGAAGCGGTCAGGATTCCTGTCATTGCCTCGGGAGGAGCAGGTACCCTCGAGCATTTCAAGGAGGCCATAACCGAAGGCAAAGCCGATGCGGTGCTGGCAGCATCCCTCTTTCATTTTGGAGAGATGAAGATTGCCGACCTGAAACAGTATCTGAAAAGCCAGGGGATTGCGGTTCGGATCTGAAATATCATTTCCAGGGACACAAAATTGACCTTACCGGCAATAGAGAAAACGTTATTGCCTGATGAGACCACCGGGGCTTAGGCCTAGCCGGGGTGGTTTTTTTGCTCTAAAAAGTCAGGGAGAAAACGGAAGAAGAACACGCATTGACAAAAAAATAACAAATATGGTATAGTTGAAGAGTAGTTTTTTGTCATTTGTAACAAAAGAGATAAGGTAGGGAGATACAATGAGTGAAGATAAGAAAATTTCTATTGCAGTTATAAGGAGGCTTCCCAGATATTTTCGTTATTTATCTGATCTCATTAAGCTGGATATAAAACGCATTTCCTCCAAAGAACTCAGTGAGCGCATGGGCATCACCGCTTCCCAAATTCGTCAGGATCTTAACTGCTTTGGCGGGTTTGGGCAGCAAGGCTACGGCTATAATGTTGAGTCCCTGTATGAAGAAATTGGCCGGATTCTTGGCGTCAACAAACGTTTCAACTGTATCATCGTGGGAGCCGGTAACATGGGTAATGCACTGGCCAATTATGAGAACTTTAAAAAGCGTGGTTACGATATCGTCGCTATTTTCGATGAGTCCAAGGAGAAGGTGGGTACCAGCATCCATGGCATCAAGGTGCTCCACATAAACCAGCTAGAAAAATTTTTAGAGGGCACTAAGGTGGATATTGCCATGCTTACGGTTCCCAATAGTAAAATCAATGATGTGGCCACGAAAATGACCTCCCTGGGAATCAAGGGAATATGGAATTTCTCACCCACCGATCTGAGGCTGGATAATGATACTGTTGTGGAGAACGTTCACTTAAGCGACAGCTTGATGGTTCTGGGATACCGCTTAAGAGAAAAGGGCTTCTAAAAGACTATAAATGAACGGACAACCAGGAGATGCAATTTCTTCTGGTTTTTTTATGTCTCTTAATATTTACTCTGAGAGTATGGGCCAAAGGCTCATGCGTAAGATTTATCAGTAGTTTTTCAGTGATCCTACATCGCTTTTACATGACGCTTAATTTATTGTAAAATAAGGAATGTAAAGCCAGAGGCTTTACTGTTCAAGTTGGCCAGAAACAGGCCGTTTGAAGGAGGAAACCGCTTTGGGTCGTAAGAATGTTTTTCGGGTGGGTATTGATATCGGCTCCACAACCATCAAGGTCGTGCTTCTCAATCAAGAGGGCGAATTGATATATAGCAAATATGAACGACACTATTCCGATATAAAGAAAAAGCTCCAGCAGATTCTTCACTATACCGGCAATATCGTCATGGATGGAGCCGTGACCCTTATGATCACCGGCTCGGGTGGAATGAGTATTGCCAAAGCCTTGAAGATTCCTTTTACCCAGGAGGTCATCGCAGCCACCAATGCTATTCAAGCCTACTATCCCGAAACCGATGTGGCGATTGAGCTAGGGGGAGAGGATGCCAAGATCACCTATTTCACCCATGGGACGGAGCAGCGCATGAACGGCACTTGTGCGGGTGGGACAGGCTCTTTTATTGACCAGATGGCTTCGCTGATGATGGTGGATGCCCAGGGACTCAACGAACTGGCCAGAAACCATAAGGTTATCTATCCTATTGCCGCCCGGTGCGGTGTTTTTGCCAAAACTGATGTTCAGCCCCTACTGAATGAAGGGGTGGCCAAAGAGGACATTGCCGTGTCGGTGCTCCAGGCTGTTGTTATTCAAACCATCAGCGGTCTGGCCTGTGGAAGACCTATCAAGGGAAATGTCGCCTTTTTGGGGGGGCCTTTGTATTTCCTCTCTGAGCTGCGAAACAGGTTTATTGAAACCCTCGGCCTAGAAGATCACCAAATTATCTTTCCCGAGAATTCACAGCTCTTTGTGGCCATTGGGGCGGCCTTGACCTCTGTGAACCAGGAACCCTTTCTTTTCAGGAGCCTCTTAGGCAGGCTGGAAGATATAAAAAGCTTTGACTCCGTTGAGTCTCAGCGGCTTGCTCCCCTATTCTCTTCTCAGGAGGACTACCAGAGGTTTTCAGAACGGCACAGCAAGCATGCTGTAAAGAGAAAAAACCTGGGAACCTATGATGGCGATTGTTTTCTGGGTATCGATGCCGGATCAACAACGACCAAAATGGCCTTGATTGATAAAGAGGGAGCGCTTCTCTTCACCCATTACGGCAGCAATGAAGGAAGTCCCTTAAATTCTACAGTAAAGGCCTTGGAAGCTCTCTACCGTGCTTTACCGGAAGGCGCCAGAATAGTCTCCTCCGCAGTCACAGGCTATGGTGAAGGACTTATTAAGTCAGCGCTCAAGGTGGATATCGGGGAGATTGAAACCATAGCTCATCATAAGGCGGCTGATTTTTTCTGTCCCGGTGTGGATTTCATTTTGGATATTGGCGGACAGGACATGAAAAGCCTTCAGACCCGGGATGGGGTTGTGGAGCACATCCTTCTGAATGAGGCCTGCTCCTCGGGCTGCGGCTCATTTTTGGATACCTTTGCCGCTTCGCTGAGCATGAGCGCTGAGGATTTTGCCAAGGAGGCCCTGTTTGCCGAAAAACCCGTGGACCTGGGGTCCCGATGCACGGTTTTTATGAATTCCAGAGTAAAGCAGGCACAAAAGGAAGGGGCAACCGTCGGAGATATTTCAGCGGGACTGTCCTATTCTGTGATAAAAAACGCCCTGTTTAAGGTGATTAAGGCCAGAAATCCGGAGGATTTGGGAGAGAAGATTGTGGTTCAGGGCGGAACCTTCTATAATGATGCGGTTTTAAGAAGCTTTGAGCTGTTGTCGGGCACAGAGGTGATCCGTCCCGACATCTCGGGGATCATGGGGGCCTTCGGCGCCGCATTGCTGGCTCGGGAGCGGTATGATGCCTCCCATGGCTCCACCCTGCTTAAGGCTCATGAGCTTGTAAGCCTTAAGCTGACTACAAAAGCAGCCCGTTGTGGTCACTGCGCCAATAACTGCCTGCTGACCATCAATCGCTTTAGTAATGGCGGGCGTTTTATCTCGGGCAACCGGTGCGAAAAGGGAGAAGGAGGGGGGAAGACATCCCAGAGCCTCCCCAACTTATTCCAATACAAGTATGAGAGAGTTTTTGATTATCGTCCTCTTTCCGAGGACAAGGCCGTCAGAGGAACGGTAGGCATTCCCCGGGTTCTCAATATGTACGAAGACTATCCCTTTTGGTTCACCCTTTTTACCCAATTGGGCTTTAGGGTCGTCCTCTCGGACCCTTCAACCAAGGAGCTCTATGAAAAGGGGATTGAGACCATGCCCTCAGAATCTGTGTGCTATCCGGGGAAAATAGTTCACGGCCACATCATGAACCTGATTGAAAAAGGCATTAGCTTCATCTTTTATCCGTCAATCACCCATGAGAACATCCGTTATGAGTTAGCGGACAATGACTATAACTGTCCCATTGTCATCTCCTATCCGGAGGTTATTGCAAAGAATGTGGAGATGCTGCGGGGGCCGTCAGTGCGCTTCATGCACCCCTTTCTCCCCCTGAACCACAAGAAAAGGCTTATTAAAAGGCTTAAGGAGGAGCTTAAGTCCTTCGCCTTCCTTCAGGGAGAAATAGTAGGGGCTGTTGAAAAGGCCTATGAAGCCTTGAATTTATTCAGAGGGGATATGGCTCTGGCTGGGGACAAGGCCCTTAAGGTAATGGAGGAAAAAGGACTTAAGGGGATTGTACTGGCAGGACGTCCCTATCATGCGGACCCCTATATCCACCATGGTATTCCTGAGTTGATTAATTCTCTAGGTCTGGCCGTGCTCACCGAGGATTCGGTGGCCCATCTGGGTAAGCTTAAAAATCCCTTAAGGGTCGTAAATCAATGGGTTTATCACTCCAGGCTTTATCTGGCGGCTAGCTTTGTGGCTCAAAGGGAGGATCTGGAGCTTGTTCAGCTCAACTCCTTTGGTTGTGGCCTTGATGCCGTCACCACCGACCAGGTCAAGGAGATTCTGGATCTTGATTCAAAGATCTATACCACCCTAAAAATTGACGAGGGAAACAACCTGGGGGCTGCGAGGATCAGACTTCGCTCCTTAAAGGCGGCCATGGCTGAACGGGAAAAGAAAAGAAGACCTGGGGCCAAAGCAAACCCCTATACAAAGATACCCTTTACCAAGAAAATGAAAAAGGAACATACCCTGATCGCCCCCGAGATGTCACCCATTCATTTCAGGTTTGTGGAAGAAGCCTTCAGGCTTTCAGGCTACAGGGTTGTCATCCTGCCTCCTAACGACAGCAAGGCTGTGGAGGTGGGTTTAAAGTATGTCAACAATGACGCCTGCTACCCCTCCATCCTTGTGGTGGGTCAAATTATTGAAGCCCTCCAATCCGGGGACTACGACACCGACAATACCTCCGTGATCATTACCCAGACCGGCGGCGGATGCCGTGCCACCAACTACATAGCCTTTTTAAGGAAAGCGCTCTTAGATGCGGGGTTTGGACATGTTCCCGTCATCTCACTTAATCTTAACGGAATGGAGAAAAACCCCGGCTTCACCCTTACTCTCCCTTTGATCAACCGGTCCATCATGGCCTTGGTCTACGGAGATTTGCTCATGAGTGTTCTTTACAGGGTCAGGCCCTACGAGGCCATCAAGGGCTCCGCCAACAAGCTTTATGAAAAATGGGTGCAGATTTGTCTGGGATCATTAAGAAAAGGCCGGTTTAAAACATTCAAGGAGAACCTGGGGGGAATAGTAAGAGAATTTGACGCTCTGGAAACTACCAACGAGAAGAAGCCCAGGGTGGGGCTGGTAGGAGAGATCCTTGTAAAATTTCACCCTACTGCTAATAACAATGTGGTGGATGTCGTTGAGGCAGAGGGGGCAGAGGCGGTTATGCCCAGCCTGATTGACTTTTTTCTCTACTGTGCCTATAATCGGGATTTTGCCTATAAAAATGGATCGGGAAGCTGGTTGAGCCGTTTTGTGGGTTTTGCCATTATTCAGATCGTTGAAGGGTATCGAAGAACCTATAAAAAGGTCTTGAAGAAGAGCCGACGTTTCTATCTTCAAAAAACCATCCAGGAAATAGCCCACGGCGCATCCCAAATCATGTCCCTGGGCAATCAAACCGGTGAGGGCTGGCTGCTTACCGGCGAAATGGTGGAACTGATCCATAACGGTGTGAAAAATATCATCTGTATGCAGCCCTTTGCCTGTCTGCCCAACCATGTGGTAGGCAAGGGCATGATCAAGGAGCTCAAGCGATTGTATCCGGGGACCAATATCGTGGCAGTGGATTATGATCCCGGGGCCAGCGAGGTTAACCAGTTAAATCGCATCAAGCTGATGTTGTCCAAAGCCTTTGAGACCATGGAAGAAGCTGAGCCCAGCACCGGCTCCTTTAAACCGGAAGCCTCCAAAATCAGCTAAAAGATATACTTTTGAATACTTAAGAAATTTCCGTCGGGAATTTTAAAGCGACATTGAACCTGTGAGGGGTCTATCCTCCTTGAATTGGAGGTATGTATATAGAGCGCATCCATACCCAAACGGCGGGCTCCCTCAATGTCCGAGGTATGATCGTTCCCCACCATGAGGGTGCTTTTCACATCCAGTCCTTCGAGTTTTATTAGATGCTCAAAAAAGCGTGTATCGGGCTTGCAGAAGCCAATATCCGATGAGGAGCAGATCCTGTCAAAGTAATGGTCGATACCGAAGGCCTTGAGCTCGGGAAGGGTGAACTCCCTTTGTCCGTTGGAGAGGAGGAAAATGCGGGTGCCTCTGTCCTTAAGCCCCTGAAGCGTATCCTTTACGCCGTCAAAAAGCTGGATCATACGCGTGGATAGATTCCTGAAGACCCTTGCCGTCTGTATAACCAGGGTCTCCTCAAGGGCCACATCCTTTTCGTGAAAAAGCTCTCGGAAGATGTCTAATATTTGAATATCCGGATATTCCGTCACAGCCCTTCTTGCTTCAAGTGCCTGGTCAACCAGTTGAAGATAACGCTTTTTCAACGGAGCGGCTTCATAAAAGGCTCCATTATAACTGAAATGACGGGCCATAAAGGTCCAAAAGTCATGGGATTCTTCCTCAGTCTTAATTTCAAGAAGGGTGCCGTAAAGATCGAAAATAATGTTCCGGTACATCATAAAAGCTCCTAACCCTTTTTAGATTCTTCAATTGCTGATAAAATTGATATTATTATATAACAGAGGCCAAGCCCTGAAAATGGCTTGCCATTATTTTTATTCCATAGCACAGCAAGGGTTTATAGTCACGCGTGTAAAGGGTACAATGCTTTAAGGGGATGATTTTGTTGATCAGGGTAGCCATTGGGCAGGACAGTCATCGCTTTTGCGATGAAAACTGTGATAAGAAGCTTGTTTTAGGAGGGGTTCCCATTGAAGGGTGTCCCGGGCTATTGGGAAACAGCGATGCCGATGTGATTCTTCATGCGCTTACCAACGCCATTTCAGGAATAACCTGTGTGAATATTCTGGGAAAGGTCTCCGATGATCTGTGCCTCAAACAGGGTATTACCGACAGCTCGGTATACCTTAACAAGGCACTGGAGACCTTGAAGGGTTATCAAATCATTCATGTCTCCCTTTCGGTGGAAGCCTTAAGACCCAAGCTCTCCCCCCATATTGAACGCATCCGTGAAAGTGTGGGCACCCTTTTGGGTATAAGTCCACGATGTGTGGGGCTGACAGCAACAACAGGGGAGGGGCTGACCGAGTTCGGTAAGGGTAACGGTATCTTCTGTACGGCTGTTCTTACCGTCCAAGACAATGTTACAAACCTGTAACAGGTATGCTATAATGCAATTAATGGAACAGACTTTTTATTGATCTATAGAGTGACAAAGATCGGATTTTAGTTGGAGGGACAATTCACGTGAGCAAGAAAACATTTTACATTACCACCCCCATTTATTACCCTAGCGGGAAACTTCATATTGGACACTCCTATACCACTGTTGCGGCAGATACCATGGCCCGCTATAAAAGACTTCAGGGCTATGAGGTCATGTTCTTGACGGGAACCGATGAGCATGGTCAGAAAATTCAGAGAGTGGCCGCCGAAAATGGCGTGTCCCCCAAAGAATACGTTGATAAAATCGTCGAGGGGATCAAAGGCCTGTGGAGCCTAATGAAGATCACCCATGACAAGTTTATTCGCACCACCGATCAGGAGCATATAGAGGCTGTTCAAAAAATATTTAAGACCCTGTATGATCAGGGGGACATCTACAAGAGTGAGTATGAAGGCTGGTATTGCACGCCCTGTGAATCCTTCTGGACTGAAACCCAACTGGTGGACGGCAAGTGCCCGGACTGCGGAAGAGGCGTAGAAAAAACCCGCGAGGAGAGCTATTTTTTCAAGCTTTCCAAATATCAGGATAAGCTCATCCAGCTTTTGGAGGAGAATCCTGAGTTTGTTCAGCCCATCTCCCGTCGTAATGAAATGCTCAATAATTTCCTCCGCCCGGGGCTGGAAGATTTATGTGTGTCCCGTACCTCCTTTAACTGGGGTGTTCCGGTGACCTTTGATTCTAAGCATGTGGTTTATGTCTGGATTGATGCCTTATCCAACTATATTACCGCCCTGGGTTATTTGTCGGACAACGAAAAGAACTTCAATACATTCTGGCCGGCAGATGTCCACTTGGTGGGAAAAGAAATCATCCGCTTCCATACCATTATCTGGCCCGCCATGCTGATGGCCCTGAACCTTCCACTTCCCAAACAGGTCTTTGGTCATGGCTGGCTTGTGCTGGAAGGCGGGAAAATGTCCAAATCCAAGGGCAATGTGGTAGATCCGGTGGTACTGGTTGAAAAGTACGGTTTGGATGCCATTCGATATTTTCTCCTAAGGGAGGTTCCCTTCGGCTCCGACGGGGTGTTCTCCAATGAAGCCCTCATCTCCCGTATCAACTCTGATCTGGCCAATGATCTGGGCAACCTGGTCAGCCGTACGGTAGCCATGATCCAGAAGTATTTCGGGGGGATGATCCCCAAGGATAGAGAAGAAGGCGCCTTTGATGAGGAGCTCAAGGCGGTTGTCAGCCAAAGCAAGGCTAGAACCGAGGAGCTGTTGGACAAGCTCCAGTTCAGCACAGCACTCACTGAAATCTGGCGGGCCATCTCCCGCACTAACAAATATATTGATGAGACGATGCCCTGGGCCCTGGCAAAGGACGAGGAAAAGAAGCCGCGCCTCGCTCAGGTGATGTACAATCTGGCGGAGAGCATCCGTATTGTTTCCATCCTCATTCAGCCCTTCATGCCTGAAACCCCTGAAAAAATATGGAGCCAGCTCTCTGTTCCTGAAAGCCAGAGAACCTGGGAAAGCGCAGGGGTCTGGGGAGCCTATGAACCCGCCAATCCCGTAGCAACGGGAGCCATCATCTTCCCCAGAATTGATATGGCCAAGGAGCTGGAAGCGCTTTCAGCCCTGAGTGGCGGAGCCGCCACAGAAGAGAAAGCCCCTGTGAAGGAAGAGGAAAAGGCTCCTGTTCAAAAGGCCGAAGTCCCCTCAGAAAATCCGGAGGGTGTTAAGCTCATAGGAATTGAGGACTTTGCCAAGCTGGAGCTCCGGGTAGTAAAGGTATTGGCCTGTGAAAAGGTGGAAAAGAGCGATAAGTTATTAAAGCTCAAGGTTCAGTGCGGCGCCGAAGAACGGCAGGTGGTATCAGGTATTGCCCAGTATTATTCTCCCGAAGAAATGGTGGGGAAAATCCTCATCCTTGTGGCTAATCTGAAGCCTGCCAAGCTAAGGGGCATTGAAAGCCAGGGAATGATTCTGGCTGCCTCGGACAAGGAGACCGGAAGGCTTGTGCTGGTCACCGTGGAGGGGGATATCCCCTCGGGAACCAAGGTTAGTTGATTTATTACTATTTAGAAATGGAGCGTTAGCCTTGATCGACTCACATGCCCACTATGATGATGAAAAATTTGACCCTGACCGGGACGAGGTTCTCAAAGCCTGTGTTTCAGAGGGTGTGACTCATATTATTAACCCAGGGAGCAATTTGGAGAGCTCCAGAAAATCTATTATACTTTCTGAGGCGTATCCCTTTGTATATGCAGCCGTGGGGGTGCATCCCCACGATGTCTCAGAATGTGATGATCGCACCCTTGGGGAGCTGGCTGATTTATCTAAAAGGGATAAAGTCGTGGCCGTGGGAGAGATAGGCTTGGACTACCATTATGATTTCTCACCCCGGACGGTTCAAAAAGAATGGTTTGCTAAGCAGATCGCTCTAGCCAGAAGCCTGGGCCTACCCCTCATCATTCATGACAGAGAATCCCATCGGGATATCCTGGATATTGTCCGAGCAGAAAAAGGCTATGAGGTCGGCGGAGTGTTTCACTGCTTTTCAGGGTCAAAGGAGATGGCCAGGGAGGTTCTGGAGCTAGGCTTTAGAATTGGCATAGGGGGCGCGCTGACTTTTAAAAATGCCCATAAGCCTGCTGAGGTCGTGCACTATGCGCCCCTTGACATGCTATTAATTGAAACCGATTGCCCCTATATGGCCCCGGAGCCCTTTCGGGGAAAGAGAAATTGGTCGGGGCTTATGCGGCCGGTTTTGAGGAAAATTTCCGAGATAAAGAACACGGACGAAAAGGCTGTTGAAGAAGCAACCACACATAATGCCATCCGATTGTTCGGACTGTGATTCACGGTTTTCAATGCAAGAGACAGGGGGTATACAATGAAGAAATTTGTGATTGTCATGATTTCATTACTGGTCCTGTTTGTCTTTCTCATGCTCAACTATCTCCTATGGGACAAGGAAAACCTTCTTAACCAAAGGAATACTGATAAAATTGAGCAGGACTGGCTCCGAGGCCAGAATCTCACCCTTCAGTCCACCATTGATGAGCTGGAACGGAATATGGACACCCTGAAGGACCAGAATGACTCACAGCGAAACAGGATTGTGGAGCTGGAAAAGCAGGTCAGTGAAGCCCTTCAAAAGGAAAATGAAAGTCTGATTGAATTACAGACCCAAAACGAAGCCCTGCGGAATTATAAATCCTTCATGGAGGATGAGGTTTATCAGGTGGCTTCACAGTACTTTGGCCATCTGTCTTCCGGCAATTGGGAAGAATCCTGGACTTTTTTAAGCAATAATTGTAACCTCTGGGGAAAAACCTACTCTCTTGAGCAATACATAGAATTAATTTCTGGGGTTAGGGCCATAATCATTAAAGAGGAAAATAATAGCAGCGATAAAAAGCCCTTTTTAGTATTGGCCGATCAGGGAGAGGTCTACGAAATCAAAACACAGATTCACATTGAAGCATCCCTTCGGGAGGAAAAGGGCTTTGTCTACTTAGACAGTGGGGACAACACCCTGGAAGTTGTTTTTACCTACAATACCGACACGGCCCATTGGGCAATAGCTTCTTTGACAACCCTCAAAGTTGGCAAGCCTTGACAAAAAAAATCATGTTGATATAAAATAGAGAAGCCTTGCAGTTTTAAAATTGGGGATATTTTCCCTGATACTACATACAAACGGCTAAATGCCGCCGATGGAGATACAAAAGAAAGATAAGCATATTAGAGTTGCTGCGAAAACCTAATTTAATAAGGAGAGGAAGTTTGAATGAACGAATTATACCTTAAGTACATCAAACGTGCCCTTCCCCTTAAGCAATTGGCTTTGCTGTTAATCCTTTCGGTTTTATCCATTACTGCAGGCGTATCATTGTATTCGACCCTTAGTAAGGACATTCAGGTAATTGAAAATGGCAAGCCAATCGTCGTGAAAACAATGGGAACTGATGTTGAACAGGCGCTCGCTCGCATGGATATTTCCGTGGGGCCCTACGACTACATTAGCACATCCCTTGATACGGTTTTAGATAGCCAAGCGTTGAATGTTGTAAACATCAAACGGGCGGTTCCCCTGAACCTCAAGATCGACGGCCAGCTTAGGGAGGTCATGTCTTACCGGGATACTGTTGCGGAGGTCATCCGTGAAAATGGTATTGCAATAGGCCCTTTAGACAGGTTCCAGGGCGTCAGTCCCAATGATTCGGTAACCAAGGGCATGGATATTCATTTGATTCGTGTCCGAGAGGAAGTTGTTACTGAAACAGAGGAAATACCCTTTGATGTTATTGAAAGGCCCAATAACACCATGAACGATGGAGAAACCAAAACCATCAACAGCGGCCAAAACGGCATCAAGGAGAAATACTACAAGATCACCTATGAGGATGGTAAGCCCATTGACAGAACCTTTGTCAATGAAAAAACCGCTCTTGATCCAATCAGCAAAATTGTAGAGTTCGGAACGGTTCTTAACTTTAAAAACTCCCGAGGTGAGCTGGTACGCTATTCAAAAGTCATGAATATGAAAGCGACTGCCTATACCTCCTCCTTTATCGATACGGGGAAAAATCCAGGAGATCCCGGATTCGGTATCTGTTATACGGGAATTAAAGCCAGGGAAGGGGTTATCGCTGTGGATCCCAAGGTTATCCCCTTAGGCACCAAGGTTTATGTTGAGGTGCCTGGCTCCGCACCGGATTATGGATTCGCCATCGCTGCCGATATCGGAAGCGCTATCAAGGGAAATCTCATTGACCTATATTACGATAGCAGTGCCAAGGTCAAAAAATGGGGAAGAAGAAACGTTGTGGTTTATATTCTCAACGAGCAGAATGACACCCGGTGGAAGCAGAATGATGATCCATGGCAGTAAAGAAAATAGCGGACAAGAAAGATGAGGGGCTTTAATAAGCTCCTTATTTGTGCCATTTCACACACAAATATCCCATAATCGTTGAGGGTCGCTTTCACCCCTTAAGCCTCTCCTAAGGTTATGACACGGACAAAATTCAATAGGGGAAAAGACCGGAGGAGCCATGATAAACACCAATGAAGTCTTAAAGAAATATGACCTTAAGCTGACGAAAACCCTGGGGCAAAATTTTCTTACGGATATTAATATTATCAGGAAAATTGTGGATGCCGGTCAGGTGACAGCGGAGGATCTCGTAGTTGAAATTGGCCCCGGCATTGGCTCCATGACAGTGGAATTGGCCCAGAGGGCAGGCAGGGTGGTAGCGGTGGAGATTGACAGGCACCTGATCCCGGCCCTTGAAGAAAATCTCAAGGATCTTCCGAATGTGTCTCTGGTTCATGGGGACATTATGAAGGTGGATATCAAAGCCCTTTTGGGAGAGTGGAGGGGCCCTTTAAAGGTCATCTCCAACCTGCCCTACTATATTACCACACCCATAGTCATGATGCTCCTTGAAGGGGATATCAACTGGGATACGCTGGTATTCATGGTTCAGAAAGAGGTAGCTCTAAGGATGGCGGGGATGCCGGGAACCAAGGATTATAGTGCCCTTTCCATTGCCGTTCGCTACTATGCCGATCCCAAGCTGGCTTTCACGGTCTCAAAAAACTGCTTTATACCCAAACCGGATGTGGACTCGGCAGTTGTTCGGTTGAAGAAGCGGGAGCTTGGCTTTGTACAGGATATCCCCAAGGATTTTTTCTTTCAGGTAGTAAGGGCCTCCTTTGCCCAAAGGAGAAAGACCCTTCTCAACTCACTGGGACTCCAACCCTGGCTGAAGGGCGGCAAGGAACGGCTCAAGGAAATTTTAAACAAGCTGGGTATCAAGGAAACCGCCCGAGCAGAGGAGCTCTCAATAGAGGCTTTTTCGATGCTCTGCAGGGAGCTCTCCACTTAGTATAATGTCATCAGCGAAACCCTGGGGGAAATGTTATATCCCTTGGAAATACTGCGTATACTTTCAAGAGAAGTTTACTTTTTGGGTGGTATTATGCAGTCGTTATCCGGTTTTGCCAGGAAATATGCCATTATGGAAGAGCTCGATTCAGGCTTTGGCGCGGGCAGCACTCCCGAGGCCTTTGTTCGGCTGGATTCCTGGGAGGGCAGAATACAGGCCTCCCTGCATGTCAAAGGGCTTAAGCAGGGGCCTTATACCTATAAGCTCTATCTTATCTTTGCCAGACACGACCAATTAATACCGCTTTTGGCAGGCTCCATGAGCACATCCTATAGCGGTATGCAAAATGGTCTGGAGATCGACGCGGAGACATTGAAGAATCATGGTTTAAAGCCGGATGCCGTACGGTTTGCGGCGATTACCGCCGAGAGTCAGGATAAAAAATGGGTTCCCCTGTTCTCAAGCTTTGAAAAAAGCTATAAATGGGATGAGAGCATCCGTCAGCTTTTGCTTAAGAAGCCTGCTGTCGAGGAAAACCTCGAAAAACCCAAGACGGAGGTAAGACCAGTTGCCCAGGAAAGACCCTTTGAGGAGACTCGTCAGCCCAAGCCGTCTGTGGCTCAGACTCCCCCTACCTCTCAAACCGCCAAGGCGAACCCCCAACCCTATATGCCCCCGCCGCAGCCCTACGGTGCTCAAGCTGAGCCCTCCGCTTATTCCCAGGCGCAGGCGGGGATGCAGAATGCTGCTGCCAACCCATATCCACAACCCTATGCTTCTACACCCCAGAAAGAGGAGCGGGTGCTTAAGACAGAGCCCGATTATTCCTCGGCCCAGCCCAACCCCTCGGCCCAAAGATCCGTTCCTCAAGACACCCCCTATAACCGCTGTGATATGAGAAAGCTGGAAGAATTCCTCAAGAATCATTTTGAGGAATGCACACCCTTTAAAAGGGCCAGCAGGGGATACAGTTGGTACCGGGTTTCAGACCTGGCCAAGCTGAGCAATATCATGTATATGTCGGGTGTCAATGTACCGGTTTTTGCCAACCCTAAAATTCTTGTGGGGCTTTTTAAATATAAGCATATTCTTGCAGGCCTTTACCATGGTGAAAATGGTTCCCATTATTATGTCATAGGGGTTCCGGCCAGAAATGAAACCGACAACCGTCCTTTTGAAACCGCCTGCCGATGGGTTCCTGTCAGTGATAGTACTATCCGGGATATGGGAGGGTACTGGCTGGTTTATGTCAGTCTTAAATCGGGCGAGATAGTCGTCTAGAGCCTCTTCGTTGACAGCACTGGGCTTTTTGGCCTATACTTTCAGTGTTGGGATAAGTCAACAGGCCCGACGGGAATGAGGGAGGAAGCTCCTTCTGATTCCTTCGTATCAAGGAGGACAAGCTATGGAGATTAATATTTCGCGTTACATCGATCATGCAGTACTAAAACCAGAAATGACTCAAGAGGAGGCCCGGAAGGCTATTCTGGAGGGTGTGGATCATACCGTCCGGACGGTCTGTGTACGGCCCTGTGATATTGATCTGGCTGTCAGTTTATGTAAGGGGACTAAAACAGATGTTTGCTGTGTTCTGGCGTTCCCTCATGGCTGCGTGCCCACCGAAGTCAAAGCCTTCGAGGCTTCACATTATGCGTTCAAGGGCCTTAAGGAAATAGATATGGTGGCCAACTTCGGCTTTATCCGTTCGGGCTTATGGGGTAAGGTTTTAAAGGATATCCAGGCTGTATCGGAGATCACTCGTAAGGCAGGAGTGCTTTTAAAGGTCATTTTTGAATCCTGCACCCTTACCGTTGAAGAAATTAAAAAAACAACAGAAATTTGTATCGAGGCGGGGGCCGACTTTGTCAAAACCTCTACGGGGTTTCATAATCAGGGGGCTTCTGATGAGGCTGTGAAAGCCATGCTGGAAGCTGCAAAGGGCCGGATACGTGTCAAGGCCTCGGGGGGCATCCGTGATAGAGAAACAGCGCTTCACTATATTGAAATGGGCTGTGAAAGGCTGGGCGTAGGTTCTTCCACCACCCCTGTACTGGTAAGCGGTCAGGGCCGTTCCAATAGCGGCTACTAATACCCGGCGTTTTTTCGATAATGATAAGGTGAGTCCCCTTTGGTTTTCCTGAAGGTTTTGGAAAACTGAAGGGGTTCTTCATATCCCACCGACTGGGCCACATCTCCAATGCTGAGTTGTGGGTTCATGGAGACTAGCTTTTATGTATTAGAAATCGTTGATGGAGGACGGGAACTCTATAGACCTTGTTTAGGGGGTACCCTCAGGGGTGTTTGGGAAAGCTCCTTGTCAACCTTCAGAAGAATTGTGTTTGCATTAAAAGGCTATACCCTATATAATATTAATGCCGACTGGACAACTTAAAAATTAATCCTTTGTCCAAGGATGCATGCCCTGGTCTTGTTGAGGTTGCGCCTATAAGGTCGGTTGAATTTAGTCGGATGTTTTTTATGGAGGAATGGTATTATGGCAGGTATAGTTGTCATTGGAACACAGTGGGGAGATGAGGGTAAAGGGAAATATATCGATATCTTATCAGGCGATACTGATTATGTCGTGCGTTTCTCAGGCGGAAACAATGCGGGCCACACCATCGTCCATGAAGGTGTCAAATATGCGCTACACCTTATCCCGTCGGGCATACTGAGGAAGGATATCACGTGCATTGTTTCCAACGGTGTAGTGATTGATCCAGCCGTCATACTCATGGAGATAGATCGCCTGAGGCAGCAAGAGGTTGAAATGGCCACGCTTTACATCAGTGATCGCGCTCATGTGATCATGCCATGGCATATTGCGTTGGATGCCCTTCAGGAAAGCAAAAGGGGCAAGGATGGCCTGGGTACCACCAAGCGTGGTATCGGACCGGCTTATACCGATAAGGCTGAGCGCAGCGGAATTCGCATGGGCGACCTCATGGATGCCGAAACCTTTAAAGAAAAGGTATATGCTAATATAGAGATTAAAAATGCCATGATCGAGAAGGTTTATGGAGGGACACCCCTGGATCCTGAAAAGATAATCTCTGATTATCTGGGATACGCGGAGCTTCTAAGGCCTTATGTCCGAGATGTGAACGCCTTGATTCATGTGGCCCTTGAACAAGGAAAAATGGTTCTTTTTGAAGGGGCTCAAGCAACCTTCTTGGATATCGATTTTGGAACCTATCCCTTTGTCACCTCCTCCAACCCCATTGCCGGGGGTGTCTGTACAGGAGCCGGGGTTGGCCCCAGAATGATTACGGAGGTTCTCGGGGTTATGAAGGCTTATACTTCCCGCGTGGGTGCTGGGCCTTTTGTTACCGAGCAGCTTAATGAAATCGGCGATACTATTCGTGAGCTGGGTCATGAATACGGCACCACGACCGGTCGCCCCCGCCGATGCGGCTGGCTGGATGGCGTTATGCTCAAATACGCCGCACGGGTCAACGGGTTGACAGGTCTTTGCATGAATCATTTGGACACCATTGGCAAGCTGGATGCTATCAAGCTGTGTGTAGGCTATAAATTGGATGGGAATTCCATCGATTACTATCCCTCCAATCTCAAGGAACTGGAGCGCTGCAAACCCATCTATGAGGAGTTTGAAAGCTGGAAGGGCGTTGATATATCCAAGGTACGCCGTTTTGAGGCCCTGCCTGAAGCAGCCAAGCGCTATGTGAGAAGAATTGAAGAGATCACTGGCGTCAAGATGAAATACATTGGCGTAGGCCCCGATAGAGAACAGACTATTACGTTATAGTAAAGAACTCTGTCGATTTTAGGCATGCGGTAGCATTGGCGAAGCCAATGTGAAAGCATGCGAGAAAAGTAAGGGAATCTAGACTGTAGGCGTGATCGGAACTGGAATACAAAAGCACATTCCATAGGAATGTGTGAAAGTAAAGCAGGAAAACAGTAAATTACCACCAACTAATAAAAAACCAGCTTGAACGCGATCAAGCTGGTTTTTTTATGCACATTTCTTTTTATAGTTTGGCTATTTCAACCGGATCAACCTCATACAAGCCCTTAACAATCAGGTCGTACCCGGTCAGATCCTCGGGCCTGCCCACGGCTATGGCCTTCATTCCGGCACTTTTTGCGGCTTCCAAGCCGGCCTGGGCATCCTCAAAGACAACACATTCCTCGGGTGAGACGCCCACAGCCTGAGCACCCAGTAGAAAGACCTCAGGGTCAGGCTTGGCCTTTGAGGTTTTTGTTCCATCAATGATAGCATCAAAATAGGAAATGAGATTCAGGTTGTTAAGGATGAGGAGTGCATTTTTACTGGCTGATCCTAGGGCGGTTTTTATCCCTAGCGCCCGGAAACTCTTGAGACATTCAAGGGTGCCCTTAAGAATTTCACTTTCATCCATCTTTGAGATATATTCAACATACCAATTATTCTTCTTTGTAGCCATCAAAGCCATCTCTTCCTCAGAGAATCTGCCTGTAAGACCGCCAACCTCCAAAAGAATTTCGAGAGACCGCATTCTGGATACGCCTTTGAGTCGCTCATTATCTTTCTCGGTAAAAACCGAACCTAACTCTTCAGCGAGCCTTTTCCATGCAAGAAAATGATATTTTGCGGTATCGACAATAACGCCATCCAAATCAAACAGAGCTGCTCTAATGCTCATCCATTTTACCTCCGCAGATTTATGAAGGAATTCCTAAAATACAATCGGTTGCACATATTTCCAATATTATATATCAAGGCATGTGCAAAGTCAAATGTAAGGTTTTCTTACTAAATACAATAAAAATCTTATAAAATCAGCTAGCATCTGCAAGTTCTAAGGACACTTACAGTATATCTTGACAAAATACTTCAGGAATAATATAATAGTTGTGCAAACGCTTGAACACCGAGATAAAAGAAAAACCAACCAAAAGAAAGGGTGCAAGCCATGGGTGCAACCATTAATGATGTAGCAAAAGCTGCAGGTGTTTCCGCCTCAACTGTTTCTCGTGTTCTGTCGGACAATCCAAGAATTAGTGAAGAAACCAAGCAACGCGTAAGAAAGGTAGTGGAAGAACTCAATTATTATCCCAATGCCATAGCGCGGAGCTTGGCAAATTGCTCAACCAAGACAATTGGTCTCATACTCAATACCGAGGCTGAATCTTTAATCCGAAATCCGTTCTTCATCGAGGCTCTGACCGGTATTAGCATTTATGCACAAGAAAATGGTTACAACGTTATGTTTGCATTTAATAAAAGCGAAGAAGAAGACCTAAATATTGCCATGCGCTATGTCTCCAGCAAAAGTGTTGATGGTATTATTCTATTTACTTCAAGAACCAATGACAAGTGTATCAGCTATTTGAAGAAAAAGAAATTTCCTTTTTCAGTTATCGGACGTCCTGATGATACTAAGGGTGTGCTTTGGGTGGATAACGATAACTTTCAGGCCACTTATCAAGTGACGGATTACCTTATATCCAAGGGTCATACAGCCATCTCTTTTATTGGTGGGCCGTTGGGGCACAACGTCTCCAAGGATAGATTGGAAGGCTATAAGCGGGCTATGTCCATTCATGGTGTGCAGGTGGAAAGGTCTTTTTTGTTTGAAAATGGGGATTTTTCTGATGAATTTGGCTATGAATGTATGATGAAAATCATATCAGCATGGGAAACTGGGCAAAATAAGCCGACTGCGGTGGTAACCTGTGATGATATGCAGGCGCTGGGTGTTTTTAAGGCCATGCAGGAAAAAGGTCTTACAGGTTTGGCTGTGACTGGCTTTAACAATACGCCCTTAGGCATGTATCAGAGTCCCAAGCTGACTTCCGTTGATGTCAATGCAGACAAACTAGGGTTTCACGCTGCCAAGGTGCTTATAGACAACATTGAAAGAAAAGATAATACCACCACCCACTATATTGTGCCCACTCATTTGGTGGAGAGAGAATCGGCCTTATAAGCAGGGCTAATAGACAACATTGAGATTTTTCTACGCTTGACATTTGGAGGTTAAGGAAATGAGTTTGCTGGTCAACCATGAATGGAAAATTATACAGGAGGGCTTTTCATCTGAGGAAAACCGCCTTTTTGAGAGCTTGATGTCTTCCGGTAATGGAAGAATGGGATTAAGAGGCAACCATGAGGAGGACTTCTCGGGAGATTCCCTTAAAGGAACCTATGTGGCGGGTGTTTATTACCCGGATAAAACCCGTGTGGGCTGGTGGAAAAACGGTTATCCAGAATATTTCGCAAAAGTTTTGAATGCCATTGATTTTATCGGGATACGTGTTTTTATTAACGGGGAAGTAGTGGATTTGGCTTCTTCGCGCTTTACAGGATATATAAGGGAACTGGATATGAAGGAGAGTGTTCTGAGAAGAGGCTTTACCTTTATTGGAACCGACGGCGCTGAGTATGAAATCAAGACAGAACGCTTCATTAGCTATGCCGATCCCGATATTGCGGCAATAAGGTATAGTGTAAAGAGCCTTACACGGGATGCAGATATCACACTGATTCCTTTCCTCAATGGCGATATTAAAAATGAAGATGCCAATTACAATGAAAAATTTTGGGATTATGTCAACAGCAGTACCGGAAAAGATGCTGCCCACGTGACTATGAAAACTCGCAAGACCGATTTTACAGTTTCTGCAGCGTTTTATTGGAAGCTATTTGGTGCGTCGGTACAGGAGACCTATCCTGTGAACGAGCGAACCGGCGAATATGTCGGTGTTAAGATCAATACCCGCGTCAGTAAAGGAGCGCAGGCTACTCTTGAAAAGATAGTGGCTGTGGTAAGCGACCGATACTATGAGGAAAAGGGTATTGAAAAATTGGCACTTCAAAAGGCTCAACAGGCTGCATCGACGGGTTATGCCAATTTATTTGAAGCACATAAGGAGAAATGGAATGATATCTGGCGCATGGGAGATATCACTATTTCAGGTGACATTCCAGCTCAGCAGGGGATACGCTTTAACATCTATCACCTTAACTGCACTTATTCTGGAGATGACCCAAGACTGAACATAGGGCCTAAGGGGTTTACGGGAGAAAAATATGGTGGAAGCACCTATTGGGATACGGAAGCCTACTGCCTCTATTTCTATTTGGGAACTCAGCAGCCTGAAATCGCTAGAAGCCTTTTGGTCTACCGGCACAATCAGTTGGAAAAGGCCAAGGAAAACTCGGCTAAATTAGGAACCGCCGGTGCGCTATACCCCATGGTCACCATGAACGGAGAGGAATGCCATAACGAATGGGAGATCACCTTTGAGGAGATTCACCGTAATTGTGCCATTACCTATGCCATTAAGAGCTTTACAGATTATACAAATGACGAGTCTTATCTTGTCTCTAAAGGCATAGACGTATTGGTGGAAACCTCTCGTTTTTGGGTGTCAAGAGCCCATTACAATCCTGTGAAGAATATCTCCATGATTCTGGGGGTTACCGGCCCCAACGAATACGAAAACAATGTTAACAATAACTGGTACACTAACCGCATGGTGAAGTGGAGCCTCCAATATACCGTTGACGTGCTTGCCATGATGAAGGAAAGGTACCCTGACCGATACGAGGAGGCCAAGGCCCGCCTAGGTCTCTCAGGCGGAGAGGTGGAAGCCTTTGAGCGTATCAGTAGGACCATGTATCTTCCTGAAGACAAAGAACTGGGTGTGTTTTTACAACAGGACGGGTATCTTGATAAAGAACAGGTCCTGGTGGCTGATCTGGCACCCGAAGAGCTTCCTCTTAACAAAAACTGGTCATGGGATAGAATATTAAGATCTTGTTTTATCAAGCAGGCGGATGTCCTGCAAGGGCTTTGGTTCTTAAATGACCAATACTCCTTGGAAGAAAAAGCTAGAAACTTTGATTTTTATGAGCCTAGAACCGTTCATGAATCTTCTCTGTCCCCTTGTGTATACTCCATAATTGCCTCAGAAATCGGCCGGGAGGATAAGGCCTATGAGCTTTATTTAAGGACGGCCAGATTGGATCTTGATAACTACAATAAGGATACCGATGACGGTCTCCATATCACCTCCATGGCGGGAACCTGGATGAGCATTGTCAACGGCTTTGGGGGCATGAGAATTAAAAATGGTGAGCTGTCTTTGGCCCCTTTTAAACCGGCTTCCTGGAAGAATTATTCCTTCCGTTTGGTTTACCGTGGACGGTTCATAAAGGTGTCAGTGGATGATCAGGGCACCACGGTTCTCCTTGAAGACGGCTTGCCCGTCGAAATTATTCTCTTTAACAAAAAGATACTGTTGGAAAAGGGAGTAGCCTTCAAGCAGTCTTAGGTAATCTCATGTGAGGTTTGGCTTAATCAGCTAAAGATAATATCTAACGCATTTGAAAGGAGTAGAGGAGATGAAGAAAAAGCCCAACGTTGCATATTTCTGTATGGAATATGCCATTGAAAGTAATGTTAAGCTTTACGCAGGAGGCTTGGGTATCCTTGCTGGCGACTATATGAAGGGAGCCTGTGATGAAAAGTATCCAATGGTGGGTATCGGTATTAAGTGGAAGCAGGGCTATGGCGACCAATATATCGAAAAAGAAACCGGAAAGCCTTATGATGCCTATAAGAACAGACAATATGACTTTTTGGAGGATACAGGGGTTACTGTTAATGTCACCATCAAGGGCAGGGACGTTAAAATTAAGGTTTGGAAGTATAATGCCCATGGTGTGAATAATCTGTATCTATTGGATACGGATATTGACGGCAATGATGGTGACGCACGCTGGATCACCGGTCAGCTCTATGGCTGGTTTGGCGAGGAGCGCGTCGCTCAGGAAATGGTACTTGGCATAGGCGGCGTCAGAGCCTTGAGAGCACTGGGCCTTACCCCAACTGTCTATCACTTTAACGAAGGGCATGCCCTCTTTGCTGGCTTTGAGCTTTTAAGAGAGAAGATGACCACGGGCATGAGCTTTGAAAATGCCTGGAAGGCGACCCGTGAAGAGGTGGTATTCACCACGCATACCCCCATTGTCCAGGGGAATGAGTCCCATCCTATCGACCGCCTGATTTATATGGGCGCTGGCCTGGGCCTTAACAAGACACAGCTTAAAGCGCTTGGCGGAAGCCCCTTTAATATGACGGTAGGCGCCTTAAGGTTGTCCCGGATATCCAATGCGGTGGCTGATCTTCACAAGGACACGTCGAACAAAATGTGGAAGAAGATCAAGGACAGAAGCGAGATTATTGGTATTACCAACGCCATTCATATTCCTACCTGGGTAGACGGAAAGATGATTGAACTGGCAGAAAAATATACGGGAAGCAAGGAAACCGCCGATGCTCTATGGCAAAGGCACATGGAGAACAAAAAGGAACTGATTTCCTTTATCAAGGATAGAACGGGTGTGGCCCTTGATCCTGATGTCCTACTGATAGGCTTCTCCCGCCGTGCGGCTCCCTATAAGCGCTCCAATCTGATCTTTACAGACAGAAAGTTTATCGAGCCCCTGCTCAAGAAGGGCAAGCTCCAGATCGTCTTCTCCGGCAAGGCGCATCCTCTGGATGATACCGGTAAAGCAATTGTTGCCGATATCGTGGATATGACCAAGCTTTATCCTGGAAGTGTTGTCTTCCTGGAGAACTACGATATGACCATTGGCCGTGCCCTGACCCGTGGCTCGGATATATGGCTCAATAACCCCCGACGCCCCAAGGAAGCCTCCGGAACCTCCGGTATGAAGGCCTCTATGAATGGTGTTCTCAATGTTTCCATTCTGGATGGTTGGTGGCCAGAAGCCTGCCAACATGGCGTCAACGGTTGGCAGTTTGGTGACGGCTTCCAGACAGAAAACGAGGAAAAGTGCGACAAGCATGACTTTAAAGCACTTAAGAACGTACTGAATAAAGAAGTGATGCCCACCTACTATGACAACCGCGAAAAGTGGATTGAAATGATGGCGGCATCCATTAATACCACAAAGGAACCCTTTGGCATGAAACGTATGCTTGATGAGTACTATAACAGAATGTATATTAAGGGTTAATTGTTTAGATTAAATCATTGATTGGGCTGTCATTTTAAGACAGCCCTTTTTTCATATGCGCCCGGTCATCTCTATATCCCTACAAAATCAAAGGTTGTGTATGCTATAATGATAGTGCCATAATAACATATAATCCCAAATTTAACTACAGAATCCGTCATGATTTAAGCGTGTGATTATATTATGGATATAAACTTTATATATACCGGGGAGAGAGAACGATGTCCATCATGGTGAAGAAACTATACAAAAATGGTACCTTCTTATATAATATGAAGCTCATTGCCGGTTTTAATGGTCTCAATAACCTAGTTCAATGGGTTCATATTATCGAAGACGATAGTGTCATTTCTTTCTTGCATGGCAATGAATTGGTCTTTACTGCTGGTATATTAAACAATAAAAAGGATTGGCTTCTGAATTTTGCTATTCAATTGAAAGAGGTCAATGCCAGTGCGTTCGTTGTCAATCTAGGCCCTCACACCAGAGAAATAGAAGAGAATGTCATCGATTTTTGCAACAAGGAAAACCTGCCGCTTTTCACCATACCGTGGGAAACGCGAATGGTAGATATGACAAGGGATTTCTGTAACAGAATACTCAATGATGTACAAATCGAGAATGATCTTTCCACTACCATTAAAAATATAGTCTTTAATGTTGGGGATCTGGAAACTCAGATTCTACAGCTTGAAAGATATGGCTGCCATAGAGACAGCATGCTTTGCTTTATGAGTATCACCATCAGCAATCTTGGTAATGCCAGCTTTGAGGACTATCAGAACGAGATCCAAAAAATAGCCGAGAGGATCGCAAAAAGCATACACGAATTGTATATATCCTTTTTATATCAGGATAGCTTGGTATTAGCGCTTATCAACTATACTGCCGCAGAGATAGATGCATTTGTTAAGGAATTCTTTGAAAATGCCAACAGCAAGCTGAAGCAATTTCAGATTCATATTGGGATTAGTCCTAATCAACCTGACCTGGAGAGCCAGAATAAAAATTTTGAAAAGGCAACCTCCGCTATGAAGATGGCTTGTAATCTCAAAGAAAGTCATTTGTACTATGATAAGCTCGGTATTTACAAAATACTGTATGCCACTAATGACAAGGGGGTTTTGAGAAGCTTTTATAATGATACCATTGGAAAGCTGGTCACTTATGATAGACAGAATAGCTCAAAACTCGCAGAGCTTTTACGCACTTATCTAGAGAATAACGGGAGTATACAATTGGTCTCTGAAAAATTGTATATACATAGAAATACGGTTTTAAATCATCTTAAGAAAATTGAGAGTATTGTGGGAGTCAATCCTTTGGAATTGGAAGGTCGTGTTAACCTTTATATGGCATTCTACATAAAAGACATTTTGTAATACCCTATAGAGTTTGTGCAAAAGCACATATAACCGAATGCTTACCCTATCAGTTTACCGATTTCAATATGAAAGAATATTATATTTAAAATGCAAAAAAATTCTTTTGAGTTGGACGGTTGTACCGACTGACAAAGAAATTGCAGCATTAATACCAGTTATACTAAAATCAATAGTTTGGACATATCAGTAAATGAATTATTAGAATCATGAAATTTCATGAAGAAAAAGGGAAAATCATAAATTTATGTTTTAAAAAGTAGATTATAAGCACAATTAAGGGCAAATAGGATTCGTTAATGATAGAGTGATCATACTTACATGATAAAAACCCATTATAAACCTGTTAAATTATAGCCTAAAATGTGCAAATGCACAAGAAACTTTGGGAGATTATCAATTGCAAAAGGCTATGCTTTCGTTTTATAATACAGTTAAGCAGAAAAACAACATTAACAAAGCGATGGAGCTCAAAAAGGAGCTGTGTCGCTTTTTTCATTCATAGAAAATAATCATTTGCTCATTGATAAGCCATTGCATATCGCTGATGATATGCGTTGTGTATGAAAATCAAGATAAATTCCTACATCTAAAGCAGTTTTCTTAGTTTCATAGATCTATAGGTTTGAAAAACGCTGCTTGTGTAAATCTTCAGGCACATAAAATTATTTGGCACATACAAAATTGAATGTGAAGCCTATGGGAACATGGGGGAGATTCATTTTGTACGAGGCAGAAATGGAGCTTTAAAATGAACGGTGAAGAAATCAAACTGACATTAAAAAAGTATAATCTGCAATCATGGAGCAAACAGAAAAGCATTAATCCAATTTCTGTAGATAAGGCTTCGGGAGTATACTTCTGGGATTTTGAAGGGAATCGTTACTCCGATATGTCCTCTCAGTTGGTTAATTTAAACCTTGGTTTTGGAAATAAAGAGATCGGGGAGGCCATAAAAGCGCAAGTGGATAAGTTTTGCTTCATTGGGCCATCTTATGGTGCTGAGTCCAGAGCAAAGCTGGCTGAAAAAATCATTGAACTCATGCCCGATAATATGGGGAAGGTTTTCTTTACCAATGCAGGTGCTGAAGCCAATGAAAATGCCATTAAAATTTCAAGAATGTATACCGGCAAAAACAAGATATTCAGTCGGTACAGAAGCTATCACGGCTCATCCTTCGGTTCCGGAAATCTAACGGGAGAACCCAGGAGATATGCATTGGAGCCTGGTATTCCCGGTTTTATTAAGTTTTTTGATCCCTATATTTACCGGGAGGCCATTGCGTTTAGTTTGGAAGAAGAGGCGACCAACTATTATCTGGCAAAATTAGAGGAACAGATTCAGTATGAAGGAGCACATACCATAGCAGCCATTGTTATGGAGACCATTACAGGTTCAAACGGCGTCATCATTCCTCCAAGAGGATATATGCCGGGTGTAAGGGCCTTATGTGACAAATACAACCTATTAATGATATGCGATGAGGTCATGACCGGTTGGTGCAGAACCGGAAAAATGTTCGGATTTGAGCACTTTGATGTAAAGCCCGATATCGTCACCTTTGCTAAAGGCGTTACCTGTGGGTATATACCGCTGGGAGGCGTGGTTGTGGCAAGCAAAATTGCAGATTACTTCGATGAGAATTTACTATCCTGCGGACTTACATACAGCGGACACCCCTTGGCTTGTGCAGCAGGCGTTGCATGCGTCGAATACTATGAAAAGCACAATATCGCTGATAAGGTAAGTCAAATTGGGAAGGTTCTGGGTGAGATTCTAGAAGAACTGAAGGAAAAGCATTCCTGTGTGGGAGATGTCCGTTATATTGGCTTATTTTCAGCAGTGGAGCTTGTGAAGGATAAAGCCACTAAGGAGCCAATTGTTCCTTACGGCAAGGATCCCGACGGTATTATGGGGAAAATTCTCGGCAAGCTTAAAGAGCGCAGATTTATGACCTATACCCATGAAAACATGATACTTGTAGCTCCCCCGCTGATTATCACAGAAGATCAACTGAGAGAAGAAATGGATAAGCTTGATGAAGTCCTGACCATTGTAGATAAAGAATTTATTTAAATGCGGCGTATGGAGGCAGTATGGCTTATAAATTCACGCTACCCCGACAAACCTATATTGGCTCTGATGCATTAAAGGAAAGTGCAGCCGTTATTAAGGGCTTTGGTAAAACAGCGCTTATTGTTTCCGGTAAAAATGTGACCGGAACGGGTGCGGTGCAAGCCTTAACCGAAACCCTTTTAGACATCGGAATTGATTCGGTGCTGTTTAATGATATTACCGGAGAACCTACAGTCGAAATGATTGAGGCTGGTGTGAAAAGATATCAGGAAACTGGCTGTGAATTCATTATTGGCATAGGAGGGGGAAGCCCTCTTGACAGTGCAAAGGCCATAGCGGCCATGTCGGTATTGGAAGGGCGTATTTCGGACTATATGGGTAAGGAGATAGAAGGGAACTTCCCACCCATGGTTTTAATCCCCACAACGGCTGGTACCGGTTCTGAAGCAACAAAGTTCACCATCATTACCGATACTGTCAGAAATATAAAGATGCTGCTGAAGGGGGACGCTCTGCTACCTGATCTGGCCATCCTAGATGCTAAGTTTACACTGACAGCGCCTCCTTTGGTTACGGCAGCAACCGGAATGGATGCCTTGACCCACGCCGTAGAAGCCTATACCTCCAGAAGGGGAAATCCACTCACCGATATCTATGCATTGAGTGCCATTAAAAGGATTTTCACCTTTCTACCGGATGCCTTTGACGATGGTAATAACCTGAAAGCAAGAGGAGAGATGGCATTAGCGGCTTATGAAGCGGGTGTATGCATTAACAACGCTTCGGTAACTCTGGTACATGGTATGAGCAGGCCCATAGGCGCACTATTCCATGTACCTCACGGATTATCCAATGCAATGCTTATCCAAGAATGCCTGTCCTATGTGATGGATGGCTGTTACGAGAGATTTGCACAAATAGCCAGGGCGATCGGTGCGGCAGACGGTAAATTAAGTGATAAGGAAGAAGCCGAGGCCTTTATAATAAGATTATCAGAGCTATTAAAGCATTTAAAAATACCTACTTTGAAGGCGTATGGCATCAGCAAGGATGCGTTTGACCAGGTCAAAGACAAAATGGCACAGGATGCCATAGCAAGCGGAAGTCCTTCAAACACAATAAAAGAGGTTACAAAAGAGGACCTTTTGGAAATATACAATAAACTCTGGTGATTAGAGCTTAAGAAAAACCTATAAAAAAACTGATTACAATGGCGTAAAACGAATAGTTTTACGCCATTTTGTTTATTTTCAGTTTGATCAATTAGAAGAAAAGTGTGGAGGGATGAACGATGCTACATGCTAAAAAGATAAATGAAGATTACAGAAAAGACTTAGTTTCTGATGCCGTGGAATTGGAGACCGGAATAAAAATAGAAAATCTATGGGTGCAGTTTCCGGACAAAAATGGAGGTGAACCGGTAGTCGCCCTTAAGAATATCAATCTTGAGATAAAGCCAGGTGAATTTGTTTCTTTGGTAGGACCTTCAGGCTGTGGAAAAACAACACTCCTCAGAACTATAGCGGATTTGCAGCAGCCTACTACAGGAACCATATCTATCGGAGGCTTGACACCCCGTGAAATAAGGCTTCAGCAGAAGTTCGGAATCGTTTTTCAGAATCCGGTTCTATACGAATGGCGTACAGTAAGAAGAAATGTTTGCATGCCCATGGAGATTATGGGCGTACCCAAAAAGGAACGAACAAACCGGGTTACACAGACGCTTGAGTTGGTGGGTCTCTATAACTTTGGGAAAAAGCATCCCCATGAGTTGAGCGGAGGCATGCAGCAGAGAGTGGGAATCGCCAGAGCCCTGGCACTCCGTCCTAAGATTCTCCTCATGGATGAACCCTTCTCTGCACTTGACGAATTTACAAAAGAAAAACTGCATCTGGATGTGCAGAACATCTGGAGCAAAACGAAGAAAACCATTATTTTCGTAACTCACAATATTCAGGAAGCAGTATTTCTGTCGGATAAGGTAGTCGTTCTTTCACCCCATCCCGGAAGAGTTTCGGCTGTTGTGGATATAAACCTCCCAAGGCCAAGAGGGTTGGAGATAAGAGATACCATAGAGTTCAATTCACTTGTTTCAAAGGTAAGAAACAGTTTTGAGGGGGTATAGGCTTGAACAGAGTAAAAAGAGTTTTATCCTCTAAGCAGATGGTAACCCTTGTTTGGGTGATTGGTCTTTTAATCGTCTGGGAGATTGCGGCAACAGTTATACAGCAGACTAAAAGAACACCTGAAAATGTTCTTCCTCACATTTACCAGATTGTTGATTCAGTATTCAGTCAGAAGCTTGTAAACGGCAGTCAGACAGCTTCGGATATTGTCCTCAGTAATGCTGCAATTACATTGGTAAGGGCGGGAATAGGTTTTATTATCGGAAGCGCGATAGGTTTTGTATTAGCCTTGCTTATGAATATGTTTTTACCTGTTGAAAAAATAGCTTTTCCTTACTTAATGATTATTCAGATGATACCTATTCTGGGCATGGCTCCGATTATTTTGGCTATTACAAAGGATATCGATAAAAGCCGAATCGTCATTGCTGCAATACTGACCTTCTATCCAGTGGCCACCAATACTCTGGCCGGATTTAAGGCCGTTGAAAAGGAAAAGCATGAATTGATGTATTCTATTGCGGCAAAGAAGAGTGATGTCTATAAAAAGCTGCTTATACCCTCCTGCATACCCTACTTCTTTACAGGCCTTAAAATATCGGCTCCGATGGCTATTACGGCATCCATTCTGGTGGATACCCTGCAGGGCGGGGGAGGGCTGGGATGTATGCTCTCCCAATCCTTAAAGCATGCCATGAGTATCTATGTGTTCTGGCAAATCGTATTCTTTAGCGCCATCATCGGGATCTCAAGCTTTTATCTTATGTCGGTCATTGAAAAATGGGTATCACCCTATAAAAAAGTGAGTCGATGAGGAGGTGAGGCATATGGAAAACGGATATTTGAACACAGAAGCAGATCCCCTAAAAATCATTGCATCTGATGAAGATGACAGTCTTAGGGCGAAAGCAAAAAAAAGAACCAAGTTAAATAAAGAATCCATTAGGACTGTCCTTTATCCCGTTCTATTTGGAATTCTTGTATTAGTACTCTGGCAGACGCAAGTTTTACATAAAATTCTGGGAGCCGATACCTTTACGCTTCCTTTGCCAGGACGCATTATCAATATCATCTTTGATAACGTTCCTGCCGTATTAAAAAATGTTCAAGCAACCGTTATTGTAGCTGTCGGAGGATTGATACTGGGCTCGGCATTGGGATACCTATTAGGAATTGTTGCCATGGCATTTCCCAAATGGGGTCGTGGAGGCATTTCTATTGCATCGGCCTTCACTGCGGTACCCATTGTAGCCATAGCACCTATTCTGAATAATCTGACAAAGGATTTCAGTACTGACCCAAATGTGAGAAGCATGCTGGCAAAGACCATTGTGGTGATGATAACCTGTACTGTTTCCATGAGTATTAATGCATACAGGGGTTTTACAGAGCTAAAGCCTTTTTCGGAAGATTTGATGAAATCCTTTGCAGCAAGCAAAACGACAGTTTTTTTAAAACTTCGAGTGCCGAATAGTCTTCCATATGTTTTTACAGCCTTAAGAGTAAGTGTTCCGGCAAGTATTATCAGTGCATTGGTCAGTGAGTACTTTGCAGAGTACATTATAGGCGTTGGGCGTCAGATACGTGAAAGTATTGTTTTAGCACAATATGCAACGGCCTGGGCTTACATCCTGGTAGCCTGTGCAATAGGCATATTGATGTATGCGTTGTTACTCATCGCTGAGGGCGGCATACTGAAAGGCCGCCGTAACCGGTGATCTCAGAGTTTAATAGGGAACAGCTAAAACTCTTCCCTATATAACAATAGTTCAACAAATAACAAGGAGGATTAAACAATGAAAAAGAAAGTAGCAAAGTTATTAGCAGTTATCATGGTGATTGCAATGGTTTCAACAACATTCGCAGGATGTGGATCCTCAAGCAGTACTTCAAGCACACCGGGAGCTACCAGCAGTCCAGTAGCCAGCACAGGGAAATATTATGATGCGACAGCTACTGCAGAAAGTATCATAAAGGATGCTGCAGGTAAAGGTAAGGTAGGAAATTGGGGACTTGGAAACGAGTATGAGGTACAGGCACTTTTAGCGAAATATGGTCAGCCTACCACCTTCTTAAGTCAGGCCTTTGATATGGATGGCTTTGATAATGACACCATATCGCTTGCTTCAGCGATGACCTACAACGAGCTGGGATTGGTCAAAAACAGCTATGAAGGCGGTTACAAATACGGTGATAAGGTGAGCTTTATTGACATGAACAAGGAAGGCGTTGCAATGCTTGAAGACAACATCTTCTGCACAGAAGCATTTGCACAGGCCAATCCAAATACCGTAAAGGCCTTCCTATACGCTTCAATGAAGGGATGGGAATATGCCTGCAGTAATCCTGAAGAGGCTGCAAAGATTGTTTATGAATACGGCTCTTCAGTATCCAGCGAACACCAGGCCTATATGGCTTCTGAGGTTAAAAAGCTGGTTGAAACCGATACGACAGGTGCTGCCGTAAAAGACTACGGAAACATGGATGAAAAAGCCATGCAGCAGACACTTGATCTGGCCAAGAAATATATTCAGCTGACCGACTCGGCAGCAGCTTCAAAATTACAGTCTATGACTCTGGATGATATCCGTGATACTTCCTACTTAAAAGATGCCATGGCTTCAGGCGGAAAATTCGGCGAGCTTGAAAAGAAATCAGTGTCTATTCAGCTCAAATGGCTCCCACAGGCTCAGTTCATGGGCTATTACGTAGCACTTAAAAAAGGCTTTTACGACGAAGTGGGCTTGGAAGTTAAAATCATTCCCGGTGGTGGCGACATTGGAGAAACAACAGCCGTATACACCGGTCAGGTTGATTTTGGTGTGACCTGGGTATCCAACTTGATGGCTGCAAATGCAGGGGGAATGAATCTCCTTGAAGTTGCACAGGTATACCAGAGATCGGGCCTGGTCCTTGTTTATAAGCTGAATTAATTTACTGGAAATAAGAGTTACTACTTTTTGCCTGAGTTGGGTGACTTTTATGTCACCTGATTCAGGCAAAATTAAATAATTATTGCTTGGAGTAATTTATTAGCGTAAGATGCGTCGATTGGAGGTTGGAATGATGGAGCTATTAATTAAGAACGGTACTGTCGTTACGGAAAGTGAAAGCTTTATTGCAGATATTGCGGTTAAAGATGGGATAATCGCCTTAATAGGTACGAATCTACCCATAGAAGCGAAAACAGTCGTTGATGCATCAGGAAAATACATATTGCCCGGTGCCATAGATGCTCATACACACCTGGCTATGCCTTTCGGCGGGACAGTGTCTGCGGATAGCTATTTATCAGGCACGAGAGCTGCTGCCTGCGGGGGTGTCACAACCGTATTTGACTATCCCATGCAGAGAAAAGGCAAGGGAATTTTGGAAACCGTTGAAGTGCGAAATCAGATGTGCGCCCCGGAGTCTTGTGTAGATTATGCTTTTCACTGCATTATTACCGACCTCAATGACGGAACCCTGCTCGATGAGTTTCAAGCTGCCGTTGACTACGGCATCACAAGCTTCAAATGCTTTCTGGTATATAAAAAGGAAGGCATGATGGTTGATGACGGAACACTGGTCAAGGTCATGCAGAAAGCCAAGGAAGTTGGTGCTATTACCAATCTTCATGCTGAGAACCCGGATCTTATCGACCTAAATATAGAGAGATTTAAAAAAGAGGGAAAATTATCTGCCTGGTACCATTACCTTAGCAGACCTGAGTTTGTTGAGGCAGAGGCTGACAAAAGGGCGATTCATTGGGCAAAAGCCTTTGATACACCCTTGTACATAGTCCACCTGGCCAACAAGGAGGGCGTGGAAGCCGCTGCAGTTGCTAAAAAGGAAGGTTATGATATATTCGTTGAAACATGTCCCCAATATCTTGAATTTACCTGTGATGTTTATAAGCGGGAGGACGGCAGAAATTTCGTCTGCTCACCACCTATAAAAGGGCAGGAAAGTCAGGACGCCTTATGGGCAGCCATCAAAAACGGCACTGTTGATGTGGTTGCTACCGATCATTGCCCATTCCAGAGCTATGAAAAGGACTGGGGAAAGGATGATTTCACAAAAATACCCAACGGCTGTGCCGGAATTGAAAATCTGTATCCCTATATGCTGTCAAAAGCAAACGAAGGCAAGATTACCTTCAATACGGCGGTGAAACTATGTGCCACCAATCCGGCAAAAATCTTTGGCTGTACCCAGAAGGGTTCCCTGATGGCAGGCAAGGATGCAGATATCG
The DNA here is from genome assembly GCA_023415205.1 of Bacillota bacterium. Lineage (GTDB taxonomy): Bacteria > Bacillota > Clostridia > DSM-8532 > DSM-8532 > DTU059. The sequence goes on along the minus strand of JAEZLR010000029.1, from coordinate 148,480 downwards.
TGATTTACGATCCGGATAAGGAGTTTACTATAACGGTTGCCAACATGCATTCGGATTACGACCAAACCATATGGGAAGGCAAGAAACTCCACGGATATCCTGTACAGACCTATGTCAGGGGAGAACTGGTTTATGATAACGGGAATTTCGTAGGTAAGCCCGGCTTCGGAAAATTTGTTAAGCGCCAGCCGAGAAGTGAAAAGGGGTGATTGTTATGGGAGAAGCATTATATAGGGAGGTTTCAATGGTTGAAGAGGTAAGTGGCTGTTTGCTGTGCAACAATGCCCCCTGTGCAAAAGCATGCCCTTACGGCCTTGAAGCTGACACCATCATCCGTTCCATCCGATTTGAAAATGACCTGGGTGCGGCCGCTAAAATACCAGATAATGTGCCCTGTGTCAGCTGTAAGACAAAGGATTGCATGAAGGTATGCTTAAAACAGAAAATAAACCGGCCTGTGAACATCGATGAAATCATTATCAATGCGTCGTCCTATGATAAGGAGGAGCTTGGGGATGTGGACTTATCCATTGCATTTTGCGGTATCCAATGCCAAAATCCATTCTTCCTGTCTTCTTCCGTTGTGGGAAGTAATTATGAAATGATAGCCAAGGCCTTTGATATGGGGTGGGCTGGAGTTGCCTTTAAAACCGTAGGGACATTTTCAGCCAAAGAGGTTTCGCCCAGATTTGAGGCTTTAAGGAAGGAAGCTGTTCCTTTTATAGGGTTTGAAAATATTGAACAGATATCTGAACACCCCTTGGAGGAAAATGTTCAGTATATTAAACAACTGAAAGAGGATTATCCCACTAAAATCATCATTGCTTCCATCATGGGGCAAAATGAGGAGGAATGGACCTATCTTGCAAGGCTCATGACCGACGCCGGAGCAGATATTATAGAGTGTAATTTCTCCTGCCCGCACATGGCGGCAAACGGATTGGGTTCTGATGTGGGGCAGAACCCTGAATTGGTTGCGACTTATACCAAGGCGGTCAGAGAAGGTACTCATCTCCCCGTGTTAGCTAAGATGACACCTAACCTGGGCAATATGGAGGTTCCCGCAATTGCCGCAATAAAGGCAGGTGCTGATGGTATAGCAGCCATTAATACCATAAAGAGTATCATCAAAGTCAATTTGGACAGCTTTGCGTCCTCTCCGGAAGTTAGGGGAAAGACAAGTGTGGGAGGTTATTCCGGAAAAGCCGTCAAACCTATCGCGTTACGGTTTATTCAATCCATGAAGAACTGTAGTGAGCTAAAGGCTGTTCCTGTCAGCGGTATGGGTGGAATTGAGACCTGGAAGGATGCCGCTGAGTTTATAGCGTTAGGCTGTGAAAATATCCAGGTGACAACCTCTGTCATGCAATACGGCTATCGCATCATCGATGACATGATTGAAGGGATGAAATATTATCTGAGCTCCCATGGATTAGAAAGCATCAGTGAAATAGTTGGAAAGGCACTTCCTCAGATTGTGCCTGCTGAAGATCTTGACAGGAGCAGCATTTGCCTGCCTAAGTTTGATAGAAGCAAATGCCTAGGCTGCGGTAGATGTTACTTATCCTGTTACGATGGAGGACATCAAGCCCTGAGCCAGCATCAAACCACCGGAAAGCCGGTGCTGATTGCAGATAAATGTGTGGGCTGCCACTTATGTGTGACAGTATGTCCTGTAAAAGCCGTTTCACAGGGAGCAAGAATTTGGAAAAAACTTGAGCCGGAATTATGCAAAGCGCAGTGAGGCTTACTTAAGAATGGTCTCTAGGGGAGGAGCGGTCAAATATGATGGTATCTTGTAGTATTGAAAGATTGGATGAGAAAATAAAAGCCTTTAGTAAATTTGGTGACACCGGCAATGGCGGGGTCACAAGATTCTCACTTTCTAAAGAAGCACTTGAAGCTAGAAATGAAGTAAAAAGAAGGATGGAGGCCATTGGTGCAACAGTTGTTTCAGATGATATGGCCAACCTATATGCCACCCTTCCGGGTACAGAAAACCTTCCTGCCATCATGTCGGGTTCCCATCTTGACTCAGTAAAGCAGGGGGGAAATTATGACGGAATTCTGGGTGTCTTGACGGCCATGGAGGTTGCCGAAACCATCGTTAAAGATAAAATCCCGCATAGGCATCCTATAACCGTTGTTGTATGGACCAATGAAGAGGGTGCGCGTTTCGAGCCTGCCATGATGTCTTCGGGTGTTATTTGCGGGAAGTTTGATAAAGCAAAAATGCTAGCTTCCGAGGCAAAGGATATACCGGGGTATCCTTTTGGAGAGGCTCTCGAGAATAGCGGATTTAAAGGGGATATCTCCAACAGAATGTCCTCTGAAAAAACGATGGCGCTTGTTGAATTACATATTGAGCAGGGGCCGGTATTGGAAAACGAGGGTTGTGATATAGGCGTTGTTGAAGGTGTATGCGGTATGATCAATTATGAATTTACCTTCCGCGGCCAAGCCGGTCATGCGGGAACAACGCCGATGAAATATAGAAAAGATGCGCTTTATGCGGCAGTTAAAACCATTCAGTATCTGCATGATAAGTTGGATACCTTGGATAGTAAGCTGGTTTATACAACCGGTAAGATTTCTGCACACCCCAATATCCATACCATTATTCCTGAGGAGGTAAGGTTTACTCTTGATGCGAGACATCAAAATCCTGATGTTATCAAGCATGTCCTCGAAATTATAAAAAAGATTCCAGAAGAAGTGGAAAAGTGTAAGGTCACCGTCAAGGAAGCATGGACTCGCAAAACAGTAAGGTTTACACCGGAGCTTATTGATTATGTTGAGATAAGTGCAAATTATTATGGCTACAAAAGCATGAGGCTGTACAGCGGTCCGGGTCACGATGCGCAATATGTCACTGAAGTCATTCCAACAACCATGATTTTTGTACCTAGTGTTGGAGGACACAGTCATTGTGAACTTGAGTATACACCTGTTGAGAATTGCCTTAAGGGTGCAAATGTTTTATTAAGAACATTATTATATATTGATCAGCACTAAAGCTCTCCTGCCGACCTACTCTACGTTCTATGCCATGAGTAAATATTATACATATTCCCAATCGTTATGTTTGTTGCTGATGATTTCAAAGTAATTGCTCCGTGCCATACTGAATAAGCCATAGATCCCAGCATATTTTCCAAGCTGAGACACAATTATTTTAGGAGGTACCAAGCAATATTTAGAAACGATATCGTTCATTGTGGTCAGGAAGATGTCTTTAAAAAGGACATACTCGCCTCCAAACACAACCATATCAATGGTCAAAAGGTTACAGATGTTGGCAACCGCACAGGAAACCTCCAAAGCGGCTTCCTTTAAAATTTCCAAAGTAAGCGGGTCATTTTGGTGATACGCGTCGATGACATGCTCAAATTCCAATTCGTCCGGAGGGGTTTTTGCCAGCATAGAGTTCTTATGGTGGGGCAAGCTCTTCTTGATTCTTTCCAGTAATTTATCTACCCTTACCAAACCCTCTAAGTTTTCATGACTTTTGGTCATTCGGGGATCAATAAAATTAAAGATCTCCCCGGCCATGTTTTTGTTTCCTTCAAAAAGCTGTCTATTAAGGATAATACCCGTACCAAGACCTATGCCACAGGTAACGTAAATCAGATTGGTTATATCGGTGTATTCTCCGTGGGTCAATTCGCCAAGGGCAGCGATATTTGCATCATTTTTAATAATAATTGGAATACTGTCATACCTTACGGATAGATCATCAATAAGATTTCCCTTAAACCATTCGGCGAACTGAGCATTAACAAAGGTTTTATTCTTTTCAGTCAGCAAAGCTCCCGGTGCAGATACTGCAATACAACATAGGTTTTCTTGGGAGAGATTATGCGCGTCAAGCAAGAGGGCGATGGCATTTTTGATAATGTCTATTCTCTGGCTATAGCTTGTTTTTGCAGACACTTTGACAGAAAACTCGTCAAGCTTTTCCTCAACAAGATTTCCGAGAACAAAAAGAGGGTTTTTATAATTGAGGTCGATAGCCACAATATACTTGTGGTTTTTGTTTATTCTCAGCATAACCGGTTTGCGCCCGCCATTCTCAGAGGCTCGCGCTTCTCCGACCTCTTTCACTACACCATTGAGGATGAGTGGTAGAATATTGTCTGCCACTGCGGGTTTTGACAAGTTTAATAGACGCGCCAGATCGGCACGGGAGAGCTCCTTATTCTTAAAAAGAACCTCAAGCATGCTTCGTTGGTTGGTTCTGCGCATAAATGAATGATCTGCTGAGAGAATCATAGGAGATCCTTTCTTAGGTCTGGAATTCGGATTTACAATAGCATACAGAAAAAGTTTAGTCAAGATATAAGGTGGTTGGTAAATAATAATAACTAATAGATTATGAATGAAATCGAGATATAAATAAAAACATAGTATATAATAGACAAAAATAGAAGAACGATGATGTTTAAATTGTATTGACATACAAAACTGAGGGTGTTATATTGGGAATGTAAAGTAAGGAATTATTACAAATCAATCTAACGTCTATTGATTCACCTGGATTAGTTTTGCCGAAAAGGCTTATATTAAAAGCCCTATACAATCTCTGAAATTTGGGGGGTGTGGAGATTTCCTGTGCAAAACTGATGAATAACAATCTTAGGAGGGACATTATGACACTAACATTAGCACTGATCATCATCGTCTTCTTATTGATGGTTGCACTGATGGTTTTAAACAAAATTCCCGCACTGATTGCGCTCCCATTAATGGGTATATTCTTGGCAATTGTTGCAGGAGTTCCGCTTAAAGAGATTCCTGCAGTGATTGAGGATGGTCTCTTGGTCTTTAGAGGTGCCTATATACCCATTATGATAGCGGGCATCTTCGGTGCGGTAATCAAGTTAACGGGTATTGCTGAAAACATTATTCGTCGTGCCGTGGAACTGGCGGGCGACAAGAAGCTGGCTCTTGCCCTCATCTGCCTTGCCGTAACAACCATCTGCTTCATGGGATTATACGGAACAGGTGCTCTTATTATGGTGGGTATGATCATTCTCCCCATATTAATTTCAACCGGCATACCCAAGATTGTCTCAGCAGGCATCCTGCTTATGGGCTGCTTTATGGGTTTTGCCTTCAATCCGAGTAAATGGGCCTTCTTTGTTACCCTCTTTAAGCTCAATCCTAATGAAGAATCCCTTATATCCATTGCAGAGGTTTCTTCATTTGCGTGGAAGTTCTTCATCATCGCTGCTCTTATTTCTGTAGCTTTTGTGGTCATTGGTGTTCTGAAGAAGCCGAAGATGCTCTCTTGGTCAACCAATGCCACGGCAGATCAAAAAGCCAAATATACAGAATATAAGAAGTTGCCGATGATTTCATTTTTAGCTCCGGTGATACCTGTTATTCTGATCTTTGTCACAAAGACTTCACAGGTAAGCTGGGCCCTGCTGGTGGGTATTGTTTATGCAGTGGTCACAACACAATACAAGAATTGGTTTAAGGGTGGCTTTAAGCTCATAGCAAGTGCTGTTTATGAGGGAATTCAGTCTGTTGCACTGACGACTGTACTGATGTTTGGTGCCGGCATACTTATTCAGGCCGTCAGACTTCCTCAGCTTTCGGAACCTATCGGAGGTCTTATCTCGTCTATAACACCTACATCCGCTATCATGTTCATCATTATCTTTGGTGTCATTGGACCGTTACTCACGCCTTATCGCGGACCCATGAATCCATGGGGAATGGGCGCTGCAATAGCCGCTCTGCTGGCTGCAGGTCCTCTTTCAACACCTGTCCTTCTTGCAGCTTTTATGTCCTATGACTATATTGTCGGTATTACAGATGCCACGGCATCACAAGTTGTTTGGACAGCAGGTGAGGTGGATTCCACCCCTGTAAAGGTTTCACTCGGAACCTTGCCTTTTACCTGGTTGGTGTGTCTTTGCTCTGTCATTCTTGGAGTATTGCTGTTCCCACTACTTAAATAACTAGTTCATTATAAGCCATATCCACAGCCCCCAAAGGTTAATACTGAGCGCAGTGCAATTTTGTGGTGCGCTTTTTGAAACACGAGGTAAAGTATGGAGAAAACACGGAAAATAAGGATTGGTATAGATGTCGGAGGAACCTTCACAGATGCTGTGGCCATCGATCAAGAGGATTTTTCCATCGTCAGCCATATCAAAACACCTACAACCCATGACGCTGCGGAAGGTGTTGCAAAAGGGGTTATTGATTCTTTGATGTGCTTGATGAAGGAGGGGAATATCAAGGCGGAAGAGGTCTCCTTTATCGCACATGGAACGACGCAAGCGACCAATGCCCTTCTGGAGGGAGATGTTGAAAAAGTTGGCATTTTTGGAATGGGTCAGGGGATTGAAGGGCTAAAAGCAAAGCCTGATACCGTTTTGGGTGCCATTGAGGTCAGCAAGGGAAAGTGTATAGAGACAGAAAGTGTCTTTATGGACACTACCAAAGGTATTGATCCCGAAGAAGCGAAGAAATTAATTGATCAACTACAACAAAAAGAATGCAGGGTTATTGTTGCCAGCGAAGCCTTCTCGGTGGACAGACCCGATAACGAGCTTGAGATACAAAAGATCTGCATGAATAAAAATATCAATGTGACCGGCGGTCATGAGATCAGCAAGCTCTACGGGTTGAAATCCAGAACACGAACCTCTGTCATCAATGCCAGCATTCTTTCTAAAATGATGAACACGGCAAATATGACGCAGAAAGCGGTTGTAGATGCAAAAATTGAGACACCCTTGATGATTATGCGCTGTGATGGCGGTGTAATGAAGGTTGATGAAATTAAAAAACGTCCCATACTGACCATTCTATCCGGTCCGGCCGCAGGGGTCGCAGGGGCGCTGATGTATGAGCGTGTCTCAGATGGCATCTTCCTTGAGGTTGGAGGCACCAGCACCGATATTTCAGCAATAAAAAACGGTAAGGTAATGGTAAGCTACGCAGAAGTCGGTGGTCATAAGACTTATGTGACTTCTCTGGATGTCCGCACCGTGGGTATCGGTGGGGGCAGCATGGTTGCCGTTGAAAACAAAAAGGTGAAGACGGTAGGCCCAAGAAGCGCTCATATAGCACATTGTGGTTATTGTGTCTACGCTGATACGGAGGTTATCCGAAACGGTGAGCTCAAGTTCATTCACCCTCTGAAGGGCGACACCGATCAGTATGCCACCATAGTGGGAAGCGACGGAAAAAGCTATGCCATTACCCTTTCCTGTGCGGCAAATGTTTTAGGCTATATTAAAGAAGGTGATTATGCCGCTGGGAATATTGAATCGGCAAAGGCAGGAATTAAGAAGCTTGCAGATTATTGCGGAACCTCCTTGGAAAAAGTGTCTCGGGACATCATAGACGCGGCAACAGCTAAGAATGCCGAGGTTGTAAAAAAGCTCATCAAGGATTACCAGTTGGATAGCAATATTGTCATCTTGACCGGTGGAGGAGGCGGCGCTTCGGGTGTCATTTGGCCCTTGGCAGAAAGCCTGAAGATGAAGGCGCAGTTAGCCAAGAATGCTCCCATTATCTCGACAATAGGAGCAGCCCTGGCCATGGTGCGTGATGTGGTTGAGCGAACGATCATCAATCCCACGGACGAAGATATTCTTAAAATCCGCTCAGAGGCGGAGTATATGGCGATAGCCTCAGGTGCAAATCCATCGACCGTCGAAGTAAGCATAGAAATCGACGCCAGCCTTAACCGTGTACGGGCTATTGCTATTGGTACTACCGAGCTTGTAAGGAAAACCCTCGGAATCTCAGAAATGGATGAGGAGGGTATCAAAAATGAGGCGGCAAAGGTGCTTCAAACTGACCTTTCAAAGCTGACCCCTCTGGCCAAGAGCGATTTCTTCAGAGTATTTACGATACAAAAAGAAAAGAAAGGTTTTTGGTCAATCTTTAAAAGGAATAAGGCCAATACCTGTGTCCTTGATACCAAAGGTATTGTTAAGCTCAATGTATCCAATGCCGAAACCGAAACGGTTGTCGCCGAAGATTTGAAGAAGAATGCCCCCTCCATTATCAAAAAATATGCGTATTACGATGAGAGCGGAGAGCGGACACCGGATCTGTTTCTGCTGATACGGAGCAAAATCGTTGATTTAAAGGGTATTCCAACCATGTCCCAACTGGGTGCACTCATTGAAACCGAAGCAAAAATGTTGGAAGATGACGAGCCTGTCATCTTGATCACAATTGTTAGGAGCTAGGAGAAGGAATATGAAAACCTACAGAGCACAGGTGGTAGTGGCCGGTGGTGGACCGGTGGGTATATCATCAGCCATAGCGGCTGCAAGAAATGGCGCGGAGGTTCTTCTTGTTGAGCAGTACGGCTGTTTAGGGGGGATGTCCACTGTCGGTGGCGTTGCGCCTTGGATGACCTTCCATGCTAAGGACGGAAAACAGACCATCCTGGGAATAGGAGAGGAGATCGTTCAAAGGCTCATCAATATGGGTGCTTCACAAGGTCATGTTTCCGATACTGCAGGAGAAACCGCAACCATCACACCTTTTGATGTTGAAGCATTAAAGGCTGTACTTGCTGACATGGTCACGGAAGCAGGCGTCAGGGTGCTTTACCATACCTTTATCTACGGTGTAGACAGGGCCAATGACCGCATCATGGCCGTTAAGGCAGCCAATAAAGATGGTGAAATACGGATAGAAGGCGATTTCTTCATTGACGGCACCGGGGATGCGGATCTGGCCGCATACTCAGGGTGCCAATTTGAAAAGGGTGAGAATAATGACGGAAAAGTTCAGCCGGCAACTATGAATTTTACAATGGCCAATGTGGATTTTGAAAAAGTACGTCAGTACATGGTGTCAAACCCCAAGGAGTTTCATTTCAGAACACGCTTTGATGTGCTGGAAAAAGAATTACCCTACGCTGTTTCTGGATTTTTCTCCCTTTGGGAAAAGTGTAAGGAAGAGATTAAAGTGGATATTCAGCGTGACCGGTTTCTTTTCTTCAGAGGTTACAGGGAGGATATAGCTACCGTCAATACAACCAGGATACTGGGCATTGATTCAACTGACGCGGAGGCCCTGACAAAGGCTGAGCTCATAGGACGGCGCCAGGCGATGGAAGTAGCAAGAGTCATGAAGAAATATCTTCCTGGTTTTGAAAATGCCTATCTTCATAGTGTTGCCTCCGTTATAGGGATTAGGGAAAGCAGAAGAATTATGGGTGAATACATACTGACCCTTGATGATTTGATTAAGGGAAGGCATTTTGAAGATAATATCTGTATCTATGCCTATACGGTGGATCGCCATGACCCCACAGGAAACGGAATTCATCTGGCCGAGGTCACAGCCTACGGAATTCCCTATAGAGCCCTTCTCCCAAAGGAAATTAAAAATCTTGTAGTTGCTGGAAGAAGCATATCCTGTGATGTCATGGCACAAAGCGCCATCAGGACAACACCGGGTTGTTTTGGAATGGGACAGGCTGCAGGAACGGCTGTTGCAATAGCTGTCAAGGATTGTACCCAGATACTCAAGGATATTGATATTAAAAAACTGAGAGATACCCTGATAAATGACGGTGTTTATCTCTGATAGGAGGAGTTATGGTTAAAATAGGTGTTATTGGTGCAGGATTAATGGGAACGCTGCACGTCAAATCCATGATTGGTAATCATCTCATCAAAATTAACGCCATCTGTGATGTGAGGCTTGAGTCTGCCCAAAAGCTGGCAGAGCTTGCCGGGGGAGCTCCAGTCTATACCGATGTGGATGAGATGCTCGCAAAAAGTGATATTGACGCAGTTATTATCGCCACCCCCGATAATCTTCACGCAGAGCCCGTCATCAAGTGTGCCAATGCAAAGAAAGCCATGATGATTGAAAAGCCCTTTGCAACAAACGTTGAAGACGGAAAGAGGATGCTGGACGCGATAGCCCGCAATGGGGTTCAGGTTCAAATGGCCCACCTTTTCAGATTCATGCCCATTTATATGAATATTAAAAACGCCGTAAAAGCTGGTGAGTTCGGAGACATCCTTTCGACCAACTTCCTAATGCTTAATAAGCTGTTTGTGCCCACAAAAATGCTCAGTTGGTCAGCTAACTCATCCCCGTCCTGGTTCCTCCTGAGCCATGCTCTGGATGCAACCATGTGGATCAATAACTGTAGAGTCAAATCCTTGTCGGCTGTGGGTGTAAAGAAAAAGCTCCTCTCCATGGGTATCAATACCTATGATCTTGTAAAAGTGACGGCGACCCTTGAAAATGGTTGTATTTCCACATTCGAGGCAAACTGGGTTATTCCGGACAGTAAGCCCTTGACCGCCAGCGTTAATCTTTTGGTCAGCGGAACCAATACGGCCATGACTGTTGATGCAGGAGTGCCCATTGTTGAAAAACTGACACCGGAGAGCTACTCCATCGGTGGTATTTTCGAGTATGACCTTTACGGCTATTACAGCGGTCTGCGCCGCAATATGATTGAAACCTTCGCCAGAAGCATTGATGGAGGAGTACCCACCGTCACAAACGAATGGGATGGCTATCATACGCTTTGTGTTCTTTCTGCAATTGACGAGTCCATGGAAAATCAGGGGAAAACCATAGAAATCAATTATTAAGGGGTTTCTTATGAATGACAGGTTCAGGGTTCCAGATGCACTTGCTTTAAGTATGGACTTTTTGAAATCTATGAAAAAGTCCAAGGATTTGCCGCCGGAACAGTTGGAGGAATGGGCGTCCAGGGCAATCCAAATAGGTGAGGAAGAAGCTAAAAACTATGCTAACACCGATATTCTGTCTCAGGTGAAGAAGGATCATATCCGAATTGAACTGCAAGAGGGCGGGGTGTTTGGGAATAATCTGTTAAGAGCACTCTACGATGATACCGTCAAGTCCATTGTTATCTACAAGCAAGGCCTTGAAAGCGTTCTTGAAACACCGGCAGCAGATATTCTAGGGATAGAAAACAGCCGGGAGAAGATCATGGAGGTTCTGGTTTGTCATGAGTACTTCCACTATATTGAGCTTTCAAAACGTGGCTTGGTGGGAGAAAACTTTAAGTTGGACCAAAAGGTATTGTGGTTTCAAACCCAAAAGCCCGTTTATTATGTGAGTGAGATATCGGCCAATGCCTTTGCACAAAAGGTCTTGAACCTGAAGGAGAACCCTTTCGTGTTTGATTACCTATTGCACCATCAAGAGCTATGGAAAGAAAGTGACCTATAGGCTTTTGCAGAAACAAGCTTATGAAAAGGAGTTGCTATGGAAAAGGAATTTCTTATTGATCCCCAAAGGAAAGAAGATTACAGGATGATCTGTCAAGAGGGTGTGCGCCAGGTTATAATGCCGAAGTCTTTACATAATGCAAGCTGGGATAGCACCCTCACCCGTGACGGACGACTGTTCCTGAGTCTGTGCAGTGAGCTTACAACCAGCGAGTATGCGAAGCTTGCCGAATATGTTTATGATAGGAACGAAATGGTTGAGCATTTTTATTCCAAGGACTATATCATGCCCCACGACAGAACGATCCGGGACAGTAAATTCCACACAAGTATGTCGGAGATGGAAAATGGCGATTTGATCATGGCCACTCATACCACCGACAAAGCGCCCGGACATCCCGCCTGGATGCCGGAGGCCTATTATCAAAGCCCTTGGGAAGGCTATCCCGGGTCCACGCTCTTTATCTACCGCAAAAACGGGGAAGTTGAGAACCTGGGGATACCCGCACCCAGAGAGTCCATCTATGGTGGTGTTTACGACAGGAAACACAGAAACTATTACATGCTGGGGTTTATGAGAGGGCATTTATACCGCTATAATCTAGATGAAAGAAGAACCTTCGATATGGGTCAGGTCACTGAGCGCCATACCTATCGTTTGGTGATCGGCCCTGACGAAAATATCTATTTCACAACCCGAAGCGGTTATCTTAAAAGAATCAATGTCGATACTCAAAAGGTCGAGGATACAGGGATTATGCTGCCCAACTCCTGCCAGACTAAAAAGCGTGCAAGGAGCTATTTGGCCAGTGCAGTAAACGGGCCCGACGGCAAAATCTACATGACCGGACAGTTCCATGATGAGTTGTCTGTCTATGACCCCGAAACCAACACCCTTAAGAACATGGGGGGATACAAGCCGGCAAAAGAGTATACCTGTGGCATGAGCAATAACGACTATGTGGGTGGAATGGTTTTTGATCAGAAGGGTGTTCTATGGCTGGTGCTCTGTGCCCTTCGTCATGACAGGGAAGAGGATTACAAGCCACCCTGTTCCTTGATACGCTGGGATATCATGGCAGGGGGCAAGCCGGAATTCTGCGGCATTGTGGGTACGGACAAACGTATCGTCACCACCACAACAGGCGTCTATTGTGAAAAAACCAGAAACCTTCTGTATGTGGTGGGCACCAACTATGCCGATGAAGGTGTGGATGTGACGGCCATTGATTTAAACCTTTTTGAGGAGCATTACCACAGAAAGGGTGAAATCTCTCAGGATCCATTTATTTATCCCAATAACACCTGCCATCTGGAACATGCCCAAAACCTAAGAAACACCTGGAAGATCATTGGCCAGAATCCTACACTATTTGCTGCTAATCAGATCATCCCTGTCCGTCTTTGGAAAGAGGTAGATTATAGCAGAGTGGAAACCTCCGGGGTGGATGAGGTAGGCTTTGAGGGAGATCAGATTTATGCCATTTTTGATGGCGGTACCAAGCGTGCCAGGATAAGTCCTGAGGGCGAAATCCTGGAAATAGCCGAAAATACCCGGGAAGTGAAGGAAAAGACCTGTATTCAGGCCCAAGGTCTTCCCTGGTACCCTGGTAGACAGTATAAAGCCGTTCCCAAGCTGTCGGTTGAGCTCTGTGATGGGAGCCATTTAGTGGCCACAGAGGATGGCCTTCTTGCCATCGCCTCCCCTAAGGGTACCTTTGCCCTTGGTCCTGTTGCGGCAAGCGGTACTGTGCGTGATATGGCAACCAATGAGGCAAAAACGGTAGTCTATGGTGTTGCGGGGGATGAGGAGGATCTGGGCACCGTGTTCAAGTTCGATTTTGAAAATGGCGCGCGCATGCTAGGTCGCCTTGCAACCGACGGATACCTATTTGGCAACGCGGCAAGCTGCCTCTTAAGCTGCTGTGCGTTGAGCCCGGAGGGGAATACTCTTATTATTGGGGCTAAGGATCGTCTTGGCTGCGTCTATATATGCCGGCTATAGTATTAAATAAGTAGATTTTATAGGGGGGACAATTAAGCTCCTGCATCGAGGTATGCAGGAGCTTGCTTTATTAAAAAGGGCATTACGGAACAAGCGGATGCTTCTATTCTGTGTTATCCTATATTCAATAACCAAGGAGGTTTTTTTATGCATGCATGGGAGGACATACAAAGCCCTGTTAAGCCACTTCATGAGAACAAGAAAAAAAAGGCCGTTTGGAATAAAACTGATGGAACTGTCCCTCCATCCATGGAAATCCTGAGGGACTATGTGAACAATCCGCTTTGGGAAAGTCTTTTGGGCCATATGGAGAAAGAGTATCAAATCAAGCCGTTGGTTGAATATAGCGCATGCTCCATGCAGAAGGGCTGGAACATTAAATATAAAAAATCTGGACGGAGCCTGTGCACACTATACCCCATGGAGGGATATTTTACAGCCTTAATTGTCATAGGACAGCGTGAACGGCTGGAAACCGAAATGGCTCTTCCTTCTTTTACCTCATATCTTCAGGAGCTATACCGAGAGACAAAGGCCGGTATGGGTCAGAAATGGCTCATGATTAATGTGGTCGATGAAGGGATTCTGGAGGATGTCAAACGGTGCATCTCCATCCGTAGACAGGCTAGATGAAAAAAGATTAAATTGGGAGGGCTTGTCGCCTGTATGGCAGGTGACAGGCCCTTAATCACGTTTAATATACCTTAAGAGATTTAGTTTTTAGCGCTATTGACATACATCACGCCGTGATGTATCATTTATATATCATGATGTGATATAGTGTAGCGTGATGTATGGAGGTGTTAACTTGTCGTTTGAAAAGATACGTAGGCGGTTTATGCCCATGAGCGAAACCATGTTTTATATTCTCCTTTCCTTGCAGGAGGAGCGTCATGGTTATGGGATCATGCAATATGTTAAAGAGTTGACAAAGGGACGGATTGTCTTAGGCGCAGGAACGATTTACCAAAGTATTGGAAAGCTCGAGTCTGAGGGGCTTATCGCACCGGTAAAAGAAATTGATAGAAGAAAATTCTATGTCATAACGGACATAGGCAAGCAAATTTTGTTGGAAGAGGCGCACCGCATTAAAGAAATGTATCATAATGTGGAGGGATTGCTATGAGTAAAAAAAGAACGGTTTGGCTCTCAGCCTTTAAGAATATTGTTCCGGCTGATTATGAAAAATGGCTTGAAGACCTGGCTTTACAGGGATGGCATGTGGAAAGCATAAGCCAATGGAGCTCTATACGAATGACTTTTAAAAAGGGGGACCCAAAGCAGTACCGTTTTGTGTATGATATACAAACTTCCCCGAAAAAGGATTATAGATTGACTTATGAACAGTTCGGTTGGGAGCTTATGGGGCAGATGGCCAGTGTTTTTGTTTGGAGAAAAGAATATACACAGGAAAGGCCGGAATCCTTTACTGATCTGGAAAGCTTGGAGAAAAGAAGTAAGCGAGACCTCGCTGCTGCTGCTGTGGCTTTTTCCATGTTCCTGCTGACCGCGTTCATAACAACCCTAGGCTTCATTTTTACCTTTAAGCAATTATCTCCTGGAGACATTCTTCAATTTATTCTTGGTATGTTATTGACCTACGGCATAGCGCTCTCTATTGGATACGCCATGATTAAAATAAATAAGAATAGACTAAGATAAAGAACACCCCCAAGCTTATTCGGTATATCCAACCGTTTAAACTTGGGGGGCGTGATTCACTGGTTTTTTCTGCTGGTTTATATGGCCAGATCCACATGCTGGATGGTTCCAGCCTCTCCGCTTTCCTTCAGAAACAGGCCCGTTTGACGAATTTGGCCCAGCATTTCATTGGTGCTGGTTTTGAGCCCAAATTCTGTCTGGACATTGCCCAGATAAATGGCGCCTACGCCAGCTTGACCGAGAGCCAACAGGGTTCTGTTTCCTGATTCGTCCAGGGTCCAGATTCGCAGCTTGTCAAAGATGTCGTCGTTTTCATCAATCCACCCATTATTGTCGTTATCATAGGTGGCAAGCTCATTAAAGCCATTGCCTGTTTGGGGTCCAAAAAGCTCGCTGCCGTCATCGATGGAGTTGTTGCCGTTAAGGTCCAGGGCAAGAAAGCCGGAGCCTGCTGAGGTAAAGGCAATGTTGTCTTTTTTGCCGTCGCAGTCGATATCAAAGGAATAATTGCGATCCCCCAAGGCTGCCGAGGCATTTTTGAAATTGATGACCAGAGGGTCCAGGAGCGCGTCGCCTGCACGAATCTGAAGACTTTTGCTCTCCATGAACACCCGGCTGACTTGAAAGCTCAGATTGAAGTTGATCTCACGCCCATCCTCGGTTTTCACCGATCCCTGGGAGGAGAAGGCCATCTTTTCCGCCTCAAAGGTGGTCTCTTGGACATCAATCCGAAGACCCCATCCCTGCCGGATAGGCGTGACGCCGGGCCGGGGTGTTGCAGGCTGGGCGTTTTTAAGCTCAGCAAGCTTCGTCCGATCCAGTTTAAGCTTGTTAAGGGGTTTGAAATTAATCCGCTTCCCGGTGAGGACATAAATAAAATCCTCAAGAAGTGCGATTTTTTCCTTATCCCTTTCAGTGAGGCCGTAAGGATCTTCCTCGCTTTCAGATAGACTATCGATCTGACTGTTTTGCGAAAGTGCTCTTCCTTCCTCTGAGATATTCAAGAGGATGCTTTCTTTTGTACCTTGATTCGGTTCCTGATTCCAGAACTGAATAGCTTCTTTTGCAGAGTGTTGCCTGAATTGGGACCATTGTGCGTTCATCGAAACGCTGGATTCCGCAATTTTCATAAGACATGCCTCCTTGCAAATCAACCATCCTTGATATGAAGTTTTCATAACATTCATCGGCATTTCTGAAGAATTTCCCAATAGCTTTGTCAAAAGAAGGGCAGGATGACATGAGGTTTGTGCTAAAATAAAGGAATAGGATATAGCATAAGGGTGATTGTGTGAAAGATTGGGAGAATTTTGTTGCGGCCTGTAAGTCATGTCAAAAATGTGAGCTTCATCAGAATCGTAAGAATGTTGTCATAGGGCGGGGTATTCCAAAGCGTGTTCCCCTGCTTTTTATCGGAGAGGGGCCGGGGGAGCAGGAGGATATCCAGGGTGAGGCCTTTGTGGGAAGAGCGGGCAAGCTTCTAGATTTGCTGCTGGAGGCTCTGGAAATCGAACCCGACCAATATTATATTGCCAATATCGTTAAATGCAGACCACCCAATAATCGTGTGCCCACCGAAAAGGAAGCCGAGGCCTGTCTCCCATGGCTCCGATATCAGGTGAAGGCCATTAAACCGGCCATTGTTGTTTGTTTGGGTGCCACAGCAGCTCGGGCAATTATAGATAAAGAGGCGAAAATAACCAAGCTGCGGGGCCAGTGGGTGGAGCGGGAGGGAAAATTCTCCATCATGCCCACCTATCATCCCTCCGCAGTTTTACGAGATATTGGAAAACGGGAAGACTTTTATCTTGATATAAAAAAGGTCAAGGAGAGGCTTGCTGGAATAGCTAATCATGAGCAGGAACACTGAAGCCTGTCCCCCTGCATATCATAGAGTATGAGTTTACGCTTTTTGAGGCACGGAATGATTTACCTGGACAATGCTGCAACCTCATTTCCCAAGCCTTCAGAGGTTTATGACGGAGTTTATGCCTTTATGAAGGATACCTGTGCCAACCCGGGCCGCTCCTCCCATCAAATGGCCAGAGACTCCGCCTCCTCAGTGATGAAGACGAGGGAGAACCTTGCCGCCTTGTTTAACATTGGAAACCCGTTGCAGATAGGCTTTACACCTAATGCCACCTATGCTCTTAATATGGCCATACAGGGTCTGCTGAAAAGAGGAGATCATGTAGTGACCACCGCCATGGAGCATAACTCTGTTTTGCGACCCCTCTATGAGCTTAAAAAAAATGGCTTGATCAATTATACGGTGGTGAAACCCTATAACCAGTTTGGAGCCATTGACCCCATGGCTCTTTCAAGGGCTGTGGGCATCCGCACCAAGCTCATGATACTCACCGCCTCCTCCAATGTGACGGGCACCCTGATGCCCTATGAGGAAATGGGTGAGATTGCCCATAAAAAGGGCATCCATTACTTGGTGGATGCCTCTCAGGGAGCAGGGGTTATTCCTTTGAATG
The DNA here is from genome assembly GCA_023415205.1 of Bacillota bacterium. GTDB lineage: Bacteria > Bacillota > Clostridia > DSM-8532 > DSM-8532 > DTU059. The sequence continues at coordinate 131,120 of JAEZLR010000029.1, read as the reverse complement.
TTAAGGATATGAGCATCCCTCTATTAGCCTTTCCCGGGCACAAGGGTCTGATGGGACCCCAGGGGACGGGGGGGCTCTATGTCAATGAAAATATCTCCTTAAGGCCCATTATCCAGGGGGGGACGGGAAGTCGCTCTTTTGAAACCATCCACCCTTTGTTCATGCCTGATATTCTTGAAAGCGGAACCGTCAATACCCCGGGCATTGTCGGTTTGGGAGCGGGTGTAGATTTTATCCTCAAAACCGGAACCAAGGCCATTCTTGAGAAAAAAGAGAGGCTTGTTTCAAGGCTCTATGAACGCTTGGCATCCCATCCGAGGATTAAGCTCTACTCGACCGTTGAAAACCATAGAAACAGTGGTATTATTGCTCTTCTCATTGAAGGGATGGACTCGTCGGAAACAGGAAATTTACTGGACTCCCGATATCACATTGCCGTACGAAGCGGCTTTCATTGCGCCCCTTTGGCTCACAAGAGCCTTGGGACTGATAAAACCGGTCTGGTTCGTATCAGCTTGGGCTATTTCAACACCATGGATGAAATGGAGTACACCGCCGACAGCCTGATTGAAATAGCCAATCACCCTGTGCTGGGGTAGGGTATAGGGGTTTGTTACAAATCTATAAAAGTGATCTCGGGATAGGAACCCAGCCTGAAAGGAACCTCCACATTTCCAATGCCCCGGCTGATATAGGTGGAGGTACCGTTAATCTTATGAAGCCCCCGTCGATAGCCTGCTCTGCAGGTCTGCTCGTTGCGGAAAAGCTTGAATTCAAGACCGAAGGGCATCCAAATCTGCCCTCCGTGAAAATGTCCTGTAAGGAGAAGATCGATCTGGCCTGGAGGGAGGGAGAGAGCGGTTTCAGGGTTATGGGTGACTCCCAGGGTAAAGTCTGCCTTTTTGTCCTTTTTCGCCAGAGCGGCCTTGGCATCGGGTCGCCCCCGCCTGTAATCGTCTATGCCTACAAGGTTGATGCTATGTTCTCCCTTGTGGAAGGTAATGCAATCATTGACCATCAGGTCGATACCCAAGCTTTTTAGATTAAACTGAAAAAGCTCCTTGGCCCTGGGCTTCCTTCGAAAACAGAGATGATCGTGATTACCCAAGGTGACAAAAACCGGGCAACCGGGGGAAACATCCCGGAACCAGCGAGTAAAGGCCTTAATATGACTTTCCTTGTCGATGATGTCCCCTGCGATAATGAGTAAATCGGGGCGTTCCTCCTTAAGGGCTTTGGCCACATCCTTTTCAGAAACCATCAAAAGCCCCATATGCAGATCGGTGATAAGCGCAACCCGTAAGGATAAGCTGCCCTCTCCGATTTTGAGATATTCACGCTTTAAGCAACCTGCTTGCAGGATCATTATCAGAATGAATAGGCATAGAAGCAAGAGAAAGAGATACACACGCTATGTCACCACCTTGTACAAGCTTACCATAAGCTCAACAAGGGGACAAGTTTTCAGGGAATGATCGTCCTAAAATCAATTAAATTGTTTCTATGGGCTCATTGAGTGATAAATATGGAACGGGGTATGATAGAGAGATGGAGGTAATAAATATGAAAAGAGCCATTATTATTGTATTGGATAGCGTGGGCATTGGTGAGCTTCCCGATGCCAAGGCCTATGGTGATGAGGGCAGCAATACGCTGGGGAATATTGTCAAGGCCATGAAGGATGAGCCCTGGTTTAGGCTGGCCCATATGGTTGATTTGGGCTTGAGTAACATAGACGGTTTTGATGGTCTGGAAAAGCCGCAGAAGGTTTATGGCTCCATGGGACGGATGATCGAACGCTCCATGGGCAAGGACACTACAACGGGACACTGGGAAATTGCGGGCCTGGTACTTAATCAACCCTTCCCAACCTATCCGGACGGTTTCCCTGCTGAGATCATTGAGGCCTTTGAAAAAGCTATTGGAAGAAAAATCCTCGGCAATTGTGTGGCATCCGGCACCGAGATTATTGCAAGGCTGGGGGAGGAGCATATGAAAACGGGCTTCCCCATTGTATACACCTCGGCGGACAGTGTCTTTCAGATTGCCGCCCACGAAGAGATAATTCCCATCGATAGCCTGTACGAGATGTGTCAGAAGGCCCGTGATCTGCTTACCGGTGAACACGCGGTGGGACGGGTGATTGCAAGGCCCTTCCTGGGACAGCCCGGAAGCTTTAAAAGAACGGACAGACGACGGGACTTTTCTCTGAAGCCCATTAAGAAGACCGTGCTGGAATATGCCAAGGAGCAGGGCTTTGAGGTCCGGGGCGTGGGGAAAATTGAGGATATCTTCGCAGGCAAAGGGATTACCCATGCCGTACACATTCATGATAACATGGATGGGGTGGATCAAACCCTTAACTGGATGAAGGATGATTTTTCGGGGATACTCTTTACCAATCTGGTGGACTTCGATATGGTGTATGGTCATAGAAACAATGCCGAAGGCTATGCCAGGGCTCTGGTGGACTTTGATTCCCGCCTGCCTGAGATTATGAAAAGCATGAAGGAAGAGGATATACTCATCATCACCGCCGATCACGGATGCGATCCCACCACCGAGAGCACCGACCACTCAAGAGAATACACCCCTCTATTGGTGTATGGTAAACCTGTCAAAGCAGGAGTCAACCTTCATACCCGTAACAGCTTTTCGGATATTGCGGCCACTGTGGCAGAATATCTGGGAATCAAGGCGGATATCGAGGGAGAGAGCTTTCTGAAGGAGATTATTAAATAGACTTAAGACATGCCCAATCAACCCATCTGAAAGAAGGTTAATGATCTATGCGCATGGTGGATATCATTGAGAAGAAACGTGAAGGCTTGATGCTTTCAAAGGAAGAGATAGAGTATTTTGTCCAGGGGGTGACCCAGGGAACCATTCCCGATTATCAAACCAGTGCCCTCCTCATGGCCATTTGCTTAAGGGGCATGGACAAAGAGGAGACGCTGGCCTTGACCTTGTCCATGGCCGCTTCAGGAGATCGGATTGATCTTTCAGGCATTCCCGGCGTTAAGGTTGACAAGCATAGCACGGGGGGCGTGGGGGATAAAACCACCCTGATTCTTGGGCCCATCGTTGCGGCCTGTGGTGTGCCCGTGGCCAAGATGAGCGGCAGGGGCCTTGGACACACTGGGGGAACCATTGACAAGCTGGAGGCCATACCCGGTTTTCGTACCGAGGTCAGCCGTGAGGAGTTTATAAAGATTGTTCAGACCATAGGATTGGCGGTGGTGGGACAATCGGGCAATCTGGTGCCCGCCGATAAAAAGCTCTATGCCCTCCGGGACGTGACTGCAACCGTCAGAAGCATCCCCCTCATTGCGGCCAGCATCATGAGCAAGAAACTGGCCGCGGGAGCCGATGCCATCGTTCTGGATGTTAAGGTGGGCAGCGGAGCCTTTATGAAAACCATTGAGGAGGCCAGGGAGTTGGCCCGGGCCATGGTGGATATCGGCAATGGGGCAGGAAGAAGAACCGTCGCTGTATTGACCGATATGGACAGACCGCTCGGTAAGGCTGTGGGTAATGCCCTGGAGGTAAAGGAGGCCATCGAGGTCCTGTCCGGGAAAGGTCCCGAGGACATTACGGAGGTCTGTATCACCCTGGCGGCAAAAATGCTGGAATTAGCCGGGAAGGGGGACTTTACCGCGTGCCTGGCCATGGCCAGGGGAGCTATTCAGGATAAGAGCGCCCTCCATAAGCTAATGCTGATGATTAAGGAACAGAACGGGCTTGTGGATGTGGTAAAGGACACCCGCCTCCTTCCAGGAGCGGTCCATACCAAATCCTATCTTTCACCGGACGACGGTTATCTCAAGGCCGTCCTATCCGATCGCTTAGGTATAGCCTCCATGCTCCTTGGGGCCGGGCGTGTTACCAAGGAGAGTCCCATTGACCCTTCCGCGGGTATTGTGCTGATGAAAAAGCCTGGAGACCGGCTGGCAAAGGGAGAACCGATCATGGTTCTTCATGCCGACGACAGCACCCTTTTTGAGGCTGCCTTCAAGGAATTGGAGAGGGCAGTCATTCTGAGTAAGGATCCCCCTGAAGCCACACCTTTGATCATTGACATTGTGGAATGACAAACCCAATAAAAATTAACGAACCTGTCTTTTTATCCGAATAACCGAGATAAGCCTGCATATAGTTTTTATGGATAAGTCTATGGAGTGGATAGCCATGAAACGTCGATGCAGGTCTTTTTTTGCACTTTTACTCACCTTTTGCCTATTAACCGGAACCATCGTCTCAGGTGAAGCAGGCGCAGAGGTTACAATGAGTGAATCGGATGCATCCATTGCAACGCTTCAAATAAACGGAGGAAATGAGGAAACTACCGAATCGGCGGGCAAGGCGACACCACAATTCCAGGTTGACGCCAAGGCTGCCATATTAATTGAGGCTGAGACAGGCCAACTGTTGTATGCCTTTAATGAAAACGAGGCCCTTCCCATTGCCAGCATCACCAAGATCATGACCATGCTTCTGGTGATGGAGGCCATTGATGGGGGAAAGATCAAGCCTACCGACACCACAACCATTTCGGCATATGCTACTAAAATGGGCGGTTCCCAGGTCTACCTCAAGGAAGGAGAGACCTTCACGGTGGAAGAGCTTCTAAAGGCTGTTGCCGTACATTCAGCCAATGATGCCTCGGTGGCTCTGGCAGAACTAGTAGCGGGAAGCGAAGAGGCCTTTGTGGCTGTTATGAACGAAAAGGCCCAGGAATTGAACATGAAGAACACCAAATTTCTGGATTGCACCGGATTAACCGATGAGGGGCATTTCAGCTCAGCCATGGATGTCTCCATCATGTCCCGGGAACTGCTCACTAAGCATCCTACCATTGTCCACTTTACAACCATCTGGCATGATACCTTCAGGGATGGAAAATTCGATCTGGATAACACCAATAAGCTGGTGAAACGCTACAGAGGTACCACCGGGATAAAAACTGGCTTTACCAATGCCGCTGGATTCTGTCTTTCCGCTTCGGCCGAGCGGGAAGGGACAAAATTCATTTCCGTTATATTAGGCTCAAAGAGCAATGACATGCGTTTTTCAGAATCCGCAAGGCTTTTGGATTTTGCTTTCAGCAACTGGGAGAGCTCCAAAATTGAGAAGAAAGGCCTGGAGGCGGGCTCAGTGAAGGTGAAGAAGGGCGTTGTTACGAACGTCAACCTTAAGTTTTCAGATAATGCTACGGTTGTGGTCAAAAAAGGAAGCAAGGGAAAGATTACAGAAAACCTGGAAATTCCAGAAATCGTCAATGCCCCTGTCAAGGCAGGCCAGGCCATAGGGGTTCTCAATATAGACCTTGAGGGCGAAAGGCTTGCTTCTATAGAGGTTGTCGCAGCCAATGACTCCCCCCAATGCTCCTTCGGACTGGTTTTGGGAATGGTTGCCAGGCAATGGACCCAAATCTTTGTAAGATAAGCGAAGGGGTTTAACGTTCACTTGTCCCGGAGATGATCTACGAAGGGTGGACGGAATAGGACAAATAGAATTAAGCAATCGTCATTCAAGTCAGAGCTTGGAGTGCGATTGCTTTTTTATAGGGAGAAACTAGTCGTAATTCTCAAAGGTAGGTTCGATATCATCCTCCGTTCAGTACATCCTATAACGCCTACCTCTACCTTACACCTTGCCCTAAGGGTAAAGTCAATGTGATAAAGCATGGATGACACACAATGAAAGCAACATGATATGATTATTTTAAATTTACTCATTCCATCAAAGGAATAGCCAGTCTTTTTAAATCCTCAGTTATAGAGCATGCCTACAATTTTTTCGGTGAGGCGTGATGGTAAGAATCTCTTAAGTAGCAGTATGGCCTTGTACTGGAACCCAACGGCCACCCGGATGGGAGGATTCTTTTTCGTTACCATTCGTGCAATGACCTTCGCCACATCCAGAGGCGGAACGCCATTTTGCTCATCGCGCTCCATACGGGCTAAAGAGCGTGAAAACCTTTCAGAATAGGCTGTCTCGCCCGATGCCTTACGGGCAAGGAGTCTGCTTTGGGTAAAGCCTGTTTTGGTATCTCCGGGCTCCACCAGACAGGCCTTGATGCCAAAGGGGGCAATCTCATGCCTTAAAGCTTCAATCAGGCCCTCCATGGCGAATTTACTGGCGCTGTAATGGGCCTGATAGGGGATGGAGATGACCCCTGCCACCGAGCTTAACGCGATGATCCTGCCGTACCCTTGAGCCCTCATGACAGGAAGGAGGCTTTGAATCACTCTCAGTGTTCCAAAGAAGTTGGTTTCAAGCTGTCCCTTGGCTTCTTCCACGCTAGTATCCTCAATTGCTCCGGCAATGCCTGTACCGGCATTGCTGATGAGAACATCAACCCGCCCTTCCTCTGATAAAACAGCTTGAATGGCTGTCTCCACTGAGGTATCACAGGTGACGTCCATGGAAAGCATTTTTATAAAGCCTCCTGACCCATTTGTGGCCTGAGCTTCCATTTCGGGAAGGCCTGCCGTTTTTCTTGAGGTACCATAAACATGATGGCCCTGGGCTGACAAAAGCTCGGCCGTAGCCTTCCCTATTCCTGAGGATGCACCGGTTATGAGAACAATTAGTTTTTTCATATTTCCCACCTATCAAACTTTTTCCTTTTTTAATTGTATTATAAAAAGACGGGTATGGCAAAAAATCTCTAAAGATGTCAAAGGTATGAGGACTGTCAAATAATACTGGATATTTCAATGATATGTGGTAAAATAATAGGGGTAATTTGACTCTGGTAATAATACCAGGTCATAAATTTCCTTACTAAAGGAGATGTGACGATGGATCTATTTCAAAAGTGTTACGACTACACAATAGTCAAAGAGGTTATTGAAGCAGGGGTTTACCCTTATTTCCATGCTCTCGAATCAGGACAGGACATTGTCGTGACGATGGAGGGCCGCAGAACCATCATGATTGGTTCTAATAATTATCTGGGGCTTACTTCTGATCCCAGAGTAATTGAAGCGGCTGTCAAGGCCACCGAAAAATATGGCACCGGGTGCAGCGGCTCCAGATTTTTAAACGGTACCCTGGATATTCACCTGGAGCTTGAGAAGCAATTGGCCGAGTTCCTCCAGAAGGAAGCCTGCATGACCTTGAGCACAGGGTTCCAAAGCAATCTTGGTATTATTTCCGCTATTACTGGCCGTAATGATATTATTATTTGTGACAAAGAAAACCATGCAAGTATTTATGATGCTTGCCGCCTGAGCTTTGCACCCATGGTTCGCTACAAGCATGATGATATGGAAGACTTGGAAAAGGTCTTAAGCGAGCAACCCGACAATAAAGGAAAACTCATTGTGACCGATGGTGTCTTCAGTATGGGAGGCGAAATCTGTAATCTTCCTAAAATTGTTGAGCTGGCTAGAAAATATGGGGCGCGTGTTATGGTTGACGATGCCCACGGTCTAGGTGTGCTGGGTAAGCATGGACGTGGTACGGCCGAGCACTTCGGACTTGAGGACGAAGTGGATATTATCATGGGAACCTTCTCCAAGTCATTGGCTAGCTTGGGTGGCTACATCGCAGCTAAAGAAGAGGTTATTACTTATGTCAAGCACAACTCACGGCCTTTCATTTTCAGTGCTTCCATTCCTCCATCTAACGCTGCCGCAGCGTTAAAAGCGCTGGACATTCTTAAACAAGAGCCTGAGAGAGTACATAACCTCAATGCCATAGCGGACTATATGCGGGAGCTTATGAGGAAGAATAACATTCCTCTGAAAGAATCCCAGTCCCCCATTATACCGGTGATGACCTATGACGATATGAGAACCTTTGCCATATGTAAGGAGCTTCTAAATGAGGGTGTATATGTCAATCCTTGCATTTCACCTGCTGTTCCCCAGGGCCAGAGTATGATTCGCACCAGCTATACTGCCACCCATACCCGTGAGCTTATGGACGAAGCCGTTGAAAAGTTTGTAAAGGTATTTGCCAAGTACTAATAAGACCCTTAAACGCATACGAATGACAACAGCTGTTTCGCTAAAAGAAACAGCTGTTATTTATTTTAATAATATAGGTCGCTGTTTTTTTAAGCATGAAGGAGTGAGATGATGAAAAATAAGAAGATGATGATTTGCGTAATATCAATCTTAGTGCTCGCTTTAACAGTATCGGCTATAGTCTTTGCCACCAGCGACAACAAGGGTGCTTTATTAGGTCAAATTTTTAAGCAATATAAAGTGGATCAAAAGGACTCCGGGGGAAAAGTGTATGAGTCTGAGGATATTATTATCACTGAGGATCAGCTTCAATACTACAAAGCCATGTACAGTCTCGATGGGGTCAGTAAATCCGATGAAGAGATCAAGAAGAAGCTCATAACAGATATGCTATTGTTGGAAGAGGCAGAGAAGGCTGGTATTACACTTACCGATGAAGAAGTAAAATACAATATGGAACAAACCCGAGAGGGGATGCATAAAAGTGATGAGGTTGAATTGTTTAATAGCTTCTTAGAAAATGCCGGGATGACCGAGGAAGAGTATTGGGAAAAGGCCTTTCCGGTATACAAGAAAGCCTATATTATTGGGAAGTATAAAAAGTTCTATTTAGAGGAGAAGTTTAGAGAAAACAATGCCAGCCTTAAAGATGAGGACTTTAATACAGAATTTGCCGAGTATTACAGCCAATACTGTGAGGAACTTTACCAGGAATATATAAAAACCCATCCATAGTCATAGGACATTAAAATAGCCGGATGCGAGAAAAAGCATCCGGCTTTTTTAATAAGGGAATAGGTGTTAATGAATTATAGATAGAATTATGTAAATTTGATACAAAGATTTAAATTATAATATAAATTAATATAAATTAATAGACTTATATAAAAGTATATTAAAATTTACAATCATATTATATTAAGTTAATTATTTGGAGGTGCTTTATGTATTCAAAAAAGATTACTAAGTCTTGTGTGTCGGTTATCCTTGTCGTATTTCTCTTAATGATGTTTTCGTTATCGGGTTTTGCAGAAAATTTGGGGTATTGGACTACGAAAGCGAATCTTCCTAATCCGAAGGGCCACATTGACGCTGCTATATTGAATGATAGAATATATGTTATTGGGGGATTACGTGCTTCAACTCCATTAAATGAAGTAGATGAATATAACCCGATAAATGACTCTTGGGAGGGTAAAGCTAGTTTACTTACTGCACGATATTTATGTGCAACTGCTGCTTTTAATGACAGATTATATGTTTTTGGAGGCGCTATTCCGTATAATGTGGCCGATACAGTTGAAGAATATAATCCTACTACTAACACCTGGTCCGAGAAAACGACTATGCCTAACCCAAGGTATGGACTTGGAGCAGCCGTTGTTAACAATAAAATCTATGTAATAGGAGGTAGAAAAATCAATAGAGAAGCAACGAATATAGTAGAGGAATATGACCCAGTAACAAACAAATGGACTACAAAAGCTAATATGCCAACTGAAAGATACGATTTTGCTACTACTGTTGTTAATAATAAAATATATATTTTAGGTGGTCGTTTTAATGATCTTACTACATTAAATACGGTTGAGGAATTCGACCCAATAACAAACACATGGACAACTAAAGCCAATATGCCAACTACCCGTTGGGTGTTAGGTACAGCTTCCATAAACGGGAAAATCTATGTTTTAGGTGGCTTATCAGCCAGTAGTGAATTCCTTAATACAGTTGAAGAGTATGATCCCGTAATGGATTCTTGGACAACAAAGGCTAGTATGCCAACAAAACGCTATGGCATGGGAGTGGTAGAGTATAAAAATAGAATATACGCAATTGGAGGGTTTGCTCCAACTCAAGCTGTAGCCAATGTCGAAGTATTTGCTATATCTGAACTTAATGCTCCAGTAAATTTAATTGCAGCTTCAGGAAATAAACAAGTTACATTATCATGGGATGCCGTCTCTGATGCCATAAGCTATAATGTGAAAAGAGCGACATCAGCAGATGGACCTTATTCTACAATCGCAGAAACTATTACAGGTACTACATATATCGATACTAATGTGACGAATGGAACAGCATACTATTATGTTGTATCAGCAGTGCATTCTCCCAGCGAAAGTCCTAATTCTAATGAGGTATCTGCTACTCCGATGATCTCACCACTTAATGCACCAGTGAATTTAACTGCAACTTCAGGAAATAAACAAGTTGCATTATCATGGGATGCCGTATCTGATGCCACAAGCTATAATGTGAAAAGAGCGACATCAGCGGATGGACTTTATTCTATAATCGCAGAGAATATTACAGGTACTACATATATCGATACTGATGTGACGAATGGAACAACATACTATTATGTTGTATCAGCTGTAAATTCCACCAGTGAAAGTCCTAATTCTAATGAAGTATCTGCTACCCCAAAGAGCTCATCTTCAATACAAGGAAATAGGGCTATACTCAGAATAACAATGGTAAATGGGGTTGTTCACGAATATGATTTATCATCTTTTGAAATTGATGATTTTTTGAGTTGGTATGATGATAAAGAGAATGGTGTTCCTGGGGCAAAGGCATATTTTATTATCAATAAGAGCTACAATATTGGACCATTTATTAGTAGAAAAGTTTACATAATATATGATAAAATACAAGAATTTGAAATAGCAGATTATAACGATTAATATTTCTCTTCAGATAATGAATAAAGAAGTTGCCTATATATTGTTCAACACCCCAATTGTTGGACTAATCAGGCAACTACAAAGGAATGAGTTCAGAATTCAACCAGAACCAATCCTTTTAGGTACGCCCGGCATAGGCACAATCTAACTGGCGGAGTACTGAATACGCCCAAGTAATGGGAAGTGTATAGGACTAAAGTAGCCGGATGCGAGAAAAAGCATCCGGCTATTTTAGTAACATAATTAATAAATATTAGAAAAATATACTAAATGAAACTTGATTCTCACAAAATTTGCTGATACAATTATAAAATGTAAATAATTGTTGGACAATGAGGAAATATGAAACATGGGGAAATAATAGGAGATCGATATCGAATAAAAGAACTCCTGGGGCAAGGGGGGACTTCTGCCGTATATCTTGCCGAAAACCTTATTCTGAGAAATCTTTGGGCAATAAAGGCCCTATCCAGAAGCAGTCCCTGGTATGAGTACGAGCTTCAGGAGATTGGTCTGCTCAAAAGCCTCAGCCACCCCATGCTCCCTAGGATTGTCGATCTCATTGAGGACGATACCTCCTGTTATATTGTAATGGACTACATTTCGGGAATGAACCTGTTAAACTATATGGATTCCCATGGCAGAATTCCCGAAGAGAAGCTATGCCAGTGGACTAAGGAGCTTCTGGAGGTTTTATCCTATCTTCATGGAAAGAGTCCTCCCGTCATTTACAGAGACTTAAAGCCGTCCAATCTCATTCTGGATGATGAGGGGCATCTTCGGCTGATAGACTTTGGAACAGCAAGATTTCACCGGGAGGGTGTGTCCGAGGATACGGTATATATCGGTACCCAGGGCTATGCGGCACCCGAGCAGTATGGTACAGGCCAGAGCGATGCCAGAACCGATCTCTACAACTTGGGAATGACACTGATTCATTTGGCCACCGGCATTCATCCCTTAAAAATGGACAAGACACCTCTTGGGTGCATTTTGAAAAGGTTGGGGCTTTCCTCCACAATGATTAAGCTCATCTTAGACCTTGTCCATCCTGACCCGGAGCAAAGGCCTCAAAGTGCCCGGGACGTACTTCAGAGGTTCAATAAAGCCTCGGTGTTCAGGACTATTTTTACTCAACCCAAACAAAGGATAATTCAGAGAGATTTCAGAGGGGTTATTGGGCTTGCTTCAGTGCTACCGCATACCGGGCTAACCTCCTTAGCGCTAATGCTTGCGGCTTTTTTTAAAAAACAGGGCTATCGTACTGCGTTGGCCGAGGTTAATTCAAGCGGAGATCTTAACCGCCTTAAGAAGGCCTTTCATCAGGCAGGAAAAATCAGATCCGTGGGGGAAGACGCCTTCGAAGCCGAGGGGATCACCTTTTTTCCGGGCGTCCAGGATAGAGGTATGTTATCCAAAAAGGGGCTGGATATTATCCTTGTTGATTTAGGAGAGCTCAAGAATGAAAAGCTTGTTCGTGAATTTAATAACAGTGACATTAAAATGATTCTATGTCCTAATGCCCCGTGGAAGCTGGAAAGCATCCTCTCTTTCAGGGAGCGCTTTGAGGCTTTCAACCGGGATGACTGGGTATATGTTCTTTACGGGGCACATAAGCATGAGCATCAGACGCTTAAACAGCTCGCACCTGTTGAGCCGCTGGTTTTGTTCCCGTCCCACCGTGAACCATTCTGTCTGTCCGGGGAGGATGAAAGCCGGATCAGGCATGCCATGAAACAGGTCTTGGACTTAAACGGTCAGCAGGTACGCTTATAACCACAGGAGGAATTTAAGATGATTCTTCGTCCACAGCGTTATCGCACACTGAAGGGCTTTATTTTGGGTATTTTACTTTGCGTCGCTCTCTTGGGTTTGGGATATGCCTTCTTAGGCTCTAGAATCACAGGGGTGAGCCAGACAGAAAAGTCAGATATTGAGGCCAAGGCCATAGAGACCTACCTTCAGGCTCATCCAACGGGGGTTGTTTATGTGGCTTCAAAACCTTTGAAGTCTGGAACTGTTCTCGCAGACAGTGATCTGGCCCCTGCGGAGATCCAACGGATATATATCCCCGACGATGCTGTTGTTGATCTTGGACAGGCAATCGGAAAGGTTATCCGATGTGATGTTACCACATCCACGGCAGTGACTCATTCTCTTTTATATGATCAGGGCAATTATCCCGATGATTTAAGGCTTATGGAATATACTGTGATAAACCTGCCGCAGAAACTTGAGGCCCGTCAGTACATAGACATACGTATTATGTTTCCTAATGGCCTTGACTATATTATATTATCCAAAAAGCAGGTGACTGATCTGATGAAAACGACAGAAAACCAACCAGGTATTCTGTGGATTCAGGCGGATGAAGAGGAAATTTTAAGGATGTCCAGTGCTATTGTGGACGCAAGTATTGTTGATGGGGCCATCCTTTATGCCCTGCCCTATGTGGCTCCGGATATCCAGAATGAAGCCGTAACCACTTATCCCTCCAACAGTGAGGTCCTGAATCTTATTCTTCAGAATCCCAACATTGTGGCAAAGGCTATCACCGAGCTTGAAATGAGAAATAGGAAGATTCTTGAGGAAAAAATCAATGAGGATAGGGAGAACTTCGGCCTGACCAAAATTTATGGTGAGGATACCACAAAGGTGACCCCCTCGACCCCGCCCCCTCCCGTGAGTGAATCAATTCCTGATCAATCCCCCCAGGGGTCTCCCCCCGCGCAGACACCCATCGGCGTGGAGATGGACGGCAGACTATAGGAGGTAGGGCATGAATATTGCTTTTTTAGGGTCAAGCACAGACGATAAGCGCTTTTTTATTCTGTCCATGGCTAAAATCCTTACAGCCTACAAAAAAACAGTAGTCTATTCCGCAGAGCCCTATAACTTCTGTGAGATATCCGACCCCGTTTATGATTATTGCGGTGTTGAAATGCATCACTTTTCCAAGGAGAATACCCTGGATTTGGGGGAAGATTCCTATAATCTTATTGATCTGGAGGATTATCTCCCCCTACCCGAAGGCTTTCACGCCGTGGCGCTTTGTGAGCCATCACGTCGGCAACTAGAGGAGTGTGTGAGGCTGGCGGGGGCCTTTTCATGGGTCCATCCTTCTTTGGAGATCAAAGTGATCTACCTCAACCTGATGGAATACTGCAAAGCCAATAAAAAGTACCTGGATCTCTTCTGGGAAAGAAGTGTTCCAAGCTTCACTAAGCTGTCCCAGGCCCATCCTCTGTATTTTGAAGAGCCTAACCGAGTGGTTATGCTGGAGACCCAGTTCTCAGACAGGCTCCTTATCAAAGCCCTCACCCCTAATTATAAACTGGTGCTTTTTGATCAGATACAAAGCCTTTTCAACCTTGAACCCAAACTGGTTAAAAGCCTTATCAAAAAGGCTGAAAGGATGAAATAGCATGCAGATTGCTCTTTGGTCCAACATGCATGGTCAGGCCGCCACCAGCGCAACCACTGCTGCGCTAGCCTCCATGATCGCTCAGAAGACAGCCTATAAAACTCTGGTCGCTCATAACCATTATGAGCGGAGCGCCCTGGAAGGTTATTTTTTCAAGCAGACCGGGCAATTTGAGCAGAACCTGCCCGGCCTGAACAATCAAGGAATGGATGCCCTTATACGGCTTATACGTAATGGCCGGTTGAAGCCCGAAATGATAACGGACTATACCTACTCCCTTCTTAAAAACCACCGGCTGGATATCCTTTTGGGCACCTACAAGAAAGAGCAGCCCGGTGAAGAGGATAAGGCCCTTTTATTGAATATCTTCGAGTGTGCCCGGAGATTTTATGACGTCGTCCTTCTGGATGTGCACAGTGGGCTGACTGAGGCTCTAAGCCGGAGCATACTGGAAGGATCGGACATTATTGTCTTTTGCCTCAATCAGAATCGTTTCCTTTTGGATGATTTTCAAAGGCTTACCGAGAACAATAGCTTTATCAAAGAGAAGCGTTGTGCCTATGTTCTTTCACGTTATGAAAAGCAGGCTTCGGCAACCAAGGGAAATCTTGCCCGGAGCTATCGGATGAACCCCAAGTCCCTATTTGTTCTGCCCAATAATGTGCGCTTTGCTGATGCCCTTAATCAGGGCAGGGTTTTTGATTTTGTAGCCTATTATCAAAATGCCAGGGAGGGGGAGGAGCGAGATTTCCTGACTTCTCTGGGCCAATTATGTGACTTCGTTCTTGAGGGGTGTGCTGATTAAGTGCCGGATGTATTGAATATCCTTATTATCCTTATCATCATATTGGCCCTGATGACCTTCTTCTATTTTTTCCTCAGGGGCAGAAGATATCAGACAAGTATGGAGCAGGAGGAAGATCCCCAGAGGTATACAGTTCCTGCGCTCATAGAACACGTCAAAGAGTGCATTAATGCCATTACCCGAACCAATCTATACGAATTGGGCCTTAATGAGGTGGAGTTTAAAAAGCAGGCCAACAAGCGTGCCGAGCTAAAAAAAGCGTTAAAGAGCTGTATGCATGGCTCCATTGAGGATAAGCAGTTTGTAAAAGCTTTTATTTATGATATTCTCCTTTCCTATATCCCAAACGACCGCATCAACAGTATCATTCCCTTTAATAATCCCTATCTATTAGCCACAAAAGACAAGTTTGCCATTTTGCTACATATGCTCAAGAAAGAGCATGGCTTTGATGCCTTAACTTATCTTATGAACACCTATCACCTGGATGATCTTAAACCGGTGTCTGGGGACGAGGAAGCCTTTATTATTAAAGCGGAAGAGGTTAATTCCATTTATGAAAAGGAAGGCTTGATCCTGTCCAAGGAGGATCGATTGGAGATCATTACCCAGATTGTCTACGAACGCTATAAGGGCTTGGGCGTGATTGATGAGATAAGGGATATGAATATTGATGGTGTGTCTGGGGGAGTATCGGGTATCACCCATGACTTTATTGCTGATTTTCCTCAGGGGGCTCAGGAAAAGGTCAAGCGCTTGGAAAGAAACTATGAAAGTGTATGGATTTTTTATAAAGGAAAATCCCTTAAACTGGATTTTCTAGGTTTCGATAACGAGCAAGAACTCAGAAGAGTCTGTCAGATCATTTATCGCTACAATCGAGGCGGTCAGCTTTCTGAGAATACGGGATACAGGGTCAATGAGATGAAGGATGGGAGCCGTATTCTGGTTGTTCGGCCACCCTTCTCGGAGTCCTGGGCTTTCTTCGTTAGAAAGTTTCACATCAAGAATGTCACCCTTGAGGCACTGATTCAAGATCCACAGGCAGAGGTGCCTGTGAGTCTCATTAAGTTTCTGGCTAAGGGGGGGATGATTACCGCGGTTACAGGCCAGCAGGGGAGCGGAAAAACCACCCTGCTCATGGCCATGATCGGGCATATCTATGCATCCCTGACCCTGAGAATTCAGGAGATGGCCTTTGAATTAAACCTCAGAAGCCTATATCCCCATCGGAATATTCTAACCTTCAAGGAGACGGAAAACATATCAGGTCAACAAGGGCTGGATATCCAGAAAAAAACGGACGGTAGTGTGAATATTCTAGGGGAGGTGGCCACCGACCCCGTAGCGGCGTGGATGATACAGATGGCTCAGGTTGCCTCTCTTTTTACGCTCTTTACCCACCATGCCAAGACAACAAGGGATCTTATTTTCTCGTTACGAAATTCTCTGTTGAAGTGTGAGATGTTTAACAATGAGAAAATTGCCGAACAGCAGGTTGTCTCGGTGCTGGATTTTGATATCCACCTGACAAGGGATTATCGGGGCAAGCGCTTTATTGAAAGAATTACTGAGATTGTTGAGGCTCCCGATCTTCCCTACCCCCAGGATTATTTGGAGAAGGATACCCTGGGGATGAAGGCCGCTTCCTTTATGGAGACCTCTACGGAGTACTTCAGAAGAGTGACTGACCGCAAAACCTTTGAGACCCGGAATATCATTGAATTCAGGGAGGGAGCCTATGTGGCGGTCAATCCCATCAGCCCAGACCGGGTACGAAAAATGAGGCAGGCTATGACGGCCACGGACGCAGAAGCCTTCGATGCCTATCTGGAAAAATTCTTTGGAAGGCAGGTGGTGTAAATGAAGATTTATGGATGGATCGGAATAGGTTGCCTGGTGCTCGCTATCGGCATCGCCCTTTTCGCCTTAAGGCTGACAAAAAAACAGTCAGCCGCAAGAAACCTCAAGGAAGGCAATTCCATCCAGTCATCCTTCTACATCCGCCTCTATTCAAGGATCATGGCCCTTCCTTTTCTTAGGGGTTTTCTTTTGAGTGTACGCAAAAGGCTGGAGGTGTACACCGACTCCGACGAAAAGGTTTTACGTAAAAGAGCGGTGACCTTACTGATAATAACAATATTGATTTTTATGGGGTTATTATTAGCTTTTTGGCTCATCACCCGGGATATCTTCCTTTTTATCCTCTTTGCCGGCCTATTATCCTTCATTGGGGATACCGCTGTTGAAATCTTTATACATAACCTTCAAACCAGGCTTCTTAAGCAGCAGGTTCATTACCTTGAGCTTCTGCGTCATAAGTACTATGAGCAGAAATCTGTAGAGGATGCCAACTATGAGGCCTGCAGCATGCTTAATCAAAAAGGGAGCTTTGAGATTTATACCCAAGCAGAACGAATCAATGATATATTGACGGCCTCGGATATGGAGACCGAGCTTGAACGATATTATGAAACAGCACCGAACAAGTATCTGAAGATGTTGGCCGGGATCCTTTATATCACCAAGGAATACGGGGACACACAGGTCAGGGGTGGGTCGGTCTTTGTGAGGTGCATGGCCTACCTAGGAAATGAAATCAAAGCGGAGCTTTATAAACGAGAAAAGCTCAAATATGCCTTAAAGAGCCTAAATTTTATTGCCCTTATTCCTTTGTTTTGTTTAAAACCCATGAAAAATTGGGCAACCCAGAGCTTTACTCCTTTGGAGACCTTCTATTCAAGCAAGTGGGGTATTATTCTGGGTATCAGTACCCTTATTATCACCATTGTCGCCTATATGACCTTAAGAAGGCTGCAAAGGTTCGAAAAGGGCGGGAAAACGGGATTTGTCGACAAAACGTTTGAGCAGAAGCTTTATTCCAAGGGGCTTTACAGGTTGGTGGACCGTTTGGTTCCCCCCGTATATACCCGTGAAAATGATAGGCTTACACAGCTTATCAAGAACGCCATGGCTCCCCTTAACTGCTATACCCTATGCACACGACAACTTGTCTATGGTGTGGCCTGTTTCTTTCTGGGGCTGGGTCTGATTCTGGGCCTTAATGCCTATACCCGATATACTGTATTGCATTTGCCTCAAATGCCTCAGGGCTACCTAGGGGGAAGGCTTTCGGAAAAAGAGTATCAGAAGCTTCAGGTCATTGCCGATTCGGATCGAATGATTATTGAAAAGCTAGGGTTAAATGCCAGTGAAGAGGAGATTTTAAAAGAAATTGCAGGCACCATGGATGAAAAAGAAACCAAGGCCTCAGTGCTCAGAATTCATGAAAAGCTTGAAAAATTAAAGTCCAATATCTTCTGGTGGTGGCAGCTCCTCATCTGTTTTCTTCTGTTTATGGCGGGCTATTCCATTCCGTTGTGGAGTCTGGCCTTTATGGCCAAGGTCAGAAGGATTGATATGGAGGAAGAAATCTCCCAGTTCCAAACCATTATCCTCATGCTCATGCACATGAATCGTGTCCATGTGGAGGAGATTTTAGAATGGATGGAAACCTTTTCGATGCATTTTAAGGAGCCGCTGCAAAGATGCCTGTCAAACTTCAGCTCAGGACAGTCCCAGGCATTGGAGGAACTAAAAAATGATGTGGGTTTTCCACCTTTTATCAGCCTTGTGGAGAACCTTCAGCTTGCCTGTGAGGATTTGGGAGTGGCCAGGGCGTTTGAGGAGTTGGAAAATGAAATGGCCTTTAGCAGTGAATCAAGGAGGGAGAGTAATGAGCGGATTGTGGAAAAAAGAAAAAATCTGGGCAACATGATTGGCTTTCTTCCCATCTACTCCCTCATGGTACTGTATTTGACGATCCCCATGATTGTTTCGGGAATGGAAAGCATATCTGCTTTTTATAAACAGCTTTCACAATTTTAACTAGAGAATGTCTATGTAACGTATAGGAGGATCAACTATGGATGGTAATTTATCAAAGGCCCTATGGATTGGAGTCTCTATTCTGCTTTTTATTGCGGTAGTCACTATTGGCCTCAGTATTTTTGGTGGGATGAAGGATGTCAGCTCCATGGCCAATGATCGTATCGGGGCCATGTCCCAAGGCCTCTCGGAGGATGAATTTAGTCTGTTTGACGGAAAGGATGTCAATGGGAGTGATGTTCTGACATCATTGGATAATTATTCGGGGAATAGCGGGGAAATTATTATTTTAGTGGCTCCCCTGGGAAAGAACTCGGGGAACTCCACCAACCTTAATCCTGACACCAATACGGGGTTGCACCTTTCCAGCTATAATCAATATATCTCCCAGACATCGGGTAGCTTGTCCACTGAAAATCGATGTATCATTTTGTCGGGGGGCACCGGCAATCTTCTGACAAACGTGAGCAAGACCGTTCAGGATGCGGCCAGAAGAGATGCTGAGAATCCCAATCTCCCTTCCCTCTATATCAATCCGTCTGGTAATTTCAAAGCCCACTTGATTTATGATAGCAATCTGGTTATCCGGGGCATCATTTTTGCCCAAATGGAGTAGTCATGAATCAAAATCTTGAAAAGGCGCTTTATCTGGGAACAGGGCTGCTGCTGTGTCTATTATCAATGACAATATTCTTTAATCATTACAAGGTTTTTCAGAGCTATATCAGCGGTCAGGAAGGGCTAATACAGAAGGATAAGCTGGTTGTTCTGGGGCAGAAAAAGCTTAGCCAGGGTATATCCTATGAGGAGGTACTCTTTAAGGTCATTGAGGTAAAGGGGCAACAGGAAAAACTGGAGTTGTCCGGGATCTATTCCTCCCCATCCTATTTCGATGATTCCCACGGCTCAACTCCAGGGGCTATTAATGCCGGGGTCTCTTCTCCCCAGGTCTGGGTCAATGGCACAAACGCCGAAAACCTGGACATTGGAACCCTTTCCCGCGACATGGTCTTTCAATGCACTCAGGAGGTCGATGAAAAGGGCCGGATTATCGTCCTCCGATATGCCAGTATTCGCTGATTCAAAGGAGTTGTTATGGATAATGTCATCTGGAAGGTTCTGGCCTTTCTTCTTTGCGCTTTATTGTTGTTTCTGGCACCCCTGATGAGCCTGTTAGAAAGGCAGGACGACATTGCCTACAGTGTCGTGTTCGCTGAATGCAACCGTTTTGTGGATGCGTGCAGGGATACGGGCTACATCACCCCCAATATGTACTCGGAGTTTGTCGAGCGCTTAAGCTCCACGGGGAATTTCTACGATATAAGGATCTCCCATATCCACAGGTCAGTCAGTCCGGTCTACAAGCAGGAAGGAGGAGTGCTGACCTTTACCGGGGAGTATGATATTGTGAAAAGCGGGGCTGGCCAGGAGGAAATTTTATCAGTGCTTTTCCCCAAAAACTTCGCTTTGTCACCCCTTGATAAGAGCCGTTATTATTTAATGAGCATGGGGGATCTGTTGTTCGTGGAGGTCAAGAATACCGGAAAGACCATGGCTGCATCCTTGAGGGGCATGATCCTCTTTTCCGATTCCCAGGCCCCTTCCATTTTTGTGCGCGCAGGAGGCATGGTGAGAAATGAAGCTAACTAGCCTTACTGTAGTTGCTGTTTTGATCCTATGCCCGTTCCTGTTTATTATGGCTCAGCAAACCCGACTGGTGAAAGAAGATGCTAAACTCCGCAGCTACTATGATGGGGCAGTGGATAACGCCATTATGGACGCCGCCCATATCCTGACTCAATACGGAGAGGGTCTCTCCTACAACTCAGATACCGGTCTGGAAGAAGCCAGGGTTATGGCCGTTGAGACTTTCTTTGATACCCTCTGTCTGGCTTTCAATGCCGGAAGTGAGCTTCAAAAAGCAAGGGTGGAGGCTTGTGTGCCAGTCATTCTCTTCCTTCAAAATGAGGGTTATTCTCTCTATGCCCTCCATCCCTTCAAGAACCCTCAAGGGATAACCCAAATCGCCCATAGCTGGTTTCCGCATCAGTATTATGTGGGGGATACCCTCCTTAATCGGTATGTCATGCGCTATACCTTTGAGGATACGGTGTATGCTTTTGACACGGTGGATCAGAAGCTTTATCAGGGAACGTATCAGGAGCTTTCAGCAATGATTCCTCTATTGAGCGATAAACGGCAGTTTGAAAATCTCAGGCTGGCAGCAGTGCGGAAATCAATTGAAAAGGCCCTGGAAAGTTATATGGAGCAATACAATGAATGGGCCTATCAAAGAAGCCTATCTGTCAGTTTTCGCTTTCCCGGCATTGATGAGGCTGACTGGAAGCGTGCGCTCACTGATGAAGGGATGCTGGTGTTCGCCCAAGGCTTTCCTGTGCTGATGGGGAAGAGCTATGAGCACTATGCCCTGGGTGGAGCACGTATAATTCGGAAAGCTCCCCTTATGGGTTACTCCTATCAGGGCCAGCTTTATTATTGCCGTACAGACTGCGCCTATTTTGATGCCCGCATTCGCACTGATCCCGTATTCTTAACCGATAGCCTGATCCATTTCACCAGTGCCTATGAAGCGGCAGGGGGTGGCTATTATCCCTGCACCCGATGTCGTCCCTGATAGATAATTTTCTTGAGGGCTAGCTATCCCTTTCGCCTATCCAGGCAACTCTCACGTATTTCAAGTCTACAGGGCGGACCTTTGAACCAAAAGTCTGTGTAGGCATCATTCTTCATCCAGCAGCGCATCCCATTCTTCCAGATAACCAAGGTTAAGCTCTTCCTGTTCCAGTAACTCTTGCTGAAGCTCGGTTAATCTAACATAATCTGATATGACGTCTTCCGACTCAAGCTCTTCTTGAAGCTTTGCTATTTTCCCATCGCATTCCGAAACCAATGCCTCAAGCTTTTTAATTCTAGCCTCCCGCCGGGCCTTCTCCTTAGCAGGCGTTGTATAGCTTTTCTTTTCTTTTTTCTCTTTGACGACAGTTCCTTTTTCATCATTGGACTTTTTTGCGGCTTGCTCAAGATAGTATTCGTATCCAAAGGGGTATAATTGGATGTTATTATCTTCAAACACGAGAACTGATTGAGCGACCTGCTTCACAAAGTATCGGTCATGGGAGACGAAAAGTAGTGTGCCTGTGTAGTCTTTCAACATGGTTTCCAATGTTTCCTTGCCGATAATATCCATATGGTTAGTTGGCTCATCAAGAATTAAGAAGTTCGGCCTTCGCTGCAGTATTTTACAAAGCTCAAGACGTACCTTTTCTCCGCCTGAAAGGGCATTGACCGGCTTAAAAACATCATCCTGTGTGAAAAGGAAAGCGCCAAGGCTACTTCGCACCTCAGTCTGGGTTAAATTCGGGATCTCATCCCAATATTCGTCAAGCACGGTTTTAGCACTTTTATACTGGGCCATGTGCTGATCAAAATAGCCGATTTTAACCCTCTCTCCAATAGAAATTGTACCACCGAGTGCCGGTATTCTGCCAACAATGGTTTTTAAGAAAGTGGATTTTCCAAGACCATTGTCACCGATTATACCGATCTTTTCCCCTCGCATGACTTGAAGAGAAATGGTTGAAAGCGGCTTATCATAGCCTATCTCCAAATCTTTTACCGATAATACTAATTTAACACTTTCGTATTCAGGCTCGAAATTTACATGAAAGCTCCTTGTATCTGCCAGTTCGGGTGCTTCCACAACGTCCATCCGCTCAATCTGCTTCAATTTTGATTGAGCCATAGCCGCCTTGGTGGCTTTATAGCGAAAACGCTCAACAAGCCCGCTCAAATGAGCGATCTCCTTTTGCTGCGCGATATATTCTTTTTGCTGCTTATCCCAGTCAAGTCGCTTTTTTATGGCAAAAGCAGAATAATTTCCGCTGTATTTTGTAATTCTTCCCCGTTCGATCTCATATACCGAGCTGACTATTTTATCTAGAAATTCTCGATCATGAGACACAATAACAACGGCATTTTTGTATGACTTCAAATATTCTTCAAGCCATTGAATGGCATTGATGTCAAGATGATTGGTGGGTTCGTCCAGTAGCAATATGTCAGGTTTACTGAGTAATAGCTTAATAAAGGCTATTTTCGTCCGCTGTCCACCCGAAAAATCAGAAAGGGGCTTTGCCTTGTCCTCATTTGTAAATCCAAACTGCCTGATGGCGATCTCACATTCTTTCTTATAGCCGTATCCATCAAGCAGCTTGTATCTGGCCTGCAATTCTGAATACTTGGTAAAAGCCGTATCATGGGGATTACTTTCCATCTCTCTTAAGAGCTTTTCCATTCTGCTTTCGATATCCAGCAATTCACGGTATGCTTTTTTTACTTCATCTTCAAGGGTAACAGTCTCATCCTCAAACGTGACCTGTCTCAGGTAGCCAATGGTTGGGCTCCCTGACTTAACAAGGGAAGAGCTTTCTGCATCGCTAAGCTTTGTAAGCCTATATTCTCCAACAATCAGCTTAAGCAGTGTTGTTTTTCCGCATCCGTTTCGTCCCACTAAAGCGATCTTTTCACCTTTGTTGATTTCAAAATCTATTCCCGATAGTATGATATCTGTGCCAAAGGCCACACAGCCATTTGTTATTTTAAGCAGCATTTACTGTACTCTTCCTTGCTTTATTTAATAGGTCATATCAATAACTTGGGTGCCTTTCACCTCTAGGCGTTCGATGTTATTATACCATACCCAGCACTCCTTCAAAACCTCTCGACGCTCATGGAATCGCATTCCAACAATTACAAAAGCGCAGCGATAGCTAACCCAGGTAAATAAGCCTGAGCTACGCCATGCTGTGCTGTAGGTTATCTGCAAGAGTTAATTTCTACAAGTAAACTGAAGAGATCCTTTAATCTATAGCAAGATTTTATTCATTGATTATTCTCTGACACGTTAACCGACTGATAACTATTCATTTTTACTGAGTATAAGGGCTTTTCTCAACGCTGCGATGCGTCTGTCCATACTCTCTTTCACAATGTCACTGTTCTTCATCAAATCGAAGCCATGAATTGTCCCTATTGTCTTATTGAGTTCTACCGAAATACCTGTTTTATTGAGGGCTTCCGCATATTGTATCCCTTCATCCCGAAGGCAGTCGAAGTCTGCAATTTCAATATAGGCATCGGGCAAATTTTCAAGAGAGACGGCTTCCAAAGGCGAGGCATATTCCTTTTTGCAGGGTATGCCGTTCTTAAGATAGAGTTTCCACATTTTTTTATTAAGCCTTGAATTCCATAGGGGTGTGTCCCAAAAGGTCTTAATAGATTGGGAAATCTGTCTAGCATCTGTGACCGGATAAATGAGCATTTGAAAGCACGGATTGGGAGCCTTACGGTCCCTGGCCATGAGACTGACGGCAGCGGCAAGTGCACCGCCTGCGCTATCCCCTCCAATGGCAATTCTCGTACTGTCAATACCCAAGGCCTCGGCATTATGATTTACCCATTCAAATGCAGCATAGCAATCCTCTACGCCAACGGGAAAAGCATTTTGAGGGGCTAATCTATAATCGACGAAGACCACTTTACAAGGTGTATTAAGCGCATATTCACAGGCTAATCGCTTATGAAAAGGCGTGGCCTTTAGAATAAAGGCACCCCCGTGCAAATAAAGAAGGCAGGGCGCATGATTCCTAATATTCATTGGCTCATAAATGGAAAGCTTAATTTTCCCCTCTTTTAAGCCTGGAATGATCTGTTTGCTCACCCTAATGTCCCCAGAGGTTTTTGCCCATTCGGTAGCCCTTCCCAAAACAGCATTAATTAGCGGTAAGAGAACCGTCGGTAACGGTGGCTTAATATAGGCATATCTCTTAAAATCCCTGTGAATAGGGTATGGACCCATAGGCACTCTCCTGTCTACTTCATAGAATGTCAATTCTCCAGATAGCTTATGTTATCAATAAATAACAATAAAAGCACTACAAATTTATACTATACACAATTATGATCCTACTTTAAATTTAAATATAACAATATATAAAAAATAGAATAAAATGTCATTAATAATGAAGCATTCAGTTCTGTATCAAACCCTCTATGTTTAAAATAAAAATATCTTGAGACAATAGTTCTAACTATGTTTCAAACATGAGTCTTTGTTATTTAACTGTTAAAGGGTCAAGAAATGGAAGAAAAAAGGTTACAAGGCGAGAAAACAAGAATGCACAGACCGGAGCGCTTGACCTATCTCATTGGCGAGCTGGAGCTGGATTGAAGAAGAGGAGTAGCCGATGAAACATCGAAAATATATTGCGGTAGTATGTTATTTACTCGCTCTTGCGGCAATTTTTGCGGGTGTATTTC
Organism: Bacillota bacterium; assembly: GCA_023415205.1. GTDB lineage: Bacteria > Bacillota > Clostridia > DSM-8532 > DSM-8532 > DTU059. Next base: position 105,995 of record JAEZLR010000029.1, on the reverse strand, counting down.
TCTATTGGCAGAGCACCCGCCCCATTGAGCTGCCTGTCCCCCGCTATGAGCCGGATCCTACCGACATTTTAGAGGTTGAACCAGACATAACACCGCGGCCAGATTCGGTGCCTTCTCAGGGGGAGACACGTCCCCTTGACGGGGGATTTCCACAGGATAAGTTGTTTATCACCTCAGGACGCAAAAACTATAAGAGTAGCGATATTAAACTGCGTATTCCGAAATTGCAGGTACATGTACCCGTGCTCGACGGTGTGGATAGGGAAACGCTGAGAAAAGGCGTCGGATTGTATGATTATGCACAACTTCCTGATGAATGGGGCGGCAATGTCTCGATTGCCGGCCATCGCAACAGTATCCGCAACGGAAAGATCAACGACGACATGCCCTTTTATTATTTGGATACATTGGGCTCTGGCGATTATCTTTATCTGACAGACGATGAAAACATCTATCAGTATCTATGGGAGCGAACCTATGTGGTTACGCCGGACAACTGGGGTCCGATCTACTGCCAGGGCTCTTCCTGCATTACATTGACAACCTGCACGCCGATTGGTGTGGCCGATCATCGGCTGATCGTGGTGGGACGGTTGGTGGAAACACTACCGATGGACGAGGCCTATGACTATCCTGCCCAGCGTGCCGAATAGGAAGTGGGTGCATTAAAAGCCGATTGGATTTTCATTCATCAAACTGCAGAACCCAGCAAAGTGACCACAAAAACAGTGGTAACGGTGGTGAGGATCAGGCCGAAGACAAAAGCCACACGCATGACCTTGTTCTCTTCTCCCAGCTTATCGATGGAAGCAGCTGCATTTTGAAGCTTGGCTGGGGAAATGATACTAGCCAGCCCTCCTCCGAAGGCTAGCCCTGCGGTGGCGATTAAAAGTCCCTGCAAGCCCCAACCCAGCTCGTTGGCAGTAGTCATGGTATACTTTGAGAACATGGCAATGGTGGAGGCCTCACTGCCGGTGATAAATCCACCGAAGAGCCCAATAAAGGAAACCACAGCCCCATAGGCACCCTTAAAGACATTGGCCGAAGCATCGGCCAGGGCGTTTACCATGCTGGAGGTTGCAAATTTGCCCTCAGCCATACTGTATCCGGACATGTTCATGACTTCACCAATGGCAAAGAAGATGGCGGCAGAAAACACAGGCCTCGGTGCCCGTTTCCACCATACCTTTACGGTCTCCTTAAGCTGCTTGGCGGTGGGTCGGATAAACGGTATGGAGAGCAGGGTGCTCACAAGTATCCAGGTATAGGCATTCCAAAGGGCTCGTGTGGGTATGCCCTTCAAATCGGCTGAAATCCCAGTGATCGGAAGGGTAAGGGTTCTATAGAGGGTATCAAAAATGGGTTTGGGAAGGTTAAGGGCTAATATCAGCACAATCAGGATGGCCCAGGGAGTGATGGCCTTCCATAGAGGGTAGGCTTTTTCATAGGCTCTCTCTTCTTCGGTTAATCGGCTTTTGTCTATAATCTTCTTGCCGGTGACCAGAAGATAGATGATCATGGCGATAATCACGGCGATGCCGCAGAGAATACCCGTTAAGACCACCAGGTTTTCGACTTTGTTGGTAAAGTAAGAAACGACGGCGATGACCAGGCCGGAGATGACACAAGGAAGCCATCCCTGGCGGATGCCCTTCCATTTGTCCACAATCCAGAGCATACACAAGCCGATAAGTGTGGAAACCACGGGTAGGAACAGGTAGAATACGCTCCCGGCCTGAGCCAGGGTGATCTCGTTACCCTTTCCCAGAAAGCTGTTGGCCAAGTCTACAAACACCACAATGGGGGCGCCCAGAAGGGAATATGTACACAGCGCATCGTAGCCTATGGCCGGAAGCGCGATGGCCACATAAGTGCTGTAGCCCATGGCAATCAGAATAGGAGGAAGGAGAGATACAGGGGTGGCCCCTACCGAAACCATCAGAGTACCAAAACCAATATTGATCATCATGATCTGCACGGCTCGGTTTTCAGAGGCCAGGGTCTTGATGAAGATAATAATACGCCGAAGGGCGCCGGTCTTTTCAATATAGGCCATCTGCAAAAGGGAAGTGGCTACAATCAGCGAGACTGAGAAGGATTTGATAAAGCCGGCTACAGTAGACCGGAGAACCACCTCAAAAGAGGTTTGAAAGAATAAAACGGCCACCAATGAAATGGCCAACCAACCGACGATACCACTGATATCAGCGGGCTTTTTCAGAACAATCAACATGACGAGAATAATCACAATAGGTAACAGCGTAAGAAGCGCTGCACTCAACTGACCCATAGCCTACCATCCTTCCCATATAACATTTAATAATTCCTATAAAAAACTACCTTACTTCATGCCGGGTTTATTGACTCGACGTTATCATTTTATAGGAACCTACAGCGAAAATAAAGAGCCAAAATCTTTTATATTAACACCTATTGTAAAGACAATTTCAAAGGCGTATAATAATGATCGGGTGATCATTAAATGCAAGTAAAGAAGGATGAGCTCTATCAAGCTATTCTTTCCAATGCTGAGCAAGAGTTCTTTCATAAAGGCTTTAAAGGGGCATCCTTAAGGCAAATAGCAAAGCTGTCAGGAACCACCATCGGGAATCTGTACCACTATTTTGAAAGTAAGGGAGCTCTTTTTGAGGAGTTGGTAAGGGATGAGTATCACGGATTCATGATGCTTATCGAAAACCATGGGACATTAGAAAGCGATGAACCTGTTGATATCGACGCCAAAAATATCAGCGAATGGCGGAAAATCCTTGAAGCCTATATCCATCAGCTATCCCCCCTATTTACCAGGAGATTCTACATTTTACTTGATAGTAGTGCCGGAACACGTTTTGAAAATACCCGCGCCGATTTTATAGCTTTTTTAGAGGAGCATTTTAACGAGCATTTTAAGGAAAGCCACTCTCATTGTGCCAAGGAACTGGGAGGAATTATTGCCGAGCAGATACTCGCAAGCCTGTTGGCGATTGTTCGGGATTATGAGGAGCCCAAAAAGAGAATCCAACTTATCACCGAGGTGCTTTTGTTTACTATTATCGGTGTCATGGGAATTTTGGAGTATTAAGAAGAACCTTTTTTTAAACTAAAAATGATCAATCGATCACTAATGAAAATGATTAGAAATTTTGAAGGAGGCTGAGCGACATGATTCACGTCAGAAATATGAGTTTTCGTTATCAAAAGAGCAAAACCCAGGCCATAAAAGGCATCAGCTTTGACATTGAAAAGGGTGAGGTTTTCGGTTTTCTGGGGCCCAGCGGTTCAGGGAAAACCACAACCCAGCGTCTTCTCATCGGACTCTTGAGGGGCTATGAGGGAAGTATGAGCATCCTTTCAAAGGAAAGACGGGAATGGGGAAGAGACTTCTATGAGCGGGTGGGGGTGGCCTTTGATTTTCCCAATCTATATCTTAAGCTCACAGCCTTTGAAAATTTGAAGGTTATTGGGGCCTACTACCGGAATAACTGCCTCCACCGCATGGAGGAGCTATTGGAGAGAGTGGGACTCCAACCCTATAGGGATCAGCGAGTAGAGGGCTTTTCCAAGGGTATGAAGATGCGTCTTAACTTTGTCAGATCCCTTCTCCATGATCCGGAGCTTCTATTCTTTGATGAACCCACCTCAGGACTGGATCCCGTGAATGCCAGGATCATCAAGGAGATTATCGTTGAGGAAAAGAATAAAGGTAAGACCATCTTTCTTACCACTCACAATATGACGGTGGCCGAGCAGCTCTGTGACCGTGTAGCCTTTCTAGTGGACGGCAGAATTCCGCTTTGCGACAGCCCTGGGAACCTTAAGCTTCACTATGGGAGTAAGCTTGTCAAGGTAGGCTTTAAGGAGACTGACGGGAACGAAGCCCTCTCTGAAGCTGTTTTTCCCCTTGAAAATTTGGGGAGGGATGAGGCCTTCCTCACTCTCCTCAAAAACCGACCCATACATACTCTTCACAGCCAGGAGGCCAGTCTGGAGGATATTTTTATCAAAGTGACCGGGAGGGAGCTACTATGAGGTTGTTGAATGCCTTAAAGACAGATATTATCTTCCAATACCGACAGGGCTTCTATTGGATTTACCTTCTGATCACACTGGTTTATATGACCATTATGTCCAAGCTTCCTGAAGGAAATATCAAAGCTGTTGGGGTAATGCTGGCAGTTTTTTCAGATCCCTCGATGCTGGGTTTCTTTTTTATCGGTGGAATCGTTATGATGGAAAAGGTTCAGGGAGTGATCAAATATCTCGGGGTGACCCCCGTATATGCCTGGGAGTATCTTCTTGCAAAGGCGCTGTCCCTTTCCCTTGTCTCCCTTGCAGCCGGAAGTCTGATCACGAAAGTAACCTACAAAGGGGAGGTCCGCTTTGGGCTTTTACTGCTGGGGATTCTGCTTTCATCCGTGTTCTTTACCCTCTATGGTTTTTTGATTGCGGCATGGGCCAGAACCATCAATCAATACTTTATTAAGATGGTACCCTTTATGGTGCTCATTGCACTTCCCTGTTTTTCATTTCTTTTGAAGGAACAGAGTGTTCTCTTTGATTTGTTTCCCTCGGTGGCAGGCCTCAGGCTGATTCAGGGAGCTTTTTTTGGTATTCCGTCCAGTCGTGCCCTCCTGAATGTTTTTATCCTACTGGTGGAAACGGGAATCATTCTGATCTTGGCAAAGGATACCTATATAAAGATGCTGGTGTCCGAGGAGGAGTAACATGAAAAACATAAGCTTCAACGTAAATCTTCAGGCTGATTTCAAACGCCTGACAAGAGAGCCCATCCTCATTCTTCTGTTTCTGGTGCCCTTACTGGCCTTGACCGTTATCAAGGTGGTTTTAACCTTTGGGGTTCCTTTACTGTATCAAAAAACCGGCTTTGATCTAAAGCCCTGGTATGGTTATGTTCTTGCGACCACTCTTCTCATTGCGCCAAGTATGCTAGGGTGCGTTTCGGGCTTTATAATGATTGATGATCGGGATGAACGGATGACGGATCTTATGAGTATAACCCCTATGGGTTTTGAAGGGTACCTCTTTATAAGGCTCCTTATGCCCTTCCTCTCAAGTGTGCTCTATAGCCTATTGGGATACTTTCTTTTGGATATTTATAGCCTGGATGGAGTAAGACTGCTGCTTTTATGTGTCATGACTGGATTTGAGAGTATTATCGTTGGACTCGCTCTCTTTATTCTTGCCGATAACAAGGTCAAGGGACTCACCTGCGCCAAGGGATTGGGAGCATTTATGATCACAGCTCTGTCCGATATCCTTCATCTGCCTTGGCTCAGCGTACTGAGTAGCTTAATTCCTTTTTGTTGGGTTTCTCGCCTGGTGGTGCAGCCCCTATCCCTGATGAATGTGATGGGGCTTCTGGTCACTCATGCCCTATGGATGGGCCTTGCCCTTCACAAAATTAAGAGGACTCCCTCTCAATAATAGAAGGAGACAGGATAACGGGCTGTAGCTCACGGTCTTTCTTGAGACTCTCCAAAAGCAGGTTGCAGGATTGGACACCTAATTCAAAAACATCCATATCCACCACACTGAGTGAAGGAGAGGTATAGGGGGCAAAGGGGTAATTGTCGAAGGTAATGAGCTTTAAGTCCTGGGGAATAGCTATTTGCATTTTCTGTAGTACTTTGAGGGCTGTAAAGGCAACAAAATTGCCATTAAACACCAATCCGTCCGGTCTTTCTAGGAGGCCCATAGGCGGTGAAAAAAGGCTGGAGCAAAGCTCTGGGATTTTGTCAAGATCGTCCTCCACATCCTTGACATACCCCTCCAAAAAGGGAATCCCGTGATCCTCTAGGGCTTTGAGATAGCCTAAAAAACGTACCCTGGTCAAATTCGTATTGATATTCTGGCCCATAAAGGCGATACGCCTTGCCCCCTTTTCAATCAAGTGGAGGGCGGCCAATTCTCCTGCCTTGACATTGTCTATATCCACATAAAGGCAGGGACTTTTTCTCTGGGGTCTCCCGATAAAAACACAGGGGAAGGCATTTTTCTCTATGATGGTATGAAGCTCGGGAGTAAATCCGGCCAAGTGGACCAGAAGACCGTCCACTCTTTTTTGTACGATAAGCCTTTCCAACTCGTTAGGATCCTTGAGGACGGTGTTCATATTAATGAGGGAAAGGGAATAGCCGTATTTTTGCGTAACTTCTTCAATACCCCCCAGAATCTCGTAGATATAGGGATTGATAAAGGCGTCCTCACGTTGAAGGCTGATGATCAGACCAATGGTATAGGAACTTTGTTGTGCAAAGCTTCTGGCGATGATGTTTGGATAGTAGGAAAGGTCCTCCATAATTTTTTTTACTCTAATTTTGGTTTTATCCGAAATAGTGGGTGCATCATGGATAACCTTTGAAACAGTCGAAATAGAGACTCCTGCGGCCTTTGCCACATCGCGTATGGAGACAGCCATCTGAACACCTCATAAGTTATAATTGCCATTATTATAACATGTTTTAACACCACCTTCACAAGTTTTACATTCATGCTTTACAAATGGACGGGAGTGGGTATGATTATAAGAGAGAAAGAAGAATTTTTAGATCGCACCTGCATCATTGCCATAAGCAAAGCGGGGCAGATATTTTTAAACATAGTTGAGGTGTAAAGTTCAATGCTTTATGACGCACTGATTATTGGAAGAGGTCCGGCAGGCTTGTCCTGTGCCGTTTATACCATAAGAGCCAATCTGAAAACTCTGGTTGTTGGTAAGCTCAACAGCGCCCTTCTGAAGGCTGATAAAATTGAGAACTATTATGGATTTGAGAACCCCCTTTCGGGACAGGAGCTTTTAAGTGCAGGCGAAAGCCAGGGCCGCAGGCTGGGCGTGGAATTTGTTGAGGACGAGGTCGTGGGCATCGAAAAAGAAGATCACTTTAAAGTGACCTGCACGGGAGCTGTTTACGAGGCCAAGACCGTTCTTCTGGCCACCGGCTCGCCCCCTATCAAGGCGCCTATCAAAAAGTTGGAGCAATTTGAGGGCAAAGGGATAAGCTATTGCACCACCTGTGATGGCTTTTTCTACCGCAACAAAAAGGTGGGTGTTTTGGGTTTCACTGATTATGCCGTCCATGAGGCTCTTGAGCTGTTACCCTTTACCAAGGATGTTACCCTCTATACCAACGGCGTACCCTTTAAGCTATCTGAGAATGCCAAGGACAAGCTCAAGTCCTTTAGAGTGAATGAATCGAGGATTAAAGAGATAACCGGTGAAGAGCTGCTGGGTGGGCTGGCCTTTGAGGATGGACAAACGGAAAGCCTTCAGGGCCTGTTTGTTGCCTTTGGAAGTGCTTCTTCCACCAGCTTTGCCTTGAAACTGGGTATAGCCATGGAAGGAAAGTCCATTAAGGTCAATGATAGGATGGAAACGAATATTCCGGGTTTGTATGCCGCCGGGGATTGTACGGGAATCTTCAAACAAGTCTCAGTGGCTGTGGGTCAGGGAGCCATCGCCTCGCGACAGATGATTGATGCGGTAAGAAAAATGAGGGTCATACAAAAATAAATAGTGTAAGAATAAGCAAAAGAAAAAACGGGTACAACCCGTTTTTTCTTATAAAGGAGGAATCTATATCAATTTAAATCGTTTACCGCTCCAAAAGGAGCGAAAAAGGGGGTAAAAGGGGCAAATGACTACTTTATTTTGTGCGGCATTGTCTGTTGTATGAAACCTTCGTTTGGTTGTGCAATGTTTGCTGTGTTGTTTACTACGTTGAATTTATTATATCCCTAAAGAGAGTCTGTTTATAAGTATAAAATGCTACAAAAATAAGGGCTGCAGAGTTTTTCCCTTTCGTACATTCTGATGGGGTAAAACTGCATCAAACCGGCCTATATTTCTAAGTAATTTTTGTAATTTAGGTGATTCTTCTCACAATAGTCCATCAAAGAAAAAATCATCTTCTTACCCCCGCCTACGCCAGTGCGAAGAAAGCGGTGCAAATGAGCGGGGTCCACACCCAATTCCCGGCTGAACTGGTTATAGTTTCCCTGACATTGTTTATTCATCAATTCTGCTATTTTCAACGGACTCAATCGAGTTTTCACAACCGCTCCCTCATTTCTAACAATACATAATAAAGAATAATTTACACTAACTGTAATATATTACTGCTAGTTTCACACTTTGTAAAGTGGACATGAAAACTAGAATAAAAGGATGGAACCCATCATAGACATAAAATGGATTCAGACAAGAGGTGTGCATGATGAAAATGATGAAAGTGATAGCCCTGTTGATGGTTCTGGCGCTCATAATGTGTTCCTGTGGCAATAAAAAATCAGAATTGACGCCAGTGGATGAAGACCTTACCCCCACCAGCAGCCTGACTATTGATGAAGAGGAGGCTGCCGTTCTCAATGAAAAAGTTCCGGTGATCCTTTATTTTGCCGATGAGCAGCAGACCAAGCTGGTCAAGGAGATACGCTATGTGGATATCAAGGAAGCAAAGAAGGGTGCCGCCACCCTGGCCTCGGTCATGGTGAAGGAGCTTATCGCAGGGCCTAAATCAAAGGGGTTGAAAGCGATTATCCCAGAGGGCGCCTCCTTAAGATCGCCTGTTGAAATTGAGGGAAGAACAGCGACGGTTGACTTCACCAAAGAGTTTGTCGACAACCATCCCGGGGGCAAGGATCTGGCGGAGCTAACCATTTATTCCATTGTCAATTCGCTGACCGAGCTCAAGGATATTGAACGTGTCAAGATTATCATTAACGGAAAAGAAACAAAAACCTTTAAGGATAAGGTGACCCTTGACTCCGACTTCCCGCGAAATGATGCTGTGGTGAATAAGGAAGTAGGCTTGGCGCTTCCCGAAGATGGAGGAATAGCACCTGCGGAAGGTCAGGAGGGGGCTGAGACCCTTCAGCTTTCTGAGGAAGAGGCAGAAGACCCGCTTGAATAATGATGGGTGTACATGTATAATTTATTGGAAGATGTTTATAAAAAAACATTTTTGAAGGGGGAGCGGTAAAGCTCCCCTTGAAACCGTTTCAGGAGGATAGCATGAGCGATCATAAAATTAAGGTGACAGTGCTCTTTGGAGGGCAGTCCTCAGAACATGAAGTCTCAAGAATTTCTGCCCAATGTGTCCTTGAAAATATGGATAAAGAACGTTTTGATATACAGACCATCGGCATTACCAAGCAGGGTGAGTGGCTGAAGTTTGATGGAGATATCAAGTGGATTGGGTCGGGGGAATGGGAGGATAAGGCCAGAGCCAAGCTTTTGGAAGCTCCACGGGTACCCGGTAAGAACCTTGATGCCACTGTACCCACTTGTATGGATTTGGTATGCTTTTGTGACAGTGAAGGTAACAAGCAAGGAACGGATGTGGTTTTTCCCGTTCTTCACGGGCCTAACGGAGAGGATGGATCGGTTCAAGGACTGCTTCAATTGGCCAATGTGCCCTATGTTGGGTGTAATATTCTTGCATCGGCAGCAGGTATGGACAAGGAGTTTTCCAAATTAGTCTTCCAAAATGCCGGTATCCCCCAGGCTAACTATATAAAGGTCATGAGAAATGAGATCGAAGGGGCAAGAAGCTTTCTTATCAACCACGTAACTGAAAAGCTGGGCTGGCCCTGTTTTGTAAAGCCAGCCAACGCAGGCTCCTCGGTGGGAGTCAGCAAAGTGAGCAGGCCTGAGGAACTGGAGGCAGCCCTTTTCAATGCCTCCAAATACGATACCAAAATACTGATCGAAGAGTTTATTAATGGGCGTGAAATAGAGTGTGCCGTGCTGGGTAACGATAACCCCGTCGCCTCAGCAGTGGGCGAAATCGTTCCCTGTAATGAGTTTTATGATTACAACGCAAAATATATCGATGGAAAATCGGATACAATAATCCCTGCAGCTATCGATGACCAAATAATGGAACAGGTGCGAGATTATGCTGTCCGAGCCTTTAAGGCCCTGGGCTGCTCCGGGCTATCCCGCGTCGATTTCTTTATTGAGAAGAACACCAACCGGGTGGTTCTAAATGAAATCAATACCATGCCGGGCTTTACCAATATCAGCATGTATTCCAAGCTCTGGGAGGCCAGTGGCATTCCCTATTCTGAGCTGATTACCAAGCTTATAGAATTGGCATTTGAAAAACATGAAAATACATCTCGCTCTTACGAAAGGAAATAGCTAGTGGAAAAACAGGTCCTTATTACAGTAAACAGTGTCATAGATGACGCAACCGGGGAAAGCGATAAAATGAGCTTCATCACCGAGGGAACGCTTATACGTATCAATGATGAGTATATCGTGAGCTATGAGGAAAGCCAGCTCACCGGATTGGATGGAACCACCACCACCCTGAAGGTCAGCCAGGATTCAGTGACCCTTATTCGCCAGGGAAATGTGGATTCTATGATGCTCTTTGAAGTGGGAAAAACCCACCTGACCGATTATGATACTCAATACGGTAGCGTTATGCTGGGCATCACCGCTAAAAACGTCAATGTGGATTTTAGTGATTCAGGTGGGAAGATCAAGGTGGATTATATTTTGGAGTACAATCGGGCCTATGGCGGAAGAAACAGCCTGGATGTCAGTGTCAGCGAACTTAAGAACTGATTTTCGATAGAACAAAGGATGGTTTTTTAAAATGAACAATATTTTTGAGAAAATACGGGAGCAAATCCTTTCTGTTACCAGGGAAGCCTTTGCGGCGTGTGAGCTAAAGGGCATACTACCGCCATTAACACTTTCTGAGGTGGTTGTGGAGGTACCGCGTGAGCGGGGCTTTGGTGATTTTTCCACCAATATTGCCATGCAGGTTTCAAAGCAGGCCAAGCTCCCTCCCCGGAAAACCGCAGAACTCCTGGTGCCGGAATTTAATTTTAACGGAACCTATATCGATCGAGTGGAGATAGCAGGACCCGGGTTCATCAATTTCTACCTACGCAAAAATTGGCTTTATGACGCCCTTCTACTCATTCAGGAGCGGCAGGAGCGCTATGGCGAGGTGGAGCTGGGTAAGGGCAAGAAGGTCAATGTTGAATTTGTCAGCGCAAACCCCACAGGCCCCCTTCATATGGGAAACGCCCGGGGCGGTGCGTTGGGTGACTGTATTGCCAGCGTACTGAAAAAAGCAGGTTATGATGTCACCCGGGAATTCTATATTAATGATGCAGGTAATCAGATTGAACGCTTTGGACTCTCTCTGGAGGCCCGTTACTTACAAGCCTTTTTAGGTGAAGATCAGGTGGTGTTCCCCGAGGATGGCTACCATGGCGAGGATATTCTGGAGCATGTCAAGGCCTATATAGAAAAGAACGGCGACGCCCTGCTTTCCAGAACCCCGGAGGAAAGGCGCCAAGCCCTGGTGGACTATGCTCTTCCCATCAATATTCAGAGAATCCGCGAAACTCTGGCCTCCTATGGCATTGAATATGATGTATGGTTTTCCGAAAAATCCCTTCATGACAGCGGAGCGGTTGCGGAAACGGTGGACTTTCTCACCAAAAACGGATACACCGTAGAAAAAGAGGGAGCCATATGGCTCAATGGTGAAAAGCTGGGACTTGAGAAGGATGAGGTTCTTGTTCGTAACAATGGTATCCCTACCTATATGGCGGCAGATATTGCCTATCACCGGAATAAATTTATTATCCGCGACTACGACTGGGCTATCGACCTGTGGGGTGCCGACCATCATGGGCATGTGGCCCGCATGAAGGCTGCCATGACGCCCTTCGGCATCGCTAGCGACAGGCTCGAAGTGGTTTTGTTCCAGCTTGTCCGCCTCTACCGCAACGGGGAAATCGCCCGCATGTCCAAGCGTACCGGAAAGGCTATCTCTCTGGGAGACCTGTTGGAGGAAGTGGGCCGGGATGCCATACGCTTTATCTTTAATTTAAAAACCTCAGGGAGCCATCTGGATTTCGACCTGGATCTGGCCGTCAAGCAATCCAATGAAAACCCTGTATTCTATGTTCAATACGCCCATGCCCGTATTTGCAGCATTCTGAGAAAGCTCGGCGAGGAAGGGGTTCAGCCCAGGCCTGTTAATGAGGTCAACCTGACCTTGTTGAAGGAGAAAGAGGAAGAAGAACTTATCAGAAGGCTGGCTGAATATCCCGAAGAGGTGACGCTTTCTGCTAAAACCCTGGAGCCCAGCCGTCTAACCCGCTATGTCATGGAGGTGGCGTCAACCTTCCATAGCTTTTACAATGCCTGCCGCGTGAGAGGCGAAGAAGACGAACTGATGATGGCCCGCCTGATTTTGGTGGATTGCACCCGTATTGTTATACGCAATATTCTGGAGCTTATCAGCATCCAGGCCCCTGAAAAAATGTAGAAACAGGAGCAGACTTTTAAAACTGAAGGATGTACTTAATGAGAGGAGATATTACCCATGAGTCTTTTTAGTCAATGGCAAAATAAGCTGGAGAACCAGAGCAGCAGCCCAGAAAATGAGAAGTTTTTCAAGAATTATTTGAGCCAGGAAACAGAAGCCTACAAGGCTATTCTGGCCTCGGCCTCGGCCTCGACCGTCCTGGAGGGCCGTCTTAATGATCTTGCAAAGATCTACGATATGGATAATCTAACTTTCATGGGCTTTTTGGATGGTATCAATACGAGCCTTGAGACCGAGCTGGAACTTGAGTCCCTGACTGAGGAAAGCGAAATTAAGGCCAATATTGTTCTTGACAAGCTTTACTACAATATGCTCAATGCCAAGGCCAATTGGCTTTATGAGTTGCAGGAATGGGATGCTTTGCTCACGGCTGAAGAACGTACCAACATCAGAAAAAAATTCAACGAGGATCATCGTGCGGTGAGTAATAAAGTGGGGAGAAATGAACCCTGCCCCTGTGGAAGCGGGAAAAAGTATAAAAAGTGCTGCGGAGCTTGATTGTTGCTTAATCTTCATGAATTTCACCCGATGTTGGGCTTTTTGGCAGGCATAACGAAGAAAATTAATACTGGAGGATCAAGATGTTAAAAGTTAAAAATCTGTCAAAGAAGTACGAAAAGGTTCTGGCTGTCAACAAGGCCTCTTTCGAGGTGAAAGCCGGTGAAATTGGGGTTCTCTTAGGACCCAATGGTGCCGGTAAAAGTACCACCATCAAATCAATTGCCGGTCTACTACGTTTTGAGGGGAAAATTGAGATTGATGGTAAGGAAAGTAAGAGTATTGAGGCAAAACGGGTTTTTGGCTATATTCCTGAGACGCCGGCTCTCTATGAGACCCTTACCGTTTGGGAACATTTAGAGTTTATAGCTCGCGCCTATGGCCTTAAGGATTGGGAGGATAATGCGAATGCCCTCCTTACCCGTTTCGATATGGATGACAAAAAGAAGAAGGTTGGCAAAGAGCTTTCCAAGGGTATGCAGCAGAAGGTTTCCATCTGTTGTGGTCTTTTAATCAAGCCCAAAATGGTTATGTTTGACGAGCCTATGATTGGTCTGGACCCTAAAGCCATTAAAGAGCTCAAAGATCTTTTCCTTGAGCTCAAAAACATGGGGTGTGCTGTTTTGATCAGTACCCATATTATTGATTCTGTGGATGAAGTATGGGATAAGGTCCTCATTATGAACAAGGGTGAGATTGTCTTTAACCGCACTCGGGATGAAATGACAGCTAGCGGCGAATCACTTGAACAAATCTTCTTCTCGGTCACTGAACCAGAAAAAGAGGGGGAGAGTGCATGAGTCCGATTGTTTACCTTTTAAAAACCACCCTCAAAAATCTCGTAAAAGGGGCTTTCAAGAAGCCTATTGTGCTGATAGGATACCTTTTTGCCCTGGTTTTTATTATTGGAATGTTCGTGGCTGCTTTTATACCCAGTGGTATGATAAGAAATGCCCCACCAGAGTTGTTCAAGGGAATTATGATGCTGGTATTCACCTTTCTTTACTATACCACCCTCAAGCTGGGAGTTGATAAAGGAAGCACCTATTTCCGACTAAGTGATGTTAATTTGATCTTTACAGCGCCGATCAAGCCTAACCAGGTACTGCTTTATGGCTTTATCAAGCAAATTGGCGGGACCTTCTTGTTGCTTTTTCTGGCCCTGTGCCAAATCCCTAATTTAAGAAATAACTTTGTTATGAAGCCTTACGGGGTGGCTGTCATTCTGCTGGCTGTGGTGGCCTATGCACTGGCGTATCCCTTGATAGGCATGGTTATCTATTCCTGGGCTTCCAAGGAGAAATCTCGCAAGAAGCTGGTAAAACGCATCTTTGATATGGGTGCGGTGGCTGTTGGTGTGCTGTTCCTTCTCAGTATTGTTCAGACTAAGGACATTCTCGTCTCGATAGACCAGGTGTTCAATCATCCTGTTGCCCATTATTTCCCTGTTATTGGATGGACGGGGTCAATCGCGGCGGCAGCCGTGGGCGAAATTACCACAGAATTCTATGTAGGGGCCGTTGGGATGCTGCTTCTGATTTTGGGTGCTTCCATTGCCCTCTACCGTATGAACCTGGACTATTATGAGGATGTTCTTGAGGGGACAGATTATGTGGAGGCTGCATACAAGGCCAAACGCGAGGGACGGAACATGTCCTTTAATCTCAAGGTAAAGGACAAGGTCAACCAAAGGATTAAAGGCGTTGGTGGCCAGGCCATCTTCACCAAGCATCTTCTTGAGTTACGGAAGACTTCTTTATTCTTCATGTTTGACAGGACCTCCCTTGTTATTATCTTTTCCTCCCTGATCTTCAAGTTTGTGATGCCCGAAGAAATAGGTGATATGGGGCTATTTTTGGTCCTTTGTTTTAGTGTTTATATGTTGATGCTCTTTCAGATGCAGGGGAGACTCAATTTAGAAATGGAAAGGCCCTACATATTTCTCATCCCGGCTTCATCCCTTAATAAGCTCTTCTATGTCACTCTGAGCGAGCACCTGAAAAATCTGGTGGATGGGAGCCTTCTTTTCATTTTGGCAGGCATATTATTTAAGGGTGATGTTCTGACGATCCTGGCCTGTATTTTCTCCTATGTTGCCTTTGGAGCTGTATATATTTATAACGATGTACTCAGCCGAAGATTGTTTGGATGGGTTCATAGCAAGACCCTGTTAATCTTTATCAAGGCCATCGTGTCTCTGCTGGTTCTGTTGCCAGGAATCATCGGTGGAGCCATTCTATATAGTATCACTGAAATCCAGCTATTAATGATCGTCACCATGGGCGGATGGAGTTTTATTCTGGCATTGACCCTCTTCATGTTTTCTTCCGGTATTCTCAATAACCTGGAATCAGCCGGTTGACGGGAGGGAAAGTAGATGTGCGCACGGTTTGCACGATATGACGATCTTGAGGGGATCATGGATCTTTATGAGGTTTTGGTTCCGGATGATACATTGGCGACCATAAATCAGCTTAAATTGGTTTGGGATCAAATCATGAACAATCCTGAAACCTATCGTTATGCTGTTGCTGAAGAAGACGGACATCTGGTGGCTACAAGCAATTTGGCAATTATCCCCAACCTTACCCGTGCAGGAAGACCTTATGCCGTCATTGAAAATGTGGTCACCCATCCTTCGGTTCGCCGTCGCGGGTATGGCCGTGAAACTATGGAGCTTCTTCTGGATTATGCCAGAAAGCAGGGATGCTATAAGGTGATTCTGCTTAGTGCAAGCCAACGGGAGGATGCCCATAGATTCTATCTGAGCCTTGGATTTAACGGGGATGTCAAGCGTGGGTTCACCTATGATATGAAATAGCAAATCTAATAAAGACCATTCATTTTTATGGCAAAGCCCAGGCTTTCATTCCTAGAGGATGAAGGCCTGCTTTGTTTTCTTCCCCCCCAGAGGATATTTTCTTTTGTTGACGGATTTTGGTAAGCAAACTATAATAAGAAGAAAACGGTTTCCTCTAATTAAGGAGTAGCTATGGCGTTCTTCTGTAAAGGATGTAAAAGCTTTATCATCCCTGACACTAGCGGGTGTTGTCCTCTTTGCAAGGCAAAACCCGAATCAACGGTCTCCCTTAGAAAAGCCACCCAGCCCCTTGGCCCGGGAAGGGCATCTTGTGAGTGTGCCATATGCGGAAAAGAAGCAAAGCAGGTTCTTAAAATTAATGAAAAAATCCGGTTGGATCAAGATACTCCCATAGAATACCTTAAATACATTTTTTGGCCCATTATTATTCTGTTAAAACTTCTGGGTAGGAATACAGATTATCGAACCTTCTCAGTGAGCATACCCCTGTGTGGTGCATGTAAAAGCAAAAATTCCCAACAAGTTCGACTTAGGCATAAAGGCCTTTATGACCTATAGGGGGTGTTATCCATGAAGGATACCATGATTATGGCATTAATCAAAAAAACCAACCTGCGCTATCTCATCTTCAATAGCCTCCTTGTCCTTGCAACCTCCTTTGTTTTAGTAAATAACCTGCATCATTTCTACAATATATTCTTTGGTCCTTTTGATGTGGGGGGGCGAAGCCTGAAAGAGCCTTCACTGGTTTACATGAGTGAAAAAAATCAGGTTTATTTCGTTGAAGTCACGGGGAACGCGCTGATTCCTGTGGGGGATATCTCTTATAGCATCCTTGAGGGCTCCATCCTTACGGCCAATTATGATGTTATTAAAACGGAAGAAGGATTGCTTCCTATCATTTCAAAGCAGCCCTTAAAAACCTATCGCTCCCAGGGAGTTGTGCTGACCTTGCCTGACGCGGTAAGGAGACAAATCATCCTTAACCTTAACACAAGAGGGGTTGAGGGAAACGTTCTGCCTATTATGCTGGATTCCACCGGTGCCCCGATGCAGGATGCTAGGATTAAAATGCTGTTTGCTTCGGGTCTCGTATGTTTTACGTTATATCAAATCATTAAGCTGATTCTGAGATATAATTACAAGCGACACCCCCTCTATAAAAGCCTCCTTAGCTATGGCATGCCTGAGGCGGTAGCAGAAAGTGTTGAGGTAGAGCTTGAAGAGATTAAGTCCATTCGAGAGAATTATCGATATTTGGTAACTCCCACCTGGATCATAAAAAAAGGGCCCTTTTCCTGTTGGCTTAAGAAGAACTATCTAGAAATGAAGCGGAATAGCTATACATAGCTTAAGCGTTATCTTTCTATAAACAACCAAATTCCGCAGGGAGCAAGTTTGGAGGATTTCAATTCCTCATTAATTGATTAGCATAAAAAAGAGCTATCTCAATGGATGTTGAGATCGCTCTTTTTTTTACTGGTACGCCCGACACGAATCGAACGTGCGACACCAAGTTTAGGAAACTTGTGCTCTATCCTACTGAGCTACGGGCGCATAAGTGCAACAATTATTATACGATAGGACTTTTCATGCTGTCAAGGAATATCTCATTGCTACAACACCGCACCCAGCCCGCATCCAGGTAATTTAGCATGCTCCCGATCTATGACGAAGGGGGGAGAGGGACTATCCACTAGTCTCTGCCCCCTTGCCAAGATGCTTCGGCTAATACTTTCCGAATTCCTTATCGCTTAGGGAAATGTTGGCCTTAGAAGTGACGGCCTCACCCATTGCATCATCGCTATAGGGTCGGTTGTTTTTTCGCTGATCAGACATGTTTTCAAGCATTTTAAGAACTTCGGGATTGAGATCCTCCAGCTTGCCATAGGATCTGCCGACCTTTTGCAATCTGAATTTGCTCACCATTTCCTTAAGCAAGGCGGCCTGACTGGATAGTTCTTCACTGGCGGCGGCGCTTTCCTGTGATGTCGCCGAATTGGTCTGAACAACCTGTGATACCTGCATGATTCCTTGATTGATCTGATTGATTCCGGTAGCCTGTTCATTGGAGGCCACGGCAATGTCATTGACAAGAACGGCAACTTTATCTATACCGTTGACAATTTCAACCAAAGCATCTGCTGTTTCCTTTGCAATCCTGGTTCCGCCTTCTACCTTCTTTATGGAACCCTCAATCATATCAGCGGTTTCTTTTGCAGCATTAGCTGAGCGGGCGGCAAGGGTCCTCACTTCTTCTGCGACCACAGCGAAGCCTTTTCCATGCTGTCCTGCTCTGGCTGCCTCAACGGCTGCATTCAAGGCGAGAATATTTGTCTGGAAGGCAATATCGTCAATAACCTTAATGATTTTATAGATATTGCTGGAGGATACATTGATTTCATCCATAGCCTTGAGCATGTCCTTCATATGAGCGTTACCCTGAGAAGCATTCGATTTAGCGTTTTCAGCAAGCTGGTTTGCCTGATCGGCGTTTTGAGCGTTAAGCTTGGTCTGGGCGGATATTTCCTCCAGGGAGGCTGTCAGCTCTTCAATGGAACTGGCTTGTTCGGTTGCCCCTTGTGAAAGGGCCATACTGGAGTCCGACACCTGTTTTGACCCTGAGGCTACCTGCTCAGAAGCCCCACTGATATTGGTGAGCACTTCATTGTTATTCTCCACCAATTCGCGGAGCTTTTTGCCCAGAAGGTCATTTTCTGACCGTACACTCACATTCACAGTCAAATCACCGTCAGCAATTTTTTCTGCAATAAGGGCTTGCTCTCGGGTGCTGGCAATAAGGGTTTCGAAGGATTTTGCAAGCATGCCTATTTCATCCTGGGAATGAACATCAATGTTGACATTTACATCTCCCACAGCCAGTTTGCCGGAAACCTTGACCATGGCACCTATGGGTTTGCTGATAATACGAGAGATAAAGAGTCCCAGGACAATGGCTATTACCACACCCACAAGGACCACAGCAAGCATTGTAAAGATAGCCGTGTTTGCGGCAACCGTATTTGCATCAAATTTCTGTTTTGCCAAATCAACCTTAAGGCTTATAAGTGCATCAATTGGATCGTTAACAGCACTGGCTATTTGCATGCCCTCACCCTGCATGTTACTGTAAGCCTCGTCATACTTTTGGGAGTTGATCAGACCGAACTGTTTGTCCAGATAGGATTCATATAACGAAATGGCGGATTCAAGGTCTCGAGCCAAAACCTTACCTTCTTCAACCCGCAGCGTCAGCATAAACTCTGCTAGGCTCGTCTTCATTGTATTTAAGTTTGTTTCGATTAAGCTTATGTAGCCTTCCTTGGCGGCTTGGTCTTTGTCCAGAAGCAAATCTCTTATAGCTACCCGGGTTTGATTATACGCGTTCTGAACCGATGTAATCTGAGGGATCGGAGTGGTGTTTAGCTCATACATATCTGTGTTCAATGTATCCATTTCCTGAATATTTACAATACCGACTACTCCCACTACCCCTGCAATGGCAGCAACGATAATAAAGCCGATAATAAGCTTGGTAGCGATTTTTAGATTATAAAACCACTTCATCTTGTCATACTCCCCTATATATTATTTTGTACTTATATTACCCCGCCTAAAACTTCCAGTTCGTCCTCTGTAAGCAGCATTTCACAATCAAGCAGTAGCTTGACATCGCTTCCCACCTTGCCAATATTCTTGATGTAACGGTTATTGAAGCCTGAATGCATTTTGGGAGGGTCAACGATTCCTTCCTCCGGGATGGTTATAACCTCGGAAACACTATCAACAATAAGCCCTATGGAAAGCTGATTGATTTCTATCACAATCACACAGGTTCTGTCATTGTATTCCTTCGGTTCCTTTTTAAATCTCAGTCGCACATCCATTAACGGAATGATTTTTCCGCGCAGGTTAATAATGCCCTTGGCATAGGAGGGCAACTCAGGTATCTCGGTAATGGCCTGGATACCTATAATTTCCTTAACGTATTTGATTTCAAGACCATAGGTCTCTTTTCCGAGAATAAAGGTTAGAAATCTTCCCCTCTGAGTATCTTCCTCCAGATCCAGTATATTCTCGTAGACTTCTGCCATATTTTCATCTCCCTTCTTTTATGTCTCTTGCTTGGTGTGAATAAGGTGAATCCATCACCTCAAAATCTCCTTTCTCTTGATTAAAAACAGCGGGGAAATGATACCCGCATTTTTTTCTGTAAAAAAGTCCATTGCACCCCATGGATGTCCATACCTAATAACAAAAAAGGGTAGGCAATGCTTTAGCAGCCTATCCTACATCCCTATGCCTCCCAATAGCTAATGATAGGATCTTCCTTCTTTTGGCCTATAATCATGGGTTTCTATCTTTTCTAGTGTTGAATAACAATAAAAAATAATATTATCAGAAATAGCTAGGCATAGCTTAAATACCTCAATAAAGTTAAAATTACTATAATTCAACATTTTTAATGTAACAAATTAAATAAAGTATTACATTGAATCATATTAGAAAGTCCTTATAATAATTAGTTTATGCAGGATGACATGAAAGAAAAAATGTAAAAATAGATTGAAAGTAAATGATACATTTTATATGATTAATTATAAATACATTGCATAGAGGGGATATTTATGACAGTTGAACCTATCAGAAATAAAACTAAGATCCAACAGATGTATCATTACCTTAACGGAAAGGACCCGAAATTTGGACTCATGATGAAGTTTGGATTAAATACTGGTTTAAGAATCAGTGATATCCTGCCGCTTAAAGTTAAGGATATTCTAACTTCATCCAACGGGTTCAAGGATTATCTGGTTATTAAGGAACGGAAGACAAAAAAAGAGAAGAAAATTAAGCTGAATGCCGCTTTACGCAAGGTCATTATCCCCTATATTAAGGAACATAAATTATCTCTTGACGATTACCTTTTTCCTAGCAAAAAAGGAAACTATATCGGCAGAATCCAAGCTTACCGTGTTCTAAAGGAGGCTGCGGTGCTAATAGGCATTGAGAACTTTGGTACGCATAGCCTGAGGAAAACCTGGGGTTACTGGACTTACAAAATGTCCAAATATAACATAGGATTGATTATGGACACCTTTAATCATAGCTCCCAATCCATAACCCTTCGCTACATCGGCGTTAATCAGGACCAAAAGGATGAGTTATATTCTCTTGTTCAATTTTAAATAAAAGATGTTATAAAGGGATCTTTCAGTGGTAAAACTGCTTTAGCCCCATAAACAACATTTTATTTAAATTGTTACGTGGAATTATTATCCTGCTTAGAGCCTAATTACCTTATCTATTGAAAGCAGGACATCACATCCTCCCGAATAGTCTGAGGCTCATGATGGTTTCCTGATCTTACAGATTACACCATCAATCTTGTTATTATCCTATGACCCTCTATAAAAAGACCAAGATGGACAAAAGATTTTTTCAATAGGACACGCTTTTTTGTGGCATGTTGCAGTCCCATGGAATAGCATATACTATGAAAATGAGCAAAGGGTGTATGTTGTGGATTGTATTGCACTTTATGATTCAGGGAATTATGCTTATAGAGTATGCCGTGTTTTTGAACAGAGGGGGATTGTTTTTCAGGTTATATCAACCCCGTGCAAGGTGACCAAAACAGGTTGTGGGTATTGCCTCCTTTTCCCTGAGGAGTACTTGAGTCAGGTCGTCAGTACCAGCGTGGCCTATGGTTGTCCGGTGAGAGAGGCCTATAGAATTACCATGGCTTATGATAGAAAGAATTATATTAAATTGCTATAGACGAAAGAAGAGAGTGATGGGTCCTGATTAAAAAAGATATCCTGAGAAGAATGACAGAACTGGCCAAAGAAGCCGGAAAAGAAATACTTAAGCTTTATACCTCACCTTCTGAGGTGGAATATAAGGAGGATTTGTCCCCGGTAACAGAAGCTGACAAAAAGGCCAATGAGGTGATTGTCAAAGGTCTTCTTGCGGATTATCCGGATATTCCTGTCCTGGCGGAGGAATCGGCTGACAATCTGAAGCGCCTTGAATCAAGGATGTGCTTTATCGTAGATCCCTTGGATGGGACCAGGGAGTATATCAAGCGAAATGGCGAGTTTACTGTGAATATAGCCCTTGTAGAAGAAGGCAGGCCTATTCTTGGAGTTATTTACGTACCGGTTCTGGATGAAATGTACTATGCTGCAAAAGATATGGGGGCTTATTCAGTAATAAACGGTGTCACAAAGCGTCTTAGTGTTTCCCGGCGAATTGGCGATGTCCGTCTTGCAAAAAGCCGCTCTTACCATGCCCCTGAAATGGACAGGCTCATCAAGGTCAATGGCATTACGCATGTAATTATTGCAGGAAGCGCTTATAAGGGCTGTCTTTTGGCAAGGGGTGATGTGGAGGTTTATTATCGCTTTGGAAGGACCATGGAATGGGATACCGGGGCAATGGAGATCATCACCTCGGAGGCCGGAGGACTATTTTTAGGCATTGAGGACAATGTCTTCGAGTATAATAAACCCAACCCTGAGAATCCCACAGGATTTTATATTCTTAACAGATTGGAAAATAAACTGGATACAAGCTTTCTAGAGCCTATGTCTGAGGGACGATGATTTTGAAAAATCCGGGGAGGATTTCTACTGATACCCGGCTCTCCATATGTATCTCTCCATCCATGTTCATGGGGAAGGGCTGATCACTTTCTATGATTACCTGAGTACCCCGCAGGATGGTAACTTCTTTCATGGTCTCGTGCTTCCCTTTCTGAAAGAGCGGGAAAAAGCGAAAAATTTTAAGGCGAGGCAGGGCTTCCACTTCGTAGAAATCCAGCAGTCCGTCATCCATCTTGGCCCCAGGGGCTGATTTCATGCCGCCTCCGTAATAGGAGCCATTAGCGAAAATGGCCAAAAGCACATCTTTTTCTTTTACGGGAAGCTCTTTATAAGCAATCCGAAGCTTATACTTCTTAAGGCGAATCAAGGTGGCAAGAACACCCAAAATATAGGCCATGGAGCCCGAGATCAGCGGAGAACGGCGGAAAAGCCTGCTCTTTAGGACGACCTCTGCATCAAAACCAATAGAGGCAATATTTAGAAAATATTTGTCGTTGACCTTACCCATGTCCACGGTTGTGGAAGGGGAAGAGGGGAGAAGGTCAATAAGCTGAACGGGGTCTGTAACCGTATAGAGTGAACGCACCGTATCGTTCCCGGAACCGCAGGGAATGATGCCCAACTCGGTGTCTGTCCCGGCAAGCCCATTGACAATTTCATTCAATGTACCGTCACCACCCACCGAGTATAAACGAAGCTTTTTATTTTCTAGAGCCATCTGCCTGGCGAGGGCCTCTCCATGGCCAGGGGCTTCAGTAATTTTAATCTCATAAGTTTCAGAGCTCTCTTTGAATCGTGCATGTATTTTTTCAACCATCAACAGGGCTCTGCCCTTACCGGCTTTGGGATTGACTATAAAAACATGATGCAAGAAAATCACCCATTTATCTATTTTAGATATATCTTAACATAAAAACATAGGCCACACTCAATCATAATTTATAGAAATTGATCATTTCATGAAAAGAAACAGCTTTTTGCGCCCACATTTTATTATGCAGAATCACTCAAACAATATTTCGGACTGGTGGATGAATATGGCATTTTCAGCGATTGAAGGTGGGATTGTTTTCTGATATGATTATCCTAGCCGGTATTTCTAGATAAAACCGGACACATTAATTCCTATATTAATCAATCATTCGACTTATATCCCTGATAAAGGGAATGAGAACGGAGGTAACCCATGGAAAAATCAACAAGCAAATCTCGTATGAATACGAGAAGAATTGCCATTACTGGCATCCTATCAGCTTTCGCCATACTTCTGAGTTTTATTCCTTCCCTTGGCTATATTCCTATTGGTCCCATCACCATTACAACCATGCACATCCCCGTCATCATCGCCGCTATTCTGGAGGGCCCTTTTGTAGGCGGCTTTGTGGGACTCATCTTTGGACTGTCCAGCATTTATAATGCAGCCACGGTCTATGCGGCCATGCCCACATCTGTTTTTTTCTTAAATCCACTGGTTTCTGTGGTTCCGCGTATTTTAATCGGTATTGTGGCATATTTCGTCTATGTGGGTATTAAGAAGGCTCTTAAGAATAAGAGTATTTCGGTTGTTATCGGGGCTCTGGCAGGAACCCTCACCAACACCATCGGGGTATTGGGGATGATTTATGTTCTTTATGCAGAACGATATGTGGATGCCCTGGTAAAGGCTGCTGAGGCACAAGGGCAGACCCTTGTGGTAACAAGCGCGTTGGCTCTTATTTTTGGAGGTGTGCTTCTCAATATGCTCGCCGAAGCCCTCATGGCAGCACTTATATCGGCTCCTGTGGTCTTGGCTATCGACAAGATACGTAAGCACTCATAACAGGCGCCTTTAAGGGGGTAATACAATGAGCAGAGTTATAGGGATAGACATAGGGGGAAGCACCACCAAGATTGTAGGCTTTTTTCAGGATAGACTGTTTAGCCCCTTCCTGGTTAAGGCGACAGACCCTGTATCATCAGTATATGGAGCCCTCGGCAGGTTTCTGACAGAAAACCGTCTTCAGTTAACAGAGGTGGACAGAATTATGATGACAGGTGTGGGAGCTTCTTTCATCAATGAAAAAATCTTCGGGATCCCTACCTATAAAGTGGATGAATTCCTGGCCATAGGCCTTGGTGGACTTTTTTTGAGCAACTTGTCCAAGGCGATCATTGTCAGTATGGGAACAGGGACGGCCTTTATTGTTGCCGATGGCAGTCATGCCTCCCATCTGGGTGGCACAGGTGTGGGGGGAGGAACCCTTTTGGGCTTGTCCAACAGGATGCTGAATATCAGAAATTTTGATGATATTATTGAAACTGCCAATGAGGGAGACTTGAGCCATATTGATCTGAGCATTGCGGATATCACCCATGACAGTCTTGTCAATCTTCCCCCTGAAACGACGGCCTCCAATTTTGGGAAAACTCTGGATCTGGCCACCAAGGCTGACGTGGCTCTGGGCATTATCAATCTGGTCTTTCAAACCATTGGTACATTGGCCGTATTTGCCGCCCGCAATGAGAAGGTCAACAACGTGGTACTTACCGGAAACCTCACCAATGTCCCCCAAGCCAAAGGTGTTTTTGACAGCCTGTCCCAACTCTTTAAAATCAATTATCACATCCCCCCTCATGCCGAATTTGCAACGGCCGCGGGAGCAACACTGGTCACTACCACAGGAATTCATACAAAAGCTATATAATAAAACACGGAGCAGTCTTCTAGAGATTGCTCTTTTTTTATTCTGCCTATTCCTACAAAGGCTTTGTTTTTAAGGCAGTGCTATAGCTTAAATATTTCGCTCTTTTATTTCGTAAGGGAATTTAAGTTAAAACACGACTTCCTAGAAGCCATCATAATGTGTATAATTATGTGTAAACTACATCATCATTAGGGTGAAACGCAATGTTAAGATGGTATGAGGAAGCAAAATCAATCATGGATCGTGATCCCGCCGCACGTAGCGTGTGGCAGGTTGTTCTGCAATACCCGGGATATAAGGCCATACGTATGTACCGTAGGGCGCACTGGTTCCATAAACGAGGGATGTATTTCATTGCCAGAGCCATTTCACAATGGGCAAGGCATAGAACCGGCATAGAGATTCATCCCGGTGCCACCATAGGAAAATGTCTGTTCATTGACCACGGTATGGGTGTTGTGATTGGCGAGACTGCTGAGATAGGGGATTATTGCACCCTCTATCACGGTGTTACCCTGGGTGGAACGGGAAAGGATAAGGGTAAAAGACACCCTACTATTGGCAACAATGTGCTCATTAGCACCGGTGCCAAGATTTTGGGCCCCTTTAAGGTGGGAGACAACGCCAAAATCGGAGCCAATGCTGTTGTGCTTAACGAGGTGGAGCCGGATACGACGGTTGTGGGCGTGCCCGGACGTGCCGTAAAACGCGGGGACTCAAAAATCCGTGAGAGCTTTGAGCTGGACCAGATACATATTCCCGATCCTGTTTCTCAGGAATTCTGCCGGCTTAGGGGCGAACTGGAAAAAATGCGAGGAGAGCTTAATACCTATGAGAAGCTCTTTAACGATATGAAGACAAAAATTAATCTGAACCTACCCTGTGATAAAGAAAAAACTTCCTCAAAAGAATAGGAGTGAGCCGATGAAACTTTATAATACATTAACCCGCCAGAAGGAAGAATTTGTTCCATTAAACCCAGGAACGGTAAACCTCTATTCCTGTGGGCCTACCGTTTACAACTACGCCCATATTGGAAACCTGAGAACCTATGTCTTTATGGATATTTTAAGAAGGGTGCTCAAATACAACGACTATACCCTTATTCATGCCATGAACATCACCGATGTGGGACATTTGGTTTCTGATGAGGATGAGGGTGAGGACAAAATGGTTAAGGGTGCCAGGGAGCAAAAGAAAACCCCCTGGGAAATCGCCGAGTATTATACCGATATCTTCTTAAAGGATATTAAGGCACTTCATATTGATAAACCTGAGATTATCCCTAAGGCCACCGACCATATCAAGGAGATGATATCCTTTGTGGAGGGCCTTCTAGAAAAAGGATACGCCTATGAAACCAACGATGGCATCTATTTTGATATCGCGAAGTTTGAAGAGTATGGCAAGCTGTCCCGATTGAATCTGGAGGATCAGATTGCAGGGGCCAGGGTAGAGGTCAATGAGGAGAAGCGTCATCCTGCTGATTTTGCCCTATGGAAAAAGGCGCCTAAGGAACATATTATGCAATGGGAAAGCCCCTGGGGCATGGGTTACCCCGGATGGCATATTGAATGCTCGGCCATGGGGCAAAAATACCTGGGGGATCAGTTTGATATCCATACGGGAGGTGTGGATCACATTCCGGTACACCACGAAAATGAAATTGCTCAATCCGAAGCTTTATTAGGCAAGCCTGCCGTCAATTATTGGCTCCATGGAGAATTTATGATGGTCAATAATGGCAAAATGTCAAAGAGCCTTGGCAATACCTATACCATTGCTGATTTGAAAGACAAGGGCTATAATCCACTAGCCTTTCGCTATATGTGCCTGAATGCCCATTACAGGAACAAGCTCAACTTCACATGGGAGGTTATGCAGGCTGCCCAGGTTTCCTTTGACCGCTTTATTGAAGGGGCTCTCGCCCATAAGACCGGGACCAGTGACATTCCACAGAATGTGCTGGATGGCTTCCTGGCAGATTTTGAGGAAGCCATCAATGACGACCTCAATATCCCTAAAGCCCTCGGGGTGGCCTGGACGCTTGTACGGTATCCGGATAAATCCCAACAAATTTTCACCCTTCTTGAGAAGATGGACACTGTTTTCGGCCTGGGCGTTTCGGTGGCCGAGCCCAAAACGGAAGACGTCTATGAGGTAGATGAGGAGATAGAGAATCTTATCAATCAAAGACAGCAGGCCCGTAAGGAAAAGAACTGGAAGCTCTCCGACGAAATCCGTGACAAACTCAAAGCCATGGGTATTGAGCTAATGGATACACCCCAGGGCGTTAAATGGAAGAAGCTATAAAATATCTTCCACCGGGTTTTACTTAAGGATAAAAATGGGTATCTATACTCTTATGGGGTACCTGGACGTAAGGGGAAAATTGACATGGCAAAGCTTCGCAGTAAATATGTCTGCAGCCAGTGCGGCTATGAAAGCAGCGGTTGGATGGGGAAATGCCCCTCCTGCTTAAAGTGGAACACTTTTATTGAGGAAGTTTTTGAGGAGGGTCCCCAGAGCCTGGCCAAGGGTGCCAGCTTATCCTTACCCCCTGTGATTTCCCTTACTGAAATAGAAATCCATGAAGCACAAAGGCTCGTCACCGGTAGTGCCGAGCTTGATCGTGTCTTGGGGGGAGGTTTGGTTACCGCCTCTCTCATCCTTGTGGGGGGCGATCCGGGGATAGGTAAATCCACGCTGATTTTACAGACCTGTGCCAGAATTGCCCAATCAAAGCGAGTACTCTACGTCTCCGGTGAAGAATCGGTGGGGCAGATAAGGATGCGCGCCGATCGTTTAGGTGCAGTCCATCCCCATGTGTTCATGGTGTCCGAAACCTCTTTTGAGCGTATTGAAGCCATCATTGAAAAGGAAAAGCCCGAATTTGTGGTCATCGATTCCATTCAAACCATTTTTACCGAAAAGCTGTCCTCTGCTCCCGGCAGCGTCAGTCAGGTCCGAGACGTCACAGGGCAGCTTTTGCGTATTTCAAAAAAGAATGGCATCACCGTTTTTGTTGTGGGGCATGTGACAAAGGAAGGGGCCTTGGCCGGGCCAAGGGTTCTTGAGCATATGGTGGACACGGTCCTCTACTTTGAGGGTGAGCGCCATCAGGATTTTCGTGTGCTGCGTGCAGTCAAAAATCGCTTTGGCTCGACCAATGAGATTGGTGTCTTTGAAATGAGTAGCCAGGGTCTTATCGATGTGACCAATCCCTCCACAATGATGCTTGAAGGGCGAAGCAGAGACCAAGCTGGGTCTGCGGTGGTCGGCCTCATGGAAGGGACGCGGCCTATGCTGGCCGAAATACAGGCCCTGGTCTGTGCCACCAGCTTCGGTATGCCCAGAAGACAGGCCACAGGAATGGATTATAACCGTTTATCCATGCTCATGGCTGTTCTTGAGAAGAAGGTGGGTATGCAGCTTCATGCCTTTGATGCCTATCTCAATGTTACGGGAGGGTTTAAGCTCGACGAGCCCGCAGCAGATTTGGGGGTGGTTCTGGCCATAGCCTCAAGCTTCAGAAACAAGGCCCTAGATGCTTCAACAGTCATTTTCGGGGAAGTGGGGTTAACCGGTGAGGTACGGTCGGTCAGTCAGATGGACAAGCGTATCACCGAAAGCCTGCGCTTAGGATTTAAGCGTTGCATTGTACCCAATCTGGGTAAAAATATATCAGCGGACTTAACAAGCAAAATAAATATTGTGTCTGTAGGAACTGTAGAACAAGCTCTGGAAGCTGCTTTTGATTAAAGACAAGGTGAGAAGAAATGCCGAGGTGATTGTCTATGCCTGAAAAGGAAATGCTGGAGATCATAAAAATGACCGCTCCCGGAACCTTGCTTCGGGAGGGCTTGGATCATATCATACGCTCTGGAACGGGGGCATTGGTTGTGGTGACGGACCCTTCTAAGCTGACCTGCCTGATTGATGGGGGCTTCCGTATAGACAGCGAGTTTCTTCCGGCGTATCTCTATGAGCTGGCAAAGATGGACGGGGCTATTGTAGTCAGCCGTGACCTTAAGCGCATTCTCCTGGCCAATACCCTATTAATTCCCAATCCATTGATTCAAACCAGTGAGACGGGCACCAGGCATAAGGCGGCGGAGCGGACGGCCCGTCAGACCGGCGAACTGGTTATTTGCATTTCACAGCGTCGAAATGTCATTTCTCTCTACAAAGGGGAACATAAATACATACTGCGCTCCACCTCAGAAATTATGGCTCATGCCAATAATGCCCTGCAAACCATGGAAAAAAACAGAAAGGTACTCACCCGTGAGCTTGATAAGCTCACAAGCCTTGAATTCAACGATATGTCCAGGCTTCTGGACATCGTCAATGTCCTTGTGCGCTCGGAAATATCCCTGCGCATTGCCGATGAGATCCGCACCACGATTTGTGAACTGGGTGTGGAAGGAAGGCTGGTCAGTATTCAGTTGGAGGAGCTTCTGACGAATCTGGAGGATGAAGAGCTCTATGTGATTGAGGACTACTTGGAAGAAAATCACCCAAAGCACGCGGTTGAGGTTCAGCAAGAGCTCCATACCCTTAGTGATGATGAGTTGGCGGATTATGAACTGATTCTGCGCCTTATGGGTTATGACCCCAACCTCCAATCCTATGAGACCATTGTAGCTCCCCGTGGATACAGAGCCCTCTCCAAGATATCCAGAATTCCCAGATCGGTGCAATGCAATCTGGTGAAAAACTTCTTAAATATCAACGGCCTTATGGCCGCCTCTGTAGAGGTTCTGGACTGTGTGGAGGGGATAGGTACACAAAGGGCCAAGAGTATTAATCTTGGCCTCAAGCGCATCAAAGAACGTATGATTATGGATTAAGGCCTGGTTATCTCAGGCTGTATTTTCCCAAAAGCTGAAGCCTGTCCAATTCTTTGATGATGATATCGTACAGGTTAAGGTCAAGATTATTACACAAAGACGTCAAATAGAAGAGATGCCGGCCGATGTCCTTCTCCAACAAATCCCGGCAACTGGGACACAGGGAACCTTCCAGATGGGAGCGCATGGCACTCTGTATGGTATCAAACTCCATACTTTCAGGATAATCCTGCTTACAGGCATTAATTCTAATACAGCCGCATTGGGTGACTGCTTTGGAGAGGGTTCTATTGACACGTGCGTTTGAATCCTCAAGTTTGGTCATTTCATCCAAAATGCTTTTATTACGAACCAAAAGTTCTGATACAGCGTATTGGAAGCTATCTAATGCGGTATCTTTCATCTTACTCATTACGGACTCTCCCTTGCTGTTTTTTTACTATATTCAATTATATTTACAGCTTTTACAGTTTGTCAACGGTGCTTGACGTTTAAATTTTGGTGTGTTATGATTCTTTTGAAATTAAATATGGACCTTATCAAGAGAGGTGGAGGGACTGGGCCCTATGATACCCGGCAACCGGCTTAATAAGCAATGGTGCCAATTCCCGCAGGATGAATGATCCTGGTAGATGAGGAGAATGATAAATGGATCTCTTCGTTGAAGAGATTTTTTTGTTATGCATCAGATCTAGGAGAGGCCTCCGGTTCCCAATGAAAGGAGAGCATTATGCGAAGACTTTTTACTTCAGAGTCGGTCACGGAAGGGCATCCCGATAAAGTCTGTGACAATATTTCCGACAGTGTGCTGGATGCGATTATTGAAAAAGACCCCATGGCTCGTGTTGCCTGTGAGACGGCCGTGACAACCGGTATGGTACTGGTAATGGGTGAGATCACCACCCAATGCTATGTGGATATTCCCAAGCTTGTGAGACAGACCATTCGGGAAATTGGCTATGACCGAGCTAAGTTCGGTTTTGATTGCGACACCTGTGCTGTGCTAACCTCCATCGATGAACAGTCAGGAGATATTGCCTTGGGTGTGAATGAAGCCCTGGAACATAAGCAGCATTCCATGGGTGATGACATCGAGGCCATTGGTGCTGGGGACCAGGGGATGATGTTCGGCTACGCCTGTAATGAAACCCCAGAATACATGCCCATGCCCATTTCTCTGGCACATAAGCTTACAGAGCAGCTTACCCTCATCCGCAAGCAGGGGGTTCTCGATTACCTTCGCCCTGATGGAAAGAGCCAGGTAACGGTGGAATATGAGGGGGACAAGCCCGTCCGTATCGATACCATTGTTATCTCCACTCAGCATGGACCCGAGGTTGATCATGACCAGATTGAACGGGATATTATCGAGCATGTCATCAAGCCGATTATTCCCGGTGAATTGCTTGACAGCAATACAAAGTATTTCATCAATCCTACAGGGCGCTTTGTCATAGGCGGGCCACAGGGCGATTCCGGGCTTACCGGACGGAAGATTATTGTAGATACCTATGGTGGAATGGGACGTCATGGTGGCGGAGCCTTTTCAGGAAAAGACCCTACCAAGGTTGATCGTTCCGCAGCCTACGCAGCCCGGTATGTGGCCAAAAACATCGTTGCCGCTGGAATCGCCGACAGGGTGGAGGTTCAGCTAGCCTATGCCATTGGTGTGGCCCATCCCGTTTCTGTGCTCATAGACACCTTTGGTACCGGGAAGATACCCGAAGAAGAAATATCAAAGATAGTCTCCAAGCATTTCGATTTACGGCCGGCAGGAATCATTAACATGCTGGATTTAAGGAGGCCGATTTACAGAAAAACAGCGGCGTACGGCCATTTTGGGAGAAATGATCCCGACTTTACCTGGGAACGGCTGGATAAGGTAGACCTTCTCAGAAAAGAAGCTGGACTATAACATCAAAAGATATAGAGGGCCTGCCTCAGAACAGTAGATAGGCCATGATGTTTAAATCTGATATGCCTCCACAGGAGCAGTTGAAGGTTGTAATGCGAGAGTGTAGGTCGAGTGAGGTAAAAGCAACAGGATGTTGCTTTTAGCCGGCACGCGCCTGGCCTGGTCATTCCGCTTCGCTTCACTGCTCGGCCATGCAACCTGGATGGCGCGATTGCCAGCGACCTTGCGAGAACAAAATCGAGCATTAACAACTTCCTGCGACGAGGACAGCAAGAAGATTTGAACATCATGGTATATCATAAAGATTACTTTTGAGGCAGCCCCTTTTTTTTAACTTATAATATCCACAACAAAAACAGTGGGATTGCTCCTAAGATCAAGCTCATAGGGCTCCAGAATGGGTGGGCCATCCTTGCGGGTGATGACCGATACGGTCGGCCTCATGGAACGAATGCCCCGACAGGGAAGCACGCGGGCGATTTCACCTGTGTTGAGAAGAACAATCACATCCTGGGGATATACGGCGATGCTGTCAATGAAGCACTTCATGATTTTGGGATCAAACTGGGACTCATTCTGAGCCATGAGATACTCTGCAGCTTCATGGGGCATAAACCTTTTTCTGTAAACTCGGTTGGCGGTTAATGCATCATAGACATCGGCTATGCTGACAATTCTCGCCGCCAATTCTATTTCAAAGGTTTTTAAGCCCAGAGGATAGCCGGAGCCATCCCATTTTTCATGATGCTGACAGACGATTTTGGCTATTCTGTCATTCAGCCCGGGAAGATGATTGACTATTTCCATACCCTTGACGGTATGGCGTTTCATGACCTCAAACTCATCATGGGTAAGCTTGCCCGGCTTGTTGAGAATGGAGAGAGGGGTCTTGCACTTTCCGATATCATGGAGTATGGCGGCCAAGCCTATTTCATGGATAGCCTCAGGGCTCAGGTTCAGAGCTTTTGCCGTGATGACCGAATAGATGCAAACATCAACACAGTGTAAAAAAGTATAGTTATCAATATCACGGATACCGGTAAGGGTCATAAAAACCATATCATCATTCATGATATGTTGAACCATATCGTTAACCGTATCCTTTAAGGAGTCCACATCCACATCTTCATCCACCCGGATGCTTTCCATAATATCCTTGATATTGGTGAAGGCATCCTCGTAAATACGCTCCTCATTAACCTCCTCACATGAGAAAAGGTTTTCCTCAACATAGATATAAGGAACCTTATAGGCTTCTAGCTTTTGAACATAGCGAGGCTTGATGGTGAAGCCCTTAAGAAGAAGAATCCTACCATCGTCCAGAACAACATCCTGAGCAAGTTTCATTCCCGTCGCAACTTCACTGAGAGCAAGTTTAATCATAGTCATCCTCCAGCCTTAACAGAATGCATTTTCAAATCATATGATGATTTAAGCACTAAAGGTTTTTCCTAAAACTAAGGAGCGCGGGCTATGGAGGCTTTAACACTGACCATTTTGTCTATTTTTGCGTTTTTAGGTGTGGCATCAATGGTGAGGTACTTTCTGCATTGCTGCAGATACAAACCGAAAGACTCAGGTATAAAGCTCATTTTATATATACCCGAAAATTCTGAATCAAAACTTGAAGGACTCATTCGCCAAATTTTTTTGGAAGAGCTACCAGAAAAGCTTAGAACCGATGGCAAGGTCTATCTGATGATATCCACGAAAAACGAAGATACAAAGCGCATCATAGAGGATTTAGAAAAGTTATATCCCTTGGAAGTGTTGCCTGACCCCTTATCCTATTGTATGATAACAGAGAAGGATAAGGAACAGATTGCTTCCATACAGGTGGAATAGTGGATATCATACACGGAGTCATCAAATCCATACGCTATACAAGTGAAAAAACTGGTTATACAGTGTGCGATCTTAAATCCGAGCAGTCTGTGGTCACACTGGTGGGTATCATGCCCCTTCTTGTGGTAGGAGAAAACGTTGAAGCCACGGGGGAATTTGTCCAGCACTCAGATTATGGCCGTCAGTTTAAGGTGGTTTCCTGTGAGCGGAGAAATCCAACCCAGGAAGACGAAATGAAGGAATACCTGTCCGGGGGGTTTATTAAGGGTCTTGGCCCGACAACCGCCCAAAAGATTGTGGATACCTTCGGAGCAAAAACCTTCGAAATTTTTAAAACCGAGCCCTATCGCCTTTCAGAAATCAAAGGTATCACTCCGGATAAGGCTCTTTTATTTGGACAGGCCTTCACAGAGCATGAGAACATGCGTGGGATCGTTATGCTGATGCAGCATTATGGCGTCCCGGCAAGCTATGCCTCTCGGATATGGAAGGTTTTTGGGACGCTTGCAGAAGCGGAGATCAAGAGAAACCCCTACCGCCTGACCGATTCGGACATCGGCTTAAATTTTCAGGTGTGCGACAGAATTGCCTTTTCCTTAGGCATTGAACCCTTTTCCAAGGAAAGGCTCAAAAGCGCCTTATACTATCTTTTAAACGTCTCCACGCTCAATGGGCATTCTTATACACCCAAAGATGAGCTACTCAAGCAGAGCATCAAGTTAACCCGGGCAACCCGGGAACTTCTTTTAGATGCCCTGGACGCCCTTATGCTGGAAGGCCGAGTCTATGCCGAAAGACAACATCCTGAGAGGATCTACACCGAAGCCCTTATTGAGGCTGAACGATTTTGCGTAAGACGCCTTTGCTCCCTTAACGAAAAGAGGGAGGAGGCCTGGTTCACAGAATGTGAAGAGCTTTTGGCAGGATATGAACAGAAGCATAAGATCTGTCTGGACTCCATTCAGAAGAGTGCAGTAAAATGTGCCCTGTCCCACGGGGTATCTATTATTACCGGAGGCCCCGGTACCGGAAAGACGACCATTATCAAAAGCCTTATTCATCTTTTTGAATCCAAAGGTTTTTCCGTGATTCTTGCCGCGCCCACAGGAAGGGCCGCCAAACGCATCAGTGAAACCTCCGGGTGTGAGGCCAAGACCATTCATCGTCTTCTGGAGGTGGGCTATAATATAGATGATAACGAAAAGCCTTATTTTTTACGGAACGAGGACAACCCTTTAACCAGCGATGTCATGATTATTGACGAAGCCTCGATGATAGATATTCTTCTGCTTCATGCCCTCATGAGGGCTTTTCCACCCCATGGCAGACTGATTTTGGTAGGGGATGCCGACCAGCTTCCCTCCGTGGGGCCGGGTAAGGTTCTGGCCGATATCATCGGCAGTGAAAGCTTTCCGGTGGTGAAGCTCGAAACCATTTTCAGACAATCTGAGCAAAGTCTGATCATCACCAACGCTCACCTTATCAATCAGGGGATCATCCCTGCCATTAATCGGGAAGAGGGAGATTTTTATTTCATTCAGAAATTCAGTAGCGGGGATGTGACCAAGTGTGTGGTAGATCTCTGCCATTCAACGATTCCTGAGCGTTTCGGACTGGAACCCTTCAAGGATATTCAGGTGCTCTCACCCATGCGCAAGGGTGATGTGGGTGTCACCCATCTCAATGAACTCTTACAGGAGAGCCTGAATCCTCAAAAGGAGGGGACTCCCCAGAAAGTAGTGGGAGGGGTTATTTTCCGCTTGGGAGACCGGGTCATGCAAATCCGGAATGACTACACCCTGCCCTGGGTGCTTTCCGATGAAAACGGTGGGTGGAGCGAGGGTCTGGGAGTATACAACGGGGATTTGGGCCTGATTATTGATATTGACCTAAAATCAGAGCTTATAACCGTCCGTTTCGATGACCAGAGAACCTGCGAATACCGCTTTGATCAGTTGGACAACCTGGAGCATGCTTACGCCATCACCGTGCACAAAAGCCAGGGGAGCGAGTTCCCGGCAGTCGTCATTCCCTTATACGGTGTTCCCAGAACACTGGTTTGCCGCAATCTTCTTTATACTGCGGTGACTCGGGCTAAAAAGCTGGTGATCTTGGTGGGCAGCCCCACCACCATGGAGGATATGATCCGGAAT
Organism: Bacillota bacterium; assembly: GCA_023415205.1. GTDB lineage: Bacteria > Bacillota > Clostridia > DSM-8532 > DSM-8532 > DTU059. Next base: position 70,238 of record JAEZLR010000029.1, on the reverse strand, counting down.
ATCAATGAAAAAGAACGATTTTCCGGCTTAAAGGAGCGTTTGAGTGAAGCAGGAAATTAGGCTTGAGGCCCCCTCATTTTTGGAAAGGCTGATACGCTTGGTTTATCCGGCCAAGTGCATGGTATGTGACATACTTTTAAAAGAAGAAGCTTCCATCATGCTGTGTGAAAACTGTCATTCGCTTTTGCCACGCTGTGAGAAGGGCTTTGTCAAGGCTCCCTTCATGCCCTATGTCCACAAGCTGTTTGCTGCTTATTACTATGATGAGGGCCTGGATTCGGCCATTCATGCTATGAAGTTCAACCATCAGCCTAAATTGTCTGAGACCTTTGGATATCTTTTGTATGAGGAAATAGCCAAGGTGCCTCTTCTTCCAGATTGGGATATGATTCTGCCAGTGCCCATGCATCGGAAAAAGAAAAGACAACGGGGTTATAATCAATCAGAACTGCTGGCTGACAGATTATCGGAATATCTACATATCCCGGTATATCACAATCTTTTGGTAAAGACCCGCCATACCAAGCCCCAAAGCAAGCTCAAGCGGGAGGAGCGCCTTTTTAATCTAGAAGATGCTTTTGATGTGGTTAATGGTCCCGAGATTGAGGGTAAAAATATCTTGTTACTTGATGATGTGGCAACGACTGGAACAACCCTCAATAACTGTGCTAAAATACTCTATGAGAAGGGTGCGACTTTTGTTTTTGCATCGGTTATAGCTATCGTCGAAAAATGACGATAAAGGTAAAAGAACATATGCTGAATGGGGGATACTTTATGCCGGAAGTTAAAAACTGTAGAAGGTGTAAAAAGATTTTCATGTATGCCATGGGCCCTCAGATTTGTGAGGCCTGTAAAAAGCTTGAGGACGAAGAATTTGAAAAGGTAAGGCTTTTTGTCAGAGAATATCCGGGTGCCACCATTCAGGAGGTTGCCAGTGCTACTGAAGTACCCACAACATTAATTTATCGCTTTCTGAAGGAAGGCAAGCTAGAGGTTACCGAATCCAGTCCCATTACCCTTCAGTGCGAGAACTGCGGGTCACGAATCAAAAGCGGACGCTTTTGTATTGATTGCTCCAAACGTCTGGCCAAAGATATGATTAATGCCGGAAGAAGCCTGCAGGATGTCTTAAGAAGTGAGACCACCAGGGAAAAAGATGGCGGGGGGCTCCGCTATTTGCATGGTGAGCGAAAAGAACAGTAGGTCTTAACCACATGAACGGATGAAAAATTATTTTGGGAAATTTCTGAATCCTGTTAAGCATCCAAGGGTTCCTGACGATATAATAAACGACAGGGCATGATATCCTGACGCTTCACAAAAGATTAATCTGCTGTAAGCTTCCAGCGAATGTGATCAATTAGGAGAGGGATTAAAGATGAAGATTTGGGGAAACATTCCCAATGTATCCGGTGTCTATGGCAACGCAAATAAGGTTGGCAGACCTTCAAAAGTGGGTGAGGTTGCTTCGAAAAAGGATGAATTGACCATTTCGGGAGCAGCGAAGGATTTTAATGTTGTCATGAAAGCCTTGCGGCAAGTTCCTGACATCCGTGAAGACAGGGTGAACGAAGTTTTACAAAAGATGGAGAATGGAAATTATTCCGTCTCATCTGGCGATATCGCGGGCAAAATGGTCGAATCCCTTAATTTTAAGAAAATATAGCCTAAGTCAATTAAGCGAGCGGGATAACCTAAAGGGTTATCCCGTTTTTAATTCATGCCGATAAATAGTGTAAGAGCGATTTAACCGACCCTTTAAGGAGGGAGACCATGGTAGAGGGTAAGTTGGTAGAAAACCTGATAAAGGCTTTGCAATATGAGTATAAAACCTACTTAGGCATCTTAAGGATTGCGGAGAAAAAGACAGATTGCCTTATCAAGAATGACATAGAGAAGCTTATGACCATTACTGAGGAAGAAAACCGGGCAGCGGAGCAAACCTTTAAGCTCAATCAGGTGCGTGAACAGCTGCTTTTGAAGATATGTGAAGAATCACAGTTGGATTATAAGACCCTTACCATAGAAAAACTCAGAGATTTTGTTGAAGAGCCTTATAGAAAGACCCTGGATGAAGCCCGGGCAAAGCTTAAGCCAGTGATCTCCAAGCTCGTAACACAAAATGGCTTCAATGAAAAGCTTATAGAAAATGCTGTAAAGACCTTAGATTTTAATTTGCAGCTTTTATCCTCCCCTCAGCCTTCGATACCTCTTTATGGAAGAATGGGACAGGAGGTCACACAAAATAACAAACGCAGTATGCTGGATCTTAAATACTGAGGGATAGGGGGGAAGAGCGTATGTCCATCAGTTTCTTTGGAATGGATACGGCCATGTCGGGCTTATCAGCCAATCAAAAGGCCTTGGAAGTGACCGGCCATAATGTTTCTAATCTTGGAACAGCCGGATTCTCGCGTCAAAGCGTTGTAATGGCCTCTGCCGCAACACGCGGCTACGGCAACAACTGGTGGGTCGAAATGGGCTGCGATATTCAGGAAATCCGTCAAATTCGACACACCTTTAACGATAATATCTATCGTACTGAAAATAATACCCTTGGATATTGGGAAAGCCGCTACAAGGCTGTTAATGATATTGAGAGCATCCTGGGTGAGCCCATCAAGCAGGGATTCCAAGTGGCGCTGAACAATTTCTGGGATTCCTTCCAGGAGCTGAGCAAGGCCCCTGAAAGTCTTACTGTACGAGCTCTTGCCAAGCAAAGAGCAGATTCGCTGACCAATTACCTCAATCAGGTGGGCAGCCAGATTGATAAGCTGCAGAGCGACCTTAACAACGAAATAAAATCCCGGATTGATGAGGTCAATACCATCACTGAAAAAATAGCTAAGCTCAATGTGAGTATCATGAGTGCGGAGGCTGCCGGAAACTCTCCCAACGACTACTATGATCAGAGGAATACTCTGGTAGACCGGCTTTCCAAGCTTGTCAAATGCGAAACCTGGGATACCCAGGAGGGGAGCATGGATGTCCTTGTAGATGGGTATTTTTTAGTCAGCAAGGGAAGATCCACAAATCTAGTGGCGGCCTCCAACAATGATCTCTCCCATTTCTTCACGCCAAAGCTTTATGATCCCAGTGGGAATATTGATATTAATGTGGGACAGGGTATTATTAAGGGCCTTCTGGAGGCTAGGGGAGAGGTCAGCGGCGCCAAGGGAAGCTATGATAACGGATCGCCCAACACAACGGCGGATGTCACCATCGCCCTGGATGTCTCCAACACCAGTACCGATTATCTGGCCAATGTAAAAAACCAGGTGGCATCACTGGCCAAGGATCTAGAAAACCGGGGTATTCAATACAATTTGAGGCTGGTCACCTTTGGTGGGTCAGCACCTGTGACCAATGTCAGCTATGGCAAGGATGTCACTGCCTTGAGCAATGCCATTCCCAACACACCCGACCCAGGAATCACCAACAATTTTGCCGATGTGATCAATGCCGTCAACAGTAATAGCTATGGAAACAGTGTCAATAAATATATGCTGGTCTTCACCGACGAGAGTCTCAATGGGGATGGCACTGTCACCGATAGCACCGAAGTAACCCAATATCTCAATACCTTGAAAAAGCTTGGTATGACCGTATCTGTTGCTACGGACCCGGTCTATCACAACCAGGGAGATACGGGGGAGGAGGGCTGGGAAATTTTTGCCCAGCAAACTGGCGGAAAGCTCTATGATAATGGAGCGGCTGACTATGATGGCCTGATGAAGCAAATATCCTTGGATATCAATAATGATGTCAACATGAAGATGTCTACAGTATCGGAGGATCTGAATATTATCTCCTCGGTAAGAAAGCAGTTGAATGCCCTTGTCAATATCATGGCAAGAGAAGTCAACCGGCTTCACCTTTCAGGCAAAACCTTGACGGGAGAGGACGGAGGGCTCTTCTTTGAGGCTATAAATCCTGTTCTTCCCCTGCAATTAGGCAATATCAAGGTGAGCGATGCCCTGAAGGATGTCAATAATATCGCCGCATCCACCACCGATGCCAATGGAGATAACCAAATTGCCCTAGCCATAGCCAACCTGAGAAATGCCAATCTCATGACCGGCAACAAAAAGGTCCTGAGTCTGGATACCTATTATCAGAATATTATTCTGGATGTTGGCAACAAGGGTTACGAGGCTGCGAATATGGTGGAAAGCCATTCTCAACTGGTTCAGCAGGCCGACTCCATCCGGCAGAGCGTCATGGGGGTTTCCTTGGATGAGGAAATGACCAATATGATTAAGTTCAAATACGCCTATAACGCTAACTCAAAGGTTATCGACGTGGTCAACCAAATGCTTGAAACCATCCTATACAGAATGGGAGCAAGTTAAGGCTTTGTGACGTACATAAGAGAAGCAATTTGAAGAAAGCTTGACCGAAAGGCTGGGTGAAATAAATGAACAATACCACTTTCATGGGCATGGAAATTGCCATGCGGGGCCTATACTCCTCACAAAGGGGCATGACCAACGTCAGCCATAATGTGGACAATGCCAATACGCCGGGTTATTCCAGGCAGGTCATCAATCAGGTGGCTGCACGGCCTCTTCTGGTGGCCAATAGTGCGGGTATGCTAGGAATGGGTTCGGATGTGGTCAGTGTGGACCGGGTCAGAGATCAGTTTCTAGACGAAAAATACTGGAGCGAGGCCCAATACCTTGGAGAATGGAGCGTCAAGTCCACCATTATCGAGGACATGCAAACCATCTACAACGAGCCCAGTAACAATGGTTATACAAAGATCATTAATGAGTTTTATAGTGCTTTGCAGCAGCTTTCCACCGATCCCTCCAGCCAAGCCACCAGAGCCATGGTGAAGGAGAAGGGGGTAGCCGTCGCTAAGTACTTTAACAGCGTAGCCAAGCACTTTGATAACCTTCAGGAAGACCTTAACAACATGGTTAACTCAAAGGTAACTGAAATAAACAATCTGGCTGATCAAATCCAGGACCTGAACCTCCAAATTTACAACTTTGAAGTGATGGGCAATAAGGCCAATGATCTGAGGGACCGTCGGGGCTATCTTGTGGACAATCTTTCAAAGATCATCAACTGTAGTGCCTACGAAATTGAAACAGGCTTAAAGCTTCCCAATGGTGAGCCTGAAAAGCGCTTTATGGTCACCATCAGCGGCAAGGCTCTGGTGGATCATGCCGATGTTGTCCACCTAAAATGCGAGAGCCGTACCCAGAACCTTAATGCAGAGGATATCAACCATCTTTATGAAGTATCCTGGGAAGACGATAATAAGCTCAATGTAAAATCCGGAGAGCTTAAGGGTTACCTGGATATGCGGGATGGCAATGATGGCCTACCCGGCCTCAATGGAAAGGATAGCCCCGATTGTAAGGGCATTCCGTACTATCAAAGGAAAATGAATGAGTTTGTGAGAACCTTTGCCATGTCCTTTAACGAGGGGATCATGGATAGCACAGGGGATGGAGTTTACGAGAAAACCAACGGCCATGTAAACGGTTACAAGCTTAATTCTGTTGAGGGAGACGCTGAATCGGGTATTCGATTCTTCGCCATGGTGGGGAGTGACGGAAAGTATAAGGATAGCGATACCTTCTTGAATGATGCCTTGGCCTATGCCACCAAGATGGGCATTACTGATGACCCTGCTACTTCTTATGATGAGCGGCTGGTTGCAGGCTATCAAATGATTAATGCGCGAAACTTCTCTATCAGCCTTGATGTGGATGATAATCCAAGCCTTAACATCTCAACTTCGTCAGTAGCCGGGCAAACCGGAAATAATGAGGTTCTCTCAAACCTTATGAAAATGCGTCATAACGTCTACATGTTTAAGGAAGGTACTCCAGAGGATTTTGTTAAGACGTTGATTTCTACCATGGGTGTTGATGGACAGCAATATGAGCAGTACCTCAGTGTTCAGGAGGGGGTTACTAATCAGATAGAAAATCGGAGACAATCAATTTCGGGAGTCTCGCTTAATGAAGAGATGGCCAGCTTGGTCAAATACCAGCAGATTTATGGTGCCTCAGCCAAGATGATCCAGACCTTTAGCGAGGTATTGGATATTCTGGTCAATCGTTTAGGAATTTAAGGAGGTAGACAACCATGAGAATAACCAATAATATGCTTATCAGCAATATGATGCTGAGCCTTTCCAACAATCTCAACAGAACTCAGAAATATCAGGAGCAGTTGGCGACCGGTAAAAAGATCAGCCTACCTTCGGACGATCCCATCGTGGCTTCCAAATCGTTGAAGCTTCGAACCGATGTGGCTGAAATTCAACAATACAAAAGGAATACCGATGATGCCACCTCCTGGATGGATATTACCGAGTCCACCATGGGACAAATTACTGATGTGTTTCAGCGTATGCGGGAAATAACTGTACAGGCTTCCAATGGAACCAATACCCCTGATGACATGGCAAAAATCGAGGCTGAAGCGGCGCAGTTAAGGGAGCAGCTCGTTAATCTGAGCAACGCCACCTATGCCGGGCGCTATATCTTTTCGGGATACAAAACCGATAAACCTCTGCTAAATGCCGACGGAACCTTTAATATTGACATTTCCAACAGTGAGCAGATCAAGTTTGAGATAGGCATTGGGGATGACATTAATGTTAATGTTACCGGAAGCGACCTCTTTAATAGCGGTTTGCCTGCTTTCGCAGAAAAGACCGTCCCCCCGACGCCTGCCACAAAAAGCAGTTTCGTAGATACCTTCGATCAGGTTATCACGGCCATGGATAATGGTGATCAATCTGCGCTTTCCAACCTTATTGGAAATTTGGATGACCAGATGAACAATCTGTTACGAGTGAGGGCTGGCTTGGGTGCTAGAATGAATCGAGTGGAGCTTACCGCAAACCGATTAGAGGATGACAATGTTAATTTTACTAGCTTGATGAGCAAAAATGAGGATGTGGATATGGCAGAGGCCATTATGAACCTGACCAATGAAGAAAATGTTTATAAAGCTTCTCTGTCAACCGGGGCCCGGGTCATACAACCCTCGCTGGTGGACTTCTTAAAGTAATACGAGTATTTTGGAGGTTTTTGTCATGAAATTGGATACCGCACATTTTGGGGTTATTGACATTGATGAGGCAGACTTTATCGCATTTCCCGAAGGAATCCCTGGTTTTGAAAGCAGCAAGAAATTTGCACTCATCGGATATGATGCCAACGATACGCCGTTTTTCTGGCTTCAGAGCGTTGATCATCCGGACTTATGTTTTGTTGTCACCGACCCTTTTTTAGTTTATGATAATTATGGTGTGGATGTTGGGGATGAAGATGTCCGACTACTTGAGATTAACGATGCCCATACGGTGATGACCTTGGCCATTGTTGTCATCCCGGAGGATGCCAGGGAGATCAGGGTGAATTTAAAGGCCCCTGTTCTGATCAATGTGGAAAAGAAGCTGGGTAAACAGGTCATACAAAAAAATGAGAGCCTTCCCATCCGTTATTATCTTAGTATGAACTGAAAAGCCCTTGGGTAAAGGAGTGGATACCATGCTCGTTTTGACAAGAAAAAAGGGCCAAGCCCTGATGATTGGACATGATATCGAGCTTTCCATCATCGATATACAGGGAGACCAGGTGCGCATCGGCATCAATGCTCCAAAGAGCGTAGCCATACATCGTAAAGAGGTTTATGAGGAGATCCGCAAGGAGAATATCTCTGCCGTAGCGGGAAAAGAAACTGACATACAGTTACTTAATAATAAATTCTCCAAAAATAAAGGGGAAGCATAAAGACTTCCAGATTTAAAGCAAAGGCTTCAAGGGAAAACCTTGGAGCTTTAATCTTGATTTCGGTTAGAGATTCTTTATTGCTCCGCAGGTACTGTCGTACCACTGCTCCGCAATAAAGAATCTCTAAGTAAAATCTGCTCCTTGTCTTGATTTTACTAAGTGATTCTATAATATTGCTCCGCAGGTACTGTCGTACCACTGCTCCGCAATAAAGAATCTCTAAGTAAAATCTGCTCCTTGTCTTGATTTTACTAAGTGATTCTATAATATTGCTCCGCAGGTACTGTCGTACCAAAGAATCTCTAAGTAAAATCTGCTCCTTGTCTTGATTTTACTAAGTGATTCTATAATATTGCACCGCAGGTACTGTCGTACCACTGCTCCGCAATAAAGAATCTCTAAGTAAAATCTGCGACATAAAAAAGCCGGAAGAATAAATCTTCCGGCTTCGTCAATTATTCCAGGTTGATTATCTGAGAAGTTGCAGAACTCCCTGAGGCTGCTGATTGGCCTGAGCCAACATAGCCTGTGCAGCTTGGGTAAGGATGTTGTTCTTGGTGAACTCCATCATTTCCTTAGCCATATCCACGTCACGGACACGTGATTCAGATGCGGTCAAGTTCTCAGAAGAGGTACCCAGGTTTGCAATGGTGTGCTCAAGTCTGTTCTGCATAGCACCAAGCTTGGAGCGTTCAACAGAAACGGTTTCGAGAGCATCGTTGATGGTGGTAATTGCACTGTCGGCGGCATCCTGTGAAGAGACGTTGATACCTGCAGAAACAGTAGCTCTGGTAGTTACTTCACCATTGATACCGACTTGAGCAGCTGTTGAACCAACAGTGGTTACAACCTGAGTTGCATTATCACCAGCGGTAGAAGTTGTAACCGCACCTGCTGCAAAATTAATTTGCATTGTTTCGCCTGTTGCTGCGTTACCGATAACGGCCGATGTAGTGGAATGTCTGAAGGATACTGCAGCACCAATATTAACACCGGCTGCGTCTTGCAGCTGTGCGGTGTAGGAGGCTGCGGTGAAGGTGGAATTAAGGATCTGATTTTCTGCTGCATTAGCTGTGTTATTGTAGGTGCCAGCTGTCCAGGTTATACCGGTAGAGCCAAGTGCTCCGGTGTCTGAGTTAACTGTTGTCCAGCTCGTACCGCCGTCAAGGGAGTAGGAGAACGCTGTTACGGTAGCACCTGCGCCTGCGGCTGAAAATGAATCAAGCCTGATTTGGACAGCAAGGTCTTGATCCCCGGTATAGGTTCCGGAAATGGTACCGCCTGGTATTCCTCCGCCACCAATAAAGGCTGTTGTAGATGCAGCAGTGGCGGTGGTTTCGATTTGGTAGGTCTGATCTGTCAAACCAGCACCATAATTAGATGTGGAGGTAATGCCTGTGTCTTCAGCGGTAAATGCGCCTGCAACAACCCGGCTACCTGCAACACCTAAAGTAAATGCGTCCATGGCTGCAATGGTCATATCAACATTCTGGCCCTGGTTGGCGCCGATGTGGAATCTTGTGCTCAGACCGCCTGCAAGAAGGTTCTTGGTGTTAAACTCAGTGGTGTTGGAGATTCTGGTGATTTCCGCAGCCAGCTGATCAACCTCGGACTGGATCTTTGCACGGTCTTCAGCGGTATTGGTGTCAGTAGCTGACTGAACAGCAAGTTCTCTCATTCTCTGCAGAATGCTGTGGGTCTCATTGAGAGCACCTTCAGCGGTCTGGATAAGAGATATACCATCCTGAGCGTTTCTGGAAGCCTGATCCAAACCACGAATCTGACCTCTCATTTTTTCACTGATGGCAAGACCGGCAGCATCGTCACCGGCTCTGTTAATACGAAGACCTGAGGACAGCTTTTCAAGTGACTTTGAACCACTTGTGGTGTTTGCGGACAATTGACGATAAGTGTTTAATGATGCGATGTTGTGATTGATTCTCATAAAATCATCCTCCTTGATTTTTCGTGGGGAGAATCCTTTCTCCCATTCTTAAGCCCCTACCAACCGGGACTCTGGTTGTGCAGCCTATTCCTCTTTGGCGCCTTGATGGAGGAAATAAGCTTCATGTTAGTTATATCGGAATTTTACCAACAACCTTTAGTCTTAAACAAAAAATTTTCATTTTTAATCTATAAACTCTAGGCTAATTTTTCTCTGAATAATGCCGATGTTATTAATAGAACAGATTCAAGGAGGGATCTTGATATGAGAATTGAAGGCATGGATGCATCATTACGGCCTACAACAAATGTGGGACAGAGTCAGGGAAGGGTTGATACGGCCACAAAAGCAACCGTATCAGAGGAACAAGAGATAGCACAAACTCAAGTGAGTGAGGCCTTTATCAAAAGAGCTGTTGATAAGGCTAATGAAACTATGCAGATGCAAGGGAGATCCCTTGAGTTTAGAATCCATGAGAAGACCAATGAGGTTATTGTCAAGATTGTGGATACAGATACAAAAGAAGTTATAAGAGAAATACCTTCTGAAAAAATTCTGGACATGTTTGCCAACATGCTGGAGCGAGCAGGCTTATTGGTAGACGAAAGAAGGTGACTACACCATGAATGGAATAACCAATTTTACATCCAAGATGAGATTAACGGGTCTTTCTGGTCTGGATACCGACTCGATGGTAGCCGAGCTTATGAAGGCAGAAAGAATACCTCTTGATACACTCAAGCAGAAAAAGACCTTGGTGCAATGGAAACAGGAGGCCTACAGGAGTGTAAGCTCTTCGCTTATGGGCTTTAAAAGCAAGTTCTTTGACATCGTCAACCGATCTTCTTATCTTCTTTCTGAGAATTCCATCAAGGCTAAAACAATTAAACTCAATAACAGTGACTATTTTTCGGCCACAGCTTCGGGGAATGCCACTGTTGGGTCACAGAGTGTCAAGGTCATCAAGCTGGCTGAGTCGGCAAAGAGTGTCAGTGAAGGTGCCGAGGGTGTGAGCAAGGCGATCACAGGAACCCTTGATAACACCCACCTGGGAGGCAAGAAAATTGTCGTTTCGTTGGATGGTGTTTCTAAAGAAATAACCCTTGAAAACTATGCCGATGAAAACGAGTTTGCCACTAAGTTCCAGGAGGCGCTGAACAAGGCCTTTGGTGAATCAAAGCTGAAAGTCGATCTCTCCTACAATAGCGCTAATGGAAAGTATAATTTCTCATTGGATACCGTCAATGGTGCCACAAAAGTAACCGTCAATCAGCCCTCGGGTACATCGGGAGGCTTAGGAAGTCTTGGGCTTACCAATGGCGCTTCAAACCGTATATCCTTAAAGAGTACATTGCTTTCAGTAAGAAACTCCTTAGGAACACCCCTAACCTTTAATGATGGTGGAATGGCTGTATTTACCATCAATGGAAAAACATTTACTGCTAATCCCACCGATACCCTGGAGAAAGTCTTTGAAAAGATTAATAACGATGCTGACGCCAATGTTACCATCGGGTATGATGAGATGACAGATAAAATAACCCTGTCTTCAAAGCAAACAGGTGCGGGTGAGACCCTTAAAATGGCCGACAACAGCGGAAGCTTTCTATCCGCATTGGGCCTAGGCACTGTTACCGAAGGCCAGGATGCTGAAATCCTGATCAATGGGAATCAAACAGTTGTAAGAAGTACCAATAACTTTACAGTCAATGGCGTCAATTATTCGCTTAAGAAGGCCCATGATGCCTCTTCTACCGGAGAAACCCTGTCAGTGGAGCAGGATACCGAGTCAGTCATCAAGAATATCAAGAGCTTTATTGAGGATTACAATAAGCTCATTGATGACATCAGTGGAAAAACAAAGGAAAAATATGATAGGGATTATCAGCCTCTCACCGATGAGCAGAAGGAAGGGATGGAAGAGAAGGATATTGAGGCTTGGGAGAAAAAAGCTAAGGCCGGAATTCTTCGTAGTGATAGTATTCTTCAGCAAATCACTCTTTCCATGCGCAAGGCCCTCTATGAAAAGGTGGAGGGTGTGGGTATCTCACTGAGAGACATAGGTATTGAATCCAGATCCTATAACGACAACGGTAAACTCTATCTGGAAGAGGACAAGCTTCAAAAAGCTCTTCTGGAGAAACCCGATGAGGTTGCCAAGCTTCTGACCGGAACCTCTTCCCAGCACCCGACTTATTCCAGAAATTTTACAATCAGTGAAAAGCAGGTGCGCTATAACCAATCGGGTCTCTTCCATAGGATATCGGACATCATCGAGGACAATGTGTCGACCATCAGAAGTGAAAAGGGCTATAAGGGCATTCTTCTGGAAAAGGCTGGCATTGAAAATGATGTTTCAAACACACAGAATACACTCGCTGATGAATTGGACAACTATGATGACAGGATAGACAGCCTTATTGACAAGCTCATTAGAAAAGAAGAAAACTATTACCTTAAGTTTTCAAATTTAGAGATAATGCTCAACAAGATGAACCAGCAAAGTGCGTGGCTTACCAGCCAATTCAGTAGCGGACAGGGATAAAAGCAGGTCAGGGCCATACTCATAGCTATTAAACCATAAGCAGTATCGGGAGGTTTTACCCATGATTGCATATAACGCCTATAATCAATACAAGGAAAACTCAATAAACACTGCCAGCCCTGAAGAACTTACCTTGATGCTTTACAACGGTCTGATCAAGTTTATCATGCGGGGAATGGACAGCATAGAAAAGCGTAACGTTCAGGACGCACATAATAATATTATTCGGGCACAAGATATCATCAAGGAATTTATGAATACCCTCGATATGAATTACGAATTGTCCAACAGCCTTTTCTCCATCTATGAATACCTTCTGGGCAGGCTGGTGGATGCTAATTATGCTAAGGACAAAGAGATTCTCGAGGAGGTCCTGGGCTTTGCCAAGGTGCTGAGAGACACTTGGGAGCAGGCCATGAGGATTGCCAAGCATCAAGTGAAGAAACCGGAGGCGGCACCCGTCTAAAAAGGGGGCAACATGGAACCGATTAAGACCATTGATAAAATGAATGAGCTAAGCCAAAAAAAGCTGGATTTAGTCAAGGAGATGCTTCTGTTTACCCGTAGCGAGAAGGAAGCCATTGTTTCGGGCAGAATGGAGGACTTGGAAACCTTCCTGAATGAAAAGCAGGTTCGAATGGATGCTGTGGACAAGCTGGATGAAGAGTTCATTGCTTATTCCGCGAGGCTAAAAAGCGCCCTCTCTGTTGAATCTCTTGAGGATCTGCCGCGGCACCATCTGCCTGGGGCGAAGGAACTCAAGGAGGTTGTGGTGACTATCCATCAACTCATTGGAGAGATTAAATCCCTTGAGGATGAGAATATTACCTTGGCTAAAGCCGAGCTTAGAGAAACAAAGGAAAAGATTGACCAGGCCGAGAACTTCAAACGGGTAAAGGGTGCCTATCAACCAGTGAACGCCAACGTTCCATCGTACTTTTTCGATACAAAGAAATAAACGGGAGGCTCCATGGCAACTTTTGAATGTGTCAGATGTCACAGGCTATTTGACAGGGTTTCCTTTGAAGTAGTTTGTCCCGCCTGTTTTCCTGTTGAAGAACATGAATTTTCAAGGATTAAGGATTACCTTAGCCTTCATCCAGGTGCGAGTTCCAATGAGGTTATGCATGAGCTTAATGTGGGATTAAAATCCATCAGACGCTATCTTAAGGAGGATCGCCTGGAGATTGTGGGCGATAATAAGGGCTTTATTCGGTGTGAGCTTTGTGGAAAGGCGCTAAACAGTGGTAGGTTCTGTGACGGGTGCTACAAGGAGGGCCGAGCTCTTCGACAAAAGGAAGAGGGCTGTGTTAAAAACGCTTACTACATAAAGTCGGAGGAACAGGTAACCTCCAAGGGGATTCGATTTAAAGACAATAAAGAAAAGAAGGGGTAGAGCAGTCTACCCCTTAATTTTTATCTTTTTTCTGTTATAATAGGAGTGTTTATATAAGACTCATGCGTCTGGTTAGACTGATTTAAAGGTGAATATATCATGACAAAAATAATTCAATCCGATGATGCCCAAGGGCTTTTAGAGGCAGCAGAGAGTCTTAGTAATGGGCATCTGGTCGCTTTTCCAACCGAGACGGTTTACGGCTTGGGTGCCGATGCTCTGAACCCACGGGCAGTCAAAAAAATATTTGAGGCCAAGGGTAGGCCCTCAGATAATCCCCTCATTGTGCATATTGCAGAGCTTTCGCAGCTTCCTTTATTAGTAAGGGATATTCCGCCCCACGCCAAGGTTTTGATGGAAACGTTCTGGCCGGGCCCTCTGACCCTTGTTTTTAAAAAATCTTCCAAGGTACCCGATTGTATTACGGCAGGACTGGACACCGTTGCGGTTCGTATGCCTGAAAACCCTACAGCCCTTCAACTCATCAAGCAATCCGGTGCCAGTGTGGCTGCTCCCAGCGCCAATTTGTCGGGCAGGCCCAGCCCTACTACAGCCCAGCACGTTGCCGAGGATTTAATGGGTCGCATCGATTACATCATTGACGGAGGGCCCTGTACGGTGGGTGTTGAATCTACGGTGCTGGACATTACCGCGCCCGTTCCCATCATTTTAAGACCAGGGGGAATCACCTGTGAGATGCTGGAAAGGGTTTTGGGCCCTATTATGTCCGACACGGTTCTGGAGGTTCATAAGGATCAAAAGCCCCGTTCTCCCGGAATGAAATATCGCCATTATTCCCCAAGGGCCGGATTGGTTCTTGTCGAAGGGGACACTGAAAAAGTGGTGGAAAGAATAAATACCCTTACCCTGGAAAAACAGCAGGAGGGTCGCAAGATTGGGATACTGACCTGTTCAGAGAACATGGGAAGGTTTCTGGGGGATGTCATTATACCAGCAGGGTCTTTGCATGAGCCTTCAACATTGGCCGCAGGACTTTACCAGGCACTTAGAAAATTTGATGAGACAGATGTGGATATCATTTACTCAGAGGCATTTTGTGAAAAAGGCATTGGCCAGGCGATTATGAATCGGTTAAAAAAAGCTGCTGGGGGAAAGATCATTAATGTATGAAAGGACTTTAAAGACATGAAGAAAAAGATTATGTTTGTCTGTACCGGGAACACCTGCAGAAGCCCGATGGCTGAAGCTCTTTTCAATCACATTCTGGTCGACAGAGCGGAGCTAAGGAATCATCTGGAGGGTGCATCGGCGGGCATTTATGCCTTTGAGGGAGATCCTGCAAGCCCGGAGGCCATAGAGATTATGGCAAAAGAGTTTGGGATCAACCTGAAGACACATAGAGCAAGGGTTCTGGATATACAGGATATTAGGGAGAGCTGGCTGATACTGACCATGACCCAACATCACAGAGAAATGATTTTAGATATCTATCCTGAGGCAGCCGACAAGGTCTTTACCCTGAAAGACTTTACCCAGGGGGAGGCTTCTGATATTACGGATCCCTTTGGCTTAGATGAGAAGGTTTATAAGAACTGCTCCTATGATATTGAAGCCTGTCTGCTGGACCTTTTTGAAAAATTAGAGGAGCAGGAGATTTCGTTTTGACATTGAGATATGATTACTATAAAATCAATGATGAAAGAGAGGGAGAATGCTTTGAAATTAGCTTTAGGAAGTGACCACGGGGGATTCGGACTCAAAGAAAGCATCAAAGCTTATTTAGCCAAGCAAGGCCACCAGATTGTGGACTTTGGAACCTATGATGAGAGTTCGGTGGATTATCCCGCCTATGCTTTAAAAGCCGCACTAGCCGTAAGCAAGGGTGAGTGCGAGAAGGGTATCCTAGTTTGCTCCACCGGAATAGGGATATCCATTGCAGCCAACAAGGTGAAGGGTATCCGGGCGGCCCTTTGCGGAGATCTTTTATCAGCCAGACTGACCCGTGAGCATAATGATACGAATGTTTTAGCATTGGGAAGTTTCATTGTCGGGGAAAAGCTGGCCTTTGCCATTGTGGATACCTGGCTGGGGACGGCCTTTTCGCATGATGAAAGGCATCAGAGACGTATAGATGGCATTACAAAAATTGAAAATGAATATTTAAAATAGGTAAATCGGGAGGGCTTTTATAATGAGCGGAGTTTTTGTTTTTGATCACCCACTAATTCAACACAAGGTTTCACTTCTTCGTGATAAGAACACCAGCAGCAAGGAATTTCGTGAGCTGGCCTCTGAAATCGCCATGTTGATGGGCTACGAAGTGACAAGAGACATTCCCTTAAAGGAAGTCGAGATTGAAACCCCGGTGGGATTGGCCAAAACCAAGATCATATCAGGAAAGAAGCTGGCCTTTGTACCCATATTGAGAGCAGGCCTAGGAATGGTTGACGGTATGCTGAAGCTGGTTCCCATGGCACGCGTGGGACATATTGGATTGTACCGTGATCATGATACCTTGGAACCGGTTGAATACTACTGTAAGCTGCCCGAGGATATTAGCGAGCGAGATGTGGTGGTTCTTGATCCCATGCTGGCTACGGGTGGATCCGCTTGCGATGCGGTCCGTTTTATGAAAAGATATGGTGCGAAGAACATTAAATTCGTCTGTCTTATTGCCTCCAAGCAGGGCGTAAAAAGGCTCAATTCAGAGCACCCCGATGTGGGTATCTATTGTGCGGCCGTGGATGAATGCTTAAACGATATCGGATACATCGTTCCCGGTCTGGGCGATGCCGGAGACAGGCTTTTCGGTACAAAATAGAGGCCTGCCGAAAAAAAGATTGGGGGTGCGTTTATGCGTCCGTCTTGGGATGAATACTTTATGGGAATAGTGGAACTGGTCAAAACACGTTCTACCTGCATGCGCAGGCAGGTAGGAGCTTTGATTGTCAAGGATAAACGTATTTTGGCCACAGGGTATAATGGCGCACCGGTAGGGTGTAAGCATTGTCATGAAACAGGCTGTCTGCGGGAGGAGCTGAATGTTCCCTCAGGCCAGCGCCATGAGATTTGCAGAGCCACCCACGCCGAGCAAAATGCCATTGCCCAGGCCGCTTATTCAGGGATTAGCGTTAAGGATGGCGTCCTTTATGTGACCACTCAGCCCTGCGTGCTTTGTGCCAAGCTGGCCATTAATGCCGGAATCACAAAGATCATTTTTAAAGGAGACTACCCGGACAATCTCTCCATGGAGCTGTTAAAGGAGGCCGGGGTTCGTGTTTTGAAATACGAGGAACCTCAGCTTCAAAAAGACGGCTTCTTTAATGGATCAGAGGTGTAAATAATATGATCATTATTGAGTACCATCATTTAGTGGCCTTTGCGGTAGCTTTGATCGTAGCTTTTTTTGCTACGCCCATTGCCAGACGAATTGCCTTTAATTCAGGGGCCGTCAATGTGCCCAAGGATAACCGGCGGGTTCATAAAAAGCCCATGGCCCTTATGGGAGGGCTGGCTATTATTGTCGGCTTCCTCATTGCTGTGATCTACAGCTTTTCAACCAAGGATTCCAAGGTATTTTTCGCCTATCTGTCACAGCCCAAGGCCATGGGGATGATTTCGGGTGTCCTTATTATCATTGTACTTGGTGTGGTAGATGATATTAAACCCTTGAGAGCGAGAATTAAGTTTCCCATACAGCTTCTGGCCGCTGTTATTGTTGTGGCAACAGGTTCAAGGATCCTTGCCATCTCCAAGCCCTTTCAGGCGACTGTGGCCACCCATCCGAGCATGATGTATCTTTTGGGAGATATTCTTGCCTTTGTTATTTCGGTACTCTGGATTGTAGGCGTCACCAATGCCATTAATCTTATTGACGGCTTGGATGGTCTTGCAGCAGGTGTCTCCGGTATTGCAACCCTTTCCCTTTATATTGTGGCCGTCATCCGAAACCAGGATGATGTGGCCATCATTGCCGTTTCACTGGTAGGGGCCATCTTCGGGTTTTTGCCCTACAACTTCAACCCGGCCAAGATATTCATGGGGGATACGGGCTCAACCTTTCTAGGCTTTGTCCTGGCCATTCTCTCCATTGAGGGAACCATGAAATCGGTTACAGCCCTGGCTATGGCAATTCCTATCCTGGTTCTGGGCCTTCCGATTTTCGATACGGCTTTTGCCATCATCCGGAGAATCGTTGGCGGGCGACCCATTGGTGAAGCCGATAGAGGGCATATCCATCACCGTCTTTTGGATATGGGAATCAGCCATAGAATGTCGGTCATTATCCTTTACATCATCAGCGGCGGTTTGGGATTGTTCTCCATTGCCCTTGTGGATAAAGGCCTGCTTCCTTCACTGATCCTTCTGATTATCCTTGTCATGTTTGGAATAGCAGGAGCACGCAACTTAAGTGACCTAACCACTCCTGATCCCGAAAAGCGGGTTCGGCAGACCGAGGCGTCCAATGCTTTTGAGCTTTCGGATGCCCAACAGGAGGTTGCTACCGGAAAAAAACCACACTCTGAGAAGGCTCAGACGGATGAATCCCCTGAACTAAAGGACGAAGCTGAACACACGAGCTAATGATCAAATTGATTCCAGGAGATAATCATGCAGAAAATAAAGGTGTTAACGGTCTTTGGAACAAGACCCGAAGCCATTAAAATGGCACCCTTGGTCAAAGAGCTGAAGAAGCACGAAGCCATTGACTCGAGGGTGTGCGTCACAGCCCAACATCGGCAAATGCTGGATCAGGTGCTTGAAATCTTCCAAATTAAGCCGGACTTTGATCTTAATATTATGCAGGATCGGCAAACCCTTGTGGATATCACCACACGGGCCATCGAAGGGCTTTATGCCGTCTATACCGATTTTAAGCCCGACATGGTGCTGGTTCACGGCGATACGACGACCACTTTTGCAGCCTCCCTCGCCGCTTTTTATGCCAAGGTCAGGGTGGGCCATGTGGAAGCCGGCTTAAGAACCTATGATAAATACTCTCCCTACCCTGAGGAAATGAACCGTAAACTGACGGGGGCTATTGCCGACCTTCATTTTGCACCTACCAGGGCCAACAAGGAAAACCTTATTAAGGAGAATGTTCCGGCCGATACCATTGTAGTGACAGGCAATACGGTTATTGATGCCCTGTCAGATACCGTGAAGAAGGATTATTGTTTCGCAGACCAATTCCTAGCCTCCTACAGCTTTGATAACAAAAGGGTTATTTCTGTCACGGCCCACCGCAGGGAAAATCTGGGTGAACCCTTTGAGAATATCTTCACAGCCCTTCGGATGTTGGTTGAGGATATCCCCGATATTGAAATTATTTATCCCGTCCATTTAAACCCCGTCATCCGTGAGACTGCGGGGAAAATACTAGGACAGCATGATAGAATTCACCTTATTGAGCCCCTTAATGTTCAGGATATGCATAACCTCATGGCACGCTCTTACCTGGTTATGACAGATTCAGGAGGTCTACAGGAGGAAGCACCCTCTCTGGGTAAGCCCGTACTTGTTTTAAGAAACGAGACGGAGAGGCCTGAAGCTATCAAGGCCGGTACGGTCAAGCTTGCAGGGACTCAAAAGGATACCCTCTACAGGGAGGCGAGACGGCTTTTTGACCATAGCGAGGAGTATCAGAAAATGGCCAAGGCTGTCAATCCCTATGGTGACGGGAAGGCTTCTGAGCGTATTGTTAAGGCCCTGATCAATTATTTTGGGCTATCCCAGGAAAAGCCCCAGGAATTTGATGCTAGCTAGCTATTAAAAGAGGAATCTATGGCGGATTTTTTAACCCATATTCTCTTGGCCGACGGAGTTCTGGAGAGATTGGAAAGTCGAAGAATACTGGAGGGCGTAATGCAAAAGCGCTCTCTTTACTATCTGGGGGCTCAGGGTCCGGATCCCTTGTTTTTCTATAAGTGCTTTCCCATGTCGGGAAAAGGACCTTTGAAAGGGCTGGGGCATACCCTGCATCGGAATAAGACGGGTGCCTTTTTATATGAAGGTTTCAAAAGATTGACCAACGTGTCCTATGACAAAGGATGGATGGATTTGGCCATTTACCTTTGCGGCGCCATTTGCCATTTTACCCTGGATCGGATGATCCATCCCTATGTATACTGGGCAACCAACCAGTGGATATGGGGGATGGATGGAACGCCTCGGAAGGTGACCCACCAGCAGGTGGAAATAGCCTTGGATGTTCTCCTCTGGAAAGAAATCAAGGGGGTTTCAGCCTATAGGGTTAAAACCAGAAAACTGGTGGACATTGGTCCAAAATGGCCCGAAGGGGTTTCTGACTTTCTTTCTAAGGCCTATTTAGAGCTTTATGGTATAGAAGCCAATGAAAGAGAGCTAAATAATCTATTGACAGATTTTTATAGGGGCCATGACCTACTGTATGATCCAAAGGGCTGGAAAAAGGCACTGGTATCCTGGCTCGACAGCCTCACCGGAGGGGGTATCAAGCCGCCAAAGCCCCCCTATCCGGTGGTATATGACCAGACCATTGATTGGGCAAACAGAAAAAGGCGCACCTGGGTAAACCCCTTTACTGGTGAATCCCATACGGTTTCCATTGATGGGCTTTTGACCGATATTGCCGATACGGCAGCCATTCACCTGAACACCGTATTTACACGGATGTTCAAGGGAGAGGATATTGAGGACCTATTCCCCGATTTAAGCTATGATACAGGCATACTGTGTGTTTATGATGGGAACGTTGAAAATTAATCCCGCTATAAGTTTTGCTAAACGCGCATTGCTCACTCTATAGGGTGCGTATAGCGTACAGCATGACTCGGCTCGTAATAGGCTGCGCAATAAAGCGGAACTCATTGTCAATCGTTCGGGAAGGAGTGAAGTATAATGCACGATTATATAGCTAAGGCCATGGCTCTCTCAGGCCAGGCACGTATCTTTGCCGCCGTTACCACTCAGACAGTGGAAAAGGCGCGGCTGCTTCATGAGATGAACCCCACGCCCACCGTTGCTCTGGGCAGGGTTCTTACCGGAGCGGCGTTGATGAGTCAAACCTTAAAGGGTGAGAAGCATTCCATGACTATTCAAATCAAGGGCGACGGACCCATTGGCGGAATTGTTGCTGTGACCGATGCCAATGGGGGAGTGAGGGGTTATGCCTACAACCCTCATTTTGATGTGCCACTCAATGATATAGGAAAGTTTGATATAAAAACAGCCGTGGGTTCAGGCTATTTGAATGTTATCAAAGACATCGGCCTGAAAGAGCCCTATATTGGCTATGTTGACCTGGTATCAGGAGAAATTGCCGAGGATCTTACCTACTACTATGCCTATTCCGAGCAGACGCCCACCGTTATGAATCTGGGGGTGCTTATTGGGGCGGGTGGTAAAGTGGAGGCTGCGGGAGGTTTTTTCATACAGCTTCTACCCGATGCGGACGATGGTGCTATTGAGATGATCGAAAAGGGAATCGCAGGTTTATTACCTATCACCACCCTTATTCATCAGGGTAAAACGCCTGAAGATATTATCGGGAGCATTTTTCCAAATGAATCTGTAGAGGTTTTTGACACCTGTCCTGTCAGCTATCAGTGCAACTGCTCCAGGGAGCGTATGGAGCGGAATCTGATGAGCCTTGGAAAGAAGGATCTTGGGGAAATTGCCGAGGATGAAAAGGGTGCCGAGCTTGTTTGTCATTTTTGCAACAAGAAATACCACTTTCCAAAGGGCGAAATCTTAAGCCTTATGAATATCACTTCAAAAGAGTAACCACAAAAATTGTGTCATCACTTATAAATTGCGTAAAAGAGGCAACACTACCGAAAGGAAAGTGTTGCTTTTTTAATATTAAGAGCAAGTACCTTGGCTCTTAGGAGTTCCTCAACAAAAACATAAAATAATTCAAAGAAAAAAGAGAATACTAACAGGGAAAATAAATTCAGACATTGGAGGGAGAGTATGAAAAGACGTATTTTGGCTGCGTCATTTGTGTTTTTGTTTACACTAACTCTTGTCAGCTTAAAAGGCGGCAAGGCTGAAGCTGCCCAGACCTTTGAGAAGGTTAACTTTATCAGTGGAGTCGTGACCGCTAACGAATTAAATCTTCGTAACGGTCCTTCCATGAGCAATGACATCATTGGCGTTTTCAAGAAAAACAAGTGGGTTAATGTTCTGGCGCAAATCGGGGACTGGTATGCGGTCTTCGACCCCGATACCGGTAAAGTCGGCTGTGTTGCTAAGGCCTATCTGGCTGATCCTGCCAACCTACCCAAACCGGCAGCCACACCCAAAGCACCCTCAACAACCGTTCCGTCTAATCCCAATGCCAGCCCGGCACCTTCCACTGGGACCCAACAGCCCAGCGGAGACCTCAGCCAGGATGAGAGAACCCTTCTGGACCTCATCAACCAAGAGAGAGCCAATAATAAGTTGTCACCTCTCCAGGCGGATGCGGAGCTCATGAAAGTGGCAAGGCTGAAGGCCAATGATATGGTGCAGAATAACTATTTTTCACATTATTCACCCACCTATGGGTCACCCTTTGACATGATGAGACAATTTGGCATAACGTTTAAATCGGCCGCCGAGAACATTGCAGGCAATTCTACCATTCAGGGGGCTGTCACTTCATGGATGAATTCAGAGGGTCATCGCACCAATATTCTTAATAGCAGCTATAACTATAGCGGTATTGGCATTGCCAAGAGTGGCAAATATGGTTATGTATTCGTGCAGATGTTCATTCGAAAATAATCCCCAGCATGGAAGGGCATAATGAAAAGCAGTACCCGCATCATTAAAGGAAACTCCCTCTATTGATGCGGGTTTTCCACATTATCCACAGAATTACCCACACTTTTCTCCTGCCTGTGGAAGATTTATTCATAGATTTGTGGATAACTTCGTTGGTTCAGAAAGGATTTATATGGGTAATATCAAAATACAAAACCTAAGTTCCTTTTTGAGAGGAGTTGTTTCTATGAAGTTTATCGTCAAAGGAAAGAACATCAGTGTAACGCAGGCCATGCAAGAAAAAGCAGAAAAGAAAATCGGCAAGTTTGATAAGTTCTTCAGGCCCGACGCTGAAGCGGTTTTAACCTTCAAGGTAGAGAAGGATCGTTTTAATTTTGAAGTTGCCATTTATTCCAATGGAACCATTATCCGCTCCGAGGAGCAGAGCAGTGATATGTATACAGCGATTGATCTAGTGGTTGAAAAGCTGGAAAGGCAGATCAGAAAGCATAAAACCAAGCTGGGTAGAAAAATTCACCAGGAGGCCTTTGTTCCTGAGAATTTTACTATTCTTGAAGATATTGATGAGGATGAGGATTATGGTGTTGTAAGAACCAAACGGTTCCCTCTAAAGCCCATGAATGTTGAGGAGGCTATTCTACAGATGAACCTTCTGGGGCATAGTTTCTTCGTCTTTATCAATTCCGATAACGAAACTGTTAATGTTGTCTATAGGAGAAAGGATGGACATTACGGATTAATTGAGCCTGAGATGTGATGGCACTCAACAAGATGAATAGGCGTCCAAAGATTTGTTTACTAAACAGCTTGATCCCTGCATAAGATGTTGTAGTTTGGGTTATTAGACCTTAAGAAACCTCTACATTGAATAGGGGGTGTGTTTATGAATACCAATTTAAACATGAAGAACAAAAGTACACTCTCTTTGCAGGACATCAAGATTATTGAGCGCTATTCCTCACAGGTTCTGCCGGATCATATGGATGAAGCTAACGCTCGGGTAGCGGCATCATTCTGGAACGAATATGGAATGATGCCCAACCCGGATAAAATAAAAAAAGAGAAATAAAGTCAACAAAAATTGTTTTAAGAAATTAATTCTTTGGTAAAGAATTAACATACCAATGATCTTGTTCCTCCTTTAATGATATAACTTTCATCAGTTCACCGATAATGAACTGGGGGCACGAGTTGAAGCAATTATTATTCATAGTTACATAAACAGTGCCTTTTTTTGTGCAAAGAATTGGCTTCAAGAGCTTAATCAGCATCGCACCAAAGAGATGGAAGGAGCTTAAAAATGCTTTTAAGAGATTGTGCCGGTGGCGTGGTCTTTTTTAATCGGAAAGTTTTTCTCTTGCTGAATGAAAAAAATGAATGGGTCATGCCAAAGGGTTTGATAAAGGCGGATGAGCGCCCACAGGACGCTGCTGTTCGCAGGGTATATGAGGAAGCCGGTATTAAGGGAACCATTGCGGAGCAGGCCGGAAGGACCTATTATGAGTTTTATTCTGTGACACGTCAGATGCCCGTATGTAATCGTATTGCTTGGTATATTATGGAGACCGATCAAGAGGTATACAAAATATCCGAGCCTGAGAAGTTTTCACAAGCAGGTTTTTTCACCATTCCCGAGGCTCTTGAAATGATTACCTACAGTCAGGATAAATCCTTGGTGCTCCAATCCTATAAAAAGCTTTGCGAAAAAAAGGGTGTGCCCCCCGAATTTTGAAAAGGGGTGCAGGCTCAACCTACTTTTGCATTAGATACCTATAATCTGATAAAATGAAGGATGACTTGGGGTCATCCTTTTTGATTTCATGACAGAATTTAAAATGAGGGTGGATTTTGAAGAGCTATAAGACCATCAGAAAAGAGGGAACCTTCCTTCTTGAAGAAAAGCGTTCACGCTTTATTGCACAGGCCAAACCCGTCTTAACGGAGCAGGAAGCCATAGACTTTATCCAGTCGATCAAGGGAAGCCATTGGGATGCCTCCCATAACTGCTATGCTTATTCTGTTGAGGAGGATGCCCTTTACCAGCGCTACAGTGACGATGGGGAGCCGCAAGGGACTGCGGGCCTGCCCATCCTTGAGGTTATCCGGAAAAGGGAACTTTTAAATGTGGTGGTGGTCGTCACACGGTATTTCGGCGGGGTTCTTTTAGGAGCCGGAGGTCTGGTCAGAGCCTATGGCAAAGCCTGTGCCGGAGGCCTTGAGAATGCAGAGGAGATTTGGGTAAAGCCTTGCCTTGAAATCAAAATACCGATAGAATATCATCTGTCCGGAAGACTGCAGAATATGCTATTAAATGAGAAATTCATTTTAGCCGGCGTAGATTATACCGAGAAAGTGACCTTCACTGTCTATGTTCCCAGGGAGCGCAGGGATTTTCTTGAAAAAGAAATACGGGAAATAACGGGGGGCTTATTAAGCTGCCAGGTGCAAGGATTGAAAAATATCAAACTGGATTTGTCGGGTAAAGTTATAGAGGACGAAAACTAAAAAATTAAGGGGTGTTTTCATTATGTCAGGCCATTCTAAGTGGGCCAATATTAAACACAAGAAGGAAAAAACCGATTCCCAGAAGGGGAAGATGTTTACAAAGCTGGGTCGAGAAATTGCCTTGGCCGTCAAAAGCGGCGGGGCTGATCCTGCTTCCAATACCAAGCTCAGAGATATCATCGCCAAGGCTAAAACCAACAATATGCCCAACGACTCCATACAAAGAAGCATTAAGAAGGCAGCGGGTGATGGAAATTCTAATGATTATGAAGTCATTAACTATGAAGGCTATGGTCCTAGCGGTGTTGCGGTCATTGTAGAAGCCCTTACAGATAACCGTAACAGAACCGCGGGAGATCTTCGCCACTTTTTCGATAAATATGGCGGGAATATGGGAACCAACGGCTGTGTCTCCTTTATGTTTGACCAAAAGGGCCAGATCATCATAGAAAAGAAAGAAGGCATGGATGATGATCAGATGATGATCACCGCACTTGATGCTGGTGCTTCTGATTTTCTTGTGGAGGATGAGTACTATGAAATCCTTACCGAGGTTGCAGATTTTACCGATGTGAGGGAAGCCTTTGAAAAGGGAGGCTTTGAATTTATATCAGCCGATATTACCATGATTCCTCAAACCTATACCAAGCTGACCGATACGGAGGCCATGGACAATATGGAGAAGCTTATTGACCGTTTAGAAGATCATGACGATGTTCAAAATATATGGCATAACTGGGATCAGGACTAAGGAGGTAAAGTCGTGGAGCAATCTAAAACAGAGATGGGCGCCCTGGAGATTTTAAAAATTCTTCCCCATCGCTATCCTTTTTTAATGCTGGATAAGCTCATTCTGCTTCCCCGTGAGGGTGCAACGCAGATAGAACCGGGCATGAAGGTAGCGGGAATCAAGAATGTCACCTTCAACGAGCCCTACTTTCAGGGACATTTCCCTGAGAATCCCATCATGCCAGGGGTGATGATCGTCGAAGCACTGGCTCAGTGCGCCTGTGCGGGAGGCCTGCTGCTTAAGGAAAACAAGGGTAAGCTGGGACTATTTACGGGCATTGAGGAAATGAAATTCAGGCGTCAGGTTATTCCGGGAGATGCCCTTCTTCTTGAAGCCGAGTTTCTGGCTTATCGCCGAAGCATGGGTAAGGTTGCCGTCAAGGCCTCGGTAGAGGGAAGTGTTGCGGCACAGGGGATCATTCGATTTGCCTTGGTGGAACCAAACAATGAAATGAATTTAATGGAGTAATCCAATGGCTGTTTATGCTATTTCAGACCTGCACCTGTCCTTTGGGACCGATAAGCCCATGGATGTTTTCGGAGATCATTGGGAAAATCATGCCCTCAGGCTCAGGGAGCATTGGATGAACAAGGTGGAGGAGAACGATTGGGTGCTTATCCCAGGGGATATCTCGTGGGGGATAGACCTTATTGAGGCCGACCCGGATCTGTCCTTTATAGAGGACCTTCCCGGAAAAAAGATTCTCTCGAAGGGAAATCATGATTACTGGTGGAGTACCCTGAACAAGTTCTCCGAGCATTTTAATATCAAAAACTACCGAACCCTCAATATCCTTCACAATAATGCCTATTCCCTAGGAGAATATACTGTTTGCGGATCCCGGGGATGGAAATCTCCTGATGAGGAAGATTTTTCTGCTGAGGATAGAAAGATTTTCAACCGAGAATTGGAACGGCTGAAGCTGTCTCTGGGACAAGGAAGGAAGCTGGGGGGAGAAATCATCGCCATGCTGCACTATCCCCCTTTTGATCAAAAGCACAACCCCAATGCCTTTGGCCAGATTCTGGAGGAATTTGGAGTGAAAACATGCATTTATGGCCATATCCATGGGAAGGCTAATGAAGCCTGGAAGGATGAAATGATACAAAATATCAGGTATCATCTGGTCTCCTGCAACCTCATTGGCTTTGATCCTCTCCGGCTGTACTAGGCAAAGGATATGCCTTTTGCTATTGGCATGATTCAGGCGCTATGATATAATCTAATAGTTTATAGCTTGCCGGGGCAGGCTTTTCCTGTTCCCATCGGGTTTAGGGAGAATGATACTGAAAGAAGTCTTTAATTTGGGCTCTTCCATCAGTAAATCATATATTTACAGAACCATAATTTAGGAGGACATAAACTCATGAGCGTTAAGATTGAGAATGTGGAAAAAAATGTTGTAAAGCTGGAAATCGAAGTAGCTGCTGAGGTTTTTCAGGAATGCATGAATAAAGCTTTCAACAAGAACAGAATGAGATTCAATATTCCTGGCTTCAGAAAAGGAAAGGCACCCCGTGCCATGGTTGAGCGCTATTACGGCGAACAGGCCCTTTATGAAGATGCCATTAATTTTGCTTGTGCCGATGCCTATGACAAGGCCATAGATGAGAATGACATTCAACCTGTGGATCGCCCTGAGATTGATATTGTACAAATCGGAAACGGACAGAGCTTCATTTTTACCGCTACTGTAACTGTAAAACCGGAAGTCGAGCTGGGTGAATACACAGGCCTTTCCGCCCAGAAGGATGAAGTGGTGGTTACCGATGCAGATGTTGAAGCTGAGCTTAACAAAATTGCTGAGAGAAACTCCAAGCTGGTTACCATTGAGGATCGCGCCATCCAGCAGGGGGATACAGTAAATATCGATTTTGAAGGAAGTGTGGATGGCGTTCCCTTCCCAGGAGGAACAGCCACCGGTTATACTCTGGTCATTGGATCGGGTAGCTTTATTCCCGGGTTTGAGGATCAGCTTGTGGGAGTAAGCACCGGAAGCGAAGCTGAGGTCAACGTCACCTTCCCAGAGGACTATCATAGCGAAGAGCTTAAGGGTAAGGCCGCTGTATTCAAGGTCAAGGTAAACGAAATCAAATATAAGCAGCTTCCTGAGATCAATGATGATTTTGCTTCAGATGTCAGTGAATTTGAGACTTTGGACGAATATAAAACCGACATTCGGGCTAAGCTGACTGAGCAGGCGCAAAGCCAGGCCGATAGAAAATTTGAAGATGACATTATTAAGAAGGCCGTTGACAACGCAACTGTGGAGATTCCCGAGGTAATGGTCAATCACCGACTGGATGACATGATGCGTCAGTTTGATATGCAGCTTCGCTATCAGGGCATGAACCTTGAGGGGTACCTGAAAATGATGGGCATGGATGAAAGCCAGATCAGAAATGACTATCGTGAGCATGCCTTAAGCGATGTAAAGACCCAGCTTGTCATGGATAAAATTGCGCAGACAGAAAATATAGAAGTGACCCCAGAGGAATATGATGCAGAGCTGGAGCAGATGGCTCAGCGTTATCGCCAATCGGTTGAGGAAATGAAGAAACATTTGCGCGAGGACGATATAGAATATATTAAGAATTCTGTTGAACGTAAAAAGACCGTTGCCTTGCTGGTTGATAAGGCCAAGGCATAAGCCTTCGGGCATCGGGAAATTTTATTTAAAACTCATCAATGTGTGGAATCCTATCAATAGAAGAAAACTAACACAAGAAGAGGAGGTCTGTTTATGTCATTAGTACCAGTAGTTGTTGAACAAACGAGTAGAGGCGAGCGCTCCTATGATATTTACTCAAGGCTGTTAAAGGATCGGATCATTGTCTTAAGTGATGAGGTTAACGATGTTACCGCAAGCCTTGTTGTGGCACAAATGCTTTTCCTGGAAGCCGAAGATCCTGATAAGGACATCCAGTTCTACATAAATAGTCCTGGAGGTTCCATTACATCCGGAATGGCTATTTATGATACCATGAATTATGTTAAATGTGATGTATCAACTATCTGCATTGGCTTGGCTGCCAGTATGGGAGCCTTCCTTCTCGCAGCAGGGGCCAAGGGGAAACGCTTTTCTCTGCCCAACAGTGAAATCATGATTCATCAGCCCTTGGGCGGGTTTAAAGGCCAGGCGACTGACATTAAGATCCATGCCGAATGGATTTTGAAAATGAAGGATCGCTTAAACAGAATGCTGAGCGAGAAGACAGGCCAACCACTTTCAAAGATTGAGGTGGACGTGGAGAGAGACTTCTTCATGAGTGCACAGGAAGCCAAGGACTATGGATTGGTAGACCAGGTAATGGAGCGTAAAGTGACGGGGTGATGTGATGGCGCGATATGATGACAAAAAACAGGTGAAATGCTCATTTTGTGGGAAGACACAGGAGCAGGTCAACAGGATTGTGGCCGGACCCGGTGTCTATATCTGCAACGAGTGTATCGAGCTCTGTTCTGAAATCATTGAAGAGGAGTTCGAGGATGCTCATGTGGAGCAGCCCATGGATGAGATCCCTAAACCCCAGGAAATTAAAAAAATATTGGATGAATATGTCATTGGTCAGGATAAAGCCAAGCGTACGCTGGCTGTGGCAGTCTATAACCACTATAAGCGCATACGCACCGAGAGCTCCCGGAATGATATTGAGCTTCAAAAAAGCAATATCCTGCTGATGGGGCCTACCGGCTGCGGGAAAACCTATCTGGCTCAAACCCTGGCCAAAATTCTCAATGTTCCTTTTGCTATTGCGGATGCCACTTCTTTGACAGAGGCGGGTTATGTGGGCGAGGATGTTGAAAATATCCTATTAAAGCTGATTCAAGCAGCGGATTATGACATTGAACGCGCTGAGAAAGGGATTATCTATATTGACGAGGTAGACAAAATCTCCCGTAAATCCGATAACCCTTCCATCACACGCGATGTTAGCGGTGAAGGCGTGCAACAGGCGCTGTTAAAAATTTTGGAAGGTACCATGGCTTCTGTTCCTCCCCAGGGAGGCCGCAAGCATCCCCATCAGGAGTTTATCCAGATTGATACCTCCAACATTCTCTTTATCTGTGGCGGTGCCTTTGATGGCCTTGAAAAAATCATACAAAATCGTATCGGTAAGAAGTCCCTGGGCTTTGGTGCCCAGGTGGAGAGCCGGAAGGATCGGGATGTGGGTGAAATGTTTGCCCTGGTCAATCCCCAGGATCTCTTAAAGTATGGGCTCATCCCCGAATTTGTGGGAAGATTGCCGGTGACGGTTTCCCTCAACCAATTGGATAAGACCGCACTTGTGGATATTCTGACCAAACCAAGGAATGCCTTGGTCAAGCAGTATAAAAAGCTCTTTGAAATGGACGGCGTGCAGCTTGAAGTGGAGGAAAGCGCTCTGGAGGCTATTGCCGATCGTGCCATTGAAAGAAAAATCGGGGCACGCGGGCTTAGAGCCATCATGGAGGACATCATGCTCGATGTGATGTATGATATTCCTTCTCAGGATAATATTGAAAAGTGTGTGATCACCCGTGAGACCGTTGTCAACAATGAGCAGCCCACTCTGATTAATGGTGAGCAGCGAAAGACCCTTCCACCGGTGAAAAAGAAAAAGCGGGAAATAGATCCTGCATCATAGAACATCTAAGCGACCAAAAGACACCCTTTAACGGGTGTCTTTTTTATCATTTTACATTATTTTCACCATATAGTGTTTCAAATCCCCTTTTTGGTGGAAAATATACACAACTTGGCATGCAATTGATTAACTTCAGCCTTTATGGTGATGGCGACTTAAGGAAGGTACACTAACATGAAGAAACAGCAACAACCTGGTAAGAAGCACTCTCATTTCACGGAGAAACTATTTAGTATCAGGACAAAACTCATCGCATCCTTTTTATTTACCGTCATACCGATCATTCTTCTGGGGGTCTTGTCCTATAATAGCTCAGTCGCATCCATTAGTGATACGGCAAAAAAGACCTCCATCGAAACCATTAAACAGGTTAACAAATATCTGGAAATGTCCTTTGAGAGCGTAAATACCATATCCCGGCAGATTACGTCGGATCAAAGCTATTCCAATTATCTTTCTATAGTGACACAGGAAACCACCCTGGAGAGCTTTTCATACCTCCAGGACTTGTCTAATACTCTGGCAAACTTTACTTACAGCAACAAGTTCATACAGAATATTACGATGTTATTAAGAAATAACAAGTCGCTCTCCACTTCGGGACTTATTTTTCAGCCCCAAAGCTATGAGAATGTTGAGGATACTGAACTGATTCAGTTGGTTAAGGCGAATATGGGCGCTCCGGTATGGGTGGGTTACCATACCGAGTTGGATAAGCAGCTATCTAACAGCTCTACCAGCTATGGTATGTCCCAGTTAAGGCTGGCTCGCAACTATGTGAAGGGTGAAGACTGCGGTGTCCTCATTATCAATATTAAGCCAGAGCTCATTACCGATGCCCTTAAGGATATCAATCTGGGAGAGGATAGTGAGGTTCACCTCATTAGTCCCGACAAAAGGGATATTGCTTATGTGGTGAAGGAGAATATAGGTGAAGCTCTGGATGCCACTTTACCTGAGAACCAAATTTTTGAGACTGAGTTTTTTCAGGCAGTCGCCAATAAGGAGGACGATCAGGGTACCTTGACGACCCAGTATAAGGGGAGGGAGCATATCGTCCTCTATTCCCGAGTATCGGATACTGGATATACCCTTATTGGTCTTGTTCCCACTGCGAATTTTACAGCCTCAGCAAAGGCTATAGGCAACATCACAGTAATATGTATGATTTTTGCCGCAGCCATCGCTATAGCTATCGGTCTTTTTATGGCCCTGAGCATGGGGAAGACCATCAATAGAATCATCAGCGCCTCCCAAAAGGTTATTGGCGGGGATCTAACCATTCAGTTCAGTTCCACAAGAAGGGATGAGCTGGGTACTCTGGCCAATAGCCAGAACCTTATGATTGACCATATGCGAACGCTCATCAAGGAAGCCTCCGATACGGCGGCAAAGGTGGGTGAGACTGCAAAGACTGTGGCCTTTACTGCACAGCAGGTAACGCTGGTGTCTCATGAGGTAGCCAAAACGGTTCAAGAAATCTCTTGCGGCGCTACGGCCCAGGCAAGTGATTCAGAGCAGGGTGTTATGAAAATGAGGGATCTGGCTTTGAATATTCTAGGGGTTACAGATCACGCCAAAGCCATTAAGGACTTTTCCCATCATACCATCGGTCTGACAACAGAAGGGTTGTCCTCTGTTGAAGATCTGGAGAGCAAGTCCAAGGAGACGACGGAGATCATTCACGCCATCATGAACGATGCCCATGTGCTGGATCAAAACTCTCAAACCATCCAAAACATTGTTAAGGTGATTCATAGCATAGCCGATCAAACCAATTTGCTTTCCTTAAATGCGGCGATAGAAGCCGCCCGCGCCGGTGAAATGGGAAGGGGCTTCGCCGTGGTTGCAGATGAAATCAGAAAGCTGGCAGAGCAGGCAACCTCAGCCACTCTGGAGATTGCACGTATTGTTGACGGCACGGTTAAGCAGACCTCTCGGGTTGTAGAGCGGGCCGAAGTATCAAAGAGTATCCTCAATTCCCAGAATGACGCGGTGGTTACCGTATCCAAGCTCTTTTCAAAGATCAACCATTCCATGGAGCAATTGGCCCAACAGTTGGAGGAAATAGGCACGGGAATTGTTGAGATGGATCAACACAAGGATCAGACCCTTGCCTCCATTCATAATATCTCCTCTGTTTCCCAACAGATTGCTGCCTCAACCGAAGAGGTGGCTGCCTCAACCGAAGAGCAATTAAGCTCTATCGAGGAACTGGCAAGCCATGCCAGAGGGCTGGAGGATGTGGCAGTTCAACTTAATGAATCCATTAAGAAGTTCAAGGTTTAATGTCTTTAATTGCAAAAAGCCTTGGGGTGCACTTTACGGCCCCAAGGCTTTTTATG
Organism: Bacillota bacterium; assembly: GCA_023415205.1. GTDB lineage: Bacteria > Bacillota > Clostridia > DSM-8532 > DSM-8532 > DTU059. Next base: position 37,609 of record JAEZLR010000029.1, on the reverse strand, counting down.
ACCAATGAACTACTCAAGATTCAGGCGCTTGTTTAGAATGGTATTGGTTATGGCAAAATAGAGGGCTGAGAGGAAAGCGATGAAAAGAATCAATGTCCATAAAACAAGATGTAGTTGAGGCAATGCCGAAGGGAAATCTGGTACGTTATCTGTCATATAGGATAAAACAGGGATGGAACCCAACAGGGCGGCCAAAATCTGGGAAAGGGTAAAGAGTCCGATATAGGCGCCAAGGGACACTAATACCCTGTGCTTGCTGGTAAGATGGCCAATGGCGATGGAGGCGTAAATGATCAGCACTCCTGACGCAAGGGAAATAAATCCAAGTAAAAGAAGTTCCAACACTATGAAGAAGGAGGATAGGCCTGCAGGGCTCTCTGTGAACAAGCGCAGAACATCCCCGATCATTTCGAAGAGGACTGCCAGATCAATTTCATCTGCGGCAAGGATCAATATGCTTGAAAAAGCGATGACACCGCCTGCAATCGTCCACATCAGGGAGACCAGCAGCTTGCTGACAATATGCTTCCAGGGGGTGGTAGGAAGGGTAAACATCAGGTACCCCTCGTCGGACAGCAAATTCTTGTTGAAACGTTGTATCATGACGATAAGGGTCATGACCAGAGTGCCTATCAGAACACTAATATAAACTATCATACTGATGGCGGCGGGAGTCTCTATGGTTGGAGATGATCCCAGGATAAATCTGTTGATAATGGCAAAGATCACAAGGGCTATATATAGAGGGAGTAGGGTTCTTCCGGTGGCTTTGAGTTCATATTTTAAGAGTTTTCTTAACATCTGAATACCTCCCTGAATAAGGCATCTACCGATTTACCTTCCTGATCCCTGATCTCATCTACCGAGGATGTCTTGACAATAGTGCCTTCCTTTATAAAAATAACGTCATCCAGAATCTTTTCAACATCCGAGATCAAATGGGTGGAGAGAATAACAGAAGCCTGCTCATTATAATTGGAGATGATGGTATCAAGGATATAGTCCCGGGCTGCCGGGTCCACACCGCCGATGGGCTCATCCAGCAAATAAAGATCGGCCTCACGGCTCATGACCAGAATGAGCTGAACCTTTTCCTTGGTACCCTTGGACATGGTTTTTAGCTTATCCTCCGGGTTAATCCGCAGTTTTTTGAGCATGTCATAGGCTTTCTGCGGGCGGAAGTTCTCATAGAAATCGGCAAACAGCTCAATGATCTGATGCACACGCATCCAGTCATTAAGGTAGGTTTTTTCGGGCAGGAAGGAAACGATTTTCTTTGTTTCCACCCCCGGTTTTTTTCCATCTATGAGTATTTGGCCGCTTGTGGGGGTTAATAGGTCGTTGGCCAGTTTGATCAGGGTGCTCTTTCCACTTCCATTGGGCCCGAGTAGCCCTACTATGCGCCCGCGCCCCACCGTCAGGTTAACGTCCGATAAGGCTCGGGTATTCCCAAAGGTCTTTGTCAGACGGTTACATTCCAATAATGCGCTCATTTTTTCATCTCCTCCAGCATCTTGGTAATAAGGGTGAGGGTTTCCTGCTTCTCAAATCCCAGAAGCTTCATTTTTTCAAGGAATTCGATAATCTGCTCCTGAGCTAAATGGTTTCTGGCTAGCTTGATCATATTGGCATCCTCCGTTACGGATCTTCCGCTTGTGCGGTGAGTAAGAATGAGTCCGTCCTCTTCCAGCTTGGAAAGAGCTTTTTGCATGGTATTGGGATTCACAGAAGCCTCCTGAGCCAAATCCCTGACGGAGGGAAGCTTGGAGCCCAAGGGATATACTCCCGAAAAAATTCTAAGCTCAATCTGTTCGATAAGCTGACTATAGATGGGACGATCAGCTTTTAAGTCCCATGGCATGGTATCACTCCTCTGTACTATTGTATTAAGCAACTAATACAATAGTACAGCTAAAGCACCTCCCTGTCAAGAGGGAGGATAAAAAAGTCTTGCTTTGCAAAAAGAACAGATGTTTGATAAAATGTAAGAGGCTCATCGTCCTTTGTATATAATAATAGAAAACATTTTTTAAGATGCAAAGTTTTCCCTTGGTCTGGACATGATAAATTGGAAAACTCACCAAGGGAGGATGATTTAATGAACAAAAAATTTGTGGTATCATTATTAAGTATTTCCTTAATGGTCGCATTATCTGCGGCTACCCTGAATCCAAGTACCGTTATGGCTGCAGTAGGGTTATCAAGCCTTGATGCCTCAGCCTTAAGTAAGGTGCAGAACGAGGCCGTGGATACTGTCAGGAACGGCTTAAAGGATCTGGCGGCTAAGCTGGATAAAAGCAATAAGGCCAGCTATACCTCAGAGGACGGGAATGTGGCCATAGAGGTTAAAAAGGATGACACGAGCATCCTGGTGACCATTAAAGCCGATGCCAATGATTTGCCCACTGTGGATTACAAGGATATCGGAAAGGTTGTCAAGATCATTCATGAGTATATGAAGCCCGCCTTTACCGAGAAGCAGACCCAAGGAATCTATGGTCTTCTCATTGGAGAGGCCTATGCCCAGTATAAAAAGGGAAGTATGAAAATCAAAATAACCAAAGAATATGAGGGGCTCACCATCGAATGCTCGGGTAATGTGAATACCGGCCTCCTCAACGTAAATCTCAAAGGAACTCTAGGAGAGAAAAAATGTCAGCCAAACAAAAGCAAAACTATGGAAATGAAAGCATTACCTCTTTAAAAGGCGCAGATCGTGTCAGGTTGAGGCCCGCCGTTATCTTTGGCTCGGATGGTCTGGAAGGATGTCAACACTCGTTTTTTGAAATCCTATCCAACTCTATTGATGAAGCCAGGGAAGGCCATGGCAGACTTATCCGTGTCATCCGGCATCGGGATCATTCCATTACGGTGGAGGATCAGGGGCGAGGCATACCTGTAGAGTACAACTCCAAGGAGGAGCGGTACAATTGGGAGTTGGTCTATTGTGAGCTCTATGCCGGTGGAAAATATTCCAACAATACCGGTGAGAATTATGAGTTTGCCCTGGGCCTCAACGGGCTGGGGGCATGCGCCACACAATACAGCTCAGAGTTTATGGATGTGACGGTATTCAGGGATGGATACAAGTATGAGCTCCACTTTGAGAAGGGCAACAATGTAGGCGGTCTCAAGAAGACAAAGTGGGATTATGAGCATACGGGTACCTATCAAACCTGGAAGCCGGACCGGGAGGTTTTCACCGATATCCGCATTCCGGCGGAGTATTTCAGAAGTATTCTCAAGAGGCAGGCGGTGGTCAATGCCGGTCTGGTCTTCGAGTTCACAGACGAAGAAAGCGGCATGACGGAAGCCTTTCTTTATGAAAACGGTATTATGGACTATGTTCAGGAGCTCAATGGCGAGAAGGGCCTTACGGCCCCTCGCTATTTTGAGGGATCAGCCCGTGGCCGTGACAGAGAGGACAAGCCTGAGTATAAGGTGAAAATGCAGATTGCCTTCTGCTTTAACAATGAGGTAAACTCCATTGAATATTATCATAACTCCAGTTGGCTGGAGCATGGGGGGGCGCCCGATAAGGCTGTTCGCGCGGCTTTTGTCACCGAGCTGGACAAATATCTTAAAAACAATAATAAATACAATAAGAATGAGAACAAGATTACCTTCAATGATGTTGAAGACAGCCTTATCCTCATTACCAATACCTTTTCCACCATGACCAGCTATGAGAACCAGACCAAGAAGGCCATCAGCAACAGGTTTATTCAGGAAGCCATTACGGATTTTTTAAAGCAGCAGCTAGAGATTTATCTAATTGAAAACAAGGAAGAGGCCGATAGGATCACCTCCCAGGTACTCATTAACAAGCGAAGCCGAGAATCAGCTGAAAAAGCTAGGATTGACGTCAAGAAAAAGCTGGGCGGAGCCATGGATATCTCCAGCCGTGTCAAAAAATTTGTGGATTGCCGCAGCAAGGATACCTCCAAGCGGGAGCTGTATATTGTTGAGGGCGACTCTGCTCTAGGCTCGGTAAAAATGGGGCGGGACAGTGAGTTCCAGGCCATCATGCCTGTTCGGGGAAAAATTCTCAATTGCCTTAAAGCCGAATACGACAGCATTTTCAAGAGCGATATCATTGTGGACCTCATCAAGGTGCTAGGCTGCGGGGTTGAGATACGCACTAAGCATAACAAGGATTTAAGCGCCTTTGACTATGAAAACCTTAAGTGGGATAAAATCATTATCTGCACCGATGCCGACGTGGATGGCTACCAGATCAGAACCCTTATCCTGGCGATGCTGTATCGGCTGGTACCCACCCTTATTGAACGGGGGAGGGTTTACATAGCAGAATCCCCTCTTTTTGAGATAACCCATAAGGATCAGAGCTTCTTTGCGTATACCGAGCGAGAAAAGGCCGAGATCATGGAAAAATTCAAGGGTCAGAAGGTATCCATTCAACGGTCCAAGGGACTGGGCGAGAACGAGCCCGATATGATGTGGAAAACCACCATGAACCCTGAAACCCGGCGTCTAATCAAGGTGATGCCCGATGATATTGACAATACACAGAAGTTTTTTGATCTCCTTCTGGGAGATAATCTCCAGGGACGAAAAGACTATATCGCCGAGCATGGCCATGAATTCATGGAACTCATTGATGTCAGCTAAGAAACCCTTGAGAGAATAGTATCCGCTTTAAACTGAAGCCATGGGTGAGCTGTGGGTGATAAGTAAAAATCAATAGCGGAGGTTTGTTCATCATTCCAAAGGCCGGCCTAATCTGGGCAAGGCACTTAAAAACTATCAAAAAGGAGTCTGGTTATGCAGGGTAAGCATACGGAGCAACGCATTGTTGAAACCTTAAAGGTTAATTATATGCCCTACGCCATGAGTGTTATCGTATCCCGTGCCATTCCTGAGATCGACGGCCTTAAGCCGTCTCACAGAAAGCTTCTCTACACCATGTACAAGATGGGCCTGCTAAGGGGTCAGAAAACTAAATCAGCCAATGTTGTGGGACAGACCATGAAGCTCAATCCCCATGGGGATATGGCCATCTATGAAACCATGGTGCGTTTGACAACGGGGAATATGGCCCTCCTTCACCCCCTGGTGGAGTCCAAGGGTAATTTTGGACGCGTCTATTCCAGAGACATGCGTTTTGCGGCCCCCCGTTATACTGAGGCCAAGCTGGCGTCTATCTGTGAGGAGATTTTTCGGGATATTGACAAAAACACCGTTGACTTTATGGACAACTACGATGGAACCATGAAGGAGCCGGTTCTGCTTCCCTCGGCCTATCCCAACATTCTTGTGAATCCCAATCAAGGGATTGCCGTAGGTATGGCCAGTAATTTCTGCAGCTTTAATTTGCGTGAGGTCTGTGAGACTACCAAAGCCTACATAAAAAATGATAGCATTGACCTGTTAAGCTATTTAAAGGCCCCTGATTTTTCAACGGGTGGTCAGCTCATTCTTAATGAACATGAAATGAGAAAGATCTATGCTACGGGACGCGGCTCCTTCAAGGTCAGGGCAAAATACCGTTATGATAAGAGCAATAGCTGTGTGGAGATCTATGAGATTCCCTACAGTACATCCACGGAGGCCATCATCGAAGCCATTGCCGGTATTATTAAGGAAGGCAAAATCAAGGATATCACGGATGTCCGGGATGAAACCGATCTGGAGGGCTTGAAGATAACCATTGATGTGAAGCGAAACAGTGATGTGGACAGCATCATGAACAGGCTGTTCAAGCTGACTCCGCTTCAGGATAGCTTCGGGTGCAATTTTAACATCCTGATTGATCAAAAGCCCATGGTGCTGGGAATAACCGGCATCCTTGACCATTGGATCCAGTTTCGTATGGAGTGTATACGTCGGAAGTGCCAATTTGACATTGGCAAGAAGAGTGAACGGCTTCATCTCTTGATGGGGCTTTCAAAGATCCTGCTGGACATAGACAAGGCCATCCGGATCATCAGAAACACCGAGCAGGATAGCCAGGTTGTACCCAACCTCATGAAGGGCTTCACCATCGATGAGGTCCAGGCTGACTTTATTGCTGAAATTAAGCTCAGGAATCTCAACCGGGAGTATATTTTAAAGCAAACCTCCGACATGGACAAACTCAGACAAGAAATAGAGGATTTAAAGCATATTGTCGCTCATGATGAAAGGGTCCTTAATATCATCTGTGACCAGCTGACCGACATTTCCAATGAATATGGGCAGGAAAGAAGAACCGACATTATCAGTGAGCAGCATGTGGAAGAAATAACGGAGGAGAACCTCATTGAGGACTACAATGTCCGTCTGTTCCTGACTGATCATGGCTATATCAAGAAAATATCCCTGATTTCCCTGCGGTCCTCAGGAGAGCATAAGCTCAAGGAGGATGATTTTATGATGCAGGAGATTGAGACACGGAACAAAACCGACCTGATTTTGTTCTCCAATCGGGGTATAGCTTATAAAATCAAGGTTCATGAACTGCCAGACAGCAAAGCCAGTATGCTGGGGGATTATCTGAATAATATCTTGAGTCTGGAGCCTGAAGAGAAAATCCTCAAAATGCATGCCACCGATAATTATTCGGGATACTTTCTGTTTGCCTATGAAAATGGGAAAATGGCAAAGATCCCGGTCTCCAGCTATGCCACCAAGACCAATAGAAAAAAGCTTGCCAATGCTTACAGCACAGAGTCTCCCTTGGTGGAAATATTCTTTCTTGAGGAGGATAAAGACTATGTTGCTCACAGCAGTATCGATAAGGTGCTGGTCTTCAATTCCTCACAAATCAATCCCAAGACAACCCGTGATTCTCAAGGGGTAGGGGTTCTCAAATCCAAAAAAGGAAGTATTCTGTGTAAGGTGCAAACCTTGGAGGAATCAGGTTTAAAGGATCCGGACTACTATAGGGCCAATATCCCTGCCATAGGCTGTTACCTTAAGGAAGAGGACAAGGAAGATGTTCAGATAGGGCTTTTTTAGCAGTTTCTTTTAGCAATATACAACTTGTAGGGCATCCGTTCATTTTAGCTCAGACATTTTTACAAGTTGCCTGTAATCATTAACGAATGCAGGAGGTGTACTGATGGAGGACATAGTCCATATCAGTAAATGCTTGGCTGGGCGAAGTGAAAGTTTCGAAGCTTTAATCACAAAATACAAGAATTTGGTCTACAGCATTGCATTGAATACTCTGGTGAACAAAAATGATGCAGCGGATGTTACCCAGGAAGTGTTTCTCAAGGCGTGGTCCAACCTTTCCAGGTACAATCCTGAATTTAGCTTTAAAACTTGGATTGCGAAGATAACCGTCAATCACTGTATCAATATTAATCAAAAAAACAAACGCATGGCGGCCTGGGATGATGAAGAGATGGAGAAGGTAGCCTCAGAGGGCTTTAGTCCTGAGGAAGAGGTCTTGAACCGTGAAAAACGGCAGACTGTTCAGAAAGCCATTGAGTCTCTTCCGGAGATGTACCGTATAGTCATTCAGCTTTACCATCAAGAATCCTTATCCTATGAGGAGATATGTACCATAACGGGCCATCCCATGAGCATTGTGAAAAACAGGCTATACAGAGCCAGAAAGCTCCTTGCAGAAGAGCTTAGCATGTATTCGGAAAAATCCGTGGAAAAGGAGGGAAACTCATGGATTGTAGCAAAGCATGGCTCCTGATGATGAAGCATTTTGACAAAGACATCCAGGTTAAGCAGGATCAACAGCTTATGGAGCACTTGAAGCTTTGTTCGGCCTGCAGTAATGAGCACAATGCGCTTAAAACAGCCTTCGCTCAAATGAGAGAGTTTAGGGTGGAGGCTCCTGCGGATATGGAGCGGCAGGTTATGCAAAAGCTAAAAAAGACTCAAAAAGAGGGTAGGCTTTATCTTCCCTTTGTCATCGCTCCCCTGATTATATTATTGGCCCTCTCGGTCCTAGGCTTTCACCTGATATTCAGTTATGGCCCCTTTCATTTTATGGATCAATGCTTCCGTCTGCTGACACTGACTTACAGAACCTTCAGTGCTGCGATAGCTCTTATTGAGCGATTGGTCAATACCTTCTATTTCAGGCATGCCATTATTACCCTCATGATTGTGTGCATTGTCTGTGCAGGTCAATATATTGTGCGAAATTGCCGGAAAGCCAAGACAGGCTTTAATGGAGGATAATTTAAATGAAGAAAAGACTTAAAACAATGGCATGTATCTTTCTGATTTTTATTTTGGGCTGTGGTACCCTGGTGGCCCTTGCTGCAGAGCCACTGGCCTCGGTAAAGCCTGGAGAGACTTATAGCGGTGATCTGGTTGCCGTCGGAGACTCGGCCATCAATGAAGGGAATGTTCAAGGCGATCTTTTGGCTTTAGTTCAAACACTGTCATCCAGAGGATATGTGGATGGGGATATTTTGGGCGGTGGCTATGATGTACAAATTGATGGAAACGTTAATGGCAATGTGAGAGTGGGGGCTTATGATATTAAGCTATCAGCTACCATAGAACGGAATGCCATGATTTTCGGCACCACCATCGACATTGGTCCGGATGCCCTAATCAAGCGCAACGTGTATCTATATGGAAGTAAGATCAGTACCTCGGGTAAGGTTCTGGGAAAGACGGATATCTATGGATATGACGTCACCTTGGGAGGGACCTATGAAGGGGATGTGGTCATTCATGATATGGATGAGAACTCCACACTAAATCTCCTTCCGGGAACGGTGATTAAGGGAAAGCTTACCTATAAAGGGGTATTGGCCTATCAGGTCCCTGCGGATGTCTCTGTGGGCAGTTACGAGTATATTAAGATCAATCCTGTCAGCAAGACTCAGGCAGAACCTAAATTTGACCTATGGAGCATTCTAAGGGCACTGATCACCATGGTTCTGTACTACCTTGTCGCCCTATTGCTTTACAAGCTTTTCCCCAGATTCTTTGCCCGTTCTGGAGACTTTATTGCAGCAAAACCCCTGACTTCTGCCGGCATAGGCATTGCCACACTGGGTAGTCTGGTCGGTGGCGGGCTTCTGCTTATTCTGTTGCTGGTCCTCACCCTTGTTATCTTCAAGGGTACCGTATTCTTCTTTACCGGCCTAATCTTTGTCTTTTTCACCGCCCTGACCTTCGTCTTTGCAGATATTCCGGTTTCCCTGTGGCTGGGTAATGCTCTGGCAAGAAAGAACCTGGCTGTTCCGACTAGACTGGCCATCGGGCTTATAAGTATTACTGCCATAAAAATGGCTCTGGATTTGCTGGGGAATATTCCAGCGCTATCAACCTTTGCCGGGATTATCGCCTTCCTAATCAATGCGTCTATATGGGTGATGGGCACCGGAGCACTCCTGAGGATTATATTTGAGATCTTTAAGTCGGCTAATACCCAGGCTGAAGCTGAGGCTATCGAGATTGAGCCCATTAACTTCTGAGATATAATTTTAAATAGCAGAAATAGAAGAAACGCTGCTCTAGCAAGCCAAAGATTATGGCAGGCTAGAGCAGCATTTTGTCAAAAGTCCATCCCCATAAGTCATAAATAACAGGGGGAACTCCCTGATGCAGGTTTTCTCTGTACAAAGCTCAGCGCTTTTGGTATGTTAAGAAGTAGGATTGTTGCAAATCCTAAAAAAGTTGCATAGGATTGATTTAATGGATAACCGATGGTTTTCACAGATAAAAAGAGGCCTAAAGGTCACCACTGACTACCTGATCATGCTCGTACTTTTTGTGGTATTTGCCCTTTTGGCCTTAAGCTATGCGGAAGAGGGCACCCCTGGAGCTATGCCCATGTTCTCCTTTCTTATTTTCCTCGTGACTTTTTATACGGTATACGTGGATATGCGGATGATGGCCTTTAAAGAAAAAAGGCCTCAGTACGACATCAATCCCTCGCCCCTTAAAGGCTTTTTATATGGTCTTATAGGTGTTGTCCCGCCTGTTATCCTGCAGATCATAGTGATGAGCCTCAGCTTTCCTGAGTCCCTTCAAACCTTGCAGAGAAGGATTTATCAAGGCCTGGGAGGGCCTCTCTATTGGTTCACCCGGATTATCGGTAATCAGCCCTATCACTACATACTGTCCTTCGTGCTTGTGATTCTTATTGCAGGAATCGGCTATTATGCCGGTTATAAGGAATTTTACCTAGTTAACGTCCTTAGAAAGAAGTTGGGGATTAAACCCAAGGCCAAAAAAAGTAAAAGATCATGATAAAAGACAGGCACGTTTTTTTGTGATATGGCCAACCCTTCCCTGAATATGTTAGTACAAAGATCGTTGCAGGGATGGGAGAACACATGATTGTATTAGTAAAAAGAAAAAATGCTGTTCTGATTCTTCTTATACTTTTCTTATCCATTGCTATTTTCAGCATTGATAGCGGTGCCAACCCGATTACAGAGGCCTCATATAACAACCGGAGTCCTATTGTGGTACTGGACGCGGGGCATGGCGGTGAGGATCCAGGAGTAGTAAGTGATTTTTCCGGTCTTGCAGAAAAGGATCTGAATCTAAGAATCGCCAAGCTGGTGAAGGATCTATTAGAACAGGATGGCTATACTGTACTCATGACTAGAGCGGAGGATACCCTTCAGTACTCCCAGGGAACCTCCTCCATCTATGATAAGAGAAAGCAGGACCTTACCAAAAGAAAAAAGCTCATTGATGAGAGCAATGCCGATATCGCTGTCAGCATCCACATGAACGGTTTTACCGACACCCAGTATAAGGGTGCCCAGACCTTTTATCCTCCCTCGTCCACCGATAGCGAGCGGCTGGCCAAGAGCCTTCAGAACTCATTGTTGTCCGTTGACTCGGAAAACAAGCGGGTGGCCTTAGTGAAAAAAGAAAAGATTGTGATTTTTAAAGAGGTTAAGGTTCCCACTGCCCTTATTGAATGCGGCTTTTTAACCAATGCACAGGATGAAGGAAGATTGAAGACTCTGGATTATCAGGAACAGATCGCCAAGGCCATCAAGCTTGGCATTGATAGTTTCTTTGGTAAATAGGATTAAGACAGGAAAGCCAACCAACCGATATAAATAACATGAGTTTATTCTACGAAAGATGGAGTGAGCCTTACCTATGTCAATTTATTTAAAGTACCTTTTGATAACGCTTGCCGTCATCCTTCTTTCTTCCCTTTTAGCCTATTTTATGATGAAAAAGGCGAAAAAGGCGGAAAGAAAAAATATTGTCTATTTAGCGAGTTGTACAGTTCTCGCCATGATTTGCGCAGCCCTGACTCCGCCATTGGCAAATCTATTGGCACAGGCACTGTACTTTTCTCTTATCCTATCCATCCTTGTTTCCGTTGCTTTGCTCTTCCTTTTGTCCGCCGTGCTCTTTATAGGATTGCATAGGAAAATGGAGCAGGCCTCCGGAGAGGAACCCCACGCCGATAAAAAGACCCAGATTATTTCACCAGAGCTTAAGGAGAATCCGGAACAAAGCGGTGTTGGTGATACCGGTGAGAATATGTGTCAAGAAGATGAGTTGGCTGCGGATGATGCTAAAGAGCTAGACATCCCCTTTGAAGAAGCAGCACCGGCGTTGGTTCAGGAAGAGACCGACCTTGATGAATCTATTGTAAAGAGACTGTTGACACAAGCCCAGGAAAGCAAAAACAGCCATCACTATTTGGATGCCATATTGGCCTATGAGGCCGTCCTCTCACAAAGTCCACGTGACGGGGAGCTCTTCTTGTGGGTGATGGTAGACCTTTGTTCCCTCTATAAAATGACCCATCAGACCCCATTGATTTATAAGACCCTTGAAGAATATAAAAACCTGTTGGATATGGAAGTAAGAGAGAATATTTTGCGAAATCTTTGAAAGTTTTGAAGGATGGTCATTGATATCTTTTCGTTGAACTGATATGATTATATTTGATCTACCATAATTTCTTAAGGAAGATCGTATTCAGACTATTTTTGATACCATTTAAGGGGGTAGCTGAGGATGAAAACCGCTCAGCAGATTATCGGCTTGCCGGTGGTTAGCATTTTTGACGGTAATGAGATCGGAAAGGTCAAAAGCGTCATTATTAATGCTTCAAAAGGCACTATTGACTTTTTTATCATCGACAGTGGCATCAGGTCACTTGCGGGGGGCGTTATACCGGCTGAAAGAGTATTAGGTATAGGTGAATATGCGCTTACCATACAACAGCCTGACGATATCAGCGATATTGTAAAAATCCCCGCAGCGATTGAGCTTATGCAGAAAAATATCACTGTTTCAGGGACGCGTGTGCTAACTAAAAAGGGAAGCCTTCTGGGTGAAGCGGGTGATATTTATTTCAATGATGAAGAATCCTATAATATTACCGGTGTAGAGTTTGTTCCTGCTAAGAGTGCTACCCAATCAGGGATTATACCTCGCAGCAGCATTATCACCTTTGGGAAGAATCTTTTGGTGGTACAGGATGATTTCATAGATAAGCTTATTGAAACCCCGAGTGCTATAGAGGAAATTCCTGAGGACGAAAAAAAAAATTTTAATTCAGAATTAGAATTACCAGTGTCACAGGATAAGGTTATAGCAGATGAAGTGATGACCCAGCCAGTGACTGAGCTCAAGGATGATCTTTTCAGGATTGATGGGTTTGAAACCAAAACCGACGCCAATAGCACTGATCCTTTTAAATCTGAGGAGCCGGTAGTAGAGCTGGATTTTAACCTTCTTCCTGAAAATTCTGAAATCCTGAGTACTGTGGACGAAGCCTCAATGAGCCCAACTGAGCTTTTTGAACACCGCCAACGGCAGTATCTTGTAGGCAAAAAGGTAACCAAGGCCATCTTTGATGCCTCGGGTGGAGTGCTTGTCAGTGCTGGAGAGGTCATTACCGATGACTTGATACAGCGGGTGAAGGAAAACGGAAAGCTTATTGATTTAGTCATGAATTACGAAGAATAAATAAACCGGGTCAGGATTACCTGACCCGTTTTTGCAATGCTATCCAAAACGACTTTATTTTATATTATTATTCTCTTGAGTTTTCTTTTTGGAGATGATACGAATGATGAAGCGCTTCAAGAGTTTTTCATGGTTGTTTGTGATGATGCTTCAAATCTTCCTGGGGATAGGCGTAGGTTTCTTTGCCCTTTCCTTCATGAAGGTTCAAACCGTGGCTGAAAGCACCCATGTGGGGGCTTTATCCTTAGGCGGCATGTCTTTGGAGGAAGCCCGAAAGGCCGTGGAGCCTTATTTGAAAGACAAAATTAAGGCGGGTGTGTTAACCCTGGAGGTGGACAAAACCACCTACAAAATCCCCTACTCGGATTTGGATGTTGCGGTTGACTTGGATAAAACCCTAGAAAACCTCAAGGCCTCCATGCCCTCCAGTGGCCTTGGTGAGCTTTTTATGAACTCAGGTAAAGATCTTGCCATTGCTCCGGTTATCCGATTAAACTCCGGTAAGCTCTTAGCCCAATGTGAAACCATCTTCAAGCCCTTGGAAAAGGAATCTGTACCAGAATATTATGAGATTCAGGGGGACGTGCTCCGCTTTGTCCCACAGGTTCCCGGAGTAAAGGTGGATTATCCGCGCCTGGAGGAGGAGCTCAAACAGGTGATTGCCGCCTTTGGAACGGAGCCCTACCGCGTAGATACTCTCGCAGCCGAGGGGTCTGTTTTTATTCATATTGCAGATCCAAGCCGTTATGAAGAAACTTTTTCTGCCCTGATATCAAAATGCAGCATACCCATTGACAGCAGCCTTGAGGCCCTAGCCTCGGAGGCCCTTGAATCAGTCTATGGGCGTGTTTTTAAAAAAGGTGAAACCATAAGTCTTGCAGAGCTTGTCGCCTTTGACGGGTTCTCCACAGAGGTTGAGAGGGATTTGCTGAATCGAATAGCAACGGCTCTCTACCAATCGGGGATTTCCATCGATGGTATGGAAATTCTTAGTCGCAAGCAGTCAAGTCATGCGGTTCCCTACTCTGAACCCGGCCTGGAAGCCATTATTGAGGGGGTGGGAGCCAACCTAGCCCTTAAGAACGAAACAGATCGAACCGTGATGCTACTCCATGAGATCTCTCAGGGTACATTGAGCTTTTATTGGATTTCCACCGGGGAGCTACGGAGCGGTATTCTTATTACTCAAAAGAAGGATGAAGTACCGCCTTCCATCATCACCACAGTAAACAGGGATCTATCCAAGGGCCAAACCCGGGTGATATCAGAGGGTATTCCCGGCTATACGGTATATGTCAGCAGAATTATTGATGACGAGCGTGTTGAACTCTATAGCGACAAATACCAGCCTGTCAGTAAAATGGTGGAAATAGGAGAAGGCACACTGAACTCGTCTGCCAAGTAAGCATTACTTACAGAAGTTATGCCGCCCTATTTTAACAACCAGCGGACGGCTCCATATCCATTTGCTGGTGGCTGTGGCCGGATTAAAGTAATAGATGCATCCATAGGTAGGGTCCCATCCGTTCAATGCGTCTCTCGCGGCCTTGTAAGCCGTATCATTGGGCGTCAGGTTGATTTGGCCATCGGTGACCGCGTCAAAGGCGCCGGGCTGATAAATTACCCCGGCGACTGTATTGGGAAAACGGCTGTCGGCCACCCTGTTCAAAATAACGGCACCAACAGCCACCTGTCCCTCATAAGGCTCGCCCCGGGATTCCCCATAAATAACCCGCGCAAGAATATCCAAGTCCCTGTTGGCCGTGCTTGTTGTACCTGTCGGGAGTCCCAGCGCATAGAGGGTAGCTTTCCCTGCAATTCCATCAACTTTTAGTCCATTCTTGCTCTGAAAATATCTCACCGCCTGGTAGGTTTGATAACCATATTTCCCGTCTACTGAACCAAAATAATAACCCCAAGCCTTTAGCCTTGTCTGAATTTGAGTAACCTCTCTGCCGCTCGAGCCATAATAGGATATGGCAGCTTTGCTAAACTGGTTTAAATTTGAAGCATAATTGGTCAGCAAATAAGCACCCGCAAGTACCACAAGAGTAATAAAATAGACCCATGCAATTTTAGTAGACTTTTTCATGAGTACCTCCTAAAAAGTATTCACGAAAAGCATTTGCAAAAGGTCAAAAATTATGCATCCTTATAAAAAGCCAAAGAGATTGCCATCAAAGCCCGCCAGGAAAATGACCACAAGAATGCCCACCAGAAGAAAATCGCACTCGTTCCCTTCTGCCAGCAGTATGATGATCAGGAACAAAAGGATGACATCCTCCATCTTGATATTCTGGAAAATAGCTGGTAAGAAGCCAAGGCCGAAGTTAAAGGGCACGACACTATTCTGATGCTGAAATTTGTCCTCTACCTCATAGGGTAAGGGTATATCTTTCAGGCCGCGAGGTTCCATGAGTGAATCACCCCTTTGGATTCCGGTTAATTGTAGGAGAAATGGCACTGATGATAGAGATAACCTTCAAAAGCTGAATTGCTCCTCCCAGACGCTGCTGCCTTTGTGTGCCTAAAAAGGGCTGGACAGAGTTCAAAAGCGTAATACGGGAATCGCTCACGTTATTGAGCATCCGGATCATCTCATTGGCCTGATTAAAAAGCCCCAAATTGATCCCGTTATTTCTGAAGCCGGATGCAGGCATGGTGTTGCCTCCTTCTCCAGAGGATGAATCATTGCTGAACGAAGGGGGAGGGCTCTGGGCAGTGCCTGAATTTGGCATAATATTATCCACAATATTTCTCAGGCCGCTGGTGTCCGAAACCCCAAACATATCAGCTATTTGTTTGATCTTCTTGTCGAGATCATCAGCCATATTGTTCGCCTCCCGGTTTACTTCAATAGGGATTTAAGTTTTTTTGCAATAGCCGCACCATCCGGCCCTAGTATCTGGATGAGCTTTTCAAAATCCTTGTCGGTGACCCTGCTTTTTAGTTCGTCAACATTGATGCCCATTTGTCTAAGTTTATTGGGATCATATTCATCCATCTTTTCAAGAATTTCTTGAGTGTCCATTTGCCCCAGCTTTTTTCTAAGCTCCTGAGGGCTCTCGTTCTTAAACATTTCAATGGCCTTTTCAAGCTTCTTTTTCTGAATCTGTCCCCCAAGCTTATCAAACATATTATAGTTATCAGGCATGACATCACCCATCTATAAAAGTATCTGCATTCAATTGTATGCGTCTGTGCTTGTTCTGTTGCATAAAAAAATCCGGTTAATTGTTTTGCCGGATAAAAAGAGGGGAGGGTTTCTCTTGCCATCGAGCAAAGGAACCCTCCCCTTTTGATTATTGAATCTGTGAAAAAATCTGGTCATAGGTGGCCACCAGGCCATCAATGTCCTCCTTACTGACAATGAGAGGAGGAAGCATACGGAGAATGGACTCTCCCACGGCACCAATGAGATAACCGGCTTTAAGGCACATAAGCTTAATTTCAACCGCCTTGGGGATTGAAAGCTGAATGCCTACCATAAGGCCTTTGCCTCGTATCTCGGTAATAAAGGGGTATTTCATCTTTAAATCATTGAGCTTATCCATAAGATAATTGCCCATGGCTGCCGAATTCTCGCAAAGCTTGTCGTTGATGAGGGTGGATAATACTGCATATCCGGTGCTGCAAGCTAAGGGATTACCGCCGAAGGTGGTGCCATGATCTCCTGGCTCAAAAGCGCTGGCAAAGGGCTCCTTGGCACACAGAGCACCGATGGGGAAGCCTCCGCCCAGGGCCTTGGCGAGGGTGAAGATGTCGGGTTCGACCCCATAATGTTCATAGCCGAACATTTTTCCGGTACGACCAAGGCCACACTGGACTTCGTCAAAAATCAAAAGAATGTTCCTTTTGTTACATAACTCCCGAACCTGACGGATATAGTCCACATTCGTGGGGTTGACACCACTTTCACCCTGGATAGGTTCCAGCATGACAGCGCAGGTGTAATCGTTGACGGCATGGTCCAAAGCTTCGATATCGTTAATGGGAACGCTAAGGAATTTGGGGGTGAGGGGACAATAATTCTTCTGATACTTTTCCTGACCCGTTGCCGCTATAGTAGCCAGAGTTCTTCCGTGAAAGGATTTCTCGAGGGTGATGATTTCAAATTTCTCGGGCTGTCCCTTTTTCCTGAAGTAGAGGCGTGCAAGCTTAATGGCCCCTTCGTTGGCTTCGGCACCGCTATTGGCAAAGAAGACCTTGTCACAGCAGGAATTCTCCACAATCAGTTGGGCGAGCTTGGCCTGCGATTCAATATAGTAGTAGTTGGAGCAATGAATATATTTTTGGGCCTGTTCGATGATAGCGTTGACCAATGCAGGGTGGGAATGGCCCAAAGCACTTACGGCAATACCTGCTAAAAAATCGTTGTAGACCTTGCCCTCGGTATCCCAAAGCTTCATGCCCTGCCCCTTGACAAAGCAGACAGGCAATCGCTCACCAAATGTATTCATAAAATATTTCTTATCCAATGCAATAATCTCATCAAGCGTCATGGTAAACACCTCCGTTTTTTATAATTATACATTTAAATGAATAAATATGCAACACTCGTTGAAAATTTAGCCAAAAGCCTTTCTATAATTGTGGGATAAATTGCATAAGATACTGATTGAATGATTCGTACGGTTGTTATATAACAGAGATAAAGGGTAATAGTTTGTTATGCCCACGGTTAATTTTATCATAAATCAATGAGGGGTGGCGTTAGTTTGGAAGATGTGGTCAAGAAAATCATTGAAATAGAGCATGAAGCGCAGAATCTTGTCTCCGAAGGCCTCGCCCAAAAAGATAAAATCTTAAGGGACACTCAGGAGGAGCTCCGGATGATGGAGGCCAATATTCTTGAAATGGCCGAGCATAAGATTCATCAGCTCAAAACAAAGAGCAGAAAAGAAGCCGATGATAAAATTATCCGCATCTATGAGAGCACCGCTTTAAAAATGCGTCTCATGGAGGAAAATGCTGAAGAGAACCAGAAGGTATGGGAAGATCAGATTTTTAACCGGATTGTCGGAAGGTGAATAAATGTTTGGCACAATGAAGTACGGTGCTTTATCGGGTAAAACAAGGGCCATGTTCGGAAGATTGCTTCGTAAGGAGAACTATGAAGAACTTGTCCAAAAGAAGAGTGTCAGCGAAGTGGTATCCTACTTGAAGAATAACACCCACTACCGTATTATCCTCTCCGATGTTGATGAAAATAACATCCATAGGGGTCAATTGGAAAACCTTCTTAAACGCGATCTGGTCAAGGATTATGAAAAGCTGTTGAGATTTACCCATGGAGATCTTAAAAAGTTCATCGACCTTCTCTATGTGAAAATAGAAATTGAAAGCCTAAAGCTAATATTCAGAGTTTTTGAAGCGGGACATGCCGAAAGCTCTCTTTTGGAGGGCTCGCTCTTATTTCTTTCCAAATGCGATAAATTGGATATCCCCAAGCTTGCGCTTTCACGTAATCTTGAGGAATTCCTCCTCGGGCTTAAGGGGACGGATTACTATGATGTTTTAAGGCCCTTTGCCTCTGAAAATAATGAAAAGCGCCTTTTCAGCATGGAAATGGCCCTGGATCTTTATTATCTTAGAACCGAGCAGACGGCCTTTAAAAAAATCCTCAGCCCGAAGGATGCGGCTATTGCCTTGGAGTTTGCCGGCTTTGAAAGCGATATCTTTAACATCTTCTGGGTTTACCGAAGCAAAACCTTTTATAAGGCTGACCCTGAAGTCATACAAAGCTATATCCTGCCCCTGATTTACAAGCTGAAGCGGGGCACGCTGGATGAGCTTATCAGGGCCAAGAATTTAGAAGAGTTTGCAGAAATCCTGGGCAAAACCCCTTATCGATTCCTGTTTCAAGGGGATAGCCAGCAGCGCTTTGAGCATCGCTATGGTGAGTTTATCTATAAGCTTCACAAAAGATGGTTCAGAAGAAATCCCTTCTCTATTGCCTGTGTCCTGTCCTATTTGCGTATGAAAGAGACTGAACTAGCCAATATCTTTTCTATAATCGAGGGCATTCGGTACAGACTTTCGGAAGAGAATATTAAAGAGTATATTATTGGTATTGAACAGAATGATTTCATAAGAGAAAGGGTGTGATGGCGATGGCAATCGAACAGATGAAATATGTGAGTATGTTAGGCCCTGTCGAATTGTTTCAGGAATTCGTACTCAAGCATATCATCAACAGCAATGTCCAACTGGAGCCTGCCCATAAAACACTCAATTTGCCGGGTTTGATTCCTTTTGACGAAGACACCTCCATGGAAAATTTAAGAAAGCGTATGAGGATTCTTAACGAGAAATTCCTTGTTGAAGTGAAATGCTACGACAAGCGGGCACTCGAGTGTGAGGTTATGGGCTGTATGGAGCCCCATGTCATCGAGTCCTTTATTTCAGAGATTGAAAACAGGATTTCCGATCATCGTAAAAAAATTGAGCGCTTAAAGGCCGACATTATGGAACGGGAGCAAATTGTCAATCAGATTCTGCCTATTGCTGGGCTGAAGGTTAATATTGATGAAATGTTCCATTTTACCTTTATGAAATTTCGCTTCGGACATCTTCCAAAGGAAAACTATTCCAAGCAAAAGGATTACCTTGAGGGCATGGATGTGGTGGCCGTGCCTGTGACTGAGGAAAATGACAGCCTGTGGTTGGCTTATTTTATGCCGGCTTCAGTTTCACCTGTCATTGACAATGTTTTTAGTGCCCTTGGGTTTACCCGCATCAGAATATCCGATCAGGTCAAGGGGACGCCGAAATGGACCATTGACAAGCTCAAGGGGGAGATTCAATCCCTCCAGAGTCTGATCAATGAGGAAGAGAAAGCCTTCCAGCGCTATCTTGAGGATAAAAAGGACTCCTTTGACCGTTATTATCAGAGAATACTCTATTTGTCCAAGGTCAACGAGGTGAAAAAGTTTTCGTCCCACACTCAGGGAACCTTCTTCCTGGTGGGATGGATTCCCTGTAAGGATTACAAGGATTTTGTCACCCAGGTGGAGACCATGAAGAACATTATGTTCTCCAGTGAGGATCCTGATTATGTGGTTAATGTAACCCCACCCACCATTATGAAGAATAAGTCCATCTTTAAACCCTTTGAATCCCTGGTGACCATGTATGGGCTTCCCTCAGCCAAAGAAATGGATCCAACGCCCCTTTTAACCCTGACCTATATTCTCATGTTCGGTTTTATGTTCGGAGATGTGGGGCAGGGTGCCATCATCGCCTTGATCGGGTTATATCTGTATAAGACAAAGAAAATGCCCTTAGGTGGGGTGATGCTCTATGTGGGTATTTCCTCAGCCTTCTTTGGCTTTATCTATGGCAGTGTTTTCGGTAGCGAAGAGATTATCCGCCCGCTTTGGATCAGTCCCCTTCACGGCAAGGATACCATTAATACCCTTCTGTATATCGCGGTGGGCTATGGTGTGGTGATCAATATTATCTCCATTGTTGCCAATATGATTAATAATGTGCGTATGCGGAGATGGGGCAAGCTGCTCTTTGATAAAAATGGCTTGGCCGGCCTCATGTTCTATGGTGGTTTGTCTGTTATTGTGGGGTTGTCCCTTGTTGCTGGGAAACTCCTGTTTTCCGGTCTGGCTCTGGTGGTAGTTATTATTCTTCCCGCCCTGATGATTTTCTTTAAGGAGCCTCTGGATCATCTGGTCATGAAGAGAAAGCCTATAATTCCTCACGAAAAGGGCATCTTTCTGGTGGAGGCCTTCTTTGATTTATTCGAAACCCTGCTTTCGTTCTTTTCAGGAACGGTGTCCTTTGCCCGAGTTGGGGCCTTCGCTCTTAACCACGCGGGACTCTCCCTGGCCGTCTGGACACTGTACAATATGATGGAGGGTGTGGGCGGCATACTGATTGTCATCATCGGCAATGCCATCACCATTGGCCTTGAGGGCTTGATCGTAGGTATCCAATGTATGCGTCTGGAGTATTACGAGATATTCGGACGATTTTATATCGGTGAGGGGCGGGAGTTTAAACCCGTCCGTGTGACCGAGGACTAATGCATAAGCTTCTCCTTTTAATGAATTTAACTGACAGGATTCTGCCAGATAAATAAAAGAAATTTTAAAATTCGGAGGTCATATTATGGAACTCATTCTAATTGCAGCAATTACTCTGGTGATGTGTACCGTCGGCATTGGCCTGGCCGTTGTCAACAAGAAGGTTAAGGGAAAGAACGCAAGAAAGCTTATCGGCATGAATGTAACAGCATTGATAGGGATTATCGTTATTGCCACTGTAGTCATCCTATCAGGGGGGATATCCGCTTCTGCAGCAGAAGCCACCGACGCGGTTGCTACAAACAATGGCCTTAAATATATAGCCGCGGCTTTGGCTATTGGTATCTCGGCCATAGGCTCGGGTATCGCCGTTGCATCAAGTAGTGCGGCTGCTTTGGGGGCCCTGAGTGAAGATCCGAAAATCTTTGGTAAGGCGTTTGTATTCGTGGGTCTTGCCGAGGGTATTGCCATTTATGGACTGATTATTTCCATCCTTATTTTGAATGCATAAAGAGGGTTGTTACATTTGAGAATGTTCCTGATTAGCGATAATGTGGATACAAAAACAGGAATGCGGCTTGCCGGGATTGACGGGGTGGTGGTCCATACCCGTGAAGAAGTTCTTGAGGCACTTTCCAATGCCATGAAGGACAACAGCATAGGTTTGGTGCTTATTACCGAGCTTCTGGTGGAACTTTGTCCTGAAGTCATTGCTGATATGAAGCTTAATCACCCCATGCCGCTCATTGTTGAAATACCCGACAGGCATGGAACTAGACGGCCTCCAGATTATATCATGCACTATATCAATGAGGCTATAGGATTAAAACTCTAAGTTGTAGAAGGCGCAAATTAAGCCTCCAAGGGGGTCGTGTTATGGACACCACGGAAAAGTTTAACAAATTCTCCCATATGGTCATGAAAGAGGCCGAGGAAAAGAAAAACGAAATCATCGCCCATGCAGAAAAAACACATCAACAAACCATCGAAACCAGTGAGCTTGATTTTCTGAAGAGGGCCTATGAGCACATACAAAATGCTATTAGGAAGATTGATAAAAGCATCAATGAGGAGGTATCAAAGGCTGTTGTTGAAAGCAAACAGGCTTTGTTCACCCGAAGGGATGAGATTATCGAAAGCGTCTTTCAGAATGTAAGAGGCAGGATAAAGACCTTCAAGGAGCAGGGTGATTACCCCGGCTATCTTGAACAACAGCTTAGAACCGGCCTCTCTCAAGTGGGTGAAGGAGAGCTACTTGTTCTTGTGGACGGGGAGGATCTGAACCTCATGAGAGAGGTTCTTGCCAAGACCGGACGGGCAGGTGGAGTAGAGGAAAGCGATGACCCCCTCTTGGGCGGCTGTATTGTGATCAACAAGACCAGAAGCATAATGAGTGACTGTTCTCTGATGAGCCGTTTAGAAGGAGAACGCACCGCCTTTTTGGAAAACTACGGATTAAGTATCGAATGAAGTTATAGTCAAAGTAACAGTCAGAAGGTGAAAGAATGGCAGAACAAGCTCATGGTACGATATATGGTATTAATGGTCCTGTTATCAAGGTACATGGCAATCATGCTTTTCAAATGCTTGAGATGGTGTTGGTAGGCCACGCCAAGCTTATTGGTGAGGTTATCAGGATTCTTGATACTGAGACCATCATACAGGTTTATGAAAATACCACCGGCCTTATGGTGGGGGAGCCCGTTTTATCAACGGGAAAGCCCCTGACGATTAAATTAGGCCCCGGTATTATTGGGAATATTTTTGATGGTATAGAAAGACCCCTAAGTAGAATCGCCGAAAGCACCGGAGCTTTTTTAAAGCGGGGAAGTGTCATGGATAACCTTGATCATGACAAGCTTTGGGAGGTAAAAGTTCTGGTTCGCCGAGGGGAGAAGGTACGGCCGGGAACTGTTCTAGCCCAGGTGGAGGAAACGGCGTCGGTGCTTCACAAGGTCATGGTTCCGCCTAACATGGAGGGAGAGGTGACCGAGGTAGCCGCCGATGGACGTTATAACATTCATCAGGTGATTGTACGTATCATGGAGGGTAAGACCATACATAACCTTACCCTGGTTCAGGAATGGCCGGTGCGTGAGGCCAGGCCTTATAAAAAGCGCCAGCCCCTGGATGTGCCTCTGGTAACAGGCCAAAGGGTCATCGATACGCTTTTTCCCATAGCAAAGGGAGGTACCGCCGCCATTCCGGGAGGCTTTGGTACAGGGAAGACCCTGACTCAGCATCAATTAGCCAAATGGTCCAATGCCGATATTATTGTGTATGTGGGCTGCGGAGAACGGGGGAATGAAATCACAGAGGTCCTGGAAGACTTCCCCAAGCTCATCGACCCCCGTAGCGGTAGACCGTTGATGGAGAGAACCGTCCTGATCGGTAATACCTCCAATATGCCTGTGGCCGCCCGTGAAGCCTCCATTTATACCGGTATCACCCTGGCGGAATATTATCGGGATATGGGTTACGATGTGGCAATCATGGCCGACTCCACCTCACGTTGGGCCGAAGCCTTAAGAGAAATCTCCGGACGCTTGGAAGAGATGCCGGCGGAGGAAGGATTCCCGGCCTATTTGCCCTCACGCCTTTCAGAATTTTATGAGCGCGCCGGGCGCGTTGAAAATTTCAACGGAACCCAGGGTTCTGTTTCCATAATAGGGGCTGTCTCGCCTCAGGGAGGCGACTTCTCCGAGCCTGTGACCCAGAACACCAAACGTTTCATACGATGCTTCTGGGCTCTGGATAAGTCCCTGGCCTATACAAGGCACTATCCTGCCATCAATTGGATTAACAGCTATAGCGAGTATACCGACGAGCTTTCCCAATGGTATGAACAGAACGCCCACCCTCAGTTCATGGAAAAGCGGGTCCGCCTGAGCCGGGTTCTTCAGGAAGAAGGAAAGCTTCTGGACATTGTGAAATTGATCGGCAGTGATATTCTTCCCGATGAACAAAAGCTCATCCTTGAAATTGCCAGGGCCATTCGTCAGGGCTTTTTGCAGCAAAATGCCTATCATGAACAGGATACCTTTGTTCCTATCAAGAAGCAGTACCTTATGATGGACACCCTTCTGAAGCTTTATGACAGAGTTCTGAAGCTTTTACCGCTGGGCATTCCTGTTTCGGTGATCCGTAAAACTGGTGTGTTTGATGATGTCATCCGCGTCAAATATACGATATCCAATGATGATCTGGGGGCCTTTGAGGCACTCAATGAGAACATTGCCATGACCCTTGACAAGATTGAAGCCGAATACCGGGCCTCTGAAAGGATGAAGAAGCTATGAGTATAGAATATATGGGGCTGAAAGAAATAACAGGGCCATTGGTTATCATT
The DNA here is from genome assembly GCA_023415205.1 of Bacillota bacterium. Classification (GTDB taxonomy): domain Bacteria; phylum Bacillota; class Clostridia; order DSM-8532; family DSM-8532; genus DTU059. Next base: position 13,336 of record JAEZLR010000029.1, on the reverse strand, counting down.
GATGGGGTTAAGGATGCCTCCTTTGAGGAAATGGTGGAAATCACTGTTGGGAAGAAAAAGCGTTTAGGCCGCATCATTCAGATAGAAGGGGAAACCTGTGTGGTTCAGGTCTTTGAAGGCACAAGGGGTATCTCCCTTGATAACACGCGCACCAAGCTGCAGGGGAAACCTCTGATGATGCCTCTTTCAAAGGAGCTTCTCGGAAGGGTTCTGGATGGCATGGGCCGCCCTGTGGATGGTCTGGGTGAGATTTATCCTGACAAGAGCTGGGATATTAACGGTGAACCCATCAACCCTGTGATGCGGGAATACCCCAGAAATTATATTCAGACTGGGATCTCCAGCATCGATGGACTGACAACACTGATCCGGGGCCAGAAGCTTCCGGTGTTTTCGGGAAGCGGTCTTCCCCATAATCAACTGGCTGTTCAAATCGTCCGTCAGGCGAAGATAGCCGGAACTAACGAGGAAAACTTTGCCATAGTCTTTGCGGCCATGGGTGTAAAATATGATGTGGCCGAATATTTTAGACAAAGCTTTGAAAAGGGCGGTGTTCTTGATCGTGTGGTCATGTTCCTGAATCTAGCCAACGACCCGGTAGTTGAGCGTATCGTCACGCCCCGTTGCGCCCTCACCACCGCAGAATATCTCGCCTATGAACGAGGGATGCATGTTCTGGTGATATTAACCGATATGACCTCCTATGCCGAAGCACTCCGTGAGATTTCCTCCTCCAAGGGAGAAATTCCTTCGAGAAAGGGCTATCCAGGGTATCTTTACAGCGACCTGGCCTCAATCTATGAAAGAGCTGGGCTTATCCGCGGTTGTAAAGGGTCAATCACACAGATTCCCATTCTCACCATGCCCAACGACGACATTACCCACCCCATCCCCGACCTGACCGGCTATATTACCGAGGGTCAGATTGTTCTGGATAAAGGCCTGTCCCAAAAAGGCATTTACCCTCCGGTGATAGTACTTCCTTCCCTGTCCCGTCTCATGAAGGACGGCATCGGTAAGGGATATACCCGGGAGGATCATCCCCAGGTGGCCAATCAGTTGTTTGCCTCCTATGCCAAAGTGCAGGAGATTCGTGCCCTGGCCTCGGTCATTGGAGAGGATGAGCTGAGCGATATCGATAAGAAATACATGCGATTTGGCCGTATCTTCGAGTCCCAGTTTATCACCCAGGATTTCCATGAAGATCGAGATATCCTGCAGACCCTTGATCTGGGTTGGATGCTTTTGGGATTGCTTCCTAAGGAGGAGCTTGACAGACTCTCTCCTGAGCTCATTGAAAGCCGGTATGTGGCCGCAGATGAAAATGAGGTGGGTAAAGTATGGACATGACGCTATTCCCCACCAAGGGGAATCTGATTGTTGCCAAGAACTCGCTGGCGCTTTCCCGCCAGGGCTATGAGCTACTGGATAAAAAAAGGAATATTCTTGTCAGAGAAATGATGAACCTGGTGGATAAGGCCAAGACCATACAGGATGAGATTCTGGTGGTATTTGAAGAGGCCTATAAAGCGCTTCAGGACGCTAATGTGAGCCTGGGCATCTCCATGGTGCAGCAAATCGGCTACGCCATCCCTGAAGAGAATAATGTTCAGGTCAGGGAACAGAGTGTTATGGGTGTGGAAATCCCCTTTGTCACCTTAGGCGGAGCGACGATGCAGCCCCGCTATGGCTTCCGCATGACCAATTCCACATTGGATATTGCCCGCCAGAAGTTTGAGAAGCTTAAAGTGCTCAGCACCCAGCTGGCAGAGATAGAGAACGGGGTCTACCGTCTGGCCACCAACATCCGCCGTACCATGAAGCGGACGAATGCCCTTAAAAACATTATGATTCCAAGGTACGAGGAGATCACAGCCACCATCACCAATGTCCTGGAAGAAAAGGACAGGGAAGAATTCTCTCGGCTCAAGGTGATCAAACGGGTGAAGGGCAGAGGCTAGCTCATCTATTCATTGCAGATAAGGACAAATTATAAGAAAAATATTGACAATTTCATACAGATGGTATAGTATGTTTTTTAATATATTTATAATGACGATGAAGGAACTTCTGTAAAGCAGAACATTCTTGCAGAGAGTCTGTGGTTGGTGAAAACAGACAGGATGAGTTTTGCAGGCATCATTCCGGAGTTCGGTATCCGAAGAATTGAGTGTAAGATACCGCGTCAGCCACGTTACAGGCTAAGGTTTGTTAGAACCTGACAGAAGGGCTTTTATAAGCTGAATTTGGGTGGTACCACGGGTAATGAGCTCGTCCCAGCAACAAGTATACTGTTGCCGGGGCGGGTTTTTTTGATTTTATCTTGCTATATTTTTGAAAGGGTCTGAAGGTCCAATGTACTCTACAACGGGGCATGCGGATTGTTTTGAATGAATTTGATCATATAGCCATGTAAAAATGATGGGAGGAATCTTGAATGGAAGACAGGATTATTGAAATTGCAGAGCGCATGAGGGGTCTTAGGTTGGATCTGGGTATTTCAGCCTCTGAAATGGCCAAGCTTGTTGAAATGCCGGAGGAGGAATACTTAAATTGTGAGGCAGGAAAGCAGGACTTTTCCTTTACCTTTCTTTACAAGGTGGCAGCACGGTTGGGACTGGATATTAGCGAGTTGATTACGGGAAGCAGCCCTACTCTATCGGTGTATACCCATGTTAAAAAGAACAGGGGCTTGAGGATTGAAAGACGAAAGGGTCTTAAATATCAAAGCCTTGCTTATCTGTTTAGAAACAGAAATGCAGAGCCCTTCTTGGTGGAAGCGCCCTATGACGAAGCGGCTGACAAGGGTGAGGTTCCTCAACGGAACCATGAAGGTCAGGAGTTTGACTTTATTATCAGCGGTTCACTCAGAATGAAGATTGACGAGCATGAGTTTATTATGGAGGCTGGGGATTCAGTCTATTATGATGCATCTCACAAGCACGGCATGGTGGCGACCCGTGGGGAGCCTTGTGTTTTCCTTGCCGTGGTCATCAAGGATCATAACGGGAGGATGGGCTAATGGCGAGATTGTACAAAGAATTTATTAACGAAACCCTTAATGAAAAAGGACAAGTGGAAAGGGTTACCTTTAAGAAGGATCCTTACTTTAATTTTGCCTATGATATCGTGGACAGAATAGCGCGGGAAAATCCCGAAAAAATGGCCATGGTTTGGTGTAATGAAGCCGGGGATGAAAAGTATATTACCTTTGCCGATATGAAGGAGAATAGTGACAAGGCAGCGGCTTATTTCATGAGTCTGGGTGTCCGAAAGGGCGACGCTGTCATGCTCATCCTCAAACGCCACTATGAATGGTGGTATTGTATGATGGCCCTTCACAAAATAGGGGCTATTGCCATACCCGCCACTAACCAGTTGATGACCAAGGACATTGTCTACCGTGCCAATGCAGCCAGTGTCAAGGCCGTTGTCTGCACACCTGATGGGCATGTTTCCGATCTGGTGGATGATGCACAGCAGGAAGCAGAGACCCTTAGCATCAAGATCATGGTCAGGCAGAGGAAGGAAGGCTGGCTGAGCTATGAGGAGGGTGTTTCAAGCGCTCCGGCCTTTGAAGCCCCTACCGGTGAAGACAGGCCCATGGCGGAGGAGATCATGCTCATGTATTTCTCCTCAGGGACAACCGGGATGCCTAAAATGGTGGCACATAACCATTATTACGCACTGGCACATATACCTACAGCCGTTTATTGGCACAATGTAGATCCAGAGGGTCTGCATCTTACCGTTGCCGAAACAGGGTGGGGGAAGGCCGTTTGGGGCAAGCTCTACGGACAGTGGGCGGCTGAAGCAGCGGTATTCACCTTTGATTTTGACCGCTTTAATGCCGACGAAATGCTCAAGCGTATCGCAAAGTACAGAGTAACCTCTTTTTGTGCCCCTCCTACCATTTACCGCTTCCTCATTAAAGAGGATCTAACCCGCTATGATTTGTCTTCTATCCAATATTGCACCACCGCAGGAGAAGCTCTTAATCCCGAAGTTTTCAACCGATTCAGGGAAATCACAGGAATACGGATATTTGAAGGCTTTGGCCAAACTGAAACGACCCTGTGCCTGGTGACAACAACTTGGATGGATCCAAAGCCAGGGGCTATGGGTAAGCCTTCGCCAGCCTATGATATGGATCTTGTTGATGAGGATGGAAACAGTGTGGAGCCCGGCCAGGTAGGTGAAATCGTCCTGCGCCTGGATAGAGAGGTTCCCGCAGGCTTGATGATGTGCTATTACCGTGATGAGGACAGAACCCGTCAGGCCATGCACGACGGCCTCTATCATACGGGCGATACCGCATGGAAGGATGAGGATGGCTATTACTGGTACGTGGGAAGAACTGATGATATCATCAAGTCATCCGGCTACCGTATAGGGCCTTTTGAGGTGGAGAGCGTCATCATGGAGCATAAAGCCGTACTGGAGTGCGCTGTTACCGGTGTACCCGATCCGACCCGTGGTCAGGTCGTAAAGGCGACCATTGTTCTGGCCAGGGGATACGAGCCCTCCCAAGAGCTGCTGCAAGAGATTCAGGACTATGTTAAAGCGCATACAGCACCATATAAGTATCCTCGCGTCATTGAGTTTGTCACAGAGCTTCCTAAAACCATCAGCGGTAAAATCCGCCGTACTGAGATACGCGCCAAGGATAATGTCCAACATTGATCCGATGAGTGATTGAGGTTAGACAGGTAAAAAGCAGGTAAGGGAAAATCTCCCGAGCCTGCTTTTTATGGTTTTTACCCTCATGGAGTTTCAAAAAAAATCTCGGAGGTGTTAAGCCCCCGAGAATTAAGCTTTACAAAGTATTTAAACTGGTTACGGATGCCCCCTTATAAGAGGACCTCTCATACAATGAGTAGGAAACATGATATGAGTAAAGAAAGATGATTATTCCATTAGCAACACGTCGCTGGAATCATCGGTTAAGTACGACAGAACCTTGAGCTTAAGACCTGTGGCGTCCTGGGGTACTTCAAAGGCAACGCCGCAGGTGAAGTAGGAGCTGGAAGGTATTGTGCCGTCAGCCTGCTCAATATCGTATTCTTCCATACATAGGAGGCCACTGAAAGAAAGATCATAGATAGTACCATCGTCATCCTCAAGCTCGAAGTTCAGAAGAGAGCTTACACTAGCATCCTCTTCTGTTTCATTATAAATGGTCATATAGACCAACAGATAAGTATAGCCGTCTTCTGCGGGAAGATCTCCCTCGTCATGATCATCCAAAATGTAGCTATGAATCGCATATTCAAGATCATCAACATAAACAGATTCGTCAACATCGATCCAATCTTCAGAGTCCTTATACTCATCCTTATCATTGTCTTTATTGGACGACTTATCGTCGTCACCAGAAGATTTGTTGTCTTTATCACCCTTATCGGACTGGCGGGTTTTGTCAGACGAATCATCAACGGTGACTTTTCCATTGCAGGCAACAGCGGTAAGCATTGTAACTAAAACCAAAATAAGAGCAAGAAATTTTTTCATAAGTTTTTCCTCCTAAATAATTATGAGTTATTTAATCTTCCTACTCAGCGCATTTGTAAATTCTAGTGCTATGGCAGACATTAGCAATAAAATATATCTTTTAAACTTTATAATAGTCATTAAATGATGTAAATTGATTAAAATTGTCATAAGTTAAAAAATGTTGTCAAAAATTTACCCAATGAATGAACAATGACTAACAAAGCTTGCATCCCAATTATTAGGCTTGCACGAGTCCCTAAAATGCTATATAATTAGCCTTACCGTGCTAGACGGGGAGGTAGCGGTGCCCTTTACCCGCAATCCGCTGTAGCGGGGTTGAATTCCTGTCCGAGGCCTACAAATGTAAAGTCAGTTATGCTGCAAGGTACAATGAAGATTGGGTCTTGCGCAATTCAGAACCGTGAACTCCGTCAGGTCCGGGAGGAAGCAGCGGTAAGCGGAACCTCTGGGTGTGCCGCGAGTTTGCCTGGTCCGAGTATGCTGCGCGTGAAACGTTTGTATTTGTCTGTCGGAGACAGGTGCACGGTTTTAAGCTTAAATAAGCACGAAGGGGCATAAGGCCCTTTTGTTTTTTTAAGATTCTCTGTGGTGGAATATAAAAAAACAGCCTTGAAACTCGTTTTCAAGGCTGTTTTTATGGTTCTACGTCAATTGTTGGGTGGAACAAAAGTAAAATAAAATAGCGTCTTTTGTTGGGACTTCCCTAGCTTAAAGGCCAAGCTGCTACTTTAAGAAGGCCTTGATATTTTGTACATGCTTTTTCTCTTCTTCAAGGATGCTTGAAAAAATCTCCTGGCTCTCCTTGTCCCCCTCCTTGAACAAGGTGCCATGAACGATAGTCACCAAAGCCAGATTTTCTTTTTCGAAGTCCAGACAGTATTCCAGCACGTCCCGGATATTTTCTATTCTAGGAGTCCTTTCTAATTTGAAAAAATCATAAATAAACTTGACCGCCTTATCATACAAGGCGATATCCAACTCATGGAGAGTATTCTCCTTTAGCTTGTTTTTCAGGATTTCATAAGTGGCGGCATGCCGCTTCTCCTCATTTGCGAATACCTTGACCAAAGTTTTAATTTTCTCTTGGTCAGGGTGGGCCTCTGCAATTTCCATAAACATTTCATAGCCCTTTTCTTCAATAAAGATGAGTTTGTCCAGTAAGTCAACCAGGGTGTAAGCCATTATTAATGTCTCTCCTTACCATCGATATATTTGTGTCTGAGCTTTGCTACCCACTGATGTTTATACCCACAAAAATAAGTGGTACACCTCCAAATTAGAAAAATAAATTGATATGCTTCTGGCCAATAATGAAGAAGGGGAATTACCCAACAGAGGATTTTCTGGGGTGATCCTCCATCCCTTGCGATAAGGGGGATGAACTGCTAAACTTATAAGATAGCGAAAGCAGCAAGGCTATGCAAGAAAGGAATGGTAGTTATGTCCCATATGGCGCTCTATAGAAAATGGCGGCCCCTCACCTTTGAAGATGTGGTGGAACAGCGTCATATTGTTACCACTTTAAAAAATAGCATTAAGAACAATAGCATTAGCCACGCCTATCTTTTTTGCGGAACCCGTGGAACAGGGAAAACCACTCTGGCAAAAATATTTGCCCGTGCGGTCAACTGTCTTAATTCCAAGGATGGGAGCCCCTGCAATCAGTGTTCCGTCTGCACGGGAATTCTGGATGGCTCCATCATTGATGTCATCGAAATTGATGCCGCCTCCAACAATGGTGTTGACGATGTACGCGAAATCAAAGAAGCAGTGATGTATGTTCCGGCGGTGACACGCCATAAGGTATACATTATCGATGAAGTACACATGCTGTCAACGGGAGCCTTTAATGCGCTTCTCAAAACGTTGGAGGAACCGCCTGACAATGTGGTCTTTATTCTTGCCACCACTGAACCTCACAAACTGCCTGCCACCATACTATCCCGGTGCCAGCGGTTCGACTTTAAACGTATAACGCTTCAGGGACTTGTTTCAAGATTGGAGACAATAGCCCAGGATAGCGGGATCATGGTAGAGGACAGTGCCCTGCAGTTGATCGCCCGTCTCTCTGAAGGAGGAATGCGGGATGCCATCAGCCTGCTGGATCAATGTGTTGCCCGGGGAAACCCCTCTGTCTCCCGGAGCGATGTGGTGGATGTTTCCGGACTTCCAGCCTCTGAAACGGTGGACCGTTTTGCCAAGGCCATCATCCAACGGGATGTGCAGCATGCCCTTCATGCGATTAAAACGGCCATGGATGGGGGAAAGGAATTGCAACCCCTGTGTTCTCAACTCATTGATTGGTTTCGGAACCTCATGCTTTTAAAAACTGGGGGTGAGGCCCTTTCTCTGATAGACCTGGGAGATGAAGAGCAAAAGCCACTCCAGGAAATGAAAGACCAAATAACCTTTGACAGAACCCTATCCATCATCAGAGATCTGTCGGAAACAGAAGCACGGCTAAAATGGTCAGAAAACCAAAGAATCCTTTTTGAAGTGGCAGCCGTAAAACTGTGTATGTCGAGTGTTATTACAGCCGAAGGGGGCGCCCCCTCGGATCAGCTTGCAAGTATTGAAGCCAGGCTGGTGACCCTGGAAAAGCGTCTATCTGATTTACAGAGCGCTCCTGTTTCACGGAATTCCATAGATCAGGCACCCTCTATAAATCCCCAAACGAACAAGAGAAGACCGGTGACGCCCCAGGCTGAAAAGTCGGGGCTTTCCCAGGGAGTCGCTCTAAACCATAAGCTTCTCAAGGAATGGCCCGAAGTAATCGATCATATTCGTTCAACTGGAAAAATGAAGGTCTATGCCTATCTCATGGATACCCAATGCCACCTTGCGCAGCAGGGGACGGTTCATGTGGTAGTTTCCAGTGAGGATGGGCTAAAAAAGACCGTCCTAAGCAGAAATGACAGTCTTGAGGTCATAAAGGAAGCCCTTCACCATGTCCTTGGCGAGGAGCTTGTGGTTAAAATTGTGGATGATAAGGCCATTCTGAATGTTCCTCAAGAGAGTGATCCAGAGCTTGAAAAAATAAAGGAGTTTGCTTCAGCCAATCATATTCCGCTTGATATTAAAGAGTGAGTGCAAACACTCTCATTGTTTGCACAAAAATTATACGAAAAGCAGGCCAATTTAACAATTTGGCCTGCTTTTATTTTTTTGAGCCGTCCCCTAGCCCCAAGGACATGAAGGAATGTATTTGTGCAAAACTTATAAAATATTGCACAAATAGAGGGTACTATTGAATAAAGCAAACAAAAAATTTTCGTGTAGAGTCTTGCCTTATAAAAATTCTTGTGATAATATAAAAATGCAATCGATTGCGCAAAAAAGCAATTATTTTGCGAAAGCGCTACTACAATCAAGAAACATCTCATAAGACTATAATAGAGATTACCTTTGGGGTCGCCTCCCGATCTCATCTGCCGTATTAAAATGAGAAACGTCAACCTTAAAATCAAACGAATTGTGCCAACGCACAGTTTGATTTAAATAAGCTGATTAAATAAGGAGGACCAAAATGAAAAAGCTGTTAGCCCTTGTTCTTGTCATGGTCATGGCAGTTTCCATGGCAGCCTGCGGCGGAACCCCCGCCAGCACAAATCCCAATGATACAACCTCTCCTACTGGAGCCGCTGAATCAGGTACACCCCAGAAGGCTCAGGAAATTTACTTTTTAAACTTCAAACCTGAAATTGCTGAGGTGTATGCGAAAATAGTCGCTGACTATGAAGCGGAGACCGGTGTGAAGGTCAATGTTGTCACTGCTGCTAGCGGTACCTATGAGACAACTCTGAAGGCAGAGATAGCCAAGGCCGATCCACCCACTATCTTCCAGATCAATGGGCCTGTTGGATATCAATCCTGGAAGGACTATTGCCTTGATCTTTCGGGAACCAAGCTTTACAGTTACCTGTCCGACAAAAGCCTTGCTGTAACCGAGGGTAAGGGTGTCTATGGTATACCCTATGTTGTAGAAGGTTACGGTATTATATACAACGATGCTATCATGCAGAAGTATTTTGGACTTTCAGACAAGGCTGTGGCCATAAAGTCTGCCTCCGAAATCAAGAACTTCTCAACCCTTAAGGCTGTTGTTGAAGATATGACCGCTAAGAAGGATCAATTGGGCATACAGGGAGTTTTTGCGTCCACCTCGCTGAATCAGGGCGAACAGTGGAGATGGCAGACCCACCTGGCCAACCTGCCGTTGTACTATGAATTCAAAGACAACAAAGCTTTTGACAGCACCGTCCTAGCCGGACTTGCTGCTAATGAGATCGCCTTCAAGTATGGAAGCAACTTCAGAAACATCTTCGACCTTTACATTAATAATTCCTGTACTGCAAAGGGCTTGCTCGGAAGCAAATCCGTCAACGATTCCATGGCTGAATTCGCTCTGGGACAGGTTGCCATGGTACAAAACGGCAACTGGGCATGGGGGCAAATCAGCGGCGTTGAAGGAAATACCGTCAAAGCTGAGGACATCAAGTTCATGCCTATTTATACAGGTGTGGCCGGCGAAGAAAACCAGGGCCTGTGCACAGGCACCGAGAACTATTTCGCCATAAACAGCAAGGTTTCCAAGGAAAAGCAGGATGCCTCCGCGGCGTTCCTTGAATGGATGTTCAGCAGCGAGAAGGGTAAGAGCTATGTCACCAAGGATCTTGGCTTTATAGCTCCATTCACCACCTTTGAAGAGGACGAAAAGCCCACGGATCCTCTGGCCAAGGAAGTTCTGGCCTGGATGGAAAAAACCGGCGTAACCTCTGTTGCTTGGACCTTTGCAGCTTTCCCCAGTGAAGATTTCAAAAACTACTTTGGAGATGCTCTCTTGGAATATGCCCAAGGTGGGAAGACCTGGGAGGAAGTCGAGACAGTGGTTAAGGACTCCTGGAAATCCGAGAAAACCAAATAGTTAGATTTGATCCTTTTGTCAATGAAGAGCATCACTCCGTACCCCAGGGTGCGGAGTGATGCAAATATGCTTGGGGGATAAGGGTTGTTGTGACAGGGGTATACTCATAGGCCTTGGCATTTTTATTGGCATAAAGCCGGGTGTGGCCAATAGGATGTCAATGAACGGCTGATGCCATGGACCATGAATAAGGAACTGGGAAGCCCCGGGTTTTTTGTTCCTGCAAGGAGTGATTTTATGCAAAAAACACTAAAAAAATATTTCGCCTTTTTTGCATTACCAACCGTACTGGCCTTCTCAATTGCTTTTGTTATTCCGTTTGTCATGGGCATCTATCTGTCCTTTACAGAGTTCACAACGGTGATCGACGCCAAATGGGTAGGCTTAAGCAATTATGTCAAGGCATTTACCTCAAACAAGGAATTTGTTAATGCACTATGGTTTACAGTCAAATTTACTGTGGTCTCGGTTATCTTTATCAATCTGTTTGCTTTTATTTTAGCAAGTATTCTGACCTCCGGAATCAAAGGAACCCATGTCTTCAGAACGGTCTTCTTCATGCCCAACCTGATTGGGGGCATTGTTCTGGGATATATTTGGCAGATTATTATTAACGGTTTCCTATATAAAATGGAGGTTACCTTAACCTCTGATCCCAGCTATGGATTCTGGGGTTTAGTGGTGTTAATGAACTGGCAATTGATCGGGTATATGATGATCATCTATATAGCTGGCATACAAAGTATTCCCGTGGAACTTATAGATTCCGCCCGTGTGGATGGGGCCTCCCCCTTGAAAGTTTTACGGCATATCACCATTCCCGTGGTCATGCCTTCTTTTACCATCTGTCTTTTCCTCACATTGACTAACTCCTTCAAGCTCTTTGACCAGAATCTTGCCTTAACCGCAGGTGCACCGTCCAAGAAAACGGCCCTGCTGGCGCTGGATATCTTCAATACCTTCTATGGCAAGACCAACTGGGAGGGTGTCGGCCAGGCCAAGGCCGTTGTCTTCTTCGTTTTGGTCGCTGTCATTGCCCTAGGGCAGCTTTTGCTCACCCGCAGCAAGGAGGTTGAAGGATAATGCGAAAAAAAGGAAAGGTAAGCCACTGGATTTTGTTTTGTGTGATGGGCCTGCTTTCCCTGGCCTACCTGTCACCAATCTTTGTTATCTTGATGAATTCGTTCAAGGGGAAGCTCTACATCTCCAATGCCCCTTTTGAACTGCCCAATACCAAGACCTTCTCTGGATTGGTCAACTATATTGAGGGAGTTACCAAGACAAACTTTGTACAGTCCTTCGGATGGTCGCTTTTTATTACGGTCAGCTCTGTTCTGGTTATTGTGCTTTGCACCTCCATGACAGCATGGTATATTACACGGGTGAAAACCAAAACCTCTTCTATCTTGTATTTTTTATTTGCCTTTTCCATGATTGTCCCCTTTCAGATGGTCATGTTCACCCTATCAAAGGTGGCCAATGTTCTACGACTGGATAACCACCCGGCGGGTCTGATTGTCATCTATCTGGGCTTCGGTGCCGGACTATCGGTTTTTACCTTCTGCGGATTTGTAAAATCCATTCCTCTGGAAATTGAGGAAGCGGCCATGATGGATGGTTGTAAACCTATTCAGACATTTTTTAGTGTTATTTTGCCCATCCTTAGGCCAACAGCCATTACCCTTGCCATCCTCAATGCCATGTGGATCTGGAACGATTATCTGCTTCCTAACCTGATCATCGGCACCAAGTATAAGACCATTCCCATAGCGGTTCAGTATCTTAAGGCGGGTTATGGTTCCATAGACATGGGGGCCATGATGGCCATACTGGTTTTAGCCATTGCGCCCATTGTCATCTTCTATCTCTCCTGTCAAAAATACATCATTAAGGGTGTAATCTCAGGTGCGGTGAAGGGATAAGCTTGTTGGGGTCATATGAGATATTAAAAAGAGGCTGTCTCAAAATAAATTTTGAGACAGCCTCTTTTTATTGAGCTAACCATTATAACCCTATTTTGATAGGGGCTATTATTAATTCAAAAACCAGACAATCGCCTTGTTTATGCCCTAATAATTTGCTTTGCTGCATCTGTTTAAGGTTTTCATGGTTGCTGCTTGGGAGGGTGTCATCCTTAAACTGTTTTACTCTTTTCATCTGCTGTCGGTCTCTGCTGTCGCCACGCTGTCGCCTGATGGTGTTGTCCGGTTGTTGATCATAGCTGTCGTCCTGCTGTGGTCTAAAGCTGTGTCCCTGTTGCCGGTCAAAGCTGTCATCCTGCTGTGGCCAATAGCTGTAGCCCTGCTGTCGATCCAACTGTGGTATGTTTGCAAAAGAACCGTTATTGCTCTTATCCCTATCCACTTTATCTTGTAATACCCTGCTGGCGATCTTATGACGTTGGTTTGCCTTGCGTTTCATGATGTCAACGATCAGCCGATCCAATGCCTGACTATGTGATAAAAGTCTTTGGCTGTCAAAGGGTTCAGTCAGTATCATTTGATTTAATTGGATCTTCATCTTCTCTATCTTTTTTTCCAGCATATTTACGCCCCAAAAATACCAAAACTGATGTAAAATTTCATTAATAGATATAACGGATATCAGCAATACAGGTTATCTTACATTCCTATGATAACCCGTAGCAGAATTTCATCCCATGGAAAAACCTCGGAGAAACCCCCTACAAATGACGGCAATTTTCGAGGGGATTTTGCTCCCTTGAACGTTAGCATTTTTCACAGACTCTTGAATAATTTGAGCAAAACGGGGTTAGTGTAAAGTTACTGTAGGAAAAAATAAGATAAGAGACCAACCTTTCTGATAAAATGTTTTTTGCAAAGAAAACGCAATCAAAACGGAGGTCTCTTATGAATACGATTATACAATCATTTTATG
>JAEZLR010000010.1 GCA_023415205.1 Bacillota bacterium | reverse complement strand
TAACAAAAAAAGAAGCCTTACTGTTCATACTACAGTCAGACTTCTTCACTTGGAGGCGCCACCCAGATTTGAACTGGGGAATAAAGGTTTTGCAGACCTCTGCCTTACCACTTGGCTATGGCGCCATATTCAAGAACCGCAGAAGATACATCTTCCGATATACTCCCCTGCGGTTCTTTAGTGGAGCGGGATACGAGATTCGAACTCGCGACTTTCACCTTGGCAAGGTGACACTCTACCACTGAGTTAATCCCGCATATGGATTTTGGTAGAACCAAAAATCCTTGGTGCCCAGAGTCGGAATTGAACCAACGACACGAGGATTTTCAGTCCTCTGCTCTACCGACTGAGCTATCTGGGCAAAAATGGCGACCCGGAAGGGGCTCGAACCCTCGACCTCTAGCGTGACAGGCTAGCGTTCTAACCAACTGAACTACCGGGCCACATGGTGGGAACAATAGGGATCGAACCTATGACCCTCTGCTTGTAAGGCAGATGCTCTCCCAGCTGAGCTATGCTCCCATGCTTTCTATTTCTGCCGCTTTATCTGCGGCGCTTTTACAGTATACAAAATCCCGCCCCTCATGTCAAGTTGTTTTAAGAAAATTTTTAAGTGGCTTTTTATGCTATTCTTTGGAGTATCTTGTCAAAAAGTGTCCCTTGCTATAGAATAGTGAATATACTGGTACAACATCACAAAAAAGAGGCATCTGGGCCCTTTACGAGGGTGAATGTTATGGCGCTTGAGGATCTACGTCCCGGACAGGAAATATCACTTACCACTAACTCCTCTTTTTATAAGAATATCTACCAAAGCAATGTCATCTCTATTGATAATGATATGCTCTGTATAAGCATGCCAAGCTACAAAGGCCTCTTTATCCCATTGAATGTCGGTTTTATGCTTGACCTTAAAATCACCACCGATAAGGACATCCTCTCCTTTACCACAGAAATTCTCTATAGAAATGTCTCGGAGCACCGTCTTTTTGTTCGCCTTCCCAACAGCTCACAGCCTGATAACCCTGTGACCCCAATAAAAAACTGCAAATTTATCACTGTTACCAGCGGTAAGGGCGGTGTGGGTAAAACAAGCTTTATCATTAACTATGCCATCTCCCTGGCGAAGCTCGGAAAGAAAGTGGTTCTTTTTGATGCGGACCTGGGAATGGCCAATGTGGATGTACTTCTCAAAACCAATACCCACTACAACATTGTGGATGTAATAGAAGGTCGCAAGGGGATTAATGAGGTGATAGCCGAAGCCCCTGGAGGTATCAGCATTATCGCAGGCGGCAGCGGCCTGCAGAAGCTGGCCAATCTCTCCCCCGCTGAGTACAGTCGTATTACTTGCGGCTTTACTTATTTGGAAAGCCATTTTGACTATGTTCTCTTCGACACGGGAGCAGGTCTATCCAAGAATGTGACCAATTTCATTTTCTCTTCCGACGAAACCCTTGTCTTAACAACCCCCGAGCCTCATGCCATAACTGATGCCTACTCCATCATCAAGGTCATTCTGGAGGAAGACCGGGATGTAAAACTGAAACTGATCATTAATAAAAGCGAAACCCCGGCAGAAGGCACTGAAGTTCTCAAGCGCATCTCCGGGGTCGTTAAAAACTTTTTGAATTATACGATGGAGCCCCTAGGGTTTATCCCTGAGTCCAAGGTGGTCAGCCGTTCAATAAAAGAACAGACTCCCCTCGCCCTGGCACACCCCACCTCTGACGTAGCTCACGCTATCAAGGAGCTTGCTGAAAAGGAAATCCGATCCCATACCAAGTATCAGGTTGCACCTTCTACCAAAACCTTGTCTTCCTTTGTCAGCAAATTCATGAGATTTTTTCAAAATGCGTGATCATGCTTTCTCAAACATATCCTTGGCAACGCCGCAATCAGGGCAAACCCAATCCTCAGGAAGGTCTTCAAAGGCTGTGCCCGGCTCGACGCCTGAATCAGGATCGCCTACCTCCGGATCATATTCATAACCACAAACCGTACATACCCACTTTTCCATACTTGACTCCTTTCACATCTTTTATTATGCAATGTTTATTGTATCAACATCACAGGGACAGATACAACATATTGCCTCAAGTGTTCATATATTTACCACAAACTTTAAAAGTATAAACAGCAAAAAGTTACTTGCTCAAAAAAAAGACGCTACTGGAACTGAGTCAACGTGAGCGGATCGCGAAACGTGACCGTAGAATATTCATTGAATGCCATATGGAGACCTCGGGCGATGACATCAGCCATTCTCATCACCACCGATAGCCGTGTGCTTTGAAGAACCAGAAAATCCATGAATCCGCCGGTGTTGACAACCCCGGTGATATGCATGTCACCAATGGCAGGCAATTCTTTCTTAAGGCCTGCGCCAGGCTTGATGGGCCCGTGCCCCACGGAGATACACCCTACATGATCCAAAACCCCCAGAGAGGCATCTATGGCTACAAAGTATGCCTTGGGATAGCTGCCAAGGGCCTTGACAATGCTTTCTTCCAGATTTCTGGCATGAACAGGGTTTTCCAATGTACCAAAAACATGAACATCGGGAAGCTTCCACTTACTGAGCATATCCCCTACAAGCGGACCTAGCGAGTCGCCTGTTGAACGGTCTGTACCAATGCACATAACCACAACCGGGCGTTCCTGGGCAGCATTCTTTCTGTACTTAAATCCGGCATTTTCCATAGTATCGGAGACAGCCCGAGCGACTTTGAATGCGGCAAATTTATCGTCTGACTTGAAATATCCCTTACCGTCCAACAAACACGCAACCCTTCTTATAATCAAATCCTCAGTTAATAAGTATTCCCACCCCCTGTCCCAATATGCACGGGAGGATTGAGACATTAGGAGCACTTTTTGCTGGTGTGCTCCGACCAAGGAGCACAGGAAAGCAAAAACATTCGTGCGAGTTTGTCTCAACCGACCAGGGAGGATTGAGACATTAGGAGCACTTTTTGCTGGTGTGCTCGATTAGAGCACAGGAAAGCAAAAACGCGAGGAGCGCTCCAGCAAAATCCATATAACTCATTTATATTTGTAAAATATACCGAACCTGATACAATAGAATTAAGTTTTACAATCGAGGTGAATTTATGCATAAGGCTACATACTTGGATACCGGCCAATAATACCTGTTTATCCGAGGTCCACCACATTTGCCTGAAGCATTAGTTTTAAGTGAATGAATGGAGGACTTTAAAACCATGAATATATTCCTTTTTAAGTTTTACAGCTTCATACGAGGTCTTGTACCAATTTATCCTGTCTATCTTCTCTTATTTGAGTCCAAAGGGCTCTCTCTGGGAGAGATTTCGCTTCTATTGGCCATATGGGCCATCCCTGTGGTTCTTTTAGAGTTGCCCACGGGAATTCTTTCAGACCACTGGATCCGCAAAAATATGCTTGTTATCGGAGACCTTCTCCGAGCCGCTTGCTTTGCCTGCTGGTTCCTGTCTGAAAGCTTTTTCCTGTTTGCTGTTGGCTTTGTGTTTTGGGGTATTAGTGAGGCCTTTTTCTCGGGTTCACTGGAAGCGCTTCTTTATGACAGCCTTAAGAAAGACGGCCAAGAAGGCGACTTTGACAAGATCTATGGGCGCATTGATTTCAACGCCCTGACAAGTACCGCCCTTTCCATGCTGCTCGGCGGTGGCTTGGCCATGCTTCTGGGCATGAAGGTCATCCTTCTAGTATCGGTGCTGACCTCCCTGATCTCAGCTCTGTTGGCCAGTCGCTTCAAGGAAGTTAACTTCTTCAAAGACAATTGTCGCAAGGAAAGCGCCCTAACCACCAGCCCTCTCAAACAGTCCCTTGATACTCTAGGTGACGCAGCCGGCTTTTTCATTAAAAGCCCCACTCTGTTGGTCCTGGCCTTGCTGGCTATTCTGGGGATCGGGATTGTGGGAATTATTGATGAATATGATCAGCTTGTTGCGTCTGAATATGGCCTTAATCTGGCCTTGATAGGCGTCTGGGGAGGCGTTCGGTATTTTCTTGAGGCCCTGGGAAGCCGGTCTGCTTACCGGCTAAAAAGCCTTTTTTCCAAGGCCAATATTCGGAATCCCTTCTATTTGGTTTGCATCCTTTGCGGTTTATGTGGCCTGTTATTGGGCATTGTGGGCTTATCAAGAAATTTCTTCGTCATACCCCTCTACGGGCTTTTTTATCTTTTAGCGGCCTCCTCCCGTATCATCATGGAGGATGTCCTTCAGCAGAAAATTGAGGAACAGGGGCGTTCCACGGTTCATTCCATCCTATCGTTGGCCCATAACGGCTTTGGAGTGATTCTGTTCTCCTTTTTCTCCGTTATCCTTCCTAAGCTCGGCATCTTTGGTATCCTGACCTTCTCCGCAGCTTATCTCCTGGTGGTGAGCCTGGTGCTAAGCCTGCTGTACAGAAGGGTCACCGCTCCTAAGGGAGGCAAAGCCTCATAAAAACTCCTGAAAGGCCGGAAGTTATCAGCCTTCTATAGGCGGGCCTTGGCCGAATTACATCCAGATGGAAAAACACAAAAGGGAGCCGGTAGAAATAATCTACCGGCTCCCTTCTCTTGCAAGGCAGGACAATGCCCACCAGCCTACATTCCTTTCATAGAAAGGGAGATACGCTTTCTCTTGGCATCCACCTCAAGCACCCGAACCTTTACGATATCCCCTACCGAAACCACCTCCATGGGATTTCGGACAAAGCGGTCGGTTAATTCTGAAACATGAACCAAACCATCCTGATGAACGCCGATATCCACAAAAGCCCCAAAGTCCACCACGTTTCGGACGGTTCCGTCCAAAACCATTCCTGGCTTCAGGTCCGCAATATCCAGCACATCCTCGGATAAAAGGGGTGGGGGCAGCTCATCACGAGGATCACGGCCCGGCTTTAAAAGCTCGTTAATCATATCGTTAAGGGTGGGGATGCCCACTCCGATTTCTTGTGCGACCTTCTCCACACCCATCCCGTTAACTTCCTCTCTCAAATGTCCCAGGCGCTTTTCCCGGACATCCTCAAGAGTGTGCCCTGTTAGCTTTAAAAGCGCCTTACAGGCTTCGTAGGATTCGGGGTGCACCGAGGTATTGTCTAAGATATTTTCGGCCTCGGGAATTCTCAAGAACCCGGCACACTGCTCAAAGGCCTTTTCCCCCAGCTTCTTGACCTTTAAGAGCTCCTTCCGGGTCTTAAAGCCTCCATGATTCTCCCTGTATTCCACGATATTATTGGCCACCGAACCATTGACCCCTGCCACATAGGAAAGCAAGGAGGGGGACGCCGTATTTAAATCCACGCCAACGCTGTTAACACAGCTTTCAACCACACCTGCCAGGGCTTCTCCCAGTCGCTTCTGATTCATATCATGCTGATACTGGCCCACGCCAATGGCCTTAGGATCGATCTTGACCAGCTCGGCCAAAGGGTCTTGAAGGCGTCTTGCGATAGAAACCGCACTGCGCAGCGACACGTCGAACTCTGGAAATTCCTCAGCCCCCAGCTTGGAGGCGGAGTACACCGAGGCCCCAGCCTCGCTGACTACCATGTAGCGCACCTTCTTGTCCAGGGTCTTGATCACCCCGGCCACAAAAATCTCGGATTCACGGGAGGCCGTGCCGTTGCCTATGGCGATAATATCCACATCGTATTGGGCGATGAGCGCCTTGAGTGCGGCAGTTGCCTCGGTCACCTTGTTCTGGGGAGGCGTGGGATAAATCACGGCGGTCTTAAGCACTCGCCCCGTCTGGGTAACCACCGCCAGCTTGCAGCCCGTTCTGTAGGCAGGGTCCAATCCCAAAACCACTCTGCCCTTGACCGGAGGCTGTAAAAGGAGATTTCTCAAATTCTCCGAAAACACCTTAATAGCCTGTTCGGAAGCTGCCTCAGTGAGGCTGTTTCGGATTTCATTTTCTATGGATGGCGCGATAAGACGATTATAAGCATCCTCCACCGCCTTTTCTATAATCTCTTTAAAGATGGAGCCGGTTTTGGACAAGGCACGGCTTTTAAGCCAATCCACAATCCTGGCCTCTGGAGCCTGAAGCTTGACGGAGAGAAATTCCTCCTTTTCACCTCGGTCTATGGCCAGGACACGGTGGGGAGCCATTCTGAAAACAGGCTCACTAAAATCATAGTACATGCGGTAGGGCGAGTCCTCTTCTTTCTTTGCAGCAGTAACAATCAGCCCTTCCCTGAAGGTCAGCTCCCGGACGGCTCTGCGATATTCCGCATTGTCCGAAACCGTCTCGGCGATGATGTCCATAGCTCCTTGAAGGGCCTCTTCGGCAGTAATGACCCCTTTTTCGGCATTGATGAACTGAGCGGCCAGTGCCAGAACCTCACCCTTGACCAGCTTCTGGGCGTAAATCAGCACCGCCAGAGGCTCAAGCCCCTTGTCACGGGCCATAGAGGCTCTTGTTCGGCGTTTTGGCTTGAAGGGCCGGTAAATATCCTCTATTTCCTGAAGCGTCACTGCCTTGTCAAGGCTTTGTGAAATCTCATCGGTAAGCATTCCCTGGGTCTCTATCAGTCGGCGAACCTCTTCACGGCGGCCTTCCAGATTTCTTAAATAGGTCAAACGGTCATGAAGCTCGCGCAGGACCTGGTCATCCAGACCTCCTGTTACCTCTTTACGGTACCGGGCAATGAACGGAATGGTGTTTCCCTCATCAATGAGCTTCACAGTACTCTCAACCTGGGACAGCTTAACGGAAAGCTCCCTGGCCAGTCTGGGAAGTATGTCAACCATTTTATCTCCTCTTTTCTGGCGTTTTCTTCTTCTACTCTACAACGCCTTTTGGGGATTGTAAACCATCTCATCCAATTTTTTGCCCCTTTACATCGAACATATGTTCTTTTATAATGAGATTACGACTTCTATTATGGAGGGTTTTTATGGACACTGGTAAAAGCGGAAACCGCATTATTCTGCATATTGACGTAAATTCCGCTTATTTGAGTTGGGAGGCTGTCTACCGCCTTCAGCACGGTGCCACGACAGACCTTCGGGAAATTCCCAGCGTGGTGGGGGGCGATCAAGAAAGCCGCCACGGCATTGTTCTGGCCAAGTCCATTCCCGCTAAAAAATTTGGGATTCATACCGGTGAGGTTCTGTGGCAAGCCAGGAGCAAATGCCCCAACCTTGTGGTGTTGCCACCCGATTATTCTCTCTATATTCAGTGTTCCAACGCACTCATGGAATTATTAAGCGAATATACGCCGCTGGTTGAAAGGTACTCGGTTGATGAATGCTTTATGGATATTACCACTCTGCTGCGAGGCCGCGACCCCTTCCAATTTGCGGTTGAAATCTCCAGGCGCATTAAAAGGGAGCTGGGGTTTACGGTGAATATCGGGGTATCCACCTGCAAGCTTCTGGCAAAAATGGGTTCTGAGCTCGAAAAGCCCGATAAGGTGCACACCCTCTTTCCCTCGGAAATCCCGAAAAAAATGTGGCCTCTGTCGGTCAAGGAGCTTTTCATGGTGGGACGGAGCACCGCTCCTAAGCTTTATCGGCTCAATATCTTCTCCATCGGCCAGTTGGCCCATGCCGATCCCCCATTCCTCACGGCCCATTTTAAAAGCTTTGGCAAGGTGCTTTGGCAGTACGCCAACGGCATGGATGAATCTCCGGTGAATCCCTTTGGTGCCGAGGCCAAGGGTATCGGCAATTCCACCACCACCCCCTTCGATGTGGATAATGAGAAGGAGGCTCTATTGTACCTTTTGTCACTGGTGGAGACAGCTTCGTCCCGGTTACGAAACGCAAGGCTTCTGGCCCGGGTGGTTTCTATATCCCTGCGCAAGACCGACTTAAGCTTCTTTTCCCATCAGCGGAAGCTTCTCATTCCTACCGACAACACTGAAAGCCTGTTTGGAACAGTCCGGCAGCTTTTTTATGAGCTTTGGGACGGCGATCCTCTCCGTCATTTCGGCGTGGCCTTCTCCTCGCTGTGCAATGACCAGTTCTGTCAGGTCTCTTTTTTTGATGAGGACCGGCTGTTCCGGAAAAAGGCGCTGGATTCCAGCATTGACACTATTCGCAGCCATTTTGGAGGCTACTCGGTGCTTCGTGGGAGCTTTGTCAACTCTGGCATCCCTCCCCTCGTGGGAGGCGTGGCCGAGGATTTTCCTGGCATGCGCAGCCTGCTTTAAAAGGGGGGAGCATCATTGAAGGTTCTGATGAAAAGCGTGGACATGATTTGCCTAAGCAGCAGTGACGGAGTCATTACCCCCCTTAAGTTCCGGTTCAATGAGGAGGGGCAGGAATCCAGAGTCATTCGCATTGATCATATTATTAACCGCAAAGAGGAAAAGCTGGCGGGAAACCGCATGCTGATTTTCACAGTTCAAAGCGTTATTAACGGCATAGAACGGGTCTTTGAGATGAGGTATGAAATGAAAACCTTTAAGTGGTACCTCTATAAGCTATGACATGGGAAAAGGAGCTGTATAAAAAACAGTAGAAAGGCCATGATGTTTATGGCCTTTCTACTGTTTTGAAACAGCTTCTTCTTTATAAATATACTTATCGATGATTTCACAAGCGCTGGACCGAAACGAAGTCAGGACCCCTGCCGATAGAGGGCCACCTTTCTCTTGTCAAAGTAGGACGCCAGAACCTTATCCAGATCCAGAACATCCCGCATTTCGAAGAATCCCTTTTTTGTCCTAATAAAGCGGATGCCCTTTAAAGCCCCGGCGGCAAAAGCCTTGCGGCTGAAGGATTCATGAACGATCTCAATCTTGTCGTTTTCTCCTGCAATCATGAGCTGATGACGGCCTACGATCCCCCCTGCGCGTATGGCATGAATGGGAATATCCTCTATCTCAACCCCCGAGGATTCGAGCCCTTTTTCAATCTCTCCCGCTATCTTTATGGCGGTTCCCGAGGGCGCGTCCTTCTTGTGCTTGTGGTGGGCCTCAGTAATTTCAAAATCATAGTCTGAAAGGATGCGCGCCGCAATATTGGATAGGAGCATCATCACATTCACTCCCAATGTGACATTGGGGGCATAGAGAATGCCGGATTGATTCTTTTTCGCCAGCACCATCATGCGCATCAGGTCGGTCTTGGAAAATCCGGTGGTGCCCACAACCAGGCCTATCCCTGACTCGGTAATCAGCTTGACATTTTTCATGGTCGCTTTGAAATGGGAAAAGTCTACAATGACATCGGGCTTCAAATGGTCAATGACATACTGCAATTGGTTGGTTGAATAGACCTTGGCGCCTATGTCCGGAAGCCCTAATATGGTTCCAATATCCTTTCCGATTTTGTTGGAATGTTCTGAACAGACAGCTCCTACAAGCTTCATATCGCGCTGTTCCAAAATAATGCGCGCAATTTCAACACCTGTCCTGCCGAGGCCGATAAGGCATACATGGGTCATAAAACTCCCTCCATCTTCCTTTGAGTATAAGAATTGGATGTTCAGTTTATGACACTAAAGCATATCAACCACCCTCTCTTCCAACGCTTACGAGATTAGCTGACGGATTCGGGTCGAAAGAGCTTTAACCCTACCGGCTATACACCGGATTCACCCCAAAATGTGGTTCTCCCGCTCCTTAAAACAAGGATTCAGCGCATGCTAGATTGATTTAAAAAATAAGCGATACGAGCCCCATAAAAAAGTACTGAAACTATTTTATGAGCCGAATTGGAAACTTATGCATTATTTTTTACGATAGTGTTCATTATATCACTTGAGATCTTTTGGATCAAGTTTAGGGGAATAATCTTAAAATAAAGGTAATAAATAATCTATTGACAACCTAAAGTGGAAGACATATAATGGGCTAAATATTGAAAAGGCGTTGACAGGGAGGAGTAGCTTTTTTCTGAAGCCAAGAGAGGGAATGCCGGTGTGAATTTCCCATGATGAGAAAAGTGAAGGTAGCCCTAGAGCCGTAAGCTGAAAAAGAATGCATGGAACACTTCCTTGATGTGTTTTCTTTATTAGGCTTCACCGTAGGAGTCCCACGTTATAGGGGCAGCCGTATAAGGTCCTAAAGACCCGTACAGCGTAAAGAGTGTGTGCTTTTAAATAAAGCACAAAGCAAGGTGGTACCACGGAAGCTTTACAGCCTTCGTCCTATGAATGATAGGACGAGGGCTTTTTTATTTTAATCCAAGCAGCGCCTTATGGCTCTGTGATGATAAAAGGAATGATCCAATAAGGAGGTCAGAAACATGCTGGAAAAGCGATATAATTTTATGGAATCGGAAAAAGAGTGGCAGAGCTTCTGGAAGGAGCATGAGATCTATCGGTATGACAGTGAGCACCCCGGTGAGGTCTACTCCATTGACACACCACCCCCCACTGTCAGCGGCAGCCTCCATATCGGCCATATTTTCTCCTATACCCAGGCTGAAATGATTGCGCGGTTCCAAAGGATGCAGGGCAGGAATGTTTTCTACCCCTTTGGTTTTGACGATAACGGACTTCCCTCAGAGCGTCTTGTTGAGAAGGATGCGGGGGTTTCAGCCCACAGTATGAAGCGAAGTGAGTTCGTTTCCCTCTGTATGGAAACTACCGGCAAATACGAGGAGGAATTTAAGGCCTTATGGCAATCCCTGGGCTTTTCCGTTGACTGGAGCCTTCAGTATGAGACCATCAGCCCTCTTTCCCAACGAATCTCCCAAAAATCCTTCCTGGATCTGGCTCGTAAAGGAAAGGCCTATCAAAAGGAAACCCCTGTTCTGTGGTGTACCCGGTGTCAGACCTCCATTGCCCAAGCCGAGTTGGATGCCAAAGAAGGGGAAAGCACCTTCAATACACTTCCTTTTATGGTTGAGGACAAGGAGCTTTTGATTGCCACCACACGCCCCGAGCTTCTCTATGGATGCGTTGCCCTATTCATTCATCCGGAGGACTCCCGTTACCAATCCCTCCAGGGTAAAAAGGCCCAGGTTCCCCTATATGGGCATGAAATCCCCATTCTGGCAGATGCTCAGGTCAGCATGGAAAAGGGAACCGGAGCCGTTATGTGCGCTACCTTCGGAGACAGCACCGATCTGGAGTGGTATCATCAGCACAGCCTCCCCTACCGTCGTGTAATGGAAGCCGACGGCACCTTATGCGCCCATATCCCCTATGTAGGAGGCCTCCCGGTTAAGGAGGCCAGAGAGAGCATTCTCCTCCTGTTAAAGGAGAAAGGCCTGCTGCGCCACCAGGAAACCATTGTACACACCGTTTCGGTTCATGAACGCTGCGGCCATGAGATTGAAATCCTTCCCTCCCGTCAATGGTTTATTGATATCCTAAGTGAAAAGGAACGATTCTTAAGGGCCGCCGATGAGATCAACTGGTATCCCTCCTCCATGAAGCAACGGTATCTGGTTTGGGTTGAAAATCTTAAATGGGACTGGTGCATATCAAGGCAGCGCTATTTTGGCGTTCCCTTCCCCGTTTGGTATTGTAAATCCTGTGGAGCCGTTCACCTTGCTTCTGACGGAGAGCTTCCCACCAACCCTTTGGAAGTCTCTCCTAACACCACCTGCTCCTGTGGCTGCCAGGACTTCGTTCCTGAAAGCGCAGTTCTGGATACCTGGGCCACTTCTTCGGTCACCCCCCTTATCAATGCCCGCTGGGGAGAGCCGGACGAAAGGCCTATTCTGCCAATGAGCATGAGAACCCAGGCCCATGAAATCATCCGCACCTGGGCCTTTTACACCCTGGTAAAAAGTCTTTACCATACGGGGCGTATTCCCTGGAAGGACATTATGGTCTGCGGATTCGTCATGGCCAAAAAGGGCGAAAAAATCAGCAAATCCAAGGGCAACGCCTCCCTATCCCCCCAAGACCTAATCCAGACTCATTCGGCTGACGCTTTGAGATATTGGGCTGCAAACTCCAAATTGGGGACTGACACGCTTTTTTCTGAGGATGAATTGAAAATTTCAAGCCGTTTTTTGACAAAGCTCTGGAACGCTTCCCGATTTTCCCTGATGCACCTTGAGGACTATGACGGTCAAAGACCAGAAAGGCTCCTTCCCATCGATCAATGGATCATGGAAAGGAGCCAGGAAACACTCTCCAGGTCTGCCGCCGCCTTTTCCGAGTATGAAGTCGGTAGTGCTCGCCAGGAAATAGACGGCTTCTTCTGGAATGATTTTTGTGATCAGTATTTGGAGATTGTTAAAGACAGGCTCTACAAGCCGGAAATACACGGTGCGGAGGAGCGCCGCTCCGCCCAGTACGCCCTTTATCAAACTTTACTTACCCTTTTAAAGCTTTACGCGCCCTTTGCCCCCCATATAACCGAAACCCTCTATCAATCCTATTTCAGAGCGTTTGAGGGAACACTCTCCCTGCACCTTACAAAATGGGATACGTCCCCCAGATTCACCCCAACCCTCATGACCTTTGGAGACAGAATCACGGCCATTATGACCGAGGTAAGACGCTACAAATCCGAGAGAAATCTCTCCTTGAAAACAGAGCTTCCGGAGCTTCGTATAGAAGCTGAGGATTGGTTTTTGGCCCTCCTTCGCAAAACCCAGAAGGATATCAAGGCCGCTACAGGGGCTCTCACCCTAACTCTTAAGCCCGGGGCTTTCTCCATCAATATTCCGGAAAAAGCCCCCAAGTAGACATTAGATTAGTCCCGAACCACCACAGCTCCGGCCTTTGCCGGCAGGGTGAGGGTTATGCTTTCCTTTGTTTTATTTATATTCTGGCTGCCATAGATATCTGTCAGCTTCTCGGCATCCTTGAAGCCTTCGGGAATGTCCAGTTCCAGGTTCATCTTGCTGTCAGAGGTATTAAGCACCACCAGAACCGTTTCATTCTCTGTTTCTCTCAGGAAGGCATAGCCCCCGTCCACAGGTGATCTCCAGGTTCTGAAGTTGCCTTTGCGTAAGGCTTCATGGGATTTTCTCACTCGGATGAGCTTCTTATAGTGATTGAGGAGGGGGTGATCCTCGGACACCCTATCCCACTCCATACATTTCCTGCAATAGGGATCATTGGCCCCTTCCATCATTAACTCGGTGCCATAATACAGCATGGGGGCGCCTGGGAAGGTAAAAAGCAGGAACGAGGCCATCACCAGAGCCTCCTTGTCACCCTTGGCAGCATGGAGAAACCGTTCTGAGTCATGGCTATCCAAAATGGTCCAGAGGGCATCCCTGCACTCATGGGTGTACAGGCTGGCTATGCGGTTGAGCCAATGATCCATCTCAACTGCGTCAATGGTCTTATGGGCAAAGCACTCCTTCACAGCGTTGGTAAAGGGATAGTGCATGACGGAATCAAACATGTCCCCTTGAAGCCATTTAAAGGAGTCTCCCCATATTTCGCCAATAATAAAGGTCTCGGGGTTCTCGGTTTTGACTGCTGTCCTGAATTTCCTCCAGAAAATAGAATCCACTTCATTGGCCACGTCAGTTCTCCAGCCGTCAATATGATATTCCCTGATCCAGTAACGGCCCACCTGGCTGAAGTACTCCTGAACCTCAGGATTGGTGGTGTTGATTTTGGGCATACTCCATACAGTATCGGCAAAGGCTTCGTAGGTGTTTTTCCCAAAGACCACGGGAAACTCCTTGACAAAGAACCAGTCCCTGTAGCGAGATTTTTCCTGGTTTTGGAGCAGGTCCTTAAAGGCAAAAAACTCATGGCTACAATGGTTGAATACCGCATCCAGAATAATTTTTATCCCTTCTTTATGAAGAGCCTCCACCAAGTCCATAAAGTCATCCTTATCGCCCAGCATAGGGTCGATATCAAAGTAATCAATAATATCATAACGATGAACGGTGGGAGCCTTGAAAATGGGGGTCAGATAAAGTGCATCTATCCCCAGCTCTTTCAAGTAGGGAATACGATCCCGAATTCCCTTAAGATTACCACCCATAAATTGATAGGCTCCCCTGGGCTTAGCTCCCCATGGATCAAGGGTGATATCTTCTTTCACCCTCCCATAGCCCTCGGCCCTTTCAAACCTGTCAGGAAAAATTTCATAGGTAATAATGCCCTTGGCCCATTCCGGTACCTTTAGACCATCGCTCTCCATAATGTAGGGGAAGTAGAAGAACTCATTTCGGTTTTCTCCGGGTTCGCTTTTAAATCCGCTTTCCAGCAAATAGATGGCGTCGTCGCCAGACTCCACATAAAAAAAGTAGAAAATTTTGGGGTCTTTAGGTTTGAAGGATCCTTCAAACCAGTCATGAATTCCGTCACTGAGCACTCTATCCATAGTAAGAGTCTCTACAGCGGGAGGGTTGTTGCAATCACATCGAAGTCCATGAAAAAGAAGTACTTTAGTAAGATTTTTGTAGGCTGCCCGTAGCCGGATATATACCTTTCCATCCAATGCTACATAGCGATATTCAAGACCTGCCCGATGATATAATGCCGCCTTATTGATCATGTTTTTCATCCCCCTTATTTCTTAGACTATAGCTCCAATAGTCTCAAGGCCTTTATATTTCCTAAGGAAACCGTTTTCCTAAATTTATTCTATGCTATAATTCGTCTTTTTGCAATAGCCTAATAAAAAATATTCATAAGTGGGATTTTACCTAATCTGGAAAGGTCGAAAAGAAAAGGCCGTGCACTTGCACGGCCTTTTAATTGCGTTATTTTAACCTGTTCTAAAACATGCTTATTGGAAGTTGATGCTCGTCATAACATTGTCCATAACCTGTTTCTCATTATCACCGAAGTAGCTGAGCGTAAAGATAATTACATATTCATCGGCTAGGGTAGCATATATGGATTGACTTACTTCATAACCGCTGATGCTGAGGGTTGAATCAAACTTGGCAAATGCACGATTTCCCAGTTGCATCTCTGAAATCTCTCCTGCTGTGATCTCAAGACCTTGCGCCTTCATACCCTCAATGAGCAGGGTTAAGTAATCCTTAGGGCTTTGTACAAGGCTGGCTGCAGCACCTAGATTCTGAGCCTGTACATTCAAGTTGGCATTTGACCCTTCGGTGTAGCTAAGGCTGTGCTGGCTAATCATGAACAGAGGAACAACCTGTTGCATGGCCATATCAACGACCTTTTGGGAGGATCCATCGCTGTCCTTGATAAGCTCTGCCCCGAGCTGGTTGACCTGTAGAAGCTCCTCACGGCTGGCGATGGTCCAATCTGCAGGAAACTCAGCAGTAAACTTGAAAAACTCGTTGGTATAGGTTGTACCATTCATAACACCAAAAATTTTATCAGCAGACACTTCCTGGGAGCCCTCATCAGCTTCGGGGGTTGCCTCAGGAGTAGCTTCAGGAGTGGCTTCAGGAGTAGCTTCAGGAGTCACCTCCGGGGTGGCTTCTGGGGTCGCTGTTGCAGACTCTTTAACATCCTTATCAGTGGGGTCTGCGCCTCTGCCACAGGCGGCAAAAGAGGTAGCCATTAACACCAATGCAAGAATAATTGCAAGTGTCGTTTTAAAATGTTTCATTTTTTCTTCCTCCATGCTGCACAAATTCGTAATCTGTGCTTTTATCTTTACGTCATTTATGATACCATTAGGCATATATTAGTGCAATAACGATATGAAAGTGAGTGTGGGTTATGGATTCAAGTCCCTATCAGATTCCGGCTGACTACAAGCCTTCTCTAAGTCTAAGAGAAACCGAAATAGCCATAAAAAAAATAAAGGATTTTTTTGAAAACGCTTTGGCCGAGGCGTTGAATCTTACCCGCGTATCCGCTCCGCTTTTTGTACGCCCCGAATCCGGGCTGAATGACAACCTCAATGGTGTGGAACGTCCCGTTTCCTTTGACGTCAAGCATATTGATGGCGCAACTGTTGAAGTTGTTCAATCCCTGGCCAAATGGAAGAGAATGGCTCTGGGCCGATATGGCTTCGTACCGGGCGAGGGCCTCTACACCGACATGAACGCCATCCGCCGCGATGAAGAGCCCGATAACCTCCACTCCATCTACGTTGACCAATGGGACTGGGAGCTGGTTATCACCAAAGAGCAGCGTAATCTCGAAACCCTTAAGGCCACAGTACATAAGATATATCATGTCTTTAAGAAGACCCAGGATTATATTATCGGTCTTTATCCCCAGCTTCCCCGCTACCTTTCCGAGGAGATTGCCTTTATCACCACCCAGGAGCTTGAGGACATGTACCCCACCCTGACCCCCAAGCAGCGTGAAACAGCTTTTACCAAAGCCCATGGCGCCGCCTGTGTTATGCAGATCGGGGACTGTCTCAAGTCAGGTCAACCCCACGATGGGCGCGCACCCGACTATGATGATTGGTCACTCAACTGTGATATTATCTTCTACTACCCGGTACTGGATACCGCTTTCGAGGTTTCCTCCATGGGAATTCGCGTAGATGAGGTTTCCCTGCTCACTCAGCTTGAAAAGGCCGAATGTGAAAACAGAAGGCACTTTCCATTCCACAGCGACATACTCAATAAGAGGCTCCCCTATACCTTTGGCGGTGGCCTGGGTCAATCCCGTATCTGTATGTTCCTGCTGGGCAAAGCCCATGTGGGCGAGGTTCAATCCTCCATCTGGCCTGAAGCCATGCAAAGGGACTGCTCTCAGAACGGTATTATCCTACTTTAAAGAATGCTTAAAGAACTTCCTTATCGCTAGGGAAGTTCTTTTTTATGCTTAAAGCTCTTACAGACCCTTCAGGTCAAAATCAGGGGTATAATCGGTACAGGCCGATTCCAGTTCCTGAATAAAACCCTTTTGGAAGCCAAAATCCTTAAGTTTTTGTACCACCAGACCATACTCTCTGGCCGAGAGCTTGCGTTCCAGGCCTTTGGGGAGCTTCCGGCCCGAAAAAGGAGTATACTGGCCCATAAGGCTGATATAGGCATCATCGGGTACATTCTCCTTAATCCAATGGAGAAGCTTGATGGAATCATGGGTGGCATTGGGCAAGACAAGATGACGGATAACCAGCCCTTTTTCGATGATTCCCTGGGCGTTGAGGCGCACTCCGCCCACCTGCCTGTACATCTCCAAGATGGCTTTGCTGGCATATTCAAAATAATCCCGTGCACCGGAATAGCGCTCTGATAAAGTGGGGCTCATATACTTTAGATCGGGCAGATACACCTCAACCAGCCCCTCCAGGCTTCTAAGGGTTTCAGGTTTCTCATACCCGCTGCTGTTCCAGATAAAGGGCAGTGGAATGTCTCTTTTATCCCTTTTAAGACTCTCAAGGATGGGGCGGGAAAAGTGAGTGGGGTTGACTAGATTAATATTGTGTGCCCCTTCCTGCCAAAGCTCCTGATAAATCTCTGAAAGCCGCTCGGTTATAACCTCTTTGCCTATACCCTCATGACTGATGGGATAGTTCTGGCAGAAGCAGCACCTTAAAGGGCAGCCTGAGAAAAAAATGGTGCCCGACCCTCGACTGCCGCTTATGATAGGCTCCTCAAAATGATGGAGTACGGCCTTGGCCGCATATACTGTCTCACCCATTTTGCAAAAGCCTAACGCCCTGCTTCGATCAATTCCGCAGTCCCGCGGACATAACCTGCATTCCAGAAAACCACCCTACCTCCCTAGGACCTTAGCACTATTGTATCACGGTCAGGGATTTGATAATATAATGAGTGATATCTTTAGGGTATCTTTTTTATTTTATCCATATAATGTATTTTTATTAAATTTTATTGCATTTATTGACATAACTAGATAGAAGTTTTAAAATCATAACATATAGAATTTGGGGGGAAAAAAATGAAAGCAACCGGAATGATAAGAAGTCTTGATCAATTGGGCAGGATAGTTATTCCAATTGAGCTAAGACGTGTCCTCGACATTGAAATCGGAGACGGATTGGAATTTTACTCCGATGAAAGTGCCATCGTCCTAAAGAAATATGAACCAGCATGCATCTTTTGCGATAACGCGAAGGACATCAAGGTTTACAAAGGCAAGAATGTATGCGCTGAATGCTATTCCCAATTGAAGAAATAGTACATAAGCGAAACGCCTTGGGAGCAATCCTAACTTTTATAATTACAGATAAGTATGATCTTAAAAAAGCCAGTTCTATTATGGAGCATGGCTTTTTTTTTGAAGTTTTAAGCCATTCAAATGTACTATTTTTTCATTCTCAACTTTTTTTCATGTCATAGAGGCTTTCTATTGACAGTACAAATCATCAGTACTATAATTAATTTATCAAATTCAAGAACGTTGTTCATCTATATTGAACTCGGAGAATGAGCATGGAAGACGTTAAGGTAAAATCATTATATAAAGCTATCAAGCTACTCGATTATTTTACTGTAGAAAACCCCGAAAGGGGTATCAGTGAATTAGCCGAAATGTCAGGTATGTACAAAAGCTCCATACATAACATTGTAACAACCTTTGAAAAAGCTGGAATTCTACAAAAGAATGTTCAAAACAGCAAGTATAGATTAGGCTTAAAAATTCTCCAGTTGAATTATAATCTATGTACCTCCGACGATTTAAGAAATATTATGCAGCCCTATATGGAGCGAGTGAGTAACTACGGAAACGAGAGCGTTTATTTAGCCGTACCTTGTGATAGCGAGGTTGTTTATTTGAATGCAAAGTATCCTAAAGGAATGACGCCGGGCCGATCGATTATTGGGGTTAAAGCCCCCATGTATTGTACCGGGGTAGGCAAGGCCATGCTGGCCTATTTACCGCAAGAAATACTGGACCAAATCGCTGCCAATGGGTTTGAAAAGTATACCTCACATACGATTACAGATATGGTTACTTTAAAGGAAGAATTAGAGCTTATTAGAGAAAGAGGCTATGCCATAGATAACATGGAGCATGAGTATGGTATAACCTGCGTTGCTGTTCCAATCAAGAATATCAGAGGCGAGCTTGTTGGGAGCTTGAGTATTTCAGGCCCCTCTCTGAGATTCGATCATCAAAAAATTAATGAATATGCAAATCTACTTACCAGTATAGCCTTAGAAGTAAGGAAAATATTACAGTAGTAAAGGTAAAAGTTAGTTTTTTACCTGGTGCCCTATAAACGATAGAAACAAAACTAATACGGTTTATCCGTATTTATTTTGTTCATCTATATTGAACGTTGTTCTTTTTTAAGGAACACCTTGCATTGGTATAAATAGCATTTGAAAAGCACAAATTAACGCGGTAGAGCCGCATTTATTTTGTTCAACTATAGTGAACATCATTCTATAAAACTGGACAAATTTTTGGGGCTGTTACATGAATCCTTGAATGACCCTATGCTTATAAGAAACCTCGGTTTCTTTAAGAATAAAACATCAAATTGGAGGGATCAACTTATGTCATTCAAAAAGCTTGTCTCAATGATTATCTGTTTTACCATGCTTATGACAATGCTTGTGGGCTGTGGTACAACGGGTACACCAGGTACACAGACACCAGGAGCAACGACACCAGGTGCAACAAGCCCAGGCCCTGCGACTTCCCCAATCAACCTTACCTTTTATGGGGGCTGGACCGGAGCAGATCTTGATCAAATGAAGGCCTTGGTAGATAAGTTCAACTCCGAGCACTCTAACATTCATGTTGAATTCACATCATTACAATGGACTCAAATGTTTACGAAGTTTCTTACAGATTTTAGAGCAGGGAATCCACCGGATATCGTAGCTTCTCACACATTTGAGATTGGACAGTTCGCCGAAATGGGTGTACTGGATGCAGAGGCTGTAGCCAACCTTAAGCTAAATGAAGCAGACTACATTCAGAGCGCATGGCAGGGCTCCACCTATAAGGGCGTTCAGTATGGCGTACCTATCGGTGTAAACATGCACGGCCTATATTATAACAAGGATCATTTCAGCAAGCAGGGTATTACCTCTGCCCCAAGAACTGGTGATGAGCTTATATCCGTTGCACAAAAGCTGACACTGGACAAGAACGGCAAGCATCCAAACGAGGCAGGCTTTGATGAGAACAATATCGTTCAGTATGGTCTTGGCTTCGCAATGAACCATCATGTATTCTACCAGTTCTATGGCTTACTAAATCAGCAGGATGCAAATACCTTTACTGCAGATATGACCGAACTGAAGCTTGATGAGGATAAGGCGGCAAAAGCACTTGGCTTTATTCAGGACCTAATATTTAAGTATAAAGTTGTTCCAAAGGGTGAAAAGTCGCCTATTGATGATTTTAAAGCAGGCACAGTATCCATGATAGTAGATGGAAACTGGCAGATATCAGGGCTAGAATCCACTAAATTGAATTGGGATACTGCACCCTATCCGACAGTATTCAATAACGACAAGATGTGGGGAGCCGCAGAGGTAGTAACCTTCCCTGTAAACAAAAATGCTGATGCAGCAAGGAAGCAAGCTGCCGCACAATTTGTAAAGTGGCTGTCTCAAAACTCAGCTTCATGGGGTGAGTCCGGGCAATTACCAGCCCTTAAATCCGCCCTTGACACTGTAAAAGATCTTAAGGGTAGAGCCGCCTACATTCAGGAACTGGATTCTGTTACTTTTATCCCCATGCACCCCATGGCCACACAACTGTTTTCAAGTGCAGCACCAAGTCCAATACTTACAGCTGCCCAGGATACAGTGCTCAATAACAAAGACCCCAAAACTGTTGCTAAGCAGTTAGTGAAAGATATCAACGCCTTATTAGCACAGAAATAGTCTTCCCGAGAAATGGATACGGCTGCGTTACGCGCAGCCGTATCCACAAACATAATTTCGACAAGAGCATTCTAGCAATAGATATTTATATGAAGGGCTGTTGACGATATGAAAAGGTCTCAAGGAAAAACCGCAGCATTGTTTTTATTACCATACTTAATCATTTTCTTTGCTTTTAGAGTGATACCCAGTATTGGCGGCCTAGCTATGAGCTTTTTTAAGTGGAATATAGTCGGAACCGCACGATTTAACGGGATAAATAATTTTACTCGTCTTTTTAAAGACCCCTATTTTGCAATTTCACTAAAAAACACCTTTATGTTTTTATTGCTGACACTCCCGGTTTTGGTGATACTAAGCTTGCTTTTAGCGGTGCTAATGAATCAAAAAATACGACTAACCCATGCAGTTAGAACAATCTCCATTATGCCCTATGTATTAATTCCTGCAGTAGTTGGTATTATATGGAATTGGTTATATGATAATAACTTTGGTATTGTTAATTACTATTTAAAGATGCTAGGACTTAGCCCGATAGAATGGCTCACCAGTGAGAAGTGGGCTCTGGTCTCTGTTGCAATAGTCACTATCTGGTCCTATTTAGGCTATAACATGATATTATATCTGGCTGGTCTTCAGGATATACCCAGGGAATTATATGAAGCCAGCAAAATAGATGGTGCAACCGGTATTCAAACCTTTACTAAGGTGACCATTCCGCTCTTAAGACCAATTACCTCAACGGTTGTTACATTGACCTTAATCAATGTAATTCAAATATTTGACCAAATCTATGTTATGACAAATGGAGGACCAGGAACCTCCACCTTAACAATTGTTCAATATCTCTATAGTTCTGCCTTCCAAAATTATGACATTGGTTATGGATCAACCTTGGGAGTTGCTGTGCTGGTTATCCTGGTCGTATTGATACAAATTAAATCAAGACTAATAAAAGATGATTATTAGGAGGGATTTAGAAAATGAAAGCTTCATTTAAAAAAGTAATAATCTATATATTGTTGATATTAACAGGAGTCGTTTTCCTATTTCCCTTACTATGGTCCTTTATCTCTTCTGTTAAACCAGAATACAACATCGTTTCATATCCACCAAAATGGATTCCCGAGAATTTTACCTGGGAAAATTACACCATGGTTCTTCAAAAGTATCCGTTTTTAAGGTGGGGTTTGAACAGTATCATTGTAACTGTGAGCTCTACGGTTTTGGTGCTTGTCATATCATCACTTGCTTCATACGCCTTTGGAAGGTTGAATTTTCGGTTTAAGAAATTATTATTTGCTTTGGTCGTTTCAATGCTTCTGATACCTATGCAGGCCTACGTCGTTCCTTTGTTTGTTATGATGTCAGAAATAAAGCTTATTAACTCCTATTCGTCAATCATACTGGTGGCGGGTGCAAATGTAACCAGCGTGTTTATTTTAACTAACTTTTTCAAAACAATACCCTTGGAGCTTGAAGAAGCATCCCGAATAGATGGTTGCAACGATTTTACTATATTTGCAAAAATCATGTTACCTTTAGCTAAGCCCGCCTTGTCAACAGTCGCCATATTGACCTTTATAGCGAACTGGAATAATTTCCTTTGGCCTTTAATAACGATCAGAGATAATAACCTGAAAACATTGCCCGTCGGAATCGCTCAGTTTATGGGCAATGCCGGGTCAAATGCACAATTCCAGTATGGCACCTCGCTTGCAGGGGCTTCCATGGCCATTATTCCCACGCTGATCGTATTTCTTGCCTTACAGCGCTACTTTGTTGAAGGTATAGCCAGCACCGGTATAAAGGGATAGTAACAATAGATGAGGTGGAAAAGTGTTTACTGAAGCCAAAAAAGAATTAATATTTGAAGAAAATAAATATTTTAAGTCCTGCCATGCATCAACAGTAACTGTTTTAAAAAATGGCAGCATCATGGCGGCCTGGTTTTCAGGTTCAGTTGAGGGAGCGGATGATGTAGCCATATGGGGTGCAATCAGAAGTAATGGTAACTGGAGCATTCCAAAAAAGCTGGCTGATGATATAGGACAACCAAACTGGAACCCTGTTCTCTATACCTTCGAAGATGGCCGTGTCATTTTGTTTTATAAGGTTGGGAGAATAATTAGCGACTGGTACACAAAAGTCATTATCTCCGAAGACAATGGCACCACCTGGAGTGAACCTAGTGAGCTTGTTCCTGGTGACACAAGCGGAGGCAGAGGCCCGGGACGCTGCAAGGTTATCAAGCTTTCAAATGGTGATATTATTGCTCCTGCCTATACTGAAAAAGGCATCTGGAAATGCATGGCGGATATCTATAGCGTAAAGAGCAAAACTTGGACTAAGAGCAATGAGATAGAAATAGAAGGAATTGACTACAAAAACATACGGAAAGTTCAGAGTAATATTGCGGTAACCGAGCAGTCTTTCAAGGGAAGGGGAATTATTCAGCCCACTCTCTGGGAGTCGGAACCTAATGTTGTGCATATGATGACACGAAGCTCAGAAGGCAAAATATACAGAAGTGATTCACAGGATGGTGGCAGAACATGGGGCAACCCCTATGCCCTTTCTCTGCCTAATAATAATAGCGGTATAGATGTTATCAAGCTAAATGATGGTGCACTAGTGCTGGCCTACAACCCAGTAGGAATCAATTGGGGGCCTCGAACTCCCCTCAAGATAAGTATATCTCGTGATAATGGATTAACCTGGGGGGACGACTTTATCCTTGAAGAAGGCCCGGGCGAATATTCTTATCCGGCTATTATCACCCATAATAAAGAAATATTGATAACCTATACCTTTGATAGGAAAAGTATTGCTTTTTGGAGCTTAAGGCTTTAATAAGTAAGCAATCCGAGAACCAAGAAGGGCAAAAATTATGATAGTAGATACCTTAAATAATATGAATTTGTACGAGAAGCTGCTGCCCCAACTCATTGAAGTGGCAGGATTTATTAGGGACCACAATGAGGGAGCTACTCTTGACCGCTCCATGTATTCCATTGTTGATGACGAGGTTTTTGCCCTTATACAGGAGTATGACACCAAAGACAAACAGGCTATCAGATGGGAGATACATCGTAAGTATGTTGATGTACAATTCATTTTAAAAGGTGAAGAGGCCATAGGATATGCGCCCTTTGAAAGTCTTTCACCGTTGGAGGACTTTTCAGCCGAAAAGGATATTGGGTTTTACACGGGTCCAAAACTTTACACCAATACCATTCTTACTGAGGGAATGTTTGCTATCTTCTTTCCAGGAGAAGGCCATTTACCTTGTTGCAAAATTGAAACCTCAAAAAAGGTTAAAAAAATAGTATTCAAAATAAGAAGCATTACGTAAATCAAAGAAGACATAGGAGTGCGCATTATGAACAAGAATTTTCCAGGTGGGGTCTGGCCAACGATGATAACCCCTTATACCACCGATGGAAGCGTAGATTACAACGCTCTGAAAAAAATGATTGATTGGTATATTGAAAACAAGGTCCAAGGCTTATTTGCAGTATGCCAATCAAGTGAGATGTTTTTCCTCTCGCTTGAGGAAAGAATTCAGATCGCTAAATTTGTCAAACAGCAGGTTAATGGCAGAGTCCCTATTATTGCTTCGGGACATGTATCAGATCCTATAGAGGATCAAATATTTGAGTTGAATCATATGGCAGAAACAGGTATGGATGCCGTGATTCTAATAACCAACAGATTAGCCGCAGAAAATGAACCTGATTCGATTTTTATTAATAATCTTGAAAAAATACTGGATGCCCTTCCAAAGGATGTTCCCTTGGGCTTTTATGAATGCCCCTATCCTTATAAACGGCTTATTTCACCTGAGATTATAAAATATTGCTTAGGTACGGACAGGTTTT
Organism: Bacillota bacterium; assembly: GCA_023415205.1. Taxonomy (GTDB): domain Bacteria; phylum Bacillota; class Clostridia; order DSM-8532; family DSM-8532; genus DTU059. Next base: position 63,987 of record JAEZLR010000010.1, on the reverse strand, counting down.
ATTTCATTAAGGATACGAGCTGCGATCTGGATAATATCAGAGAAAAGATGGACCTCATAAGAGGTACCCAGCTAAAGCTTTACAATGCAAACTCAGCAACCTTGCTCGAAAGCCTTTCTTTAGGAGTAGCAGGCTACTGTGGGGTTATGGCTAATTTTCATCCCGCTTTATATGACTGGCTACTTAATAATTGGGAGAAGGAACCGCTGAAAGCAAAAGAGCTCATGAACTTTTTAAGCTTAGCCTCACAAATTGAGAGACAGCTTTATCCCGTCAATGCAAAATATCATTTTGCATTAGAAGGGATTGAAATACAATATAGCAGCAGATCTAAGGATGCAAGCCTATTCACGCCGGCAAATAAGCTGGAGGTTGAGCACCTCTATCATATGGTAAAAAAAGTGGAAGCTTTGTTAGGGCTTAAATAAAGGGTTTATTTACTTAGCAAATATACTATCAGAAATGGAGACAGCTATGAAAACACCTAGGATATTAGTAGTCGGCAGCTTGGTAATGGATTTGATCTACAGTACCTCAAGGGTTCCCAACGAAGGTGAAACCGTTAACGATGGCATATCCTTCACCTTCGCGCCAGGCGGTAAAGGTGCCAATCAGGCTGTACAAGCTGCGAGACTTGGTATGGACGTTACCATGGTTGGCAAACTCGGCACCGATATGTTCGGGGATGAATTGCTAAAAGCAATTCAGAATGCGGGCATACACAGCGAGAATATATTGAGGGACGAAACTTGCTCCTCGGCAGTCAGTAATGTCATTTTAGAAGTTGTTCCAGGTAAAAAAACCAAGAACAGAATCCTTGTTGTACCGGGTAGTAACATGAAACTAACCACTGACGAGGTGGAGTTTTTAAAGGAAAAAATCTCTGATTATGATCTGGTCATCCTTCAATTAGAAATTCCCATAGAGGTTAACAGAAAAGTGATCGAATATGCCTATGAAAAAAGGGTCCCTGTCATGCTAAACTCTGCTCCTTACCAACCCTTGGAGGATGACCTGCTTTCAAAATTAACGTATATCTCTCCCAATGAGCATGAAGCCTACGGTCTCACCGGCATCAAAACGACTACCGAAGACGGCAAAATTGATATAAAGAACGTTGAAATAGCTGCTAAAGCCTTGTTTGACAAGGGGGTGGCTAATGTCATCATCACATTGGGCAGCAATGGTGTCGCCTTTATGAATAAGGACATGTTTGTTGTGAAGCCCTGTATAGATATTGTAAAGGTCATTGACCCCACAGCGGCCGGTGATTCCTTTACCGGTGCGTTCTGCTCCGGAATATGTATGGGTATGCCCCCCGATAAGGCCTTGGACTTTGCGAACTACACGGCAACGGTTACAGTTTCCAAAATGGGAGCCATTACTTCTTTACCTACTCTGGAGGAAGTAATGGCCTTAATGAAAAAAGATAACTATGTCGGCTAATTAAGGAGACTTTGTTATGGACAAATCTTTAGACGCTATATTAAGAGATTTCTCAAGCATTTCACTGGAAGAATTGCAGGCATTGAACAAGGAAATAAGTGTTGATTTTTATAAAGAAGCCCTTCAACTCATTATGGAGGCTGAAAATAAAGGAAACAGAGTTCATATAACAGGTATAGGAAAACCCGGTCATGTGGCCGGGTATATTGCGTCACTCATGTCCTCAACAGGGACACCTACTTATGAGCTTCATGGAACCGAAGCCGTACATGGCTCCTCCGGGCAAGTAAGGCCCGGTGATGTGGTTATTGCAATATCCAATAGCGGTGAAACTGCAGAATTAAAGGCAACGGTCACAACCTTGAAAAACAATGGTGCAAAAATTATCGCCGTGACAGGTAACCGGGAATCCTGGCTGGCTACTATGGGAGATGCCTTTTTATATGCAGGAGTAGAAAAAGAAGGAGATCCGCTTAACAGAGCGCCTAGAGCCTCCATACTGGCAGAGGTATATGTTTTGCAGGGGCTTAGCCTGTTACTGCAATGTATCAAGGGCATCACACCCCAACAATATGTTAAATGGCATCCTGGAGGAGCATTAGGGCAATTAAGAGATAGTGAGTCAAAATAAAAGGAGAATTTTTATGCTTAAAACACCCTGTATCCATCCTGATTTAATGGGTTTACTCGCCGCCTGCGGACATGGAGATAAAGTCCTCATCGCTGATGGCAACTACCCTCTTGCTACTCATACAGGCGAGGCGACTAATAAAGTTTATTTGGGTTTGACCCACGGAATTCCTTTAGTAACTCAGGTTCTAGGGGTTCTGGGGAAAACGGTCTCTATTGAAAATGCGGAAGTAATGGTACCCGAATCCGGGGAAACCCCAGAAATCTTCAGCGAATTTATAGCGCTGCTGCCTAAGGACATCTCGCTTAGTAAGCTTCAGAGATTTGAATTTTATGAGGCCTGTAAAACGGATAGTGTAAAGATAGCTATTTCCACCGGCGAGCAGAGAGTATATGCCAATTTACTCATTACGATCGGCGTTGCATAACCAGGGCCTATGGCACAGAGAATGTTGCAAAAGCACTTGCTTTATTCATCATTTTGAAGGAATAATATAATATCGACTCTTGAAAAAGGAGAATGATATGGAGCAACACAACACGCGACTTTTTTATCCTCTGACCTTTGAACCTCTCTATAAAAACTACATTTGGGGAGGCAGAGGCCTTGAGAAATTAGGAAAAAAGCTGCTCGAAGGTCCTGTGGCCGAGAGCTGGGAAATATCAGCTCATTCTGACGGAATCAACATTGTGGCCGATGGCCCCTTATCAGGCAAAAGCCTTAAAGACCTGGCAATTGAATATCCCCAAAGCCTATTAGGCAGCTTAAGCTTTCAGAAATATGCTGAGCACTTTCCACTTCTATTCAAGTTGATAGATGCCAATGATTGGTTATCGGTACAGGTTCATCCCCAGGATGACTACGCTCGGATTCATGAGAACGACTCGGGGAAGACTGAAATGTGGTATGTGATGGACGCCCAACCCGGAGCCACCATACTTTATGGCCTGACCCAAAAGGTCACCAGGACGGAGTTAAAAAAAGCCATTGAAGATAAGACCCTCAGCACTTATTTAAGAAGCGTTCCGGTAAAAGCCGGAGATGTGGTCTATATCCCCGCCGGAACAATTCATGCCGCTGGCCGGGGCACCCTTATTGCCGAGGTGCAACAAAACTCCAATGCCACCTACCGTCTCCATGACTATGACCGTAAAAACCCTGATGGCAGCTTTAGGCCCCTACATATTGATAAAGCTCTGGATACCATAGATTTTGAAAACGCTACCCGCAGAGGGGACTTTAAGGGATTGGGATATGTTAAAAATGGCTTAAAGATACAGGTCATCGTTGCCGACCCCCATTTCTGCGCTGAGCTGGTAGAGGTGGAGGGTAAGGCCCAGTTGACCGCCGACGGGCGTTCATTTATGGCCTATACCTTTATAAAAGGCAGTGTTGAAGTTTCCTGGAAAACGGGAGCAAAGCAGCTTTCAGCGGGTCAGTCAGTATTGATTCCCGCAAGCCTTGGGTCCTATACCCTAAGAGGAAAGGCAAAGGCCTTGCGGGCATATGTGGGAGACCGGGAAGAGGATATCCTGACTCCGCTTAGACAAGCAGGGTATACCCTTGAGGATATGACCACCCATATAGGGGGCCTTGATATACCATAAATTCTTTCTGGCCGTGGAGTAAAGCTCAAAAAGGCGAGAGGCTTAATACCCCTCGCCTTTATTCTTATCTTTGACGATCTGACAAGTCTATCTGTAATCCTCATCGTCGTGGGAAGCCAACACCGAGTTAGTCTTAATGTGGTGGATCAGCTCATCTAGCTTGCAATAGGCCAGTGCCAGATAGGTATCCGCCGCTCCGTAATAAATGGCGATTCTGCCGGTGGCACTATCCTGGAGCGTGGCACACGGGAAGACTACATTGGGCACAAACCCCGTGACTTCATAAGGCTCCTGAGGAGTAAGCAGGTAATCCCCTGTGCGGTAAAGAACCTTGCTGGGACACTCCAAATCCAACAGTGCAGCCCCCATACTGTATACAAAACCGTTACAGGTTCCAGAAACACCATGATAGAACAAGAGCCAGCCCTCGGTGGTTTCTATAGGAACAGCACCACCGCCGATTTTAGTCGCCTGCCACCATCCTCCCGCATTGCTGGACATGACCTTGCGGTGACGACCCCAGTAAACCATATCTGGGCTCTCACTTAAGAAAATATCGCCAAAGGGTGTATGTCCGGTGTCGCTGGGCCTGGAGAGCATCACATAGCGGTTATTGATTCTTCTGGGGAAGAGTACACCATTGCGGTTAAAGGGTATGTAGGGGTTTTCAAGCCGCACAAAGGCCTTAAAATCCTTGGTCATTCCCAGTCCCAACGCGGCACCTGAGAAATCGGTGCACCAGATCATAAAATAGGTGTCCTCTATTTTCACAAGCCGTGGATCATAGGCGTAGTTGGGTTGATAGGGTTTTCCCTCTTCATCCACCCAATGAATCGGTTCATCCTCAATCTTCCACTGGAGGCCATCCCGGCTCTTTCCTAAATGAATGTGGGCCCGGCCATTCTTGTGGTCCGCTCGAAATGCACCGATAAAACCGCCTTCATAGGGTACAACAGCACTATTATAAATTCTGGCCGTCTTAGGCGTGGGATTCCACCCAATGAGGGGATTCCCATCATGTCTCCATATCAGTTCTTCAGAGGCCGCCGGTCTTTCTTGCCAAGGCATCTGGGCAAGGACGTCACCAATAATTTTTACCTCACTCATTCTTCTTTCCTTTCCGGGCACTTCAGGCCCTTATGGTGACATGTTTCCACCCTTTCACCTTAACCTGTCAGGGTAGCTTGAGTGATCTCATGTCCATCATACAATATTTTTTAAGTTAATGTAAACACTTATTTAGTATTTTATATGCTAAATTTACTCTTTCTACTGGATTGTAATTCTTGTTTTTTTATGTTTATTACTCCTGTAAGGCTTATTAGATCACCTTGTAAGCAGTATCTTATACAATGGCCTTCATGACTCCCTAGCTCTATTTATTTTAAGTTATCGTTTAACTCAAACTCGTCCCTGAGTTTTCTTTTGTTGACAGTTTAAATATTTGGGTGTAATATATTTTTGTAGTCATTACATTTTTGATTCAATTACACTTATTATGAAAAGGAGGGCTTTTATGGATATAGCCAATTATCTAAAGGAACACAACATCAAGCCCTCATATCCTCGAATGAAAATAATGGACTATATGATGGCCAAAAAAAACCACCCTACGGTGGATATGATATATGGTCATCTGGTCAAAGAAATCCCCACCCTGTCAAAAACAACGGTGTATAACACCATGGAGCTGTTCCTCAGCAACGGGGTTGTTCAGCTTATCGGCATTGACGAAAAAGAAAAACACTATGACACGGACGTATCGGTTCATGCCCATTTTAAGTGTGACGACTGCGGACGGATTATGGATATGTGCTTGGACGGCCCTCTTCCCACCCCCAGGCCTCCCGGTTTACTAAAGGTGCGGGAAATCCAATACTATGTTAAGGGCCTTTGCGAACAGTGCAAGTAAATGCTTTGCATTTAAAAATAAGGATGAATATATGGAGGTATGACACATGAAAAAATTTGTTTGCTCAGTATGCGGTTACGTACATTACGGGGATGAGGCACCGGAGAGATGTCCTCAATGTAAGGCCCCCAGGGAAAAGTTCAACGAGGCCGCACAGGATGCTCCTATGGCCTGGGCCGATGAGCATAAGATCGGCGTGGCTAAAGGATTGGATGCCGAGGTTGTAGAAGGCTTAAAAATGAACTTTATGGGTGAATGCACCGAAGTGGGAATGTACCTTGCCATGAGCAGGCAAGCCGATCGTGAAGGCTATCCTGAAGTGGCCGAGGCTTACAAGCGTATTGCCTTTGAAGAGGCTGAGCACGCTGCGAAGTTTGCCGAGCTTTTGGGTGAAGTGGTTATGCCCAGCACCGAAGCCAACCTAAAGGCCAGAGTGGACGCTGAGCATGGCGCATGCCAGGGTAAGCTGGATCTTGCCAAAAGAGCAAAAGAGCTCAATTACGACGCCATCCATGATACCGTTCATGAGATGTGTAAGGATGAAGCCAGACACGGTGCTGCATTCAAGGGACTTTTGGATAGATATTTTAAGTAAGATAAAATCAAGCAATTATAAGACTTTAGGCACTATATAGACAATTAAAGGATACTCTGACGGGTGTCCTTTTTTTGTTGCATTGTACCCAACCTTTTTTAATTTGAGTTTATTGTATATGGAATTGAAATAGGGATAAAATTGAGATATAATTATGATAATATAATGACAGGAGTGATAAACCATGATTCAAATAAGACCTGTTTCTGATTTAAGAAATAAATTTCCTGAGATTGAAGAAATCGTTGTTAAAGAGAATAACCCAGTGTTCCTTACAAAAAACGGGTATGGGTCGATGGTTGTACTAAGCCTAGAAAAGTATGCTGAATTGACTGATGAGGTAGAGCTTAAACTTGATGAAGCTGATAGGGAGGCTGAAGCAACCGATGTCAGGTATACACATGAGGAAGTCTTTTCACGAGTGAGGGCTAGAATCAATGACGGAAAGTAAGTTTATCTTAAGATATATTCCAAAATTTGAAGAAGACTTAAATGAGATTGTTGATTATATTACGTTCACACTTCAAAACCAAGCTAGTGCAAAGAATTTGACTGAGAAAATTGAGATTGCGATATTGGAAAGACTTAATTACCCACTAGCATTTGAGCCATATCAATCAAGTAAGAAAAGAAAAAATCCATATTATCGGATTTATGTTCAGAACTTTGTAGTGTACTATGTTGTTATTGAAAATGTAATGGAAGTACGAAGGATCCTTTATAAAGGCAGAGATTCTGGTAGAATTATTAAGTGATTTTTTTATACCTGTGGAAGAAATTCTGAATTGAGTGGAGAATAAGAAATAAGTAATCCCCCTATCTGTCAAAAGCATCTTAAACTATTAGTGGTAATATTGTCATATTACTATTTATTAGTTTTATCCGATACTTTATCTTTTATCTGTTCTACTTTTTCTTTTAATACTTTAACCATGTCATCTTCTCTAACATTATCATTTACGAATTTAACTTTGTTATTAGCCAGAGCCTTACCATCTACAATTAGTATATCTCCCTGAGTATCATTAATGCAGGAGTAAGGGCTCTTATTCTTAAATCCACGTAAAAAGAAAATATGACGTTCACCCTATATTCAGACATATACTATTGACATTGACCTTGCGTCAACTTATACAATGGTTGTAAGGCGGTGATATCTTTGGAACTCATCAGAATAAACGAAGTGGTTGAAAGCTTCGGTATATCCAGTAGGACTCTAAGATATTATGAGGAAATGGGGCTACTATGGAGCAGCCATCCTGATAATAAAGCACAACGCTATTATGATTCTACCGCCCTTGAACGGTTGAAGCAGATTATTATTCTACGTAAGCTACAAATCCCGGTTAAGGATTTGGTCGTGATATTCAGAAGTGAGAACATGGCGGCATTGATTCAAGCCTTTGTGGATAAGCTCGACTCACTTGACACTGAAATTTCAGCCTTATCTGAGCTAAGACATCTTGTTGATGATTTTCTTCATAAAATGCTTATGAGCGGTATAAAGAAAATATCGGCCATTACTTTGCTTTATGAAGAAACCGAAAAAAGGCTTGCCACCGTTAAAAAAAATGAAAAGGTCACATTTGAAAAGCTCTCAGAAATCAGCCGAGAAGCATTAAGGCTGCACGATGTGCGGATTATACGATTACCCTCCATGCGTTTTCTCACCTCGCGATTAAAATCAGGACAGGCAGAAAGTTTAGATGATAAAATGGAAACCCTGTTTGTTAAATTTGGATTGACACCGAGTCCCGGCTTACGTAACTGTTTTTACCGCAAAGAACCAAGCGGTGAATGGATCATGCTTTTCAAAATACCAAACGATTATGAAAACACAACAGAATATGTAGATGAAAAATTTACAGGTGGGCTATTCGCCATAGCCAGTTCCTTCATGGAAGATATGGACGACACGTTTATTCTATTGAAGGACTGGGTAAAAAAGAGCGACAATTATGGGCTTGACACTGCCGAAGAAGGAAAATATCAACGCTACGAAATGATCGAGGAAATTCTGCCCTGGGATATAGCTCATCGGCTCAACAGATACCAACAGGATATATTTATTCCAATAAAAACAAAATACGGGAAGGGGAAATCGGATAATGGCTGAATTGCCTGAAATCGCTAAACTGACGAGACAAATGAGAGAAACCCTGCGTGGGAAGACCTTGCAAACGCTTACTTTGCTCCAAGAGAAATGCGCCAACATATCGTCGGAGGAGTTCCAAAAACGAATAGAGGGAGCAAGTATTGTCGATATCCGAAATAAGGGGAAATGGATTATTACTACGCTCTCTAACGGTGAAAATATTCTTTTATCTCTAGGTATGGGTGCGGATATTCTATTCTTTGATCATGAGAAAAACGAAGCGGACAAATATCAAATAAAGGTCCTCTTTCGTGACGGGACCGGTTATACTGCCCGCTTTTGGTGGTTCGGTAAGTTCTTACTTGTTTCGGATGGCGAGCTTGCATCAGAGCCGAACACAAAAGATATCGCCATTGACCCGTTTGACAAAAGCTTTACCCTTGACTATTTTTCGTCCCTCCTCAAAGGAAAAAAGACACAGGTCAAGGCTTTTTTAATGAATCAAAAGAATGTCGGCGGCATCGGGAACATGTATATGCACGACATTTTATTCAAAGCCCGCCTGCATCCCCAAAAGAAAATATCCGACATGGATGGGGATGAAATAAGACTCCTTTATGACAGCATAAACGGGATTTTGAACCTCTCGCGGGAAAAAGGCACCTTTTCTTACGAAAGTGATTTCTTTGGGCAAAAGGGCGGCTTCACAATGGAGTATTTCCTTGTGGGTTATAAAGAAAACCAGCCCTGCCCAGTCTGCGGAGAGACAATCATTTCAATAAAAACAGGAAGTACCTCCAGCTTTATTTGCCCTGCCTGCCAAAAGGTATAATACGAAAATACATCAACACTTTATTAAATCGGGCGGAATGTCTTAATGGACTGATAGAAGGAGCATTTATGAACGATAAGGTAGAACTGCAAAAGGTCAGCGAGGAAACCATGCGCTTTATGCGGGGAAAATACGTTCTGGATGAAGCGGGCAATGGTAAGGATGAATTAAAATTCTGCAAAGACGATAAAACCCTTCTGACCATCTACATACGTGAAGACCGGTATGATTTTCTCGTTATCTTTGGAAAAGCAGAATGTGAATTATTTGAGGCACAACGTAATGAATTCCCGCAGAAGATACAGGAAGCTTACAATAACAGTAAGACGCATCCTGACGGCAAGTGGTTGCTTATATCTGTTACCGACTTACCTACCCTTGAAAATGTCAAGCAGCTTATTTCAATTAAGAAAAAGCCTGACCGAAAGCCGTTCCCGAAAGAGCAGGCTGTCTATTCCAGTTGCGGGCACCGTTGCGATTTGTGTGTCCATTATAATGGTGGAACAATCAGTGAGGAGTTCCGGGCCGAGTTGAAAAAGCGACTGATCCGTGTATACGCCGGGGGTGTAGGCGATGGGGGCTATTGGGGCGATGATATGAAGCTTTGTGATGGTTGTCATACAGGGGGATTAGATAACAGCTTTGGCTGCGATTCATTGAAATGCGCAGCGGAGCATGCCGTTGATAGATGCCAGCATTGTCATAGATATCCTTGCGATAAAGCGCATTATTTCTCTCAAGGACTTAAACCTGAAATCCACACAAACACCATCGCTGCCGATGATGTCACGTGGGTAATTCTGCCTTATGTGTTTGAGCAATACGGCAATTAAGCGGGATTCTAATAACGGTTATCTTTCGATGATCTTCCTTGATGGCTCCAAAGACTATGGTATAATGAGCTTACGCGCCATATGAGCTTTTAAACCTTGACCTATTGGAGAAGAATCGTTATGGAAGCATTTTTTCAGAATGAACATCGGGGTAATAAATCCCTTCCTGCGAAAATGTCAATAACCAGCCTTGAAAATAGCTTATTCATCCCCCCACATTGGCATGAATTTCTCGAAATTCTGTATTTTTTTGACGGCCAGTGTACCGTTCAAATTAACAACGCCTATTTTGTGGTGTGTCCAGGTGACATGGTCATCATCAATAGTCTTGATGTACATTCCATATACGGTTGTTCACAGTATTTTGTCCTGGAATTCGAAAAGGATTTGACAAATGATTTATCAATGCCTATTCTAAATATCTTTCCGAAGGAAGACTGCCGGAAATTCATCAGAGGAAACAGCCAGAATCCATCCTATGCTGATCTTATCAGAAGGCATATGGAGGAGATATTCACATGCTATATAAACCAACCCGCCGGTTATGAGATTGATATCAGAGGGAGCATTTATAAAATTCTGGCTTTCTTAATAAGGCACAGTGCTGAAAGTGGATTTGATATCAGCGAGTATAATAAGACCAGGATACACCTGTCTAAATTAGAAAAACTGCTCGATTATGTTGAGAGAAATTACGAAAACAAGATAACTACTCTTGAAGCTTCTAGAATTCTTAATCTCGAAAAAAGCTATTTTTGCAGGTTTTTCAAAAAGATCATGGGCAAACCCTTCATTGAGTATCTTAACTATTATAGGTGCAATAAGGCGGAGGAGCTCCTTTATGGGACAAATCTTACATTAACCGAAATTGCTATGAAAGTGGGGTTCAACAGCAGCAATTATCTTGTTGAACAGTTCAAACGCTATAAAGGATCAACTCCGTCCGCCGTCAGGAAAAGCTATTCCAAAAACTGATATTCTCTATCAGTCTCCAATGATTGCATCAGGCCTCATGCTATTCATCCCCTTTCAATATCTTCATGGGATCAGCTTCATAAAATCAACACATTCAAGTCCTTGGCTCTCTGCAACAGACTGGCAGGTTACAAAACCATTGTAGCAGTTCAAGCCTGACCTCAATACGGAATCTTTCACAAATGCATTTTCCGGCCCAAATTCAGCTATTTTCAATAAATACGGGAGCGTCACACCCGTTAATGCGTAAGTGGATGTTCTGGGTACAGCCCCAGGAATATTGGGTACGGAATAATGAATGATCCCATACTTTTCGTAGCATGGATTGTCATGGGTAGTAACCCTGTCAATTGTTGCTACAGACCCCCCCTGGTCTATTGCAATATCCACAATGACTGAACCCTTTTTCATACTTCTGACCATTTCCTCACTAACAATCTTGGGGGCTGACGCCCCCGGAATCAGTACTGCACCAATGAGCAAGTCTGCGTCTTTTACTTCCTGGGCAATACCGTAGGGGTTGCTCATTATGGTTGTGATTTTTCCGGAAAAAATATCATCAAGATGCGTGAGCCTATTTTTATTTACATCCATTACAGTAACGTTGGCTCCAAGGCCCAGAGCGATTTTAGCCGCATTTGTCCCAGCAACACCCCCGCCAATGATCAGTACCTTTGCATTCTTTACACCTGGAACTCCGCCGAGCAATATCCCAGATCCACCATTGAATTTCTGCAGCAGATTTGCTCCTACCTGAACTGACATTCTTCCGGCTACCTCACTCATCGGAGCCAATAGAGGCAAAGAGCCGTCGCTATTTTGGACCGTTTCATAGGCTACAGCTATAATTTTTCTATCCAGCAAAAAATGGGTTAGTGAGGGATTGGGAGCCAAATGCAGGTAAGTAAATAAAATCTGACGCTCTTTGTAGAGGTGAAATTCGCTTTCTAAAGGCTCCTTAACTTTAACGATGATATCCGATTTAGCATATAGTTCTTTAACATCATCGAGAATTATTGCACCGGCAGACTGAAAATCACTATCAGTAATACCACTGCCTATACCTGCTGATTGCTCTAAAAATACCGTATGCCCTTTCCTCGATAGCTCAAATACACCTGAGGGAGTAATTGCAACACGATTCTCATTATTCTTTATCTCTTTTGGAACACCTATAACCATTTGAATTCTCCTTTCAAACTGCTCTCATTACCCTTGCAAGCTTTTCAGACTCTTTTTCGACGAAATCCCTGGATGCATTAGGGTTGATTTGTATATAAAGTGTCCTTTTCAACAGCTCCAGTGAAGATTTATAACTGTCCATATCGTATGTTACTGATGAATTCCTGTATGGATTAAGCATTTCTGTGCAGGCACCTCTTCTTTCCAGTATGGCTTTCCAGTTCATAAAGACATGCTTGTCCGTGTTGAAGGGACATTCTAGAATGGACTCAATACCAACTTCTTTTGATCTTAGTAGGATTTGTTCCACCCTACTCGCACTTTCAAACAATAACCCAAGTTTTACTCCACAGTCGCCCTTTATGTCGTTTACTGGACTAAAGCTGACATTGCAGCCATTGGATAAGCAGTCTTTCATCATCTGTTTTGTATTTCTCAATATCGTTAGGATCCAATGTGAGTGATGCATCAACATTTGCAATGATTGGCACTGCTCCTACAGCAAGTACCGCGTATGCTGTTGCAATAAATGTATAGGCAGGAATGATTACCTCGTCACCCGGACCGATTTCCAAGGCTGCCAATGCGGCCGTTAGAGCTCCCGTTCCATTTGATACTGCTAATACATTTTTACTACCCAGCTTTGCTTCTAGTTCTCTTTCGAGTTTCTTTGTTTCGCTTTCTTCTTCATACCTCCATATTTTTTTGCTTTCCAAAAGTGATCTAACAGCATCAATTTCTTTTGCTCCAATTCTATACATGTTTGACCTGCCCCCTTTGAAAGTTATTTTAGCTCTAGAGTCTTTATACTTTAATTTTACTCAGAGCAACTACCAAAGGATACCAGTAGGTTGACATGAAATATAACAATATTGACTTTTAACTTGACGTTCAACATCATGTCAAAAGCGTGCCATTGTGAACCCAAACAAAACCAAGTATAATGAGAATAGGCTCTTATCAAGGCATTAGGGAGGGTGTTCATGCCTAAGTTTTATAGGTTTATCAAAGAAGAACTACCCCCAAAGGCAATAGAAAAAGCATCCATGCGCTCTACGCAGGATCTCATGATTATCAGAGCCTGCGAATTTGTCATCATCCCCGAACACTATAATGAGGATTATCATATCTGCCTCGTCCCCACTGCCCCTCCACCCCTTACCATTAATCGGAAGGATTGCTGCTACAGCCGGAAAAGTACCATTGTCATGCCCCCGGATATCCTCATTCGATGCAAGCATCAGGCACCCGCCGAGGACTATTATCAGATAACCCTCTCCAAAGACAGATTCAATGATATTCTTTCACGTATTGCGCCCCAAGCTAGAATTGAAAATTCGATGAGCTTCCCTTACAGCCCCATTCTTTTTTCCTACGCACAGAGCATATATGCCGAGCTTGAGCAAAAGTATCCGGGCTACGAGTTGATGGTGCAATCCAAGCTTACTGAATTTACCATTCAACTTATCCGGGAAAGTCAAATCTGTCAACAACGTGAAAAATCTATTGGCAGAAACTATAACTACGCTGTTCGGGCAAAGGAATATATTCATAGCTACTACAATGCAGATATATCCTTGGATGACATATGCAAAGAACTGGCCTTAAGCCGCTACCATTTTATCAGGATTTTCAAGGCCCAAACAGGCAAAACACCCCATGCCTACCTTCTGGATGTCAGACTGAACCATGCCCTACAATATCTTAACAACAACTGTCCTCTGGATGAGATTGCTTTTCGATGCGGATTTATCAACCCAGCCCATTTTGCTCAATGCTTTAAAAAGAAATATGGTGTTACCCCCCATCAGTATCGGGTTTCCCAATCTTTTAACCCTTAATAAGAGCAATATTCGTTATAAAATGAGCACTTTTTTACTAATAATTATTCCGGCATCATGATAAGATGATTTACATTACCCCCCTCTGTACCAAGTTTTGTTCTCAAAAGATTTTTTGTGCCCTTCTTAAGTGAAAGCAGCACAAAAAGCTGCTTTCTTTTGAAAGCAGCTTTCATTTTTTGAAATCTTATTTCAGGGAAATAAATTCATAGGAACGGGTCCAGCTTTTAGTTTCCCCAGGACAAACCGACAGTTCAATGAATATTTCAGGACTGACCACATGGGCCTTTCCCCAAACAGCTACTTTCAAAGCCTGAAAATCACAGGTCTCCTTAACCCCTATACCCGTTTCCTGATCAATTAAGGACCAAGAACAGGTAGAACTCCCTTCAAAGCCTTTAAGTGCCCAATAGAACTCCTTATCGGGGACGGCTTTAAACGAAATGGTATTCTCACTCACCTTAAAGACCTCTGGTTTATTGTCTCCGTAAGGGATAAATGAAAAGGACAATAGACAATGGGGGCCCACTCCCTTTCCATCAATGTTTAAGAAGTTATGAATGTATTCGGTGGTTTTCAAGTCTTTCTTTCCGGTGTTGGTCAAGAAATACTCCACCCGCATGCGATTGTTCTCCACCGTGAATTCTTTTTTTAAGGTGGCACCGTATCCATTGCATTGGGGAGAGCGAGTCAAAAAGCTTATACTGTTTGTACTTGAGGTTATTTCAACAGGTGCAGGGTTTATCTCATAAGGTTCCCAGAAGCGATACTCCTCCTCAGAGGTTCTTTTAAGCAATCCTATACCCAGCTTGGGGAAGCACTCCCCCACCCTGGCCTCCTCATAGCCAATAGGCTCATGAATTCCAAATTCATTACACAGGCCCCTTCCACCCGTGCCTATGCCGGGAACAAGGGATTCATCCACACAGAAGGGGTGCCGTCCATCCAAGGTGATATCAGTGATAAAGCCCGTCCAATCAAAACGGGAACCTGTATAAAATGTTCCGGGTGATGAAAATACAACACTCAGTCTGTTGCTTTCAAGGATTAATTCACTCACTTGTACACGCTCCTATCCTTCGTTTGAGGTACTTGATATTTTCTCCATAAACATTATAAGTTTCCTACGGACAGAATGCAAAGCATTATGAAACATTCTCCCCATACCCCGAATAAATATCTGATAATTCAATGTGCGTTCTATTCACCGCAAAGGATTTATTCGTCTGTCCCTGCTCAAGGCTGGCAGGAGTATTTTCATTCCCACCTTCAACCAACCTTATGGGAAGGCGTATTTCAAAAGCGCTCCCCACCAGGGGCTGGCTGACAACTCTAATATCCCCTCCATGGGCCTCAACAAATGCTTTTACCAGAGATAAACCAATACCGCTGCCCTCTTTGTTGCGACAGTAGGGGTCATCCGCTTGCTTGAATCGCTCAAAAATATCACTGAGCTTTCCCTCCGGAATACCCACGCCTGTGTCCTTGACCTCTATAGCAAGCCTATCCTCCCATTCCTTCAGGGCTAGGGTCACCAAGCCACCCCTGTCCGTAAACTTAATGGCATTGGAAATGAGATTTAAAACGATACGTTCTATTAGATCCGGGTCACAGGCCATCACCCTGGAGGCCAACTCTGTTTCGAACACCAGCCTGACACCCTTCATTTCGGCATAACGCTCTACTGAAAGGGTAATATCCCGGGTCAGGGCCACTATATCATAGTTACCGAGCTTGATCTTCAGAAAACCACTGTCATAGCGGCTGATATCAGTTAAATTGCTGATGAGCCGGATGACACGGTAGCAATTCTGCCGGATAAGCTTCACCTGCGTTTGGACCTTCTCTCGATATTGGTCAGGACTCAGTTCGGAAGTTTTGTAGGACTCAACAAGCTGGATGGAGGCAAAGATAACATTGATGGGGGTCTTTATTTCATGGGACATATTGGTGAAATACTGATTTTTCACCTTATACCATTGTTCAACGCTTTCAGCCATTTTATCAAAGGCCTCGGCAGCCAGACTGATCTCGTCCCTACCCTTAACATGGGTTCTGGCCGAATAATCTCCGTCCATGATGCCCCTTGCCGCTGACCTTAAGGCCTTAATAGGCCGAAGAAGGCTCTGGCCGAAGAAAAAAGCCATAGCAATTGATAAAACAACAACAAGCATCAAGGCCAGAATTTCATTTTTTACAAACTCCTGATGGGTTGAGACCAATGCATCATAGGAAAAGGTAATCCGGCAATCCCAACCTATCCCCGAAATGGGATAGTCCACACAGAGCATCCAGCTTCCATCTAAGGGTGACTTCTCCTTTACTCCCTTGACCAACCTGCCATTAAGCGCCTCTTGGACAGAAGGATTACCCTTTAAGCTTTTTACTTGATACGGGGCATCATTCATGCTATTGCAGCAAACAATGGTCCCCTCTCTGTCAATGAGATGATACCGATACTCTGACCTGATCTTCATATCCGGAAGTCTTTTGGAGAGCTTGTCGATATCAATGGTGGCTGCTACAATACCCACCAATTCATCATTTGTTTTTATGGCTCTCGCTACCGGAATGACATATTGACCCGGATGAAAAAAATCTTCTATCAGATTTGAAACCACCTTCTCTCTCCCGGCATGGATTTCTTTAATGTAAGGCCGTGAATCAAGGGAGGCAATGATTATTTCATCACTTGAAGTGGTGATAATCTTGCCTGTGGCATCAAGCCATGAAATACCCATGATTCCCCCCTGTTTTTCCTTGATAAGCTGAAGATAAGTTTTTATATCCTCTAGGCTTAGCTGGGGATTGTCCTTCAGGTAGGCTCCGGCAATATCCTCGATGGTCCATATCTCCTCTAAATAATTTATATAGGATGTCGATATAGCCTCCGCCAGTTTCTCATAATTGTTGAGCTCTATATCCAATAATTTATGATAATCTTCTGCAAGGTTATTTGCGCGCAGGGCAATAAGAGGAATCAGCATAGTGAGAATCATAAGTAGGAACTTGACCCGAATGCTGCTTTTTTTGAACATATATCCTCCTAGATATGGTTTATATTTGCTATTTATCCAGTTATTTTTTTATCAAACCAAACATTTTGCCCGCTTTTTTGATACATTTCTAAAATTTATGTAATTTTTTACATAACAAATTTTAAACTAATCATTCTAAATAGTCCATAGTCACGGAGTCCCATCTTTTCTAAATATCTCCTTGAAAATCCCACTCCTTTTACATATGATGAATAGTACGTACAACTTTATTCTGGAGGAATGTCAAAATGAAGGGTATTGGAAATGATTTCATGGAATATACAAAATATAAACATCTTGAGGAGGAAACCGGGCAATCCAGTGGGCTTCCCCAGCCCCCTATGGAAAGGGCCTATGATCTTACCCTTCCTTTGATAGGGCTACTTAAGCCCGAAAGCCTGAATGTTGAGCCTGCTTTGTTGAATCTTATTAATGCGAGAAGAAGCCTGAGAAAATATTCAGAAAAACCCTTCACCCTTCAGGAGCTCACCTACCTGCTCTGGTGCACCCAGGGGGTCAAAAAAACAACCCCTTCTGCTACCTTCCGAACGGTTCCTTCAGCAGGGGCCCGGCACGCTTTTGAAACCTATCTCCTGGTTAATCATGTTGAAGGCCTTGCTAAGGGCTTATACCGATATCTGGCCTTGGAGCATAAGCTTGTTGCCGTAAATGGTGATGTGGATATCACTGAAAAAGTGGTGGCTGCTTGCCTGGGGCAGGGTTTTATAGGCTTTAGTGCCGTAACCTTCATTTGGATGGCTGATACCACACGAATGGCCTGGCGATATGGGGAGCGGGGCTACCGCTATATGCATCTGGACGCGGGTCATGTCTGTCAAAATCTTTATCTTGCCGCAGAGAGCATAGGCGGCGGCGCATGCGCCATCGCCGCCTTTGATGATGATGCGCTCAATGAACTTGTGGGTGCCGACGGAAAAGAGACCTTCGCAATTTATGCTGCCTCGGTAGGGAAGAAGTAACCCTTCTACTTTTCCCGTTCCTTCCGATCTCTTTTTGAAAAGGCCTTAACCGCTTTTAAGCTCCATCGAACTGTTCCTAAGAGGGGCTTGCTCCACCATGGCTCCATTTCCTGGCTGACACTCTTGAGATGCTTCGAAATAGGTAAATGCTGGGGACACAGCCTTTCACATTTGCCGCATGCAATACACTGAGAGGCTAGGGCGTTCCTTCCTCCCACCGCATCGCTGGTAAATAAAAGGTATTGAAACTTGTTACCCCTGCCTCCAAACATATGCTGACCGTTGTAGAAGCTGAAGCATAGAGGGATGTTAACCCCCTTGGGGCAGGGCATACAATAGGAGCAGCCGGTACAGCCCACCTTCATGAGCTTAAGAAAAGCCTCTTTAACCTCCGCAAATAGGCTGAGCTCTTTGTTAGTAAGCATATGAGGCTGGGCAAAGGATGCCACACGACAGTTTTCCTCGATATGGGATTCTTCATTGAGGCCCGAGAGAACCACTGAAACCTGAGGCTGGTTCCATAGCCATAACAGAGCCCATTCTGCATAAGAACGCTCCTTGTCTGATTTTTGCCAAAGGGACTTGATTTCTCCAGGCATCTTGCCCACCAGGCTTCCACCTCTTAAAGGCTCCATGATGATTACGCCGATGCCCTTGGAAAAAGCATAAAGCAGGCCTTCCTCACCGGCCTGGTTGTGATCATCGATATAGTTGTATTGTATCTGACAAAAATCCCAAGGATAATCATCCAGGATCTTTCTGAAATTCTCCTGATCACCATGATAGGAAAAGCCAACCTTCTTAATGATACCCTGGGACTTCTTCTCTTCAAGAAACGCCATCATTCCGTGTGACTTGGCTTTTTCCCAGCCTTGAAGATCGGAAAGGGCATGAACCAGGTAATAATCTATGGTTTGTGTTTTCAGCCGCTCCAACTGGGTAGCCAGAATACTTTCCATAGCTTTCCTTGAGGATACCATATAGGGAGGAATTTTTGTGGCAATCTTCACCTTCTCCCTCACCTTGTTTTTTTCCAGGATGGTTCCCAAGGCGGCTTCGCTGCCAGGATAAATATAAGCCGTATCGAAGTAGTTAACACCCTTTTCGATAGCCATGAGAATCTGTCTCTCTGTTCTTTCCATATCAATACGTCCACCCTTGGTTGGAAACCGCATACAGCCATACCCTAAAATCGAAATCTCTTCTCCGTTATTCCCTAATTTCCGATATTGCATATCCTAACTCCTTTAATTGACTAGTCAGTCTATATTCTTTATTATATTCTCTGCTTCTCTGTTGAAGAACAACTCTGGCTTAGCTGGGTCTCACCGTTTTATGGCATCCCACAGCACCGTAAAGGAAACCTCAAAAAAGTCTGGATCCTGAAGCTTCTCCGGGTTGCCCACGAGATAGAGGATATTCGTGCTAAACAGGCCAAAAAGCAAGTTGATTAAAAACTCAGGGTCGATCTCTTTAAAAATTTCTTCCTCAATACCTTGTAGTATCATCTGATGTATTGCTTCAAACCTTATTCTGCCCTCTTCCTTGGTGCTTTCCGAAATGCTGGGGGAATTGCTGAACTGCTGAAAAAACAAAAAGTCATCCTTGTACTCCACACCCCAACGGATCATATTATCATAGGTTTTCCTGAATTTGGAGCGGTAGCTTTTTTCATTCTCCACCCCCTTAAACGCTCTCTCCATCATGTTATCCTTGCACTTTAAATATAGATGGTTAATGAGCTCTTCTTTGGTTGAAAAGTAATGAAAAAGGGTTCCTGTTGCTACACCAGCCTCCTTGGCAATCAAGGAGGTAGGTGTTTTATCAAAGCCGTAGGTATTAAAGAGTTTTATTGCAGCGGCAAGAATTTGCCCCTTTTTATTCATTCATATCACCTCTTCCCAGTCTATGACAGTTCGACTGATTAGTCAATACTCATTATGGATTAACTCCCTGCTTAAGAAATAAAGATTGAAAAAAGCCCATGATGTTTATCACAGGCTTAATTGAAATAATTATTTTGACTATTCTATCATTTCACTCTACTGAGATGCTCATTGAAGAACGGCAGCACATACTCTACCACATAATTTACGGGATAAAAGTGTCCGGAGTTTAAAATCACTAGGTTATTATCAATCCCATTTTCCGTTAAAAGGGATGAAACATAGGATGATCCGTTTCGGATAAACTTATAGGAATCGTGCTTCCCACAGATGATACTCACCGCATTTAGTTTTACGTCCAGCGCCTTATAGGCTTCGATCTTCTTAGGCCAGTTGCCAAAGCCGTCCTTCCAGTTTTCTACAATGAGATTGTCGGCCTCGCTTCCATCAAGGGTAGGAATAGCGGCATAAGGGGATGGCAGGCTCATATCAGGGGAAAAGACCGCTCCATAGGAAGTGCGTATGCTCTTATCCCATACGGCCAGGGTGTCCGTTATGCCATTCTCATCCCATACCCCCGGACCCAGAGCCAGGATGGACGAGAAGACATCCGGGTGCCTGAATCCGAGATACAACGCACCGAAGCCTCCCATGGAGAAGCCTGCGATACCCCTGGAATCTTTATCGGGTATCGTGCGGTAATTGGAATCAATATACTCCACCATTTCCCCAGATAAGTAGTCCTCCCAATTACCGGTGACTGGTGAATTAGCATAAAAGCTGCCTCCCAGACTGTTCCCGCCATAGGGCTCTACTATAATGAATTCTTTCTCGGGGTTCTCCTCCATGAACTTATCCAATGCTTGCTTTTGCAATGCAAAATATGGACTATCACCGTAGCCATGCAGGTTATAGATAACAGGGTAGGTTTTTGCGGTATCGGTATAGTAGGATGGGGGGAGATAGATATAAACCCTTTTTTCAGGCTCTTCACCTATTAGGTTATCGGCGAAGCATTTTGAGTTAATGATATCAACGATCACATGCTTTTGCTCAGGTTCAGGTGTGGCCGACGAAGCCTCTGGTGTAGCCGTCTGAGTTTGAGTCGGTGTGGGTTCGGCGGAGCGCTCAATATCTGAGCAGCCCGAAATAAAGAGTATGAGTGACATGAGTACTCCAATGATTTTATACTGCTTCAATTTTTAATCCTCCAAAAATGGTTGTTGAGGTGTGCAAAAAACCTGCTCAGGGACCTTTTATATTCAAGCCCAAATTCTTAGGCCTGGATATGCTGCTTTATTCTCTTAATTTAATCTCCCATCCATTCTTGATAGGGCTCGGCAACTAGTTTTCCATTCTCTTTTTTGATGAGGTAGGAGGTGTATGTAAATTCATTATTAAAGATAATATAGTCCTCTTCAACACAATAGGCCCTGAAGACGGTATCCCGAGAAATTTCTTCCTCGTGTGATTTAATGTACTCCAACACAGCTTGAATCTGTTCCTCGGTAGCCGTCTGAACCCTGGCATAGCCATAACCGTCAAAGATGGTGTAGATAGAACCATCAACGGCATTAACCTTGAAGTCACTTCCAAACTGATACTCTCCATAATCTGAAGAAATAGATAAAGCATAGTACGGATCCCCTTCGGAAATCACTGTATTATAATGAAGGAAGGTCAGTACTTCACTTACCTGGTCACCCTCATTGGTAAAAAGCGGAGGACACCAGGCTTCCAGGATAGTCTTGGCTTCTTCTTCTGATAGATACTTTCTATGGTCGTTCATAACACGTGCGATATCCGTATAGGCGCTCCCCAGCCAGATGGACCCGTCATAGCCGGAACGGATCGGCATATCGTTTCCGGGCCATTCCAGTGTCACATAGACAATATCATAGCTGCTGTCCTTTGTCAGAATGACTTGTCGCACTTGCTCTATCTGCGGGAGGTACTCGGATTCCTCGAGCGCCGAGGAATATTTAAGATCACAGTCAACATAGCGTGCTCCGCTTAATTCATCATTCCCTGAGGTCAACTCCACCTTAACGGAGGGATGAAGGGCCTCAAGCTCCTTAAGGATGGTCTTCCCGGTAACGGTGACATTAACCAGCCGGATATTTTCCCCCTTTTGCTCCTTGATGCTATAGGAAGCACCATCACTGGGTTGGTTCAGGAGAGCTTTATCCCCATCCATAATATTAGGGTATTCCGTCATCTCCCCCACAAGACGACTATTTTCAATAGTAATGTCTGTGGAGCTTTGAAGCTGAATAGATTGGTTAGTTTTATTGATGAACTCGCAATTGCTGAAAAAGGCCTCCTCAGTTTCGCTTAGATATAGTACATAGAACGAACAGTCCTTGATAACTACATCCTTGCAGCTTAATCCCTTAACCTCGTAAGCCTCAATACCGGAAGTTCCACAGCCAAACAGGGTACAATCCTCCAAAGTGATGTTTCGATTATCATACAGAATCAAAACAGCACCTAGGCAGGACTCATATACGACCATGGGCTCATGACCGAGATTAAGATTCTTAAAGGTAATATTCTCGCAATTCTTCAAATAGAGCACACTGCAATCATAGGCATCGGTGAAGAAATCAACCTGATCCTCCCCCTGTCCTTCTATGATGACATTTTCCAGGCCCTCTAGTTCACCATCAATAAAGTAAGGACTACGAGAATCATCTATTTTGTTTAGATCATAATCTCCACCCGGCACTAACATAAAATGCTTGTTGGAACCCAGATTTTCTACAAGCTCCCGAGCATTATGAACAGTTATGGTTTCTATCTCCAATACATCCGGATGGCTGGATGGGGTTTCAGTGGGTGAGGGCGAGACATCCTTTATGGAACCGGCATCCATTCTGGTACAGGCCAAGAGAGATACCAAGAGTAAAAAACCTGTCAAGGCTAAAATAAATCTTTTCATAATGGCCTCCCTACAATGAGTGATGGCGTTTAATTCCTTATTTTATGCCATATCTGTTCAAAAAGCAATGTCCTGTTAAAATTTGATGAAAGGGGTTAATTCTATCATTAATACTAGTCCGGATATTATTAAGAAGGGTTAGTATATTCGTTTCATAAAAAGAAAAACTAGGCTTAAATGCATCCAAACAGGAGGTTTTCATATGGACAATGAGGACTTGAAAAACTTACGGGCTGCTCAGCAGGCAAGCCACCAAAAACAATCCTATAACGATATCAAGGATGATTCTGTAGAAAACCAGAACAAAGAGCATAACATAAAAAAGCAGGCCCTAGGCCCTAATACTGACAGAAAAAGATAAAGGGACACATGCTTAAGACCTACCATTCAACGATAAAGCCATTTGGGTGAAATAAATAAAGCCACAGGCTCGTTAAAAGCTTGCGGCTTTAATTTTAGTCTTTTTAGGTCAGGCCATATTTTTTCTGAACTTTTCAACCTCCCAGTTTAACAGAAAATCCACCTCCTGCTCCGGGAGCAAGTCCATAGGTATATTTTTATTCAGCTCACAGACTTCAGCACAGAAAGACAGTACGCTTTCTGTCTCCTTGGCCTTTTTGACAGAGGAAGCAATGATATAAGCCTGGTTTCTATAAACGATTACATTGGGCTTCCCATATTCGGAAACGAAGGCTTTCAATTGCTCATATTCGGTTCCTTCCCCCAAGGTCAAGATGCTCTTACCACAGAAAACCACACTATCAGGACAGAAGGTATGTCTATTCTGGGGAAGCACGTCCACCGATTGAAGGATGCCCTGTGCAACTGCGCGGTACACAATATCCTCCGTGGTATCAACCACCCTGGAAAGGATATTGTAGATTTTTGTCACATTTTGATTGGCGGTAATGTCATAGCCAAGATACTCTGCAATTCTAGCGATAACGTCCTCTGTCCTATCAATGACTTCATCTGCAGATTTCCCGCTCACAATCAGACCGTGATTTTTCATAAACGCGATTCCAGAGGTTGACCTGTTAATAAGACGATCCTTACACTTAAGAAAATACTCCATACCAATGTCAATTCCCGGAGTCGCATAGTCCACCATGATTGCATCAGGAAACAATTGCTTAAGCACTTCCATTCCACCGGTTCTGGATGTTAGAACATTCACCAGCATCGGGTGAACATGCAATGTCACCGTATCCGTCATAGCATGCAGAAAGGTTTCAATGGCTGGTCGCGGACCACTGATATAAGCCTGATTTTGAAGCGTCTCTCCTAATTCTTCATCAACTTGCGTCTGGCCCCCAGCGAAAAAATCTCTGAAAATCTGAGGATTGACATAAGAATATCCATGATTGTCCCTGATGTCCGCAAGCTGTATGCCCATCCCCTTAATAAGCATTTCATCTTCTTTAGTTTTTACAGAGGTATTTCCGCCGCCGGCCTGAACAAGGTCTTCCCTCATCCCGGCATATTTAGATATCTTAATCAGTTCGCTTACCATGTTTTTCCCCCTTTTTAAGCTCTAGATGCGTATGACTGCCTTAATGATCTGCTCTTTCAAAGCAAGGCTTTCTTCAAAGGCCCTTTGGGATTCATCCAGCCCATAGGAATGGGAGATGATCTTTTCAAGCTGGGTTCCATGCTTACCCACATACTCTGCCGCAGTCAATAATTCTGTTGTAAAGCGGAAAACAGTCAGAATATCGCCTTCCTTACGAAGTAAAGTATTAATATCCAACCCAATAGACTCAGCGCTGGACATGCCCACCATGATTATAGTTCCACCCTTTTTTATCAGCTGAATGGACTGGGCCTGGGTAAATTTACTGCCCGCAGTTTCAAATACCCGTGAAACACCTTTGCCACCGGTTAATCTCATTACTTCCTGTACGGTATCTGTTTCGGCGCCATTAATAATGCTTGTCGCACCACATTCCCGAGCTTTATCAAGCCTGCTTTTTACCAGATCAACCACCGTGATGTCTTTGACACCCTGTTCCTTAAGCGCCAGGACAGTCATAAGGCCGATGGATCCTGCTCCCAGAACAACAACGGTATCGCCGTATTCCATCTTTGCCCGTTTTACCGCATGGAGGGCCACTGAAAAAGGCTCCAATAAACAAGCACGTTCCGGTGGGCAGTCCTCTGGTAAAAGATAGGCCTTGCTGGCAGGGCATGCAAAATATTCCTGCATGGCCCCGTCGGTATAAGCATTCCCCAGGTACTGAGGTGAGCCTGTCGTACATAGATTTTCTCTGCCGGAACGACAGAATTCACACTGACCACAGCCTCGAGTCGGATCTAAGGCAACCTTGTCTCCGGGCTTGAGGGACTTAACGTTATTTCCGGCTTGGACAACTGTACCGCACACCTCATGGCCCAAGATGCGTGTGCCTTCAATTCTTGCCACGCCTATATGGAAATCGGAAAAAAAGTGTAAATCGGAGCCACATATACCCATACAGTCAACATGAACCAGAACTTCGTCTTCATTATATTTGGGAATCGGACGATCTTGAATTTCTATCTTTCCCGGGCTTGTAAGAACAGCTGCTTTCATGAAAAATCCCCCCTACATACCACTACAATACAAATGAAATTACCCTTTTGGGCTTTTACGACTGATTGCCTTGAGTGCTGCATTTTTTATATCCTCAACGGTCAGGTGATAAAACTCCCCTAAATCCTCGGGGCTCCCCGAACGGCCAAAGACATCCTGAAGACCGATGGCTTCAAGAGGAACAGGTTCATTCCGGGTGAGCACCTCACTGACTGCACTGGCCAAGCCACCGATCACATTATGATCTTCGGCTGTAACCACACAGCCTGTTTTTTGGGCATATTTCTTAATAAGCGCTTCATCAATGGGCTTAATGGAGGCCATATCGATGACCGTCGCATGGATGTTCTCTTTTTCAAGCAGCTTGGAGGCCTCCAAGCATCTGCAGACCATGTCACCGATGCCCATCAGAGTGACATCTTCGCCCTCTTTTAATACCGTTCCCTTCCCGATTTGGAAGGCGCATTCTTCCGGAACCGAATAGATTTCGGGTGAGCTCAGACGCCCAAAGCGGAGGTAAACGGGTCCATCATGTAAAATAGCGGCTTCAACACACTTATAGGTCTCTAGGGTGTCTGCCGGCACCATGACCACCATGCCCGGAATGGTTCGCATTAATGAAAGATCTTCCACACATTGGTGAGACCCACCATCCGCGCCAATGAGCACCCCCCCATGGGTTGCGGCAATTTTAACATTCAGGTGGGGGTAAGCAATGCTATTGCGGATTTGCTCATAGGAGCGACCGGCGGTAAACATGGCAAAGGAACTGGCAAAAACCGTGGCTCCGCTGGCTGCAAAACCAGCAGCGTAGCCAATCATGTTGTTTTCTGCAATACCCATGTTCGTGAATCGCTCGGGAAACGCTTTGGCAAAGTGAACGGTCTGGGTTGCCTTTGAAAGATCCGCATCAAAGACATAAAACGGGTATTTCCTTCCTAAATCAACCAATGCCTGGCCGTAAGCTTCTCTTGTAGAACTCATACCTCACCCTTCTTTACACGTTATTTTCCAGTTGGGCCATAGCCGCCCTGTATTGCTCATCATTGATGGAAGCACCGTGCCAGCCTGCTTGGTTCTCCATAAACTGTACATTCTTACCCTTAACGGTTTTACAGAGGATCAGGGTGGGCTTTCCCTTAAACTGTTTTGCAAGCTGTGTCGCCGAAATCAGTGCTTCAAGGTTATGGCCGTCGCTCTCCAGAACATTCCAGCCAAAGGCTTCAAACTTGTCTTTTATAGGATAGATGGTCATCAGCTTATCCACATCACCATCAATTTGCAGGTTATTGTTATCCAGATACACCGTCAGATTATCCAGGCCAAAATGGCCCGCACTCATGACAGCCTCCCAGACCATACCCTCCTGCATCTCCCCATCACCTAGAACGGCATAAACATGATACTTTTTGTCGGTTTTTTTGCCGTAGCAGGCGATGCCGCATGCCGCTGAAATTCCTTGCCCCAATGATCCGGTAGACATATCCACTCCTGGTGTTTTTTTCATATCGGGGTGCCCCTGTAATAGGCTGTCTATATGGCGCAGGGTCTTCAAAACCTCTTTATCAAAATACCCCCGCTGTGCCAATGCGGCATATAAGGCAGGAGCGGCATGGCCTTTTGACAGAACAAAGCGATCCCGATCCTCCCAGTTAGGTTTTTCCGGGTCTATGTTCATTTCTCGAAAGTAGAGCACCGTCAGAATTTCTGCAATAGACAGGGAGCCACCGGGATGGCCCGAGCCTCCAAAGTGTATGGCCTCAATAATTCCCTTTCGTATTTCCTTGGCAATAGCTTCAAGTTCCCTAACGGAATAATCTTTCATTTTGAATACTCCTCCTAAAGCTCCCTGCGATTTAAAGCAAAGGCTTGTCCGGTGGGCCCGGTTACATTTGACTGGGTCGCCACAAACAGCATCAGTTCCATCAGGTCCATAGGATCCTTATTGATCTCACTGGTTTTTGCCAGATCGGCATTGGCCTTTTCCCCATCACCGGGATCATTTAGCGCAGTATTGACCGGTCCGGGGATCAATTCGTTGACACAGATATTGTGTTCATAGAGCTCCTCTGCAAGGCATCGTGCCAGCATCCACTGCCCCGCTTTTGAACAGGAATAGTCCGACAGGTTTGCAGAGGCGCGTCTGCCTCTTCCGGTACCGGAAAACAAAATCTTGCCGCCATTGGGGTTCTTTATCATATAGGGCAATGCGGCACGGACTGTATAGTAACCCCCCAGCATATTGATCTCGATGGTTTTCTTCCATAGCTTTGGTTCTGATTCCAGCACACTTTTGCGTTCCAACACCACGCCGGCATTGGAATAGACAATGTCTATCTGACCAAATTTCTCTACACAATCGGCAACTGCGCTACACAGCTCTTCATAGTCTGTAACATCGCATTCGCAGCCATCGGCGCTCAAGCCTTCATCCTTAAGCTCAGCAATTTTCCGATCAATGATTTCCTTTCCCAATGCTACGATGTATACCTTAGCGCCTGCCCGTGCAAAAGCAGTCGCTGCAGCACCCCCAATTCCTTGTGCGCCGCCTGTAATAAAGGCCACCTGGCCCTCTAGTGAATTTTTATACTCATTCATCATCATTCTTCTTTCCTTAGTTGATAATAAGGCTGGTATTCACCACCATTTGATTTGTTCAGTAACATGTTTGCGCAAAGCAATGAATTCAGGACTCTTAATATCTCTCGGGTAAGGCAGATTATTGGATATCTCTTCCTTAATGATTGCAGGCTTATTTGAAAGAATGAGGATCTTTTCGGACAAATAAACTGCCTCCTCAACATTATGCGTAATAAACACAACGGTTGTCCCCATCTCGCGCCATAAACGCAAGACTTCATCCTCCAGGAAAAACCTTAATTTAATGTCCATCTGGCCGTAGGGCTCATCCATGAGAAGCAAATCCGGTTGCATGGCAAAAGCGCGTCCAATAATAACACGTTGGGCAGAGCTGACAGAAAGCTGGTTTGGGTAGGCTTTACGAAACTGCTCCATGCCAAGCAGCTTGATAATATTCTCCACCCGTTCATCAATTTCTTTTTTTGGCAATTTTTTTAATTCCAGGCCAAACCGGAGGTTCTCTTCAACGGTTTTCCAGGGGTAGGCCGAAGGCTCCTGAAAGACGAAGGCCAGGTTATGCTCCTTTGGATCTGCCGGTTTGCCGTCAATAAACAGGCTGCCCGAGGTAGGCTCAATTAATTTGGTCAGCAGGTTAAGGAAGGTTGTCTTTCCGCATCCTGTTGGACCAACCACACAAACGAATTCTCCCTTCTTGATGTTGAAGGATACATCATCGAGAACGAGCAAATCACCAAAGCTCTTTGTCAAATGCTCCACTTTCACTTTAATCGGTCGATTGTCCATTTCACTCATGGGTTTTTCCTCCTTGCTACAGCGCTAAGTCTGTATTGTCAGAGACCATCTGACGGAATTCCAAAAATTCTGGAGACATTTGATCCCTGGGGCGTGGCAGATGATTGATATAAATTTCCTTGATTGTTGCGGGGCATTCACTCAAAAGCACGATACGATCACTGAGATAAACAGCCTCTTCAATATTATTGGTTACGAATATGACCGTTCTCTTTTGCTGCTCCCAGATACGGGCCAGTTCATCCTCCATGGCGTAACGCGTCTGGGCATCCAATGCCCCGAAGGGCTCATCCATCAATAAAATTTCAGGATTATAGGTATAGGCCCGGGCGATACCCACCCGTTGCTTCATACCCCCTGAAAGCTGGCTGGGGTAGGCGTTTTCAAAACCCTTCAATCCCACCAACTCGATATTTTTCTGTGCAATCATACGGCGTTCTTTCTTAGGAACTCCCGCAAACTTTAGTCCCAGCTCCGTATTCTCCATGACCGTTTTCCACGGCATGAGCGCCATGGTCTGAAAAACCATTCCTATACGTGGATCGCTGCCTTTGATGGCTTCCCCATCCAATACAATGCTGCCGGAGCTCGGTTCTATAAGACCTTCAATCATGTTCATAAGAACAGATTTTCCACAGCGCCCCGGCCCCAATAAAACAACAAACTCATTTTCATAGACATCCAGATTGATATCATGGACCACTTCAAGCGTTTCTCCACCCTTTTCCACAAAGGATTTAGAAATATTCTTAATCGACAGAATTACTTTTTTATCATCCATGGACAAACCAACCTTTCAATCAAAGATGTAATAACCGCCAGTAATGCACCGATAACGCCAATAGTAACCATGGCAACCAAAACCAGAGGCATATCATCACCATTCATGCCACGGACGACCAGGAACCCCACTCCCGCATTTGCACCGACCATCTCAGCGGCAAGCACCACCGTCCAAGCCACGCTTGTGGAAGTACGAATACCTGCAAAAATCACCGGAAGCGCGGCGGGAATAGCAATCTCAGTTAATATCTGACGCTTTGAACCGTTAAAGGCGGTGCCCACATCCAGGTAAATCTGTTCAATACTTTGCATACCTGCTCTGGTATTAATAACAACGGCCATAATCGCACCAATAAACACAATGAGAATCTTGGAGAACTCTTCGATACCAAACCAGATTGTAATAAGCGGGATCCAGGCAAGAGGGGGAATGGGGCGAATAAGCTCGAAAATGGCACCAAAAAAGGCATTCATTTTTTTATTCCAGCCAATGAGGACACCGAATAAAATGCCAAGGACCCAACTGGCGACCAATGCGATTAAGATACGCCGCATACTCACAAAGATATGCCCTATGAAGCTGACTCTCATGACGGGCTTCTGGAGCAACAGAAGAAAGCGATCCCAGGTTGCCGCAGGCGTAGGAAACAGCTCCGAATTATTTGATGACACCATAAACCACGCAAGTATCAGCAACCCAATGGAGACCACGGGCAATACTTTATAAAGCTTTTCCGATGGCGCATAACGGGCTTTACTGCCACTAGATAATCCTTTATTGATCATCATGCCTTCCCTCCCTTGACAAGACGCTTCTCAAAAAAGCCGAGAATCGCGGCAAAGAGAGCACCAAAGCCTCCGATCACTACCATGCCCAGCAAGATGATATCCGGCCGTACAAAGTTACGTCCCATTTGAATCATATAACCGAGTCCCGCATTTGCAGCAAGCATTTCTGCGGCGACCAAGGTGGACCAGGAATTACCCAGTGCCACACGAATACCTGCGAACATCACCGGCAGGGAGGAGGGTATGCCCACCCTTAAAAAAATCGTAAAGTTTGATGCACCACACGTCTTTGCAACATTTATAAGCGTTTGTTTCGTTTGTCTTATTCCGGTATATGAATTAATAACGCAAGGAACAAAGGCAGAAAAGAAGATAATAAAGGCCTTTGCCTGAAGACCTATTCCCAGCCATACAATGGTGAGAGGAATCCAGGAAACAGGCGGAATAGGGCGAAGAATTTCAAACAGCGGGCTTATCATGGCATTGGCCCCCTTATACCAGCCCATGATCAAACCAAGGGGCACGCCGATAACAATGGCTAAGGCCAAGCCCGCCACAGCCACCTGCAGGCTGGCCAGGATATTGACCTGCAAGGTAGAGCCATCGGGTCGTGTGTCATATAATTTTAAAAAGAATAGCTTAATCAGTTCAGTTGGTTTTGACAGGTATTTAGAGGAAATGATATTCGTTTGTATGGCCACCTGCCAGATAAAGAGGAAAGAGAGAATTCCTGCGACAGAAAGCATGGTGTATGTATATTTGCTTGCTCCCTCACCGCGATTCAAAACACTTGCGTTGCTCTTTTTTTTGCTGCTCAAGAACCTCACCTGACCTTTAATCAATCATATTAAGTGGTACGGTGCTTATGGAAACACACCGCAAAGCCTTGATCTGATATAAAGAAGGGCACATGGTTCAAAGAGAAAAGCATGTGCCCTTTAAAACACTCCATCCCTGTTGTGGGTAGAGTGCCTATTTGATTCCGAAATCAGCAGCCGCTGCCTTAGCGACGGAGGAATCAAAGCAACCATTGTTTAAAAGGAAGGTGCGCTTATCCTGCTCATACTTGCCCTGACCAATGAAAAAGTCCAACATAACCAAGAGGTCGGCTTCGGTCTGAGATACCTTGCGGCCGGCTAGACCCTGCACATCATCAATTTCAGACAGCATATTTTTTATGATTGTTTCAGAGCTTTGGAAAGCGTAGGTTTTGGTCAAGGCAGCTGTTGTATCTTCAGTTGCACTGACGCCTTCTTCAATGCAGGTTTCATACAGGTACGCGGCGTATTCATCTTGATGCTCTGCAAAGTAATCCTGTGCTTTTACAAATACTTCATAAAAGATTTTGACAGCTTCAAATTTATTCTTTAAGGCATCTTCGGTGGCTACCATACCGGAAGCCAGGACGCTTCCATCAGCCGCACTTGCCGCCTTCACATGTCCCTCAGCCCCAACGCTTAGAGCAGTATTCATCCAAACACCTGCACCGTCTGCCTGTCCGCCTAGAAAAGCGGATTTTGCACTTGCAACGTCCATGTTGATAACGGTAACATCATCCAGGGTGAGGCCTATCTTATTAAGGGTATCAAGGAAGACCATATAGACTGTTGTACCCACGGGCATTACCCAGGTTGTACCCTTCCAGTCCTCTGCCTTACCGTAAATATCAGGGTAGCCTTTTATATTGCCCTTGCCTGATTGAGCGATTTTAGAATCAGGTCTGACATATAAGCACTGTTCCTGTTCATAGTCAACCACACCAATACATTTAATCGGGTAGCCAAACAAACCATTAAGAACTCCAGGTGCACCGCTTGCTCCTACATCCCAGCTTGCATTGGCCTCCATCATGGCAGGGCCATTGTCGAAAGACTGGTACTTCAGCTCAAGACCTGCTTTTTCAAACCAACCCTTCTGATCGGCACCGTAAATAATTGCACTATAAAGGGCACCAGAGAAATAGCCCAGATTGAGGGTCGTCTTTTTTGCCAAAGGAGTGATTCCGAAAGAATCAAAAATCTCGTCTCCACTTCCGGTGGGTTTAGCAGATTCACTGACTCCCGGACTAGAGGTCTGTGGCGCGGGTGCAGTTTTACCGCAGCCTGTTAAGATGGTGCCAAGTATCATCACCATGGCCAGACAGAGCACCCAGATTCGCTTTGGTCTTCTAACTAAATTACCCATTTCATTTTTCCCCTTTCAAATTTAAGCTCTATAACAACATCACCTTGCGATGTTTGTTACAACAACCATTCTGTGCCTTCCTGCAAGTACTGAGGAGAATTCGCTCCAAATATTTTGGATTTTATCCAACTTGTTTGGAATACTTTTATCATTATATTTTTGCTTATCCAAAATTTATTGCCAATTTCCACAAATATGTCGGGGTGTTAATGCCTATTATATTAACTATATTGACAAAAATCAATATGAAAAGAGCATTTGACATATCCAAACTTTTTGGATAAAATAATTCTATGAAACCAAGGTTGGTGTCCATGTGCCGCCCTTTTTGGATATAGCCTATCGAAAGGAACCATTAAATATGAAAGCTACGTTATATGAGATAGCAAAGAAAGCAGGCGTTTCCATTTCAACGGTTTCACGCGCGCTTAATAATGATAAATCAAAGCCGGTTAGTAAGTCTACCGCAGAAAAAATTCTTAAAATAGCCTATGAAGTAGGCTATCTCTCACCCGAACCGGCGGGATCAAAGCCTTTTTCTGCAGGAACACAGAAGAGCCATACGCTGCTTTGCCTATTATCCAACACGGTATTCAATTATAATGATTACTTTTATACAGAAATCATCAACGGAATTGAAGAAGAAGCAGTATTTCACGGATATCAGCTCAGCAAGCTCCTTTCATCCACCGAATTGGACTCAGCCACAACACGCAGGGTTCTAGAAAAGAAAAATTATGACGGCGTTATTTTGCTCGGGCGGTTTGAAAAGCCTAAGGTAGAGTTTATAAAAACATGTACCTCAAATATCATTTATGCGGGCTTAAACCGTATCAATGCCGGTTTTGACGAGGTGATCTGTGACGCGTATGATGCGGTTAACTCAATTGTCGACTACCTCGTTGGCTGTGGTCATAGGCATTTAGGCTTTATTGGCCTCATGACGGATGAATCTGCCTCCGGTGTGAACGAGCACCGCTTCACCGCGTATAAGGATGCTCTTGCCCGGCATAAATTACCGTTGGAATTGGGTTATTGCAAAAACGTTGAACTGAAATCTGATCTGGCCTATCATGCGGCAATGGAACTGGCAAAAGGCAAACAGCTTCCCGATGCCATTGTCTGTGCCACCGATTATATTGCCATTGCCGTCATAAGCGCCTTGCGCAACTGCGGTATTCGCGTGCCGGAAGACGTTTCTGTTGTCGGACATGATGATATGGACCTCTCGGAGTTCATGGAACCAAAGCTGACTACCACCAATATGCAGCAGGGCGAATTAGGGAAGTTCGCCGTCAAAATACTCATCGACCGGATAAACGGCCGGCACCAAATACCCGTATTGGTAAAGCTGCCTTTTAAACTGAAAATACGTGATAGCTGTCGAGAAAGGAAAGGTGATGGCTGAACCATCACCTCATAAAAGCTACATCTATCACGAAAAACCGTATATCTCAATGGCATACGGTTTTTCGTGATAAGCCTCATCTCACTTGTTTGAGACTTATATTTTTACCTTAAAATTCTGATTACTTGCCAACCAGTCAAATTCAGACGCCTCCAGCCGCTTTTGATAATGAGGTGAAATTTGCGGTGGAAGGCCTTTCTGGCCTATCAATCTGCCCTCTTTAACAAGCCCATTGTCTCTTTTATCAAGAATATCGACAAGTGACCTCCGAAATCTTTCGAGAACCCTTCTGTATTCTTCATGCTGAGCGACATTGATATATTCCATGGGGTCGGCTTCAAGGTCGAACAACTGCTCTTCATCAAGCCTTGGAAGCCATATGTACTTATACCTTCCATCGGTCAAATACTGCATTTCTTGCTCCGGAGCATAGCATTGGCAATGCTCCCCGTGAAGGATCTCCCTAAAGCCTTCAGCTTTTCCGTATAATAGGGGCATGAGGCTTTCACCCTCTACACTTTCAGGGATGGGGGCCGACACAAAATCCAAAAGGGTAGGCATAATGTCAAAAAGACTGACAGGAGCTTTGACCCTTTCCTCCACCCCAGTCCGATAGTGCTTCGGAAGCTTGATAATCATGGGAATATGGGCAGAGCCCTCATAGGCATAGGTTTTTCGCCATAGGTTGTGGTCGCCAAGCATATCGCCGTGATCGGATGTGAAAATAAACAGGGTATTTTCAAGCTCTCCGTGATCCTTTAACCATATCAGCAATCTCCCGATTTGATTATCTATATGACTGATTTCGCCATAGTATGAAGCTCTGGCTCTTCTTGTTTCTTCCTTGCTCCGTTTTCCCCGCCAGGCATCAAAATAGGCTCCGTCCCGTCCGATATCAATGGCCTTCGCCCAGTCTCCTACGGCAGGCTCCGGTACGGGAGCGTCTTTATAAAGATCATAGAAATGCTGGGGCGGATCATAGGGGGAATGGGGACGCGCAAAGGAAACTTTCAAGAAATAAGGCATACTGGGGTCTCTGGTTTCTAGAAAACGAACCGCTTCATTCACCGTCCAGTTTGTCGGGTGAAGGTATTCCGGTAGATGATAGGGCCTTGCCATCCATGAGTTCCAGCCCAGGCCATGATCCACAGGAGAATAATCACCCTTTTTCTGCTGGGAAAACCATTTCATATAGTCGGACACAAAGTTCTTGTCCTCAACTCTGCCCGATTCGTCTAAGGTTGTACTATGAAAACCCATCAGGGAACGCTGGGGATAAAAGTGCATTTTCCCCACTCCCTTTGTGTAATACCCGAATTTTGCAAGCTCTCCCGGAAGGGTTGCTTCAAATCCCAATCCCATTGGTCCCTGACCTTCGCCCATACCAAGGATTCCGGCATTCCAAGGGGTCATACCGGTCATCAGGCAGGCCCTTGCCGGTATACAAGAGGGAGACGGGCTGTAAGCCGCATCGAACACAGTTCCTTCACTTGCCAGCCAATCAATGTTGGGTGTCTCAATCACAGGATGATGATAGCATCCCAGACAGTCAAACCGATGCTGATCCGTCATAATCAATATAATATTGGGCTTCTTTTCACTCACCTTTACTCCCCCCGCTTACATTAAGAATTCCTCATAGAGTTGATCAACGGCTTCCTTAAGCTTATCCTTATCCGTTTCATAGGAGTTTCTGTTGAGGATAACCTTTGAAACAAGCTTACTGAATCTCTCCGGTGCTTTTCGCTTAAGAAGCATAAGTAATTCGTAATCCTGGGCACCCTCTAGCATGCTTTCATGGCGTAGGGTACTTTTTACAGTCAGCTTCTCCCTATCAGGAAGGACAATATAGGATTGACCCTTGGAATCAAAATGATCTGCTTCAAATTGCCACATATTCCATGCCCAGTGGAGAACTCCGGTAACGTTGTAGCCTGCCGCCAGCCAGAACAATATCCGGTTCATCCAGACCGGCTGGTCAATACATCGGTTAAGGCTGTTTCCCTTTGGGTAATCGCACAGATAGAACCACACTTCACGACCTCTATTGATTTGATCGCTATAGAAATCCGAGTTTTCTTCTATCACATCCAACCGAGGGACCCATCTGTTTACCGCTTTTTTTATAAGATGGAGATATTTCTGACAATTGAAGGCATCCCCCACCTTGATCTGGGAGGTATACTGACCAAAGATCTCCCGTACCCTGAGCCATTGATAGATCTGCTGCAAGGTATGGGGCTCATCCCCGATCTGTTGATAATAGATTTTTAGAAGGTCCTTATCTGAAAGATGATGCTCTAAGGCCGGTAGAAATTGCTTCCACCAATTGGATGCCTCCGGGCTCTCAATGGGAACCAAAGCCCTTTCCATGCTTCCATCGGTGGCCCTCCTCAAAATATAGGCCATGTAGTCAGTGTCTCCGGTTACCGTGGAGGCTGTGAATATAAGCCTTGAACCGTTAATGGATTTGACACAGCCCTTTTTGATAAATAATTCTATCAGCTCGTCAAACCTTTCCCACCGGAAGGAGTAGACGCCCTTTTCATCAAGGGTTGAACCCCCATCCAAAAGCAGCACCTGGGGATAGATGAGTATATCATTAATCCGATGCAGCCTCCAGCTCTCTGTAAAGGAGTCCATCACCTGCCACCATTCTTTTGAGTACCGCTGACAGCCATATTGAAGGAAAATTTGATCCTTGCTGTCGGCCTCCATCAGTCGTCCGGCATTCCAGCTCCAGCAGCTAACGGAAAGCGAAGCCTCCGCCGAATCCGGCAAGGACTCAGGGATCACTTTTATACTGATATCCGCGAAAAAGCTGCCTCTGTCTGTTTCGACTTCTACTTTCGCATCATAGGTTCCCGGCGTTACAAGAGCTGGAACATAAAATCTGATCCAAATAGGCTGATTGATGCCGGGCTGCACAATCAGGGACCTTTCGTTGGATAATCCGTCCGGGAAACATCCCGTCGGGCTCTCTATAAGATTGTCAAAGGCTTTGATGCTACTTTTAAAGCAAATATACTCCTCAAAAAAATACTCCATCGTGATTTCACTATCAGGTATCCCGTTCTCAACGTCCTTAATGAGCCCGACATTCTTTATCTCAAACCGATCTGGGCATTTCAAAACGACTTGAGCTGATACATAGCCGTTTTTAGCCGCAGTAAGGTTGATATTTACGTTCTGTCCCGGCTCAGAATCCATGAGAATATTTTCAAACGAGCTTGTAACCCAAAAATCCAAGGCGATCCTCCTAACCTTTAACTGCTCCTGATACCAGTCCTCCAATAATTTGCTTTTGCATGACAGCGTATAATATTATCATTGGTAACGAGGTCAAGACTGCGCTGGCCAAAAGAAGATTCCAATCCGTTGTTGTAAAATGTCCGTAAAAGGCCATCTGAGCAAGAGGGATTGTGAACTCGCTTTTCTTACTTATGAGAATCAAGGGAACCAAGAGGTCATTCCAAAATTGAAGGGCATAGATGATGACCACTGTGCTGCTGATAGGCTTAAGCAGCGGAAACACAATTTTAAAAAACATCTTGAGCCCGGAGCAACCGTCAATAAACGCTGATTCCTCTATTTCTCTGGGGATGTTCTTAACGAATCCATGATAGAGCAAAACTGCAAGGGAGCACGAATAACCGATGTAAACCACTGCAATGGCGTAAATATTGTTATTCATTGAAAGGGCCTTAGATATCTTTGCTATAGGAAGCATGACTGTTTGAAAGGGTACCATCATAGCAAGCATAAGTAAGGTAAAAATAAACTTGCTGGTTTTGGAATTCGTCCGCGATAACTTATAGGCGCACATGGAAGACAGGATGACTGTTCCCACACTTCCGATGGCCGAGATCATGAAGCTGTTGAAAAAGACTTTTGAAAAATTAGTATATTCCCATGCTGCTTTAAAGTTCTCTAAGGCCAGCCTCGATGGCAATTTAATGGGTGATAGGATGATTTCCCTATAATCCTTAAACGCGTTGATAATGACAAACAAAAGGGGTGCAAAAAAGACAATGCAGAATATCCAAATCAATATTTCGGTAAATACTACCCATACCTTTCTCCTGCCCTTCATATCATAACCATTCCTTTCCTGGATTCAAAGCATAGAGTAAGGTTCATGCTTCTACTTCACGTTTTTTAAAGAAATTGAGCTGTATAATGGTAAAGACTGCGATGATTGCAAGAAGAATTATCGATTTTGCGCTGGCATAACCAAAGTTACCCTTTTCATAGGCTTCGTTGTATATATTAAGGGCCATTGACTCAGACGCTGTGCCTGGGCCGCCATTGGTCAACGTCATGATCAGCTCGAATACCCGTAACCCGTTGACAAGAGCTGTAAAAATGCAAACCGTGACAGATGGCATGAGAAGCGGTAATTTAATCTTAAAAAATCGTTGCCAGGCCGTTGCCCCCTCAACTGAAGCTGATTCTAAAAGCTCCTCCGGTATGGATTTCAGGCCTGCCATATAGATGACCATGAAATAGCCCAAGGACTGCCAGATTTTAACCACCGTAAGCGCCGCAAGGACATTCTTTGAATCTCCCAGCATGCTTAGGCTAAAGAGAGATAAGCCTGTTGCTTCCGACAAGCCTATGAAAAGCCGGCCAAAAACAAACTGCCATATAAAGCCCACGGTTACAATATTGAGTACATAAGGTGCAAAAAGCATTGATTTCAGCGTGTTTCCCGTCCGCAGCTTCATATCCATAACCACTGCGGCTCCTAACCCCAGAACATTAACCAAAATGACATATAAAAACGTATAGGAAAAAGTAAAAATAATGGACTTTGTAAATCGGGTATCCCCAAGAGCTCTGACGTAGTTTTCTATACCTGTTACTGCGATTTTTTTACTCAGGCCGTTCCAGTTGGTAAAGGAGTATAAAAAACCATCAATCAAGGGATAAATGAAAAAAAGAATATAGAGAACCAGAAGTGGTCCGACGAAAATGAGAAATTCGGCCGTACCCTTCTTTGATATTTTTAGAGGCATAGAGTCCCCTCCAATTTTTCATGTTGATGAGTGTTAATGGATATTCCTCTGCCGAATCCCCCCGGTATTCGGCAGAGGAATCATAAGAACGATGATAGGACTGTCTTACTTTGTCATCTGGATAAAGGTATCGTCCAGTTTTTTGATAAGTGCTTTATGGTCGGTGGAACCTGATGCGGCATATTCCTGTATGGAAGTCCATACCTCTCCGTCATAGCCCTGGGGCAGAACGGTCTGGAACCAACGTACGGTATTTCCATCCTTCATGGCCTGTGCAAGGCTCTCGGATATGGAATCAAGCTTATCAGAGCTTTCCTTAAGAGCCGTCGGAACACCGATAGAATCGTAATAGAAGCTGGTAGCCCCCTTGGAATCAAGGAAGTAGGTAATAAATTCACGAACGGCTTCAGGATGCTTTGTATCAGCTAATACATTCAGGCAAAGGGCGTAATCAACAGCATATTTGTTCTCTGCGGCATTTTCTGAAACTGGCATTGGGAACATACCTGCATTCAAATCGGGTGCGATTTTCCGTATCTGGGGTATGGCCCAGTTTCCTGTAGGCATCATAGCAGTTTTGCCTTCGGCAAACAGCGCATACTGACCGGATAGATCCGTATCTATTGCACGATCCTGAGCGTTCTTCACAATGAGATCCACTGCATTCAGAAGCTGATTAAAGTTAGCTGTGTCAAAGGTCCAGTCGCCTTTGTAGAAGGAATCCTGCTTCTTTTCAAACTCAGGAATGGCAAGGGGTGAATAAGCGATCGTCGCCATTTGTCCTAGCGTCCATTTTTCCCTGTAATTAACGGCAAAGGGAGTGATATTGGCGGCGTTCATTTTATCCACCAGGGCTACAAGCTCTGAATAGGTCTTGGGTATTTCAAAGCCGTTTTTAGCGAAAATATCCTTATTGTAATAGACACCAAAGGTTTGTGCATCCAGAGGAATTGCGTATACCTTTCCCTTATAGGTGGAGCCTTGCAGGGAAGATGGCTGCAGCTTTTCCATATAGGGCTCGTTGGTAATGTCCATCAAATGTTCGGCATCCACGTAGGGGGCCATACTCATACCAATAATGTGAGTAAAAATATCCGGAGCCTCACCGGTTGAGAGCTGTGTTTTGAGCTGTGCAAAATAATTCTGAGTATTTGTTGTGAAATCCACTTGTATGTTTGATTGACTTGAGTTGAAACCATCGACAATTTTCCCGAATAGCTCCGCCTTTGCTGCTCCATAGTTAACAAAGCGAAGGGTGACCTTTTCCTGTGGTTTAGCTTCCGGAGTATTGGATTCCTTAGCCCCGCCAGAAGCACTTGGAGATTCTGTGACCGCAGGATTGTTCGCTGCCGGCCCACAAGCAACAATACTAAACAATACCATGAACATTGCTAAAAAAAGTGTAGCTTTTCTTTTCATTTAGACCCTCCTCAGATATTTGTTTTGTACCCTCATTATAGGACGGCTGTCTTTACACTTTCTATGAACGATATTGACCTAACCCATGGACAATATTGATTACTCCTCCGAGATGGTTTTTGTCCGATATTCACCGGGTGACAGGTGCATGTACTTTTTAAAAATCCTGCTGAAATAAGAAATGTCGTCATAGCCGAGCTGGGCGGCCACACTGTTGACGCTGCTGTGCCTCAATAGCTGAGAGGCTTTTAAGCATTTGCGCTGATGAATATAGGAGGTGATGTTGATATCATATTTGGATTTAAAAGCCCGAGAGATATATTCTTTATTAAGAAAAAACACCTCCGAAATGCTCTGCAGGGTCATGGATTTCTCAATGTTATCGTCAATATATTCCCGAATCACTTCTATTTTGTTTTTGATAAAGCTCTTTTCGCTTTCCTCAATAAAAGACTGATAAGCATGAGCTATTTTTTCAAGAGCTTCAAAGAGAATAATATCTGAAAAGCTGAATCGAATATCCTCCATATATTTTGTGATGTCCGGCAGCTCCTTATCAAAGCCGTTATTCCACCATATGGACTCAACAACACTACTTACCTGCTTGCAGAATTTCAGGACTGGGGCTACACAAAGATTCTTATTCTGTATAATGACACCTATAAAGTCATCAAAAAGGTGCTTTATGACGCCTGGTCTTCCCATCTGAATACTGTCCTTCAATTCCTTGAGGCTCTTATGTAACCCTTCTGCTTCAACAAAATGGCCGTTATCGCGTTCCAAGGCTCTTAGGGTGAACAGATTCTCATTATAAAGCCTGTTCAGTGATTTTTTATAGCCATCGGTGAGGTTTTCCGCTGAGTCACAGTGGATGATTTCCCCACCATACAAATCCTGCCCGTACTCCCTTTTAGTAAGATACAGCCAGTCTTCAAGCGAGCCTTTGCCGCCCCTGGGGAAAATAGCACAAAAAAGATTGTATTCCTTGTGGATGCACACTAACCGAACAGGCATCTCTTTTGTTGCAGGCTGGCGGCCATAATCACTTTCGTCGTTCTTTCTTATTGAAAACGCCAGCACCTCACAGGCATTCAGCCCTATCCCCTTTAGAAGCTGCTCCAGCATGGCCTCCCTCCCTTTGGTATTAAGGCAGTAGGCAATTCTTGTGTTTACACTGTTATCCAGGCTTTGTTTCCCGGTTGTGATGTAACCTTCTCGCTCCTTCTGCTGAACAAACTTTTCAAGGGCACGGCAGAGCTCATTTCGATCCAGAGGCTTTAGCAAGTACGCAATGGCACCTCCACTTAAGGATGCCTTGGCATAGGTAAACTCCTCGTACCCGCTAAGGACAATAATCTTTACATCAATATTCCTCTTTTGGATGGTGCTGATTAAATCCGTACCGCTCATTCTGGGCATGTTCATATCAAGTATGATGAGGTCGGGACTGTGATGGTTCATTAAATCCAAGGCCTCTTTTCCATCCTTGGCAAGGCCCACAACCTCGATGCCATATTTAGCCCAGTCGCCTATGGACAGAAGCATCTCCCGGATATTCATTTCATCATCAACAATGATCGCCTCATACTTAGATTTTTTCATTCATTCTGTCTCCCGGCAGGTATAGTGTGACTGTAGCTCCTCCATTTGGTTCGTTAAACAGCCTGATACCATACTCCTGCCCCATACTCAGCTTAATAATCGAATGGATCATTAGAAGACCATTATTGCTCTCACCTGTTTCAAGCTCACCATAATGCGTTTGAAATAATGACGTTATTTCCTCTATCTGACCTTCTTTAAAGCCTTTTCCGTTATCGGTCACACTGATTTTCATCATACTCTCATCGAAATAAGAGCAAACCTTTATTCGGAGCAGACTGGAGCCATTGGCCATGGCATATTTAAAGCAATTCTCCACAATCGGTTGAATAATAAACGGGGGAATCTTCATATCCAGAGTCTCAGGGTCTATCTCGTAACCCACAAGCAATCTGTCCGGAAAACGATATTTTTGAATATCAAGATAGTTTCGAATGGTTGTCAGCTCTTCCCTTAAGGTTGTAAAGCCGCCCGTTCTGTTGAGATTATACTGGAGCATGGCTTTTAAAGAGCGTGTTATTTTCTCCACGTCCTCATTATTGCTTTTTATGGCAAGGGCGCTAATGGTTTGAAGGGTATTGTTTAAAAAGTGCGGGTTCATCCGGGAGTGGATGGCCCTTATTAAGGCATCTTTTTCTTTGAGCTTAAGCTTATATTCTGTATTGATAAGATCATGGATTCTTATGGACATCTCATCAAATTTTCTCTGAAGGTCTCCTATTTCATCCTTGCCGTAATCTATCGGTACGGGCAGCTCTGTGCCGTTGTATTTCTTCATTTTACGTGCAAGCACTTTTATCGGGCCGGTTATTTTTATCGATGCCAGTATGACAATGACTACTCCGATACCTAGGGCAACAACAGAATAGATCAGGTAAAAATAAATATCTCTATGTATTTGCTTCTTTAAGACGGCATCGGGAATGCTTTTTATGATGTACCAATCTGAAATCTCTGTTCTGGTATAAATATTGAGTATTTTCCCATCGCCCTGGCTATAAAAATGCCCCTCCCCATCTCCATTTTTTAACAGACCCATCTCTTTTTGAACAGCATCGATGGCCCAGGTCTTTCCTTTTGTATAAAATAAACCCGATTCCTCACCTATGACAAGAATATTTTCTTCTTCATTAGCCAGATCCGACAAAATGGAGCCGACCATATCTTCCTTCATCTCAATGCACACAGCCGCAAGCTTTTTCCCGCTCAACGGATCCTTGAGCACTCTTGAAAAGCAATAGCTGTTTTCCCATGAAGCAAGTCTGACAAGCCTGGATTGACCCTTTTTAGTGACAGCCATTTGATAGTGATTTTGGTCTGCCTTTAGAAACCACTCCTCATCAAGATCGTTAACATTGGGGATGCAAAAATCGTTACCGGGCATGTGGGTTCCCCCACCAATCTCGAAGGTGTGCCCATCCATAACATATAATCGTTCCCAACCGGGTAAATACAAAATAACTCTGTTAATATCGGGTATGGATGTATATACATTCATAAGACTGCTAAAGGCAAGCTGGTCAAAGGTATATAAGCTCTCCGGGGCGTTTTGACTCAAAGCCACCTTATCCCACATCCAGTCGCTTTGAAAAATGCTTATAATGCTCTTATCCAAATTTAATACTGCATTGTTGATGTTCAGGCTGGAAAGGTTAAAAATCTTAATATTGGAATTGATATAATCCGACTTTTTAGCGGTGCTCATTCTTGTATAATACAGGGTAGAAAGGCCTGCGACATTAAAAAGAAACAGCAAAATAAAAATAATAATTAGCTTGCTGGTTATTTTTCCTTGCACTATTTTTTTAATCTGCTTGAACCTGCTGCTTCCTGTGGGTAGCTTAATCATGCGTGCTTCAACCTTGCTTATTTAGTGACCAACGCTGTGGATAACTATGTAAAACATATTATATTACTATGGGATACTACAAGCAAGGATTGTCGTTCCTTGTCGCTATGCTTAGGCTAATTCTGCTGCTGGTTATTATATTGGCCATGTCCGCACCTCCTCTTTAATCAAATGCATTTCTCTGTGACAATATCTGATAAAGATCTGACCTATGGGCTTCAATCAATATAAAGAGAGGTTACCCAATAGATGAGCAACCCCTTACTTGTTTTAACTTCAGT
Organism: Bacillota bacterium; assembly: GCA_023415205.1. GTDB lineage: Bacteria > Bacillota > Clostridia > DSM-8532 > DSM-8532 > DTU059. The sequence continues at coordinate 19,895 of JAEZLR010000010.1, read as the reverse complement.
AGTTTTTTTACTTCTTTCAAAATAAATTTATTTCAGGATTCAGCCAACCCCGACTGTAATTAAGATATTCGCATAGGTTCTTTTCTCTCCGGTTGAAATAGCAAGATGTACTGAGGGCACACAGCATGCATCATAGAATTCAAATCTACCAATGCCGCTCAATTCCATTCCGTCCAATATCTCTGTGAATTCTGCGAATATAGGTGGTGTCTCACCGCTCTCGGGTACCATAACCTCTGCTTTTTCAATATTGATGACCTGTTTCAGTGTTTTTAGAACCTGAGTCACCTCAGGTATACCATCTGTGAGACCAAGGTAAACCTTTTCGGCAGTGCCTGATCTACTGCTTAATGGATAGTTGCCATCTGCGATAAGTATTTTGTCACCGTGGCCGCAATAAGAGAGGGCCGCCATGATTTGCGGATGAATACAAGTTGACTTTAACATCGTTTACATCACCTTTCCTCTTATTTTTTCTCATTATCCCTGAGTTTACCAAGACTTCCGCCAGGATGACGCAATACATACTCCTCAGGTGTAAGATTTCTGTCACTCTGAAGAATAACACTTAGGCACTGAAGGGCGAGCATTTCAACGATAATAGAAGTTCTTGGAGCGCGATTTAGCGGGCCCCCTTCGTTTTTTACCCCAGCAATAATTTTTGCATCTGCCATTTTTGCAAGCCAGGATTCAGGATTTGCTGTAACGGCAATAACCTTGCAGCCGTTATTTTTGACTGCTGTAGCAGTAGCCTTCAGTTCTTCTGTTTCACCACTGTTGGATATGCATATGACAACATCGCCTGGTTCCAGCTGTCCACAGGAGCCGTGAACCGCCTCAGTACCATGTAGATAAAAAGAAGGTGTTCCTGTGGAAGAAATTAAAGAGGCTACATAACTTGCGACATAGGAAGGTTTCCCGATTCCGGTCACGTGCAGGTGTCCGCCGTTTTTTCGTGATTCCCATATAATATTTGCAGCATCCTCTAAATGATACAAATTGACTGAATTAAAATATTCTGCTATTTCATCTTTTGCCGTGGAGATGAATCTGTCTAAATCCTGTCTGATTTTATCGTCTAACATAAGAATCCCCCGATGTTATTTAAGTATTTCAAGTCTGGAAAAATCTAAAGCAGTAAATTTGTTTTGCTCCATAAGTTTTATGACCTCATCAAGTACAGGCAAAGAAGGTTGAGCACCCATTCTGGAAACCGTAAGCGTGGCGGTATAATTTGCAAAATCCAATGCCTGCTTGTGATTTAACCCTACACATACAGCAGTTGTAAAAGCACCTACAAAGGAATCTCCCGCTGCAGTAGGATCCTTGACTTCAACAATGTCTACACAAGGACTGAAGTTGATTCCTTTTTTGTCGCCTATGATGGCTCCGCTACTTCCGAGTGTGATGATAACATTTTCAACACCTTTCCCTTGAAGAACATCATTCGCAGCCTTTAAATCATCCATGTTCGCTTCATTATTCTCTTTATGTATGGTTACACCCGTAAGTTGAGCTGCTTCGTGTTCATTGGGCGCTATGTAAGTAAGGCATGAAAGCAATTCATCGCTCAAGGGTGCTGCAGGCGCCGGATTTAACATAACAGGAACGCCTTTGTCATGCGCATACTTGGCTACAATTTCATTTACTCCCATGGGAATCTCAAGCTGAAGTACAACCATATCATATTCACCTATGGTATCCTTCAGGAAAGCCACGTCCTCAGGTTTTATAGCCATGTTTGCCCCGGGGACGACGATAATTCTGTTCTTTGTTTTCTGTCCCTCTGCTACTTCAAGCAAGACATTGCCTATGGATGAAGGATTTTCCTTGTCTGTTTTAATATAGAATGTGTTGATGCCTGCTTCTTTGACTGATGATATAAGTTCTCTGCCAAAGGCATCATCTCCCACTCTGCCAACCATGGTAACATCAGCACCTAACTTAGCCATTTGAACAGCCTGATTGGCTCCTTTTCCTCCGGTTGCAGTCTGGAAGTTTTTCCCGAGTACAGTCTCTCCTGAATTTGGAAATTTTTCTGTACTAACGATTAAATCCATTACAAAACTACCCAGAACAAGTATTTTGGGTTTTTTCATAAATTTGAGCACCTCCATGAAATTGGATACTTATTTGAGTTTCCTTGTCTTTGACGCATACTTAACACATCACAGTGCAAGACATATTATTCAGAGCAGAAATTGCTGTAGGAATTAATTCAAATGCAGAGACCACTTTTTTGTTATAACGGAACAGCAGCACTCATTTTTATTAAAATACTGGCAGACAATCATTGAAGATCATCTGCCATCAAAGAATGCTATTCTATTTACATATATCCCCTAATATACAGCAAAGGTTTTTTCAAGGATCTGATGTATTATAAAATACCAGCTTGCTCATAAAGATTTCTGAGCATTATTTTATCTTGCTCTGACAACGGCTTAAATGGAGCTCTGCAATTTCCGCAGTCGATGCCTCTCAATGTCCATCCATATTTAACGGCACTGAAAATGTTGGCTTTCAACATCGTCTCAACACGCATGTTGATAACTCTTTGCTTTTCAAAGGCCTCTGCCATTTTCCCTTCTTCATATAATTTTTTAACTACTAAAAAAGAAGGTGCAAAAAGGTTGACAGTAGTGCCTATTGTTGCCGAAGCACCCATGGATAAAGCAGCAAGATATTGCTCATCAAAACCGTTCATCATCAGTTTGTCAGGGAATGCATCACAGATTCGCTCCATACTGTAGAGATTATTGGATGTGAATTTGATACCCATAACATCTTGATTGGCAAGGAGCTTCCCTGCATTGTCTTTGTTAAACTCAATTCCTGTAAACTGCGGTATATTGTAGACTATAACCTTCATACCAGGTACTGCATTGACAACGGCTTCGTAATAACCGATGATTTCCTCCATTGAAAAACGATAATAATAGGGAGGTATCATGGAGACCGCTGCTGCGCCAGCTTTCTGAGCATGTCTAGCTAACTCGATAGCATCTGTAGTCCGTATTGTTCCAACATGTGAAATAACCGGAACTCTGCCTCCAACCTGTTCAAGTACAGTCTCAAGAATTTTCTTGCGTTCATCAAGGGTAAGCAGGAGCCCTTCTCCGGATGAGCCACAACAATAGAAGCCCTCAACGCCATCACTGATTTGAGCCTCAACCAGTTCCTTAAGCGCTGTATAATTGACCTCTTCATTTTCAAACATTGGAGTAATGAGCGCAGAAAATATTTTCTGGAACTCGGGATAAACCCTGCTTACCATGCGGTCCATCCTCCGTCAACTACGAGATTTGCTCCAGTCATATATTTGGATGCATCAGCGGCTAAGAAGATAATGGCTCCGTTATACTCATCCTCTCTCGCCATACGGCCGATGGGCATCCGGTTGCAGTAATTCTTCTGGAATATTTCATCCTGAGTTTCGCGCCATACACCGGATGGTGTCAGAGTGTTAACACGGATATTTTTCTTTCCCCAATAAGTTGCAAGATAGCGGGTGAGATTGTAAATACCGGACTTGGCTGCCGAGTATGCTACTGGTTTAATAAACGGTACACCGGTCAGCTCCTTTTTATAAGCATAAATGTCCTGGACAGGAGATACTATACCATAAATAGAACCGATATTAACGATGGAACCTGCTTTTCCGGCTTCGACCATCCGCTTTCCGACTGCCTGACAGGCAATAAAAGTACCTACCAGATTACCTTCTACAACCTCACGGAATACTTCCTCAGGGAAAGTTTCAAAAGGTCCTGAAACCTCAGGCGGAGCGCTTGGCTGGGTATCAATACCTGCATTGTTTATAAGTACATCAGGGCAGGATCCCCAGGCTGTCTCAATTTCATCAAGAGCTTTCTCGATGGTCTCTTTCTTTGTGATATCCACCTGATAGAATTTTAAATTATCATAGTTGTATTGCTCAGCGGGGAATACCTTTTGAATTCTTTCGTTAGTGACAGTTCTTGCAAAAACAGCAACTTTTGCGCCCCTCTCATAAAGAGCTTTTGAAAATTGGGAGCCGAGTTGTCCCAACCCACCTGTAACAACACAAATTTTATTTTCCACACTGAATAATGGATCTTTCATCATAAGCCACCTAGCCTTTAATTATTGCTGTCTGTTATAAAACCATTTAGATAAAGATTTTATAAATAATTATCAATGACGTTATTGCGTATATTTCTAAGAGCACCCTGGAAGTTGAACATGTCACTGCCCATGATAACCATGTTGACACCACGGGAAATCAAGGTTTCTACGCTTTCTTTTGTTGGCGGAATTGCGGGAGCCATAAGTCCAATATTCATTTTTGTTGTACGCTCAGCAATTTCCGACATAGCCTTCTGAACCTCAGGCTGATTAACGTCATAGAAAACGCGGATATTTTTTGAAAGTGCAAAATCAGCAGGACCGAAGTTGATGGCGTCAATTCCCGGAACACTCATCAGTTCATCAATATTGTCCATGAATTCAAAGTCTTCAGCCATTGGTATAATCAGCTCTGTATCGTTGCAGTACTCGATGTACTCGCTTGCATTAAAGCCGGCTCCGCCATAATTAGCACTGCGTACTGTACCATCGTATCCACGACGACCTTTAGGCGGGAATTTTGCACCGACAACACAAATCTCCATTTCTTCCTTGGTCTTAACATGGGGAACGATGACTCCTTCAGCACCCATCTCAAGGGCCTTACGGATTTCGATCACGTCCGGACGGGTTACTCTGACCAACGGACTTACTCCTGTAAGACGTGCTGCCATTACACAATCTTTTAGATCAGTGACAGACATAGGTGTATGTTCTGCATCAATGAAAGCAAAATCAAAACCAAAATGTCCAAGAGCTTCAATAACGGCAGTGCTACCGCTATACACGGTCATCCCAAATACAGGACGTTTTTTCATTTTTTCCTTCAAACAATTTTTAAACATGACTACATCTCCTCAATTTATTTATTTTTTTCCAGGCAAATTACCTAAATAGAATGATTTTATATCAGGATGCTTACGTAGGTTCTCCGTTTTATCCTCCATTACAACATGACCTTCCGAGAGAATGTATGAATAGTCAGAAATGCGGAGAGCCGCGCGAACATTCTGTTCAACAAGTAATATGGTTACACCTGATTTATGTATCTCCTCTACATAGTCATAGATCTCTTCTGCAATTTTAGGAGACAGGGCGGCAGAAGGTTCATCAAGGATCAGGAGTTTGGGATTTGACATCAGACCCCGTCCTATGCTGAGCATTTGTTGCTCACCCCCGGACAGTACACCTGAGGGTGATTTAAAGCGTGTCTTCAAACGGGGCATTGCCTCTAATACCATCTCAACATTTTTTGCGATTTTTTTTCTGTCTTTAATGGTGTAAGCCCCTAAGTGCAGATTCTCTTCAACCGTCATTGAAGGGAAAACATCCTTACCCTGGGTTACATAAGCGATACCTTTTTTTACTATCTCCTGTGGCTTAACACCTTTCAGGCTTTCTCCATCAAACAGGATGTCGCCGCTCGTGATAGGTAAAAGGCCTGTAATGGCTTTCAACGTTGTGCTTTTTCCGCATCCGTTTCCACCCAAAACGGCGGTGATAGTATTCTTCTCAATACGGATTGTCATACCGTTAAGTATCTGGAGTTTGCCATAACCCGCTGTTATATCGTTTACATATAGCATAATTTCCTCACTCTTTCTGATCACCGAGATAGGCCTCAATGACTCTCGGATTATTCTGCGCATCTCCTGGTTTACCTACAAAAATACGTTCGCCGTAGTCAAAAACAGTAAGCGTTTCACAAACACTCATAACAACATCCATGATATGTTCAATCATCAATACGGTTATGCCCAGTTCGTTCTTGCAGTAATGCACAAGACCAATAAGCTTGTCAATATTCAGTGGGTCAAGTCCTGCAGCACATTCATCAAGCAAAAGCAGTTTAGGGTTATTGATAATTCCCATACCAAGCTGCAGCATTCTGCGCTGGCCTATCGAGATACCTTCCGCACTGTTATAGGCCTTCTTTTCAAGACCTACAATTTTCAAAATTTCAATTGCCCGCTCTTTCATCCTTTTCTGTTCTTTGACCGATCTGGGTGTACTGAGCATTGCATCAAACATAGTGCTTTTTTCATACAATGCCTGTGATAGAATCAAGTTATCAAGAACCGTTAAGCTGGGAAAAATTCTGAGTAACTGGAAGGTACGGGCAATGCCCTCCTTTGCAATTTTGTGAGGTTCCATGCCCGTTATATCTTTCCCGCCGAAAGCGATGCGGCCAGATGTCGGTTTATATAATCCGCTGATACAATTAAAAAGCGTTGTTTTCCCGGATCCGTTAGGACCTATAATCCCGTGGATTGTTTTTTCTTCCACATCGACACTGATATTATTCAGGGCAACAACGCCGCCGAATTTCATGGTCAGTGAATCTACAGTTAATATCATTGACTTACCTCCGATGTCTCAGCAGCTTCTTCCGTATGTTGCTTCAAAATCATTTTTTGCTGCCTAGAATATGCAATTGTACCAATGATTCCTCTGCGCAGGAATAAAACAATTAAAACCATTGCCAGACCGAAAGCGATTTTCTGGAATTCAACATAAGCGCGGGTATATTCAAACAACACTGTTACAAGGGTAGCTCCTATTACCGAACCCCAGGTGTTGCCCAGACCCCCGAGAACAATCATCAGTAAAAAGTTTGTCTGCAAAGCCTGAATAAAGGTCGAGGGGCTAATATAACCGGAATAATTGGAATACAGGAGCCCTGCCACCCCGCCGAAAATTGCACAAAGAACAAATGCCAATATTTTAATATTCCGAACATTTACTCCTATTACTGAAGCTGCGAGCGGATCATCCTTGATGGCTGTGAAGCGCCTGCCATAATTTGAACGAATAAAGTTGTTTACAATAATAACTCCGACGATTGCAAAAGCCATTACGAAATAATAGCTCTGTGTTTTAGTGACCATCGGGATGCCAAAAATTTCGAGTTTTGGTATACGCATAATACCGTTTGCCTTTCCGGCCCAGGAAGCACTGTTAATGATCAGACGAACAGATTCAGCAAACCCTATGGTACAAAGAGACAAATACGGACCTTCTACTTTAAGGGAGGGAACACCGACCAACATGCCGAATACTGCGGAAATCAGTATTGTAATTACCAGGGTTGGCCAGAAGCCCAATCCCAAACGTGTAGTCAATATCGCTCCGGCATATGCGCCAATGCAATAGAAGCCATACTGGCCCATATTGATCTGACCGGCAAGACCCGTAACAAAATGCATACCAAGGGCCAGCAGAATATTGATTCCGATCATTACGCCAATATGAATAAGGTAATCCGTCTTTAAAGCTAATGGCAAAACAGCTATTATTAATGCCATCAAAAGCGTCAGACACGAATCCTTATGTTTACGATAGAAATCTTTACAGTTTAACCTATCCATTTAAATTCTCCTTAAGCTTTCTGCTTGGTTCTTGTTGCAAACAATCCTGAAGGTTTGAACATCAGTACGATGATCATAATCACAAAGCTGATGATATCCTTATACTGTGCACCGATAATATTGCCGCCAAAGGTCTCTATAACGCCAATCATAAGTCCGCCGATGATAGCACCGTAAGGATTTCCCAAACCACCTACAACTGCGGCACTAAACGCCTTCTGAAGCATGACGGCGGCCATGTTATACCGTACAAAAATAATTTGTGCGCTCAGTATGCCGGATATTGTACTGAGGAAAGCTGCAAGGCCAAAAGAGAAAGCTACTACAACACTTACATTGATCCCCATCAGTGAAGAAATGTTTTTGTTGTAGGAAACAGCTTTCATAGCAAGTCCCATTTTTGTTTTTTTGAACATCAGGTATAGTCCAACCATGATAACCAATGCTACTGCCATGATAATCAGATATATTGGCTGAATTGTCATACTGCCAATTTTTATATTTTCACCAAAATTCTTTCCGTAGGTTTTGGATACAGCTCCCCATACCAACCAATAGGAATTTTGCAGGATGGTTGACATACCGAAGCCTGCTACAACGAAAGTAAGACCTCGGACAGAGAATCCTCCACTAATTGAAAGAATCGGATTGTATACTACTTTCTGGATCAGAATAGCAAATAACGCAGTTAATAATGCTGAAAGTAAGGCCGCAATAATAAACGGCACCCCTTTAGAATACATGAGCCATCCTAAGAAAGCTCCCAACGTAAACAGTTCTCCCTGTGCAAAATGAATGATATCAAGCGATGCATAAATCAAAGAAACCGATAAAGCCAGTAAACCGTACAATGCTCCTACGGCAATACCAACTACTAATAAATCGAAAAACAAAGTCATTTCTTCTGTCCAGCCTTTCTGCTTCATAACGCACTGTTGGCACTTGACGTGCCAACAGTGCATCTCCATTTGTTAATCCTATTTATTCGGCTGCTTTAAGTGGAGACCAAGTGTAATCTGGCTGCAGCTGATATACTGTACAGGTCTTCTTACCATCACGATCTTCAGGGCCACCGCCAGGTCCGAAGGTTGTAACACCTGTCAGTCCAACGTAGCCTTTTACATTTGCAAGTGCGTCACGAATTGCAGTACGATCTGCTTCCAGTGTTGCAGAGGTATTTCCAAGCTCGAGACCTTTGAGAACTTCAGCTATAAGCTGAACAGTGTCATACGCCTGTGCAGAGTTGTGGTCAAGTCCGCCGTTTATTACTGATGAATATTCTGAAACGAATTTCTTAATATCTTCACGGGGATCGGTCGGGCTGAATGTAGTTGTAAAGATAGCTCCGACAGCTGCATCTTTAGCAACTCCATAGAAGTCTGAGGATGACATGGATGAGAATCCTAACATGTGAACATCCTTTGGAATACCAACTTCAAGACGCTGACTTACTGCGATCGAAAGTTCTGCCTCATGACCAGCAAATACTATAGCTTCAGGCTGAGCTGCTTTAATTGCAAGAAGCTGTGTTTTGAAATCTACATCCCCTTCATTCCATTCCTGAACGATCACAGGCTCAATACCATGTTCGTCCTTGAGACGTGCAGCCAGGTTTTCATATTGACCGAGACCCAAAGTAGCTGTCTCATGGAATATAGCAATTCTTTTAGCTCCAAGGTCTTTCACCAGGTAGTCTGCAAGTGTGTAAGAATGATAAACGTCAGCTACAGAGTTACGGAAGAACCATTCATTACCGTAATCTTTGGTAATGCTTGTATTGGTTGACTGCGGTGTAATCATCGGCATTTTATATTGCGCTGCCTGATCAATTACTGCCAAAGCAACACCTGATGTGGTAGGACCAATAGCCAGAAGTACATTATCCTGAGTTGCCAGACGTGTAAAGGCATCAATACCTTTTGCAGAATCTCCTTCTGTATCATAGAAGATAGGTTCAATTTGGTGTCCATTAATGCCACCGTTTTCGTTAATGTTGGCTACAGCTTTCCCAATAACAGCCCTCATCTTAGTTCCGGCTTCGTCTGAGAAACGAAGGAAAACACCGATTTTATAGGGATCAGTGTTTCCGGAGTCGCTCTCGCCACCAGGATTTGTTGTTCCTGTGGGTGATGGTTGTCCGGAAGGAACATTACCAGTTGATCCTGTGTTACTTGCGCATGCACTCATGCCAACAAGCAACGCAATTGTTAACAATAGACAGACTAGTTTCTTCATTAACACTCCTCCTTGGAATTCCTTAATGGTAAGATTGTATGACATGTGACCATATTACCATTATTTTCGTACTTGCGCAACTACTAATTTGTTAAAATTGATAGATTAACTTGTTTAACTTGATGGTTTTTTGGCATATATTTTTTATTATTGCTTAAAATAGTATACTGTGGTATGATTGTATGATAATAAACTATGGTTAAAAATAACATATTTATGAAAGGATGGCTGATATTTATGAAGGCTATAGAAAAGGTATCTGCAGTTCAATTGGCAGAGCAGAGCATCAGAGAGTACATCCTCCGAGATGATGTTAGAATCGGGGATAAGCTCCCAACAGAAAGAGAGCTTTGTGAAACTCTTCACGTCGGCCGGGGTACAGTCCGTGAAGCACTGCGAGTGCTTCAGACCAAAGGATTTATTGAGCTTAGTCCGGGAAAAGGTGCGTTTGTTGCGAGTAAGGAAGAGTTAAATGGGGCTGATTTGGCTAATTGGTTCCGCGAAAACGAAATTAAGATTAAGGATTGCCTTGAAGTTCGTGCTGGCATAGAGCCGATTGCAGTAAAGCTGGCTATTCAGAAGTGTTCCGATAAGGATATCAAGAAACTGCGTGCCATGCAAAATCGTTCAGTTATTGCAGCTTATAATAATGACGTAGTATCATTGGCTCAATGTGATGAACAGTTTCATACATTTATTGTAGAGTTGAGTCAAAACAAGTTTTTGATTGATATAAGCAAAAAGCTGAATTACAGCCTTTCTGAATTTCGTTCAAAGACTTTTAATATTCCCCAAAATGTTCAAAATTTCATTCCTGCTCACGAGGCCATCATTCAGGCATTTGAAAAACGTGATGCCGAACTTGGGGTACAGAGCCTTTTAGAACATCTGAATTATGTTAATGAAGACCTTGAACAAAGCAAGTTGATTGAATAAGCATAAGCTGTACTAATATTTAACAGTATTCAATTCAAATGACTATTTCAAATCCGAAATAGCCAGTGTGCTCCTGTTGCCAAATAATAACTTTATAATCTGCTAATCTGCATGAATACCTTTTCTGGAAGAACATCAGCATAGCTCAATTATTTCTAAATATCATTAATTAAACAGACTTCGGACATCTTGTAGTGTACATTTCCAATTACTCAAAAGCAACTAGTTTACATTCTTTACAAATTGTCAAGTTTGAGAATATCTCTATCCTAGATTACCTCCAGGATTTTTTCGGCTTGTCACTAAGTATTTACAGCATCAATTCTACATCATAGGTTTGATTCTCTTTTACCTCCATTTTTTCCAGGAGGACTGAAGTATAATCACACATCTTTTGCGTCGGTCGAGTGGAAAGCGTTTTTGAGCGATGCCCCATGTTCCACCTGACGGCTTCTTCGAATTTCCTTTTCCGTTTCACAATAGATTTCAAACCCAAGGCGTTCATATAATTGACCCGCTATAGGGTTCTCTTTGCAATGATTGATATGAATACTAGAGACGTGATATTTGCGAATAAGCACATCCATTATCAAACGTAATGCTTCAGCGGCAATGCCCTGACGCTGATAATGTGCATCAACCATAAGCGGATTGATATATCCGGTTACACCGTCCTCGTCATATCCGCATCCAATTAGGCCAACATAATTATCGCCTTGTTTAATGGCAAATAACTCAGTATGCTCTTCATACCGGCTGATACCAATCCAGTATACGTTGGCAATAGGGAAAACCTGTTTTTGTTCTTCGGAAACTGACAATTTACAGATTTCCAACCAGTTGTTTACATCTAAAGGTTCAAGGGCTATATTCATAACGCACCCCTTTCCAATATAAAGCACATTGTATCTGCCTCTCCGGTATATGGACTGCCGCACATATCGTCAAACACGCATTTTATACCAAACCCAAGGAATGATACCTCATCGGTCAGTTTTGGTACGGTATAGGCTGTATCCCCTATCAATTATTCTTTTATTTCGTCATTCTTGACTACAATGTCAAGTCTATCGCCCGATATATGAAGTCCGAGGTGTGCTTGATTTTAAAATTATTTATTTCTTAAGCCCTCCGTTCTTTTTATTTTGCCTGCTCAGTTGAGCGATAGATTTGTTTCGCTTCGATTTATCAAGTATAAAACCTGCTTTGTCGTCTACAAACTTTGCCTCTCGCTTGATTTGCAGGTAGCTGCGCCAACGTTCCTTTGACAGTTCTCCATTGGCGATGGCTTCTATGATGGCACAGTCCGGCTCACTGTTATGCTGACAATCGGAAAACCTGCATTTACCAATATAGCTTTCTACATCGGTGAACGCTTCACCCAGTCCAGTGCTCACATCCCACATCCCAAGCTCGCGCATGCCGGGGGTGTCAATAATCATGACACCGTTTGGAAGCATAATAAGCTGGCGGTGCGTTGTTGTATGACGGCCCCGACTGTCATCCTCCCGGATTTCATTTACCGCCATAATTTCCTTACCGGCAAGCGCATTGACAAGACTTGATTTGCCAACACCGGAGGAGCCAAGAAAGACTATCGTTTTACGTGATTTAAGATATTCAGAAAGCCTATCAATGCCATACCCTGTCTTTGCGCTGACAGCATAAACGCCAACATCAGCTGCTAACTTTTCTACAGCCCGGGCTTTTTCAGTAAAATCTTCTGATAAATCTGCTTTAGTTAGTACAACAACAGGAATTGCACCGCTTTGCCATGCTAGAGTGAGGTAACGCTCAATTCTTTTAATATTGAAATCGTGGTTGAGTGATGCCATAATAAACACATAGTCAAAATTTGCAGCAACAACCTGCTCTTTTACAGTTTTTACATAGTCTGCTGCGTGACCTGAGAAATCATTACGTGCAAACTTTGACTTACGCTCTAATGTTTTAATGATTTGACTGTCACCACTGCAATTATATTGAATGAGTACAAAATCCCCAACTGTAGGAAAGCTTTCATAGCCTTCTCCGAAATATATGCTTGTTTTTAGTCTTCCAAAAGTCTGACCATATTCACAGATGATTTCATAACGCTCCTTGTGCACAGCCGTAATGCGTGCCGGGATGGCACTTACATCTTCAGGCATCATTGTCGGTACAAACCCATAATCTATTAAATTTATCATTGTTCAAATCCATCCTTTATCAATTTTTTATCATCCTGCCTACGTTTCTTTTTGTTCTTCATTTCATTTTCCTGCACCCTGGTTCGTGGGTTTATCACCCAACCCCCACGGAATTGCTTAATATAGTCAAAAGTGCTTTTGCTTTTCATCATAATCATCACTCTCCTCAATTCTAAATACTTAAGTTCCGCAACCTAAAAAAGCATATAAAAAGCCCGCAGATAACGACCACCTGCGGGTTAAAAAGAGACATTCATTCTACTGATGTGTGTCCCTTCAACTTGTATAAAAGCAACAAAAAAACACGCTACCGATGCGTGTTGATACTTGCTATATACACGATTTAGGGCTAGGCACAAACTATTGCCTGCTGCCCACCCCTTGTCACCTGGTTGCTCGAAAGAAGCTGCATAGGAAACACAAATAAAAGCTAACAAATTAATCTGTGTACCTGTGCCAATATTCAGTTAGTCAAATAACACCTCAACCTTTACTACAGACATTAAAAAAACTCCTTTCGCACTAAATTTATTATTGCATTATAATACAACAATATTATTATATGAACGTCTCCAAAAATTGTCAACCAATAATAGTATTAGGCAAATGCATCAATAATATTAAGAAATTAAAAAAAGCAATAAACTAAATATAAATATTAAACGCTTAGCACAAGTAATTTGCATATATTTACCACATTTTACTTGAATATACGGATAAATTTACAAAATTTATATAAAATATTCACTAAAATTAAACAAAAAAGGTATAACACCAAAAAAAATATATGTCAAACGATTGACATATATTTTTCTTGGTGTTATTATTAAAGCATAAAATATATAAAACTTTTTAGGAGGATAAGTATGAGAAAATTGAGATTAGTCAGTCTTGGTCTAGCTGCAGCAGTGATGCTTACAGCTTTTGTAGGGTGTGGCTCGGATTCATCTTCTTCAGCAAGTAGCTCAACAGCAAGTGAAGCTGTACAGAGTACTGATTCAGGTAGTCCGGCAAAAGCAGTTGACATTACGTTTTTGAATTCTAAGGGAGAGATTCAGTCTCAGCTTGAAGAAGCAGCAAAGGTGTTCACAAATGAAAATCCTAATATTAAGATTGAGATTGTTCCATGTCCAACAGGTAAATCTCCATTTGAAGTAATGTCCACAATGTATAACTCCGGTAACGCACCAACATTAGCTATGATTGATGCTGGAGATATTCCTAGACTAAAGGATAATTTTGTTGTGCTTGATGGTGAAAAGTGGGTAGCGGAAGCACTCGAAGGCACTACAAACAGTGCTACCATTGATGGAAAATTATATGCGTTCCCATTTGCAGTTGAAGGATTTGGTTTTGTTTATAACAAGAAGGTTCTTGATGAGGCATTTGGTGGTAGCTTTGATCCAAATACAATTACTACAAGAACAGCATTAAAGGATGCTTTTGATAAGGTTGAGAAGATAGGTAAAAAGGCTCTTATAGTTTCCCCTATGGATTGGTCATTGGGATCACATATGATTTCTTATAGCTACATAGCAGCAGGTAAGGGTGACCAAGCAACCTATGATAAGATGTTTGCAGATTTAAAGGCAGGAACATATGATCTATCTAGCGTTCCAGAATATAATGGATGGATTGAGACATTTGACTTACTAAAACAGTATAACTACGGCAAGAATGATCCATTGTCAGTTACATATGAAAAGGGTCCTGAAGTTCTCGGTAAAGGCGAAGTTGGTTTCTGGTTTATGGGTAACTGGGCATGGCCACAAATACAAGAATTTGATTCTGCTGATAAGCAGTATGGCTTTGTTTCATTCCCAATGAGTGATAATAGCAGCGACTTTGCATCAGGCAAGATAGTATCCTTTGCTTCCAAATTTGTTGGAATAGACAATAAGCAGAGCTCAGCTGATCAGCAAGAAGCGGCAAAGAAATTCCTTAACTGGATAGTATTTGAGAATAGCGGACAAGATCAGTTGGTTAACAAAATGAATCTAGTACCAGCCTTCAAGAATATTACTACTCCTATACCTGATCCTCTAGGTAGTGCAATTAAGAGTGCAATGGGAGAAGGCAAAACAATAAATGCTATCGATGTTTACACTGTAATACCAGCAGACCATTGGGCTAAGGTTGGTGCTTCATTGCAGAAGTATCTTAGCAATAATACAGATAAAGCTGGATTGACTAAAGAAATTGTTGAGTACTGGAAAACTGCTGAATAATTAACTTTCATAAGACTTTAAGAGCTTAATCTTTAAGTGATTAAACGCTTAAGCAATTAATTAGTAGTGTATAGGCAGGCACAAGATATTTTAACTAGCTTGTCGCCTGCCTATTTATTTTAACTGATTTTATGGAGAGGGGGCGACCCATGTGAATGGAAAGAGAAAGGAATCTGTTAAGAGTTTTATGATTTTTTGTGCTCCAACCATTTTAATCTTTTCAACAGTAGTACTTATTCCCTTTATTTTTGGTATATATTTAACTTTTACAAGTTGGAATGGCATCTCAGGAGGCTATACTTTTGCGGGAGTGAGTAACTACCTTAGTATTATAAACGATCATGAATTCTGGGATTCTATCTTAATGACGCTAGAATACGTTATATTCACCGTTCTCTTTACCAATGTCATTGCATTTTTTCTTGCATATCTATTGACTACCAGGGTACATGGACAGAACATATTAAGGGCAAGTTTCTTCACTCCAAATATTGTAGGAGGAATTATACTTGGTATTATATGGAACTTTATATTCTCTACTGTTCTAACGTATGTGGGGAATTCCGCAGGCATTGAAATATTACAAAACTCTTGGCTAGGAAAACCCGAGACAGCCTTTTGGGCATTGGTATTGGTATCTGTGTGGCAATATTCCGGATATATGATGGTAATCTATATTGCAGGGCTAATGAATGTTCCTAAAGACATGTTGGAAGCAGCAAGCGTAGACGGTGCTAACGAGGTGAAAAAGCTATTTAGAATAGTAATTCCTCTTGTTGTTCCATCATTTATCATATGTGTATTTTTGACTCTTCAAAGAGCATTTATGGTGTATGATCTCAACATGTCACTTACAAAAGGAGGACCTTTTGGCAGTACTAAAATGGTATCTATGTTCGTTTATGAAAAAGCTTTCCTATCTCAGCAGTTTGGGGTAGGTCAATCAGCAGCAATATTCTTGTTTGTAATAGTAGCTATTGTAACAGTGACCCAACTATATTTTAGCAAGAAATTGGAGGTTGAGGCGTAATGGAACATTCAAACAAGCTGCTAACATATTTAAAAACTTTTATTCTGACTGTATTAGCGCTATTTTATCTGACCCCTTTTATTTTGGTTTTATATAATTCAGTAAAACCTACAAAGGAATTTCTTGAAAACCCCATTGCTTTGCCTAAAGTATTTAATCTTAATAATTTCTATGAAGCCTTTGATAAAATGAACTTTTTATCAGGTTTTATGAATACACTTATAATTACGTCATTAAGTGTTATATTAATTGTTATTTTTTCATCTATGACAGCCTATGGTCTTGTTCGTAGAAAAACAAAGTTAAGTAATGTGTTATTTATGATGTTTGTTGCGGCTATGATTATACCGTTTCAAGCAATAATGATACCCCTTGTTAAAATATATGGGTCTCTAGGATTGCTAAACAATATGTTTACTCTTATATACATGTATATTGGGTTTGGAGCACCAATGGCAATCTTTATTTTTCATGGCTTTATCAAAACTATTCCTTTAGAAATTGAAGAAGCGGCTATGATAGATGGGTGCTCAAAGCTTAGAACGTTTTATCAAATTGTATTTCCACTTTTAAAACCCATTATTATGTCTTTAGTGATATTGGATGTTTTATGGATATGGAATGACTTCCTGCTCCCAAGCCTGGTACTTATTAAACCGGCTCAAAGAACGCTTCCGCTTTCTACATTTTACTTCTTTGGGACGTATACAGTGAATTATGGTCTATTAATGGCAGGACTCTTAATGACCATTCTGCCTGTACTAGTTATATATGTATTCTTACAAAAGTATATTATTGAGGGTGTAATGCAGGGTTCTATAAAATAACTACGAAGGTTGAGTGTACTATGAGTATTAAAAATCAGATTATGCTTATTACATATGCAGATAGTCTAGGGAAAAATCTGACTGAATTAAACACAGTACTAGATTTATATTTTAAAAAAGCAATAAAAGGTATTCATTTACTGCCATTTTTTCCTTCGTCGGGGGACAGAGGGTTCTCTCCGCTGTGCTATGATAAAATAGATAGTAGCTTCGGAACCTGGGAAGACATGGAGGTATTATCGAGGAACTATATTTTAATGTACGATTTTATGATCAATCATATATCGTACTACTCAGAATATTTCCAGGACTTTTTAGAAAAAAAGGACGAGTCCGAGTATAAGGACATGTTTATTCGTTATAAGAATTTCTGGGAGAATGGTGAACCAACACCAGAGCAGGTAGATTTAATTTATAAGAGAAAACCAAGGGCTCCTTTTATCGAGGCTAATTTTAAAGATGGTACCACGGAGAAGATTTGGTGTACGTTTGGGGAAGATCAGATTGATATAAATTTGAATTCTGAAGTAGCTCAGGCCTTTATAAGAGATACTGTTGATTTTCTTATGAAGCATTATATGAGTGTATTAAGATTGGATGCCTTTGCTTATGCTATTAAAAAGGCAGATACAAATTGTTTTTTTGTTGAACCTGACATATGGGAGCATCTTGAATATGTGCAGAATCTTGTTTCAAAAGAAGATAAAGCTATTCTTCCAGAAATACATGAGCACTATAAAATTCAGCTAAAGCTTGCAGAAAAGGGATTTTGGGTATATGACTTTGCACTGCCAATGCTAGTAATATATACCTTATATACTGCTGACTGTGAGCCAATAAAAAACTGGTTAAATATATGCCCCCGCAAACAGTTTACTACTTTGGATACACATGACGGAATCGGAATAGTGGACGTAAAGGATTTACTTACAGATGAGCAGATAGAACAGGCAAAAAATGCCCTTTATGAGAATGGTGCAAACGTACATAGAATTTATAGCACCGAAAAGTACAATAACCTTGATATTTATCAGATAAACTGTACCTTCTACTCTGCTTTAGGAGATAATGATGACTGGTATTTACTTGCTAGAGCAATCCAGTTCTTTACCCCAGGTATACCTCAGGTGTACTATGTAGGATTACTAGCTGGTAGAAATGATATTGAGCTTTTAGAAAAGACAAAGCAAGGAAGAGACATTAATCGTCATTATTACTCCCTTGAGGAAATTCATCAAGAAGTTAAACGCCCAGTAGTACAAAAGCTTTTAAAGCTTATGGAGTTTAGAAACAGCTGTACTGCTTTTGAGGGTGACTGTAAAGTAATAGATTTTAAAAACGGTAAATTAGAAATAGAATGGACATCTGGCAACGTAAAAGCCTTGCTAAGGGCAGATTGTAAGAATCATGAATTCTCTGTTTTTTCACGTGAGGGAAACAGGGAATGGGAACAGTTTTTGTACACTTAATATTTTTAATGAGGTTCTATGAAAAATTACAGACCATTAGCTCATTTTACAGCTCCAAAAGGCTGGATTAACGATCCAAATGGATTGATTTACTTTAATGATAAATACCATCTTTTTTATCAGCATAATCCATTTGGTACTGGATGGGATAAAATGCATTGGGGTCATGCTATCAGCGAGGATTTAATACATTGGGAACATCTTCCTATAGCGTTAAAGCCAGATACGCCATATGATGACTCCTCTTTTGGAGGCTGCTACTCAGGTAGTGCTATTGAGCATGAGGGCAAGATGGCGCTATTTTATACAGGCTGCATAAAAAAAGATGACAAAGAATACCAGACTCAGAACTTAGCCTTTAGCAATGACGGTATTAGTTTTATTAAATATGAAAATAACCCTATAATAGCTTTCCCTCCAGATGGATATAGCAATCAATTTAGAGACCCTAAGGTATGGAAGCACAATGATTTATGGTATATGGTTTTAGGGTGTAGTATTCAAAATAAGGGCTGCGTATTACTGTATATCTCAAATGATTTTTACAAGTGGGAATTTCGCAAGGTCTTGCTATTTGCCGAAGCAGACCAGGGTGATATGTGGGAATGCCCTGATTTCTTTGAGATTGATGGGAAATTTGTTTTGACTGTATCGGTAATGAATTCCGCAGCATATCAAAATATGTGGTTTATTGGAGATTTTGATTACTCTACAGAAGTTTTTGAGGTTAAAAACTTTGGTGAAATAGATTATGGTAAAGACTTTTATGCGCCACAATCATTTTTAAATAAACATGCTGAAAGGATACTTTTTGCTTGGGCAGACAGTAGAGCCTTAAAAAGCGGACTTACCAAAGATGTATTCAGCAAGATAGACAATTGGTGTGGAAGCCTTTGTATACCCAGAAAGCTAGGGGTTAATAACGGACGCTTATCACAACAGCTAATAGATGAATTGGTTTGCAATAAGGAGCTATTATTTAATGCCAAAGTATTATTAGTACAAGGTGAATTTATTAATGGTAAGTTTCAAAATGACGTGCTCTTGATAGAATTTGAGGTAGAGAAAACAGCTGCACATGATGTTTTCGAATTAGTGCTGACTTTTGATAATACTCAAATAGTTCCAATTACTATAAATTTCAGTATGCAGAACATATCTATAGACCTTGATAAAACAAAGCATTGCCAAGGGATAAAGCAGGGAGCTTTTAGTAGTTGCAGCAGGGTTGATGTTCAGCTGTTGGTGGATAAAACCTCTATTGAACTATTTGCAGACAATGGAACATGTTGCTTTAGCTGTAATTTGTTCAGGGAAACACCAGAAATACATATGCTTCTTGCCTCAATTCATGGTAATACTAATTTAAAAAGCTGTGCTGTTTATGAGATATAAAATATATATGAAATAAAAGGATACCATAGAGGTATCCTTTTATTTTTAGATTACACTAATTACTATTAGCTCTTTGAACCAGTATACTGTTCAAATACCTTCTTTGTGATA
>JAEZLR010000017.1 GCA_023415205.1 Bacillota bacterium | reverse complement strand
CTTGTTAAAAGAACAAATGTTTGGTATAATTTAGGCAAGGTCTTTGCTATAAATATTTGCATATAGCAAAGGGAGCCTCCGGCTGCAACCAGAGAACTCCCTCACACAGACCCCTACACAGGAGGGGGATACTGTGTTTTTGCATCTTCATTATATCATTCTGCCTCCTGTGTATCAATAGGAGGCATTTCCAATGAAAGAGGAACTTATTATCAGGGTGCTCGATAGGGCATCAAGTTTCTTGACCCCAGAACATGTCAAAGAGCTTCGCCTAGTGCTCGATGAGGAACTTTATCACTACACAATCACATCTGAGTGTACGGCGTTGGTTGTAACAGAAAATATGCCTAGCAAGGTAATGTTGTTTCTGGCCGCCAAAAAGCTTGATGGGATGAGCATTAATACAATCAAAAACTACAAGCTTATCCTCCAGCGATTTTGCAACATCATACATAAGGATATTGAACAAGTAACCGCAATGGATATCCGGATGTACCTTGCACTTCGCAGCAAAGACGGTTTAAAGAATAGTTCGCTTGCTTCTACTATAGCTGCCCTGAAATCATTTTTTTCATGGCTTGAAAATGAAGATTACTTGACCAAGAGTCCAATGCGAAAGATTAAGAATACCAAGGTTGAAAAGCGTTTACGAAAGGCACTTACCCGTGAAGAACTGGAAATGCTCCGGGAGGCAACCAGGACGTTGAGGGAAAAAGCCTTAGTTGAATTCTTTTATTCTACCGGGTGCAGACTCGATGAAGCCTACAAGCTAAACATTACTGATATTGATTGGACTAATGGGAAGACATTGGTTATTGGTAAAGGTAACAAGGAAAGGCCTGTATTTTTGAATGCAAGATGTCAATTGCATCTAAAGAAGTATTTGCAATCACGCAAAGATCATTGCGAAGCTTTATTTGTTGGGGAGAGGTCTCCTCATGGCCGGCTTGGTAGAAGAGCTATAGAGAAAGTGTTTTCTGAACTCGGGTTGATAGCAGGGATAGCGAAGCGAGTTTATCCCCACCTACTCAGGCACACCACGGCAACCAATATGCTACAGGGTGGAGCAACCTTATCAGAAGTCCAAAGCTATTTAGGTCATGACAGCCCAGCCACAACTCAGGTTTACACCCAAGTAAGCACAGACGCTATAAGACAAAGCCATATAAAACATGTTGTTTAGAGGACGGATAAAACCGCCCTCTTTTATTTTAAGTAACAAAAGAAAGCAGGTAGTATTTATGGAACAAAAGGGACTCCTGGCACTCTTAGGCATCGTAGTGAGCTTCTTGGCCAACAGCATCAGTATCCCCATGATCATCCTCTTAATCCTGATGGTATCAGATTACTTTCTCGGTATCATTGCCGCTATTAGGCAGGATAAGAAGTTTGACAAGGGTTTGGCTATCTGGGGGATTGTAAAAAAGATCGGCTATGGCTTTGTTATTCTATTTGCGGTACTTGCTGACCTTTTAATCATCCAGGCAGTGCAGGCCTTCGGATGGGAGCTACCCTTCAAGGCTATTTTTGCAATTGCGGCAACCATTTATTTTTGCGGTCTTGAATTCTTTAGCGGCTGCAGGCATCTTCTGGTCCTTGATGTTCATGTCCCTAACTTTCTGATCAAGTTCAGCACATTCCTGTCGGAGAAAGCCGAGGCAGTTATGGACCCAAAAGGGGAGAGTGAGGAATCATGAGGGTAGTATTTGATATAGGGCACGGTTCCGACACTTGGCCCCCGGCAAAGGGGGTCAACCTGCCTGGAGGCGAAAGCTTCGCTGAGCATGACTTTAACTCTGCTGTTGCTGTAAAAGCTAAAGAACTGGCCGAAAAACTCGGATTTGAAGTGCTTTTTACCCAGGAACCTGGGCGGGCATGCGTGACACTGGGCAGCCGGACGGCATGGGTAAACAATCAACATGTTAAGAAACCTATTGATTGTCTAGTGTCATTCCACGCCAATGCCAGCGACAACAGAAAGGCATCAGGATGGGGAGTGTTTCATTGGCACAGCTCAGCTAATGGTAAAAGACTGGCCGAGCTCTGGGCTAAGTATGCAAAGGATCTCTTGTCGATTCCTCAGTGGGGCACAGGCATCTGGCAATGCAAACCAGATGTTAAGTGGCCCAATTTTGATATCGTCCGCAAGCCGGTGATGCCGTGCATCCTGATAGAACATTTCTTTTTCACAAATTTTGAGGAGCTGGCCAAGTGTAACACGCCTGATTTTATAGCTTTGGCGGCGGAGGTAGCCGTCAGGGCCCTATGTGATTATGTTGGTGTCACATTCAAAGCAGATGACCCAGTGGCAGGGTGCAAGAGAATCATTCAGCAGCATTGCGGATTCTCTTACCCTCAAGGAGTGTGGGATGTTATTGACAAGCATCCTCATGCCCATGCTCTATACAGACAGTGGGCTGATAGCTATGGTAAAACCCCCGGTTAACGCCGGGGGTTCTTTTTCATGCTTTCATTATTTTAATTTTATTAAATGTATTATATAAATAGTATATATAAAGTCTTATTAGTACATACACCATGATGATGGTATTTCATTGCCTTCTCGATCAGTTCCCAAGGGCTCATTCAAGGATACTTCATTTTGTAGCTTCTTGGAGGCCCTTAAGTGCATCAGGATTTCATTTTCAATGCATCGGGCGGCATAGGTGGCCAAACGTATTCCTTTTGAGGGATCATAGCTAGCTACGGCTTTGATCAGTCCAATTGTCCCTATGGATATTAAATCGTCAGAATCCGATGTGGTAACAGAATATTTCCTGGCAACATGGGCGACTAGCCTGAGGTTATGCTCAATAAGTATATTCCGAGCACTTTCATCCCCTTGTTTGCAATTCTCTACATATTTCTGTTCATCCTTTGCAGAAAGGGGCTGAGGAAAGGATTGGGGCCCTGTGATAAAGCCTGCCAGAAAATATTGGGTAAGCAATCTGGTAATAAGCTCCTGCAAGGAAGCAAAAAATATCATATGACACCCCACAACCATAGTTGCCACAATATAATATGCAGCGGGAAGACGGATTGCCACACCTTAAGAGACACAAATGTTTTTGCATGATCTTGATTTTTATCTTGCAAAAATATATCCTATAAGAGAAACAATATCACTTGTTAGAGGTGTTTAATGGATAACTTGATTAAGGAGATGAAGGGGAAATACTCTTCCTTCAGCAAAGGCCAAAAACTTATCGCCAGTTATATCATAGATCATTATGACAAAGCGGCTTTCATGACGGCTGCAAAGCTTGGTGAAGAGGTGGGGGTAAGCGAATCCACCGTAGTGCGCTTTGCCATTGAAATGGGCTATGAC
Source organism: Bacillota bacterium (assembly GCA_023415205.1). Classification (GTDB taxonomy): domain Bacteria; phylum Bacillota; class Clostridia; order DSM-8532; family DSM-8532; genus DTU059. Next base: position 36,650 of record JAEZLR010000017.1, on the reverse strand, counting down.
GGCTATCCCAAGCTACAGAAGATGTTGAGAGAAGTCATAAAAAGCAAGCTGACCTCAGCACAGAGGCTGGAGGTATCCTCGGCACAGATAGATTCGGAAAGTGTGTTAAAGAGTGTCCTCCAATCCGATCTCAACAAGATTCGCACCACTTTGGAGGAAGCCGATTCAGTGACCTTTAACGCCATTGTGGAAGAGATTCTACAGGCGGATAAAATTTACATCCTTGGTGTCAGAAGCTCAGCACCACTGGCCAGTTTCCTTGGCTTTTACTTCAATTTAATTTTTGAGAATGTCCGTCTTGTTCATACCACCAGTGTCAGCGAAATGTTTGAACAGATTGTCAATGCCAAGAAGGGGGATGTGGTTTTAGGCATCAGCTTCCCCAGGTACTCCAAGCGAACCTCCAAGGCCATGGAATTTGCACGGAACCAGGGGGCTACCGTTATTGGGATCACCGACAATGAATCCTCTCCGCTGGCTATATGCTCCAAATACAGCCTTTTTGCCAGAAGCGATATGGCTTCCTTTGTGGACTCTCTTGTGGCACCCCTCTCGATGATCAATGCCCTTATTGTGGCCATTGGTCTAAAGCGTAAGGAAAAGATTCATACTACCCTAGAGAAGCTTGAAAAAATCTGGGATGAGTATCAGGTTTACGAGAAGGACGAGCACCATGCAGAGCTTGCTCACGATTAATTGAACCCAGGGTAAGCCACGGAGGAATAAAGACAACTTATGGAGAACAGTGTAGGAATAGTCGGAGCAGGCGCTGCAGGCCTTATCGCTGCAGGCCGCGCCGCCTCATTAGGAAAAACCGTCTTTGTATTTGAAAAAAATAATAGGGCTGGTAAGAAGCTTCTGATTACGGGAAAGGGAAGGTGCAATATCACCAATCATTGCCCCATGGAAGACCTTCTGGCCAATATCCCTGGTAACGGACGTTTTTTGTATTCCACATTTCATAACTTTAACAACTATGATATCATGGATTTTTTTCAAGCCCAGGGTGTGCCTGTCAGGACCGAAAGAGGCAACCGTGTATTCCCGGAGTCGGACAGGTCTTTTGATGTTGCGGAGGCACTCCTTAACTATGCCAAAAATCAGGGAGTCAAGTTTTTTTATCATTCCCCCGTCCAGGAGATTCTTTGTGAGGAGGGACGGGTTAAGGGTGTAAAACTTCAGAATAATGATGTTTATCCGCTGGAATCAGTGATTTTAGCCACGGGAGGGCTCTCCTACCCTATGACCGGCTCAACGGGTGACGGCTATAGGATGGCTCAGAGTCTGGGACATACCGTGATTGAACCCAAGCCTTCCTTGGTCCCTCTTGAAACGAAGGAAAAGTGGGTGACTGAGCTTCAAGGGCTGGCGCTTAAAAACGTAGGACTCACGGTTTTTAACTCCGGCGGACTAAGAGTTTACCAGGAGCAGGGAGAGATGCTATTTACCCATTTTGGCGTCTCAGGCCCTATGATATTGAGTGCCAGCCGCCATATTCTGGAGAGCGGGTACACCGATGCAGTTCTCATGATAGATCTTAAGCCTGCCTTGGATGAAGAGACCTTGGATTTGCGGCTCCAGAGAGATTTCTCAAAATTCTCAAGGAGGCAGTTCTCCAATAGCTTGGATGAGCTTCTTCCAAAGAGTCTGATTCCTGTGTTCGTCATGCTTTCGGGCTTAGCTCCTGAAAAGCCTGTTCATCAGATTACTAAAAATGAGAGAAGAGAACTCGTAAAGCTGCTAAAGGGCTTGAAGCTCACCGTTTTGAAGGCTCGCCCCATTGATGAAGCCATTGTAACCTCCGGGGGTATTTCCACCAAGGAAATCAACCCCTCTACTATGGAGTCCAAGCTAGTCAAAGGGCTCTATTTTGCCGGTGAAATGATTGATGTGGATGCCTATACGGGTGGCTTCAATCTGACGATTGCTTTTTCAACAGGATACACCGCGGGGAGTCATGCTTAGAGGGTATCAATCCCTTCTCTTAAGGGAAAACTTCAGTTAACGCCTAAAATTGGTGATTAAGATGATGTTTTCGGGGTGGGATAGATGGAAGGCCTCCTAAAAATACTGTCATGCTTTATGCTCGTGGTACTCTTGACCCTTCAGCTTCTCTTAAGAACTCCTTTTCGCCAGAACCTCACCGATGATTCCTTGAACGGCAGGGCTTTAAAAACCTATGAAACCTTGCTGTACAGAGGAAGCGTCTCCTTGGACACCCTTGGAAATTATATCCCCAACAGTTGCGATCTATTAATTAACGGAGAGCGGTACAAAACCATAGACACGTTTCCCATTGAGTTTGAAGTGAAGGATGGGGACGTGGTAGAAATCCGGTTAAAAAAGGATGTCCCGGCTTTCTATGTGTTTCTGTCTTCCAGAGAGGGTCAAATCTTGACCGACATGGCTGAGAGCACTATCTATATTGAGCCGGGAATCCAACGTGTTTTTAAGGTTCTTATGGACAATATAGAGCGATGAAGAAAAAGAGGGCTTGGAATAGTCCGGTTTATGCCTGACTCAATGCTAAGGTTGTCCTTGTGGTTAAACGGTAATTGCACTATAATCAGAGATATAAAATGGCAAAGCCATGGGAGTACAACCGGGAGGGACACGATGGATTCAGAAAATTATCATTATGGAAGCAAAGACGTGGTTAAGGCGGCCATTACCCTAGCTCTAACCAACGATCGTGATGAAGAAAAAGATTTGAAGAAAAAGATGGCGGCAAAAGGCATAAAAACTGCGGCTGTAGACTATGGCGGTGAGTTTATCAACTCGGTTATGAAAATAGTCGAACGGGCCGTGGTCTCAGCAAAACGTGAAGGTGTTATAGAAGAATGCCACAATGAAGAAGGCGCTGTTGCCGGAGCGGCCAGAGAAGCCCTATCCCAGGTCATGCCCAAAGCCGTGGGCCTGAATGTGGGAGGAAAAATTGCTGTGGCCCGCTGTGGAGAGCATGTAAGCGTTGCGGTATTCTTCGGTATAGGGCTTTTGCATTTGAATGAAATTGCTATTGGAACAGGCCACAGAGTGGTATAAAACTAAGAAGAAGCATGACTGGGGGTTTTATATGCGTCCGATTCAAATAGCCATTGACGGCCCTTCGGGAGCTGGAAAAAGCACCATGGCCAAGCTCATATCCCAAAAGCTGAAAATCATGTACCTTGACACGGGGGCTATGTACAGGGCACTGGCGTTAAAGGCCATTCGCAAAGGAATGGACACAAGAGATAGAGCTTTGGTTACTACTCTTTTAGAAGACCTGGACATTCGTATCTCTTTTGATAACGGGAATCAGAAGGTTCTTCTGGACGGAGAGGATGTATCGGGCTTAATCCGTACCGATGAGGTCTCCATGGGAGCCTCCAATGTGTCCGCTATACCTGAGGTGAGGCAACGGCTGGTTGAGCTACAGCAGAAGATTGCGAGCAACAACAGCGTGGTCATGGATGGCAGGGATATTGGGACTCATGTTCTTCCTCAGGCTGATATAAAAATCTTTTTGACGGCCTCTGCTAAAGAACGGGCACTCAGACGCTTTGAGGAGCTACAGGAAAAAGGTTTGCTGACTAAAACCCTTGAGGAACTGGAGAAGGAAATTGAAACCCGGGATTATAATGACAGCAATAGAGCGGCTTCTCCCCTAAGAAAGGCAGATGATGCCATTCTTTTGGATACAACCGGCTATGCCATTGAGCAGTCGGTGGAGGCCATCATAGAAATTGTGAGAGCAAAGGGGCTGGCCCATGTTATATAAGTTCGCCAGAATTTTAGTATTATTGTATTATAGTATCTTTCACCGCGTAAAGATTAAGGGACGTGAGAATATTCCGAAAGAAGGAGGCGTTCTCCTTTATGCCAATCATCCCAGCACCTTGGACATGGTACTGATTGCAGCGTATACCCAAAGACAGGTGCATTATATGGCCAAGGTAGAGCTTTTTAAGAATGCTTTTATCGGGTTCTTTCTAAAAAAGTTAGGGGCCTTTCCCGTAAGCCGTGGAAAAGGGGATATTGGTTCTGTTAAAAACGTTTTCAAGCTTCTGGAGGAAGGCCGTATTGTGGGGATTTTTCCTGAGGGCACCCGTACCCCTAAGAAAGATCCGGCAAAACGAAAGGCCGGTGCAGCCATGATGGCCTTGCACTCAAAGGCACCGATTCTTCCAGTAGGGGTCGTTTATAAAAAGAAGCTTTTTTCAACCCTGGAGCTGGTTTATGGTGAGACCTTCACCCTTGAGCCCCAGTCAGAAGGGGGGCATCCCTCCAAGGAGGAGCTGCTTGAAGGTACGCGTTTGATCATGGACAGAATCTATGCCTTGATTGGCCAATAGATGGGGTTGATCCTTTACTATTTGGAGGTAGCATGGTCATAAAACGGGCAAAATATGCCGGATTTTGTTTCGGGGTGGATAAAGCGGTAAGTACGGCTTTCCAGTTAAGCTATGATGGTAGGGTGTACACCTTGGGGGAATTAATTCATAACCGTCAGGTCATCGAAGAACTGGAACAAAAAGGCATCCATGTTTTGGACAGCATTGACAGGCTTCAAGAAGGGGATTGTGTCATCATACGTGCCCATGGAATCGGAAAACAGCTATATGAGGCTCTTAATGAACGTAAGGTGAAGCTGCTTGATGCCACCTGTCCCTATGTCAAGCGTATCCATGAGATTGTGAAAGCACAGAATGAGGAAGGCTGTCGTATCGTTATTGTAGGAGATCCCAAGCATCCTGAGGTTATTGGAATAAACGGATGGTGTGAGGGAAAAGCTTTGATTATATCCCATGAAAGTGAAGTGAAGGAACTCCCTTTTATGGATCAGAAAGCGGTTACAGTGGCCCAGACAACCTACAAAAGAGCAAAATACGAGGAGATTTGTGAACTTCTAAAGAAAAAGTTTGCATTCGTAATAAAATTTGATACAATATGTAATGCGACTGTGCAGAGACAAACCGAGGCAGCAGAACTATCGCGGAATGTCGAAGTGATGATCGTTATAGGAGGAAGGAATAGCTCCAATACGCAGAAACTATATGAAATCTGTAAGGAGAATTGTTCTAAGACTTATCTTATTGAAAATGCGGATGAGTTGCCTCTATTCGATAAAAACGTGAAAACAGTAGGGATTACTGCGGGAGCATCAACACCAGAGGCGGTAATCAAGGAGGTTATTTTTCACATGGAAGACATGATGAACGGGCATGAAGGCGAAATTGATTTTAGCAAAGCCCTAGAGATGACATTTACTGAGCTCAAGACCAATGAGGTGATCAAAGGAAAGATTATCGGATACAACAACAATGACGTATTCGTTGATTTGGGCTATAAGGCTGATGGTCTTATCCCCATGGAAGAATTCCTGGATGACCCCGATTTTGATCCTGAAAGAGACTTAAAGACAGGAAAAGAAATCGAAGCCTTGATTGTTAAGATCAACGATGGTGAAGGTAATGTCTCACTATCCAAGAAAAAGGTTGATTCTATTCGCGGCTATGAAATAGCTGAGGAAGCATATAAAAACGGTACACCTGTCGAAGCTGTCATCAAGGAAATCGTCAAGGGTGGCGCAGTCGCTGACTTTAAGGGTGTTCGCATATTCATCCCTGCCTCCCAGCTCAGCGATAGATTTATCAAGGATCTCACACCTTTCCAGGGCAAGAAGGTTAAGCTTGTTATCACCGAAATGGCGAACAGAAGACGTGTTATTGGGTCATGCCGCACACTCCTTGAACAGGAGAAAGCTGCTAAATCGGAAGTCTTCTGGAATGATGTTGAGGTTGGCAAGGAATATACCGGCATGGTTAAGAGCCTGACAAAGTTTGGCGTTTTTGTAGATCTCGGTGGTGTTGACGGACTTATCCATATTTCTGAACTTTCCTGGAAGAAGATTGATGATCCTTCTAAGGTACTCAAGGTTGGAGATACCGTGACCGTCAGAGTAACCGGCATCGACAAGGAAAAGAAAAAGATATCCCTGGGTTACAGAAAAGCCGAGGATAATCCTTGGTTCAACATCGATGAAAAATATCATGCCGGTGATGTGGTTTCAGGTATCGTCCTGCGCATGGTTCCCTTTGGCGTGTTTGTACAGCTTGAGGAAGGCGTGGAAGGCCTGGTACACATCTCTCAGATTTCAAATGTTCGCATCGGCAGGCCGGATGAGGTTCTTACCGTTGGACAGCAGGTGGAAATGAAGATCATGGATGTAAATCCTGAGCTGAAAAAGATCAGCCTGTCCATTAAGGAAATCAAGCCCATCGACCCAGTTCGTGAAGGTGAGCCTGTAGCTGAAGCCGACGAGGAAACTCCCTCCGAGCATACTGAAGATATGAGCAACACCATAGGTGATATCCTTAATGATAAGAATTAGTTCTTTTCATCTTAATTAATAAAAAAGATTTCAATAAGCAAGACCGGTTTCCGGTCTTGCTATTGTGTATAAAAGAGGTTTTATGCTATTCATTATTAAAACTGGGGGGTTGAAAAATGGATAGGTTTCAGGATTACGAGCTTTTCAAGACTAAGTTTTATAATCTTTCCCATATAGATCTCAACATGTATAAAGAAAAGCAGATGAAAAGGCGTATTACATCGCTGGTTGAGAAGCATGGATTTACTACATATTGTGCTTTCCTGGAAGAGATAAAAACCAACAGGGACCTGTACAACACCTTTATCAATTACTTAACCATCAATGTATCAGAGTTTTACCGTAATCCTAACCAATGGGAGTTATTTGAAAGCAGAATCCTATCGGCGGTAGCCGCCTATAAAAACCTCTCTGAGGTCAAGATATGGAGCTCGGCCTGTTCTACGGGCGATGAGCCCTATACCATAGTAATGATACTCAATAAGCTTCTTCCATTGGAAAAGATCAGTATTCTGGCCACTGATATAGATAATGAGGCCATGGCCAAGGCAAAGGCCGGTATTTACTCATTCAGGAGCCTGAAGGAGCTTCCCAAGGAGTATCTTGAGAAGCACTTTACGAAAATTAATGATGATCTTTATCAGATCTCGGAAAAGGTCAGAAGATGCGTTCAATTCAAGCAGCTCAACCTGTTGAAGGACGCTTACCCCAAGTCTATGGATATTATTATCTGCCGCAATGTTCTAATCTACTTTACAGAGGAGGCCAAGGACAATATCTTCATGGAATTCGGAAAATCCCTGGTTAAAAACGGTATTCTGTTTATCGGAAGCACCGAGCAGATCATGAATTACCAGAAGTATAGTTTAAAGCCCATTGAGACATTCTTTTATCAAAAGATTGAAAGTTGAGGTTGGATGGATTATGGTAAATGTAGGACAAATGACAAAGGAAGAGCTGCTGGAGATTATCCGTATCAAGGATGAGCTTTTAAAAGAACTCAGGGAAGAAATCGATGCCTACAGAACTTTGGTAGAGGAACTCCAGGAAAAGCTGGGAATTAGGGAATACCCTTATACAGGAAATGGTGATTAAGCGTGTTTGCCTATTTAAAAGGAACTCTTGAAAGAAAAACAGTGGACAGCATGATTGTCGATGTCCATGGGGTGGGATACAAGGTTTTTACCACTGCCACGGCCTTGGGTTGCTGCCCAAATACAGGGAACGAAATTAAGCTGTATACACATTTTTATGTTCGTGAGGATACCCAGGCCCTTTATGGCTTTCTCAATGAAGAAGAGCTAAAGATGTTTGAACAGCTTCTATCTGTTTCGGGAGTGGGTCCAAAAGCGGCATTATCCTTGGTTTCCAACATTCAGCCCTCACAATTCGGGCTGGCGGTTCTCACCGATGATGCCGACAGATTTACCAAGGCTCCGGGCATTGGCAAGAAAACAGCTCAAAGAATTATTTTAGAGCTTAAGGATAAATTGAAGAAAGAGCATGTGAACCTGCCTGAATTGAAATGTGATCTGCCCAATCAGGATGTTACCGGGGACAGACGGTTGTCGGAAGCCATTAGTGCTCTGGTGATGCTTGGATACTCCTCCCAAGAAGCCGCCAAGGCCGTGGCCTGCGCCTTCAATGAAGATAAAACCGTTGAGCAGATCATCAAGGATGCTTTAAAACAAATGTTCCGTTAAAGTGAGGTGGCCTTGTGGAAGAAGAAAGACTGACCAGCCGCGAACTGAAAAAGGATGATCCGGATGAGTCGGGCTTAAGACCACGAACCATTACTGAATATGTAGGACAAACCAAGGTTAAAGATAATCTACGGGTATTCATACAAGCAACAAAACAGAGGGGAGAGGCCTTGGATCATGTCCTTCTGTACGGCCCTCCCGGTTTGGGAAAAACCACCCTTGCCGGTGTTATTGCCAGTGAATTAGGTGTGAATATTAAGATCACCTCCGGGCCTGCCATTGAGAAGGCCGGCGACTTGGCGGCCATACTGACCAATTTGGGTGAGTCCGATGTTCTCTTTATTGATGAGATTCACCGGCTTAACCGAAGTGTTGAGGAAATCCTCTACCCTGCCATGGAAGACTACGCCCTGGATATTATCATCGGAAAGGGTCCCAGTGCCCGGTCCATCCGTCTGGACCTTCCTAGGTTTACCCTAATCGGGGCAACCACAAGGGCTGGTCTTTTAACCAATCCCCTTCGGGATCGTTTTGGCATTATCAATCGTCTTGAGCTTTATACCCATGAGGAGCTCAAGTCAATTGTCAAACGCTCGGCAGGCATTTTAGGCATCGCCATTGAAGATCACGCCGCCCAGGAAATTGCCAAGCGCTCCAGGGGAACACCGCGTATTGCCAACCGTCTTTTGAAGCGTCTGAGAGATTTTGCACAGATTCAATCTGACGGACATATCACCCTTGAGGTGGCACGCTTTGGGCTTAAGGCCTTGGATATTGACGATTTGGGTCTGGATAATACCGACCGGGTGGTTTTAGAATCGATCATCAACAAATTTGAAGGGGGACCTGTCGGGCTGGATACGCTTGCAGCATCCACAGGTGAGGAATCCAATACCATAGAGGATGTTTATGAGCCCTATTTGATTCAGCTTGGTTTCATACAAAAAACCCCGAGAGGAAGAAAAGCAACACGTCTGGCTTACCAGCATCTTGGGTTGACCTATATCAGCCGTGAGAACGATCAAGAACAGATATCCTTCCTTGAAAAAGAATAATCTAGGATATGGAATGGGAGGTCAACCTATGGCCTATAGGGTTGGTTTTATCGGAGTAGGGAATATGGGAGGTGCTCTGGTCAGGAGTATTGTCCTGGGAGATAGAGAGAGGCAGTTTTCCATCAATGCCTATGATGTAAACTCGGGAGCATTAGCGGCCTTAGCCGGTGAACTGGGTATTCAAATGAAGACGAGCATCCAAAGCTTGGTTGATGATAGTGATATCATCCTTTTGGCGGTAAAACCCCAATATGCCGAGGAGGTGCTCAAGGAAATCAAGGCTGTTTTCACACCGGAGAAAATACTTGTTTCCATTATTGTCGGGCTGCCTGTCACCTATTTTAAGAGTCTTCTCGGACAACAGGCCAAGGTGGTCAGAACCATGCCCAACACCCCAGCCATGGTTAGAGAAGGCATGACATTATTATGTTGTGATGACAGAACGACATTAGAGGAAAAACAGAATGTGATGAAGCTTTTAAGCTTTTCTGGTAGAGTTGAGGAATTGGAAGAAAGGCTGATGAACGAGGTGACCGCCCTAACGGGAAGTAGTCCTGCCTATGTTTTCATGTTTATAGAGGCTATGGCCGATGCTGCTGTTCAGTCAGGGATTCCAAGAGCTATGGCCTATCGCCTTGCCGCCCAGGCAATACTAGGTTCGGCAAAAATGGTCTTGGAAACCGGGAAGCACCCGGGTGAGCTAAAGGACATGGTTTGCTCACCCGCGGGAACAACTATTGAGGCTGTGGCGGCACTGGAGAGAGAAGGCTTCCGCAATGCGGTGATTACTGCCATGGGTGAGTGTACCAAAAGGGCTAGGGAAATCGGGCGAAAGCATTAACAGGGAGGATACCCAGTGAATTATTACGAAAAAACCATCGGCTCACAACCAATTTATCAGGGGAACATACTGGATGTGGAAAGGCTGACTATTGAGCTACCTAATGGAAAGACCGCCACAAGGGATATTATTCGCAACCCCGGGGCTTCGGTAGTTGTTCCCATTACTGAGGATGGCCAGATTATTTTGGTTGAGCAATTCAGAAAACCCAACGATAGAGTGTTCATCGAGTTACCCGCGGGAAAGCTGGACCAAGGGGAGGACCCTGCGGCCTGTGCTGCAAGGGAGCTTAAGGAGGAAACAGGCTACTCGGCAGAGAAGCTGGTAAAGATTTTAAATCTTTACCCGGCTCCGGCCTTTGCAGATGAGATTCTACATATTTATATGGCAACAGGGTTATCTTGCGGAGAGTGTCAGCCTGATGAGGATGAATTTATTTCTGCCAAGGCCTACCCTTTGGAAGAAGCTTTATCAATGATTGATAAGGGCATAATATGTGATGCAAAAACTGTTGCTGGAATTCTTATGGCTGTAAGGTTATTAGAAAAATAGTGTATTCCCTATGGAGATAAGCCGGGAGGGCCCATGATGGACAGTGTTGTAAGTGCATGTATGGCGTATTTGGAAGATCATTTGAGGTTGTCGAAAAATACCCTTTTGTCCTATGAGAGGGATATCCGGCAATATATTGCCTTTCTTAGGACTTTAGGCATTAATGAAGCTTATGGGGCGGGAAGAACGGTTATTGCAAGATATATAGAGTCCCTCAACCTATTAGGAAAATCCCCGTCCACCATTTCTCGGTGCATTGCCTCATTAAGGGTTTTTTATCGATACCTTATCAGGAACGGTTATATCGAGGGGAATCCCCTTATTGGAATCCAAGCTCCCAGGATAGCCAAGAGACCCCCCAGGGCTATATCGGAGCTAGATTTGAGCAAACTCATTCAGATCACCGGAGTGGAAGGAACAAAAAACATCCGGGACAGGTTGATCATGGAACTGATCTATGAAGCAGGCTTAAAGGTCAGTGAATTGATAGCTTTGGATATTGATCATATCGATGTGGTCAACCATTGCATTTTATTACAGGAAGGCGCAAAACAGCGTAAAATAGTCATAAGACCACACTGTATGTCGGATGTATCTAACTATATAGTTCAATCCAGGCCCTATTTACTCAAGACCTCCCAGGAATCTGCCCTCTTTTTAAATAGCAGTGGGAAACGCTTTTCCCGTCAGGGAATATGGAAAATCATTACGAAATACACGAAGATGGCCCAATTGGAGAATAAGATTACCCCATGTATTCTTCGTCATACCTTTAGACCCTCCACGGTGGATTAGTCTTCGTTATCTACCAGGAAAGACTGGTTTGTAGCATGGAAGCACGGATAGGAGAAGAGCATCATAATGAAACAAATAAGTAGAATCGGCATTGTAGGCTTGGGGCTTATTGGCGGCTCAATAGCCAGGGCCTTAAAGAAAAAGAACCGGAATATGGTTCTCAAGGCTTGGGATCAGGATAAGGCTGTGATTCAAAAAGCCCTGGCCGAGGGTGTGATTGACCAAGCAGCCGACGATTTAAGCCGGGAATTCTCGGATGTGGAGCTGGTGTTCCTGTGTGTACCTGTCTTTGCCATGGGGCCTATTCTGCAACAGCTTAAAACCATCTTGACGCCTGAGTGTATCCTATCCGATGTGGGGAGCACAAAGGGAGAAGTTTTGTCTCTCATTCAAGAGCTGGAGTTGGAGCACAGGTTCGTCGGTGGTCACCCCTTGGCTGGCTCTGAAAAATCAGGTTATTTGGCCTCTAAAGCAAACCTTTTTGAAAACGCCTATTATTGTTTGATACCCACCGAAAAAACCAAGACAGAGGATTTAAACGCTGTTAGAACCCTAGTCCGAACCATGGGAGCTATTCCTCTGGTATTGACGGGGGATGAACACGACAAGGCTACGGCGGCCATCAGCCATGTTCCCCATGTCATTGCCGCACTTCTGGTCAATCTGGTCGGGGATTTGGACGGACCACACAATCATATGAAAACCTTGGCCGCAGGAGGCTTTAAAGATATTACCCGTATTGCATCCTCCTCGCCAGAGCTTTGGACGGGGATCTGCCTGTCCAACAAGGAAAACATTTTGGATACCCTAAAGCTGCTTGAAGGAGCATTGCAACAATTTCAAGAGAATCTCAACAAGGAAAGGCAGGCGGGTGTACAGGCTTTTTTTAGCTCTGCCCGAATGCTCAGAGACACTTTTTCAGAACGGAAAAGCCTTATTCAAAGTACCTTTGACATTTTGGTGGACGTAGAGGACAAGCCGGGAATTATTGCGGTGATTGCCACTGCGTTGGCCAAAGAGGCCATCAATATTAAAAACATAGGAATTCTCAATAGCCGGGAAACCGAAGAAGGGGCGCTAGAAATCCAGTTTGAGGATGAGGATTCCAGAGAAAAGGGGATACATACGCTTACTCAGCTTGGCTATAAGGCTGAGAAAAAGGAATAGGCTTAGGTGTACCCTCTTTAGAAGGAATGAACGAAGTTGAATTATGACCAAGCACTTAAGCTCTTAAGGAGCTTTCCAATAGAACAGGGCCATGACTGGGACAACCACTGTATTCATGTGGGGGACATCGCCTATAAGCTGGCACTTGCCCTTAAGGAGCATATCCCCATTGACCCTCATAGGGTAAGGACGATGGGACTCGTCCATGATTTTGGCAGGAGTATCACCCAGTGTCCCTATCGTCATGCCTATGAGGGCTATAAGCTAATGAAAGCCCTTGGAGAGGACGAACTTGCCCGGATATGTGCCTGTCACTCTAATGGCACCTATCGGCCGGAGGATCTTCAGGAGTATGGGCTCAAGCCTGAGGATTTTTTTGTCAGAACCATTGAGGAAAAGCTTGTCTTTATCGCTGATAATCTGGAGTGCCACGGTGCATTGGTTAGACAGGACAGACGTCTGGCCGAGGTTCTTTCTCGCTATGAAAAAAGCCATTCGGAATTTATCCCAATTCTTAAGTCGAAATTCGCAGAATTCAATGCCTTCGATGAAGAGATCCGGTCAATATGCCAAAAAGGTATCTATGAAATTTTAGGGATTTAGCTTTGTGAAAGAGTTCGTCCCGAAAATGGTACAACGTATAAATGCAAGGCCCGCCTCATAAAGTCTAGGGAGGTGAGCAGCATGATTTTTATCAGTTTGAAAAAGAAAACCATAGGAATTATCCTATTGGTCATCATCCTGTGTCTTGTGGGGGCCACGCTGTATACAGCCACATTAATCGCACAGAACGAAAATAAATACAAATCGGTGCTGGGTATGGCACAAATGTTTGAGGATACACATTTTATTGCCTATATGTCTGATGAAACAGCGCAAAATCAAAACCTCAACATAGAGGTTTTTGATATTTCAAAGGGTGAGGTCGTCGTGAAAAAGGCCATAAGCGCTGAGCTTCAGAATGAGGTTTTTAACTACGTGAAGACCATTAAAAGCCTATACACCAAGATGATGCCCTTCCCTGAAAAGGGCTTTGTCATCCGGGTTCCCTTTGATCCTGCCAGAAATATTGATCTAAAGCTTCTCAATGAGGCAGGAATAAAAACACTGGATTCGGTCTTTATTATTGTCAGTGAAAAGGAAAGCCCCGTCCTTCTCATTCTTGACAGCCAACGCAGGCCCTATTTCTATTCCTTTAACGCAAGTATTCAGCCCTTGCTGGACTTCCTTCAGGTAAAAGCAGGAGAAAGCGCCCTAGGGAATGAGGATTCTCCAGAAAATCAACCTACCGACCTGATACTAGAGGATGTACCCTTGGGCTAGTTTTTTATCACCATACCTGCCCAGATTTTCTGCCCTCTCCAGCTTGTTACTCATAAATGGAACCGTAAATAAGCATAATAAAATCGGCACAATGAGATGACAATTGGAGCGGTGATGTCTTATTAAGCGTGTACTTTGGATTCTGCGGGTTATAGTGTGTTCCATGCTACTTTTTATCTTCCTTATGATGAGTGGTTCGGAGGCTCGATCGGGTGTGCCGCTTCTGTTATACCATGCCATAGATGATCATATCTTCGGGCAAAAAGAGCTATTTGTAAGCCCCGGGGAGTTTGAAAAACAGATGAAGTATCTTTATGACCAAGGCTATACCACCCTTACCTTTAGTAACATTCATGACGCTTATCAATACAAAAAACCCATTCTCATCACCTTTGACGACGGATACAGGGATGTGTACCAGTATGCTTATCCTATTCTTAAAAAGTTTCATCTTAAGGCCACAGTGTTTCTGGTGGCCGGATTGGTGGATAACCCTGAGTTCATTACGAGAAAGGAAATCAGGGAGATGTCCGATGTTTTCTCCTTTGAAAGCCATACTCTCAACCATCCGAAGCTTGATAGCTTAAACCGCTTAAAGATCGAAGAGGAATGTAAAAAGTCTAAAGAAATTATTGAGGGGATAACAGGAAAAACCGTGAATGCACTATCCTTTCCTTATGGTCGCTATAACAAGGATACTTTGGATATTGCGAAGAAATACTATAAGTATGGCGTTACGACGAATTTTGGCACCTTCAGAAGCAATGACAGCAAGTATGAAATAAAACGCATCTATATTACGCTTTTGGATACGATGGAAGCCTTTAAAAAGAAAATTCAATAGTAAAGGCTCGGGTTTCAACCCGAGCCTTTACTGTATGGAGAGGGCTAAATTTCTACTGCTCCGCAATAACGATGATTGAATCTTTATCTGAGAAGGTCATCCTGTCTGACTTTTTAGGGTTTACACAAATACCATAATCTGCAGAAGAATCTCCTTCCTTGGAGGATAGGATATAGCCAATGGCTACCTCGTTTTTAAGTTTGGCGGATTCAACCACCGTATAAAAATTGACAGGTTTTCCGTATGACACATAGTTCTTGGAGGGCTTGACATAAATTTCAGAGCCGTCTGCATCAAACAAATCCTGCAAAACAGCATTAAGTTTCGGATTTTCAGATACCTGAGTCATAATAAGGCTTACAAGCTTTTCGCTAACGATGAAGTCATTGACCTTGGTTACTTCAGCCAGTTGTTTGTTCCTGAAATCCATGATTTCGCTGACCACAGAGAACCTGGCACCTGTTTTTTCGGCAATATCCCTAAGGTGGAGCAGGGTGATTAACGCGCTGGAATCGGCCTCCTGGATATCCTTAAGGTCATCACAAAGTATGATAACATGGTCATATTTCTTCTCGATGAGTTTGTCCAGGACTTGTCTATCCTCAGGGCTTTCTTTGATAAGCTCGATTTCCTGATGGGTCATCTGTGAGCTAATCTTCTCCAGAGCCTCGTTATCAATATTTTTGCTGACTAGGGTCAGGCGGGAACCTTTTATAACGTAGTTATCCAATTCCGTGATGATATTGATCGCCCTCTGGTTCCAACCTAAAAGCAGTGTTTTTTCTAGGTCTGTACCAGGTATTTGAGACTCATTTACGATACAATGATTATCGATGGCGATTGGCTGGGGATTAATAAGGATTGTATCATCATCCTCGGAGATAGCAATGATCTGATCCCCTTTTTGAATTAAAGTGTTCATAGGAGGATTAACCATGGTTTTATCTCCCGAGCAAATGCCCAGGACTGTGGAGGTCTCATACATTTGAATGGCTTCACCAAAGGTCTTTCCACAAAGCTCGGCACAATCACTAAAATAAATCTCATCTCCGCCAAAATCCAGGAGCTCGGTATATACGGTTGAAAGGCCCGGTTGACGGCAGGTTTGGGCCATAATTCTGGCGATAAGGGTTTCGGTACAGATAATTTCCACTTGGTTTTGACCGGCAATTTGGGCCACTTCCATATTCTTAGGCTCATTTAGAGTGGCAACAATATTATAGGGATTCTCCCGTTTATTTGGATTATTGGTAATGGCCAGGATGGTTTTAATGACATTTGAATCATTGTTTTCAAGAATAATAATGGATTGGGAGGCATTTAAATTGGCGATTTCCAAATCGTCTATATCTATAGGATTTCCCTGACGGGTAACTATCACCGTATTTCGGGTGTTAGGAATGCGCTCTTTTATCTCATCATCCATCTCCATTTTGTCTTTGTTTCCCAGAATGACGATACAACTCTTTTTTTTGTTGCTGTTGGCCTCAATCAGTTCACTAATGATGGTAAAAATGCTTTCAGACCATCCAAGAATAACGGTATGGTTCTCCTCCAGAACAATTGAACGGCCCTTTCTGAGAGCCTCTAGCTTAGATTCTATAGCATTATTAATTAAGCCAATCAACATACTAATGATGAAAATACCAGCAAGAGTCATAATAAACATAGCAAATAGGAAAGTTACAGTACCGGTATCACCGCCAAGGGTTCCGGCGTCCAGCGTCCTGTTAAGGCTCATCCAGATTATTTCAATGATGCTTGCCTCTGGTGCGGCATCTGTAAGAATTACGAAGCTCGAGACAATCAGAATGATGAGCACCGTAACAATGGCCAATGACCCCAATAGCGCTCCGGTACCTTTGGCCATCAGATTATCAAATCTGTAGCGCAGTTTTTGAGAGAAACTCACTTTTTTCATAGGTATTTTCCTCCAATTCCGAATAAGACCAATAAATAATGATTCCGGTAAACTTATCGGCTAATAACATCATGTACTAAATATAGATTTTATTATTTGAAACAAAGAAGGAGAGGGGGAGGATTTGGATAAGAATATCAGCATAAAAAGTAAGAAAAGGTATTGAAAAAAATGAATTTCTCTTTTATAATAGGAAAGTATCTTGGGGGTGTAGCTCACCTGGGAGAGCGCTTGAATGGCATTCAAGAGGTAAGGGGTTCGATCCCCCTCATCTCCACCAAGAAAGTCCTGGAACTTTATCGGTTTCGGGGCTTTTTTTTGTGTTACTCGCAAATGGCAGAAGGACGGTATTTTGGGGGTGTAGCTCAAGGGGATGACGTAATTTTCATCCCATGAGCTATGCTCTTAAAAAGAAATATTAAACTTCTGTTTTTGAGAAAAAAGATGGCCACACCTAGAGCAATCTGGTGTGGCTTTTAATCAGTTGAGGGTTCTTATTTCTTCTGCTCTTTTTCCTTTTTTCGGCTGACGATAACAACCACACCGATGGTTGTCAGGGAGAGGCTCATGACCAGTATACCCAAGAGCCGTGATGATTTCATGGTCTCGGCCGTGGTACCGGTCTGAGGCAGGTTGCCCAGTGGTACATCGTCATCCACGATCTCTATTTCTTCAGATGTCTCAGGTTCTGGTGCTACAGGATCTGTTGTCCCGGGGGTAGGCTCGCCAAGAGGTATCTCTGGATCCGGCACAAAGGTAATTTCCTGGAAAGAAAGCGTCTCCTCAGAATAAACGGGGGTCTCACCCATGGAAACACCCACTAGGTTCTGAGACACCTCCCGTCCGGTGGCAATGCCATCGCCGTTTACGTCAGCGGGCTTGGGAGCGTAGAAGTAAACACCCTCAGGGAGGACCTGCGTACCGGACACGACGGCCTTGATCTCATCGCCGCGCTTAACATCCAGTTCGAAGGTATACTTCTCGGTACCGTAAACAACAGGGAACTCCATCTTGTTCATCTCACCGGCAGTCACAGTGATTTTGATATTATCATCATAGCCGCTGCCACTGTTGTTGAGGGTAACAGTCAGCTTGATTCTGTAGGTCTGGGTGTCCTTATCCGTGAGCACCTGAGCACCCACCATCTTAAGATCGGTGATCACGACCTGCTTCTTATTTGCATAGACTTCATCCTGTGCAAGCAGATAGTCAATCAGGTCATTCACACGTGCACCGACTTCTTCATCCACGATGAACTTTCCGGTGGAGATATCTGCGAATTTTCCCATTTCTGCACTGTAATCGTGCATCACGCCACCCCATCTAGGATTGGCCGCGAAATCGTGAGACTTTAAATACTGAACCGTCGTATCATTGGCGCAGGTCCAGACAGCAGCCTGTACAGCGGCGATGATATCAGCGCGGGTGAGCTTATCAGCGTTGGGAAAACCATCCGCAGCCAGATTTGCAATCATTTCTTCCAGGGAAACATAGGGATAGGAGTTGGTAATGATTGCACGAATACGGGCAGCTGTTTCAGCACTGCAGTATTCGCTGTCTTCCAGATTCATGCGCTTGTAGTAGACACCGTTTTCGATTCTGGTGTCCATGTCGCAGCAGTAGACAACTTCATAGTTACTCTGTCCGCTGACATAAAGTCCATTCGGAGTCCAGGTATCGCCATCATATGCGACCGTGTCGACCAAAACAAACGTCTGGGGAATTGCATTATCCACAGCATGATTGCTGATCTCATAAGCATGACGAGGAGTCTGGAAGCATGTCATGTAGGTATAGCCTTCGGTACCGGCAGTTACATCGACAGAGACTTCATCTCCGTACCAGATATTGCCGGACTCCAGAGTCTCCTTGGCAATAGCTTGTACGTTGAGCATGCTGGTGCACATGATTACGATAAGAAGAAATACGTAGAATTTTTTGAAAAATTTTGCCATGTTTTCAGCTCCTTTCATAAAATTAAAACATCGGCAACCGGGCTATCTTGGCTTTCGCTTTAGATCCCACGGCTTTGCGTCCCATGCTTCACATGGTTTGCCTTTCTCTCGCATCTCATGGAGAAATACACATAACCTTTCGCCAAGCATTTTATGGCCTCAGACTATGTGTTACTCCTTCGATATTAGAATACCATTAACACCTCCTTGTGTCTTGAGAAAGATTCTGGAAGGGATATGCCTAAGCGTTATAGCCTCGATTAATGTTATCTAAACCGAGGTCGAAATTTATCGAGTCTGGTAGAGTTTCTGTTGATAGGACGTTACATAAGAGGTATAATTTAGTTAACATAAAATACCATAAATTGTACTATATGATGCTACGCCCATGCCAGCGTGGAAAAAGAATAACCCCAAAAATAGAAATTTGTAAAGGAGTTATATTATGAGCAGACCTATTAAAAAAGTCATGGTGATACTTCTATCTCTGGTGATGGCGATAAGCTTACTGCCTATATTGAAGCTGCCGACGTGGGCTCTGTCAGTCTCGGGGACTCTAAGCTTTACTGGTAGCAAGGTACTAAACAGCCAGACCAGCAAGATCTATGATGGCGGAAATTTTAACGGTATCGGCTGTTCAGATATCCCGAACATCCAATTAGATATCTTCGGTGCAAATAGTGTGATAGAGGCTCTGAACGGCATAGCCACTGGTGGGATTCTTTATACTCCGAATGACGGTCTTGGCGTTACATACGGCGGTATTTTGACTGTTGCGGATACGGTTCAGAATGGCCTTGGAGATGAAGCCAGTATCCCTAAAATTCTGGTGATAAAGAGTAATGATGGAAAAGAATTCAGCCTTCAATCCATTTATGTAGGCGACTATCTTTGTGGCAACTCCCCGATTCGATTTACAGGCTATCGGAATGGTGCTCCTACCGGCTCCTGTGACTTGGTGATCAATACATCAGCCTACGAAGATACCTTTATCCTTAATAAATCTCTACCGCAAAGCGTCTTTGAAAATGTGGATATGGTGTTAATTACCAACCAATATGATGGAGATATGACATGGTGTAATTATGCTCTTTTCAATCATATTAATATTGGTGATCCCGTTGTTCCCAACACCGTTCCCACCTTTGTTGGCGGCGCGACGGGGACCTTGACGGCTCATGCGGGGCAAACTGACGTTAAGCCCCTGCTGCATGTCAACGACAGTGACAGCGGCCAAACCCTTACTTGGTCACAGTTTTCGGGGCCGACCCACGGTACGCTGGAAATGAATAGTGGGACTCCACAGGCCAGCTCCGGCGGTACCGATATTGCTCCGGGAGGGACAATCCTCTATACGCCTGAAAGCGGCTATACCGGTACAGACAGCTTTATCATCAAAGTGAGCGACGGAATTACCATAGCGACAAAGGCCATCACCGTCAACGTAGATACCGATGAGGTGATGACGTTTGTTGGAAGCGAGTTTACAGTAAATGATAATCATCCTCCGGTTTCAAAGCTTTATAAGGGTGTTCTCTTTTACATGACGCCCGTTGAGAACAATTATACTGCAATCTATAGTCATCCTCCTTTTACTGGTCTGTATGTTTTGGATAATGATTCTATAGATGGTTATGGCACGAAGTTCACAATATCTGCTCCCGGCCACAGCTTTGATCTGAACTCATTCATGTATTATGCGGATGAGCAAAACCCAACACTTACGATTACCGCCACCACGGTCGGTGGCTCACCGATTACGCTAACGTATCCAACCAATATTTCAACCAGCCTGCAAGAGGGGACGTATTCCTTTAACTCCCTTGCCGGCCAATTCGACGATCTTGTAAGCGTGACGTTTTCCTCTAGCATTTACACGACCTTCAACAATTTCCATATCACGGACATCCGATCCCTCTCCGAGATTGACATACAGGGCAATGGCCTCTCAATCGCCAGCGGAGATACGACGCCCTCAAATAGCGACGGTACCGACTTTGGCGGCACTGGCGTTTCGGGTGGGAGTGTAGAAAGGACGTTTACCATTCTCAATACAGGCACTGAAGAACTCACTCTTTCCGGCTCACCCCTGGTTTCCATAAGCGGGGCGAGCGCCTCGGATTTCAGTGTGACTGCTTTCCCAACATCACCTATAGCCGCAGGCGGCTCCACCAACTTTACAATCACCTTCGACCCCACCGCCGTTGGAACACGCACTGCGATTGTGACGATTGCCAATAACGACGGTAACGAGGGGTCGTATACCTTCACCATTCAGGGAACGGGCTTAAGCAGCAACGCGGCACTGAGCGGGGGCACGGTCAAGGGTCAAACCGCAATCCTTGGGATGCCAGACAGCAACCTGTCATCGGTGACTGAGGGCTCTGTGGCCCTTACGGGCTTAGAGGGGGCGGATACCAGTGGCACAGGCGTATTTATCACGAGCTTTAGCAAAGCCGATGCAAGCTCCACGGTAAAGGTGGTGAAATACCCCACCGGCACCACCGATTTTAGTAATTTTAACGTTGCTTCTGCTTATGCTCATGAAGCTGTTACAAACGGCGATATATTTGTCGTTAGGGTAACTGCAGAGGATGGGACAGTTAATTACTACAAAATCGTTGCTACAATAGCACAGGCTCCGGTACTTTCCACAAATACGGGTCTAACCGCCGACGAGGGCGCAGAGGCTACGGTTATGAGTTCCATGCTCATGATAACCGATCTGGATACCGATTCCACTTCCATCACTTACACGGTTGGAACAGTTCCGGCTCACGGTACACTGAAAATAAGCGGAACCGCCCTGTCCGCGAGTGGAACCTTCACGCAGGACGATGTTGACAACAGCCGCGTCTCCTATACCCACGACGGTAGCGAGACGATCTCCGACAGCTTTTCTTTCACAGTTTCAGACGGGACATACCGTCTCTCTGAGGAGATATTTACCATCACGATCAACCCCATTAACGACCCGCCGTTAATTACGGCTCCCGAATCCATTAGTGTGATAGAGGACAATTATACGACGCTGATGGGCATCAGCTTTTCCGATGCGGATGCGGGATATGCGGCAATTACAGCAACGTTTTCTGTACCCTCAGGGATGCTTTCTGCAACGTCGGGTAGCGGCGTTAACGTTGGCGGTACGGCTTTAGCACTAACACTCACGGGCTCAATTACAAACATCAATTCATACATAGCCAATAAGAGTCTTTCTTACATCACCGCTTCCGATGCAAATGGCAGCCTTGCCCTTACCCTTTCTATCAATGATAATGGACAAAAGGGGGGAGGCGGAGTAAAAACAGCCACTAAAACCACCCAACTGAACATTACCCCTATCAACGATGCGCCGACGCTGAGTGCGGGCCCTTATGAGTGGGTGGATACCAATGAAGATTCAACCAGTTCCCCGGCAACTGTTTCGTCAATTGTATCAGCGTTGAGTGGTCAGGATGTGGATGGAAACTCTCTTGGAATCGCACTTACGGGGACAACGGGAAATGGTAGATGGGAGTATTCTACAGACGGTTACACATGGACAGGAGTTGGCACGGTATCACTAAATGCTGCACTACTCTTGTCTCCCTACACACAACTGAGATATGTTCCGGATGGACAAAACGGCGAAACCGCAACTCTCACCTTCCATGCATGGGACGGCACTTCGGGATCGCCCTCAACAAACGGAACCAGAAGCTTTGCCGACGCAAGTACAAACGGGGGATCAACCGCATTCAGCGCTGTGGCAGCCAGTGCAAAGCTGAGTGTCTCCTCTGTCAACGACGCGCCGGTGCTTTCCCCCACCGCGCCAAGCCTCCCCAGCCTTACAACAGGCCAGACCGAGAATGTCGGCCAGACGGTTTCGTCATTTGTGAGCGGGATGATCTCCGACTTTGATCCCGGCGCGCTAGAGGGCATCGCTATTGTCGCCACTACTGACGGCAGCGGAAAGTGGCAGTTTTCCACTGATAATGGAGGCAGTTGGGCCGATGTAGGGGAGGTCAGCCAATCTAATGCCCTGCTTCTACGGGATGTCGACAAGGTGCGCTTTGTTCCCGGCAGCCCGGACGCCACAACGGCCAGCATCACCTACCACGCATGGGACAGAACCTCCAGCTCGCAGGGAAACAAGTTCGACGTCACCACTTACGGGGGAACGACGGCCTTCAGCGTGGCAACGGATACGGCGAGCATTACGGTAGACTCAGAAGCATCGGTTGTTGAAGTTAGCAGCACAAACGCCAACAGGGTTTATAAAGCAGGGGATACAATTGTTGTCACAGTAAAGTTTAGCAAAGCCGTGACGGTAGCTGGAATCCCCCAACTGACGCTGAAGCTCGGAGCAAAGAACCGGATCGCAAATTATTTCTCCGGTTCGGGTACAGACACCTTGTGCTTTATCTATACAGTTGAGCCGGGAGATTCCGGCAGTCCTCTGGATTATTCGAGCGATAATGCCCTAAGCGTAATCGGCGGAGCAATCCAAACCGGCGGGGCCGATGTCAGTTTAATACTTCCCATGCCCGGTTCGGCTGGCTCACTGGGGGATAATAAGAATATTGTGATTGACGGGGTCGCCCCGTCGGTTGCCTCAGTTTTAGTCCCGGGTGATGGTTTGTACAGGGTGGGAGAAAATCTTGACTTTACCGTCTCCTTCAGCGAGCCTGTCAGTATCAGTGGTGCCGGAGCGGTGCTTGTAATCAATGTGGGTGGAACATCACGGCAAGCCACCTATTTAAGCAAAACCGTTGATTCGGTGTCCTTCCGCTATACCATACAGCCCGGCGAGGCGGACGCCGACGGTATCTTATTGAATGAAATAAATTTGAACGGTGATACCATCCAAGACACGGCGGGCAATAATGCGCTATTGACTTTACCAGTCATTGATACATCCAAGATTTTAGTGGACGGCGTAGCCCCAATGGTTAGTGGCATCGTACGGCAGACCCCGGCATCAGAGCTGACAAACGCCTCCAGCCTTATATTCCGTGTTGCTTTCAACGAGCCTGTTAAAAATGTGAGTACGGACGACTTTGCGCTGGTGGCTACGGGTACGGTGGGGGGAAACATTACCTCCGTTTCATCCTCCTCCGGCACAGAGATTGATGTAAGCATCAGTGGTGTTTCGGGGGATGGAACGCTCCGGCTCGACCTGAAAAGTGGCACGGACATTTCTGACACCGCAGGGAATTTAATAACGGGCGGTTATACGGGCGACGAAGGCTATTCCGTTGACAAAACTGCTCCGATAATTGGGGGAAGTGGGCTCATCACAACGGGTGACCTGTCCTCAACTTCTGTCAAGCTTACCTGGATGGCGGCGTCCGATTCCTTTACAGCGGTGGGCAGCCTTCGGTACAAGGTGGTATATTCCACCAGTAGCAGCATCTCTACCGTGGCTGATGCACTGAGCAACGGATCAGTCGCCAAGGATTGGACAACGGATCTGACTACCCTTACTGTTACGGGACTTTCCCCCAAAACCGACTACCATTTTAATGTATTAGTTACGGATGCAGTGGGGAATGTATCAGCGTACACTGTGGCAACTGCGCGAACATCGGAGATCCCTACCAGCAGTTTGCCTTCTGCTGAGACTAACAGTAATACGGGTACAGAGATCCTTGTCAATGGGCAGAAACAGACTGCCGGTACTACACAGACCACCACAAACGCATCCGGGCAGACTGTCACTACTGTAACGGTTGATACGGACAGGCTGGAAAACATTCTTGCCTCGCAGGGAAGCGGCGCAACGGTGACCATCCCCATCATAACCGGCTCTGACGTTGCAGCGGGCACTCTGACTGGTGCTATGGTCAAGAGCATGGAGGAGAAGGCCGCGACCCTTGTCGTTCAGACGAATGTCGGTAGCTACACCCTGCCTGCCGCGCAGATCAATATTGATGCGCTTTCACAACAATTTGGAGAGGATGTATCCCTTTCGGATATTCGTGTTACCATCAGCGTTTCTGAACCGTCCAACTCCATGGTACAAATCGTGGAATCCGCTTCCCAAGACGGCGGATTTACTATCATGGTACCCGCCGTGGATTACACCATCACCTGCACCCATGGCAATCAGACCGTAAGCATCAGTAGCTTCAATGCCTATGTAGAGCGAACGATTGCCATCCCCAGTGGAGTAGATCCGACCAAAATCACCACTGGTGTTGTGTTCAAGCCGGATGGGACTGTTTATCACGTGCCCACCCGCGTGGTAAACATAGACGGCAAATATTACGCGGTCATCAACAGCCTTACAAACAGCACCTACGCCATCATCTGGAATCCAGTGGAATTTGTCGACGTGGCAAGCCACTGGGCAAAAGTCTCCATCAATAATATGGGATCCAGAATGGTGGTTACCGGGATTGGCTATAACCAGTATGCTCCTGGCAAAAGCATGACGCGTGCTGAGTTCGCGGCAATCATCGTCAGAGCCCTAGGGCTGGAGCCCGGCATTGGTGCCAGCGGATTTAGCGATGTTGCGGATTCGGCATGGTACAGTGGCTATGTCAAAACAGCTGCGGACTATGGCGTCATTGAAGGCTATGGAAACGGAGTCTTTGGCCCCAATGATACGATTACCCGTGAGCAGGCCATGACCATGCTGGCTCGTGCCATGGACATCACAGGCCTTGAAGCAGGTCTTACCGATCAGGAAGTCGGCAAACTGCTGGAGGCTTACTCTGATGGCTCTGCGATTTCCTCTTATGCGCGTTACAGCGTTGCGGTCTGTCTCAAAACAGGGATCACCTCCGGCACAAGCGCTAAAACGCTTTCTCCGGGAGACAAGATTACCCGTGCTGAGATCGCAGTAATGGTGGAAAGATTACTCCAAAAGTCAAACTTGATCTAGGAGACACGTCCCTTTAGTAAGAGGCCCATTGGTTGCAACCGTTTCAGGGCAAGAAAAGTAAAGGAAAATGATTTCTTTTTATAAAACTAATAAGATAAAGGCAAAGAGTCCGGCAGTATTGCTGGGCTTTTTCTTTTATATAAAAGCTGGTGCTAATAGATTTATAAGCCACGCGCCTCTCCAGTCACTTTAAACATTATTCTAGGGAAGACACCTGTAAGGTGCCATTTTTACATTAAATTTACCTTAAATTACCGGAAGGCTGATTTAATAAGAAGTTATTATTTGCTATCATGTAATTAAGAAAAGCAGAGGGCCATTAAGTCGGCACAGGATTAGTGAGACGGGGGTTGGCAAATGAATATTCTTATAGCGGAAGATGAAACAGACATCAGAAATCTAATCAGAATAAATCTTGAAGAAAATGATTATACGGTATTTTCAGCCCAAAATGGCCTGGAGGCATGGGAAATTATTAAGACACAAGAGATTCACCTGGCTGTTCTTGATGTCATGATGCCGGGACTTGATGGTTTTAATCTTCTGAGAAAAATCCGTACCATTAGCACCCTTCCGGTAATCTTCCTGACAGCAAGGATGGATGAAATGGACAAGGTGCTGGGGTTAGGATTGGGTGCCGATGATTACCTGGTTAAGCCGTTTTCAATGAATGAGCTTATAGCGCGGATCGGGGCGCAGCTTAGAAGAAGCCACCAGTATA
Source organism: Bacillota bacterium (assembly GCA_023415205.1). Taxonomy (GTDB): domain Bacteria; phylum Bacillota; class Clostridia; order DSM-8532; family DSM-8532; genus DTU059. The sequence goes on along the minus strand of JAEZLR010000017.1, from coordinate 10,529 downwards.
TTGGAACAAAACAAAGGGAACCGACAGTGCTTCAATATGGTGTTCTTTGCATCGACAAGGAGGCATGCATTGCTTATAAAAAAGGTAAACCCTTGGAGCTCAATACAAAGGAATACAAGCTTCTTTTATTCTTAATGGAGAATCCTGAGAGAGTCTTTACCAAAGAACAGCTTTATAATGCGGTGTGGGACGACAACTATTATTATGACGACAATACGATCATGGTACATATTAGCCATTTACGCAACAAAATTGAGACCGACCCGCAAAACCCTGAATATATCAAAACCATACGGGGATTAGGCTATAAGCTTCATAAGGTGGAGATTCGCATATGAGAAGTAAAATATCCCACCAATTTTTATTTAACTATTGGATAGTGTTTCTCCTTTCCATCTTAGCCGCGATTTTTACTGCATTATTAATGTCCTTCACCGACAGCGTCATATCAAAGACACTTATGAAAAATATTTATCCTGCAAGTTCTCTGATGCAGGAGGACTATCGTAGCATTGATGCCGCGCCCGTTGTAAAAAACGGTGGCGGTGTACAGGTGATTAACGGGCAATATGAGGTGATCTTTTCAGAGGGACTCGATATTATTGGGAAAAATCAGCTTTCGGCGGAAGAATTCACTAACTTTCTTATAAATAGCAAGGCCAAGGGCTTACCCTATCATATTGATGTGCTTTACAATTCGAACAAAAACTTTTGGCTTGTGGTTTCGTTTCCAACATCCTTTCGGATTGATTTTTCATTGGCTTACAATCAGGATGCCGTGTCGAGAGATTTTAACAATGTGGTCGGCGCATTAATTGCAGTTATCCTCTTTTATCTTCTTATTTTGGCTATTTTCGCTGTCCTCTTTTCAAGACTCACATCAGCACGGATCACAGGTCCGCTGAAAAAGCTATGCGAAGGCACAAAACGCTTGCGAGAGGGAGATTACTCCGCAAGGGTTGATCTGAGATTAAAAAATGAATTCCAAGAATTACAGGATATCTTTAATGAAATGGCGGAAAAAGTAGAGAAGGAGACCCTCTTAAGAAAGCAGGCAGAGGAGGATAGAAAGAAAATGATCCTCGACATATCCCATGATCTGAAAAATCCTCTTTCAAGCATAACAGGCTATGCAGAGCTTTGTCTAAAAAAAGCGGAGCCTTTGTGCGACGAATTAGTTAGCTACCTTGAAATCATTTGTCAAAATAGCCGGAGAGCCGGAAGGCTTTTAAATGAGTTGTTTGAGCTATCACGCTTGGATAGTCCCAAGTTTACTCTAAAATTATCAAGGATGAATGTCTGCGAATATCTCAGGCAGGTTTGTGGTGATATCCTGCCCCTACTGGAAAAGGCCGGCTTTGAGTATGAATTTGATATACCAGAGCAGTTGGTCTACGCCATGTTAGATACTGATCAGATGGCCCGTGTTTTCCATAACCTCACAGACAACACTGTCCGCTATAATTCCAGGGGAACCACGGTATCAGTTAGTCTGACCATTGAGGCTCAGCATGTTGTCATTCTCTTTGGGGATGACGGCATTGGCATCCCGGTTTTACTGACACAGGATATTTTTAAACCCTTTGTAAGGGTAGACGATTCCCGCAACTCGGAGACTGGTGGAAGCGGATTAGGGCTTTCCATTGCACATAAAATCGTACTGGCACACGGCGGGAGCCTCCTTTTAAAAACTGATACCCATCAGGGCTGTACTTTTAAAATCACACTCCCCAGGATTTAAGGTGGATTTAAGAAAAACAAAGGCCTAACTTCAGGTTCAATCGCTACAATAGAATCAAACCTAAATGGTGTTTGATTTTATTAAGGAGAGGATTAAAATGGAAACCCTGGAGAGTCATTTTCATAATTGGTTTGGTGTACTATTATTTATTCTTTTGTATGGCAGTATTCTGCTGTTTGTTCCGTTCTATAGAAAAATGGACAAAAAGCCAAAGGGCACCTATCTGGCCTTTGTAATCGCCTTCGCCCTTGAAATGCATGGCATTCCCTTCAGCATGTATCTGATCTCCTGGATCATTGGAAGCAACCTGCCGGAAGGGATTTTATGGGGACATACGCTGTTTTCATCCATCGGATATCTTGGGATGTATATCAACATTCTTTTGGCCGCATTAGCTTTGTTGTTAATTCTGAATGGTTGGTACAATATCTACAAGAAATACTGGTCTAAAGAAAACGGAAAAGGTTTTTTGGTAACCACTGGAATATACAGCCGAATTCGCCATCCACAATATACAGGCTTGCTGCTTTTGTCCCTCGGAATGCTGATAGAATGGGCTACATTACCTATGCTGCTGATGTACCCGGTGATGTTTTTTATGTATCTAGGACTGGCTAAAAAAGAGGAACTGGCGATGCTTGAGGAATTTGGAGACGCATACCGGGACTATATGCAAAGAACAAAACGTTTTATCCCTTTCGTCTATTGAATTAACCATTGAGTTAAAGGCTGCTTCGGTTTTATGATGACCGGGGCAGTTCTTTTTTTGTATGATTTTATTTGTTTATTTCTCTCAAGCTATGGTAAAAAATTTTATAGGCACTTTATTCAATGAGAGGGTTAGGAGACTTATTCATAGATATTTTAGAAGATCTGTTCTTCCCAGCTATATTTTAACAGCATATCACAAGAATCTATAGTTAAGACAATGACAAATGGGGGTGTTCTTAAGTGTACAATGAGGAAAATGCGAAGCCGGTTCAGAAAAGTAATTCCTCAACACCTTTCTGGAAGACCAACAGTGCATTTTCAAAATCACTGAAAATTACGGCTATCTATTTTTTATTTGGAAGCCTATGGATTGTTTTGACGGATTTGCTTGCGGATTTTTTAGTCTATGAAGGTATACTTGAGACTAATATCATCAAAGGCTTATTTTATGTCATAGTCACATCGGTATTGATTTTTTACCTTATTTTCTCAGCAATGAAAAAAGTGGTGTCCATAAAGGACACCTTAAAAGATTTGAATATAAAACTGGAGCAGTCCAATAATGAGCTCCAGCAGGAAAGGCAAAAGCTTCTTGAGTCAGAAGTTAAGCTCAAAGAGAGCGATAATCTATTTAGAGCGGTTTTCGACCAAGCTACTATTGGTATAGCCATAGGCCATAACCATAATATCGTTTCTTCGCTCTTTGAAAAGCCCAGTATCAATGCTATGTTTGAACAGATTACGGGCCGATCAAAGGAAGAATTAATGCAAATGGACTGGGCGGAGATTACCCACCCCGATGATTTACCAATAGATTTGGAATACTATAGAAGATTTGAAGCCCGTGAAATCAATGGCTATGATATGGAAAAGCGCTATATTCGGCCCGATGGCTCCGAGGCGTGGATACGGATGATTATTTCCCGATTACATATGGATTCCTCGGACGAGAATCATTTATGCCTAGTGGAGGATATCAGTGAGCGCAAGGAAATGGAGAAAATCCTTTATGACAGTGAAAGAAGCAAGGCGGTGCTGTTGGATAATCTTCCTGGAATGGCCTATCGTTGCAACTATGATCCGGATTGGACCATGCAGTTTATCTCAGAGGGCTGCTTTGGTCTGACGGGTTATAAGCCTGAAAGCCTTTTGAATAGTAGGGACAAAACATTTAATGACCTCATATCTCCTGAGTACAGAGAACACCTGTGGATTCAATGGGGAGAGGCCATTGTTCAAAGAAAGAAGCTGAAGGAAGAATATGAGCTTATTACAGCATCCGGAGAAGTCAAATGGGTATTTGAGCAAGGGCAGGGAGTCTATGATGACAGCGGAAATATCATTGCTCTGGAAGGCTTGATTATTGATATTACTGATCGTAAGCAGCAGGAATTGAAGCTGAAATACATCAACGACCATGATCTTTTAAGCGGTTTACTCAACCGTAGGTCCTTCCAGGAAACAGTGATTCAGGATTTTTCGGATAAGGGCTTTGAAAAAGGAGCTGTCATTCTTCTTAAATTAAGAAAATTCAATTTGATGAATCTTACCATGGGTTATGCCTACAGTGAAAATTTGGTCAAAGAGATTGCCAATAGCTTGAACACCTTGGTTTGCGATCATGTTCAATTGTTCCATCTTTCTGTTGACCGATTTATTCTGTATATGAGAGGCTATAAGGAGAAGGAAGAGCTGGCGCTACTGTGTGAAAAACTGCTGGAGCTGATGAATAATACTTATGTCTCTCAAACCCTTGGGGCGGATATGGGTGTTCTGGAAATTGATTATCAAAAGGATGATATTGAGAGTATACTTAAAAATGTTTCCATCGCAGCTAAAAATGCAGCTGAAAATCAGATTTTCAGCTACAGCTTCTTTGACGATGAAATGGAAAAGAAGCTCATCCGTGAGGCCGATATTAAGAATGAGCTGGCCAGATCCGCTTATGAAGGCTGTGATGACTGCCTATACTTGATGTATCAGCCCATAGTGGACCTTAGGGCGAACCGTATCAGCGGTTTCGAGGCTCTGGCACGATACAAAAGCGACAAGGTGGGCTTTATATCCCCCATGGAGTTTATCCCCATTGCTGAACAGACACAACTGATTATTCCTCTAGGAAGAAGGATTATGAGGAGCGCTTTTAATTTCTTAAACAGCATTGAGGCCCGGGGCTATGACAACATCACCCTATCCTTCAATGTTTCAGCCATACAGCTTCTCAGGGACGATTTTATTCCGGACTTGATCCAATTGCTTGAAGAGACGGGAGCGAATCCTCATAAGCTAGGAATTGAACTGACCGAATCCATTTTTTCAAATAATTATAAGGTCATTAACGAAAGGCTGAAGATCATTCAGGGTATGGGTATCAAAACTGCCATTGATGACTTTGGAACAGGATACTCCTCACTTGCCCGTGAAAGGGAGCTTAACATTAATTGTCTGAAAATAGATAAATACTTTATCGACAAGCTCCGGTATCTTGATCCTAAGGAGGCCATCACAGGGGATATTATTTCAATGGCCCATAAGCTTGGTCATTATGTTGTGGCAGAGGGTGTGGAGGACGAAAAACAAAAGCAATATCTCATAAACCATGATTGTGACTACATGCAGGGATACCTTTTCAGTAAGCCGCTCTCGGAGATTGATGCCTTCAAACTTTTAGAGACTGAATAGTATTCATAGGATTCATCTATATAAAGGGTTGTTGCTTAGCAACAGCCTTTTTTATTAGCGTATTTTTTTAAGAATGCCTATTTCTGTGGAATAGTCAGTATCCATAGGACAAAAACTATGAACCAGACCCACAGGAAGGAAAGGTATGGTTTAGGGAATGAGTATCAATGTTTATAATGAGATAGGCAGACTGAGAAAGGTATTGCTTCATAGGCCCGGTAAAGAGGTTGAAAACATAGTCCCCAGTTACTTACGAAGGCTCTTGTTTGATGAGATTGTTTATCTCAAGCAGGCTCAAAGAGAGCATGATCAGTTTGCTCGGCTGCTTGGCAGCGAGGGGGTGGAGGTTGTCTATTTGACAGACCTCATGGCTGATCTATTTGAAGATCCATTGATTAGACGGAGCTTTCTTCTGGAATTTATGGAAGAAGGGAAAGCAACCACCAAGGGACTTCAGGAGGCTATTCTTGAATATTTTGAACCATTTTCGCCCAAGGAGCTTGCCATTCGTTGCATCGAAGGTATCCGAACGGAAGACCTTAAGGATATCAAGCCCAGATCCCTGGGGGATATGCTAAAAAACTCCTATCCCTTTTATCTTGATCCCATCCCTAATTTGTATTTTCAGAGAGACCCCTTTGCGGCTATCGGCAAAGGTGTATCTCTAAATGTTATGGCCAATGAGACCCGGAACAGGGAGACCCTCTTTGCTCAATACCTGTTTGATTATCATCCCGGCTTTAGAAAGGTTCCAAGATGGTATAACCGGGACATAACCCATCCCATTGAAGGGGGAGATATTCTGGTATTGTCCGACAGGGTTGTAGCCATAGGAATCAGTGACCGAACCGATAGTACCGCTATAGAACGGCTAGCCCATAACCTTTTTGATGGAGAAATGTGCTATGAAACCATTTTAGCCTTTGACATCCCCAAGGCAAGAGCCTTTATGCATTTGGATACGGTGTTTACCATGGTGGACTATGATCAGTTTACCATTTATCCAGGGATCGAGGAGCCTTTGGATGTATACAGCATTAGCCGGGGAAAGGCGGAGCGTTTGAAAATACGCTATGAGCATGACAGTCTGTCAGCGGTTCTTAAAAACCATCTAGGGCTTTTTTCCGTCAATCTTATTCGTTGTGGAAACGGTGACAGAATTGCTGCCAGCAGGGAACAGTGGAGTGACGGAAGTAACACTCTGGCGGTTTCTCCCGGAAAGGTCATTTGCTATAACCGCAACTACGAAACCAATGAAGCTCTGAGGAAAAACCACATTGAAGTGCTGGAATTCGAGTCCTATGAGCTTTCCAGAGGAAGGGGAGGGCCTAGGTGTATGAGTATGCCTTTGGTCAGAGACAGGCTATAACCCTTACTCGGCCCCTTGTCCATTCCCTTTTTCATTCCCCTTCCGGCGCCTTATTTTCAGCATAATAAGCAAGAGGGGGACAAGATAAACACAAAGTAAGCCCAGAGTGATAAAAAGCATGGAATCTGATTCAGGAGCCATGCCGATAAGGACGAGCATGGGGGCCCCCAACACAATGGCAAAGCTGCTTCCTGTCAGTAGATTGTTAGCGGCGGGTGTTTTAAAGGAAGGATCAATTTCTCTGAGCAGTAAAACACCTGAGCTGATGGTACCGGTAAGCATGCCATACATGGAAACCATCCCTTCGTGCTCATAGGAGGGATATATCTTTTTACATATCCACTTTAAGTAGATGAAGGTGACCACACCGCCTGCAACAGCCATCAATGAGAAAGGAATCCACAACCCGCGTAAATCCTTGAAATCAATGGAAGCAATTCCTGCAATGGTCATAAAATCAAAGGCGCTTCCCGAAATTCTGCTTAATAGATAATTATTGGGATATTGGCGTGTCATCAGTCTAGCCTTGGTGAGGGCAACAAAGCCCAGTCGGCAACCGATGGCCAATAGGGAGCCAATAATGAAATTAAAGCCCCAGATAAGAGGAGAGATCGTTTTGGAGAGCCCCGGAGCATTAGCGGCAAGGAAGGAGGTGATACCGAGAGAGAGAAGATAGGTGGCTAGGTAAATGAGAAGAACCAACGCCACTTGCATCGATAGGCGATCCACCGATTGAGAAACGGGTATTTCATTTTTGTTTTGAAAATCCTCTACCGTTACTGAACCGGATACATATTCATGATCCTGACGTTTTAGTTTTTGGCGTCTGTTGAGAACATTGATATAGAAAACGCCGACAACACAGGCACAAAGAAAGCCTGAAGCCGCCAGAGACAAGCCAAAGGATTGCCCGCCTATAAATCCAAGCTGTTCATAGGTTGAACCTACATTATTGGCCTGGCCCGGTCCTTGGCCATATCCCATGGGCAAAAGGATACCGGAGGCTTTAAAAAAACCGGGAAGAAGAGTCATGCTGAGGACAATGGATATCGCCAAACCGACAATGCCCTGGATTAAATAGGTGCTTACGATGAGAGCACCGCTTTTGAGTGCGGCAAAATCTCCTCTTTCGGTCTCGGATGCTTTTTGTGGGATGCGGAGGGATAGGGCAATAAAGCCAATGCCAATGGTGTGATAGGTGACCATCTCCAGAAAATCCCCATCAATATACAATAAGCCTGTTGAGCGTGTGATCAGTGCGATAAAACCTGCCAAAACAGAGGTCGGGATCAAGGTTTTCCTGATAAATCCCACCTTTCGCATGATGGTATTAGCCAGAAGCATCATACCGGCGAGGATACCCATTTGTAAAATAAAGCTCCATAGTGACGAATTAGCTGCTGAGAAATCCAAATCACTCACTCCTTTTTCTCTTTTTCACCCTCAGACTTAAGTGCCTTATATAGCTCAACATATTTTAATGCACTTCTAGGATGATCTGATTTTATCTCGTAGGTATTGCGGTCTAAAGTGGAGAAAACAAGTACCATTCGTCCGTGAATGGCCATATCGGATATTTGGTTCAATGGGAAAACAAGGGGTGGATGAGGCCCTTCAAGTACCAATTGGTGGGGGGTGAGCTTTATTTGGCCCTTGCCAATCAGGGTGCTTTTATTGGCCCTGGTGATGTGATAAAGGCTTTGGCCCTGGTCGGAAGTGATGACCTCCTGGCTGGGGGGAAGCTTCTTAATGGTTTCCTTGATTGTTTTACTCTGCCAACGGCTCCAGTCCAAAACTGTAGCAAAGGGGGGAGGAGCATCTCCTTCGGAAGCAAATCGGCCATAGGAGGTATAGGTAGTCTTAAGACCGCATCGACAGGAAAAGGTATTGTCCTTTCCTTGGAGGGTATCTATTTCCCTGCAACGAGGGCATAAATAGAGAGCGATTTCAAGGTTCTCCGCTAATTTTTTCCCAGCATAGGAAATAGGGTGTTTATTCTGTTCTTCATCGGCATTAACGTATAAATCCCTTTGAATGACGGCATTGATTTCATCCACACTCATTTGTTGAATTTCCTGAGGACTGTATTCACGAACCATATGTCCGCTCATTTTGCCCTTTCTCATCCTTTTTGACCATCGGGGACTTGATAAATAGCCTCCCTGTAGTCGGTAAGTGACTAATGCGGCATTACTGCGCTTAATAAGCTTGCCGGAGGATGGTAAAATTTCTCCCGTTTCCCCGGTGTAGCTTCGATTTCCTTCTGCAAAAATACAGATGTTTGCACCAAGCTTCAACCGCCGGATAATACTCAGTACCGTTTCAACTTCCTTGTTTGCCTTAATCCTTGGAATGGGGCTGACCAGAAATTCAATGATTTTGCTGATAAAACCCCAACGAAAAATATGATCGCTGGCCACATAGTACATGGCGTCCGAAAAGCTCATACCCACCAGGAAGGGATCCCAATCAGTGGTATGATTGGAAAGAACAATATAGGGGTGATGGCTGACAGAGGCGTTTTGATAGGTGTAATGAAACTTATGTTTAAAATAAGGTCTTAACAGAAAACGTAGTATTTTATATACCCATTGATGTCTAAAAAGGCCCTTCATAATGCTCCTCTTTTCACATTCAGCAGGTTGCTGATAATCAAATACCCTATTAATTATCTCACATATGGAAGGATGTATAAAGCCTGTTTAGTTATTGGTTAATTTTATGAAAAGAGTGGGTTAAAAAGTTGTTTATTTTTTAGGGCATGACCCATCCCTGTAGCATGGCCCATCTATAAGTCATAAATTGAATTACGGACATCCATTGTAAAGGAGATTTGCTATGCAGAATTTTTACCAGAGTTATCAGGGGGGGACCGGTTTTACAAGCGGTCAGGACAATTCTCCGGTTCTTCCGGCTTATACAGGGGGGAAGGAGAATTCCTCGGTTCTTCCGGCATACACAGGGGCTCAGGACAATTTTCCGGTTCTTCCAAGCTTTACAGGTGGGAAGGACAACTTTCCGGTTCTTCCAAGCTTTACAGGCGGAAAGGACAACTTCCCGGTTCTTCCTACAGAAACAGGCTGTCAGGACAATTTTCCGACATTTCCGGCCTGTACGGGATTTCCTGATAATTTCCCCACTTTTCCAAGCTTTTCGAACTGTCCAACCTGTCCAACTGCCGCCAACGCTTGCCCTACATGCCTAAATGCACAGCCCTATGATATCATGCCGGTGCAGGGCCAGTATTGTAATGAAGCGTTAACCAGAATTATTCAAGAATGTCAGGCAACCTGTGAGTACCTGACCACTCACCTAAAATGCCGATGCGATCCAAGAGCACGCAGGAACCAATTAATCATCGTGCGCGACTGTGCGGATATTTGTGCCACCAATGCCCGGTTTGTACCGAGGGGGTCGGCCTTTGACAAGCAAACGGTATTTGTTTGCGGTTGTATTTGCGAATGCTGCGCTCAGGAGTGTGCCCGGTTTAACGATAGGCTATCCCAACAGGCCGCCTTGGTTTGCTGTGAATGTGCCAAGGCTTGCTTTGCCTTCGTAAGTTGAAAGTAACAGCCACTTGTGAAATGAGATAAACTTTACTTTGAGGAGCCAAGCTCCTTTTCTTATAGCAGGATAGTAAGAAGTGAGAGATGTACTGAGTTACTGGCATAGAAAATAGAGGGTTAAGGAACAACCCCATCGTGGAGCAGATGAAAGTCATCCACCCCCCGGATGGGGTTGTGCTTAAGCCCATTCGATCACCATACCTCACACTAAAATGTCATTTCCCCCTAGATGATACGAACGGACTTAGTTTATCAATAACAAGATTTCAGCTAAAGGTTTTTTTAAGGAAGTCCACCGATAGCTTCACATCGTCGTCAAGCTGTGTCAGAGTTGCACCTTGCGAAATATCCCGCCAGATATGGATATCCTTTCCCACCTGACCACCCATGGTGACAAAGGGCTCCATGACAACTGCACCGGTATAGTTGATGTCATGAAGTGCGCGGGCGATTTCTTTCC
>JAEZLR010000032.1 GCA_023415205.1 Bacillota bacterium | reverse complement strand
AAACTTTGCACATTTTAAAATAACAGTTCGGTGGAATCAGTTAACGTTACGCATGGTATTTCCTCGAGCCTATGAAAAAGGAGCCGTCTCAACTCAGATTTTATTCCGATTTGAGACAGCCCCTTTTGCATTTCCAAAAAATCCTGGGCAGGGTTTTCTTCCGGGGCTTCTGCCTAATTGAGCCGGGCGATTAAATCAGCCAGGGCATGATGATCATGATGGGCCGTAATCATCTTGGCATACCGCTTGATTTCAGGGTGGGCATTGGCCGGAGCTGCCTTGATATCAGCCCTTTGAAGCATCTCTAAATCATTGAGATAGTCCCCTATGGCAATAACCTTCCGAATTCGCCCTTTGAACTCCGCCTTTAATAGATCCAGCGCAAAGCCCTTGGAGACTTGTCCCTGGGTGACCTCAAGATAGGTTCCGATGGAGAAAAAGACATGATAGTGCTGCGCCTGATCCAATGCCTTAATGAATCTGAACACCTCTTGAAGCACCTGGTTCTCTGCATGGAAAATGGCTTTGATCCAGGGCTCAGTTATGGCGTCTAGCTCCCTGAACACAAACTCCTGGCCCTCTTTAATCAGAGTCATGTCCTTGATCCCTGAGGGATTGATCAGGTACAGCCGGTCTTCGGTGTAAAGATGAATACAGATGTCAGGAATAAGGGTCATCACCTTTTTCAAAATATCTTTGAGAGGATCCTTTCTCACTGGGATCAGAGCCTTCACCTTATTCTCATTAAAATCGTAAAGGCAGGCCCCATTGTACAGTATCCAAGGACAATTGATGGGTAAACCTTTAAGATAGGGTCTGACATTGAACTGTGTCCTCCCCGTCGCCCCACAGAAAAGCCCTCCATTCCGGGCAAAATCATTGATTGCTTTTATATTTTCTTTTGATACCTGATGACTGGAATTCACAAGGGTACCGTCAAAATCCGAAACCAAAAGGAGACCCTCAAACTTACTCATGTCATAACCCTTCCTAAGCTTTTACTTTCATATAGCTCTGTGATTTAATGAATTCTGTGGGTGAGGTTTTGGTATACTTCTTAAACACATTGCAAAAGTGCTTGTATTCACTAAAGCCCACCTTATAGGAAATTTCATAAATACGAAATTCTCCTTTCCCCATCAGCTCTATGGCTTTCTGAATACGGTATTTGTTAAGGACATCCAGGAAGGTCTGGGTGGTTTCCTGCTTGAATTTTCTACTTAAGTAACTGGCACTGACCCCAAGCGCCTCAGCAATGACCTCGATGCTTATCTTGTTGCAGTACTCATCTCTTATGGCCACCAATGCCTTTTGGACATAGGGATTGGACTTCTCTCCACCGATGTAGAATTGAAGGTCCACCAATGCCACTTCGCTTTTGTCTTTGGATTTCACATAAATATCGTGATAAATCCGTTTCTGATCGATATAATCCGCGGCCTTCCCCACAACATCCAATAGCTTTTGCTCATCGATGGGCTTGAGGATATAGTCGAACACTTTCATGGAAATAGCCTGCTTGGCATACTCGAACTCGGCATAGCTCGTGAGGATAATCGTCTCAAAGGGATGGATCGGGGCAGCCTGACGAACCATATCTATTCCGTTCATGACCGGCATCCGGATATCGGTGATGACCAGATCAGGCTTAAGGGTCTTGATCAAATCAAGGCCCTGTGCCCCATCCCGGGCTTCACCCACAATGATACAATTGATGGAGAACCAGTCAATGGCATGGACCAGTCCCCTTCTGATAATCTCCTCATCCTCTACAATCAGAATTTTAATCATGAGCCACCTCACTGATCAACGGGTATGTTTATCCTTACTGTTGTCCCCGCATTCTTCTCACTCATGATATTAAGACCGTATGCCTTGCCATACATAAGCTGAATCCTGCGGCAGACATTATATAGCCCCATATTTACCGTCCGGTTCTCCGCATCCTTGAGCATACTTTGTATTTCTCTGACTTTATCTTCTTCTATTCCCGCTCCATCATCAAATATGACAATGACAAGATCATTTTCAAAAAATCTTCCTTTAATTCTGATGGAGAGATGCTCTCTTCCTTCGAAGCCGTGCTTGACAGCATTTTCAATAATAGGCTGGGTCAGAAGCTTTGGAACGATACAATCCAAGGCTTCCTCCTCAATTGAAATCTCATAGTCAAGTCTTCCCTCGAATCTGTATTTAAGAATTTCCAAATAATTTTTGGTGTGCTCCAGATCCTCACCGAGGGGCACCGTCTTGACCGTATTGTTAATACTGTACCTCAAAAGAGCGGAAAGGCTGATAATGATCCGATCCACATCATTGGGAGCGAACTTCACCAAACAACGGATGGTTTCCAGGGTATTAAAGAGAAAATGAGGATGGAACTGGGATTCCAACTGCTTGATTTCAGCCATCATGCTACGCTGGGTCTCCTCCTGATTTTTCTCAATGAGATTCTTTATGTCAGAAAGCATCTTGTTGTAGGCCTGACCAATGATCTGAAACTCGTCATTGGAGTCAATGGTAAGCTGGGTGTTCAGATTTCCGTCCTGTACGCTGTTGATTGCTCTGACAATTTCATCAATGGAGGCAGTTTCTTTGGCTGAGATACGCCTTGCCCACAAGACCATGACAAGGGCAATCACCGTAAAGAGAACCGCCAGAAAGACTCCCCCGAGAATAAAGGTCTTCCTGTAATAATCCAAGGGGGTCATGGTGTTGACTAAAAAGAGCCCCTCCAAAACTTTCCCCCGGCAGTGAAAATAATGCATATCATCAACCTTGACATTACCGGTGCTTTTTCGGAAGCCCCCCTTGAGCTTGGTGAAGTTGTCGGTGTAGTTGTTGTTGGTTGCAAGAGCCACATTGAAAAACCGGTCGGTGATAATGATATCGGTGTTGCTAAAACCGCTCACCATCGTAAATACATCATTCTCCAGAAGCTCGAAGATGAGGTATCCCTCAATGCGGCCCTGCCTTTGAACGGCTTTGCACAAGGTAAAGATACTATACTTGTTGAGGGAAGAGTACACCCGGTTGATGGACACCGACACAGCCTCCGGATTGGCCCTCATCCTTTTAAAGACCCCCCAGTCATGCTCAATGTTGTCCATGATATAATCAGGTGGCTGTAGCGTATTACTCATAACTAGCTCCTGAGCAGCATTGAAGAAATAATAGTTGCACCTGATTTTCTGTCGGTTGACAAATTCATAAACCTTTTCATAGGCCTTATGACGCTTCTCTTCATGAAGAATGGCTTCTAGAATCTCCCCTGAAAGTGAATAGTCCACTATGGTTTCCTGGTAGGTCTTAAGGGTGTCCTCCAGTCTCTGGGTTATGGTCTGGTTATTCAGGATATTCTGGCGTTTAATAACCGTGTTCCCCGCCACAAAAATAAGGAGAAAGGCGATAACTGTAAAAATAATAATGGGAGTCAGGGCATAACCGACGAATACCTTTCTGAGTTCATTGCGATAAGGCTTGAATGCTCCGTCCCTCATACCCGACCCCCTCATGTTGCTTGCTATATACTTATTTCCTTCTTTCCGGAGATTTTAAACGAAATAAGCAAAGAAATAATGGTTGTCATCGTTAGAATGGTGGATAGCGCCGCCGCAGTACCGTAGCTCGCCCGGATGACCTCGGTATAAATGGATACCGACATGGTTTTGGTGGTTCCCGTATAAAGAATAACCGAGGCGCTGAGTTCGTTGATAATGGTGATCCAGCTTAGGATGGCTCCGGAGAACACCCCGGGCAGCATCATAATCGTGGTTACCTTGAAGAAGGTTTTAATTGGCGAGCAGCCCAGGCTGATGGAGGCCTCCTCCATGCTGGGGCTGATCTGGTAAAGAATCGCCGCACTGGATCTCAGGGTATAGGGCAAGCGCCGCACCACATAGGCAACGATGAGGATTGCAAAGCTTCCGCTCAGAACCACGGGTGGTTTGTTGAAGGCCAAAAGCAGGGTTATGCCCAGGACAGAACCGGGAATGATGTAGGGAAACATGGTCAGGGTGTCAATCATTCCGGTAAACACATTCTTGCGACGTATGGACAAATAGGCGATGAATATACCTAATAACACAATGATGGCAATGGCTATCAGGCCGTAGAGATAGGTGTTACTGATAGCGCTGCCCATACGATTGAAGATCTTTGTGTAGCTGTCAAGAGAAAAGCCCTTGGTAAACATGGCGCCCTTGGTTTTGAGGAAGGAGGTATACACAACCGTCAACTGTGGGATAATGGCCAGAAGTACTACAACATAGACAAACACATGGGCGACGATGCCTTTGGCTCCCTTGAGCTCCTTGGCCTTCATGGGACGTAAGGAACTCATGGTGAAAGATTTCTTGTTTACAACATATTTTTGGCCCATAAACAGCAGGGAGGTCACAAAAACCATAATAGCCGCCATGGCTGCTGCAAAATTGGCCTGCCCGCCCACTTCACTGATAAATTCAGAATAGATCATAACCGGCATGACGTTAAATCCTTCTCCGATAAGCATGGGTGTTCCAAAATCAGCCAGGGCATTCATGAATACTAATAACGCACCGGCAAGAAGTGTGGGAAGAATCAGGGGTAAAACGACGGTGACGACCTTCTTCATCCCGTTGCAGCCCAGGCTTTCGGCAGCCTCCCCCAGAGAAGCATCAATCTTCTTCAGTGCTCCTGAAACATAGAGGTAGATGAAGGGGAACAGCTTGAGGGTCAGTACCAACAATACGCCTCCGAAACCATAGATGGTAGGAAGATTGATACCCATCCCGGCAAAGAATTTAGTCAGCACACCGCTTCTTCCACATAAAAGCACCCATGAATAGGCTCCGATGAAAGGCGGAGAGAGCATGGAGATGATGATGAGTATTTCAATCAGTCCCTTGCCCCTGATCTTAAATGCATTGAGGAGATAGGCCAACGGTACGCCAATCAAAACCGCCAGAAGTGTGACCAGGGAGGTCACAGAGAAGGAATTGAGAAGCGCTTGGTAA
Organism: Bacillota bacterium; assembly: GCA_023415205.1. Lineage (GTDB taxonomy): Bacteria > Bacillota > Clostridia > DSM-8532 > DSM-8532 > DTU059. The sequence goes on along the minus strand of JAEZLR010000032.1, from coordinate 42,490 downwards.
TAGTACTTTTTCTGAAAGAACTTGGCAAAATTATTAAGGGTCAGGGCTCCTGTTCCTGGTTCCTTAAAGCTGCTGATGAACAGGGATAAAAGCGGGTAGATCAAAAAGAGGGCAAATACCGCAACAATCAACAGGGTAACTATTGACCAAAAATCCAACTTAAGCTTTTTATTAGTCATGGTTAATCACACTCCTGATGAGGCTGTGGCTACCATCCTCATTGAAAACATTTATGCGGCGCATGCAGGGCTCTAGGAAGACCTCTTCTCCCGCATCATAGAGGCGGCTCGTTCCCCCAATATCTTGTGAAACCTCCAAAAGGGTTCCGGGTTCCAGCATCAGGTCATCAAACAAGGTGAGCTCATAGTTTACATATCTCCCTAAGAAGGTTCTGTTCTTGATTCTCGCCCTGAGACCTTTATCTGAAAGCGTAAATTCTTCCGGCCTCACGGCGGCCACAACGTCCATGCTATAGTTGACATAATCATTGAGGCTATTAATGGGAAGCCTCATGTCCCTTCCCAATTCCAGAAGGGTTTGTTTGTTCTCAATTTTGACCCTTGCCCTAAGAAGGTTGGAATGGCCAATGAAGGTTGCTACAAAGGTATTGACAGGACGGGTATAGATTTCTTCGGGTCTTCCCACCTGCTGGATAATGCCATCCTTCATGACCGCAATTCTATCGGAGACAGCCAGGGCTTCCTCCTGGTCGTGGGTAACATAGACCGTTGTAATACCCACCTTCTTCTGAATATCACGGATGGCACTTCTCATTTCGATTCTCAGCTTAGCATCCAGATTGGAGAGGGGTTCGTCCATCAGAAGGACATCGGGGTGGATGACTACGGCACGGGCCAATGCCACACGCTGCTGCTGTCCGCCTGAGAGTCTCTCGGGGAGCCTTCCCTGATATTCGTCTATCCGAGTCACCTTGAGCAAATCATCCACTTTATTCTGTATTTCTGCCTTGGGTAGCTTTCTGAGCTTTAATCCGTATTCCACATTTTGCCTCACCGTCAGATGAGGAAAGATCGCGTAGTTTTGAAAGACCATGCCGATGTTCCTCTTGTGGGCGGGAATATCATTGATCACCTTGTTATCAAAAGAGATTTCGCCCCCCTCGATGGTGTTGAAGCCCGCAATCATTCTCAGCAGGGTTGTTTTGCCACAGCCCGAGGGCCCGAGTAAGGTGAAGAATTCACCATCTCTGATTTCAAGGGACAAATCCTTGAGAATAACATTTTGATCGTAAATTTTGGTAACCTTGTTGACAGATATATTAACACTCATGGTGATGCCTCCTTAAGGCTTAATATAGAAGGGTTAACAAGCTTTTTAAGAAACCGCCCACAACTTTTTATGTTGCGGGCGATCAAAGCGGGGTTAATCAATAGATTATTGTGCACTGGTAAAGATGTCCTTGAACTTATCCAGCCAAACCTGCTTGTTGTCCATAACAACAGTAAGATCATCATAAATCAGGTTGATTTCGTTGGTTGCCTTCAGGCCATCAGCCGGAGGAACATCCTTACGAACAGATCTTCTGTTAAGCTGAGAAGCGATCAGGCTCTGGGCCTCCTTGCTGGTGACAAAATCAATAAAGCTCTTGGCATTGGCCATGTTTTTTGCGCCCTTGATGATGGCTACTCCGTCAGGCTTGGAGATAACGCCTTCCTTCATATAAACCAGCTTAACAGGGGCTCCGTCAGCTACATATTTGGCACCGCCTTCCTCAAAGGTCAGCCCCACGGTATATTCGCCATCGGCCACACCCTTATATACGGCAGAGGAACCAGAAAGAAGCTTTCCATCAAGATTCTTGCTTAGCGCCTCCACATAGTCCCATCCCTTTTCAGGATCGCCGTTACCCATGGCATACAGCATATTGACAAGGTGCTCAAAGGATGAGGAGGACTTTGAGGGATCTGCATGTGCGATTTTACCTTTAAGAGCAGGATTTAGGAGATCCTGATACCCTTCGATTTTGATATCACCGATCAGATTGGTATTGACCATAATAACGCTGGGGATGTTGGTGAAACGGGTCATACGACCATCGGTATTTTTGCAGTCATCGAATACAGCCTCTTCGTTTACAGAACGATATTCCTCAAACAGGTCCAGCTTGGGTTGGAGTGTAGACTGTGAACCACCCCATAGCACGTCGCCCAAGGGATTATCCTTCTCGGCTTCAATACGCTTTAAAAGCTCTCCTGTACCTGCAGCCACCACTTCAACGGTTATGCCGGTCTGAGCCTCGTATTCGGCCACGATGGGATCAATGAATTCCAACGGGTGGGGACAATAGATAACCAATTCTTTGGACGCCGGTTCTTTTGATGGTTCCGGGGTTGCACTTCCGGAGGCTGAGGGGGTTACCGAGGGGGTATTGCTTGCGGCAGGAGCCTCCTGGCCACAGGCTGCCATTGAGAAGGTTATGGCTAGGACCATTAAAAGAGCAAGAATTCTTTTCATCATTGAAACCTCCAATTACTTATTTAGTTGCTGTGATTCAAGAATAGCACCAACCCCCAGTTGGTTTAAATCCCATAAAACCGTAAAATTATACGAAAAAATGAACTACCCCTATTTTAAGCCATCCCCATTATAGCCCTCTTAATGAAGTAAGGAACACTGGGGCCTCTTACCCCTGCACCTTGCTTCGGGTCAGCTTTAAAAAACAAAAGCATTCTGATGCTTTCTCAGAATGCTTCTGGTTAATGGATTGTCTTCCTGTTTATTTCAGTGGCTTAATGTCAATTTCACTGATGGGGGTGGGCTGGGGCCGTGCAAAGAAATAGCCCTGCATCTTTTCCACACCGATCTGTAGAAGGGTTTTGGCCTCCTCCAGCGTTTCCACGCCTTCGGCGATAAGCATGACATCCGCAGCTTCACAGAATTTAAGGATGGACTGGACAAAGGCTTTTTTATAGGCATTATTGGCGATGTCCGAGATAATTTCCTTGTCCAGCTTAACAATGTCAGGCTTTATTTTGATGAGCTCCAGGCCACTGCAATTTCCGGTACCGTAATTGTCAATGGCGATTAAGACCCCTTCCTCCCTTAATGATGCAATTTGTTCAATAAAGGTATCCACATCTATCTCATCCCGTTCGGTAAACTCCAGGACAATTTCAGAGGGCTTAAAGCCCAAATCGTAAATGAGGTTGCGGATGCGGGAATCCTCTTTTTTGAGTTCGTCGATGGACTTGGCCTCCATATTGAGGAACAGCAGCTTCGGCTCGGTTCGCATCTGGGCGAAGGTCCACAGGTGATTGGAGGCCATGAGCTCGTTGATGGCGTAAAGATACTTGGTATTCTTTGCGCATTCAATGAGTTCCCAAATACTCGTAAATACGGTATTAGTGGTTCTGGACAAAGCCTCATAGCCGTAAATAGTACCTAGCCTAACATTGATAATGGGTTGAAAAACAGAGTAAAATTGGTTTTCAATATGGACTTCCCTTAAGAATTCCCGTTTTTCAACCAGCTTCACATCTCGGACATACTCCTCCCAGTTGAATTGGTTGACAATTAAGGACTTATGCCGGACCGCCTGCTTGAGGGCAAATCTGGCTCGGTCGATCATTTCATAAATGTCCAGCGTCTCGTCAAAAAGAGTGTAGCCGGCATAGAGCTTTAACTTGATCACCAAATCCCCTTTTTGGCGCACTGAAACCAGCCTCTTGAGGAAATGGCATTCGGCAAAGACCGAGGCCTCTTCCGAGCACGCGAAGCCATGGGCAAAAACAACATATTCTCCGTCGGTAATCTGAAAAACATTTTTGATGTTTTTATCCAAATTTGTAAGGTGAAGCGAAAACTCCTCTATAATATGCTCCAGATCAGCCCAACTGATGTCCTGCTTGAGTTTATCATAGTTGCCTATACACAGGGCCAAAAGGACTCCCGCCGGCTGCTGATCTCTGCACTGGCTATCCTTAATCCTCAGACAGGCGTCAAAAATTCTTTTGCTCATGGTATAGTTATCAATTGAATCCGTGGTGGTATCCATAATATCCCCCTTAATTTCCCAGATGTTCTATAGGTGAATGAGATGTACATTTGTCATGGTATGGGTTAGTCTTTCTCTCATAGATTCTGAGGTTGCTGCCAACTGAACGCTTCCGTTAACGGCTTTAATGGAAGTAATCATCTTTTTGATTTCATCGAGCAGGTCCTCCTCAAACTCCTCAGCTTTTCCAAAATTAATGATAATGCTAAGGGGCTTGATAAACAGCAATCCCTGGACGGCGCTGCTTAAAGCCGAAAAATTATCGGAGTGGAGAGTTCTTCCAATATTAATGACCAAAGTTCCGCTTTTATTGTCAATGGAAAAGGGGGTCTTAACCTCTGATTCCAGATCAAAGGCAATAGTCTCCTCTTCCTTGGCTCCTCGATCCATGAAAATTCTTTTGGGGATTCCCTCATCCCTGAGCACGGCTTCTATCACCTTGATGAGCTTTATCTCATCAATGGGCTTGAGTAGGTAGTTCCGCGCTCCGCTTTCCAGAGCGGCCAGTACCATATTCTTTTTTTCCAAGGCACTGATGACAATCACCCTTGCCTTCGGGAACCTTGTTATGATCATACGCAACGCTGAAATGCCGTCCATTACCGGCATGGAGATATCCATGGTGACAATATCCGGTTGTTTCTGAGTATATTCAATAATAGCCTGTTCACCGTTTGCGGCTTCGCCTACAACAGTATGACCGGCATTGGTGAGCATGGTTTTAATCTTCATGCGCATGATATAGGAATCATCAACCACCAGAATTTTTGCCATCTCTTACCCGTACCTCCAAGTGTAAATTAAGGCTTACTTTAATGTTTACCCTCTTTTTAGCAACCCCACACGTAATTTTCCATAAAAATGCTCCAGGGTACAGGATAAATTCTCAAAACCAGGTATACTATAGCTCCCATGCTCAGCTTTGAGAAAATAGGGAGTGTTGATAATAAGGAATTCGGATATACCCGCAAGTCCCCCAAGACTGTTACCAAGAATTACATTGGCCACCTCGGTCAGCGTGTCATGAACAGCCTGGTCGTCCTCAAGCGAGCCCGCGCCTTCAGCATAGGTTTCATACAGAGCCCTTGTGATCTCCTGATCAAAGGAGACAAAGAAGGTTCCTTCAAAAATCCCCTCCAAATCAATAAATACAGTATGATCATGGAGCTTCACCGGCTCGGTCTGGGCACGTTCAAAGGGTGTTTCCTTAAGCACCGGAACCCCGAGGATGTCCTTTAAAAGCCTGTAAGCGGCGTTAACAACTGCCTTCAGCAGCTCGTCTAAATGAATATCTCGGGCCGCATCAAAGGTTTCAAGGGGTATAGAAAAGCAGAAGGTGGTTCCCTTGTTGATGGCGGTTTTTATATCCACCCGTCCGTTGAGGCACTCCAGTTCCTTTCGCACCGCTGGCAGCCCTATGCCCCGTCCTGCCCTTGAGTCCACTTCATTCAAGGTAGAAAAGCGGTCATGGAAGATAAGATTGAGGATATCCTGGGGGAGTAACTCATTTTCGGAGTCGATAATCCCCTTTTCCACGGCCTTTTCCCTGATAAGCCGTGGATCCAAACCATGGCCGTCATCGGAGATATCGATATGTAACCAATTCTCCTGGTGATAGACTGAACAGGTCACCCGACCGTAATCATTTTTGTCTAATCTGAGGCGTTCTTCCGGTAATTCAATGCCATGAACCACGGCATTTCTGAACACATGAACCAAAACCCTTAAAAATCCGGAGCACCGCACATGATCGATCAGTTCATCCTCCCCAAGGATGGTAAACCTAATCAGCTTTCCACATTTTTCTGACAATGAGGCCAGATAATCATGATAGGCCAGGAAGACCTCCTTGGTCTTTTTGTAGCCTAACGCACGTATGGTGGGGATGACTGTAAGAAAATCATGGGAGGAGAGTCGACGAGCCAAATGGGTTTCGATGTCGGTGAGGGCTGCCCTTTCGATGTTGATGGTCTTGTCGGACCAAAGAAACTTATCCCCCAGCAAGTCCTTTATCCTTGAAAGATCAAGGTTAAACCCTGATTTAAAATCAAGGCCAAGAACAGCTTTGGAAAGAGCCTCCTTATCCAAGGGTTTATGGCAATCTGTTAGCTTAAAGAGCTTATCCTCCACCCCATGGAGGGTGTTAACCGTCTCGGTCATTTCAAACAGACCAAAGTTACCCTTGAAGGTGTGAATCTTCCAGTAGATGGCATTAAGGGCACCTTGGGTTGAATCGCTTCTTTGAATAATCTCCTCCAGCTCTTCATTGACAAAATCCATAAACTCATGGACACAGGTTGAGAAATCCTGGCTTGAGGAAATCACTTTCATAGCCATTTTTAAGGCATCCTTTTCCTCGGACCTCTGCTTTTCTATATCCATGCGGTCAGTGATATCGGTGAGAATGGCCATCATCTTTCTATCGGTTCGAAAGATACTATTTCGGATCATCCGATACTCTATCAGGATCTTTCGTCCACGGAATTCAAAATAGTTGGGAAGCAGAGGCCGGTAGAGCTCCACCTTTTCCTCAGAATCGGCATCGAGGATTTTTTCCACCACATTTCTGAGGTATTCGGCCTGCTCATTATCCTCACCATAAATCAAACAGGCAAAGCTTTCTCCGGTGATGCTGCGCCCAAATATTCTGCGGCATTCCCGGCTATAGTCGATGTGGACCACAAGATCCCGGCCAAAGGAAAGAAAGCCTTGGCCCGTGTTGTCCAGAAGATTTCTGACCGAGGCTGTCCGCTCGGCCACCATGGTTTCAAGCGTGATGCTTTTTTCGCTCTCCTTACGATATTGGTTTTCAAGCTCCAGATAAAGGGTCTTTATCTCCAGATTTCTGGACTCGAGCTCCTTAACCTTTATACTGAGTTCCTCAGTCAGTCTTTTCTTCTCCAGAGCATTTTGAATGATACGTATCAGGTCATTGTTGTCCCAGGGCTTTTCCATATAATAAAAGATACCGATTTCATTGATACTCTTGATGGCATTCTGCTTGTCTGCATAACCCGTCAGGAGTATTGAAATGGTATCCGGCGATATTTCTTTTATTCTTTTTAGGAATTCAATCCCATTCATTTCGGCCATGATAAAATCCGAAATGACCAGGTCAATGGTAAGAGGGCTTCCTTCCAACTGCTGTAAAGCATCCAACGGGTTGTTAAAGGTTATGACATTTTGCTTGAGCATCAATGTGATAACCTTCTGCAACGTATTGGTAATCATCAAATCATCATCAACAACCAGAATAGTATAGTTTTTCAAGGGTGCCCTCCGGTAGTTAAATTCTAGACAATCCTTGCCTATACCTAACCTGTACCACACCAAGGACACCCATAATCAAAATATTTACCAGCCTGTATCTTCCGATTCATGCTTGCGGCTTCTGCTCATAAGATCATAGACCGCCTTTTTACAATCCTTATTCTCAAATAAAATGGCATAGGCTTCACGGCAGATGGGAAGGCTGACCTTGTATCTGTCGGAAAGCTCTTTTGCGGCCCGGGTGGCGGAAACCCCTTCCACCACCATTCTGACCTCTTTCTGAGCCTCTTCGACACCTAAGCCTTTTCCGATAAGGTTTCCTGCCTGCCAGTTACGGCTATGCTTGCTGGTACAGGTGACGATGAGGTCTCCTATACCGGTCAGACCTGAAAAAGTTTTCGCATTAGCTCCCATAGCCGTCCCCAGCCGTGCGATCTCAGTGATGCCACGGGTCATGAGGGCGGCTTTGCTGTTGTCACCAAAGCCCAAGCCGTCACATATCCCGGCACATAGGGCGATGACATTTTTAAGGGCCGAACCGATTTCAGTACCAATCATATCCGAGCTGGTATAAACCCTGAAATTAGGAGACATAAACAAATCCTGAACATTCATGGCCGCGCCCTTATCCTCACATGCCGCTACCACGGTTGTGGGTATACCAAGAGCCACCTCCTCGGCATGACTGGGGCCATAGAGGGCCACTGGCTGAACAAAGGGAAGCTCACTTAAGAGTACCTGACTTAATCGAAGGCCGGTTCCCTCCTCGAGCCCCTTGGAGCACATAACCACGCAATCCTTGGGCTTCACATAGGCTTTAAGGCGCTGGGCGCTGGAACGTACGGTTTGTGAGGGTACCACCATAACGATGTAATCATGGTCTTTAAGGCATTCTGATAGATCGGTGGTAAACTCAACCGAGTCAGGGATTTTCACTCCGGGAAGCTTATCCTTATGCTCCCTCTCCCTTTTGAGCCTATCAATTTCGTCTTGAAAAAGCGACCATACACGAACCTTGTGACCATTGCCTGAAAGAAGTATGGAAAGACTGGTGCCCCAGCTTCCCGCACCAATGATGGATACTACAGACATGCTTGAATTACTCTCCTTAAATATAATGTAATTGTTACACTGCCCAATTGGGCAAATATCATCCTTTGACAGAGGATTCCTTCCTAAAGCGCAATTTCTTTTCATCACCCGCTAAAAGCCTCTGAATATTGGCACTATGCCTCAGTACAATTAACAGGGCCAGAAGTGAACCCACTGCCACCAAAAGCCACGGTTCACCGAAGAAAAAGGCCAGAATGGGGAAAAAAAACCCGCAGACCATTGAACCCAGAGAGACATACCGGGTCAAGGCCACAATAACAATAAAGCCTCCCAGGCAAATCAGGGCCACCCACGGAGAGAACATCAGAACCACCGCAAAGGAGGTCATCACACCCTTTCCTCCCTTGAACCCGAAAAAAACAGGCCAGTTATGTCCCAGCACGGCAAAAAAGCCTGCCAAGTATTCCCCGGCATAGATACCACTCCCTGGGGTGAGCTCACCCGAAAGGAAACGCCCCAGGAGGCAGGCGATAATCCCTTTTAATAAGTCCCCTAGTACAACGGCTACAGCGGCGCCCTTTCCCAGGGTTCTCAGGGTGTTGGTCGCTCCCGCATTGCCGCTGCCATGCTCCCGGACATCAGTTTTGTAAAGGAGTTTACCCACAATTAGGGAGGTATTAATACTGCCCAGAAGGTATCCTGCCAGGGCAGAAAATAGCACCTTAAGTATCATTTATTTATCCCCTTTTTCCTTGATGGTAAATCGTAAGGGTGTTCCCTCAAAACCAAAATTACTCCGCAGGGTGTTTTTCAGGTAGCGTTCATAGGAATAATGCATAAGCTCCGCATTATTGACAAACAGAACAAAGCTTGGGGGCCTTACCCCAGTTTGGGTCATATAGTAAATTTTAAGACGCTTGCCCTTGTCCGAGGGGGGCTGCACCATGGCGATGGCATCATTGAGCACATCGTTAAGTACCCCCGTTTGCACTCTGAAGGACGCCTGATCATTGACATAATCAATCAGCTCGAAAAGCCGTTCCACCCGCTGTCCGGTTTTGGCGGAAATAAAGACCACAGGCGCATAGTTCATAAATTCAAGCTGCTTATAGACCTCCTTACGATAGTCCTCCAGCGTTCCGGTTTGTTTTTCAATCAGGTCCCATTTATTGATGACAATGATGGAGGCCTTTCCCTGTTCATGGGCGTAGCCTGCAATTTTAGTATCCTGTTCGGTCACGCCGTCCTGGGCATCAATCATGATAATGCATACGTCGGCACGGTCCACCGCCGTCCAGGATCTGATGATGCTGTATTTTTCAATGTCCTCGTCAATCCGGCTTTTTCTTCTGATGCCAGCCGTATCAATGAACATATACTTCTTTCCATCCACCTCATAAAAGGTATCGATGGCGTCTCGCGTGGTTCCGGGTATATCGCTGACAATAACTCGCTCCTCCCCCAAGATTTTGTTGATGATGGAGGATTTTCCGGCATTGGGCTTACCGATGACGGCTACCTTGACAGAGTCATCCTCTTGATGGTCCTCATTCTCTTCGGGGAAGTTATCATAAATCTCATCCAGAAGCTCACCAAGCCCCAATCCGTTCACTGATGAAATCGGAAAGATTTCACCCATGCCCAGGTTATAAAACTCATAGGCCTCGGGGGGAGTGCTGCCTATGCTATCCACTTTGTTTACGGCTAAAACCACGGGCTTTGCCGATTTTCTCAGCATGATGGCCACATCCTCATCGGCGGCCGTCAAGCCGGACTTCATATCCACCATGAGCACAATAACATCGGCGGTATCAATGGCGATTTGGGCCTGGCGTACCATCTGCTGCTTGATATAATCGTCCGAATGGGCTTCAATGCCGCCGGTATCAATCAGTGTAAATGTTTTACCCTTCCATTCAGTTTCCGCATAGATTCTATCCCGAGTCACACCCGGTGTATCCTCGATGATAGAGATACGTCTACCAGCCAGATAATTAAAAAATGTGGATTTTCCCACATTAGGTCTCCCTACAATTGCAACTACGGGCTTTGACACGTTTTTACCTCCGGTTTCCATCTGTTATAAACATTGTACCCGCTTTCGTGTAAGATATCAAACCTTATTCTCTACAATACCCAGGGTATCTGTCCCGAGTTTTATCCTTGATTCCGGGAAAAACATATGCTATGATTATTTTGTTATGAACGCGCTTTCACTAGCTTGTATTAAGTGTTTCGTCCACATGGAGGTAAGGGTATGAAGGAAGTAGTAGCACGAAAACTAGAAATCACCCCTGATGATTTTGCCACCAAAATATTCGGTGATACCTATGGCAAGGACACAGGCAATGCTGTTTATTGCGACAGCTCTTTTAAAAATGTTATTGCGGTATCTGGACTGAAATTCAAGGCTCCCGTTGCTATTGAATTGTTAAAGAACGACCTGGTCGCCGATTTTGCCATAAACAACAGCAAAAACGGTGAGTCTCTTCTGTTTTGTTATGATAGATCCTCTAACAATCTGAAGCTTTTAAAGGCCGATGCCTCCGGTATCACTGAGATACAGGCCCCTTACACGGTTGTCTCAGAAGCTGTGAAGCAGTTACATAATGCTCATCAATGGGCAGGGCAGCTCAACAGTGAGGGCGAGCATGAAGTCGATCTTCTTTCCCCCGCACCCGGCCCCCATTTTAATATCAACCTTCTGATGGGTAATCGTGTGGGTTATGCCCATGCTCTGCAAACTACGCCAAAAAGCGTTGTTGACCGGTTAGGGGGCGGTAGCTTCCGTTCCCATGCCGCCACACAGGTTCTGGCCACCCGCTGGGATATGCGCCAAGAGGAAAACGGCTTTCCGGCCAACCGTCAGTTCTATATCCTAGAAAACAACCAAAAAATCTTTTACTCTGCCGAACCAACCGCTGCCAATATAGAAAGCTCAAAATGTATCCACGGCAGAAACCACACCAGAATAGAATACAAAACCCGCTGTGGCCTGACTATCAAGCGCCTGATTTTCATTCTTCCCCAGTATCAGGGGCTTCCTTTGGCCACCGAGGTTCAACGTATTGAAATCATTAACCACAAAGATGACGAAAGAAACCTTCGCATCGTTTATACCGGAATGTTTGGAAATGCCCAACCCATGGGACAATGGGAGGATGTTCTCTATACCAATGTCATCATGCAGTCCCGTGTGCTTCAGAATGACGATGGCTCTATTTTAGCTGTAGGCCCCGACTACTATCCCCCCTACACTCAAGGGGATCAGCGCTTCCACACCCTCATGGTCAGGGAAGAGGAGAAAGTCGCCTTCGCCACCGAATTCTGCATGAACTATAACGAGTTTGTGGGAGCAGGAAGCCTTCAAGAACCCCAGAGCCTGTCCCGGCTATCCAACAACCTTTATCGTAAGGGCCCAGGCTTTTTTGCTGTGGCCGCCAACTTTAAAGTGGCCCCGGAAGGCACGCGCTTCATTGATAACTTCACAGGTCTGGTGTCGGACAAAAACAATCCCGACTACAGCTACAGCGCAACCTATGCCGCTGAAATCCAGTCTCTGGTCAATACCTTCAAGCCGGATGGAATGCTCGAAAGGGCTTTCTCCTGCGTCCTTAAGTTCCTTGATGATTATTCCGGCTTTATCCAACTGGAGTCCTCCAATGCTCAAATGAACACCTACTTTAATAAAAACCTCCCCTTCCAGGTGCTTTATCAGACCTTTGTTTCCCGTTCCTTCTGCCAGACTCAAAAGGGCTATCGGGAGCTTGGATTCCGAGAAATTCAGGATATCTTCGCTTCCATGTACTATTTTGTTTCCATGGGCATGCCTGACTTTGTCAAGCAGCTCCTTAAGGAATGGTGCAGCATGGTCTTTGAATTCGGCTATGCCTACCACAACTTCTTCTGGGAGGGCAAAGAACCAGGAAAATGGTCTGATGATGCGCTCTGGTTTATTCAGGCCGTCTACCGCTACATTAGCCTCACCGGGGATCTGGCCTTCCTGGATGAAGAGGTTACCATTGCCGGTTCCCAGGGACAGAAGCGCCCGGTTTATGAGACCCTTAAGGCCATTCTAAGTTATTCTGCCCAAATCTCGGTGGGAAAGCATGGCCTTCCCCTCATCGACAGCGCCGACTGGAACGACTGTTTGAAGGTAGATGACAACTTTATTAATGGTCCCACCAAGGAAAAGCTGTATAAAGAGCAGATTGCAAGGGAAGGGAAGATGGGAGACCCCTTCCAGAGCGATTATTCCGAAAGCGTTATGAACGGCTTCCTGCTTAAGCTGGCACTGGATGAGACGCTGTATTTAGCCAACGAAAAAGGTGATACCACCTATGGAGAAACCCTCAGAGAGATGACTAGCAGGCTCTATGACAACCTCCAAGCCCATGCATGGAAGGAGGATTATTTTACCCGCGTTCTTATCAACCGGTATAAGGATGGGCGTTATACCCATTTAGGCGCCAAGGGTGACGGCTTCTCCATAGACCCCGATATTGACGGGGTTTACTTCCTCAACTCCTTCAACTGGTCCATCCTCTCCGATGTGGCCAGTGATGAGCAGATTGAAAAGATGCTGGAGGTCATTGACCGTACCCTTAAGACCCCCTATGGTCTTAAGTTGGTTTCCCCCTCCGATTTGGGGCCTATCACCCGGATCAGTGCCACCGATCACTATTTTCCCGGAGACCGTGAAAATGGCGGTGTCTTCAAGCACGCCTGCATGATGGCTACCAGCGCCATGTTCAAAGCAGCCAAAACGGTTAGGGATAGGGCCCTTGCCCAGCGCCTGACTGACACGGCTTATTGGATGCTGGATATTGTGGTTCCCTTCAAAGCCCTGGAAAATCCCTATGTCATGTGCGGTAATCCTCGATTCTGTACCCAGTATAATAACAGCGATACAGGGGAAAATATCGGGCCCATGCTCTCGGGAACCTCTACATGGTTAACATTGACTTTGATGAACGCCTATGGTATAGAATATAAAGGAAATGGAATCCTTTTCGATCCTATCCTCAAAACTGACGAGACAAAACTTTGCTATGTCCTGAATACCGGTAGAGCACTTTACAAGGTTACTATAACCAAGAATCAAGGCTTCAGTCGTATTTCAGATGGGAAGGCTGTCGTTGTCTTTGATGGAACTGAGCTCGGTTCCAACCTGGTTCCTGTCATGAGCGATGGCAGAGAGCATAGCGTTGAGATTTCCTTATAGAAGCGAGCGTTTGCACAGCAAGACCCGGCCTTTTGCAAAAAGGGCCGGGTTTTGTTTTGGGTTCGCGGTCTTTTGTCATAGTATGAAACCCGGCATGATAATTATATAATAATAAGCTAACCTCATCCTCAAGGAGGACCTATGAACCAGAAATTGGAGGCTTTCAAGGATCAAATAAGAACGAAGCGGGTGGCTGTGATCGGCCTGGGAATCAGCAATACCCCCCTAGTGGAATACCTGGGCAAGCTGGGGGTGAGGCTGACCGTCTTTGATAGAAATGAAAAAGACGCACTCAAGGATAAAATAGACCTGCTGAAAGATTACGACGTGGATTTTAGTCTGGGAAGGGACTACCTGAAAAACCTTAAGGGTTTTGATGTAATCTTCAAGACCCCCATCGTCCGGCCCGATATTCCGGAGTTTTTATCGGAAAGAGAAAAGGGGGCTCTGATCACCTCAGAAATGGAGGTTTTTTTTGACCTATGCCCCGCAGAGATTCTGGCGGTTACAGGGAGTGACGGCAAGACCACCACCACCACCATGATCCACGAGCTTTTAAAGGCTGAGGGCTATAGCTGTTATCTGGGCGGGAATATTGGCACTCCCTTGCTAAACCGGATTGATGACATCGCTCCTGAGGATAAAATTGTTCTAGAGCTTTCCAGCTTTCAGCTTCTGACCATGAAAAAAAGCCCCCATGTTGCCGTCATCACCAATGTCTCTCCCAACCATCTGGATGTACATACCTCCATGGAAGAGTATCTTGATGCCAAGAAAAATATTTACCGCTACCAACAGGAGAATGATATCGTCATCCTTAATGCTGATAATGCCATCACCCATGCCCTTAAACAGGAAGCACCCGGCCGGAGCCTTTATTTTTCAAGGACGAGGGAGCTGGACACCGGGGCTTTCTTGAAAGGCGATGTCCTTTGCTATCGGGATGAAAGCGGTACCACAGAATATCTCCACAAAAAGGAGCTGGCCCTTCCTGGAGACCATAATGTTGAAAACTATCTGGCGGCAATTGCCGCCTCAAGGGCCTATGTCCGCCCCGATACCGTGGCATCGGTAGGCAAAAGCCTCAAAGGTATCGAACACAGGATTGAATTTGTCAGAGAGCTCAACGGTGTCAAATACTATAACGATTCCATCGGAAGCAGCCCCAGTCGTACAATAGCCACCCTCAATGCCTTTGACCAGCGGGTCATCCTCATTGCCGGTGGATACGACAAGAATATCCCCTATGACCCTTTAGGGGATGCTCTCATTGAAAAAACCAAGCATCTGATACTATTGGGACAAACAGCATCACTTATTGAGATGGCCCTGATGCGGCGACTGAAAGGAAAAAACCTCGGTCTCAATCTCCGTATCACCCATTGCTCAACCCTTAAACAGGCGGTGGATTGTTCCTCTCTCTCTGCCAAAGCCGGTGATATTGTCCTTTTATCCCCGGCCAGTGCCAGCTTTGACATGTTCAAGGATTTTGAAGAACGTGGCAGGCGGTTTAAGGAGTATGTGATGAGCCTGTAAGTGGATTTAATCCTTAGAACTCTTAATCGATAAAAATATCGCCGCTTTACTAAAGTTTACCACAGGATTACAATAATGAAGAAAGAATTACCGGAGGTCTTACCATGAAATATATTAAAGGGCTTCGCGCTATTGCCCCCATAGGCTTTCTGTGTCTTGCCTTATCCTTATCGGCCTGTAGCGCAAGCCCCGATCCACAAACGCTCAAAGAAACCGATCCCGTCCCAAGTCAGCCTGATCTGACTACTTTCGCCATTACTCAGGATGACAATAGTAACAAAGGAGACTATGAAAACCTTGTCATTAATGATTTACCCATTGAAGACAGCGAGTTTATCATAGAGAATGATAACGACTCCTCCTATATCCTTCTCTCAGATAAAATTATCACCTATGCCCTCAAGCTCCCTGATTCCACCGATTACTATCCGGAGCTATCCCTGGAAAACGGGCAGATTTCTATGACTTGGAGAAGGGATGGTCAGCCCCTGCTGAAAGTCGATATGGTGGAGGGCAGTCATGAGGCTTACTTAAATGACAGCAATGAGCCCATTGATATCAAGGTAGCTCCAAAGAGCGTCGACGGACACCTCTACATCCCCATCAATCTGATGCTCTCAGGACTAAAAATGAAAGAAACCTATGACAAAGACCTTCATACTACCTTTATTCATTACGAACGGGACTTCTCCAAGAGTGATTTGGTAGGGTGCTGGTCCGATTCCGGAACCGACAGCTTTAAGGATTATAAGAATGCCATCAATGGTAACGGAAGCCTGGCCTCCTTCGTTACCTGTTACCAGTTTAATGAAGACGGCACCTATCAGGTTCTGCTCATTGGCGTGGGTGGCTTTGACGATAAGCTGATTATGGCCAAGGGAAAATATACCCTTCTGGGCAATACCATCATCTATCAGGGAATTGAAGAGACTCTCTACGAGGGCAATCCATTGGAGTTGGTTCATGAAAATAAGCTGTTGGATCACGCGGTATATGAGTTTATTGATGAATTTGACAAAACCAGTGGTCAGATAAGCATCAACGGCTTTTTTCTCAACAGGGTAGCTCCATAAGGAAGAAGGCCTATCCTTAAGGAGTTCCATCGTCCATTTCAAAATCACTGATTTCATCTGTCCTGGGAGAAAAGCAATAAGTTCCTACATAAAGCTTTTCATCCTTCCCATCAAACTTGAAGGATACTCGAACTTTTGAATTATCAACCCATTCTTCAGCGACAAAATAGGGGTCAGGGCGATACTCACGCATTTTCTCCTGAATCTCTTTAGGTATAGACAATAAAATTTCTTTCCCATCCTCCACGCTCACCAATACCACGTTACCGTAGATTCTGGCCATATAGGATACTGCCAGGGTACGGCTATCCCCCGACCATAAGAAAGAACAGGCATAGTAGCCCGGCGTCATGTCCCACAAGGTCTTGCCGCTGGAGACCTCTACAACCCGAATCCCTTCGGCTGGGTATTGACCTCCCGCCGTAATACTGGTTACTATCCCATAATTCTCCCCACGATAAAGGGCATTTGGTGATACAGATGAAACATAATCTACCTTAGGCTCAGGAATGATTGAAGGCGTCGGAGACGGTGAAGCCTCTTCCGGGGCTTCCGCAGCAACTGAAGGTGTTGGAGACGGTGAAGCTTCTTCCGGGGCTTCAGCAGCTACTGAAGGTGTTGGAGGCTGGTATTTCTCATTAGGCATTATTTCTGTACGGAGCCTGCTGAAAAGGATCAAAATACATAAAACAACTATAAAGATAAAAACTGCTTGAATCGATTTTCTTCTCATTTCGTCCCCCCAGCACTGTAAAATAAACCCATAAACAACTTTACCAATCCCCTATTGGCTTTGTCAATAACAGGTTCATATCATTGATCCAATTAAGCAAAAAAAGACTTTTGGAGAACCCCCGACGGGCCATCCAAAAGTCTTTTTCCCTCAAAATATGTACTATTCCTCAGAGAACAACGTAGTTGAAAGATATCTCTCCCCTGTATCGGGCAGGACAACAACAATAGTCTTTCCTTTGTTTTCGGGTCTTTGGGCAAGGAGAGTCGCCGCATGAAGTGCCGCGCCGCTGGATATTCCCACCAGTAAGCCCTCTGTCTTGGCAATCTTCCGGGATGCCTCAAAAGCCTCTTCATTCTTTACCTTGATGATTTCATCCAGTACACCCTTGTTTAGGACATCGGGTACAAATCCTGCACCAATTCCCTGGATTTTATGGGGGCCCTTGGTACCTCCCGAGAGAACCGGGGAATCAAAAGGCTCCACCGCTACAATCTTCACCCCGGGCTTCTTTGCCTTCAGGACTTCGCCCACACCAGTAACGGTGCCGCCAGTGCCGACACCTGCCACAAGAATATCCACTTCTCCGTCGGTGTCCCTCCAAATTTCTTCAGCCGTGGTTTTGCGATGAATTTCCGGGTTTGCGGGGTTCTTAAACTGCTGGGGTATAAACGAATTGGGGATCTCAGAGGCAAGCTCCTCCGCTCTTTTGATGGCACCGGCCATGCCTTCGGAGCCGGGAGTTAGCACCAGCTCAGCGCCCAGAGCCTTCATCAGATTCCTTCTTTCAATACTGAAGGTTTCAGGCAAGGTAATGATGAGCCTGTACCCCTTTGCTGCCGCTACAAAGGAGAGCGCAATTCCTGTATTTCCGCTGGTGGGCTCAATAATGACGGTGTCTTTATTGATAAGCCCCCTATCTTCCGCATCCTTGATCATGGCATAGCCGATTCTGTCCTTAACGCTGCCGGCCGGATTAAAATACTCCAGCTTACTCAATAATTTAGCCTCAAGATTGAGCTTCTTCTCGTAGTTGGAGAGCTCCAACAAGGGGGTGTTTCCAATCAAATCCGTAATGCTCTTTGCAACCTTCATAACCTTTACCTCCATACCTGAGTATTCATATCAATTTAATATGATTTAATTATACACAAGACCACTGCCAAAGTCAACACCTTTTTAATATTATTCTTATAGGTTTACTATGCTTTAAAAACGTACCTTAGGAAAGAGTCTGAGAAATAATCCCTCCGCCCACAACATTGTCCTCTTGGTAAAGCACCACCGACTGTCCCGGCGCAACGAAGGGCTGCGGGTTTTCAAAGACAATTTTGGCCTTATTCTCCTCAAGGGCAATCAATCGTGCCGGAACCTCCGTCTGTGAATAACGTGTTCGAGCCAAAACCTGTTTTTCCTCACGAGGCCCTTCGTAAAGGATGTAATTCATGTCCCGGGCAATAAGGCCGGACACCATGGCTTCTTGCTGAGAACCAAGGGTGACCGTGTTTTGGCTGCTGTCCTTCCGTATGACATATCTGGGCTCTGGGAAGCTGATGCCCAAACCCTTCCTCTGTCCTATGGTATAGTGAATCATTCCCTTGTTCTTACCCAACACCCTTCCTTGAGTGTCTATAAAGGTTCCCTCAGGAAGGTCCACACCCTTGTATTCCTTGATAAAATCCGCATAGCTGCCGTTTTGTACAAAGCAGATGTCCTGGCTGTCAGGCTTTCTTGCGTTGACCAGGCCTTTTTCTTCAGCCACCTCCCTAACCTGGGTCTTTTTGTAATCACCCAGGGGAAGAAGCAGCCTTTGAAGCTGGCTCTGCGTCAGCATATAGAGGACATAGCTTTGATCCTTGGTTACATCCAGCGCCTTCTTAAGCAAGTACCTTCCAGAAGCCTCATCATGGACCACCCGGGCATAATGCCCTGTTGCGATGAAATCCATATCCAATGCCAGAGCCTTGAGCAGCATGGCCTGAAACTTCACATATTGGTTGCAGGCAATACAGGGATTAGGTGTTTCACCAGCCAGATAGGAGTCGATAAAATACTGAACCACCTTTTCCTCAAATAGCTGTTTCATGTTGAGTACATAAAAGGGAATGCCCAGCTTAAAGGCCGACAACCTAGCATCCTCCACATCCTCGAGGGAGCAACAGGTTCTTGTGGCTTTATTGCAGGTATTGACGCCATCCCAAAGCTTAAGGGTCGCTCCGTAGACATCGTAGCCTTTATCCAAAAGGAGAGCGGCAGCCGTACTTGAATCCACACCACCGCTCATCCCCACCAGGACCTTTTTCATTTTTGTAACTTCCATTTATATCACCTGACTCTATTATACCCGAGCCAGCGCCTGATTCAAATCCTCAATCAGATCCTCCACATCTTCTATTCCAATGGATAGACGAATCATGTCAGGGGTAACGCCTGCCAGGCGTTGTTCCTCTTCATTAAGCTGGGCATGGGTGGTGCTGGCCGGATGGATGACCAGGGACTTAGCATCGGCCACATTGGCCAGCAGAGAGAAAATTTCCAGGCCTTCAATAAAGGTTTTTCCTGCCTCCAGTCCACCTTTTACGCCAAAGGTGAAAATGGACCCAGCACCCTTGGGAAGATACTTTTCAGCCAAGGGATAATACTTGCTGTCTGGCAGTGAGGGGTAATTGACCCAGCTCACCTTTTCATGGCCCTTAAGAAACTCAATAATCCTCTTTGTGTTGGCCACATGCCTTTCAACGCGTAAAGAAAGAGTTTCCAGCCCTTGAAGCAGCAGGAAGGAGTTAAAAGGGCTGATGCACGCGCCGGTATCCCGTAGGAGCGTTACCCTCGCCTTGGTGATGTAGGCAGCAGCACCCACATCCTGAGCATATCGGATGCCATGGTAGCTTGAATCCGGTTCGGTCAGGCCAGGAAATTTGCCGCTTGCCAGCCAGTCAAACCTTCCCGAGTCCACAAGCACCCCGCCAATGGAGGTTCCATGGCCACCGATAAACTTAGTGGCCGAGTGAACCACAATATCCACACCAAAGTCAATGGGCCTGATAAGGTAGGGTGTGCCAAAGGTATTGTCGCATATTGCAGGAATACCATTTTCATGAGCTATTTCAACCACTTTTTCTATATCGATAAGATTAATTCCGGGATTTCCAATGCTTTCAAAATAAAGCGCTTTAGTTTTCTCAGTAATGGCCTTTCTGAAATTTTCAGGATCATCAGGGTCCACAAATACCGTCTTGATGCCCATTCTCGGCAGAGTGTTGGAAAAGAGATTGTAGGTGCCTCCATAGAGGGTGCTTGCCGAGACGATTTCATCCCCCGCCTGAGCCAGATTCAAAATGGCGTATGTAATAGCCGCCGATCCCGAAGCCAGGGCTAAGGCCCCAATACCGCCTTCTAGGGCTGCAATACGCTGTTCAAATACATCATTGGTAGGATTCATGATGCGTGTATAAATATTGCCGCTTTCCTTTAACGCAAAAAGATTGGCGGCATGCTCAATATTGTCAAAGACATAGGATGTGGTCTGGTAGATGGGAACAGCCCTGCTGCCTGTGGTCGGGTCAGCCTTTTGACCTGCATGCACCTGGAGGGTATCAAATCTGTAGTTTTTTTGTGCCATGGTTATCATCCTTTCTATATTACAACATTTTAGACCATTACTAGTTGTATTATTCCTATCATTTTAGTCGTGTTTTGCACATAATTAGATGTAGTACATGATGGTTTCAAGGCCGTTGAGGCGCTTATAATCATTGGCCAGATCCTCAAGGGTGACAGAGTCCACCAGTGTGTTGATGCAGTTATCTATTTTATCCCACACCTGTTGTTTCAGGCAGTACTGAATGCTTTTCTCATCCAAGTTCTGGCCTTCGGAGCTGTCGATGACCGAAAGCTGCCCCTCCAGTACCCTGAGAATAGCTCCCACCTTGACTGAGTCCGGTGTCTGGGCCAAAACATATCCCCCCTGAGCTCCCTTAACGCTTTTTACCAGGCCCGCCTTACGAAGACTGGCAAAAACCTGCTCTAGATAGTTCATGGAGATGTTCTGCCTCTCGGCTATGGCCCCAAGGGCTACGTGATCCCCGTTGGAATAGACCGCCAGATCCACCATGGCTCGCAATCCATAGCGACCCTTTGTCGAAATCTTCATAAACCCTCCCTGTTATTCTTAGTATTCCTATAGGTTTTGATATAATATACACCCGCTCCCTAATTTTGTCAAGCTACACTTCCCTAAAAATAAAAAGAG
This sequence comes from Bacillota bacterium, assembly GCA_023415205.1. GTDB lineage: Bacteria > Bacillota > Clostridia > DSM-8532 > DSM-8532 > DTU059. The sequence goes on along the minus strand of JAEZLR010000032.1, from coordinate 21,334 downwards.
CACCCGGCGAAAGTGCTCTTAAATACCTTAAATCATCCTTTAAATGCTAAAATCCTCCCCGGCCCATTGGGGATTAAGGGTCCGATAATGCTCAATCAGGTCCGACAGGGTCATGGAACCGGTCAGGTTATTTAGCTGCACGCTTACCCTTTCCCACAAAAGACGGGTGGCACAGCCCTCCATTCTGTCACATTTCTGATGGCATCCATCCACAACACAGGCCACTGGCGATAGCGGCCCCTCCAAAGCATTGAGCACCTCACCTACTGTAACCTCTTCGGGGCTGCGAGATAAACGATACCCGCCCTGAGCCCCACGGACACTCTCAACAATGCCGGTCCGCCTCAAAACAAGAAATATTTGTAGAATATAGGCCTCGGAAATATCCAGGGTTTCCCCTATTTTTTTTAGGCTCACATGATTCTGACCTGTTTCCAGGCACATGAACACAAGCGCCTCAAGGCCGTACCTTCCCTTGGTCGATATCTTCATTTGACCTCACCCTTAAAATCACTGCTTAGGATCAGGCAGCTTACTTTTTATTATAGCCTATCAAATCCTTAATCACTTCGCCCGCAAGGATTAACCCTGCAACAGAAGGGACAAAAGAAATACTCCCGGGAATCTGGTTTCTGATGGTGCAGGTTCTTTGGGTTCCTTTGGGACAAACACACCCGGTGGCGCAACTGGTATCCTCAGTCTCCATGGGCTTGATGGCAGGTTCGGTAGAATAAACCACCTTGAGGGAATCAATCCCCCTCTGACGCAATTCCCTGCGCATTACCCTGGCCAGGGGGTCCATGGTGGTTTTATAGATATCGGTGACCTCAAATCGAGTAGGGTCAAGCTTATTTCCTGCTCCCATACAGCTAATGATGGATATTCCCCGCTTTTTTGCCTGGACCACCAGATCAATTTTCGCAGTCACCGTGTCCACAGCATCCACAATATAGTCATAATCCTCTTTAATAAGCTCTTCCGCACATTCGGGCAGATAAAAGCGTCTTAGGGCTTCAACTTCGGCCTTGGGGTTGATCTCCAGTATTCGTTCTTTCATAATTTCAACCTTGACCTTACCAATGGTTTTGCGGGTTGCGTGGAGCTGGCGGTTTATATTGGTCAGGCAGACCAAATCATCATCCACAAGGACAAAACGTCCAACACCTGCACGTACAAGCCCTTCCACTGCATAGGTACCCACACCTCCGATGCCAAAAATCGCCACCTTACTTTGTTGTAACCTATCCAGGCCTTCCTTTCCAATAAGAAGCTCTGTCCGGGAAAACGCATGCAGCATAGAACTATCCTTTCTGATGAAAAAATCTTCCTTTATTAGGGTTTCTTTTTACCACTCTCATTATGTTGTACAGTGTCAAAAAAATCAACACTCATTCTTTAAAAAGAGAACTTAAGACAGGTATTTGCACATATGATAAAGATGGTAAAAATGAAGCACTGGGCAATTTCCATAGTGTTAATGTATAATAAATTGTTAATATTTGCACAATGGTTTGATAATTCTTTATGCTTGTAGTAAAATAGTTAGGAAAATGTCAAAATCCATACACAATACAACTAAGGGGGTCTACACATGATTCAAATTTCAACCCAAATGATTCAAGTTGTTGCCATCCTCATCTCCGCCCTGGCGCTTGCAGTTGCGGCCTGGCTTTATACTTGGGTCAAAGCTCAACCTTCATCCAACGCTCGTATAGCCGAAATAGGAGAGTATATTCGCAAAGGCGCGAATACTTTCTTAAAGCGTGAGTACCTGGTTCTGGCGCGTTTTACGGCTGTCGCAGCGGTATTGATCTTGTTATTCCTTCCCAAACCTATTTGGACCGGTAACATGACCGATAACATATGGATGGCTGTCTCTTACATTTTCGGTACGGTTTTATCTGCCCTGGCAGGTAAAATTGGCATCCAAGTTGCTACTATTGCTAACATAAAATCTGCAGAAGCAGCCAAGCAAGGTATCAAGCCAGCCTTTATGGCCGGTTTCCGAGGCGGTGCCGTCATGGGTATGGCCGTTGTGGGAACCAGTCTGCTGGGTGTTACTCTGGTTCTCATGCTGGTAGGCGATGCTACCTCCGTTCTTGGCTTCAGCTTTGGCGCAAGCTCACTGGCTCTCTTTGCTAAAGCAGGCGGTGGAATTTTTACAAAAACCGCTGATATCAGTGCTGACTTGGTCGGTAAGGTTGAAATGGGCATCGATGAGGATGACCCCAGAAACCCTGCTGTTATCGCCGATAATGTAGGTGATAACGTGGGTGACGTTGCCGGTATGGGCGCTGATCTCTTTGACTCCAATGTAGCCTCTATGTCTGCCGCTCTGGTTATGGCGACCTCTCTGGGAGGTATAGCCAGCAATAACGTGAAGATGGTTTTTGCCTATGCCGCATTGGGCCTTTTAGCCTCCATTATCGGTGTGGCCACGGCACGTATCGGCAAAAATGGCGACCCCAACAAGGCGCTTAATAGCTCAACCTATGTTACAACCATTGTCTATGCTATACTCACTGCCGCCACCACCTATCTCTTTGGGTTTGAGTGGCGTATTTGGGGAGCAACCGCAGTCGGTTTGCTCGTAGGCACTGTCATTGGTATTGCTTCCGATTACTTTACCAATGATTCCAAGCCCCCCGTACGGGAGGTAGCCGATGCCTCAAAGGCCGGTCCTGCCTTTACGATTCTTTCGGGCTTCTCCTACGGATTATTGAGTTCCCTTCCCGCGCTGATTGGTATTGCCGTATCCGCCCTTCTGGCCTATAACATCTGTGCTCCTTTAGGAGACGGCTATGGCATGTTCGGTATCGCAATGTCCGCCTTGGGCATGCTCTCCATTGTGGGAATGATTATTTCAAATGATGCCTACGGTCCTATTGTGGACAACTCTCGCGGATTGGCTGAAATGGGCGGTCTGGGAGAAAAGGTTATCGCTATATCCGATGAGCTTGACTCTGCAGGTAATACGGTTAAAGCCGTTACCAAGGGCTTCTCCATCAGCGCTGCCGGTCTCACCGTTATCGCTCTTCTGGGTGCCTTTATGAGTGAGGTCAACACAGCCGCAGCAGAGCTTGGGGTTCCCGGTATTCAGAATTTTGATATCATGAATCCCACAGTATTCTTTGGTCTCATTGTGGGCGTGGCCATCCCCGCCGTTTTCTCAGCCATGCTGATGCTGGGTGTTGACAAAAATGCTCAGAGAATGGTGGATGAAATCCATCGCCAGTTTGATACCATCCCCGGCTTGAAAGAAGGCCGCGAAGATGCCAAACCCGACTATGAAAAATGTATTGATATTGCCACCACCGGTGCCTTAAAAGAGCTTATTCCCGCAGGTGCTGTGGCGATTATCTCAACCTTGGTGGTCGGATTCATTGGTGGTCCAGAAGCCATTGGCGGATTCTTAACCGGTAATATTGCATCCGGTTTACTGCTGGCTCTTCTGATGTCCAATGCAGGTGGTCTTTGGGACAATGCCAAAAAGTATGTAGAAGCAGGAAATTGTGGCGGCAAGGGTTCACAAGCCCATAAGTCTGCTGTTGTTGGCGATACCGTCGGCGATCCTTTCAAGGATACCGCTGGGCCCTCCATCAACACTCAGATAACCGTTGTATCACTGGTTTCTTCACTTCTGGCAGTACTCTTCATTCAGTTCTCCATCTTCTAGGAGTATGAATTGGTATAGCTAAGGTTAAGCCCCGGGGGTTATTCGCTCCCGGGGCTTTTTGCATCGTGTTATCTATGGGAGAACCTATTCATAGGAGACCCCGCAAAAGATAAAGAATTAAAAGATGTAAAGGATAAAAGACATAGAAGAAATACTTCATTCCTATCCCCCGTTGTCCGTTATAGCGGTAAACCAGGGGCAGGGCCATTAGGGACAGTGGTCTTAACCAGAAGAACGGGCTTGTAACAAGGGCGGCATTTCCCCATATCAGGTTACTTACTATTGCAAAGCCAAGCCATCCTAAATATAGAATACTCATAGCCCAAGCCATCTTTTTCCTGTCCTTGCCGTACCGATAAAACAGATAAACCAGGGTACTGATACCCATAGATCCATCGGTTTTCAAAAGGTACGCCACACACCCAACGATGAGAACCAATAACCATTTTTGATAATCCTTATGAAGCTTTTGGGCTGTGTCAATAGCCCATAACCCCAGAAGCAAATCGAACAGAATATTAAAAGGGGAGCTTCCAAAAACCCATTGATAGGGAAGCATGCTCGCAAGCGCAAAAAAGAGAAGACGAAACATGTACCGCCTGACATCACGGGTTTTCGTATAGCCCTCGGCAATCAAAAAGGCCATAATAGGTGCAGCTATTCTTCCTGCTGCCCGGAACAGGATCTGTGTCGGAAAGAAAACCGCCCCCACATGATCCAGTACCATGGCCAGAATCGCTAGGATCTTGAGTTGAAAGCCATCCAATGTCAACGGCTCGGCGGTTCTCATATTAGTACCCTAATTCAATGGCCTCAGGATCATCGGCAGATGGCAGGACAAACCATTCTTCATGATCAGTATTAAAATCGGCAATCTTCTCGATGGGCATTTTAAGATAGCGGCCAAAGCCTGTCGCTGCGATTTCTCCATCCGGGAGATAGATTTCACCTGTTCCTTCAAAGAGCCTTGAGCTGTTCTTTGTAATTCGTCCAACGGCTTTGAGAGGCTGGTTGAGGGGAATGGGCTTTTTGTAGGTGACGGTTAATTCCACCGTAACACCCCAGATATTATCCTGGTTGATCATAATGGCTCGTCCGATAGTCTCATCCAATATGGAACCCGCAATTCCCCCGTGAAGCCTTCCCGGGTAGCTTTGATGCTCCTCAAGAGTGCTAAAAAGGGCTACCAATTCCCCATTTTCCAGTTCATAGAAGGAGGTTTTCAGGCCAAATTCATTTTTTAAGCCACAGACCAGACACAGCTTGCTGTTTTGTTGTTTTCTCTTCACCTTGTACATCATGATTATTCACCATTTTTTTGCATTTCTTCTTATTATATAGCTCTTTAAGCATTATTAAAAGGCTTTTTTCTCTATGAATGGCTGGGACCTATGATACGATCATAGATTGAAAGAAGAAAAGCGGCAATGTAGCTTTGTATGACTATCGTGAATATCTCTTTGACAACCCTGGGCACCAGGAAGACGACAAAGGCCATGGCCCCCAGTTCGGGAAAAAACAACTGTAGTATCCAGGTATTCAGCACCGTGACCGTGAGACCTGCAACACCCATAGTAATGAGAAGTTTTATATAATTCCTATAAACCTTGGCCTGTGGGTATCTTTTACGAACAATCAGGTCAATAAGAAGCAAGAGAATACCTGTACCTGCAACGACCACCAATCCCAATGCAAAGAAATCCTTGTTCTTGCCAACGCTATCCAAGGCTTGGGAAATCGCAGAGTCGGGATAGTATGTAGTGCTGATCATGTTAATCCCGCCTATAATACCAATGGAGACAAAAATTATCCACAAAGCAACCTGAAGCTTTTTTGTATCAGTATCCTTTAGCCCCTTCCATAATAGTCCTGCCAGGACGCTCTCTAGAATGGCGGTTAGGGTAATTAATGGGATATAAGCACCTTCAGGCTTAATGAGATAACCCAAGATATCGATGGCCCCTCCGGCTATTCCTCCCATAAATGGGCCGAAGATCAAAGCGGGTAGCTTTGAAAAGATACCTGCAAAGCCGATTCGCATTCCCATGATTCCGAAAAAATAGACGCTGATACTGAACATACGGACCACCAGGGCGAGGCCAATAAAAAGAGCGGTTTGAGTAATCATTCGAATGATTTTCTGCTGGGATTGGTTTTTCATGATAATCTCCTTTCTCTACGTAATCCATGCTGCTACCATAGGGAAAGAAGACTAGTAACAGTGGATGCAGTAATTGCACCGCGAGCTTTTCTAAAGCTCTTCGTTCAGAGACTCTACTCCCATTCTCTGACACTTCACGCGCAACTACCTGTTCTGTTGAGTATTTTCAAATTATATCTCAATGATGGTATTATGTCTATAAAATTTTATTATTGGTAAACAAATCCTAAAGATAATTTCTTATAAAGCCTTTTATTGCTTCACGATAGCCTTCATAATCCTTGATTAAGGCTTCTCCATGCCCTGCCCCTTCAACCTCCAGAAGCTTTTTCTCTGAGGCACATGCCTCATAAAGCTTATGAACCATTGTGAAGGGCACAAAGGTATCCTCCTTGCCATGGATAAATAAAATTGGAAGAGATGCCTTTTTAACCTGCTTAAGGGCCGAGGCCTCCTGAAAAGAATATCCTGCCCGTAGCCAGGTAATAAAACTGGTCAGAGAGAGAACCGGGAAGGGTGGTAGCCCATACCTTCTTTTAAGCTGATAGGCCAAGATATCATACGCAGAGGTATAGGCGCAGTCCGATAGGATGGCCTTCACATTTGGAGGCAGCTTCTCCCCGCTTAGCATCAGAACTGTCGCTCCCCCCATGGAAATACCATGAAGAAGTATTTTAATATCTTGGCCATGGGTTTCTATGAGATATTCAATCCATTTAAGATAATCCAGTCGGTCATGCCAACCAAAACCGATATATTTGCCATGGCTTTTGCCATGACCCCTGGTATCGGGAGCCAGCACATTAAAGTCCATTTCCTCATTGTAGAATTTAGCCTCCGCTCCCATGTCCATCCCTTTGCTGGTATAGCCGTGAGCCAGAATAACATAAACCTTCTGATCGGCTTTGGTTGAAGGAATAAGAAACGACTGTAACGTTAAGCCATCATGGCTTTTCAAGGTGATGTTCTCCTTCTTCACCTTTTCCAGCCATTCTCTTCCCTCGGTATAAATCCCTCCGAGAAAAACCTCGGGAAGATCCTTGTTCCCCTTTAAAAAGGGTTTTCTAGTGTTACTGACAGCCAGCCCGTAAAAATAGTTACACACGAGAGCCAGGGCAACCCCAAGGCCGATGAGAATATATACAAGCCACATGAAAGCTTCCTCCTGATAACTTATCGTTTATCAGAATTGCGTTTTTTATGAATGGGTTCCGTTGGAAGCAAATCCCTGTTTCTGACGTATATATGCTTTATCCGGCTGTTGTTGGATTCTCTTTCATCAATTTCAAAGCATTTTAGGGTTTTGATCAGCGGCGTCAATTTGGCAAAGCCAAAGTTACGAGCGTCAAAGTCCGGCTGCTTCTTCTGTATCAGGTTGCCCACATCAGCCAGAAAAGCCCATCCATTCTCATCAGCGACATCCGATATGGAGGAAGCAATGAGATTGATAACATCCTCCCCAATTTTGCTGATAGGGCTCTTGTTGGGTTTCTTTGTCCCGCTCTCCTTATGGGGCTCTTCAAATTCAGCGGGTTGATTGGGTATGTTATTGATAATTTCTAGATAAGTAAATTTGTCGCAGGCCACAATAAAGGGGTTGGGTGTTTTCCTTTCGCCGATGCCAAAGACCTTCATACCTGCTTCACGCAAACGGATAACCAGTCTGGTAAAGTCGCTGTCACTGGATATGATGCAAAAGCCCTCCACTTTATCAGAGTACAAAATATCCATAGCATCAATAATCATGGCCGAATCCGAGGAGTTCTTCCCTGAAGTATAGCTATACTGCTGAATAGGGGTGATGGCATTTTCCAGCAAAACGTTTTTCCAGCCAAAAACATTGGATTTGGTCCAATCCCCGTAAATTCGTTTTATGGTGGGAATTCCATACTTTGCAATTTCCTCAAGAATACCTTTAATGTTGCTGTATGGTACATTTTCCGCATCAATCAGTACGGCTAGACGGAGTTCAGAACTTGATTTCATATTTAATTCCTCTCTTTATCCACGGCAAATTAATAACCGGGTTTTTTATAGAGGCTTGATTTCCGCTCAAGTATGTCGGGCACATAAACCTCTTGGGTCCATCTCTCGGACGCAACTTCTTCAATTCCCACAGATATGCTTTTTTCATCCATATTAAGCGTTTCCATAACTGTTTGAACGATTCTGTCCGTTAATTGCTGCTTTAGTTCTTCCGACCTTCCAGGCCATAGCTTTACAACAATATGGGGCATAGTTACCTCCTTGGCGTGGGCTCTCACCTCATTATTATATCCCATTTCTTCAAATTGGAAAGCATCAATACGTTTCTTATGGCTTTGATTCCTTTTTCAACTTAATATAGTCCATGAGGCTGTCATTCCTCGGCGTCACCTTTTTTAAAAGCATCTTTATTGAAAACCCGATCAGTACCAAACCTACAGTAAAATTTAGAGCATTAATTATAGTGGGTGTCATTAATGGCTTAAGCAGACCCGCGATAAGAGCAACTATCCCAAGAAAAACCAGTGTGGTTAGAACTGCTCCCAATCCAAAGAGCTTCATTTCTGTTTTGCTATAGCCTTCATGGGTCATTTTAGAGGCAAATACACCTGTCCAGAACAATATTGTCAGTGGACTTGAACAAGTTAACACAACACTATAAATAAAGGCGTTGGTTAAATTCGCTGAAGATACCAGCCCGCTCAACCCAGGAATAATATGTATATTAAAGACTCCTAGAGACATGCCTAATCCAAAATAAAAAAGTATCATCGACCCAAAAATCTTTAGCATGGATTGATATTTAGGCTTATCAAGCACTTTCCCGATACCTAAAATGGCCAGAGTGACGAACAGAGCATCAACCATTGTTGCGCCAAGCACAGCGGCTTCTGCCGCAAGTATTCCGGATCCAGTTGCTGTTTTCAATACAAAGAGGAAGACCGGGCCTACTGCAACTTGTAATAGAAGGCCGAGTTTAAACCCCTTTAAGATCATGTTCATTAGCTTGAACCTTTCCATTCTATCGCGTCGGTTTAGACTCATTGAAGTCCGTTTTTGATCAGTCGGCAAACCAGTAGATGTATTTACAGTGTACACAAATAAAATTTGTGGCGCCTTGGTTTACCCAATCAAGACCTAAAAATGTGGCCCCCCTTGAGTTCAGTAAGCTATTCCTAACCTCAAAATGAGTTCCGCCACAAATGGGACAGGTTAGCTTCTCTCCTTCGATAATCTCGACCTCTTCACCTTTTCCCAATTAACCCGACCTCCTATCTTAAAAAATACAGTCCTGTAGCCTGGTCATCCTTTTGTTCCCGAATAATAATCCCTCGCAAGAAAACTATACATTGAAGCATCCACAATACCCTTATTATTATAATCAGCCTGTCTTAGTGTTCCTTCATATTTTAGGCCACACTTGACCATAACTTTCCCAGAATGAGGATTATCGGGGTCGTGTTGTGATTCAATACGATTGACTTTTACCTTATCAAAGAAAAAAGGGATGATGCCAGAAAAGGCTTCGCTTGTGATACCTTGATTCCACCACTTGCTTCCGATACAATAACCGATATGTACCAGATCAAGTTTTTCATTCATATCAACAACGCTGATTGTTCCAATAGGCTCATCACCTTTTTCCTTCAGCACAATCGCCCATTGATAAAAATCACTTTTTTTATATGAGCTTATCCACTCTTTCAGGATGCTCTCCGTTGTTTCTATAGACTTATGTGTCGGCCATCTTAGAAATTCTGTAACTTTTTCATCGCTTGTCCAATTATTAAACGCCGCCAAGGCATCCCTCTCTGTAAATCGCCTAAGCAGTAATCTTTCTGTTTCAATTTTGACGGTACCCATGTGATTCATTGTGCCACCTCTTCTAAGTTCTGTTTCGAACAGACATTGGGATCCCATCAAATCCCCATGCCTCTGGATTTATCTCATCAATAATAAAGTAATTTGCCTCTTCATTGTTATCTAGTTCACTTATCATTAACTCTTTTGTTGCTTTCATCATCTTATTGATTTCATCAGGGTTTGTGGTACCTTTTGAGACTTTTATGTTGACAAAGGTTACAGCTTCATTCTTCTTAAGCGTATCTAATAACACCCCTCCGATTGCCCATTGACTGGCATCAAGTTCATCAATTGTTATAATGGTTAATGATCGATCTCTTCCCATAATATTAACAATTAAATCTGTAATTCCTTTGACAACGGCCCTTTTTTGTTCCTCAGTTATTTGATTCTTTACAATTTTCAAGTTTACATATGGCATATATATCCTCCTACTCGGATTGCCTACAATAAGAACTCCATCCATTCACTGGTTTAGGTGAGGCTTTCTGTCCCACGAAAAAAAGATTTAACCAGGGGTGGCATAAACTATTAGACTCATAAAGACAGGTATTCATCAGTTGAGAGCAACTGAACTCCTTGATTTTTTAATGAAACATTCCAATCTAAAATAACTTTTTCTGCATCCTTGTGAAATGTGCTATGAGCATCGCTTATTAATGTAGTAGAAAAACCTAACTTTATTGCATCGAGGCAGGCTGCTTGTATACATCCATTTGTAACTAGTCCTACGACAACAACATTTGTGATTCTTTCATCCCTGATCAGAGCCAAGAATTCCTTTTCCTTAAAAATACTACTGTGACTTTTGTTGATGTACGTATCCTTATCCGATAGGCTTAATTTACTGCATATCTGCCAATCCTCTGTGTTTTCTATAGAGAAGCTATTATTAGTATGCCTGATTAAGAATACTGGCTTATTTTGTTCGTGAAAAAAGGAAATTAGCCTATTAATATTGTCTATCAAAATTTGTTTATTAAAGACTTCTCTTTGAACTAATCCATATTGCATATCAATCACCAGTAGTGCTTGATTAATCTCCATAAATGACACCTCCTTTAATCATCTTACCGAACCAGCAAAGCCCTTCCCGTAAGTGGTTATTGCCCCTATTCCTCAAGTTCTTCCAATTTCTTCAACTCACTTATATTAATGTTTCCATTAACGGTTTCCTTATTACCGTTTTCATTTGTTTTTCTTTCTATGAAATCTCCAGTAAGATAATTGATACTTATTTCATCGGCCTCTTCAATTGTTGTATCACCTGTAAAGTATGACCCTTCTGTCGATCCTATTAAGTACCAGCCATCATCAATATATTTATATACATATTTGCTATACCATCTATAATTACTACCGCCGTAATAATTAAGCGCTAACTCTCCATTTTTTATCGATATTTCATCTAAAGGGTCTCCCCATACTCCACCAGAATCAGCACTTAATATTTCAGAAATAATTGATTTTGTATATGAATTATCATTATTCTGTAATGCAATTAAAATGGCTCTTCGAAAATAACTATCTGAAATCTCATTCTTTTGCGCTTCATCTTTTTCAATAACTAGAATTATATCCTCCAGACTATCGTTGTTTAAGTCGCCCTTGATTATCTGCGAAACATTCAATCTATCTGTAAAAATATGCCACCCTTCAGGAATGAGTGCAACAGATGTATCAATCTTCTCGTCTGATGGTATAATCGGATCCTGTGATTCTTTAATAGTACCACAGCTACTAATAAAAATAGATAATACAATAACGAGTAACATAAACCGATTTTTCATTTAAATCTCCTATTATTTTGTGCCGCAGGATGTATCTATTGTATTTTACCTAACGCCTTGGCTTCACGAAGGTGATGCCGGTGAACTAGTCCCCCAGAGCTCTTCTTTAAAAACTGTTACCTTTTTCTGTTCGTTTAAGCAAGATAGCAGTGGATATAAACAAACTTCGTATTATGCTATTTTCTTCGCAACAATTCTATCGCTTTTTTATAAAGCGGTTCAAAAATTAGTATTTTTAGACTATCGAGTTTCCACAGTTAATATCAAAAGGCATAATGAGCAACTTCTGAATATCCTTGAGATACTTCTTAAAAAACCACTCTATCGCTTTGCCGTAATTCTCCTTATTGTCGAATTCCCAGTAAGAAAAATACTTAACACACTTAACAATTTTGGTTAACTCTCGCGGCGGATCTCCACTCTCGACACCATCAATGGTAAAAAAACGCTTGACATATTTGATATCAATACAACCCATTTGCTGTTTCTGTTCAACAGCTATCGTTGTTACCAATGTTTCAAATTCTGTCAGTTTATCAGGTTTCACTTGAAATAGCTTAACCTCAGAAAAACTATTTTTCATCTCACACACTCCCTATCCTATATGTTCTTTCTAGTTCATCCTGGTGGAACGATGAATATTTAGCCTCACCCACACAACTAAATTTTTTGATAATTAGTAATATGTCCTTTTATCATTTGTTGCTTTTCAATTTGGCTTAAGCTTAAAAATGATTTAAAGGTTAGTCTTGGAATAATCATCGTACCCATTCGTTTTATATTATCATATACAACTTCAATTGAATGGCAATTTGGACATATTGGGCTTACACCAATTTTAAAGCTTTTACCATTAATGAAATCCGAACACTTTCCCAAAACGTAATGAAAACAAGAAGTTTGATTTTTCTTTAACCCATTAAATGAAGACATTGCACTAAGTATTTTTTCTATTTCAGCTATAGCAGGCTCATCGAAAACATTCAAATATGCGAAATCAATTCCGTTATCACTTTTAGCAATAAACTCACCATATGAGAAATCACTTAACAATGGATTACTAAAAACCATTCCACAATTATTACAAACCGCTTCAAAACATGCTATTTCCATTATTGAGACCTCAGTTAATATTTTTCTTTTGTCTCCCAAACTTACAAGACCTATTCTAGATAACTCTTCTTCCAATCCATAAAGCCAGACAAATAAACCTTAACCTCAGGGTTTTTGCCATTCTTCACGTAACAAGTCCATATATACTTCATCATAGAATTTATTCTTTAGGAAATAAGACTGACGTCTTCTTCCGAATTCCTTGAAACCTACTTTCTTGTAGCAAATAATTGCATTTTCATTGAATGAGAATACCTTTAACATGATGTTGTTTGCTTTAACCAGTCCTTTTCCCCTTCCAATGAAGTTACCCGAAACGATCATCCAAGCCGAAGTCGTTAAGCCACTTCACATAAGTTTCTGCATCTTCAATATTCATTGGTGATAAGTAAATACGTTTTCCAACAAGTTTCTTGAAATACTTCATATGTAAACCTCCAAAAATTATTCTCTTTGTAACCTGATGCTATTAGCTTATTTCCCTTTTGAGCACGCATGAAACGGTATAGTATTAAGTTTGAGTTTTCGCTTAGAGAATTGCTTACTTCTCCTTAGTAAACAATTTGCTTCTTCCGTGCCTTTAGGTCCATGTGCCACTTGGTTTGATAAATGATACTCCCTGATTCTTATCGTTTCCTAATCTTTTACCGTCTCAATAACCCGATAAGCATATACTTTTCCATGCTCAGAAAGTAACTTGGTTGAATATCCATCACCTAATGGATCGCATATAATAAACTCCCCATCTTGTGCGCCAACAATGATAACCCAATGTGTAACACCGGTTTTATGGTATTTGACATTAACAATAGGCAACAATCCCTTTTCTAGATCTCTTTCGATCATATTACTATTAAAGATGCGACTATAACGGTAGTCTATATCAGTAAAGGCCTCATTAATTTTATACCACACCAAATCAGCTCCTTGAAAACCATTAACTTGAGTTAACTTATAGTTAAATTCGTCTGGTTTTACTGGATATCCAAGCTGAGATATTGCTGTTGAGACACTGGAAATCAGGCAACCTGTACTGCCCATTTTCCTTTTTGATGTACCAATTTCGATGTTCTGCCATTGCGGATCATTTTGCCGATAATAACTTAAAGTCTGAACAGGGTGATTTTTAATCGGAACAAGGTTGATACCAAAGTTTTTAATGTAATATACTCTCCCTAAATAGAAAGCCATTATAGATATTGTAACTATTACTAAACAAAAAGCACCCAGTAAAGAATAGTATAACCGCTTTCTACCCGGTGAAGCTTTATTTATTTTTTCTAGAAGTCTTCTCATAATGAACTCCCTCATCATTTAATTTAAATATTACTTTCTACCACAAAGCTTTCTTTTCAATTTAAACGAATCATTTAGATGAACAATTTGATGCCTTGTAATTGGCATTAAAAGTAATCCCGCAATGTCTTTTTTACCCCAAAAATCTAAAAGACCTTTTGAGCCTTCAACTACTCCACCTTCTGAATAAATACGATTAATTCTCTCAGGTTTTACTTTCATCTTAAGTTCTTCAATACCCATATTTTTGATTACCTCTTGCGTTTTCTGGCCAACTTTAATTCTATAATTCCGTAAAGCCATGATATTAATTGTATTACTGAAGCTGATTATCTCATCATCCGTCATCACATTTCCAGTATTACAAATATCTATCTCCAGCTTTTCTAGCCAATTATCCTGATAAATAACTTGTTTATCATTTGCAATTAAAATGTTACTGACCAAATCCTCAATCCTTGAAAGATGCCATAAATTCCACACAATAGTAACGTCTTTTTCGGTTGGCATTATTCTCATTGTTGATTCTTCTAGGCCTTCCCATAACTGATCCTCAAACGTCGAAAATGAACAATCAGACATCTCAGAGGTATGTACCAGCCTATGCATTTCTAAACATAGGTCAATCGCTTCATGAAATCTATCATATCTACGGATTAGCTCATTTAGTAAGGCCTGTTTTGGGTTCCATTGTTTTGCCACGTCTATCATCAGTATTGTCCTCTATTCCCCTATGAATAGGCCTATACTTGTCTTAAGACCCATGTTTTGAGCCATGCTATTAATTCTTATTCTATAAGTCGTTTCTACTTCTTCTACCGATATAGTACAAAAAATCCTAGCTATCTAAGTCTGGTTAACAATGTCAACGTTTTTTATGACTTTAACACCCGCCGGACTATTACTCATTCCAGCCATTTATCGGCATGATGACCACCAACGCCATACCATCGTGGATTATCTAGCTGCCAAAGCTCATTATTGCTATAACTTGTTTCATTGAAAGATACGTTTCCATGAATAATCTCATTATTAACGATATCCATTTTGCCGTCTATAAGTGCTTCCTCCTTAACCTGAATTCCAAGATAATTACCACTCATATCGTCGTACATCACTTCAAAACTTAAGCTGTTAGAAACGGTGAACACCCCGTCAATAAATTTATAAATATGCCAACTTTGATAACCTGCTCCAGAACCGCCCGTTGAGTAAATACATTGTTCTATAGGGTCGAGAGCGGGGTTACAGATATTCACAAAAGATTCCGAATGGATAAAGGCCGATGCTTTCTCATTCCACAGCCAGCAGTCATACCATGAGTTACCATGTGCACCATGGAAGCAATTCAGAATGATCACGTCCTTATATCCGTCAAAGTTCACATCTGAGATATGCAAACCCATAGTATCCATCATTTCAGGATAAACTGGGCAGCTTTCTGGCTCAAATGATATTGAAAGAATAGATGCATCGTTTTCATTATAAACATTTACGCTTGTAACAAAAATATCTTCACCTGCTGCCACAAAACGGTATTCTGGCATGGTTTCATGGATATTGGTACTAACTTCATATGTATATAGTTTTGGTGTAGGTACTGGTGAAGGCGATTCGTTTTGCGAATCAGTAATTTGATTATCTTGCGTACTGTTAGGAAAAGAGGATGAGAATACAGGATAACTTTCAGCCTCCCCTTTATCGTACGGTGTCAGTCTTGAACAGGCGCACAACAAGAGCATTACGAGCACAAGTAAAAAGGAACGTTTTATCAAAAATACACACCCTTCCTGTAATATAAATAAAAATCCAACTAAGTATTATCAATTAAATGTATTCCGAAGTACATGCCTAGGGTTACTTTACTCCAAGCAAATCATAATGGCTTCCAATCAAAATCTTTTATATCCTCTTTATTAAGTTTCCTAACATGTTCTAGTATTTCTTTTTCACAAGCACCAAACTGAATGAAGTTCTTCTGACCCTGCCGCAAAGAAACTCGGTTTGCGCCACCACTCCTCGCATACGGTGACAGAAGAATTTATCGCTCTGTTTGCTCAGTCATCAATCCCCACCTAAAACCAAATTTATCGATAAATACAACCATACAAGAACTGTATGATGTGCTCTGTATAGGGTAAATTGTCTGGCTATCTTCTTGTAATATTTCATAAGCTCGTTTTACTTCTTCCTTAGTATCAAAGGTGATAGTCAGTGATAGAGCCGTACTTTTTACTAAATTAACATCCAGATTATCGCACAACATAATTCGTTGGTCACCAATAAAAAGCTCAGCATGATATATGTATTTTTCTTGTTCTGGAGATAGTTTTTTATCCCAATCAGACTTATTGGCATCCGAATACCGTAATAGACTACCAACCTTTGCATCAAAAGCCTTTTGATACAGTTTGATCGCTTCTTCACATCGACCTGCAAAATTGAAATTTGGTGTAATTATGGCCATTCTATCATCCCTTCACTTCTTTATAAGTTTAGTATATAACGATTGTTATCTTACATTTCGTTTTTCGTCGAAGACGAACCGGATCAGCCCATCACAATTCTTATTTCTTCCCAAAAGCCCTTGGACAAACTACTCTGCATTGATTACAGTTTACGACATCAAAACCCCGGGCATTTTTCCCATATGTATTTGTACGGCATAATGATTGATTTACATACTGCCCATCTAAAGCATTTACCGGACAACTATCCAAACATAATCGACAGTTTTTTATACATACCTCTTCAACAAACGGGTCTGATGGGAGGTCGAGATCTGTGAGAACTGCTCCGATATTAAGCATGCTTCCAAATTGACTGTTTATAAGCATCGTATTTTTACCCAATGTTCCGATACCAGCATTTACAGCAGCATGTTTCATAGATAATAACCCACGACCTTCTAGTTTTTCCTCATCCCAGTATTCGTATGGGCCATCTGATGGGATTGGAACAGCATATCCATAATTTCTTTCTATTTGTAAAGCCGCCTCATATGCAATTCTATCGAGTATAATAGGCCCAATATTATTAAAATGTTGATAAATAATTCTTGGATTAACTTTTGCAATACTATTTGGAATTGCCTTTGCAAATACGATTACCGATTTGCAATCTTCATAAATGTCTCTGGGGTGAAATCCTTTGGGAGCGTTATCAAATCTATCAACATTAGTAACGCCACATATATCGCAACCCAACCGAATAAAGATCTCTTTAATTTCATTCTTCATCGTTAAACCTTCTCCTATAGAATCAGTATAGAGCATGAATCAAAGGTGTTCCATCTAACGTTTCGTTTTCATGACGCCGACAAACCGAGCCCACGGAGGCCCTTCCCCACCTCCTTTCATATATACCCAATTTATCGAGATATTTTATACTTCCATCAAATTTTACACCATTTTGCTATTAAAAGTATTACCTCTAGAACAAAAAACTGAAGAAATTAACCGATTCAAACGTTCGTGAACGGCTTTATTTGATAAGAAGAATAAAAGAATCTGCTGCTTATCTCAAAGGAAGAGCTTTACTGAAGTGGATAGATGAGCTTCATACCAATTTAGAGTAAACAAAAAGAGATGATGCCAAAGGCATCATCTCTTTTTGTTTTATATCTAATTATTACTGCTTCTGTGAAAGAATATTTACGAACATACGGTAAGCACCTGGTGCCATAGCCTGCTGGATTTGACGATACCAAACTATTGAAGTATAAGTGTAAACACCCTTACCATAGTTAGTTGTCAACCACTGTCCGTCCTGTACAATTTCAGAGCCCTTATCTATTGCTGAAACGAGCTTGGTGTACTTTGGATCTGCTTCTGAAATGTTATAGATACTACGTTCCTGAACCCAGCCATCCCAGTCAGATTCAACTATCTTGTTTGGAGTGCTGAATACCTTGTTATTTGGATCAAGTATAGTCATCTTGGCATCTTCTTCAACTACACGCCATGTAAGAGTAGGTGAACCTATCTTTAACGGATATGGAGCGAAGCTAGGTTGCCATTTATCTGCTGCACTATTCTGGCTGTAGTTAACAACGAGGTTACCACCTTTTTCTACGAAGTCGAGTAATCTGTTGTTTGCAGTAATGAGTGCTTCGCTATCTCTGTAAGCACGAATTCCAAGCACGATTGTATCGAACTTCGAAAGGTCTCCATACATTACGTCATTGTCACCGATAACTGTTACATCCATACCGATTTGCTCTAAGTACTTGTAAACTTCATCTTTACCTGAATCAAAGTATCCAACCTTGAGACCTTCAGGTAGAATTACTTTTGCAGATTGTACTGTAACAGCTGCATCATATAGATAGTAAGTAGTTCCGATATGGTCATAGCTGATAACCTGTACTGTTTGATCGCTTACCATCTTTGCGCTTGTAGCCTTAGCCTTTATAGTATATCTGTTTTCATCCTTCAGGTTTGCTGGTGGAGTAATAGTAAAGTTAGCAGTCTTATTCTGATTGTTACCCGTAAACTCAAGTTTTACTTGTTTTGGTTCAACTGTCCAGCCTGCTGGAGCATCAAGTGTTACAGTTGTTGAAGTCTTGCCAGTAACGTATGACTTAACACCAACAGTTACAGGGATTGTAGAATTTGCAACAGTAGTATTGAGAACATAGTTCTCAGGTGATAACTGTAATGAGTATTCAGGCATTACAGCAAATAATTTTTTAGGTTCTATAGTTGTTTTTGAAGTAACTCCATCAACAACATAGCTTACGGTAGCTGTCATTGGAATTTCTTCATATGGGTGGTAGTAGTCTGCATTCTTAGGAATTGAAACTTCGTATTCGAACTTTATAGTTTTGTTATAATCAATCTTTGAAGCAGTAGTTACCTTTGGTGCAGAAACTGTCCAGCCTTCTGGAGTGTTAAGCTTAACGCTGAGGTTCTTAATGTCGCTCTTTCCGCCATTGTACAACTGAACAGTAACCTTTGTGCTCTGTCCTCTTGCTACTTCATATGAAGCAGGAGTAATAGTTGCGATAAGGCTTGAGCTCTGTGCACTTACTTCATAAAGCTGATCAAGCTTTGTATTGAGTCTGAATGTTAAATCGTACTTGTCTTCTTCGGATAAATTTGATTTCTTTATAGTATCAAGTCCCTTATTGATATCATCTATCATATCATGAGCAGCACTTGTTACCTTAGAATTAATAGGATATGCAGCAACTATATCATCAGCATCGTCCTGAAGAGAATTTAATAATCTGTAAACTTGCTTATTCTTATGATACTTAGCTGCAAGGTCAGTGTAGGTCAATTCAATACCATCAAACATATCTTCTTCTTTATCAGTTAATTTCTTTTCCAAAGAAGTTGCTATTAGCTTGTGGTATGAAGCAGCAGTTGCGCTTACATCAGTTACTTTACCCATACTCTGTGAAATATGGAAATAACGTGAATTCTGTCCAAACTGGTCATAAGTTAAGCCAAGAATTTCATTAAACAGGGTGTAGTCCATTTTTGCTGTGTGGTTATCAGCTGTACCAGTATCATAGAGCTTCTTTGCCTGATAAGGACGTAAGCCAGCCTTTATCTGATCTGGATATGCGTTTGGATCAGCAGCTCTCTTAAATGCTTCAGCTGTGATTATATTAACTGCCTGGTGCTGACCATGTTCAGTTAGAACATTGTTTGCAGAGTTGAATACTACGTCAGGTCTGTATGTACGGATAGCACGAACAGTTCTCTTGATTTGTTCTTCAACGTCCCAGATAGCTAATGCTTCTTCACCTAGCTTAGAAAAACCGAAGTCAATAGCTGTGTTGTCGTACTCTTCGCAGATCATCTCTAGTTCTCCGCCAATCAAGTCCATTGCTTCTTGTAGCTCTCTAGCACGAACAGCACTATAAGCAAAGCCTGCTTCACTACCTATTGCGTTCTGTCCGCCTGCACCGTAAGTAGTGATTAGTGCAACAGTTTCAGCGCCCTTTTCGAGTAAGCAGTAAGCCAATAATGAATTACGCTCATCATCAGGATGTGCACCGGTGTCCATTATTGTAGACACACCTGTTATTTGATTGATTGCCATCCACAATTTTTCTGCTCCTCTGTCATTGGAGTTCAGGTTAGTAGCAGAAGCATCCATAGGTGCTGCAATTGATACTGCGAGTGCTAGTGATAACGCAGCGGCAATTGCACGAGTGATTTTTTTACCCATTTTCATTTAAAATCTCTCCTCTTGAATATATTTTCTGTAGTTTTTAAGTTTAGACCCAAAAACTATTACAGACATAGAATAAATAAAACAATAATTAATAAAGTTTATTAATAAATATGCCATAAAATATAAATACCTTTGTTACTTACACTTTATTGCAATATTAAGTTAATCTGGTAAATTAAGTAAAATTACGATAGGAATATTTTTTTGATGTACTCATTTGTAATAAGATGGGATGCACCAATAATACCAGGTTCATCACTTTTGCACAAATCAATATTCACATCTAGTGCCGATAATTTATGAAATTGTTTTAGAACTTCATTTACTAACTCTTCTCCCAATAAGTCAACTATAAATCCTCCAAGTACAACTTGTTTGACGTCGATGATGCTTATTATGTTAAGTATTGTGATACCAAGATAAGGAGCAATATAATTAATAATCTCTTTTATATTTACTTTATTACTTACTCTGCTATCAAAATCTTTAAATCTCGCAACCAATGCCTGGATATTTATTAATGATTCAAGTGATCCAGGTAAACCATCGGATGTTTTAAAATTATCATCATATATAAGTGAACCTATTTCACCAGCATTAAAATGCTTGCCAAAACGAAGTTTACCATCGAGAATAATTCCACTTCCAAGACCAGTACCTAAAGATATATAAACTAGGTCCTCATTCTTGAGCTTTCTTGTTATGTATTCTCCAATTGAAGCTGCATTAACATCATTGCATAAATAGGTTGACATATTTAATGCCTGTGTAATTGTTTCAGTAAAGCTATTTAAAGGATAGGTATTGTTAACGCCTACTAGTGGCCCTAAGCGGATCTCATTATTATCTATATCTACTGCACCTGGAAGACCAAGACCTATTCCATGAATCTTGTTCCTTGGTACACCGGACTCATGTATCAGGCTTTCGACGTTATCAATTAATACTCGAGAAATTACATCTGCAAAGTCGTTTTTTACATGAATTGTTTTTTTGAGGATAATCTCGCTACTAACATTAACTATTCCCATTTTGAGATAATCACCTTCATACTCAACACCAATTGAGTATGCAAAGTTTGGGTTAAATTTTAGTATCTGGGGCTTCCTGCCAAGTGCTGACTGCCCCTCTCCAGCGTTTATTATAAAACCATTGTCACATAAATAATTAGTAATCTTGAGAACAGTAGGTGCACTTATACCAGTCAACTGTGTTATTTCAGAACGTGAAATCTCACCTACATTTGCTATGAGGTCAAAA
>JAEZLR010000023.1 GCA_023415205.1 Bacillota bacterium | reverse complement strand
CATAGCTTCGCTATGGCTGCGCAAAAAAGCGGAATACCTATATACGTTTCTTGAAACGTTAAAAGCTAACTGCCGCTATAATTTTGCTCCACGCTCATAGCTTCGCTATGGCTGCGCAAAAAAGCGGCAGTAAGCTTTTAAACGTTTCTTGCTTCAAAATCTTTCATGAACTCAACAAGGGCCTTTACACCCTCAACAGGCATGGCGTTGTAGATGCTGGCTCTCATACCGCCTACGGTTCTGTAGCCCTTCAGGTTGGCAAGGCCTCTGGCCTCGGCTTCCTTGACAAATTTCTTGTCCAGCTCCTCATTGCCGGTAACAAAGTTCACATTCATCAGTGAGCGGTCATATTTCTCCACAGTACCCTTAAAGAGGCTGGAAGCATCAATGCAATCATACAGCATCTGAGCCTTTTCCTCATTGATCTTCTGAACGGCTTCCACTCCGCCCTGGTTCTTAATCCATTCATAGACCAAGCCACACATATAAATGCTGTAGCAGGGAGGGGTATTGTAAAGAGAGCTGTTATCGGCGTGAATCTTATAATGGAGCATGGTGGGAACCTTAGGATCAATCTCCTTAATGAGATCCTCACGAATGATCACCACCGTTACACCGGCAGGCCCCATATTCTTTTGAGCTCCCGCATAGATGAGACCGAACTTGGAAACATCATAAACCTCTGAAAGTATATTGGAAGACATATCGGCCACCAAAGGAACCGTATCCAGGCAGACAATGTCCTTGTCTCTTAAGCGGGTGCCATAGACGGTGTTGTTGGTGGTGATATGGTAGAAATCAGCATCGCTCTGAAGCTGGGCTTTATCCACTTTGGGAATAGTCGTAAATTTACTTTCCTCGGAGGAGGCCACCACACGGGCATTGAGATACTTCTTGCCTTCCTGATAAGCCTTTTTGGCCCAAACGCCGGTTACCAGATAATCTGCTTTCCCATTCTTTATAAGGTTAAGAGGGATCATGGAAAACTGCAAGTGGGCTCCACCTTGAAGAAACAGCACCTTATAGCCGGAAGGAATGTTCATAATCTCACGAAGGTCCTTCTCGGCCTTCTGTTGAATGCCTTCATACCAGGAGGACCTGTGGCTCATCTCCATGACGGACATGCCAGAACCTTTATAATCCAGTAATTCCTCTGCTGCCTTACTTAAAACTATTTCGGGAAGAATCCCAGGGCCTGCTGAAAAATTGAACACTCTAGCCATGTTGGCTCACTCCATTCTGATCTGATGAATTTTTACAGGAACAATTTGTTATTATTTTAACACTTGCAATAATAAAAGTCTATAGAGCAGCTCAATACTTGCCAGTTCCCTTAAAGGCTCTCTGCTAGCACATTGTCCGATACCCCTGTTTCCCCCTGGTCTTCCTTTTAATTCATTTGGAAAAAGCTTATAATTGAAGTAAACCATATCCATTCAATGTCGTCTAATTGAATATAGAGTCTTTATGTTAATACCAGGGAGGTATAAACAATGTGGAAAAAAACAGTGGCCCTCATTTTGATTCTGGTTCTGTCAGTTACGGTTCTTAATCCCTTCTCTCCTGCGATTACAGCGTCAGCCGATTCCTACAGAAGCGGATTCTCCATTGTCCCTGAAAAAGAGAACGAGACGGGAGTCTCTCCGGAAAGTGGATTTATCCTGACCTCGGAAGGGGATATGACGCTGGAAGAGATTCAATCAAGCGTTGCCTTCAGAGACGATACGGTAAGCTATACCGTGACGACCCTTTCCAGTAATAAATTTCTACTCAAACCCACTCAGCCCCTTAAGCAAAATCAGGTCTATTTTATTGATGTAAAAACAAGGGACGGAAAAACGGCAAGCTTCGCTTTTCAAACCAAGCGGGATTTTACAGTGCTGGGAAGCCTACCGGAAAAAATGACCTCCGAGGTTCCGCTGGATACAGGCATAGAGCTCTATTTTTCCTATCCTGACGTACAAAATATCTCAAAACACTTTGAAATCACCCCTAAGGTGGAAGGCCGGTTTGAAAGCAATGGCTACACGACGGTATTCATTCCTAAAAAGCTTGAGGCCGCCACGCTTTATACCGTGAAGATTAAAAAAGGACTCTCGGCTGCCAAGGGTGCGGTGAGCCTCTCCGAGGATTACGTTTTTTCCTTCGAAACTTCCAAGGATCCTGAAAGTACAGCCGACCCTTTTCCTGGAACACTTTATGTGGACAGTCCATGGCTGGAATTTGGTACGACTGAAAAACCTGCCATTGGCTTCAATCTCTATATGAATCAGAAGGTATCACAGGCAGAAATAAGCCTTATGGCCTATCGGTTCAAAACCCTTGAGGATTTTATCAAGGCCATAAGAGATAAGGAACAGGCTCCCTCATGGGCTCCCTACGCCGCAAGCAAGGGTATGACCCCCACCTCAAATCTTGAGAAGGTCTTGGAATTCAAGCAAAGCTTTGATCTGACTAAATGGCAGTCCAAGTATATGCTTTTCCCTGAAACGCTGCCTCAGGGCTTTTACCTCATTGAGCTTTCCGGTGACAAGCTGACAGCCCAGGCCTTCCTCCAGATTTCGGATGTGGCTGCCTATACGGTTGGCGACAAGGATCAGACCCTTTTCTGGCTGAATGATCTTAAAACCGGCAGCACGGTTAAAGATGCCGAGGTCTTTGATCTCAATACCGGTAAAGGACTTAAGACCGATGCCTCAGGACTGGCAATGCTTCCTGCCACTACTAAAACCGGGAATGGAGAGATTGCCACTCAGGATCTTTACAGGGTGACCACCGCTGAGGGTAAGCAAAGTCTTATTAATGCCGGATTTTCCTATGATTCTGATTACGCCTCTTATCAGCCCTATGGCGAAGGCCTATACTGGCGCTATATGCAGACCGACAGGACCCTTTACAAGCCCAGCGATACTGTTGAATTCTGGGGTTTTATCAAGAGCCGCGTGGATGGGAAAATACCCGAAGAAATCACCGTTGAGCTTACAAATGGTGGGGGCTATTACTATCCTATGAAAGCCAGCATCGTGAGCCGCTTTATCCCCTACCTCTCCCACCCGTTGGAAACCCTCACCCTCAAGACAAATAGTGGATTTTACGAGGGAAGCTTGGCGCTTCCGGCGCTTGACCCAGGCTATTACACCCTGACGGTTAGAGAGGGAGATCAAGTCCTTTCAAGCACCTATTTTAATGTGGAAAACTACATCAAGCCACAATACAAGCTAGAAATCAGTTCGGACAAAAAGGCTGTCTTTGTCGGAGAGCCCATCACCTTTACTTTGAAAGCCTCCTTCTTTGATGGAACCCCTGTTTCCAATGTCCCCTTAAATTACACCATCAACGGTTATTCGTCCTCCAAAAGAGGCCAGGGAACAACCGATGCCACGGGGGTTTTACAGGTTGAATATACTCCCCAATATACCGCTAAAATGCAAGGTGAATGTTATTTCAGCATCAGTGCCAATGCCGATTTCCCTGAAACCGGGGATGTGACGGAATACTATGACTTCAGAGTTTTTGCCAATGATGTGGCCTTTGAGTCCCAAGGCAAAATGGACGCAGGCAGAGGAATAGTCAATGTTACGGTCAGTGCTGTAACACTGGATTCTCTCAATGACGAGGATCCCAACAATGACAGCTCCGTGGGTGAGCCTGTTGCTCTGAAGGAATTGAACCTTAAAATCATCCATACCCAATGGGAGAAAATAGAAACTGGGGATGAGTATGACGCCATAAACAAGGTGGTCAGAAAGACCTACGAGTACCGTGAAAAACATACCACCCTTTATCAGACGGTGGTGACTACCGCTCAGGATGGTACGGCCAGCTATGAATTCCCGGTGGACACCCAGA
Source organism: Bacillota bacterium (assembly GCA_023415205.1). Taxonomy (GTDB): domain Bacteria; phylum Bacillota; class Clostridia; order DSM-8532; family DSM-8532; genus DTU059. The sequence continues at coordinate 55,182 of JAEZLR010000023.1, read as the reverse complement.
CAGAAGGCTATTATACCGCTGAAATTACGCTTAAGGACAGCCAAGACCGAAACGTGAAGGGTGAAGCCTGGTTCTCTCAAAACAGCAAGGGGATCTATCCCCAGGATTATGATTACTATTACCTTAAGGCCGATAAAGATACCTATAAGGCCAATGAAACGGTTATCCTTCAAGTGCTAAAAAACGAGGAGCCGATAAAAGACATGCGCACCCTTTTTGTAGAATCTCGGAATGGGATTAAGGACTACAAGTTTAGCCTTCAGCCCTCTCTTACCCGGAGCTTCCCTGAAAGCTACGCCCCCAACTACTATGTGAACGGCATTGTCTTTACCGGTAAGGGCTATATCCAAACCCAAACATCGGTACGGTACGATTATAATGAAAAGAAACTCGAGCTGGAGATAAAAACCGATAAATCCAGCTACAGGCCCGGAGAGAATATGACTCTTTCGGTGAGAGCCACCGATAAGGACGGCAAGCCGGTCTCAGCCAAAGTCAATCTTTCCTTGGTGGACGAAGCCCTGCTGAAGCTCTCGGGCCAGAATATCGACCCCCTTGGCCTGCTTTACTCCTTTATTGAAAGCGGCCTCTCCCGTACCACCAGTAACAGGGACGCTTTATATGGGGACTATGGTGTACGGGTGACGAGTGGTGCTTTAGTGGAATTCGGTTCAGCTAAGTTCAGCATGAAAGCCGACGAATCTGCGGCACCCCAGGCATCGGCAATGGCTGATGCGATGGTGGCCGGTAACGGAGGCTCCGCCCAGGTGCGTTCAGACTTTAAGGATACGGCCCTCTTCAAGACCATTACCCTTGATGAAAAGGGTATGGGCACCTATACCTTCAAGCTACCCGACAATATTACCGCCTTTAGCCTGGCTGCTGCAGCGGTGTCCAGCGATTTGTACGCAGGCTCCGATATTCAGTCCACCCGTGTCTCCATGCCCTTCTTTATCCATGATGCCCTGAGCATGGACTATCTTGTGGGAGATAAGCCCTACGTGGGAGTATCGGCTTACGGAGAGGATTTGAAGGCGGGGGAACCGGTCAGCTTTGAACTTTCTATCAAGGAGCTTCCGGACTACAAAGCAGCCGGAACGGTCAATGCTTTTGAGCGATTGAACCTGGCGCTTCCCACCCTGGATGAGGGCACCTACACCCTGGTTCTCAGCGGACAATCGGCTACGGGTATGAAGGATGCGCTAAGCCGTACCATCACGGTGCATCCCTCCTATAGAACCATTGAAACTGCTGTTTTGAAGACTCTTTCATCGGGTACCACCCTTGATGCAGGCAAGAGCGGCTTGACGACGCTGATCTTCGCCGACGCGGGCAAGGGAAGCCTCATTCAGGCTCTGCATAGCCTTTCCTGGGATGATGGCAAGCGCCTGGATCAGAAGCTGGTTACCAACAGTGCCAGAAGGCTTCTGATGGAGATTGTCAAGGATGAAAGCTATTATCTTGATGAGATTGCGGTTGAGCCCTCCGATTACAAGAATGAGGATGGCGGTTACGGGATACTTCCTTATGCCGGAAGCGATATGAGCTTTACAGCGCTCATCTCCCCCCTTATTAATGAGGTTTCAGATACTACGGCTCTTAAGATGTATTTCTACAATTACCTCTTGTCCGAGAGCAAGGTTCAGGCCTCTGCCCTCTATGCCCTGGCCGAGTTGGGTGAGCCCGTCCTTCTGGACCTTAACCGAGCCGCAGCCACAGAAAATCTCTCCCTTGAGGAGTACACCTTATTGGGAATGGCCTATGAGGCCCTGGGAGACAGAGCCTCTGCCATAGATATTTATCAGAGGAAGATAAGCCCCAGTCTTGAGAAGAAAGACCCCCTTATCCGCGTCCGCATCAAGAACAACGACACCGATACCGCCTACAAGCAGACTGCTTTGGTAGCCGTACTGGCTTCTAAAATCGACAGTGCCGATGCCCCTAAGCTTTATAGCTATGTGGAGAACAATGCTTCAAAAACGCAGTATGTGGGAGTGGAGAAAATTCTGTATCTTAAGGATCGGGCACAGAAGCTTACCGACACTCAGGCGACATTTACCTGGGCCTATGCCGGAAAGACCGAAACGGTAGACCTTAAGAACGGCTCCTGTGAAGTGATTAAGGTTCCCTCCATAAAAATCAATGACTTTAAAGTCACTGAGGTTGAGGGGGATGTCTCGGTACTATCCTTGTATACCGCCTCCTACACCCAGGATATCAAGAATGATGCGGGTGTAACCCTAAAGCGCAAATACTACAATGCGGTAACGGGCGAAGAAACCACCACCTTCAAGCCCAATGATCTTGTAAAGGTGGAAATCACCTATACCGTGGATAAAACGGCCATTGATAACACCTATGAATTGAGCGATTACTGTCCCGCTGGCCTTAAGCCCATTGAAAACCCCTGGAATCACGGCATTAGGGATCTGATGGGTTGTTGGTATCGCCAGTTTGACGGGCAGAAGGTCACTTTTGTCATCAGTAAGAACCAAACCTTTGTGAAGCCTCTGGTGTATTATGCCAGAGTAGCCAGCCCCGGCGAATACCGGGCCGAGGGTTCAGTGGCTCAGGGCTCCATCGTCAAGTCCAGTATTGTGACCCTGGAGGACACCACCCTGGTGATTACGCCCTAAAGCCTACAGGGTGTGAATAAGCTCATCAAACAGATTCCAAGGAAACTGCTCCGGAGGAGGGGATGCAAAATGCATCCTCTCCTTTTTTGTAGGATGTTCAATGGAAAGGCTATAGGACCAAAGTGCCGGGCTGCCCCCATACTCCCCCTGATAGCCGTATTTTAAATCACCCAGAAGTGGAGTACCCTGATGGGACATTTGAACCCGAATCTGGTGGCTGCGGCCTGTGAGAAGCCGGATTCTGACAAGGCTCATATCCTGGAGGGTGTTGAGTACCTCGTATTCCAGAATGGCTTCTTTTGCCTGGGGGGTTCCCGGCTTCACCACTCTTACCGTATTGTTCTGGGTATTCTTCAATAAATAGTCCGACAAACGCCCCGTCTTTTCCCTGGGGCAGCCTTTGACCACGCAAAGGTAGATTTTGTCCATCCCACGCTCCCGAATAAGCGCTGACAGTCTGGAGGCCGCCTTGGAGGTTCTGGCAAAAACCATAACGCCCCCCACTGGCCTATCCAGTCTATGTACCAGTCCCAAAAAGACATTCCCTGGTTTTTGGTAGCGTTTCTTGATCTCCTCTTTTAAAAGACTCAACAAATCCAAAGCCCCGCTGATATCTCCCTGCACGGGGATATCGGGGGGCTTGACGACCACCAGTAAATGATTATCTTCATACAAAATCTTTATGTCCACGCTCTTAATTTAACCTTCCGTCATTTTCCCGCTTTTCTAAATATATCGTCCCGTTGTTCAAAAAAGATGACTGATCATTTCCGCCAGCTTGATTTTCGAGCTTTCCACCCATTCCACAATCCGGAATTTGATCTTTACAGGCACATTACTTCTGTCGGAGACATCGGTAATCAAGCTATAGGCATCTTCACCCAGGCCGTCCTTAAGCTCGCTCATAGCCGTTTCGTCCAGTTTAAGGGTGTTGGCATCGGCCACACAAAGGGGCGGAAACATGACGCACCACCAATTCTTACCCTGGGCTTCTCCCAACTCCACCCGAACAGCCTCATACATGCCGGCAGGCAGGGCCACATCCTCATAGGTCTTGGTAGGGAAGGAAAAAACACCATACCGGGCACTGACGGCCTCATTGGAGCCATTTTCCTTCAGAACATCCATTGCAATCTGTTGAATTTCGGGAAGACTCTTTTTAAGATAATCGGCGGCTTCATCACGGGTTGTCCCCTCAGGATACTTAAGTCGCATATGCTCCAGAATGGCATCCCTAACCTTGAGCTTTAATGCTTGATCGTCCACCGAATCACTATTGGCAACAATATGAAGCCTAACAACATGGTCGGCGATCTGGTTCTGTGTCGCCCCACTATAAACAATGCAAATGATAAGGACAACAAGCAAAAACTTCGTTGCTGCCGAAAGAAGCTGGGCTATGGAATGAGCCTCCTGCAATCCTGAAATTATTCTTTTTTTGTTAAACCTCATCATAATCACCTTTCATTTTACTGACCTACTTTAATTATTCTCTGAATCCAAAATTTAAATTCAGTCGGTCAAATTTCCCATGGAAGAGATGATATAAACTGTTTAAAATGAGCTCATTTGATCCTGGAAATGCAGGTGGATACAGAATAGTTCCCGAAAAAAAGAACTTTATCTAAAAACGCATCAAACTCTTGGGGGCCGGAAGCGTTCACTTTCATAAGTATGCATCCGTTACCGGCAATTCTGAAGGCTTCTACAACAAGGTCGCTTTTTTTGAGAAAGGCCATGAACTCTAAATGGTTGTTTGATTTCATTGTTACCACGACATAGGCATTCAAGGACTTACCAAGTTTTTCATCATTGAGCTTTAGAGTAAAGCCCTCGATAATACCCATATCCTGAAGCTTTAGAATTCTGGTCGACACGGCCTGCCCTGTCATATGAACCTTTTTACCAATATCCTTGAGCTGAGCTCGAGAGTTTTCCTTTAATAATTCAATGATCTTCAGGTCGGTCTGGTCCATGATCTAAATCCTTTCACCGTGTAAGAATTAAGACACGATTTCTTTTCTAGCACAATTGATCAGGAAACACTGATAACATAGAATAATCTGTGTAAGAGCTATTTTATCCCAGAAAAGTTATAAATTCAACGAGGCTTTTTTGGGGTTAGTATCAAATCCTTTCAGGAGGACTATTATGGACTTTTTTCACATTCGGCATGCCACCAGCTTTGTTTCATTCGGGGGACTAAAGCTTCTGATTGACCCTGTTTTTAGTCCTAAGGGGCATAGAGACCCCATCCCAATGACCCCTCATCCCGTAAGAAACCCCACCGTAGAGCTTCCCCTCGGAAGTGAGGAGCTTGCACAACAACTGTTATCTCTTGATCTGTTATTGGTTACCCATCGGCATGAGGATCATTATGATAAAGTGGCCAAAGAAATCCTCCCAAGGCACATCCCTGTTATTTGTCAGCCTCAGGACGAAGCGGCCTTCATCAACGATGGTTTCACTTCGATCCATCCCGTCATGGATTCCATGACCTTTAAAGGCGTACAAATATCAAGAACTTCTGGGCAGCATGGTCTCGAAAGAGAGGATCTTGGGCCGGTTTCCGGCTTCGTCCTCGAAAATCCCCGGGAACCCGTGGTCTATTTTACAGGGGATACGGTTTGGTGTCCCGAGGTTGAAAAAGCCCTGGCGGATCATCAACCTGATATTGTTGTTGTCAATGCCGGTGGCGCAAGGTTTCTCGTTGGCAAACAAATAACTATGACCGACGAAGATATCGGTTTTATAATGGAGAAATCACCCCCTGTCAGAGTGATCGCCGTTCATATGGAGGCTATAAATCACTGTATCCAAAGTCGTCAAGAACTCAGGCATTGGGCCAGAAAAAGAGGCATCTCCCATAAGCTTTTGATTCCAGAAGATGGGGAGAATGTCCTCGATTTACATTAGTTTATATTCTTTTAATTACAAAGGCTGGAACCGCTTGGGCTCCAGCCTTTTGTCTGGGTGCTTCGCCTATTTCTTAATCAGTAGCGACGCCTTGATAAAATCCGCAAACAACGGGTGAGCTTTATTGGGTCTGGATTTAAATTCGGGATGGAACTGCACGCCCACAAACCAGGGATGTCCTTTTAGCTCCACTATCTCCACCAGTTTTTCACTGGGAGACAGCCCTCCAATGGTCAGCCCTTTCTTTTGAAGAGACTCGCGATAAAAATTATTAAATTCGTACCGGTGACGGTGGCGTTCATAGATTAATTCCTTACCGTAGACCTCCCGGGAGATTGTATCCTCCTCAAGCTTGCAGGGATAGAGCCCCAACCTCATGGTGGCACCCATCTCTTCAATATCCTTTTGGTCGGGCATTAAATCGATTACCGGATGGGGTGAATTCCCGTCAAACTCGGTGCTGTTGGCATTCTTTAGTCCTACCACATTACGGGCAAACTCAATGACGGCCATCTGCATACCCAGACAGATGCCGAAATAGGGAATTTTATTCTCACGGGCATATTTGACCGCCAGAATCTTTCCTTCAATTCCCCTGTCTCCAAAGCCACCGGGAACTAATACGCCCTGGGCTTCTTTCAACCTCTCATGAGTATTTTCTTGGGTTAAGTCCTCGGAGCTCACCCAGTCAATCTCCACCTCAGCCTCATTGGCAATTCCGCCATGGCGCAGGGCCTCAGCCACACTCAAATAGGCATCATGAAGCTCCACATACTTGCCCACCAGAGCAATTCTGGTTTTCCGAGAAAGGTTTTTGATACGATTGACCATATAGGTCCACTCGGTCAGATCAGCCTTACCGCATTTTAGGGAGAGCTTCTTGCATACAGCATCGGCCAGCCCTTCCTCCTCCAGGAGTAGCGGCACCTCATACAAGGTGTCTGCATCCAGGTTCTGTATGACAAAATCCTTGGATATATTGCAAAAGAGCCCTATCTTGTCCTTGATATCATCCGACAGCCTTTTCTCTGTGCGCAGTACAATGACATCGGGCTGGATTCCAATACTTAAAAGCTCCTTGACACTGTGTTGGGTGGGCTTGGTCTTCAACTCACCGGATTTGCTCAGGTAAGGAACCAGCGTCACATGAATATAGACCACATTTTCCTTACCCACCTCTGCCGATACCTGGCGAATGGCCTCAAGAAAGGGTAAGCTCTCAATGTCCCCCACTGTTCCGCCGATCTCGGTGATAACAACATCTATTTTTTCTGTTCTGGCTACCCGAAAGATTCTGTCCTTGATTTCGTTGGTGATGTGAGGAATGACTTGAACGGTGGCTCCCAGAAAGTCGCCTTTTCTTTCCTTGTTGATGACTGAATGATAGATTTTGCCGGTGGTGACATTACTATTGGCACTGACGTTCTCATCTACGAACCGCTCATAGTGCCCCAGATCCAGATCGGTTTCGGCCCCGTCATCGGTAACAAAAACCTCCCCGTGCTGATATGGGCTCATGGTGCCGGGATCCACGTTGATGTAGGGATCAAACTTCTGCATGGAGACCCGAATTCCTCTGGCTTTTAAAAGCCGGCCCAGGGAGGCGGCGGTAATTCCTTTACCGATACCGGAAACCACACCCCCTGTGACAAAAATATATTTCACTTTCATAAAAAGTGTACCCCCGTGTTTTTTAATAAAAATATTCTATCTTTCACAATAAAAGGTGTCAAGTAAGCACAGCGGGGTAAATACTCAAATCGTCATGTAAGTTCGTAAGCCGCTCCAGTGATTTATAACATTGGGCTTTCTTTCAGGCTTTGGGCGGGATGTTTTGCTCGTTTTCCATATTTATAGAGAATAAATAAAATCACAACGGATAATATGCACAGACTGGATGTGATTTGAAATAATAAAGGTATCCCATAGACATCAACCAGGTATCCGCTCAGAAAGCTACCCACTATTCCCCCACCGCCGTAGCTGATGGACCAGAAGGCCGCCTGGGCAGACGCTTGTTGATGTTCCTCCGTCAAATCGCGTATGAGGCTTATTGCACCAAAATACCAACAGGTGAATGCCATACTGTTTAGGATTTGGGCTGCGATCCACACCCATAGAATGGGAAAAAATCCTATGATAGCAGTTCTCAGTGCAAAAAAGACCGTCCCGGCAATTAAGATATGCCATGAGGAAAACCTTCTGGAGATGATATCCATAAAATAGAACAAAGTAATCTCCGGGATGATTCCTATGACCCAGGTGGTTCCGAATAAAAGATCGGAAGCTCCCATATTATTAATTCCTACAGGAAAGAAGTTGTCATAGCCCTTACATATGACTCCCACCAGAAACAGACAAAAAAATAACACGATGAGCTTCTTGTTTTTTAAAAAGGCGTATCCTCCCACTTTGCCCGTACTTAAATTAGCCTGGGATGATCCTTCACCACCCTTTATGGGAAGCCTCCGCACAATAAAGGCAGTGATAAGAAGAAGAGGGATGTGGATAAGAAAGTTCCAGAATCCTAGAAGCTGGCTCTTATAGACGCCGCAGACGAACACACCGATTCCATAGCCTATGGTTCCCCAAAGCTTTATCCGTCCATATCTCTCTCTACAGAACGAAAGGATCAGAACATCCAATAGGGATGCGGTGGAAACAATGAAAATAGCATACACAGCATATACCAATAGCACGCCCCAAAAGGAACGTACGAAAATAAAACCAACAGATGCAGCCGCAGCCAAAATTAATGTAAGCGGTAAAACCCGTTGTACGCCGTAAAGATCAGCGGCAATTCCCCAAAAGGGCTGAATCAATATCATTGAGAGGGGGAGGATGGCCATCACTATCCCGACTTCAACAGGATTCAACATCCCGCTTAAATAAACTGACATTAACGGATTGACTACCGAGGCAGCAGAAAAATAAACAAATAGCGCTGTGGTCAGAGTCCGTTGTATTTTATCATTCGAAGCCATTTTCCTTACACCTACTTTTACGGGTTAAGCCATAGTGCCAGCCCGATTACATTTTATTGCAGTACTTTTTAAGAACTATTTACATCTTCTGACTACATCTATAATATATAAGTTAGCTGTAGTCCCGCTCAGATGGGTTTGCCAAGAACAAGCACTAATTTGCTCTCTTTAGAAGGTATTGTAAGATGAAATTGTTAGAAAAAGACCTCACCATGCATGAAATGCCCTGCGGACAGAATAATTTATTTCCTATCATTGTATCCTCTTGCTCCTTCAAACGCCCAGGAAACACTTTTGAAGCGCATTGGCATGAACATATGGAATTTCTATATGTCAAATCTGGAACCGGTATATTTGAATGTAATCGCGTCCCTTTTCATGTGAAGCAGGGGGATCTGATTGTTGTTAATAGCGGGGAGCTGCACAGCGGCTGTAGTATATCAAAGGAGCTCTCCTACTACTGCTTTATTATGGATCCTAGGCTCCTCCAAAGCAGCCTCCTCAATATTAGCGACATAAAATACATTGCTCCCATAGCCCGAAACCTCATCCTTTTTAACAATAGGATTAAAGGGGATCAAGAAATATTGAACTGCATCCACGCCATTATCGACGAATATGAGGATAAAAAGATCGGGTATGAGCTTTCTATTATATCCTATTTCAGTAGAATTCTTGTTCTTCTGATCAGGGGGCATAGGGCGGGGACCCTGTCACCCCTTGAGTTTGAGGGAAGAAAAAAGGATATGGAACGGTTTAGTCCCGTTTTTCGGTATATTGAAGATCATTATGCCACAAGAATTACCGGATGTGAGCTTGCTCGTCTGGCCAATACCAGCCTTTATTATTTCAGCCGTGTATTTAAGAAAATAACCACCATGACCATTACAGAATATATAAACAGTGTCAGAATCAGGCAGGCAGCAGATTTGTTGGTAAGCACCGGGCTGAACATTACTGAGACGGCATTGGCCACCGGCTTTAATGACGTCAACTATTTCACCCGTCAATTCAAAAAACACTTGGGAATGTCTCCCTCCCAATTCAAGGCGCAAAGCCGAGACCTCAAAAAACCTATAGAGACAGGCATACTGGACTTCTAGACCCAGAAGGGTCAACCCTATGAAAGGGGCTTAAGTCCTATGACAATTAAGAAAGATAGGGGATTTATGAACTATCCTTGCGGATGATACTATAATTTACAGAATGAAATTTATAGTATCAAAAGGAGCGGGTAGGGTGTTAACCGACGGATTGGATTTTCTTCCTGGCTGGTACAGGATCGAAAAAGAAGCCGGTAAGGCCATCCAAAAACTTTCGAGCATCGAAGAATTGGGTGTTTTTCTTAAGAATCCCGATCCCTTTATCCGCCGTCAGGCTATCCTGAGAATGAGTAAAATCAGACTTAAGGACACCTATTCTCAGCTTCATGAAGTTTTGAACGATGCTGCTGAAACTGAAGAGAATCGAAAGCTTGCCGCACTTATCATGTGCAACCTCAATAAATCACTTGATTTGGGATATTTTATCAGCCATCCCCTTTTGGCAGAATTCACGGGCGAAGAGGACTTGGAAGGACTCTTAAGTGTATCCGTCATCGATCCAAAGCCCAATCTTAGTCTGAATTTTAGAGCATCGTCCATTGAATCCCAGCTTAATCCTGGCTCCGAGGTAATCCCCTCGGAGATCTATGGAAAAGAAGAGACCTTTTCCTTCCCCTTGAAGGAGTGGCTGCATCATTTCTATAAAAACCTGCTCATCAACCTGGTGACCTGCCTAAAAAAGTGTTTAAGAGGTGCCGCATCTGCCCTTTTTATAATGGCCCCCAAAAAGGCTGCGGCCCTCTTTTCCTCCCTTATAAATGCGCTTTCTCGTAAAAGAGAAGACCGGAGCGATCTTTCAGAAGCTGTCCCGTCCAGAAAACGAAGGCAGAAAAGGGTATCGGTGACCTATAAGACTTCCAGGCGCCACCCTACTCCCTTGGGGATAAGCGTAAAAAGGATGTTCCGTAGATTCTTCTACACTCTTTTTAGCCCCCTACGCCTTCTGTTTCGCTTTAAAATAACCGTTCTAGTAACTCTCATCGTCCTTTATTCCCTATTCTCTTTCACTCAGCCAGGCAAGTCTTTTCTTTTCAGAATAAACCCACAGGCCTATCAGATGAATGCCGAATTTCTTGAGAGATCTGAACGGTGGGCCCTCCAATTGATCAGTAGTAACCCTACTCTGGCGGCGGTGTTTAAAACCAAACCCCTCCCCCCCGTTTCGGAAACACTTGAGGTAGAAGAACCCAAAACCTATAGGGTCACTGCCTCCAAAGGCCTGTACCTGAGAGTGGCACCCGGCTCATTGGGTGAAAAGCTTTACCTGATGAAAGCCGACACTACCGTTCAATTTCTGGGCGAAGAGCAGCGTGATCCCTCGGGAAGCCTGTGGTATAAAATAAAGCTCAAAGAGATGATCGGATGGGCCAATGCTCAATACCTTAAGGAGGTAAAATAGCGATGGGTTTCGATAGGGAGGAAAGAAGAAAGGCGCTGGCTCTGGAACTTCTGGTCAGGCTTAAAGAGATTCGAGATCAAATCCAAAGCATCATGGCAAGTCTGGGAGACTCAGCAGACCAGTTTTTGAGCACTTGTTATGAAGACCATGTTGATAAGATAAAGGAAAAAGTAAGCCTGTACAACCGGAATATAGAAAGAATTGAGGCATTGAACCTTTCCCATACCGCTCTTATCACCGATTGGTTTCTTTTTATCAAGAATGAAAAGGTCTTGTCCAGCCCTTTATTTCCCTTTCATCTCTTTTTTAAGAAAAGAAAAATAAAAGCAGAGATCCGGGGTATCAAAGAGGAGATTTCCAACCTGGTCATCAAGAACCGCTTAATCCGTGAGGACATTCAAAGACTGGAGAGCGGTCTGGAGGTTGAAGCCGACCTCAAACTTAAGAAGGATGGACGCTATGAAGACTATCTTGCACATTTAACGTTAAAGTCCCAGCTTATCAGAGAGATTGAATATTTGTTTCCTACGCTCTCGGGGGTGGATATGGCTCAAATCCATATGGATGGGCTGGAGGAAGCCATTGAGGTCTTGCGATAGATCATGGTACAAATTACTAAACCTTTTGAAAGCCTCTCCAAAGTCCGATATAATAAATATAAGAAAAGTGGGAGGGTCTTATGAATATTCCAAACGTATCCAGTCTCCTCAATCAGAAAATTTCTGAAATTCAAAGCCGCTTGCCGGTTAAGCTTAATATTAAGACCCAAGACCCAGTCAGCTTCAATGAGGTATTGGCCGATTCCTACACTGCCTTGCAAGCCTCTTCCTTGGCCGACTCCACTGCACCGCTTATTGATAGTGACCTATTAACACTAAACTCCAGCTTGACCGGTTCCACCTCAAAGACCAAGTATCCGTTGGTTTCGGGTTCCTATGAATCGGTCTATACCCGTCTTTCACAGGCGGAGATTCAGGAGCTTATGCCCAGGATCGAATCGGCCATTGATTTATATTCCGCCCAGTTCGGATTGGACCCGAAGCTGGTAAGGGCTGTTATGAAACAGGAGTCCGGCTTTCAACCGTTTGCTCTTTCCACTTCTGGGGCCATGGGGCTGATGCAGCTCATGCCGGGAACAGCCGAGGGCTTAGGGGTGACTGACGCGTATAATATTGAACAGAATATCAAGGGTGGCACCCAATATCTTTACTATCAGCTAAAGGCCTTTGACGGTGATTTGAAGCTTGCTTTAGCAGCCTATAATGCGGGTCCTAATGCTGTAAGAAAATATGACGGCATACCCCCTTACGAGCAGACCCAAGACTATGTAAAAAAAGTCCTTAATTATTACGATATGTATAAGGCCCTGTAGATAAATACACAGGCTTATCCACACAATCCACAGAGTTTTCCACAGGTAAAACGGGCAATATAAGCGATTTCTATGCATATTTCCACAACATTCACAGAGTAAATTCAGTTCCTTCTGGTGGATATTATGTGGGCTGATGCCCCTGTCCTATGCGGAGGGAGGGTACGGCATTTAAGGTATAATCTGCAAATTCTCCAGCTTTATAGGAAAAATATCCGGCAGCGGCAATCATAGCGGCATTGTCCGTACATAATACCGGTGGTGGATAAAGGGCGCGCATGCCCTCTTTTTTTGCCCTTTCCTCGAGGGTTCCCCGAAGGAGGGAGTTGGATGCAACCCCTCCCGCCAGGCATAGGGTCTTAACCCCCAGACCACTGGCCGCCGAAACGGCATGATCCACCAAAACATCAATGACAGCCTGCTGGAAAGAAGCACATATATCCGGAATATTCAACTCCTCACCTTTTTGCCGGGTATGGTTGACGTGGTTGATGACAGCGGTCTTTAGCCCTGAGAAGGAGTAATCATAAGGAGCATCGGAGAACTGGACCCTGGGGAAGCGATAGGCTTTGGGATTCCCGTTTCTGGCCTGTTTATCCACAGCGGGACCACCCGGGTAGCCCAAGCCTAAAACTCGGGCAATCTTATCAAAGGCCTCCCCTGCTGCATCATCCCTGGTGCGACCCAGGATAGTGAAGCTCAAGTAATCCTCCACGTGGACGATATGGCTATGGCCTCCAGAAACCACCAAACAGACATAGGGTGGCTCCAAGTCACTATGGGCAATATAGTTAGCTGCAATGTGACCTTCAATATGATGCACCTTGATCAACGGCTTGTCCAGAGCCGCAGCCATGGCCTTGGCTGCCGTTACGCCAACAAGCAGAGCACCCACAAGCCCTGGGCCGTAGGTCACAGCAATACCGCTTAAATCGTTAAGGGTTACTCCCGCTTCTTTAAGCGCCGTATCGACAACTGGAAGTATCAGTTCCACATGCTTCCTGGAAGCAATTTCAGGAACAACGCCCCCATATTCGGCGTGAAGGTCAATCTGGGAAGCAATCGTATTGGATAACACCCTCCGACCCTCGGCTACTACCGATGCCGAGGTTTCGTCACAGCTAGTCTCAATTCCTAGAATAAGGTTTTGGTCCATATCAATCTCCTGATGGCATTCTATAGCGTATGATCTTGTCTATCCCTGGCATTCCTGCCTAAAGGGCCTTAAAAAATATCTGCGCCCCTATTATGAGGGCACCCAAGATAAAGACATAATATGCGAAGTATTTCATTTTCATTTTTTTTACGGCGGCCAGCATAAGCTTAATCGCTAAGAAGCCCGTGATCCCCGCAGCCGCCATCCCTGCAAGAAGGTTTTCGAAGCCTATGGCTTCAAGGGGGAGGTTGTTTCCTTTGATCATGTCCACTGTATCCAGGAGCACACCTCCCAGGATGGGGGGGATGGACATGAGAAAAGAAAAATCTGCCGCAAACTCCTTACCAAGGCCAAGAGCCAGGGCGGTGGTTATGGTCATGCCCGAACGTGAGACGGAAGGTAGCAGGGCAATACCCTGGGCTGCCCCCATCATCAGAGAATCGGAGGTTCTTAGCTCATTGAGACCTCTTCTGCCATTGCCCAGCTTCTCGGCAAAATAGATGGCCAGGCCGGTAAAAATAAACCCCGGCCCCAAAAGCACCGAACTTAAATAGGTTCCCTCAATGGCATCACCAAGAAGTAAAGTAAGGAGCACTGCCGGGAGGGTGGAAACCGTAATTTGCAGAGGGAGCTTCGAAAAGGGGTGTAACAGCATTTCCCGTACTTTCTTCCAGTAGTGGATAATGACGGCAAAGAGTGTTGCCAGATGCAGGGCAACATAAAACGTCATAATCATTGCCCTTGAGGGCCCGGACGAAAGATCGATACCCAAAAGCTTCTGTACAAGCACCAAATGCCCTGAGCTGCTGACGGGAAGAAATTCGGTCAGCCCTTGAACGATACCCAGAAGGATAGCCTCCAGCAGGGTCATCCTATCACGTCCTGTTTGGAAAACCTCTCAACCCATTATATTATAGCCCCATTAAGATTATTTCTACAAGGGCGATGGGTTAGGTCAGGACAAAGCTATTCAGGCTTAAAGGCTGCTTCCACATACTTATTGGGTGAATTCCAGAAAATCCATTCGGTATAGCCAGCATCATAGACCGCTTGTATTTGAGCCTGGTACTCGTCCACTCCATATTCCTGCCAATATCCCGAAGGTAGGTAGGATGCGGTAAAGCCCTGGATATAGGGGCGCATATTGAGGTTGTAGTCTTTTTGCTTTTCTACACGGTCCTTGCCTACCATCAGGGTGTTATACACCACTTCATAGGGCTTAAGGTCGGGATGAGTAAATTTTACCCCATTGATGGTCTGCCCCACCTTGTTGCTCATGGAACCCTTAGGTGCATTATTGGCATAATGGGAGGGATAGATCATAGGGCAGATATAGTCCAAGCTTGGGCCGATGGTCTCCAGGGATTGACCGATTTCTCCGTAATCCTTAGTAGCAATCAGAGGCATACCAAAAACGTCGGCGGAAATGATCGTATCGTCTGGAAGGGCATTACGGGTGTAACGGATAAAGCCCTCAATCACGTCATGACGCTCCTGGTCAGGCTCAAGATTGATCTTATAATCATATAATGAGGTCTCGGGGAAACGGATATAGTCAAACTGTATTTCGTCGAAACCAAATTGAATGGCCTCTTTTGCCACACTGGTCACATACTCCCAGGAGTCCTTGTTGGTGGCATCCAGCCACATGGAGTAACTGCCGCTGGACTCCTTTTGCTTAAAGACCTCACCGGATTCGGTCTTAATCGCCAGCTCAGGCATGTGCTTGGTTATAAGGGAATCCTTAAAGGTTACCATGCGGGCAATGACAATGATATCGTTTTCATGAAGCTTTTTGGTGACCTCCCGTATGTCAAAACCAGGGGTATCGGCCTTAGCGGCGTTGACCACCTCCAGGTCAGAATCATACATGATCCTTCCATCATCACTCTTAATATCAATAACATAGGCATTGATTTCAGTTTTGTTGGCCAAATCTATATAATGATCTATTTTTGAGCGTACGCTGGTGGGGTTTAAGTAAAGCGCCTTCACCGGAACGTCCAGCTTTCGGGTGCTCCTTCTGTCCTCACCCTTAACGGCAGGGGCTGGAGTGGCTGTGGGCGTAGCGGTTGGGGTAGCCGTTGGGGTGGCCTCAGGGGTCACCGATGGGGTAGGCGTCTCCGCAGGCGTTGCTGAAGGAGTAGCCGTGGCGGTTTCGGTGGGTGCCGGGGTCAGCGCGCTCTGATTGTTTGGGTTTTTGGACGAAAAAATAACCCCGACTATAATCAAGGTCACAGCCGTAAGCAATGTGGCTAATACTGCCATGGCATTTTTGCCATTGTTTTTTCTGGATTTTCTCATTCCATTTTCTCCTTTGCAAGATGTCCAGTTTATTCTACCACATTAGACGCGGCTGTAAAACCAATGGTTCGCCCCCTCTTTATTTTTTGACCTTGGGCTTTGAGGCAATGGCCATGATATATCCGAAGGTCACTGCTGCAGTGATCCCTGCGGCGGCGGCTTTAACCCCTCCGGTGAAAATACCCAAAAAACCGAAGGTATCTACATCTTTCATCACGCCCTTGGCCAGAACATTGCCAAAGCCCGTAAGTGGTACGGTGGCTCCTGCTCCCCCCCAGTCCACCAATAGGGGATAAATACCTAAAAGGCCCAGAATAACCCCACACACCACAAAGAGCACCATGATCCGGGCAGGCGTCATCTTGGTCAAATCTATCAGCAATTGGCCAATGACACATATCGCTCCGCCCAATAGAAAGGCTTTCAATAAATCAATCATTATAATTCCTCCACTCGTCAAGCCTCAACGCAAACGGCGTGAGCAATACCGGGAATCGTTTCTCCCTGCTGGGTCCGTGTCGGACTTAAAAGAGCCCCGGTGGCTATAAAGAGAATGCGCTTGAGAAGGCCCTGCTTAAACTGATCCAGTATATAGGCTGAAAAGACCGAAGCACTGCAACCACAGCCGCTGCCCCCACAATCAACCCCTTGCTTGGACAGATCAAAAATCATCATCCCGCAGTCATTATGTTTATTCTTTAGGTCAATGCTATTTCGCATCAGGAGATCCCGAAGCATGGTGCTCCCGAAGGATCCCAGATCGCCGGTGAGAATCAAATCGTAATCATCGACGCTGCGCCCGGTATCCTTTAGATGCTGCATAATGGTATCACAGGCCGCCGGTGACATGGCCGCACCCATGTTATTGGCATCCTTGATGCCTTCATCGATAATCTTGCCCGGTGTCACACAAGTGATCCTGGGGCCCTGTCCATCCTTACCCAGTATCACAGCCCCCGCCCCGGTGACAGTCCATTGGGCGGTGGGGGTTCGCTGACTTCCGTATTCCAAGGGAAATCTGAATTGACGCTCGGCGGAGCAAAAATGACTGGATGCGGCACATACCACATAATCCGCTGCTCCGCCGTCAATGATCATTGAGGCGATGACCATGGATTCACTCATGGTGGAACATGCACCGAACAACCCCAAATAGGGCGTGTTGGAATCCCTGAAGGCATAGCTGGCCGCTGTACATTGGTTCAGCAGGTCTCCGGAGAGAATCAAATTAATATCGCTTGCAGCTTTCCCGCTCTTCTCCAAGGCTTTAATAAAGGCATCATGCAGCAATCGGGATTCGGCCGCCTCAAAGGTCTTCTCTCCGGCATATTCATCATCCACCACTTCGTCATAGTACCGGGCCAGAGGACCATCCCCTTCTTTTTTTCCGACGATGGCCGCACCACCCAGTACCAGGGGCTGCTTATCCAATACAATGGTCTGAGTTCCCAATCTTTTAGCCAATCACATCACCTGCTTCCAAATAAAGTAGACAATTCCAGCCACCACGGAGGCAAAAATGCCATAGACCAGAACAGGTCCTGCAATGAGGAACATTTTGGCGCCCACCCCCATTACATAGCCCTCCTTCTTAAACTCCATGGCTGGAGAAACGATGGAGTTGGAGAAACCGGTAATAGGAACCGAGGCACCGGCACCGCCAAACTTACCAATCTCATCGTACACATTGATCGCCGTGAGAAAAGCACCCAAAAAAATCATGGTGATGCTGGTAACGGCTGAAACTGTATCCTTGTTCGCGCCGAGGCTTTTAACAAGCATAACAACACCCTGTCCGACCGCGCAGATGAGTCCACCTGTGATAAATGCCGCAAAAAGATTTCTGACAATATGGCTTCCGGGAGCCTTCTTCTCCACCATCTTTTGATATTCATGCTTACTGATAGGCTTTTTCATTCTCATACTCCTTCAAGGTTTGTGCATACACATAGGTTCCCCTGTTGGGCTTTTCCCCTTTCCTACCGAAGAAATAGTAGGCTCCGGCTGCCAGGGCGGCCACAACCACCAGGATAATAACAATCAGATACGTGGGAATACGTGATTTTCGCTCGACTTTTTCCATAAAAACACCCCGCATGATGAAAACATACACCTTAGATTTTCATCTCTGCGGGGTTTTTATTCTTATGAGTTTCACACTCAAAGCAATTTATAGCTTCATTTCATTTTGACATCTGTGATTCATACGTTGAAATCAGCCATTTACAGGCTGTACCACAGGAATATGCGCCACCATCATGGCGATTTTTCCCTCTTGCTCGGTCACCTGGATAGTACAACCCTCCCTGATTTTCCCAGATAAAAAGAGTTCTGAGAGCTCATCCTCGATATGACGCTGGATGGTTTTTCTCAAGGGACGGGCACCGAATTTTTGATCAAAACCCTTTTCAATGAGGAATGCCTTGGCCTTGTTATCAAAGAAGATACTCATGCCCTTCTCCTTAACATCCTGGGTAACCTGACCCAGCATGATTTCGAGGATCTGGCCTAGCTGCTCCCTGCTCAATTCCTCAAAGACAATAACCTCGTCCACGCGATTGAGAAATTCCGGCCTGAAGATTTCCCGAACAGCATTGTTGACCTTCTTTTCAAGGGCTTCATAACCATCCCGGTTAAAGCCTATTCCATTGGTGCGCAGGCCTGTTCCCGCGTTGGAAGTCATAATCAGTAGGGTGTTTTCAAACCCTACGGTTCTTCCAGTGCTATCCGTCAGACGCCCGTCCTCCATGACCTGTAGAAGCATATTAAAGACATCGGGGTGGGCCTTTTCAATTTCATCCAGAAGGAGCACTGAATAGGGCTTTCTTCTGACCTTATCGGTCAATTGCCCGCCTTGGTCGAAGCCCACATAGCCAGGAGGCGCACCGATGAGCTTGGAGACCGTATGCTTTTCCATATACTCCGACATATCCAGCCGAATCATAGCCTCCTCACTGCCAAAGAGCTCAAAAGCCAGCGCCTTAGCCAACTCGGTTTTGCCTACGCCGGTGGGGCCCACAAAGATAAAGCTCACAGGCCTCTTTTTCTTTCTGAAATCAGAACGGGTACGGCGAATGGCACGGGCAAGGCTTGTAACTCCGCGCTCCTGACCCACAACCCTTTCATGAAGCCGTGCTTCTATCTTCAAAAGCTTGGTTGCCTCGGTTTCCGATATTCTCTGTACGGGAATACCCGTCCAGCTTTCCACCACGTAGGCTATATCCTCCAGAGTGACATCCAGGGTGCCGGTCTCTTTCTCCAGCTCCTTGATATGCTCCTGCAGGCGGCATTCTTCCACCTTGTAGTCGGCCGCCCGCTGATAATCGTCGATGACGGCCGCCTGTTCCTTCAGTTCCTGAATCCTTTTTAACTGGGACTTCAAGTGCTCCAGCTCCACGGTTCCCTGATTTTTGAGATTCACCCTGGAACCAGCTTCATCTATGACATCAATGGCCTTGTCAGGTAGAAAACGGTCATGAATGTATCGTGAGGACATTTTTACCGCAGCCTCGATGACCTCGTCAGGGAAATGTACCTGGTGGAAATCCTCATAATAGGAGCGGACACCCATAAGAATCTCGATGCTCTCCTCCACGGTAGGTTCCTTGACGATAACAGGCTGGAATCTTCTCTCCAGAGCAGAATCCTTTTCAATATGCTTACGATAGTCCTCCAGGGTGGTGGCACCAATGATTTGAACATCCCCCCGAGCCAGAGCGGGCTTCAGAATATTGGCCGCATTCATGGCCCCCCCTTCCGCTTCTCCGGCCCCCACAATATTATGAACCTCATCGATGACCAGGATAATATTATGCTGTGCTTTGGCCTCGTCAATGATAGCCTTCATGCGTGCCTCAAACTGACCCCTGAACTGGGTGCCGGCAACAATACCCGCCAGATCCAGAAGATAAATCTCCTTATCCAGAAGCTTTGCAGGAACCTTTTGTTCCACGATACGGAGGGCCAGTCCCTCAGCTATGGCAGTCTTTCCTACACCGGGCTCCCCTAATAGGATGGGATTGTTTTTCGTTCTGCGGTTAAGGATCTGTACCACCCGCTCAATTTCTTTATCCCTCCCGATTACTCTGTCAACACCCCCCGTTTGGGCCTTCTCATTGAGGTTCGTCCCAAAGGTGTTCAAATTCTTTTTGGGGGATTTCGCCACTGGCTTAGGGGGATCATTTTTGACCTTGGCATTGGAGGCATCGTTTTCAGGGGCGGCTCCACCTGCCCCAGGCCCAAAGTTGCCAAAGGTATTGTTAAAAAACCGCAGCATCGGGTTACCCAGGCTTTCCTCCGGAGTCTCCTTTTTGTCCTCGGAGGGCTCAAGCGCTGTGGGCAGGGTTTGAACGAATTCTTCCATATTCATGTTGCCAAACATCTCATTCATCTGATTATTAAGGTTCTCCATATCCTCCTGTGTCATACCCGATTGGGATATCATTTGCTGAAGGGGTGCCAATCCCTGCTTCTGGGCACATGACATACAAAGTCCCATAGGTTCGGTTTTTCCATCTATAACACGGGTGATAAAGACAACCGCAACATTTTCCTTGCAAATAGAACATTTCATCATTTTGTCATCAACTCCTTGAAATTATTATACCACACACTTTATTCCTTGAATAGGTTATGAGTTTGCCCTTCCCTTACCTTTAATTTCTAAAAAACCGGCGCCATGGCCGGTATTTGCATCAGTCCTATTCTTAACGCTTAGCCCGCATTATAAACGCTTATGAACGGTTACCGCATTTCCTAGGGTGTTAAAAACCATTCCATCACAGAGATTCTGTACGATAAACAACCCTCTTCCCGACTCATCCATCCCCATGGGATCGCACACGGGAACCTGGTTGAATTTCATATCCATGGTTTCAGTGGCATTAAAACCGCGCCCCTGATCCTTAACAGTAATACCCAAAACCTTGCTGTTGTCCTGAAGCCATACATCCACGCGTATCTTTTTTCCGGTATTGCACTCATTGCCGTGCTTAATGGCGTTTTGTAAAAGCTCGTTCAATATAACCTTAATATCAAAACACTGATCGGTATCTACGCAGGATGTCATCTGCAGTCTGTCTAAAATAGTTCGTACTTCCTTGCATACTTGGTAAGCATCGCTTTCAATAATCTCACTGTAAATCTTTTTTTCTCTCTCCATAATACTTTCAGCCTCCGCAGGGCGGAACCCAGGCCTTCCGAATCACCCGGATCACTATGTACCCAATAAAATATATACCCCGTTTTACTTTTTTAAAATCATTCGGAATTTATCCAGCGTTCTTTTTTCTAAGCGAGAGATATACATTTGCGAGACGTTGAAGAAATTGGCTATTTCCTTCTGTGTCTTGTTGTCAAAAAACCGGAGCCGGATGAACTGCTTTTCTACCTGGTTGAAATTCTCCATGGCCTTTTCCAGAAAATCCCGGTTGTTAATTTTTTCGAAGGTTTCATCCTCCTCACCCACCGTTTCGTGAAGCTCCAGATCATCTTCATCAAAAACGGTCTGGTCAAAGGACTGAATATTATAGACATTCCAGGATTCAATGATTTCCAGGATGGTCTCTTCCTTCATATGAAGGTATTCTGCAATTTCATCAATTTTAGGAGCTCGTTTGTGCTGCTGCATCAGGTACTCCCGGGCCTGGTTCACCTTCTGGTAAACCTCGTAAATCCTTCTGGGAATACGGATGACCGATGCCTTGTCTCTGAAATATCTTTTTATCTCGCCAACAACTGTGGGCGTGGCAAAGCTCACAAATTTTACTTCCTCGGAGGTATTAAACCGCTCCACTGCGTTAATGAGCGCCACGCATGCCACCTGGTAAATATCCTCGGCATCCACGCCACGATTGATGAATTTCTTGGAAATGATATCAGCAAGATAAATATACCGGGAAACAATGAGGTTTCTCAGTTCAATGTTCCGCTTTTCACTATATAGATCGAACAGCTCCTTCTCTGACAACTCCTTCTCCTTAAGAGCCTCTGCTTTATTGCTCATCTTTAAACAGCCTTTCCAAGCTTTTTTACCATTGTTATAAAGGCGGTATCTTTTTGGGTCATATCAATTTCATCCATCAGTGAACTGATGATGGCCAACGCAAAGCGATCCGAATCAGAGCAAAAGAGGTCGGATATGTTATGATCCTTCAGCGAGAAGCTGATGGACAGCCCATCGGCAAGTTGGGTAAAATCAATACTCATACGCTCGTCAGAGGAGCATTTTTCAATAATCTTTCCTATAACCTCAGAAATCGCCACTTTGATATCCTCTATGGTATCTATATCAAAGCCGGCGCGGCTGGCTATACCCGATGCAGTAAGTCGTGCAATGCTCACATACTCAGGTTTTAAGGGAATCAGTACTGATACCGTATCCGATGTCCTCATGACTTGGCCTCCTCAATTATAAACACCTTGTCCAATCCGGTAATCTTAAAAAGCTTGCGAACACTGGTTTTTGGATTTCTTACCACTATACTGCGGTTTTGCTCCTTAAGCCGCTTAAGGGCCCCTACGAGAATTCCAAGGCCCGTACTGTCAATATAGGAGAGTTCACTGCATTCCAGCACAACATTCTGCTGACTCTCGCCAATGATACGATAGAGTTCTTCCTTAAAACCAGGGGCGGAGTAGATATCAATTTCCCCTGTAAGGACAATGACATTTGACTGATCGTCACAGTGCTTAACACTTAACTCAAACATTTTAAACCCTCCCGAGACAATTCATATTATTTAATCTATAGTCCTTGTCTTATCAGATTCTTTACAAACGCCTCAGCATTCTGAGGATTTTCTCCCGGCCCAAGGGCCAGGATAAGGCGCTCGCCTGAAACGCCCGTATCAACTAAAAACTGGCTACCCGTAACATCAAGACCGTAGAGCTCGGGTTCATAGCTATTTCCGTCTTCTAAAGTTTTGGCCATCTTCAGGTCCTGGGAGGCCTCGAGAACCTTCTGAGGAATTCCCCACTCCCCCGCATACGCCTCAAGGTCTTTAAAGACACCCTCTTTGGCCAGGTACTCATAGGTAGGGTAATCCAAAATGAAGATATCGTTTCTCCCATCGGAGACTTCAATAAAGAACTTCATCTCCATGGCCGACTGCATTTGATAATCACCGGATTCGGACAGAAGAACATTCTGCACCTGAACCTCGGTTATCTCGGGTATTTCCTTGGTTATGCGCTTTTCCATCAGCTCGGTGTCACTTAAGAACACATTTCCGGTGATAAGGACACGAATCTGTGGTTCCACACGGTTAACGATTGTCAACACAAAGGACAAAATAATGGCCAAAACTGCAATTCCTATCAGTACGTGCCATTTATAATAGTGGATCGCATTGCGGGCTTTTTCTTCATCCACCCGTAATAGCTTGAACAAAGGATGGGGGTGCTCCTGCCTGTATTTCCGCTTTTTTTCGTCATCCTTGTCTCTGAAGGTTATACCGCTTAAAAGCTTATAGGCCTCCTCAACATCATTGAGGGTATGGCCCGACTCATCCTTTTCAAGCCTTTGGAACTTCTTATATAAAACACTAACCCGTTTACTGATTTCCTCGGGGGTCGCTCCTTTATTTAAGCCAAGTATCTTAAGCGCTTCTTTTTTGTCCATTCTGTCCAGTCAACCCCTTTAATCCTTTTCTCTAGGCCTCATGGTAGGGAATAAAAGAACATCCTTGATAGAGAAGGAGTCCGTAAGAAGCATAATCAGACGGTCAATCCCTATACCCAGTCCACCGGTAGGAGGCAATCCATGCTCAAGGGCGACAATAAAGTCGTCATCCATCATGCTTGCTTCCTCGTCACCAGCCTCTCTTTTGCTGACCTGTGCCAGAAAACGTTCCTTTTGGTCAATGGGGTCATTGAGTTCGGAATAGGCATTGCCGAATTCACGGCCGGTAATGAAGAATTCAAAGCGTTCGGTCAGTTCGGGGCGCTGGGGCTTCCGCTTGGTAAGGGGTGAAACCTCAACCGGGTAATCCGTGATAAAGGTGGGTTGAACCAGATGATGTTCCACCAGTTCCTCGAACATAAGGCTTAATATCTCACCTTTGACCATTTTTTTCTCAATATCAAGGCCTTTTTCCTTGGCTGCTTTTAGGGCTTCTTCATCGGAGGTAATCCTGTCAAAATCCACCCCAGTATACTTAAGAACAGCTTCTATCATTGTCATGCGGGTCCAGGGCGGGGTTAGGTCAATGTCCTGTCCTTGATAGGGTACCCTGGTTGTTCCCAGAACCTCTTGAGCCACTGATGAAATCAGATCCTCAGTAAGCGCCATCATCCCGTGATAGTCGGTATAGGCTTGATAAATCTCCATCATGGAGAACTCTGGATTATGCTTGATGGACATGCCTTCGTTGCGGAACATACGACCAAGCTCGTACACCTTCTCAAGTCCTCCGACAATGAGTCGTTTTAAATAGAGCTCCGGCGCAATTCTGAGGAACATGTCAATATCCAGGGTATTGTGATGGGTAATAAAAGGCCTTGCCGTAGCTCCCCCCTGAATGGTGTTGAGAATGGGGGTGTCCACCTCCAAAAATCCTCTGGTGTCTAGGTAACGGCGTATGGCCGCAATAATACGGCTTCTTGTAATGAAGGTTTTTCTGACCTCGGGGTTTACGATGAGATCAAGATATCTTTGGCGATAGCGGGTGTCAGGATCCTTCAACCCGTGGAATTTCTCAGGCAGAGGTCTCAAGGACTTTGAAAGGAGGCTGTAGCTCTCCACATGAATGGAAATCTCCCCCATGCGGGTTTTGAAGACAATCCCTACCACCCCTATGATATCGCCGAGATCCAGCTTCTTGAAGCTCTCATAGGCTTCTTCACCCAGATCATTGATTTTTACATAGAGCTGAATTCTCCCATCCCTATCCTGAAGATCGCAAAAAGTTGATTTACCCATGCCCCGCTTGCTCATTAACCGTCCGGCCATGGATACCTTTTGTCCTTCATATTTTTCAAACTGGCTGATAATTTCACCAGTGGCGTGGGTTGCGTCATATTTAACAACCTTAAAGGGGTCAGCCCCTGCATTCTGAAGCTCTGCAAGCTTGGCGCGCCTAACCCTGAGAATCTCATTCAAATCCTGTTCCATCTGTTCGCCATTGTTTTCAATCTGATCAGACATGATTACCTCCTAAAGTCAATCAAAGATATCCTTAGCCATCAAAAGGCATATTTTAAAGTCATTGGAAGGATGTAAAAAAAACAGTCTACATTTAAATGTAAACTGTTATTGTATCGAAATATTATTATACATCACTTTCTTACCACAAACAAGAACATTTACTTGTGAATGTCTATGATCTTATACTTGATTTTTCCTCCGGGAACCTCAATCTCAATGGTATCGCCCACTTTGTGGCCCATCAGCGCGCTCCCTACGGGAGATTCATTGGAAATTCGGCTGGCGGCAGGGTTTGCCTCAGTAGAACCTACGATTTGGTAATCATACTCTTCCTTGGATTTCACTTCGCGAATCTTAACCTTCGCACCCAGATTAACCATTTTGGTGTCTACTTCATCTTCATCAATGACGCTCGCATGCTTCAGCATGGCTTCAAGCTGCATGATGCGAACCTCGTTCTGGGCCTGCTCATTCTTTGCTTCATCGTATTCCGAATTTTCGGATATATCTCCGAAGGCTAATGCCTGCTTGATTCTCTCTGCTATTTCCTTCCTTTTTTCACCCTTTAGGAACTCCAGTTCCTCTTCTAGTTTCTTAAGACCTTCATAGGTAAGAAGGACTTCTTTATTAATCATTTTTTTCTCCCCTTTTTAGTATTCCGTTGCCCCCATTTGACGGTGATACCCTTATTTAGCATTACGATACATTATAGTGTACGGTTTTTATGCTGTCAAGATTTAAAAGAAAGCCGCATGCCAAGCCGCATCGAAGTCTCAGTAACACTAAGATCCCAGGCATTTGCACAAACACTGATCACAACACTTTCCAATACCCCTTTCTGCCAAGAGGCTAAGATGTTGTGTCCTATTTTTCTCCTGAATCTGTCTGAAAATTCTGGGTAAATAGAGAATATTTTTTGAATTTTAGTGTCAATAATTTTAGCTTCTCCAAAATCAACAATGATGCCCTGATACTTTAGGGGCAGCTCATCGAAGCGTGAATGATCAAAGGGAAATCTCAGCCATAAGGCAGATCGGTTCAATACTTCCTCATCGGTTGTAATATGTACCGGAATGCCCGTTTCCATAAAGGCAAGCTCTGCCTCGCTGGGTTCAATACTCCCTTCGGGAAGAAGAAGATTCATGGCCTTAACCTTTGTGACAAGCTTGGCAATGGCATATTCCAAATGGGACGATCCGCCTGTTACCGTGATTTCCCTGGTGCTTAAATCCCCAATACCCTGTATGAGGGTGAGCACCTCCTGGAACCGATTAACCACTATTTCTTGGACGACGGCTTCATTTATAGAATATTGATGGGGATCGTACAGACCCTTCAACTCCGGATGCTCCAGCACGGGCCATGCCCTTGTGTCCTTAAAGAGCTTTTGAATGCGGGCCCTGATCTTCTTTTTGAGTCCCTCGTTGGATAGAATCTCCTGGGTCTGGCGATTCAGAGTTAAAACCTCCAGAGCGATTCCCTCCATCAACTCGATATTCTGGCTGGAGAAAAAAAATCGTGAAAATAGACAATCGCCCATTTTGCATAGAAGCCTTGGAAGGGCTTTCTCATCACTCTTAGCAGCAGCAGGCAGAATAAGTCCTATATTCATTACGACTCCCCATATAGAATTCCTGCTACATCATACGGGGGTTGTTCCAAATAGATAACCAAAAAATTCTGTCATGTAACTTAAAACAAAACAGGATGGCTATTTAGCCATCCTGTTTTAATTCAATGTATTATCCCTGAACACTATAATTGGGAGCCTCTTTTGTGATGCTGATATCATGAGGATGGCTTTCCCTGAGCCCTGCGCTGGTAATCCGGATAAACTGGGCATTGGTCATGAGCTCTGTGATATTCCGGGTGCCACAATAGCCCATGGAGTGCTTAAGCCCTTCTACCAATTGGAAGACTGCCTCGGACAAAGGTCCTTTGTAGGGGACGCGGCCTTCCACTCCTTCCGGAACCAGCTTGGAGGTTCCCTCTTGGAAATAGCGATCCTTGCTGCCCTTGGTCATGGCCCCTAAAGAACCCATGCCGCGGTAGACCTTAAAGCGCCTGCCCTGGAAAATTTCAGACTCCCCGGGGCTCTCTTCGGTTCCTGCAAACAAATTACCGATCATTACGGTGCTGGCACCGGCTGCAATGGCCTTTGGAATATCTCCGCTGTACTTGATACCACCATCGGCGATGATGGGTATATTATGTTTCTTGGCTTCCTCGGCACAGTCATAGATCGCTGTGATCTGAGGAACACCGATACCTGCCACAACACGGGTCGTGCAGATGGAACCCGGCCCAATGCCTACCTTAACCGCATCGGCCCCCGCTTTAATAAGATCTCTTGTGCCTTCGGCAGTGGCAACATTCCCGGCAATTACCTGAATATGGGGGAAGGCTCCCTTAACTTGGCTGACTGCCGAAAGGATATTCTGTGAATGGCCGTGGGCCGAATCCAGCACCAAAACATCCACATTGGCGTTAATGAGCGCTTCCGCCCTTTGGAGCATATCCTGGGTAACGCCAATAGCAGCGCCCACCAGCAACCGACCCCTTTTATCCTTTGCCGAGTTAGGGTATTGAATGGTTTTCTCAATATCCTTGATGGTAATAAGTCCTTTAAGATAGCCCTTTTCATCCACCAAAGGAAGCTTTTCAACCTTATGCCTCCGAAGAATTTCCTGGGCCTCCCCCAAAGTGGTTCCCACGGAAGCGGTGACCAGATGGTCCTTGGTCATCACCTGACCAATTTTTTGACTGTAATCGGTGAGGAACCTTAGATCTCGGTTGGTCAGAATACCTACCAGCTTGCCATCTTCGGTAATGGGCACACCGGAAATTTTATATTTAGCCATCAATTCATTGGCATCCTCTATGGTATGGTCGGGGGAAAGATAGAAGGGATCAACAATTACTCCGTGTTCGGAGCGCTTGACCCGGTCAACCTCTGTGGCCTGTTGTTCAATAGACATGTTCTTATGAATGATTCCGATACCGCCTTCACGCGCAATCCCAATGGCCAACCTAGACTCCGTCACCGTATCCATAGCGGAACTCACCAGAGGGATATTGAGCTTGATCTCATTGGTCAGATAGGTTGAGACGTCTATTGCCTTTGGAAGCAGTTCGGCATATCGCGGAACCAAAAGAACATCATCAAAGGTTAAGCCAAGCTTTTCAAATTTGTTTCCCATCATCAATCCTCCACCTTTTTGTATGCCTTTCAAGAATTTTTTATGTATACAATATGCAAAATTGGGCTTTCCCATCAAAATATTATACCCATTATACTTGATAGATTTTTAAAAATCAATGTACATTATGTGTAAGAGCCTTAGGCTATTTCTGCCATAACCATTGAAGCTCATCAGGTCTTCTGTTTGAAAGAGTGAATCTCAAGTTACTATCCATTTTTTAAGTGTAAAGGCTCATTTTTCTTTCGCCCATGCTATTGTCTTTTTAGGAAATTTAGTATTGTATTTATTTTCTTATTTTTACATGATATAATAAACCTGTTTATTCATTTGTATTAACGCCCATGATTGAAAGCACTAATCCGGCGAAAAAGCCGACCTAGGTATGGTGAGAACAATGGAAAACGAAAGGTCACGCATTAATGAGCTTTTAGATGAATGTGACCGCCAAGCAAGTCTCTACACCGGAAAAGAATTAAAGTATGCCGACAAGGCTCTGGAGCTTTCCAAGGCTATGGGCTATGATATTGGTATATTTGAAGGACACTTCCGTATTGCACGAACCCTAATGTCTAATAGCAATAATGAAGATGCCCTTGAACATCTTCATGCCTGCTATGCCATTTCCCAGACACTGGGTGATACCTTGCGTGTTGCCCGTACAGCCAATTCCTTCGGTATTGCCTACTACAACCTGGGTATCACCTCCAAAAGTCTGGATCATCTTCTTGAAGCGCTGGAGCTGTCAAAGCTAAACGACTTCATCGATATTGAATGCCGTGTCTACAATAATATATGTAGTATCCTCATGGAGCTTGGAGACTACGAGAGCGCTGTATCTTACCTCATGAATATTCTTACTCTGTGCCAGAATCAAGAAGAAGCCATCTTCCCCAAGTGCGTTGTTTACAGAAATCTTGCTCATTCCTATTACCGTATGGAGAGAATCGGAGATGCTGATTATTACGCCCGCAAGGCCTTGGAGGAGGCTCAGAATGATCAGAATATCCAGATGCTCTGCGAGAGCTATTATATCCTGGGTCAGGTTACCCTGTACCTGAAACGCTCCGATGAAGCCCATTCGCTTTTCTTATCAGCTTTGGATCTGGCTGAAAAAACCTCCAATGATTATTACAAGGTACAGATTCGGATTGATTTAAGCAGGCTCCTCTGTGAAAAAAATGATTTGGAGGAAGCTTCTGAAATGATCCATTTTGCCTACAGCCTTACCCAGAAAATGGATTATCCCATTTTGCGGCGCAATGTCTCCCTGGTTATGGCGGAGATATGCGACCTTCAGCATGATAAAAACATGCTCATCGAAGCCTTAAAGACCTACAAGGAAATTACTCATTTTCTTGAAGAAGAGAATATTCGCCGTCAACAGGTTTTTACAAAGGCACAGCTATTGCTTTTTAACCTGAAAAAGGATAATGAACGCTTAAGAAGTGAAATAGAACGCGATCCGTTAACAGGCTGCTTAAGCAGCAGAACCTTTCCCGATCGCATTATGCAGTCCCTGACCACCCATGGGCACCGGGGCGCACTGATCTTTCTTGATGTGGACAATCTGAAGCTGGTCAATGATTCTTATGGCCACGACGCAGGGGATGCCCTGCTCAAATCCTTCGCCAGTGATCTGATGAATGAGCTTCCCCAGGAATCGCTTAAAATTCGTATTGCCGGAGATGAGTTCCTTGTTTTCATGCCAAAAGCCGGTAGGAAGGAAGCCACGGAAACTCTTGATAAGCTCATTACCACCCTCGCCAAGCCCCGGCTTATCGGTCAGGTCATGATGCCTGTTTTGGTCAGCGCAGGCATCGCCCTTTACCCCGATCATTCCTCGGATATTATCAACCTACGAAAAATGGCTGATGCGGCTATGTACTCAGCAAAGCAAGCGGGTCGTGGCATGTATCGTATCTATAACGCCAGTTAGTCAAGAGGAGGGACCTAAAACTGCCCTCCCCTTATTTATTGTATTTGCCCATGGCTACCTCAACCGATGAGGTGAGAAGGGTCACTGCCGCCAGAGAAGCATTCTCAATACATTCATTGACCTGCTTTCGTTCCTCCTCAGTGAAACGGCTTAAGACAAAGGCTGCCAGATCCATTTTTTCAGGAGGCTTTCCCACACCAATTCGGATTCTAGGGAAATCATCGGAATCGAGATGGGTAACAATGGAGCGCATACCGTTATGGGTGCCCGCGCTGCCCTTGGCTCTGATTCTCAAACGCCCCACATCCAAATCAATATCATCGTAAATAACAACAAACTCCGAGGGCAAAAGCTTGTAAAAATCCATTATCTCCCTTAGGGCTTCCCCACTGTTGTTCATATAGGTCTGTGGCTTGACCAGAAGGGTCTTTTTCCCTTGAATAAGGGCTTCTGCCACAAGGGCCTTATGCTTGAATTTAAACGCACTCACCCTGTACTGGGCCGCGAGAAAATCAATGGTGTCAAAGCCTACGTTATGTCGTGTCCGCTCATATTGCGGCCCCATATTTCCCAGACCGGCAAGAATGATCATGCTGCCACCTCCATCTACCCTTTCTTAAGGATAGGTTCACCATAAAAGAAAGCGGATATAAAAACCTTCCGGGTTATGATATCCGCTTAAGCCTTAATTAAGAAGCTCTCAATCCATAAAAGAACGTTACTGTTTACTGTTGAGTAAACAAGGTTGAAATGGAGATATCTCCGTAAATCCGTTCAATGGCCTCTGCAAATACATCGGCGACCGAAAGGGTAACAATCTTACTGATCTTCTTCTCCTTGGACATGGGAATGGTATTCAATGTAACCAGTTCCTTGATGGAAGAGGTACGGATTCTGTCAATGGCCGGCCCGGAGAGAACCCCATGGGTACAGCAGGCGTAGACCTCTGTGGCACCAATATCGGTTAAAGCGTTGGCTGCATTGACAATGGTTCCGCCGGTATCAATCATGTCATCCACCAGAATGACACGCTTACCCTTAACATCACCGATAATATTCATGATCTCACAAACATTGGCCTTTGGTCGGCGTTTGTCTATAATGGCCAGGGGTACATCCAGCTTTTCTGCAAATCGTCTTGACCTTCCTACACTTCCTATGTCGGGGGAAACTACCACCACATCATCCACACCAGTTTTCTGGAATTTCTTAAAGAAGTACTGGGCAAGAAGGGGAGCTCCCAATAAATGATCCACTGGAATATCAAAGAAGCCCTGTAGCTGTGGCGCATGCAAATCCATGGTCAATACCCGATCAGCCCCTGCAGTCGTGATGAGATTGGCCACAAGCTTTGCAGAGATGGGGTCTCTGGCTTTTGCTTTTCGGTCCTGGCGTGCATAACCGAAATAGGGGATGACAGCAGTAATTCGACCGGCGGAAGCACGTTTGAGCGCATCAATCAATATGAGCAGCTCAATCAGATTATCATTAACAGGCGTGCACGTTGATTGAATAATGAATACATCCGACCCTCTGACCACCTCGTTTATGCTGATGGCAATTTCTCCATCTGAAAAGCTTGAGACAACGGATGCGCCAAGGGGTAAACCCACTTTTAATGCAATCTCTTCAGCCAATCCCCGGTTGGAATTCCCGGCAAAAATCTTGATGTCCTTACCGTGAAGATTCATAAGAATAAACAACCTCCGAAAAATAATCTAATATAAAAATATTATTTTTTATCTAAACCTTTTTTCTTAACCCAATCAGAAATAACCATCTGTCGGCTTCTCGCTATACCTAGGGCATATTCCGGAACTTCTTCGGTAATGGTGGAACCCGCCGCGATATAGGCGTTGTCCTTCACCACCACAGGAGATACCAGGTTTACATTGCATCCTACAAAGGCACGATCTCCAACAACCGTCCGATGCTTCTTCTGCCCGTCATAATTGACCACAACAGCACCACAGCCGATATTTACACCCTTCCCGATATCTGCATCACCAACATAAGAAAGATGCGGCACCTTGGTATTGTCTCCAATAACAGAGTTCTTGATTTCAACAAAGTCGCCAATCTTAATATTTTCTCCAATTTTTGAACCCGGGCGGATATAGGCAAAGGGACCAACCTTGGTATGGTTGCCGATCTGAGACTGTGACATGACCGAGTGTGTAAATTGAACATGATCTCCAAGGAGGCCATCCTCAATGGCGGAGTGAGGACCTATCTCACAACTTTCACCAACCACTGTTTTCCCGGTAAGCTGTGTCCCCGGGTGAATGATGGTATCTTTCCCAATTTGCACGCCCTTATGAATCATGCTGGTCTCTGGTAAGTGAAAGGTGACGCCGTTAAGCATATGCTCTCTGACGATTCGCCCGGAAAGAATACGCTCAGCCTCATTAAGCTGGGTTCTGTCATTGACGCCCATGATCTCGGAAGAGTCTTGGACAATAAAAGCTCCCGCTTTTTCACCACGAGAAAGTATTTTTGCGACCGTATCGGTAAGATAATACTCCCCCTGATTATTGGAATTATCCAATTGGGAAAGCGCCCATAGAAGTGACTCGATATCAAAAAAGTACATTCCGGAATTGATTTCGTTGATAAGCTGCTGATCCCGATCAGCATCTTTTTGCTCAACAATGGCCATGACCTGGTTATTTTGATCCCTGATAATTCTGCCATAGCCATGGGGGTTCTCCATTACTGCCGTCAGGATAGTCACCTGATGATTCTGCTGCTGGTGATAGTCATAAGCGGCTTTAAGAGTTTCTCCCGTTATCGCGGGGGTATCCCCACAGAGAATAAGGGCTGTTCCTGTCCTGTCCTTTAATATATCCCTAGCCTGCATAACGGCGTGTCCCGTTCCAAGCTGTTTCTCCTGAATCACACAGAGTGCGTCCCTAGGTGCCAGTTTCTTAACCTCGTCGGCCTGATGTCCCAATACCAGTACAAGAGTATTTGGCCCGGTTTGTGCTGCTGCATCTACAACATAGGATAAAATAGGCTGCCCACAGACCCTATGCGCTACCTTGGCCACCGTTGACTTCATCCTTGTACCCGCACCGGCTGCAAGGATGATCGTAACCAGTTCTTGCATGAGCTTTTATTTCCTCCCGAAAGATAGCTTATCCAAATTCATTCTCTCATTTTTAAATGGGCAATGCAATTGTCATTTTACACATTTTTATTAAATTAAGGCCCCTTATTCCGTTATTATTGAGGGATCTCAGGTAAAAGTGCCGGCAAGCTTCATGGTCTCAGCTTCTTGGATTTTTTCACTGTAAAATAAATCCAGGCAACAAAATAGGCACTTCATGATGAAGTGCCTATGTCCTCGGAATAAATATGTACTATTCCTTGCTGGTTGTGCCAGCAGCTTCTTCCTCAGCCAACATGGATTGATACTTCTCCAAAATGGCGTTTTGAACCTTGTTCCGAGCATCTGCATTGATAGGATGAGCAATATCCCGAAACTCTCCAGTAGGAGTTTTCCGGCTTGGCATTGCAATAAATAACCCACCCTGACTTTCAATGATCTTGATGTCATGAACAACAAATTCATTGTCAAAAGTAACTGACACTACGGCCCTCATTTTTCCTTCGGCCTCTACCTTACGAATTCTGATGTCTGTAATCTCCATCTTAGCAGCCCACCTTCCGACTAAACCAATGTAGTTTTTTATACGCTTATATAATTTCGACGGAAAAACTAAAATTCCTTCTTATTCCAAAAATAATTTATATTTTTATTAAAATATTTCCATACCGCCATAAATAAGTAAGATTATCGGTTATAACTGCATATAATGACTTTTAGAGATGGCCCTTTAGCCTATGCTCCACCCGGTGTTTTTGTAGGGTTGTTAACATATGGCCAATAGAGCCTTGTATGAAGACTTTCATTTGATATATAATCTTAGCTGAATGTTGAGCTGGAGAGTGTATTCATGGAACAAAGCTTTGCTTTAACTGGAGATAATACAATCATACACATGGTGGGGATCGGTGGTATCAGTATGAGTGGCCTTGCTGAAATCCTCATGAATAAGAACGTTAAAATTACAGGCTCCGACCTTAATGCCTCTGAAATAACCGAAAGGCTGAAGAGTTTAGGCGCTGTTTTTTATCCTTCCCATGATGCATCAAATATCAATCATCAGGACCTTGTGGTGTATACCGCAGCGGTTCCGCAGGATAATCCGGAGCTGGTTGAGGCCAGAAAGCGGGGCATTCCCGTCATTGAGCGTGCTGAGCTTCTAGGTGCTATTATGGATCAATTCAGCGAAAGCATCGCAGTCTCGGGCACTCATGGAAAAACCACCACCACCTCAATGATATCCGCCATAACACTGGAGGCCGGCTTGGATCCTACCATTCATGTGGGTGGTATCCTGAACCTGATCGGGGGCAATACCCGCATTGGAAGAAGCTCTTACTTTGTGGCTGAGGCCTGTGAATACAAGGACAGCTTTTTAAAATTCAGGCCCTATTTGGCCGTTATTCTCAATATAGATGCCGATCATCTGGATTATTTTCGAGATATTGACCATATACGAAGCTCCTTTGAGGCCTTTTTGAGCAATGTCAAGAGTCCGGGAATCATTGTTTTAAACATGGATGATCCTCAAACCAAGCTTCTTTCCAAAACCCTGACCCGCCCCATCATCACCTATAGCATCAATTCTCAGGATGGGGACTGGACGGCTGAGAACATCTCCTTTGCCGAGGGCTATGGAACCTTCACGGTCATTTATAAAAAGATGGCCTGGGCCCACGTGAAGCTCTCGGTCCCAGGAATACACAATGTTTCTAATGCGCTTGCCGCCATTGCCTCCTGCCACGCTCTTGGAATACCTCAAAGGGCTATTGTCAAAGGGCTCGAGCAATTCAAAGGAACCCACAGGCGCCTTGAGGACAAAGGAACGACCCATGGGGTGAGGGTTATGGACGATTATGCTCACCATCCCACCGAGGTGCAGGCCACCTTAAG
Organism: Bacillota bacterium; assembly: GCA_023415205.1. Lineage (GTDB taxonomy): Bacteria > Bacillota > Clostridia > DSM-8532 > DSM-8532 > DTU059. The sequence goes on along the minus strand of JAEZLR010000023.1, from coordinate 20,026 downwards.
CGCTGCACGCTCCCTAACCCATGGCCGCCTTATCTGTGTTTTTCAGCCCCATACCTACACACGGACCTATGAACTGCTGGATGATTTTTCACGAGCCTTTGCTCAGGCTGACACGGTGATCATTACCGATATCTATGCGGCCCGTGAAAAAGATACAGGCCTCATAAGCTCACGGGTCCTGACGGAACGTATCAACATGAACACGGGAAATGCCCTCTATATTTCCCGATTCGAAGATATTGTAAGCTATCTGGAGGAAAATGCACAACCCGGCGATCTGGTGTTGACTATGGGTGCCGGAAGCATCTATAAAGCCGGCGAACTCTACCTTGCATCAATGGGCTGTCTCAAAACAGTAGATATGCCATGATGTTAAACATCATGGCATATCATAGGTCTACCTTTCGCGAAAAGCCCTTTCCTTTCGGTGAATATGAAATAGGACGCGTATTTTGTCACCATAACCGTGTGACAAGTACCGTCATATCATCATGATTGCCGTGGAAACGCAAAAGTGCCTCCTGTAAAATAGCATCGGCCAACTGCTGGGCATTAACGGTATCCACACCCTCGATGAAGTTCTGAAGAGCAAAGGGTTCCCCTTCTTCTGAAAAAGGCTCCAACACACCATCCGACAGAAGCACCACAAAGTCCCCTGCCTTCAGCACCGCCGGCTTGAAGTGGGAGATAGGAATATTCTCCTTATTCTTCTCCCCCACGTTGACGGCTATCGTCCCCTCCTTCCCCTTGATAAAGGAGACCGGAGCACCATATTTGTAGAAGGAAGTCTCACCGGTAATCAGATCAATGGCGCAAAGATCCATGGTCGCCAGCCTCTCACCTTCTCCCCTTAAATTGAGAAACAGATTTAACAGTCTTATGGCCATGCCTATTTCAATACCCTCTTCAATCAGGTTTTCCAAGGTTTGTATCGCCGTTCTGCTGTATCGTTGGGCACGTCTCCCGCTCCCGGTGCCATCGCTGACTGCACTTATATGAAAGCCCTCCGCTGAGATGAAGAAAGCAAAATTGTCACCTGATACCTGGCTGCTCTCACGACTCATCCGGGCAACCCCTGTGGCTGTTTTGTACTTTGGGGGCCTCATATAACGAACCACCGAAAAGCCCATCATGTCTCTCCGGCTTTCGCCCATCCGTACAAGGCCGGATGAAAGGGCTTTGGTGACCATTTCGTCCAAAACCTTCACCGAAAGCTTGCTTTTTGTCTCATAAACGGTCTCAAGATAAGACCTCTCCCCCTGATTGTGATATCGGAAGCCTGAAACCGGAACACCGCCCATTTCCGCTGCAAGCATCAGCCTACGCTCCAGTTCAGAATCCCTCAGCGAGGTATCCACTAGGCTTCGGGCAGCGGTCATAACACTGCTTGACACAAGTGCTGCCTGTTTTGCCAGCAAAAGACGACTTTCATTGAGCTTAAGCCGCCATATGTTTTCGGATTTATACAGGGTATAGGCAGCGGTCAAGACTTCGAAAAATTTATCCGCCTTATTGCAGGCGCTCTTAAACCATGGAGGGATCTCCAGATGTCCTGACTCATCAATTCTAAGATCCGAGATACTCTTCTCAACAAGCTTGTAGGTTTTGAGAAAATGTGTTCCCCAGCATCTTTCACAGAGGCTGCACCGATTGCATACCTTTTCTGCAACGGTCTCTATCATCCATTCAGCCACCGTGGCCTCCTCTTCACCCTCTCCTGCGAGGGTCTCCTCAATATTCCTCGATACCCTGGAGAGGGCCTTGCTCAGGACAAAAAGCCGGTCGGCCGCCTCACGGGTGTGATCGGCGTCTTGTCGCTCCGCTCGGTCCGAAGCACTTCTCAGCCCGGAGAGACCTTCGCTAAAAAAACCAAAGGCCGCCTGAGGAATAATCAAGAACAATATGCCTGCAGCCAGAGCCTCATAGTATTTTATGATGAGACTTCCTTCAAACAGGGTCAAGCCTGTGAAGAGAATGACTACTGTTGTCCATAAGGACACGCTTAGGGCTTTACTTTTTACCGGAAGACCCGCAGCCGCTCCTGCCAGGGCCAGCATACCTGTTAACTCCATGGAGGAGGGAAGGTTGTAAAGGGCGATAACCGTCCCCAACAATGCTCCTGAAAGTGCTCCGGCACTGCTTCCCATACACCTTGCGATAACAAGGACTGCAAGCCCGGCGAAAATGGCACCCAGTTCAAGGCCCCAGATCATTGTCCCTTCTAGGCATATGACCATCATACAAAGAAGTATGCCTTTGCTTACCAAGGACTTTATATCATTCAGCGGCTTCTGCCTGGATTTTATAAAGAGCTCCGATACCGGAGCTAGAAGCATGCCCAAGGAAAAGACCAAGGCCGCACATAAAACCGATACGACGGCATCATATATACGAAAGCCCTGCACCGCACCCCTTAAAAATCCTGTGGCTCCTACCAGCAGGGCCATAAGGACTGCACGGTTAAGGGGGGATTCTTTTCTTCCGCCAGCAGTGAAAATGATTCGTGAAATGGCTTCAAAGAGAAGCAGGGCCAAAGCCTGCCGGACAGTTTCATAAAAGTTAGAAAATAATGCGTTTCCCAATATAATAGAAAGAATGGCGATGATTTTGGATAGGCCTGTGAAGTTACTAGCAACATAGAAGGCTGTGGCAAAGGGCTTTAAGATACCAAAGAAGTTGGCTCGAGAAAAAGCAAAGCACATCAACCAAGCGATGAGCTGAGGCAGCGTTATGTTTGAAATGACTGAAAAAATCTGTCTGGTAAGCTTCCTCTCATGCTTGAGTGCCGTAACATTTTCCATGGGAGTACCTCCATTCCTTTTTCTTTCGTATAGATGGCTAGGTTCATTATATGTTTGTCCGTCGGCAAATAGTATAAACTTCCCGAAACAAGGGAAATAAGCCATCTTGACAGGTCTCAACAAAGTATATTCCCATGCAACAAAAAAGAAGGCATATCCTCAAAATCTAAGAGAAAGATATAGGGCAATCACGCGCTTGAAAAGCAAAGGAAAAGCCCGGCAGTGTATCTGGCCGGGCTTCTTTCAGAGTCTTTATTAATGGAATTATCTCATCAGTTCATTGAGTTCAATTTTATTCAGATCCTCTTCCTTAAGGCTTGTAAGCTCCTCATCGGTCACTGTTTCCAATTGGGCCAAGCGATCGGCTTGAATAGTCAGAAGCTTCTCAAACAGATTCCGAACCGTACGGGCATTGGCAAAGCTATCGGAACGGCTTTCATGAAGTTGCACCAAAATTTCCTTCACCTTTTCAATGGCAGAATCCTCGGGCTTGTATCCATTTTTTTCACACATTCTTTTAAAGATATCCAAAAGCTCCTCAGGGGAGTAGTCGTCAAAATTAATGTATTTATTAAAGCGTGATTGCAGCCCGGGGTTGGACTCAAGAAATTCCTCCATCAAATCCGGATAGCCCGCAACAATAACGATGAGGTCATCCCTGTGATCCTCCATGGCCTTAAGAAGCGTATCCACTGCCTCGTAGCCAAAGTCATTTTCACCTCTGCGTGAAACCAACGCATAGGCTTCATCAATAAATAATACGCCACCCATGGCTTCCTTAACCACTTCCATAACCTGGGGCGCGGTCTGGCCCACATATTTGGCCACCAGCTTGGAGCGATCTACTTCCACCAGGTGTCCCTTGGAGAGAACACCGATTTCTCGATAGATTCCCGAGAGCAGCCGTGCTACCGTCGTCTTGCCCGTACCAGGGTTGCCGGTGAAAACCAAGTGCAGGGACATATCCACTTGGGGAAGGCCCCGCTCCTTGCGAAGCTTCATGATTTTCACCATGTTTGTGAGGGATTTCACATCCTCTTTGACCTTTTTCAGACCAACCAGGCTATTGAGCTCCTCCAGGAGCTCTTCCAGGCTTTTTTGAGGGGCTGAATCCACCATCTCCTCATCCGGAGGGTTAGCGTCCCCCGGATCAAACTGCATGTTTTGACCCTGCCCTGAAAGATCTTCCGGTGTGTCATCAATAATAGGAAGCCTTCTTTCAAAAAGATCATCATAAACTCCTGAGATAGGATTACGCCTCAAAAGAGAATCCATCTCATCCAAAAGTGAGTTTAAATCCTTATTGTAATTATACTTGTCAGGAAAGGGATGATTATCGCTCATATCGGTGCTTCCCCAATCTTGCCTCTCAAAAAATCTTCTATTTTTATGTCCCTTATTGATGATACCACAAAATCGGCACGACGGATATCCTGATCCCCGGAATGAGGATTTTTGAAGGCAATACACATCATCCCAGCCCCTTTTGCCGCTTGTATACCCAGGAAGGCGTCCTCAATAGCAATACATTCCTCTGCTCTAACCCCCAAAACTTGGGCTGCTTTCCTGTAAATCTCGGGATCAGGCTTGCTATTTGAGATATCATCCGCTGTTACCAATGCATCAAAATAGCCTATTACCCCCACATTGGTCAAAACATGCTCGGCAAAATACTTGGGCGAAGAGGTGGCCAGCGCCACCTTTAGTCCGTGCGCCTTGGCTTTTGCCAAAAGCTCAGGAATACCTTCGATGGCCGTGAGTTGTCTATTGAAAAAGCGCTCCACCTTATAGGCCTTTTGCCTCTCCAGCAATTGTTCCACTGATTCAGTAATACCATGGCGTTTGATAAGGGTTGCCCACATTTCATCATTCCGAACACCGATAAAATCATAAATCTCATCTGGAAAGGGCTCTACTCCCACATCTCTTAAAACCTGGACCGTCAGATCAATATGTATCGGTTCGCTGTCGATAATCACGCCATCCATATCAAAAACTAATGCTGCAATCATAGATAACTCCTCTTTATTGAATCCCTCTGTCTTATATTTTTTTTAGTCGTGCAAAGCTTTCCATCAGCCGTTTCATACCATGTTCATCAAACAGGATATCCAGCCTGAAGTCGCCGCTTTCCTGAACCCGGGATTTAACCGTGCCTTCTCCAAACTTTTTATGAACCACCCGGTCTCCAACGCTGACACTCTCTTGACCCTCCTCGGTGGCTCGGTTAAATTCCTTAATCCGTGCTTTTAAATCTGACAGATCTATGACCTTGCCTGAAGGCATAAAGCCGGATTCCTTTTTTGCTTCCAACCCCTTACGTTTTTGCGCCATATCGCTGATGGCATGTGTTAAAAGATGAGGAGAGATTTCACCGATGAAGCGTGATTCCCGGTTATAGGAGGTGCTGCCAAACAGCATACGGCATCTGGCGTTGGAGATAAAAAGCTCCTCCCGGGCACGGGTGATACCCACATAGCACAGACGACGCTCCTCCTCCAGTTCAGCTTCTTCTGTAATGGAACGGTAGCTTGGAAAAATACCCTCTTCCAGCCCTGCCAGAAATACAACCGGAAATTCCAGGCCCTTGGCGCTATGTAGGGTCATCAGGATGACTCTGTCCCCGACCTCCTCAGTGTCATCAATATCAGCCACCAGTGAGATATGGGCCAAAAAGTCCTCCAGGGTGGGCTTTCCCTCGGTTGTATTTTCAAACTCCCGGGCTACTGAGATAAACTCCTTGATGTTCTCGATGCGGGTTCTGGCTTCATCGGTCATCTCCATCTCCAGTTCCCTGATTAATCCGCTTTTATCAATAAGGGTCTCTATCATAGGAACCAGCTCGCTCCCAGAGGCCATAACCTTCATACTCTCAACAAAATTGAAAAATTCCGAGAGGCTTCGAGCCGATCTTGAAAGCTCGGGATAGTTGGAGGCCATGGAAATAACCTTGTACATGCTGACATTTTCCTGGGCGGCAAATTGCTCAATTCTATCCAGAGTGGTCTTACCTATTCCTCTTTTAGGGACATTGATCATTCTTGACAGGCTGATATCGTCATTCCCATTCTGAACCACTCTGAGCCAGGCGATGACATCCTTAATCTCCTTGCGGGCATAGAATTTCAATCCCCCATAAATCTTATAGGGAATCCCCTGCTTCATCAGGACTTCTTCAAACACACGGGATTGGGCATTCAAGCGGTATAGAATGGCCATGTCATTATAGCTTCGCCCCGCGTTTTTCAGAGATCTCATCATTCCGGCCACGAAATAGGCCTCATCGTGTTCATCGGACGCCTCATATCGTTTAAGGGGGCATCCCTGATCATTCTTTGTCCAGAGCTCCTTGTCCTTTCGGCCGGTGTTATTTTTAATGACCTCATTGGCCGCGCTGAGAATACTCTTTGTGGACCGGTAGTTCTGTTCCAGCTTGATGATCCGGCAATTTGGAAAATCCTTTTCAAAGTCCAGTATATTGCGAAGATTAGCCCCTCGCCAGCCATAGATCATCTGATCATCGTCACCTACAACGCAGATATTCCCATGCTTTCCGGTAAGCATGCTGATGAGCATATATTGTGCCGTATTGGTATCCTGATATTCATCTACCAGGACATAGCGGAATTTGTCGGAATAGTACTCCAGCACTTCGGGAAAATTGGAAAGCAGGCGAATGGTTAACAGGATAATATCATCAAAATCGAGGGCATTATTTGCCTTGAGCTTTTGCTGATAGAGCTCATAGACCGACGAAATCTTGCCCATCCTGTAATCCGAGGCATAGAGGCGCTTAAACTCGGCAGGCCCCAGCAATTCATCCTTAGCCCTCCCAATTTCATGGAGCACGGATCGGGGAGGAAAGTTTTTATCATTAATCCCTAGCTGTTCCAAACAGTTTTTTACCAAGCTTTGCTGGTCGTCGCTGTCATAGATGACAAAGCTCTTATCATAGCCCAGGCGCTCGATATCCCGCCTCAATATTCTGACACAACTGGCATGAAAGGTACCCACCCAAATGTTATGGGCTTCGGGGCCAATCAGCCTTTCCATGCGCTCCTTCATCTCTTTGGCCGCTTTGTTGGTAAAGGTGATGGCTAATATATTCCAGGGACGGATACCCTTCTCCTCCACCAGGTAGGCTATACGATGGGTCAATACCCTTGTTTTGCCTGAACCGGCGCCCGCAAGAACAAGCAAGGCACCCTCGGTATGAAGGACAGCCTGTTTCTGCTCAGGGTTCAGTCCATCCAAAAGATTCATTTAAGTTACCTCCGTTAAGGCTTTGGTTGGTGTTTTTTTCAGCATACCTATTATATTATAGGATGCACCCAATTTCAAACAAATGTTCGTATCCACAGCTGTGAAAACGCTTGCAATTATACAATACGGCTCCACCATTAGCGTTTATTCCTTTCTTTATTATTTTTTACCATTTATGTTCTTGTCTTGCGCAAATTCAAGATACGCTTTATAATAAATCAAGTAATAAAGTATTAGTCAAAATCTGATGTGAGATGACAACTTTTGTTGTATCAACTATTCACGAATGCCCTGTTGACTATTGAGATAAATGAGACATTTTAAGTTAAGGTTAGGAGTGATATTGTGGGGAAATACATAGCTAAACGGGTTTTGATGTCGATATTCACCATTTGGCTTGTTTCAACCATAACTTTTTCATTAATGTTTATGGTGCCTGGCGGACCCTTTCTTGCAGAAAAAGCGCCCTCTGCGGCTACTCTTGAGGCCCTGAACGCAAGGTTCGGGCTTGATCAGCCGAAAATTGTCCAATATAAAAACTATATGACGAATCTCCTTAAGGGAGAAATGGGTGAGTCCATAAAGCAGCGTGGACGTATGGTTGAAGACATTATCTTTACGGGCTTCAAGGTTTCTGCGCGCTTAGGGGGTATCTCCATACTCGTCGCTGTTCTCATCGGGGTTCCCCTTGGCTGCATTGCAGCATTTAACAGAGGTAAGTGGCTGGATAATCTGATTATTCTACTTTCGACACTAGGCATAGCCGTGCCCGGTTTTGTATTCTCCACAGTATTGATGGTCATTTTTAGTGTTAAGCTCAATTGGCTACCCACTTATGGGCTGACCTCATTTCTTCACTATATCATGCCGGTGACTGCGCTCTCCTTCTATCCCACCTCCTATATCGCACGGCTGATGCGTTCGAGCATGCTGGAGGTATTGGGGCAGGATTATATTCGTACGGCAAGAGCCAAGGGGCTCTCACAGTTTCGAATGATCTTCAAGCACGCGCTTCGCAACGCTATTCTGCCCATTGTCACCTATTTGGGGCCATTGCTGGCCTATACCCTCACCGGCAGCGTCGTCGTTGAGAGAATCTTTACCATTCCCGGCCTGGGCAATGAGTTTATCAGCTCCATCATCAACAGGGACTACACCATGATTATGGGAACCACCATTTTCCTGGCCGCCCTGATTGTTACCATGAATCTCCTTGTGGACATCGCATATAAAATCATCGATCCCAGGATCAAATTAAATTAGGAAGGATGTTTTAGCACATGAACAACAAAAATAAACTGACATTCCATCTAGACGTGTCGGACTTCCTTCCTGCTGCTGAGGAAGAGAAACAAAGCCTTACCGTCATGCGAGAAAGTGTGAGCTTCTGGCGTGATGGGCTCCGTCGCTTTAAAAAGAATAAATTGGCCATGGCCAGCTTTATTGTAATACTGCTTGTCCTGATCTTTGCATTTATTGTCCCTGCATTTTATCCCTATTCCTATGAGCAGCAAATCCGCGGAAGTGAGAACCTTGCTCCCATGGAATATTCAGAGACGGAGCTTGCCAAAATGGAGGCCGGTGAGAGTGTTTTCCCCCACTTTTTGGGAACCGACTCTCATGGCCGCGATACCATGGTACGTCTCATGATGGGAAGTAGGATTTCACTCTTGGTCGGTATGATAGCCAGCGCCTTGATTTTGTTTATTGGGTCCCTTTATGGAACCATTTCGGGCTATTTCGGCGGCAAGGTGGATATGGCGATGATGCGTATCGTTGATATTATCTACACCGTACCCGATATCCTAATCATTATTTTGTTAATGGTAACCTTGAAATTTCCCATGAAGAATCTGGCCGACAACGTGCCTGGTTTCGAATGGATTAATACAATCGGTGTTGGACTTATCTGTATTTTTATTGTATTCTCCCTCCTTTACTGGGTGGGTATGGCCCGTATTGTGAGAAGCCAAATCCTTACCTTAAAAGAACAAGAATATGTGACGGCGGCCCGCGCACTGGGGGCAAGCCACTCAAGAATAATCAAGAAGCATCTTCTGACCAATGTTATGGGAACCCTGATTGTTACCACCACCCTGCAAATACCCGGAGCTATTTTTACTGAGAGCTTCCTAAGCTTTTTAGGTATTGGTGTGGCAGCACCCATGCCCAGCCTGGGCTCCATGGCGGCCATTGCTATAGACGGTGTCTACTCGTATCCCTACAGGCTATTAGCACCCGCCATTATGATCAGCCTCATCATTCTCTCCTTCAATCTTTTGGGTGACGGCCTGAGAGATGCCTTTGACCCTAAACTTAAGAATTGAGGTGTTATCCATCCATGAGCAATTTACTACTAAATATACAAAATGAGCGTCTTTCCTTCTTTACTCCGGCTGGTGAGGTCAAGGCGCTCAATGATGTGACCATCCAGATGAATGAGGGCGACGTTCTTGGAATCGTCGGCGAAAGCGGCTCTGGAAAAAGCGTTACCGCTTATTCGGTCATGCAGCTTCTCCCGCCTACCGGCAAGGTCATTGGTGGTACTATTGACTTTAATGGCCACCGCATCAATGAGATGTCCGAGAAGCAAATGCAGGCCATACGAGGCAATGAGGTCAGCATTATTTTTCAGGATCCCATGACCAGCCTGAATCCCGTTTATACCATCGGGAATCAAATTCGTGAAGTGATTATGCTCCACACCAAAAAAAACCGTAAGCAGGCGACAGAAAGGGCCATTGAGCTGTTGAGCCTGGTGGGCATCAATGAGCCTGCCAAACGATTGAAGCAGTATCCTCACGAGTTATCGGGCGGTATGAGGCAGAGGGTTATGATTGCTATTGCTTTGGCTTGCGAACCCAAGCTCCTTATCGCCGATGAGCCTACCACCGCGTTGGATGTTACCATTCAGGCTCAAATTCTAGAGCTCATGCTGGAGCTTAAGGAAAAAATAGGCATGTCCATTATCATGATCACCCATGACCTGGGTATTGTGGCCAACATGTGCCAGAAAATTGCGGTCATGTATGCGGGTAAGATCGTGGAATACGGCTCTGTGGACGAAATCTTTTATAACCCGCAGCATGAGTATACCAAGGGATTGTTAAAGAGCATTCCTAAGCTCAGCGATACCTTGCACCAAAAACTCGTCCCCATCGAGGGAACTCCCGTAGATATGTTGAATCCTCCAAAGGGATGTCCTTTTGCTCCCCGCTGCAATAGCTGTATGAAAATCTGTCTTAGCAAAATGCCCGAGTATACCGATGTGGGGGACGGACACTTAAGTGCCTGCTGGCTGTTGCAGAAAAAGGCATTTGAGGAGAGGGGGAATTAAAGTGAGCAATAAGCTGGTTGAAGTACAGAATCTCAAACAATATTTTCATGTGGGCGGAAGCCTCATGAAGCCCAAGTACGTAAAAGCCGTTGACGATGTCAGCCTCTATGTCAAACAGGGGGAAACCCTGGGGCTTGTTGGTGAGAGCGGCTGTGGTAAAACAACCCTGGGCCGAACCATCCTTCGGCTCTATGAGCCCACGTCAGGCAAGATTTTTTATGACGGTGTGGATATTACAAAGGTCAATATGCTGCCCTACCGAAGGAAGATGCAAATCGTCTTTCAGGATCCCTATGCCAGCCTGGACCCCAGGATGACGGTGGGTGATATTGTGGGTGAGGCGATTGATATACACAAGCTGGCCTCTTCAAAGCAGGACAGACGGGATAGAATCATTAAAATGCTAGAGCATGTGGGCCTTAATAGCGAGCATGCCAACCGTTACCCTCATGAGTTTTCAGGGGGGCAGCGCCAGCGTATCGGTATAGCTCGTGCCCTTGCTGTCAATCCGGAGTTTATTGTCTGTGACGAGCCTATATCCGCCCTGGATGTCTCCATACAGGCACAGGTGGTTAATATGTTTGAGGATTTACAGCAGCAAATGCACCTGACCTACCTGTTCATCGCCCATGATCTGAGCGTGGTCAAGCATATCAGCCACCGTATCGGGGTTATGTATCTGGGTAAGCTGGTGGAACTGGCAGATAACAATGAATTGATCTTTCATAGCGTACACCCATACACCCGTTCATTGATTTCTGCCATACCTATTGCCGACCCCAAGTTGGCTAGGGAGAGCAAGCGTATTGTTTTGGAGGGGGATGTCCCCAGCCCCGTAAATCCGCCCAGCGGCTGCCGATTCAGAACCCGTTGCCCCTATGCGACGGAGTTATGCGCCAATGAGGAGCCACAGTTAAAGGAAGTATCCTCCGGACACTTTGCGGCCTGCCATCACCTAGACAAACTATGATAATTAAGTTATATCATTCCTTGTGCTTATCAAAGGACAGGGAATGTTGTGATAAATTATTATGAGTTACAACTCGTAAACAATTGGAGGTACAACATGAAAAGAAAACTTCTGCTTCTATTGTCATTACTTATCCTCGCCATGGCTATTCTGCCTGCATGCGGCAGCCAGGTAGCCGCCGGCAAAAACACCCTTGCGGTCAATGTGGGCCCTGATCCGGATACCATTGACCCCGCCCTCAACTCTGCTGTTGACGGCGCCACCATGATCCTTCACGGTTTTGAGGGACTGATGACCCTCGATAAGGACGGTATTCCTGTTGCCGGCCAAGCAGAGAAATATGAGGTCTCTGCCGACGGAACCGTTTATACCTTCCACCTTCGTGAAGGTCTTAAGTGGAGTGACGGTAAGCCCCTCACCGCCAATGATTTCGTTTATTCATGGAACCGCGCCATTTCACCTGAAACGGCTGCTGACTATGAATACATGTTCGATGTCATCGCCGGTTATGATGAAGGAAAGCTCAATGTTACGGCTCCCGATGACAAGACCGTGGTCGTAACCCTCAAGAATCCTGTTCCTTATTTTCTTGAGCTGACCGCCTTCCCCACCTTTATGCCTGTTCGCCAGGACCTCATTGAGGCCAATGGTGATGCCTGGGCTACAAAGCCTGAAACCTATATTGGAAACGGCCCTTACAAGGTTACCGAGTGGGTTCCCGGCTCCCATATCACCTACACCAAGAATAAGGAATACTGGGATTACAAGAACCTTGGAACAGAAAACATCAAGTTTGTACTGATGGATGACGACACTGCCAAGCTCAATGCCTACAAAAAGGGTGAGATCCTCTTTGCTGACGATATGCCCAATGATGAAATTGATGCCTGGAGAGATAAGCCTGATTTCCATCTGGAAGGACAGTTGGGAACCTACTATGTTTCCTACAACGTTCAGAAGGCTCCTTTTGACAATCCCCTTGTACGTGAAGCCTTTACCCTGGCTATTGACCGCGAATGGATCGTAAAGGAAATCGGCAAGGCCGGTCAGGTTCCTGCTGCAGCCTTTGTATCCACAGGTCTTTCAGATGCCGATCCTAGTAAAGAATTCCGTGAAGTAGGCGGTGACTACTTTGATCCATACGCTCATGAAGCAAACCTTGCCAAGGCGAAGGAGCTCCTTGCCCAGGCAGGTTATCCCGAAGGTAAGGGTCTCCCCTCCATTGAATACATCTATAATGAAGGTACTGGACATCAGGCTATTGCAGAAGCCCTTCAGGATATGTGGAGCAAGCTGGGCGCCAAGGTCAGTATTACTTCTCAGGAATGGGGAACCTTCCTCAATACCAGAAAGAACGGCGACTACCAAGTGGCACGTAACGGCTGGCTTTCCGACTACAATGATCCTATCAGCATGCTTGATATGTGGATTACCGGCGGCGGTAATAACGACGCTCAATGGTCCAATGCCAAGTATGACAGTCTGATTGCTCAGATCAAGAGCTCAAAGGATCCTGCTGAACGTTATAAGCTGATGCACGAAGCCGAGGATATCATTTTTGCAGAAAAAATGCTATGCCCCATTTACTACTATGTTGATATCTTCCTGCTGAGCGAGAAGCTTGACGGATTCTATTCCTCTCCTCTGGGATACAAGTATTTCATGTATGCCACAGTAAAATAATCTGATTTCAGATATAGACTCACAAGAAGGGCTGACCCACCATGGGTCAGCCCTTCTTAAATCCAATGTACCCGACATCCCAGACTCTATGTATGATCGCTGTTCATCTTTCTTGTAAACACAAGGATGGCAATAGCCATCGTTATGACTGCATAGCCAATAACCCACCACAAATGGGGGAAAACTGAAGCATAATCTCCCGATAAAGCAGCCTGCCCAGCTTTGACAGCATGAACAAAGGGAAGCATATAAGCAATTTCCTTGAAGGCTCCACCCACCAGATCAAGGTCAAACCATGTTCCCGAAAGCCAAGCACTTAGGTTCGTAAGCAGGGCACCGCAGACTCCTCCCACTTGCTTATCATTAAACAGGCTGCCACAGAGTAAACCAATGGCAATAAACAAGACGGCAGCTGGCAGGAGCACCAAAAGGGTGAGGAGCACATTAACGCTTACAGTCAAGCCCATGAAAAAGGCTACAGTAAAGCAGACCACCATCTGAATGAGGGCCATGGGCAGTAAGGGTAACGTATAGCCAAAAATAAAATCTGAAGCGGTGAGGGGCGAAGCAAAAAGACGCAGCATAAAGGAGCTGGTTCTGTCCTTTGCAATAAGCATCCCTGAAAAAAGCGAAATAAAGGACAGCCCAAAAACCGCGATTCCAGGGGTGAGCTGGCCAAGAGCGAAGATTTCCACAGGAATATTGGCTTGTATGGCCGATAGAAGTAGCAGCAGAATGACTGGAAAGCCAATGCCAAAGGCCAAATTAAGGCGATCACGGATAATTTCCTTGGTATTTCTCGAAGCAAAAAACAAGATTTTCATCATGATACCCCCCCTTCCCCTGCAAGAGCAATAAATGCCTCCTCAAATTTAGCGGTATGGGTTTTGGCGAGCAGTTCACCTGCCGTCCCCACAGCCCTGAGTTCCCCCTTGGCCATGATCCCAATGCGGTCGGACAGCGCTTCGGCCTCCTCTAGATAATGCGTTGTCAAAATCATGGTTACCTTGCCCTTAAGCCCCTGAATCATTGTCCATAATTCTCTTCGTGCCAGTACATCAAGGCCTAGGGTCGGTTCATCAAGAAAGAGTATTTGTGGCTCCGAAATGAGAGCCATGGCAATACTCAGACGCCTTTGCCAGCCACCCGATAGGGTTCTGGCCTTATCCTCTGCAATTTCATGTAAGCCAAAGGCCTCTATGGTCTCATTTGCTTTTTTTTCGGCTTGGACCTTATCACTGCCATAGATTCCTGCAATTAAGTGAAGGTTCTCTCTAACCGTCAGATTAGGCGCTATGGCCGTTTCCTGGGGTGAAACGTTGATGAGCCTTTTCACCTTATGAGGGTGGGTTATGACACTATGCCCTAGAATCACAGCCTCTCCTTGGGATGGCTTTGTAAGGCAGGACAGCATTTTTATAGTGGTGGATTTTCCGGCGCCATTCACCCCCAATAAAGCAAACAGCTCGCCTTGTTCAATGGCCAAATCAAGGCTTTTCACAACGATTTTTTCCTTATATTTTTTTGTGAGCTGGGTCGTTTGAATGGCCGTCATACATCTTCCTCCTTATCACTGATTTTCTTAATATGGGTGGCAAAGTTCACATTATCCTTTTTGCTGTAATCAGGATAAAGCTCTTTCCCCTTACCACTGAGGATGGTATCCGCAATTTTGCTAAAGAAGCTCATTCTTTCAATGGCAATTCCTTTTTCTGTATCAGCAAGCAGAACCAGCGTATCCCCTGGGGCTATGTCAAACATCTCCCTTACTTCCTTTGGAATAACTATCTGCCCCTTAGCCCCTACTTTTACTGAGCCCATGTATTTATTGTCTTGCCTATACATCCCTATCACCTCTTTGTATAACTTGTTATACTTGTATTACTAATTATACTCCCTACTCCCCCTCTCTTCAAGGGGTTTCGTGAAACATAAGGTTCACACGGTATACGTTCCTCTATTTGCTATTAAAATAATAGCTATGGATCGGTTAATATTTGTTGCGCTATCCACGAATAAAAGCATTCCTTTTTCCCCTTAAGGGCGCGCTCTCTGCCAGGCGCACCTAAAAGGCATGCCATAATGGCTATAAAGTGGTATAATAAGGTGTCATCGATAAGACAGGAGGCGTATTATGAGAAAGGACAACTACGACGTTATCATCATAGGAGGCGGTACAGCAGGTATTTTTGCGGGCTATGAGCTTCAAAAGCTCCTGCCGGGTATGGACATCCTCATGCTTGAGCAAGGTCAGGACATCTATCGAAGGAAATGCCCTATTGTTGAGAAAAAGGTAGCGTCCTGCATAAGCTGCAGCTCATGTGGCATTATGAATGGGTTCGGCGGAGCAGGCGCCTTTTCCGACGGAAAATATAATTTCACTACAGAATTTGGCGGGTGGCTGAGTGATTATCTGGATCCCAGTGAAATCATGAAGCTCATCGAGTATGTCGACGAGGTCAATGTCCATTTTGGCGCGACACTCCAACGGTTTTCCACCAATACCCCAGAGGCTAGGGAAATCTCCCGCAAGGCCCTTTCTCATGACCTTCATCTTTTGGATGCCGAGGTAAAGCATCTGGGAACCGAGAACAATAAGCAAATCCTCAGCAAAATTTATGATTATCTGAAGGAGCGCATGGAAATCTCCTGTGGCTCCTGCGTGGAGTCTATCGAGAAGCAGGAGGGCCTTTACAAGATTCACTTATCCAACGGGCAAACCACCACCTGCAAGCACCTTATCGTCGCTCCGGGCCGTTCCGGCGCCGAATGGTTCGCCTCCCAGTGCAGAAAGCTGGGGCTCCAGATGATCAATAATCAAGTTGATATTGGTGTACGGGTTGAGCTTCCCGCAAGAATCTTTGAAGGCATCACTGACATTGTCTATGAATCCAAGTTCCTCTACCGAACCAAGCAGTATGGAGACCTGGTGCGCACCTTCTGCATGAATCCCTATGGTCATGTGGTGAGTGAAAATGTGGATGGGATTATTACCGTTAACGGTCATAGCTATACCGACCCTGCACTGAGAAGTGAAAACACCAATTTTGCGCTTTTAGTCAGCAACAGGTTCACCAAACCCTTTAATGAGCCCTATCAATATGGAAAGCGGATTGCCTCCCTTTCAAATATGCTGGGTGGCGGGGTTTTGGTGCAACGTTTTGGCGATCTCATCAAGGGGAAGCGGACCAATGACCATCGTCTGGCTCAAAGCTTCACCAAACCCACGATGAAAGCGACGCCGGGGGACTTGAGCCTTGTTCTGACCAAACGACATCTGGATAATATTATTGAAATGATTAATGTTCTGGATAAGATTGCCCCCGGAACAGCCAATGCCGATACGCTTCTTTATGGAGTGGAGGTCAAATTCTACAGCTCACGTCTCATGCTAAACAGTCAGTTTGAGACAGAACTGCCTAATTTCTATGCCATAGGCGATGGAGCCGGTATCACGCGTGGCCTTTCTCAAGCGGCTGCCAGCGGTATTCATGTAGCCCGAGTCATAGCAGAGAAAGTTGCTTAAGGGATTCCAACTGTAGGGATGAAGAATGTCATAAAAAAACTGAGCTTTGAACAATCGGCTCAGTTTTTCTTTACCCATAGGGTGACTTTATTGCTCCATGTGACGACCCAGGAAACCCGCTGCCGACTGAACAAGCTTGGTCTCCACATCGCCCATTTTGGCCTTAGGATCGGTGGATAGCATGAGAACGGCACCTATGGCATCTCCTTCGGAGATTATGGGAGAGATCACCTGGCAGGTGTATTTTGTTCCGCCCTTTTCATCACTGATTACGGGTATTCTCTGAGCTTCAGAGGAAGGCGCAATGAACATATCACGATTTTCAATAACCTTTTCGATATCCGGACTTAAGGTTTTTTCAAGCAGCTCCTTTTTCGATCCACCGGATACTGCGATGATTGAATCTCTGTCGGCCACTGCTATGATGTGCCCGCTGGTATTGTGAAGTGATTCTGCATAGGCCTCTGCGAAATCTCCCAGTTCACCTATAGGGGAGTACTTTTTGAGGATAACCTCCCCTTCCCGGTCTGTATAAATTTCAAGAGGGTCACCTTCTCTTATCCTTAAAGTTCTACGAATTTCCTTTGGGATGACAACTCTGCCAAGATCATCAATTCTCCTTACAATGCCTGTCGCTTTCAAAATATTTGCCTCCTTTCAAACCCGCTGCTAAAAAGTTTCATACATAGTATTGGATAATTTCCTTTATTTATGCACTTATGAGAAATTCAGCGGAACCCGGACCATTAATCAACGTGAACCGGAACAATAAAAAACCCGGGGACAATCCATCCCCAGGTTTATCATTCTCAATGATTAATTTTCTATTCTACTTATTACCTATAACCAAGGTCAAGCTCTCTCCAGATATTCACCGGTTCTGGTGTCAATACGGATTTTTTCTCCCTGGTTGATGAAAAGGGGAACCTTGACCTGAGCGCCTGTTTCAACAGTGGCCGGCTTGGTTGCACCTTGTGCAGTATCCCCCTTAAAGCCGGGCTCTGTGGCGGTAATCTCCAGCTCAACAAACATGGGCGGCTCAATACCAAACACATTATCCTTGTAGGAAAGAATCTTACAAACCATATTTTCCTTAACAAACAAGAGCGCATCACCCACTTTTGAAACATTGATGGGCATTTGCTCGTAGTTTTCAGTATCCATGAAGTAGGCAAGGTCTCCGTCACTATAAAGATATTCCATGTCTCTTCTGCTGATCTGCGCCTTTTCAAACTTATCAGAAGGGTTGAAGGTACGCTCAACAGTTGATCCGGTTATAACATTTCTAATTTTTGTTCTTACAAAAGCGGCGCCTTTTCCGGGCTTAACATGCTGGAACTCAATGATCTGGAAGACTTGTCCATCCATTTCAAAAGTTACGCCATTTCTGAAATCGCCAGCAACTACCATAATTAGTGAACCTCTCTCTCACAATTGTCATTTCTACGCAAAATCTTACCATTTTATATTAAGCTATAATTAAACCTTATGCAAGGGAAAGTTATAGTATAATCATGTTCTTGGTGCTCGTTGTAAAATTCCGTAGCTTTCCGTCAACAAAGACCACCATATCCTCAATCCTTACACCACCTAAACCCTCAACATAAATACCGGGTTCCACGGTGAATACCATACCCTCCTGTAAAATATCCTCACTTTTGGTGGATAATCTGGGATCCTCGTGGATCTCAATGCCTACACCGTGACCCAAGCTATGTCCAAAGGCCTTTCCATAGCCTTCCTCTGTAATAATATCCCTGGCTATTTTATCAGCCTCAAAACCGCTCATGCCCACAACCAGACTATTCAGCACGGCTTCTTGTGCCTTCTTAACAATGTTATAGATTCTTACCAGCTCGTTCTTGGGTTCACCTATGAATAGTGTTCTCGTCATATCGGAGCAATAATTCTGGTAAATGACACCAAAATCCAATACCAGGGCATCTCCCTGCTTAAGCGTATTGTCCGAGGCTGTTCCATGGCACATGGCTGATCGGTGCCCTGAGGCGACAATGGTTTCAAAAGACGGCCCTTTGGCTCCCAGCTTTCTCATAATGTATTCCATCTCGGCCGATATCTCGGTTTCCTTAAGCCCTGGCTTGATGAACTTGAGGATATGGTCAAAAACCTTGTCTCCCAAGAGAACGGCTTTTTGAATACTCTCTATCTCCTGAGCATCCTTGATCTGACGAAGCTGATCGATGACCCCGCACAGATTGACAAAGGATTTGCCATAGGTGAGCTTTTGGGTAAGGCGCTCATATTCTGAGACAGTGAGGGTATTCCCCTCAAAGCCGATGCTCTTGAGTTTATTTGCGCTCATAAGCTCATTGAGGGTACTTTGGAAGCTCTCCGTTTGTTCAATCACCTCAATGCCTTCCAGAGCCTGCTGCCGTGCCTGAAGGGTATAGCGGAAATCCACGATCAGCCAGGCCTTGTCCATGCCTACAAGTAAAAATGAGGTTGAGCCGGTGAACCCCGAAAGATAAAGTGTGTTGGGACGACCTACGATAATAGCCGCATCCAAACGCTTTTCATTTAATATTTCCCTGAGTCTCGCCAATCTGTTGTTCATTGCTTTTTCAACCTTTCTGCTGCATCAATCATACTGCTTAAGCCTGCGGGAGAGAATAAACAAAGCCGCGCTATAGGAATCCGGCCCCAGACCGCTGACCTGACCCAGACAAACCGGTGCAATCACCGACTTTGAGCGAAACTCCTCCCGGTTGTGGATATTGGACAGATGAACCTCTATACAGGGTAGCTTTACCGCACTGACCGCATCTCTTACGGCATAGCTATAGTGGGTCAGCGCCCCCGGATTCAGAATAAGCCCCTGATAGCCTTTCTCATAGGCATCATGAATGGCGTCAATGAGCGCTCCTTCATGATTAGACTGAAAAAAGTCCACCGTCATTCCATAGGCTTGTGCCTCACTTGCCAGTATTTCCTCGATGGACTTAAGGGAGGTTTCACCATAAATCCCCGGCTCCCGGGTGCCCAGGAGATTCAGATTGGGTCCATTGATAACTCTTATTCTCACCATAGCTAAACTCCATTAAACTGTTTTCTGTTACCAATATTTTATCCCATTTGTGATACAAGGGCAATCATGAGTGATTAGACGAGGAAGGAATCCTTATTGACTTATATTACTCTATTATATGACCTTATGGATTTAACCCTAAAAGTGTTTTCAGGGGGTTATGGGCACTGACTTCATTCCTGACAATCGGGTAAATTTAAACGAAGCATCGGGAGGATTGGGAACGGATGAAACATTTTAAATCCCTCAAGGTGGTTCATTCAGGTTAAATACGTTAGTGTAAAGTTACTGTAGGAAAAAATAAGATAAGAGACCAACCTTTCTGATAAAATGTTTTTTGCAAAGAAAACGCAATCAAAACGGAGGTCTCTTATGAATACGATTATACAATCATTTTATG
>JAEZLR010000001.1 GCA_023415205.1 Bacillota bacterium | reverse complement strand
TCCCGAATGGATTTTTACTTAACCCTTACCCTTTACGCCCAGTGGAAGTTCGACCATATAATAGTGTCCTTTGATTCCAACCAGGGTAGCGGTAGCTCTGTACCAACCACAGCTGCCAACATTCAGGTGCCCTATAAGGGTACCTATGGTACACTGCCCACGGTGAGCCGCAACGGGTATACTTTTGTCGGCTGGTACACAGCCAAAAGCGGCGGCACAAAGGTGACCTCATCTACCGAGGTGACGTCCACCAGCAACCAAACCCTTTATGCCCGATGGACGCCCATCTCCTACAAGGTAGATTTCAACGCTAACGGTGGCAGCAATACAATGGAAGCTCAGACCTTCCTCTATGATGCTGCGGCAGGGGAGTTGACCGCCAACGCATTTACCAGACCCGGATATACCTTTAACGGCTGGAACACAAAGGCGGACGGCAGCGGCAGAAGTTATGCGAACCGAGCTTCTGTCAGAAACCTGACCTACACGGCGAACGACGTTATTACCCTCTATGCACAATGGAAAGCCAACACCTACACCGTTAGGTTCAGTACAAACCTCGGCAGCGGCTCCATGGAAGATCAGACCTTCGTGTATGGGGAAACCAAGGCTTTGACTGCCAATGTGTTTACCAGAGATTTCTATACCTTTAATGGCTGGAACACAAAGTCAAACGGCAGCGGCATATCTTATGCGGATATGGCCGATGTCTCGAACCTGACCGACACACCGAATGGCATTGTTATTCTTTACGCACAATGGAAGGTAAACGCCACCACTGTTACATTTGATTACACTGCCAACAAAATTTTGGTGAACTATGGCGAAGCCTATGGCCAACTGCCCACAGTGAGCCGCAGCGGATATACCTTCGACGGTTGGTATACAGAAGCAAGCGGCGGCACAAAGGTGACGGAAGCGACCATAGTGGAGAACACCGGGGATCATTCCCTCTATGCGCACTGGATAGCCAACTCTTACACGGTGGTGTTCGACGGCAACGGCAACGATGGCGGCACTATTATGGAACCCCAGGCCTTTACCTATGATATGGCCCAGGCCCTGACTCCCAACGTGTTTACTCGAACCGGTCATACCTTCAATGGCTGGAACACTAAGGAGAATGGCTTCGGCACCGCCTATCAAGACAAAGCATCGGTCAAAAACCTGACTAGCGAGTTGAACGGCAGTGTTACCCTCTATGCACAATGGACGAACAACTCCCACGCCGTCCAAATCGGTTCGGAGGTTTACCCTACCCTGCAAGCGGGAATTGAAGCAGCTAAGGGGGGAGAGACCGTTCAGATGCTGAGAGACATCAATGAGAATATTGAAATCCCTAGCTGGCACGGTAGGTCATTCACCCTTGACCTTAACGGCAAAACGCTGGATGGTGGCGAGCTTTGTGCCATCACTAAATTAGGCTTACCACATAACGGTGTCATAACTATCACCGATACCGCAGGTGGCGGCAAGATCACCAGTGCGGATCCAGACCCAACCCGCGGCACTATTGCTTGGGCAATCAACGTTAATTCAGGCCTTAACATCGAAGGGGGTACTATAGAAAATACCCACCAAAACGGTAATGCAATTTATAACAATGGCTTTGGTAACATAACCATTTCGGGAGGCACCGTAAAGGCTTCCGGAGGCACTGCCATTGACAACACTAGCCAAGGCGACATAAGCATTTCCGATGGTACAGTGAGCTCAGAAGGCATAGCAATTTATAACAGAGATAGAGGAGACATAAATATTTCGGGTGGCACGGTATCTAGCACCAATGATACCGCGATTTTCCATGTAATGTACGGAAAAATTACCCTAAGTGGCACAGCTACAGTCATTAGTGAGGCATCCTTAGAAGACGCCCCTAGTACGATTATTATGAATTACAGCGACTCTACGCTGGAAATCACCGATAATGCCACAGTGGCAAATGCTAGTGGAAGTGCAATTCTTAGCAAGGCCAGTAGGATCTACATCGGCGGAATGGCTGTGGTTACCAGCGCCAATCCATCCAACGAACGCGGTACGATTATGATTGTTATGTCATCTGGTCTTAGAAATCTTGAGACGTTGAGAATCACCGGCGGCACCATAGAAAATACCCATGAGAACGGCAATGCAATTTATTACACTGGAATAGGGAGAACCACAATCCCAAGGGGCTCGTCCGTTGTCATCAAGGGAGGAGGCATGGCCATAAACAAAGCGCCGGACTTGACTTACTATCAGAAGGTGCAGATCACGGCAAGCACCGATGTTAGCGGAGTGCCAGAAGCTCCATACGTTAAAGCGGATATCCAGACTTACAAGTACCTTAAGTTTGAGCAGGGTCCGGGTAACACCAATGTTGCTATAATCGAAGCTACAGGCACAGAGTACGCCACCCTGCAAGAAGCATTTGATGAGGTTGCGGATGGCCAGACCATCAAGCTTATGGATAACATCATCCTCTTAGGCTTTATAAACATTCCCGATGGTACGACCAAGAGCTTCACCCTTGACCTAAACGATTATTCACTGGACGGCTATATAGATGGTTCTACCTCTGGTTTCATTAGTCATAAAGGCAGCGGCACGCTGACTATCACCGACAACAGTATCAACGGGGGAGGAAGGATCATCAATGAAGCTGATTGGGGGAATGTCATCGCTCTGAATAGCGGTAATCTTGTTGTTGACGGAGGAACCTTTGAGAATTTTGCAGCACAGTCTGCTACAAGTTCTGCAACAATTGCAAATGATGGCTCCGGCAGCATCACCATCACCGGTGGTCAGGTTCTGGGCAAATCGAATGTGATTCAAACTAAAACCGGAAGCTTGGACATTTCAGGTGGTATAGTGCGTAATACCGATACGGGCAGGGTGATTTATAGTAGTGGAGGCAAAGTCACCATAAGTGGTACGGCACTGCTCACCAGTACATACAATAACGGTGGTATCATTGAATTCTCTAGGGCTAGCGATACCCCTATAACCATCCTTGAAATTAGAGGCGGAACAATAGATAATAAGGGTACTGGCAATGCGATTTATATCCGCGAAACAAACTACTTAGCAGTCAGTATTACTGGTGGTCCTTCGGTTATCAAGAGCGGTAGCAGTGCTATAAATGTGGCACCTCAGGTGGCGGAAGGTATTAATGTCACGGCATGCACTGACTACGATGGAACGACAACCGTTGATTATGTCGAAACCGATATAAAGAACTACAAGTACCTAAGGTTTGAGTAATTAACGGATGCTGGATTAACCTGAATCCACAAGCGCGGCGGCGGCCTATCCGCCGCCGCGCTTCCTTATGGTGTGGGGTTCTTATTTATGGGGCGAGCCTTGTAGTGCATTCCGATAAGAAGGCACCATGATTAAGTGAGGTGACAAATTGAAGCGGTATCTTTCTTTTATGATTTCTATTATTCTTCTTATTTTACCTTTAACAGCGTTTCTCACCATTCCTGTCCATGGGCTGGAGAATGAACCGGTGCGTATCGCTATTATTGACACCGGCATCTCCACCATTGCCATTGCCGAAAAGAATCTGGACGTGGGGCGCAATTATATTCTGCCAAACACCTCCACCGAGGACACCATGGGTCACGGCACCGCCGTCTCCGCCATTATCGCGGGCAGCGAGGCAGCGGGCGTTACCGGCCTTTGCCCCGAGACGGTGCTGGTGCCGCTGGTCTATTACAGTAAAACCGGGGATGATACGGCTGTCAAAGGGGATCTGGTTATGCTGGCGAAGATTATCCGAGACGCGGTGGACGTTTACGGCTGCCGCATTATTAACATTAGCTCTGGGGCCAGGGTCGATACCCCCGCTCTCCGGGATGCAGTGGCTTATGCCGAGCAGCATGGGGTGCTGGTGGTTTCCTGCGCCGGAAACGATGGTGATGGCACCGCCTATTATCCGGGTGCTTTTCCTACCGTCCTTTGCGCCGGAACCGTCAATAGGGCCGAGGATGGCCCCGCGCTCTTTTCCAACGCACACAGGGGCGTGGATGTGCTGGCGCCCGGTATAAAGCTGGCAACCGCTAACCCTAAAGGGGAGGCCGTGACCGTCAACGGAACCAGCTTTTCCACAGCCTGGGTCACCGGGGTAGCGGCGTCCCTGCTCACTGCCGACCCCACCCTGACCCCCTACCAGCTACGGCAGCTTTTATGCAATACTGCCAGAGATATTTGCTCTGAAGGCTATGATGAGGAATCAGGCTGGGGAATTGTGGACTTGCCTGCGGCAATGGCGCAACTGCAGGTGGAACGCGGAAAGCCGCTTCCCTTTGGTGATGTGGGGCAGGATGCCTACTATCGGGATGCAGTGGAGTGGGCGCTGAAAAACGGCATCACCGGCGGCACTTCCTCAACCACCTTTTCTCCTGATATGATCTGTACCCGTGCTCAAACGGTCACCTTCCTCTGGCGGGCTGCGGGCTGCCCGGAACCGCGGATTGCAAAGAATCCCTTCTCCGACGTGGCTGAGACTGACTTTTTCTATCAACCCGTTCTCTGGGCGGTGGAGAGGGGCATCACCTCCGGCACCTCGGACACAGCCTTCAGTCCCCATGACCCTTGTAGTGAGGCACAGATCATTACCTTTCTATGGCGAACCAAAAACCGTCCTAACGCAGCGGGGCACAGTGAGCTGGCCTCAGGGCTTGGTGAATACTATTACACCGACGCGGTGGCCTGGGCGGACACCCACGGCTTCTTTGCCGCTGCAAAGACCGACTTTGCTCCAAATGGGGAAGCACCCCGTGCCCATATTGTGGTTTACCTCTATTACAGTGCATAGTTTTAGGCGAATCGTCATAAATATCGTATTGTCATAACGATTAAAACGATATTGCTTGTTCATCGTCGATATTTGACGATATAAAATTGCTAAAACCCTTGATAAAACATCATTCTATATTGTAATTGTCATACAATCGTTATATAATTACGATTGTAACGATGTATAACGATTTTGGAGGTTTTTGTGATAAAATATGAGGAGAGCGCAACGGTTGAGCTTAAAAGCGAAGTAAATGCCGATTTCAAAAAAGAAGTTGTCGCCTTGGCTAATACCGATGGCGGAACAATTTATATAGGCATTGATGATAACGGTCAGGCGGTTGGCGTATCGAATCCGGATGAAGTGATGGCTCAGATTGGTAACATAATTCGAGATGGGATTAAGCCGGATTTAACGGCGTACACCTCCATCGAAGCAATGGACGAAGACGGTGCAAAGATTATCCGTATTACCGTTCTACGCGGGGTGAAGCGGCCTTACCATCTTACGGAGAAAGGGCTGAAACCCAGCGGCGTCTTTGTCCGGCATGGGGTGTCATCCGTGCCTGCAACTGATGAAGCAATCCGTCAAATGCTGCGTGAAAGTGATGGTATGGCTTTTGATAAATCACGCTGTCTAAATCAGGATTTGACCTTTTCTTATACGGAAAAATATTTTGCGGACGCGGAGCTTCCTTTTACACAGCAGAATCGCCGCACGCTCAAGCTGATAGACGCCGATGGATATTATACCAATGCGGCGCTGCTTCTGTCCGACCAATGTGAGCATAGCATCAAATGCGCCGTCTACGAAGGAGCAGGAAAAACCAAGTTTAAAGCCCGAAAAGAATTTTTCGGCTCCATCCTTAAACAAATGGACGAGGCTTATGAATATGTGAACTTGAGCAACAATCAAAACTCCACTTTTGACGGTCTTAAAAGGATTGATCATCCGGACTATCCTCCAGAGGCAATCCGTGAAGCTTTGCTTAATGCTGTTATTCATAGAGACTATGATTATTCGGGAAGCATCATCATTAACGTGTACGAGGATCGCATGGAGTTTGTGTCCATAGGGGGGCTTGTTAAAGGGATAACCGTGATTGACATTATGAATGGTGTATCTCAGCCTCGCAACCCCATTATCGCTGATGTTTTTTACCGTTTGGAGTTAATAGAAAGCTACGGTACAGGCATTAAAAAAATCTTCGAAAGTTATTTGGAAACATTGCGCAAACCTGAAATACAACCTGCCCCAGCCTCCTTCCTTATCACGCTTCCGAAACTTACAGCTCATAGGGGCGTTCTTTCAGAAGAGGAACAGAAGCAGGAAATATTGAGGCTTATTACTGAAAAAGGAGTCCTTTCTCGTAAGGATATAGAGTCAAGTTTATCTATTACCAAACAACTTGCACTCAAGCTAATAAACGAGTTACTTGAGGAAAGGAAGATCAAAAAATCGGGCATGGCGAGATCTGTCCGGTATTATATCAGATAGAACAGGGGTGATTTAAGCTGATTTATTATACCGCTGACCAGCATTTTGGTCACGCTAATATTATAAAGCTTTGCTCCTGTTCTTTATTTCCTCCACAAAACCACCGCCATGAAAATTATAAAAAGCATCAGGGCTTAAGCTGTACAGCTTAAGCCCTGATGCTTTAAAAGTGGCGGAAGAGGTGGGATTTGAACCCACGGACGCGTTCCCGCGCCTCCGCATTTCGAGTGCGGTGCCTTAGACCACTCAACCACTCTTCCGTATAGGGTCTAGCATCAACGCCTTCCTATTATAAAGCATTCCGGCATTTTTATCAACAGGAAGGTCTATCGCAACTTTTTAAAGAAACGAGTCAGAGGCTCTTCACAGGCTTCCTCCATAATACCGGCATAGACCGTGGGGGTATGATTAAAAAGCCCCTGTCGGAAAAGATCAGCTACGGAGCCGCAGGCCCCGCCCTTGGCATCATAGGCTCCAAAATAGACATTTCGAATACGGGAATTGATAATGGCTCCGGCACACATGGGGCAGGGCTCCAATGTGACATACAGGTCACAATCCTCCAAACGCCAGGTTTCCAGCCGGGTGCAGGCCTGCTCTATGGCCAGAAGCTCCGCATGAGCGGTGGCAGACTGAAGGGACTCTCTCAGATTATGAGTCCGGGCTATGATGGCGCCCTCATAAACGATGACGGCACCTACGGGAACCTCGCCTTGGTCAAAAGCTTCCCAAGCCTCTTTAAGCGCTTCCTCCATCATGGGATTGGTCATGTTGCTGTAATCCTCTCCTTTAATAAGCCTATTATATAGCCTGTATAAAGTTTAAGACAACAACCTTTTTGAATGGAATTAAGGGCAGGGTCATAAACTTAACCATGGAAAGACGAAGCTATGGTCTTAATCGACTGATTGAATTAAATCGGCAGACCAACCGGAGGAGTATT
Organism: Bacillota bacterium; assembly: GCA_023415205.1. Taxonomy (GTDB): domain Bacteria; phylum Bacillota; class Clostridia; order DSM-8532; family DSM-8532; genus DTU059. The sequence goes on along the minus strand of JAEZLR010000001.1, from coordinate 144,715 downwards.
CGCTCGATGAAGCGGATAAGGCGCATCAAAATAGGAGATGTGCTCCTTCTGCTGCTGCCTCTGATTTTCCTTCTAATGCTTGTTCCGCCCGAAAATACGGTGGCAAAGGAGCAGGAGCCTGTTAACGACCCGGTAAAAGTGGACAAAGGTGTGCGGATTACGGTGTATAACCCCGAGGCAGCCCTTGTGGATGAGGTTGATCTGGAGGACTATGTTCTGGGAGTGGTTGCCGCCGAAATGCCGTCAAGCTTTAATGAGGAAGCCTTGAAGGCTCAGGCCGTAGCGGCCAGAACCTTCGCTGTCAGCCGGATGAAGGGTCTCTACGGCTCAGCCTCCAATCATTTTGGAGCCCATGTCTGTACTGAGTCCGGCCATTGCCAGGCCTGGGTGTCCAAGGAGCAATACCTCAAAAGCTATGGGGGCGAAAAAGGGTGGAACAAAATAGCAGAGGCGGTGGCTGAGACCAGGAACAAGATCATGACCTATGACGGCGTTATCATCAACCCCCTGTACCATTCCAACAGCGGTGGAGCAACAGAGGATATTCAGGAGGTTTGGTCGGTTTCGGGGGAGGTTCCCTACCTGAAAAGCGTATACAGCCCTTATGAAGGCCAATATGACCAATATGAGAAGGAAAATATCTTTGCATGGGCCGACTTCGTAAAAAAAGTGAAGAGTCAGTATCCTGATGCCAAGCTGGGAGCTGACCCTCAAAAGGAAATAGAGATTTTATCCTATAGCCCAAGCGGCAGGGTCACCGCCATTCGGATCGGATCGGTAACCCTGTCAGGGGTGGAATTGCGAGAGCTTCTATCCTTAAGATCAACCCATATGGACATCTCCTGCCCCGATAAAAGCACCGTTAAAATTGTCACAAAGGGCTATGGTCATGGGGTTGGAATGAGCCAATGCGGCGCAGATGCCCTGAGCAAGAAAGGCATGGATTACATAAAAATTTTGGAATACTATTACACAGGCGTTCAAGTGGAAGATTTAGCGCAATAAAGTATAATTCACCTTCCGTTGGCAATAATACAAAACGGAGGTGGATTTTGTGAACAACAAGGGTAGTTTTAAAGATGAAAATACTTTCGGGAAAAAGGTTAAGGGGTTTTTTAAGGAGAGCGGTTTTTATATTGCCATCGTTGTGGGCCTGTGTGCTCTAGCTGCTGGCGCGGTATATTTCTCAACCAATCAGATACTTACGGATCCCGATCCGCAGCAGCAGGCTCAGGATAATGGGGCTGATGATGAAGGGCCATTAGGCTTTGTCGACCCCAAGGACTTGATTGAGGATCAACCCGACCAAAGCTCTATTGTGGACAATGGCGCTCCCTATGCCGATGAAGGCCCCGTTGGCCTGAATGACGGTGAACAGGCGTCGGGTACCGATGATCCAACCGTAGCTGACGCGGGGAATAAGCCCGGCAGTGTCCAAAGCAGCAACAATGATGAAACCACGGCGGCAAATGACGGAGAAGCTGCTCAGAGCGCGTCGGGAAATGAGGCTGCCATAGGGGATAATGAAGCCACTGCGGATGTGGTGCTTGCAGTTGTCAGGCCGGCGTTCCAGTCGCCCCTCTCGGGAGGCATCCAGGCTGAATACTCCATGGACAAGCTCGTCTTCTCACCAACCTTCAATGAATGGCGTACCCATAGCGGTGTGGATATTTCGGCTCCTAGGGGCGAAGTGGTACGAGCCATCGGTAACGGCAAAATTTCAGAGATCAAGAATGATCCCCGTTATGGATTTACAATTGTGATTGATCATAATAATGGCTACAAGTCGCTGTATGCAAACCTGGCCAGCGACCAGACCCTGCAGGTCGGCCAGGAAGTGAAGCTGGGTGATCCTATTGGGGCAGTAGGTGCCACCGCCATCTTTGAAAGTGCTGAGCCCACACACCTGCACTTTGAGCTATACAAGGAAAACAAGCTGGTTGATCCCGTGGCCTATATGGATCTTGGGAAAGCCACAGGGGAGTCCCCCAAGGAATAAAAGGTTTCCATGTGCTTTAAAAGGTCTCCCGGACTCATGCCTTGCATGAAGACCGGGGGACCTTTTAGTGGGTGGCCCAAACTTTGTAAAGGCTTAAAGACCTGCTTTTGGCAATCCTCCTGGATCAGTAGTATAGCGAAAGGATATTTTAAATTAAGGGTATAGCCACCACCCTTTCCACATATAGATAGTATCGGGACATCAAGCCGATTAGGCGCTGTGCGGGAGGCAGGCGCATGAGACATTACATAGAGGAACGCGCCTTGGAGCTTGGGAGCTTCATAATTGAGAACAAAACGACAGTTCGGGCAGCTGCACAGAGTTTCGGAATATCGAAATCTACAGTACATAAGGATGTGACAGAGAGGCTGGCTAAGCTGGATCCGTCCATGGCCGGACAGGTTAAGAGAATACTGGATGAGAACAAAGCGGAAAGGCACATCCGCGGGGGCGAGGCAACGAAGATGAAATATGGAAGAGATGGCAGAAAAGTCGGGTAACACCGGCTTTTTGCATATGCGGAGATATTCTTTTTTTCTATTGCTAACCGGGAAATATATTGTTAATATTAAAAATGTATACAATTGAATAAAAAGGAGTTGTAAAGGTTGGGTCTTGGATTAGACATTGGTATCGATTTGGGTACCGCTTCGATATTGGTATATATCAAGGGAAAAGGGATCGTGTTAAGTGAACCTTCAGTTGTCGCTATAGATAAGAATACAGATAAAATCCTTGCCGTTGGCGAGGAAGCGCGTAAAATGCTTGGAAGAACCCCGGGCAATATTGTGGCTATTCGCCCCCTACGGGAAGGCGTCATTTCCGACTATCATGTCACCGAAAAAATGCTCAAGCATTTTATCAATAAAGTTTGTGCTAGAAGCTTTTTCAAACTTTTCAAGCCCCGTGTCATGATCTGTGTTCCTTCCGGGGTTACCGAGGTGGAAAAGAGAGCGGTTGAAGATGCCGCCGTACAGGCGGGCGCCAGAAAAACCTATCTCATTGAAGAACCCATAGCCGCCGCCATTGGTGCAGGTATAGATATTACCAAGGCCTGTGGCAGTATGGTGGTGGACATCGGGGGTGGAACCACCGATATCGCCGTTATTTCTCTGGGCGGCACAGTGGTCAGCAACTCCATCAAGGTGGCCGGTGACAAATTTGACGAGGCCATCGTCCGCTATATGCGGAAAAAGCATAATATCATGATCGGTGAAAGAACCGCCGAGGAATTGAAAATCAACATCGGGACGGTCTTTCCCAGGCCCCAGGAAGTCACCATGGACGTCAGGGGCAGAAACCTTGTGTCCGGTCTGCCGAAAACAATAACCGTCAGCTCCACCGAGTTGATGGAGGCTCTGGAAGAACCTGTTTCTACAATTGTTGAGGCGGTTCATTCAGTTCTTGAAAGAACACCGCCTGAGTTGGCCTCCGATATCAGTGACCGAGGAATTGTCATGACGGGCGGAGGAAGCCTTGTTTATGGACTGGACAAGCTCCTGGAACACAAGACAGGCATCAATGTTCTTATTGCCGATGACGCGGTCTCCTGTGTGGCTATCGGTACCGGCAAAACGCTGGACAATCTGGACCTTCTTAAGGGCAATACCTTGAGCGACAGCAGTAGCTATTCCTATTAACTAACCAAGCCCTAAAAAGAACACTAAGGCACAAGCCACTATAAAACTCCCTGCCCCCTTAAGTATCTGAGCTTTCGGCGTTTGATACTTAATAGGAGGCGGGAGTTTTTTGCTTTAAGAGGCTGCGGGTTGCTCTTTCGACAAAAACCCCTAAAGCTTAGAGCTTTTTTATCCGATAAAAATTGAGAAGAAAGACTTTATATCCAAAGGGGTCGTACCGATGATTAGAGGGCTTTATACATCAGCATATGGCATGCTTACCTTGAACAAGAAGATGGATACGGTCTCCAATAATATGGCCAATGTCAACACCAACGCCTTCAAAAAGGATACGGTTGTTTTTGAGGAGTTCTCCGATGTGTTGATGAAGCGATTCCATGACACAGGGAATATCCCTTCCGGCAGGCCGGCACCCATTGGAAACATGACGCTTTATAATGATATCGCCGAGGTACATACCGACTATACCCAGGGGGCCCTCGAACAGACCGGAATCAGTACCGATGTGGCCATTAACGGTGACAGTAATGCCTTTTTCTGCGTGGCTGTCAATGATGGCAATAATGCCTTTCGTGAGTTCTATACCCGGGATGGATCCTTTAAGCTGAGTGCTTCGGGCCAGTTGGTCACCAAGGACGGGCACGCGGTTTTAGGAAGCAATGGAATCATCACCTTAAACGGTTCCGATTTTACCATCACCGATAGAGGGGAAATTGTACAGAACGGTGAAACCGTTGATACCCTAAGCATCCGTAAGTTTGAAAACCCCGAAACCCTGAGAAAATATGGGATGAATTTGGTGACCATAACCGCCGAAAGCCAGGATGCCGCCTTTGAAGGAACTATTCAGCAGGGCTTTGTTGAGCGCTCCAATGTGGATTCTGTCAAGGAAATGGTGGATATGATTACGGTTCTGAGGGCTTACGAGTCCAATCAGAAGCTTATTCAGTATCAGGACGCCACCCTTGATAAGGCTGTTAACGAAGTAGGAAGAGTTTGATGATTTTTCGATAAATGAAGCTTAATCCTCACAGGATGTAAAAACGGATAAGGATGTCCAAAAGAAAAAAGGTGAAAGTCTATGATGAGATCGCTCTGGACTGCCGCATCGGGCATGAAAGCCATGCAATTCAGTGTTGACACCATTTCCAATAATCTAGCTAATGTATCCACAACCGGCTTTAAGAAAGAAAAGGCTGAGTTTGAGGATCTGCTCTATGTCTCCATGCAGAAGGCCTACTCGGCAGAAAATGCCCAACGCCCCGTCAACCTCCAGGTGGGCCATGGGGTGGTCGCCCGTGCATCCAGCAGGGACTTTGCCTCCGGCAATCTGGAGCAGACCAATAATAAACTGGATATGGCCATAGAAGGAACCGCTTTTTTTGCTGTGAGGGGAGTTGGGGGAGAAACCTTGTACACCCGGGATGGGAGTTTCAAGGTGGCCATGACCGAGAATGGCAAGATGCTCACTAATTCAAAGGGCTATCCGGTACTCGACCGTGACGGTATTGAAATATACTTTGACGGCGATATGGAAAACTATGAAATCCAACCCTCAGGAGAGATCACCCTCAGGGATTCAGAAACAGGCGTAACCCTTCCTACAGGCCAATATATCGGGCTTTTCCAATTCCAGAACCCACAGGGGCTTGAGGCTATGGGGGGGAATATGTACAGCAGTAATACCGCTACAGGTGAAGCCCTGATTGACTCTGAAACTGAAAGCCCCAGCACCATCCGCAACTACTTCCTTGAATCCTCAAACGTACAGGTTGTAGAAGAAATGGTCAAGCTTATCACCGCACAAAGAGCCTATGAGCTTAATTCCAAGGCCATAACCACCTCGGACGAAATGCTTCAGACGGCAAATAATATCAGGCGATAAGAGCAAGAAGGAACAGCTTCCGGAATAAAATAGCAGAAGGGGTTCCTTTTGCTGTATCATCCCTCAAACAAGGAGTGATCACATGAAAATTGAAGGATTCGGGCAAATTAATGCCATAGATACAACAAAGGTTACCAAAGCACAAAATGAGGCAAATGATTTTGAGTCCGCCTTGCAAAAGGCCTTTGACGAGGGCGATAAGAAAAAGCTCAGGGAGGCCTGCAACGAATTTGAAGGTGTCATGCTCAAGACCTTATATAAGCAAATGAAGGCCACGGTGCCCGAAAGCGACTTGCTTGAAAAGAGCAGTGCCCGAAGCATGTTTGAGGATATGCTTGATGAGGAGCTTATGGATGTAAGCAGTAAGAGGGGCATGGGCATATCCGAGATGATGTACAAGCAACTGAGTGCCAAAATGGACAATACTTATAAGGTGGAATCCAAGGACGAGAGCACAACCCCGGTGGAATCTGGATCAGCCATGAATCAGGAAAATTCAGGGCCTGACAGCCTTGAAAATCAAGGAACCGATGGAGCTGAACCCATTGAAGAATAGATGGATGCCCTTTATATTTCTGACCCTCTTCTCATTGATTATACTATGGTATTTATGCCCTGCTGTGGCTTACTTTTATGCTACAGAAGGGCATTCGTCGTCTGATACCCAGAATCCGGCACCCCCGGTCACCGATACTCCCACGCCCCAGCCTGCCGGGACACCGGAGCCGCCTTTTAACTATTATACCCTAACAAAGGATCAGCAGGATTTAAAGCTTTCCCTACACGTATTAGAGCTTGATACCTCTAAAGTCGAGGTAAAGCCCGTTTCATCACATAGTACCTTGTTTGGCTATGAATACCTCAGTGTTATAAATGATAGATGGAAGGCCCTGGCCTCGGTCAATGGGGGGTTTTCTCATCCAGATGGACTTTTGGGCGGACTTTATGCCCTAGATGATAGAATTCTTATCCCCGCCACGGGAAAATACCCCGTCTTGTTTCTCAAAGAGAATAAACCCTTCCTGGGAGATGTCTCCTCCCGTATTTGGATTGAGGAAGAGACTACAAACCGGGTAATTTTGGAGGGGTTTTATTTTAATCAATACCCCAAGGGGGAAGGCCTTTATGTCTTTACCCCTGATTACGGTTCGGCCAATAGAATTCAGCAGGCACACTTGAATGCTGTTTTCTCTCAGGGGGAAATCAGGGGCTTAACCACCCAGAACAGCTCCTATGAGATCCCAAAGGACGGTTTTTTGATCAGTGCCATTGGAAAATCGGCTAGGGACCGCTTAAAGACCAGTATCACGCCCGGAATGAAGCTGAAAATAGGCTATGAGACCCTCTCGGAGGAGGGGCCCGTCACAGACTTTGATTGGGCCTATGAATGCGGAAGCTGGCTTTTGAGGGAGGGTGAGGTTGTGGTGCCCGATGCCGATACCTGGGTAGGGACTTTGACTATTCGAACCCCTCGTACCGCTGTAGGCCTCAAAGGGGACGGCACCCTCGTTTTTGTCGTTGCCGACGGTAGGCAACCCGGCCTGAGTGACGGACTTACCGGCCTTGAGCTGGCCCGGGAGCTTCTTTCGCTAGGAGTGAAGGATGCGGTAAACCTTGATGGGGGGGCCTCCTCCCAACTAATCATCGACGGGAGGATTGTCAACAGTCCCTCTGCGGGGCGGGAGAGAAAGCTGGCCGCCTGCTTTGTCATCACAGAAAAATGATTTCCCGGGCATGGGTGTGGGTAGAATGTGCATAGAGACATATACAGGATGTTGGAGGAAGATTATGGGGAAGCGTACCATTTGTCTGGATATAGGCGGTAGCAAAATCCTCGGGGCGGTATTGGATGAGGAAAATAACATTCTGGCGCGGGTCAAGAAAAAGACCAAGCCCGAGCAGGGCACCGAGGCGGTGGACACCAGAATAAAGGATGTTGTAAGCGAGCTTCTCTCTGTTTCGGGAACCGATCCTAAGGAGCTTCAGGCCATTGGTGCCGGTGCTCCTGGGGTTATAGATACCGGGAGCGGCACCATCTTTTACGCCCCCAATATTTCCTGGAAGAACCATCCCCTGGGGAAAATTCTGGAGGAAACCTTCAAGGTTCCCGCTGTGATCGGCAACGATGTTAACGTAGGCGTGCTGGGGGAGTGGAAATATGGCGCTGCCAGGGGTTATAGCCATGCCCTTGGCATTTTCGTGGGTACAGGCATTGGAGGAGGAGTGATTATTGACAATAAGCTGTTTACCGGCTCCCGATTCGCCGGAACCGAGGTGGGCCATATGACCCTTAATACCGAGGGGCCTTTGTGCAATTGCGGCCAGAGGGGATGCCTGGAGGCTTATTCCAGTAAAATTGCCATCACTCGAGAAATAAAGGCTGGCTTACAGAAAGGGATGGCCTCCTCCCTTAAGGAGGTCTTAAGGGAAAGGGACACGGTTATCAAAAGCAGCTCCCTGAAAAGAGCCGTTCAGGAGGGGGATAAGCTGGCCACGGCTGCATTAAAGCGGGCGGTGTATTACCTGGCTGCCGGAGCGGGAAATCTGATTAATATCTTTAATCCTGAGATCCTGGTTTTGGGGGGCGGTGTTATGGAAGCGCTGGAGGAAGAGATTTTAAGCCTGTTTGATCGGTATCTTCCCCGCTTCGCCTGGCCGGCCATGCTCAATCAGGTGAAAATCAAGGCCTCAAGCCTTAAGGATGATGCTATTCTCTATGGGGCAAGAGCCTTGATTGCCGAGAACCTAGGAGTGTAGGTAAGCAATCCTTTACTTCGTAAAGGATTGCTTATATAATTAACTATGATTACAGAAAAGGAGAGGTAGAGATATGTCAAAGCGCGGATTTCCCATGGGCATGGGAGGAAATATAGGAAACCTCATGAAGCAAGCTCAGAAAATGCAGCAGGATATGGTAAAGGCTCAGGAAGAGCTGGCTGATAAGACCGTTGAAGCTACTGTAGGCGGAGGCGCAGTCACCGTTGTGGTCACAGGCGCAAAGGAAATCAAAGAAATTCGCATCTCCAAGGACGCTGTAGACCCCGAGGACGTTGAAACCCTTCAGGACTTGGTTCTTACAGCAGTTAATGAAGCCCTGAGACAGGCTGACGAGCTCGCCAAGAACACCATGGGCGGTCTTACCGGAGGTCTGGGTAATATACCGGGATTATTCTAAATGGACTATTTTGCAGTACCTGTTCAGAGGTTAATAGAGGAGTTTGAGAAGCTGCCGGGTATTGGTCGTAAGACCGCCCAGCGGCTTGCTTTTCATGTGCTCAATTTATCCGAGGACAAGGTGGTCGGCTTTGCCAGGGCCTTGGTTGATGCCAAGCGCAAGACAAAAACCTGCTCTGTGTGCGGGAACCTCACCGACATCGATCCCTGCCGGATTTGTGGTTCAGAAAAGCGGGATCACAGTGTGATCTGCGTTGTTCAGAGCCCCAGGGATGTGGTGGCCATGGAACGGGTGCGAGAGTTCAAAGGCCGCTACCATGTGCTTAACGGGTTGATCTCTCCTCTTGAAGGAACCGGCCCCGACGACATCAATATCAAGCCCCTGATTCAGCGGGTGGCTAAGGGAAATATCACCGAGGTGATTCTGGCCACCAACCCCAATGTGGAGGGCGAAGCTACCGCGGTGTATATCTCGAAGATTCTCAAGCCCATGGGTGTTAAAACCACAAGAATAGCCCAAGGGATCTCCGTGGGTGGGGATTTGGAGTATGCCGATGAAGTTACCCTTTACAAGTCCTTGGAGGGTCGAAGGGAGATCTAGAGGATTCATCAATCAGGTTAAACTTGTAAGAAAGAATGCCATGAGGCCCAGACCTTAATGCTTCTTAAGAGGCATTGAAGCTTGAATCTCATGGCTTTGTTTTCAGAGAACGCTTTGAATACATCATTCGTTTTTTGTCAAAAAACAGAGAAAGATGTTGAGCGATTCTTGCTGTAATCGTTAGCCATAGGAAATATTAGCTTTATTCAGGCTGAAATGAAATGATATAATGGAGGGCACAAGAGATAGAATTTTGTATAAGAGGAGTATCAGTTATGAAGGTCAGGAAAGCGATCATTCCCGCAGCAGGTTTGGGCACACGTTTCTTGCCCGCGACAAAGGCACAGCCCAAGGAAATGCTGCCCATTGTGGATAAGCCCACCATTCAATACATCATAGAAGAAGCCGTCGCCTCAGGCATAGAGGACATCCTGATTATCACCGGTCGCGGCAAGCGTGCTATAGAGGATCACTTTGATAAGTCCTGCGAGCTTGAGGAAGAGCTCAGAAAAAAGGGAAATGAGGAGCTTCTTTCCCAGGTCAGACAAATCACCAATCTGGTGGACATTCATTATATCCGCCAAAAGGAACCCAAAGGGCTGGGTCATGCCATCTACTGCGCCAAGGCCTTCATTGGCAATGAACCCTTTGCGGTTCTCCTGGGAGATGATATTGTTGATTCCCAAACCCCTTGTCTTAAGCAAATGATCAATGCCTATGATGAATACCATACCTCAATATTAGGCGTACAGCAGGTTCCCTGGGAGGATGTCCCCAAATATGGCATTGTTGCGGGCAAAAAGGTGGATGAGAGAATTTACAAGGTAAAGACCCTTGTTGAGAAGCCCGACGCAGACCAAGCCCCCTCCAATATTGCCATTCTTGGGCGCTATATCATTCACCCGACTATCTTTCATTATTTGGAGAGGGCTACACCGGGTAAGGGTGGGGAAATACAATTGACAGATTCCTTGAACACTCTGGCCGCCGTGGAGCCCATGTATGCCTATGACTTCCTTGGGAGGCGCTATGATGTGGGGAACAAATTAGGGTTTTTGCAGGCTACGGTGGAGTTTGCTCTGAAGCGTGAAGACCTTAAGGATGAATTTGAAGCTTATTTGAAAAACCTACTAGATGGGAAATAATTAAATCTGCACCCATAAGAAAAGGACGTTTCGCCTCCCACGGAGATGAAACGTCCTTTATCAAATGAGTTCTATCCCATTGTTCCGAACAATTGTACGGCATTCTCACCAACAAGGCGCTTCCCGTATTCATTAAGGTAGCCTTCAAAGAAGTCCACATTGGGCATTTTATCACCATACTCACTCAATATGCTATAAAACTGCTTTTCGTTCTTGATGTGGGCTTCAACAGAGGAGAGTACCAGATAATAGGTGTTTTCCAAGCTGTAGACCTTGCTTCGGCCCGAAAACAAAGGCTTGATCATGGCGCATAGGGTACAGAGATCATCAAAGGATTCAAAGGCGTAGATCAAGAGGGTGGAGCACACAGAGGCCGTTTTCTTTTTTATGGGAAGGTCCTTTTTCCGGTAGCGGCTCTTGATGAATTTCTGAATGGACTCAAATTCATTTTCTTCTTCCACTCGGGTAATGGTAATGACAAAGCCTTGTTCTACGTCGGACACAGCCTCGATGCAAAGCTGAGATTCCTGAGCTTCAAAACCAAGCTCAATTTCAGCCTGTTCCATCAGATCCCAGAAAAGCTCTTGTGTTTCGGGCGAGTTGTAGTTGAACGTATCCAGATCGATATCTCGCTCTTCCAGATCGTCATACGAAACGAAAATCCTTATTTTGTTTTCGCCTACTCGTTCGATTTTCATGCTGTTTTTCCTTTTCTAAGTCCGGACTGTAAAATAGCTTACTTGGCCAGCCCTTTATGGACATCCTTAATATATATTATACTGATAGTATCGTCAAAAGAGAAGTAACAAATTACGTATTCAAAGTTGTTTACTTTTTGTATTCCATCCTGCGTTGTGTCCGTGTATAATTTATGGTGTGATTTGCTAAATATATACCCATTATTACAGACCTGTTAGGAAATATTTGAATTTATACTGAGGTAAACCATGCTAAGACTCATTCTAGCCTCTGCCTCACTCCGAAGAATAGAGCTTATGAGGCAGGTTGGATTGAAATTTGATATTATGCCCGCCGACATTGATGAGGCTTCAACAGGCTTTGACGATGCCGGGAAATATGCTATGGAAATGTCCCGGCAGAAGGCTCTTCATATTGCGAGAAAAATAGAGCAATCTGCCTATCCGGATACTTTTGTTTTAGGGGCGGACACTGTGGTGAGCATTGACAGCCATCTTCTGGGGAAACCCACCGATGAGGCGGATGCAAAAAGGATGCTATCCCTTCTGGAAAATCGGTGGCACGAGGTGATTACAGGAATTACCTTGGTGAGGACAGGCTCTTTGGAGATAATGACTGATATAGAAATCACTAGGGTGAAGGTATCACCTTTTCCCAAGGGGTTTTTGGAGCATTATATAGCTACCGGGGAGCCTTATGGCAAAGCGGGCAGCTATGCCATTCAAGGCTATGGAAGCCTTATGGTTGAACGCATTGAGGGATGCTACTTTAATGTCATGGGCCTTCCGCTCTTCAAGCTTTCTCGTATGCTGGAGCGGAGAGGCCATAAGGTTTTATCTTGGGTTTAGACGGGATATAAGTTTTTTACAGACGAGGCATACTAATCAACGAAAGAACAGATATGAAGGAGAATTTTAGATGGCACTTTTTTCAAAAGAGATTGGAATTGATTTAGGTACGGCAAACACCTTGGTATATCTTAAAGGCAAAGGCGTAATCCTGCGTGAACCCTCAGTGGTGGCGGTGAATAATCATACAGGTGAGGTTCTGGCTGTGGGTCTGGACGCCAAGCAGATGATCGGAAGAACCCCGGGCAACATTACGGCCATTCGTCCCTTAAAGGATGGTGTCATTGCAGATTTTGAAACCACCCAGGGAATGCTTAAGTATTTTATTCGGAAAGCCGTGGGCAATAATCCTCTGGCCCGGCCCAGAGTTATTATATGTGTCCCTTCGGGAGTGACCGAAGTGGAGAAAAGGGCGGTTGTTGATTCGGCCATGTCGGCCGGAGCCAAGGACGCCTTTTTGATTGAGGAGCCCATGGCCTCTGCCATCGGCGCCGGGTTGCCTGTTGAAGAGCCCTCCGGAAGTATGGTGGTGGATATAGGCGGAGGAACCAGTGAGGTGGCAGTGATCTCCCTTGGGGGTATTGTGGTCAGCCGGTCCTTGCGTATTGCCGGAGATGAATTTGATGATGCCATCATCCATTATATCAAAAAGGAATATAACCTGATGATTGGCGAAAGAACCTCTGAGGATATTAAGCTCAAGATCGGTTCAGCCTATCCTCTGGAGGAGGAAGAAACCTACAATATCAGCGGACGGGATTTGGTGACAGGCCTCCCCAAAGAGCTTTCCATTTCCAGCATGGAAATTCGTGAGGCTTTAAAGGAGCCCATTAATTCCGTTGTGGATTCCATTAAATATACATTGGAGAAAACGCCGCCCGAGTTGGCATCGGATATTATGGAGCGTGGGATTATGCTGGCCGGGGGCGGCGCTCTGCTTAAAGGGTTGGATAGACTCATCAGCGAAGAAACCGGTATTCCTGTTTATATCGCGGAGCAACCGCTGGATTGTGTGGTTCTGGGTACTGGAAAGGTGTTGGAAGAGATAGATACCTTAAGTAACGTGCTTTTGTCCTCAAGAAGAAAATCTTAAATAGAGCAAGGCACAAGGAGGATTCAGTTTGCGAAGGTTTTTTACAAACAAGATTTTTATTCTTGTTGTGGTTGTCATCCTTCTGCTCGCCCTTGCAGCCGTGTCTTATAGTGAAATGAGCGGTGTCAATATCATCAGCAATATCATCAGTGTTCCTGCGGCACCGCTGCAAAGGGCTTATGCCTTTGTTACCGGAAAGGTCGGTGACTTTTTTGGTTACTTTGAGGATGTTAAATTACTCAAAACTGAGAATGAAAGACTCAATCAAAGAATCAGTGAGCTTGAGCAGCAGATTCTGGATATCGACAAGCTCACCAAGGAAAATAAAGAACTGAGAGATGCCCTTGATTTCAAGGATCAATATGAGGAATACGATTTTCTCGGGGCCAGCATCATTGCCAAGGACCCAGGGAACTGGTTTGATGTATTCACCGTTAATCGTGGGATGAATGACAACATAGTGAACAATTCACCGGTGATCACCTCCTATGGCCTTGTGGGTAGGGTTTCAAAAACCGACCTTATTACCTCAAGGGTGGTGTCCATTATAGATATGGACAGCACAGTCAGCGCGCGCCTTTCAAAGTCCCGGGACTTGATTGTGGTCAGAGGCGATGTGGAGCTTAGGTCCAAAGGCCTGTGCAGAGTGGATTACATACCCCCTAACACCGATGTGATGCCGGGTGACACCGTGGAGACCTCAGGTGTCGGCGGCTTATATCCGCAAGGCATTATTATCGGCAAAGTTGTCAAGGTTATCAGGAATGAGGGCCAGTATGATTCCTATGCCATAATCCAGCCGGTGGTCGATTTTAAGCGGCTTGAGGAAGTTATTATCTTGAAGAAAAAAGCACTATGATTTGAGGGAGTATGAAATATCGGATTATGGCGGCCATCGCCTTTGTATGGACAGCCGCATTCCTCCAGAGCACGGTTTTTGAACACATTGAGGTTTTCTCCATAAAACCCAATATTTTGATGGTGCTGATGGTGATTGTCTCCCTTTTGAGGTCCACCTATGAAAGTGCCGCTATGGGTCTCGGTTTTGGACTTTGTATGGACATGCTCATGGGTAAAACCCTGGGGTGGTATGCCTTGCTTTTTTTCCTGATGTCCATCCCCATATCCCTTGTCAATCAAAAGCTTTACCGGGACAAACTTCTGGTTCTATTATCCTTTGGGTTTATCCCAACGATAGCCATTGAGACGGCATTTTTCTTGATTTTGTTTTTATTTAAGGGGTATTCTTATTTCCCTTTTATATTTTCAACCATTATCCTACCCGAAGCATTGTTTAACAGCATCCTCATTTTACCGCTTTTTAAGCCCATAGCAGGTGTATATAATATTCTTGATCGAGTGGATAGAAGGAGGAATAGGATATCGTCATGAGTAAGAAGGAAAAGAAACACGAAGGATTGGATCGGTATCTCATCCTTGCGGTGCTTATTATGGCAGCAACGGTTGCGATTTTCTATAAACTTGCAGAAATCCAAATCATCAACGGCCCTAAATACAAGGAGGAATCCGTTTACCGTCTTTCGGCCAAGGGTGTGATTTATCCCAAACGAGGGGATATTTATGACCGGAACGGCGTTCCCATAGCCGGCAGCCGCATGGGCTACTGCGCCCAGTATGTGGATATTAAAATGCCAGCCCAAGAAAAAAATGAGATGCTTTTAAAGCTTATAAATATCCTTGAGGATGGTGACAAGAAGATAAAGAGCCGGCTGAGCGGGATTATAGATATTAACCCCATACGGTTTAAAACAGATTCCATTGAAAACTTTATCAACAATATTGTCATTACCAAGGGCGATGCCAAGTTTATCATCACAGCCGAGCAGGCTTTCAATTACATGCGTGATAAGACCTTTTCCATAGATGAGTCTTACTCTGTTGAGGAAGCCTTCAAGATCATGCAGCTTCGGTATGAAATTCTTGTCAACCAGCCTCAGATAAACAACCCTTTGACTCTGGCCGAGGACATTACCAATGAAACCATGTCCAAACTAGAGGAAATGAGCAGCGAGCTAAGGGGTGTCACCACATTTATCAAGCCCTACCGGGTGTATTATGAGAGCGCAAAAATTCTGCCCCATGTCCTGGGCTATGTGGGTGTCATTTCCTCGGAGGAATATCAACAATACAATCAGCAGATTAAGGATCAGGAAGGCGCAGTGGAATATCTGGTCAGCGATATTGTCGGCAAAATGGGCATCGAGCGCGCGGCGGAATCCATATTAAGAGGAGTCCACGGTGAATCCTTCCGGGAAGTGGATGAGAATGGAAAGACCACCGCTTCATATCTTGAAAGGGCGCCCGTGCCGGGCAAGGATATTTACCTCACCATTGATCTGGATCTCCAAAAGGTTACGGTTGAATCCCTCCAGCAAAACATCGAGCGGATCCGGCGCATGGGGGGAAAGAAGAACTTCGGGGATGCCAACGCCGGTGCAGTGGTGGTTATGGATGTCAATACGGGTGAGGTTTTGGCCATGGCCAGCTATCCTGACTTTGATCCACAGGTTTTCCTGGACAATAATACCGATGCCATCACCGCCCTCATGCAATCAGCAGAGTCCCCTCTTGTCAACCGGGCCACCTCGGGCCATTATGCTCCGGGGTCAACCTATAAGCCCCTTGTGGCCATTGCGGCATTGGAAAGCGGTGCCATCACCCCCAGCACAAAAGTGAACTCTCCCTATAGGGAAGTGATTGGCAATATGGAATTTACCAACCTTGAAGGCAACCAGGGCTATATCAACCTTGAAAAAGCGCTGGAGACCTCCAGCAATATGTTTTTCTATAAGGTGGGGGTGCAGACGGGTATTGACAATATTGTGAAATGGGCCAAGATTTTTGGTTTCGGAAAGGAAACAGGGATTGAGATCGGGGAAGGCACTGGAGCCCTGGCTTCCAAAGAGTACAAAAAAAAGTATTACGGTGAGGACTGGTACCCTGCCAATACGGCCATGGCCTCTATCGGTCAGCTTTATAACGACTTTACGCCCATACAGATTGTTAACTACATCAGCACCATTGCCAATAGCGGCAAGAAGTATACGCCCCACTTAATTAAAATGGCTGTGGACGACCAGGGTAAAATCACCCAAGAGTCCTCCCAGGCTTATGAACAGGTTCCCGTCAGCCAGACGACCATCAATGCCGTTAAAAAGGGTATGGTGGCTGTAGCTAACTCCAATGACGGTACGGCGGTCAATGCCTTTAAGGATTTTCCCTTTAAGGTAGCCGGTAAGACAGGTACCTCTGAAACGGGCCGTGAGGCAACCTCCTCCTCCAATGGTTTATTTGTATGCTATGCCCCCTATGATGATCCCCAGATTGCCATAGCGGTAGTGGTGGAGCATGGTGTTTGGGGGGCCTATACCGCGCCTATAGCCAGGGATATTATGATGGAGTACTTTAGGCTCAATGAGCAGCGGGAAACAGAGACAAATCAAAAGACACAGGCAAACATTGATATTATTTGGTAACGGGGGAGACTGAGCATGGAACAGGAAACAAGAGGTATTGTATTCAAGGGGAATTCTGAGGGGCTTATTATTGTTGTCCCGGGAGAATATGGCTTTGAGCAGGCTCTTGAAGAAATTGACAACAAAGTGAGCAATGCGGCGCGATTCTTTAAAGGAGCCAAAATCAAGGTGACCTACCGAGGCACGGCTTGGACGGCTGAACAGGAAGAATGCGTTAAAAAGGTACTGGATGAAAAAAGCGGAGCGATCATTGAAAGCTTCTCAAGGGATGAGGAGCTTAAACAGAACCTTGCTACATCCAAGAGCCATCAATCGCCCCATCCGGTGCCCACCCGGAAGCTCTTTTTTGCCGGAGTGGATGAAGGTAATTGCAAATTTGTTAGAAGTACCGTAAGAAGCGGCACCCGTATCCAATATGACGGGAACGTGGTCATCATGGGAGATGTCAATCCTGGTGGCGAGATTGTAGCCTCGGGGAATGTGGTGGTTTTAGGAATTCTAAGGGGTATGGTTCATGCAGGTAGTGACGGAAACCGGGAGGCCTTTATCTATGCCTTCAGTATCAGGCCTACTCAAATTCGTATCGCCGAGGTCATTGCTCGTATGCCCGAGGAAGTTGAAAATGCTCAACTAAGGCCTGAAATAGCCACTATCCGAAAGGACAGGATTGAAGTGGAGCCTTTATCTACAAAAAGCCTTTGATAAGCATAGATTAGGACGATAGTCGCGTTGACTTTTACCCTTAAAAAAGATATATTAGCATTAAGACTCAGTATTCGGAGGAACATTACATATGGGTGAGGTTATTGTTATCACATCCGGCAAGGGTGGTGTGGGTAAAACCACAACAACTGCCAATATTGGTGCAGGGCTTGCTCTTCAGGGCAAGAAAGTGGTTCTTATTGACACCGACATCGGTCTTCGTAATCTTGACGTGGTCATGGGCCTTGAAAATCGGATAGTTTATGATTTGGTGGATGTGGTAGAAGGATCTTGCCGCATGAAGCAGGCCCTTATTAAGGACAAGCGTTACGAAGGGCTACATCTTTTACCTGCAGCACAAACAAGGGACAAAAATTCAGTAACGCCGCAACAGATGGTTATGCTGTGTGATGAGCTCAAAAATGAGTTTGATTACATCTTGGTGGATTGCCCTGCCGGTATCGAGCAAGGCTTTAAAAATGCCATTGCAGGTGCAGACAAAGCTCTGGTGGTAACAACCCCCGAGGTATCAGCCGTCCGTGATGCTGATCGTATTATCGGTCTTTTGGAGGCTAATGAAATCAAAAGCCCCAAGCTCATTGTCAACCGCGTCCGTCATGATATGGTCAAGCGTGGGGATATGATGAGTATTGAAGATATCATTGATATTTTGGCCATTGACCTTATTGGTGTCGTTCCCGATGATGAAAATATTATTATCTCCACCAATAAAGGAGAGCCTGCGGTAACCGACAACAAATCCATGGCAGGACAGGCCTACCGCAATGTTACCCGGAGGATTATGGGAGAGGATGTTCCTCTCATGGATCTTAATGTAAACGAAGGACTCCTTGCAAAAATGAGAAAATTGTTCGGTTTTAAGCCGGCATAAGGGGGACAGGACATGGTTGATTTATTTAAACTGCTGACAAGGAAAAAGGAGACCTCCAAGGACGTGGCCAAGGAGCGCTTGAAGCTGGTTCTTATTCACGACCGTTCCAATGTGTCTCCTCAGTTTTTGGAAATGGTAAAAAGTGAAATCATCAAGGTGATACAGAATTATATGGAGATTGATGAGAGAGAATTGGATATACAGTTGACCAAGACCAATAGTGACGATGGCGAACGCATTGTCCCGGCCTTGGTGGCCAATATCCCCATTAAAGGAATGAAAAGCGCCGGCAGATGAATGTAACTAGTCCTGGAGGGAACCTATGAATATTGCCCTGATTGCTCATGATAAGAAAAAAGAATTGATGGAAGCCTTCTGTATAGCATACAAGTTTGTCCTCTCCAAACACAAGCTGTTCGCTACAGGGCGGACAGGGGCTATTGTTTCCGAGTCTACCGATCTGGATGTGTTTACTTTAGACTTTGGTAAGCTTGGGGAGCAGCAAATTACGGCTCGGATAGCCTATAATGAAATGGATCTGGTGATATATTTTGCTGATCCGGAGGAAATGGACGGAAGTGGCCTTGTTGAGCTGTGGTCTTTATGCGATCAGAATAATATTCCTATTGCCTCCAATCTGGCTACCGCCGAGATTCTTATCAATGGTCTCCAACGTGGGGATTTTGCATGGCGTGAGCTCTTGACCAAAAAGTTTTAAAGTTAAGGGAATTTTAGCAGCCTTTCTTGCCTTTCGGCAGGAAGGGCTGCTTTTAATTTGCAGAGAAGGGTGAGTAAGGAAGAAATATCCATGGCATATCCCCCCTTGTGCCTCTCATATGATTCATCAGAGGATTGAATACGGGGATGATGGAAGAATGGGAGTTGCGGAGGCTGAGAACTTTGAGAAATATAAAAGCTATATCCAACGGCGTCGGGTGGGTAACCCCTCAGAGGCGAACAACAACCCACTTATAGAAAAAAAGGAGACCACCGATCAGACAGAGAGAATCTATGGGGAAGATGTTGGATTTTTCAGTGAAAAGTCAAACTCCGAGGAGGTTGGAACTCGGACGGGACCTTCGGAAGGATTTGCCCAAAGCTATGGGGGCTTTTCCTCCTATGATCGCGGCTTTGAGAAATCCTGGGCCAGTTCAGGGTCATACGACAGAACTAGAAGCACTCAAGCGCTCAAGCGTATCGATGGGGGGCTTTACAAAAAACTATACGGCAATGATCACAGAAGCGGTTCCCAGAACGGAATAAGCAGCTACCGATCCACCCATGCGTCGGGAAACACAGCAGAAATAGCTGATAACCGGACGACGGTGCTGGCTATTAAAATAATTAAACAGGCATTGGCTTGTTTTGCTATTCTGGGCATTGTTGTCCTGATGCAGCAAAACGGGGATCTGTCAGAGGTGCTGGCCTTTGTAAAGAAGCATGTGGTGGACACCCATATGGATCCCCAGAACCTCTTTACTGGCGTTGAGAACATTATTAAAGAATGCTCCCGCCTTTTGGGGGGATCTCCCTGATTAGGATTATTGTCGCATGTATTCTGGCCGTTCTTTTGCATGAATTATTTCACGCCCTGGCGGCACGTCTATTTGGGGTGGCGCTTTTTTCTTTCAGACCCTCGCCCATAGGGGTCAGGGCAAGGTTAAAAGGAACCTTAAAAAGCTTTAAAAAACAAATGGCCATTTATCTTGCAGGCCCAATGGGCAACTTTCTGATGGCCCTGTTTTTTTATTTTGGCGGGGGCTTCGCCCAGGACCTTTTTGAGGCTAATCTGGCCATAGGCCTTTTTAACCTATTGCCCATGTATCCGTTGGATGGAGGGCAGCTTTTTATTATTTTATTCTATAAGCTGGCAGGCAGTAACGTCACCTTCCGGCTCATTAAGCGGCTTTCGCTAATGACTAAAATGGGTCTTGTGATTACGGGGTTGCTACAGATCTTCTTCCTTGGCAATCCAAGCCTCTTGATAGCAGTGGTTATGCTTCCTGGAACCAGACTTCTTGAAGAGACGGTGAGTATTATGAAGCTTGAAAATCTCATTAATCGAAAGCAAAGGATCATCAGTAAAGGAGTGTACTCGGCCCGGCACTTGGTCGTCATGGATGAATGCACCTTGGGGGATGTGATACAAAAGCTGGATTATGATCGGTTTCACATTCTTTATGTTCTGGATAAGGATATGGAAATTATTGGGCAAATTACCGAGCAGCAGATTATTAAGGCCATGCAGACCTGTACGTCCTCCGACAAGATCAATGAGGTGTTTTTTTTGGGTCTTTAGCCATAATCAAAAAGGGGAAAGCCTCTTTACAAAAGCAAGTTGCCACAATCGGTAAAAATGTGTTACAATCATACTCAAGAAGAGGTGAAATATCCCCATGGATATGTTTGTAGAGAAAATAGTCAAGAGACGCAAGAGCGGGTTAAGTATAGCCATCGCCGCAGGCATTCTTATTGTGGCGATAGTTGCCAGCATAGCCCTGTTTCTTTTTATCCCCACATTTTCCCCTATTTTGGTGGCTGGTGTTTTCTATCTGGCTTATATGGTGATTACCAAGCAGAACATTGAGTACGAATATATTGTGACCAGCAGTGATCTGGATATTGATATGATTATCAACCAGAAGAAGCGCAAGCGCGTATTTACAGCTAGTTGTAAGGAATTTGAAACGGTGGCGCGAGTCAAGAGCGATAAGTATACCAGCGAAATCAAAGCCTGTAAGAACGTCAAGGACTACTCCTCACATAAGGAAAATGCCGACGTATGGTTTATTTATACCAAGCAGGGAGCACCTACCGTCATCCTTTTTGAGCCCACCCAGACCATGATTGATATTTTCTATACCTTTGCTCCTAGAAAGGTGTTCAAGTACTAAACAATAATAACATGACCTCAATGAGTAAAGCCGCAGACTGCGGCTTTTTCTTATCCCTCAGATTTTGCTTCATTTTTCTATGGGACTGCCATATATCTATACTGTATAATAAGTGTACAGTAAGAGAAAGCAACATGCGAAATGATAATGGGGGTAACATGAGAAGCAAACAGCTTAACACACTGTCTGTAATATTGATTCTGCTATTGATTCTCACCGGAGCTTATGCGATTTACATGAAAGGTTTTGCACCGAATAAAACCGTGGTGGAACCCTTTGATACTGAGGGAATGCACTTGGTTATAGACGGAGATTGGATTAAAGACACCCTTCCACCCTCGATCAAAGAGGGGCAGATCCTTTTACCCTTTGATACTATTAAAACCCATCTGGATCCCTATCTATGGTATGATGAGGATCTTCAAAAGGTCACCATTACCACCAGAGACCGTGTGGTTAGGATGAAGACGGGAAGCTTAGAGGCGCTTATCAACGAGAAGCCCATGGAACTTAAGTTCCCAGCGGTTGAGGAGGAAGGCTCCCTCTATCTGCCCATTGATTTTTTAGGGGAGTTTTATTCCCTTTCTGTTCGATATGTCCGGGAGAATGATCTTGTTATCGTTGACAGGAAAGCCACTCCCTACAAGACGGCTTGGCCGGTGGATGCCCGCACCGTGGTCAGAAGAGAGAGAAGCATTCGTGAGCCCATTATCAAGAAGTTTTTGGGAGAAGGGGAGAAGGGTCTGACCATCAGCCAGAGCCCTGAAAACAACCTCCTCATCTATGCCGATTATGAGGATTGGCTTAAGGTGCGTACATATGATGGAGCCATAGGCTATGTGAAAAAAGACGAGGTGGTTCTTTCCCAATACCAGCCCTCCTTAGGGGAAACCGTTGAAGAAACACCACCTCCACTGACGTCCGGAAAGATCAACCTGGTCTGGGATATGACGTATTCCAAAAGCAACATTGAGCTATCCAACCAGAATACTCCGGGAATTGATGTGATCTCCCCCACCTGGTTTGAAATTGTCGACCGGGAAGGAACCATTAAGAACCGTGCCACCCCTGAGTATATGGAAAAGGCCCATCAAAACGGGTGGCAGGTCTGGGCCCTATTCTCCAATGCCTTTGGAGATATTGAAGGCACCAGTATGATTTTGAATAATTCCGACAAACGCCAGGAGGTCATTCGGAGTATCCTGGCTTATGCCTCCCTGTATAAGCTGGATGGCATCAATCTTGACTTTGAAAACATCTATAAAAAAGACAAGGACGCCTATACCCAATTTGTCAGGGAATTCTATCCCCTGGCCAAGGAGCAGGGGCTCTATGTCTCGGTGGATGTTACGGTGCCCGACGGCAGCGATACTTGGTCAAAATGCTTTGATCGCAAGGCGCTGGCAGAAAGTGTGGACTACGTATGTCTGATGACCTATGATCAGCACTGGTCCACAAGCCCCAAAGCAGGTTCTACTGCCGAGCTTCAATGGGTTGAGGAAAATCTTCTCAAAACCCTGACCGAGGTACCCGCCCAAAAGCTTCTTTTAGGCATCCCGCTCTACACCAGGCTCTGGACCTCGGAGACTGTGGACGGACAGACCAAGGTAGCTTCCAAGGCCCTCAACGTCACCACCGCCTGGAAGGAAATTGACGATAATGAGGCCGTGGTTGCTTGGAATGATCAACTGGGCCAATACCAGGCCAACTATGAAAAAGACGGTAAAACCTATCAGATGTGGATTGAGGATGCCGATGCAGTAAACATGAAAACCTCCTTGGTCCATCGCTACAATCTGGCCGGTGCCTGTGTCTGGGCCGCCAATTTTGCAGATGAAAGGGTATTTTCCATATTTGAAAGAAACCTGAAGCAGGTTCAAAGCTATGAAGAGTGGAAAAACTCCTATAGTCTTCCTGAGAATCAGAAGTAATAAAGGGCACAAAGTACCCTGGTCAGCCTGACTTGAGTCTTTTCACAGGCTGTGCTAAAATGGAAACATTGCTATCTAAAGGATGGGACTATGGAAAAAGTCAAAGAAATACCGGCAAGTCCGTGGGACGTCTTCCTATTGCCGGTTTGGGTGCATAAAAAACTTACGGTCAGATTCAGTGGCTTAATAATTGCCTTTTTGCTGGTGGGCCTTTTTGATCTGGCACTGACACAGAATATCTTTAAATCGGGGCTGATCAGTGGCGAACCTATCCAATGGGTCTTAAAGCTGTTGCTGTTTATTGGGGCTTCTTTTGTTCTTGGGGCTGTGGATATACTATGTACCATGGTTCCCATTGCTGAATTTACCATGATGATTGGAAAACGGAGTGAAAAGTATGTCAGCGGTAGGCTGCCGGTGATTTTAATGAAGTCCTATGCCCTTTCCCATCTTCTTTTTATCCTTCCCTATGCCGCTTTGTATTACTCGGGGATCAATTGGGACAATGTCAATGCGCAGTCTCCTACCGCCATCCGGCTGGGCTTTTCCCTTTTGGTCATTTTCATGAATATTTTACCCTACCTCCAACTGGGTGTGATCTACAGAACCTTCAGTGTTCGCACAAGGATACAGGTTTTTGGTAAACTCATACTGCTCTTAGCCACCTATTTCTGGATGCAAATCAGCGGCGGAGCTATTCTGTTTATAAAATATGTCCTGGAAAACCTCATAAAATCAGTCTGAGATAGAGGATGAAGTGCCGCTTCCATGCTTCGGCCCTTGATATCCAAGGGCAAAGAGGATATAATATTAACTACTGTCCCGTTAGTCTAATGGATAAGACGATGGATTCCGGTTCCATTAATGTGGGTTCGATTCCTACACGGGGCGCCAGCTTTGAGTGCAGGTTTATTTTTAAGCCTGTACTCTATTTATATTGGAGTGCCTGACGGCATTAAGAGGTAGATTCCATGGGCGTTCGCTGCGGAATGGATATTGTAGAGCTCGATCGTATTGAAAAAGCCCTGGCTCAGGGCGAAAGCTTTATCAAACGCGTATATACCCCCGTTGAACGGGCTTATTGTGAGGCCAGGGGTAAGGCCGCGACACAGAGCTTCGCAGCCAGATTCTGCGCCAAGGAAGCTGTTTCCAAAGCTCTTGGAACGGGAATTGCCAAAGGGGTCTCCTTCCAGGATATTGAGATTATCAATGATCGGGACGGGAAACCCGTGGTCACGCTTCATGGGGAGGCTAAGCGCCATTTTGAGTGCCTGGGGGCAAAGGCCATTGACATAAGCCTTACCCACAGTCGGGATTATGCGGCAGCCCAAGCTGTCATACTTATCTAGACATGTTCCATTAACAGAGAAATTTAACCCTTTGGGTTACTGAATTGTTTAAACGGGGTGAGAAAATGGAAAGCCTAAAATTTGTCCATTGTGCAGATATCCACCTAGAGGCACCTTTCAGGGAGCATGGAGAAGGCGGTTATGCTGAAACACGGCGAATGGATATCCGAAAGGCTTTTTTACGTATTCTTCGGGCCGTGAAGGAGCAAGAGGCCGATTTTCTATTAATATCAGGAGATCTCTTCGAGCAGAGATATATTACCAGAAAAACAATGGAGTGGCTGAACATGGTGCTTTCCGATGCTCAGACCCCCATTTTTATCATTCCGGGGAACCATGACCCCTACCTAAGAAATTCATGGTATGAGGTATGGGATTGGCCGGAGAATGTTCATCTTATCACGCCCCAAAACCCCCAATTTGTGCTGGAAGATAAGAAGGTTTTTATCTACGGCATGGGCTTTTCATCCTATAAACAGGGTAAACCCGATATGAGTCTCGTGCCGCCTCCGCAAAAGGGCTTTTTTAACATCCTCATGCTCCATGGCACCCTGGATATGGATTTTAGTGGCGAGGCCTACCAGCCGGTCACCTCCTCCCAATTGATGGCCTTAAACTATGATTACTATGCGCTGGGACATTTTCACCAGCCCCGGAGCGAGTATTCCTTGGGAAATATGATCAATCCGGGAAGCCCCGAGCCCCTGGGCTTTGATGAAACAGGGACTCATGGGGCTTATGGGGTTACAGCCATTTTCACATCCTCGGGCATAAAGCTTGAAGCCGAACTATTTGAAACAGCCCAAAGGGTCTATCATTCCATCCCTGTGGATGTGACGGGGCTAAAGGGCCTCGAAGAGGTCAAAATGAAGCTATTGGGCGCGCTTGAGGGGCTGGATCGCCAAAGGGATCTCACCCAAATAACCCTCAGGGGGCGTACCTCCATGATTTTGGATGCCCAAGCCCTGACCTCATTTTTCTCCGAGGGCTGGCTGTACCTTGAGATACGAAATGAAACCCAGAAGGCCTTTGATCTGGAGGCTCTGGCCAAAGATCCGGCAATAAAGGGAGCCTTTGTAAGAAATCTTCAGCAGAAGCTGGAAGGGGTTGAAAAGGCTCTGGAGAAGGATAGGGCTCAGCCTGACTTGTTAGAGGAAAAGTCGCGACTGGAGCTGGCCTTATATTATGGCCTGGAGGCCCTCCAAAATGGGAAAATTGAAGGATGGGGCGAGGATGGCCTATGAAAATAACGGTATGGGATATTAAGGGATTCGGAAAATTCAAGCAATATAAGGATACCCCCGGCCCGGGCTTCAATATGATTTATGCGCCCAACGAATCGGGGAAATCTACACTCCAGGCCTTTATCAAATCCATGCTCTACGGCCTTAAGGGAGGTCGTAAGGCTAAGGACGGCAGCCTTCCTCCCTTAAAGCATTTCATGCCCTGGAATGGGGAGGGATATGCAGGAGTGCTGGAGTACACCCTTTCTTCCGGGGCCGCCTACAGAGTGGGAAGGAACTTTCAAAAGGGAACCACCAATATCTATGACAGCGGTGCCAATCCCATTAACCAGATGTTTGCCCAGGACAAAGACAGCAGCCCCAGATTTGCGGAGGAGCATCTGGGACTGGATGAGCTCACCTTTGAGCGAAGCGCCTTTATCGGTCAGATGCAATGTGCTGTGGATGAGGCGGGCAGAAGAACACTGGTAGAGAAAATTTCCAATCTTAATGCAACAGGAAGCGAGGATCAATCCCTTTCTCGGGCTGTTCAGGTGCTGGAAGCTGCTCTTTTGGAGAAGGTGGGCACGGGCAGATCCACGGCAAGACCGCTGGATAAGGTCAATGCAAGGATAAAGGAACTGGAGAGTAAGCACCAGGAGCTTATCCTGGTGAGCGAGCGCTATCTGGATACCTTCAGGGAGCTCCATGACAAACAGAAGCTCTTGGCCCGATGGCTTGAAGAAAGGGAAGAAAAGCTGGCTCATGCAACCCGTCTTCAGACTCTAAAGCTCATGTCACTCAAGAGGGAGATGGAAGCCTTGGGCCATGACCTTGAGGGGAAGGAAAGGGAGCTTGAGCTCGTTGAACAAGGCCTTGTAAATGCAGAGGCCTATGGGGTGGTGACCCCAGAGGGACTCACTCGGGCCACTCTTTTACTTCATGATATGACTCGGGTTCGTCAGGATGTTCAGCAGAATAAGGCTCTGCTGGAGGCGCTTAAGGGTGAGAGAGAGAGCCTGGAAAACTCTTTGGAAAGTGAAGAGACCTTTTTACGAAAGACCCAGGACATAGAGGCTGCATTGAGAACCGCCTCAACCGAAGCCCTATTGAATCCACCAGAAAAACCGAAGGCCCCTGTCCTTCTCTATCTGACTGGGCTACTTTCCCTTGCCTCCGTTATTCTATGGTTTGCTTTAAGGCATCCGGTACTGGCCCTGTCGGCAGTGGTAGGAATTGCGCTGACAGTTTTTCTTTGGGTAAGGCCAAGAAGCCATAAAACCGGAAGCACGGCTGCCGCCCTTCATACACAAGCCCTCAATAAGGCGTTGAGTACATCAGGCTTTATAAGCCTGGCCGAGTACCTTGAATATAAAGAAGCTCAGCAAAAGGCTGCTAATGCCCTGGAAAGTCATCAAAAAAAGCTACTAGAAGCAACTCTACATCAAGAGGAGCTTGAGGCTTTATGCGTTTCCCTGGAAGAGCAGTGGAGGAGCCTTACTGAAGCCTGGCCCCATTCCCGGGAGGGAGAAAGGGGTGCCCTGGCCGAGCGTTGGAGGGTGGGTATGGACAATCTTACCCAGTTGAAGGCAGAAAAGAAGGCACTTCTTGACAGGGTCACCCACCTTGCCGACAAGAGGCAAGCCTTGGTGCGTGAGGCCGCAGGTTTTCTTGGAAGGCCCGGAATGACCTATGAAGAATGTAGGGATGCCTTATGCAAGATTGATACTGAGCCCCAGGCCGGAGAGCTTCCGGAGGAGGATTGCCTCAAGGATGATCTACTGGCGCTTGAACAACGCATTAATAGCATTAAATTGGAAATTACCGCTCTGACTACCCGTCTGGAGCAGGTTCCCCAGGAAGGGGAGATCACCCGTATTGTAGAGGAGCTTGCCTTCCTGGAAGGGAAAAGGCAGAACCTTGAAAGGGTGGGGGCGGGTCTGGAGCTTGCCGGACGGATTCTCAAGGAAACGGCAGAGCAGCTTCAGAAGGATTACATACCAGCTCTAAACGAGGAAATGAGCAGATTCTTAGGCCTTCTCACCTCGGGTAAATACACCAGAGCCAGCACCAATGACGCACTACAGGTGCTCTTGGCTACCCCTGAAACCGAGGAACTTATTCCTGTAGATCGGCTAAGCACCGGAACAGTGGATCAAGTCTACCTGGCCATGCGGCTTGCGGTGGTACGGCTTCTGGAAAAAAGAGGAGAGCCCCTTCCCCTGTTCCTGGACGAGCCTTTCTCCCAGTATGACGAGGAGCGGATGCTCAATGGTTTTAGATTGCTCAGCCAACTGGCGAAAGAGCGGCAGATATTCTTCTTCACTTGCCATGCAAGGGAGCTGGAGCTGGCGCAGAGGGTGATGGGTTCGCAAATGGTTCAAATTAAGCTTGTCTAGCTAGCTCATACCTAAAGGAAAAGCACCCACTTCACAATTGGTGGGTGTTTTTTTGCGCTTTTTTTGCAGGACTCAAGGATAAATCAAAGTTTATTGGATAATTTTATTGTCAGGTTGAAAGAATATCCCATGAGGTGATATGAAGATGAAAAGGGATAGAAAAAACCTGCTTATTGTTTTAGCTTTGATGATGCTTTTTTCCTGTATCCTTTGGCCTCAAAATAGTATGGGGGCCTCAACGCCAGGAAGGACCAGTGATATCCAGCTTATTGCGAGAGCCATTAACGGAGAAGCTCGCGGAGAGCCATACGAAGGACAGGTTGCCGTGGGTGCCGTCATATTGAACCGCGTGAGTTCCCCTAGCTTTCCCAATACTATTTCTGGAGTCATTTACCAGCCCGGAGCCTTTACGGCGGTATCCGATGGTCAGATCAATGTGCCCATAGATCCTAACTCCACCGTTGTGAAAGCAGCTCAGGATGCCATTAATGGATGGGATCCTACCCATGGATGCCTATATTACTGGAATCCTGCCACAGCCACAAG
Organism: Bacillota bacterium; assembly: GCA_023415205.1. Classification (GTDB taxonomy): domain Bacteria; phylum Bacillota; class Clostridia; order DSM-8532; family DSM-8532; genus DTU059. The sequence continues at coordinate 116,198 of JAEZLR010000001.1, read as the reverse complement.
TAAATGGATCTGGTCCCGAAAGATCATTGTCAAAATTGGTAAACATAACTTTGGAAAATAACTGCGCGAATGCCCATATTTCATGAAAGGTGAAGGAATCTGCTATGGATAAGGATATGGATAAGGATTTGGAAAAAAACGAGAACCGTGATAAATACGAGGACAAGGGCCTCCGCCATACCATGAAGGCCTTTTATGTAGCTTTAGCCCGAAATCGGGCCAAGAACATTATCATTGCCATTCTTCTTTTAACCACTCTGTTTGGAGCCTACCAATACAGTAGGGCTGAAACCCTGCGTAGGCAATTAAACAACACTTATAATCGTGCCTTTTACGAGCTGGTAGATTACGTTCAAAACGTTGAGATCATGCTTATGAAAGCCAGAATGACATCTTCTACCCAGCTTTCTGCCTCCACATTGAGGGATGTTTGGATGGAAGCCAATGCTGCCTCCAGCAATCTGGGGCAGTTGCCCTTATCGGTTGGGGTTTTGAGCAACACCGAAAAATTTCTGGCCCAGGTTGCCGATATGTCCCAGACTCTATCTAAGCAAAACACAATGGGTAAGCCCATTGATGATAATCAGATGAAAACCTTGAATCAGCTACACTCGTTTTCAGTGAGCCTCAAGGACAGTCTGAACAATCTTAAAAACGACCTTTCCAATGGTAACTTCCAATGGGAGAATGTCAGCCAGGAGGGTAATAAAGACCTGAGCAAGGCCTCGGAGGATATGCCTACAACCTTCGGTTCCATAGACAAGAGCTTTCAGGAAATGCCCACCCTCATCTACGACGGACCATTTTCCGAGCATATGCAAAACCGCAAAGCCCTTGGACTGAGCGGTCAGAAGGTGGACGAAAATCAGGCCATCGACAGCATAGGTAAGTTCTTGGGAAAAGATAATGTCCGTAATATCAAAAAGCTGGCTGACAACAATAACGGAATTATTGACACCTATAATTTCAGAATGGAGCTAGCCGGAAAGAAGAACAACAGTGTTGCCGAGGCCGATGTATCGGTTACTGGTGGACATGTGGTCTGGTATCTCTATAACCGGGAGATAGGCAGCCATACCGTCAGCATCGACAAGGCCAAGGAAATAGGCCGGGAGTTCCTTAAGAGCCGGGGATATCCCAATATGAAAGAGTCCTATTATCTGGAGACTGACGGCATAGCGACCATCAATTACGCCTATCATGAGGATGGTATCACGTATTATCCGGATCTGATCAAGGTCAAGGTGGCTTTGGATAATGGTGAGGTAGTGGGCTTTGAAGCCAAGGGATATCTCATGAATCACACCAAGAGAACCTTTGATACACCCAAAATCACCGAAACACAGGCCAGACAGAAGGTTCTGCGCGGTGAATCCATCAGGTCCACAGGGCTTACGGTTATCCCAACCACCTATGGCACTGAAATCCTTTGCTATGAATTTGTAGGAAAACTTGACGGAAAGGACTTTCTGGTCTATATCAATGCAGCGACGGGGGATGAAGAGCAGGTCTTGCTGATCATCAATTCCGATGAGGGTACTCTGACCATGTAGAATAGGGCCGAATATAGAAGAAGCCTGATGCTTAGGCTTGATATATATCCGCAGGAGCAGATGAATGTTGTCATGCGAAATCGAAGGTCGGGCGAGGTAACCGATTGCCAGCGACCTTGCGAGAACAAGATTGAGCATTGGCAACTTCCTGCTTTCGAGGACAATAAGAAGGGCTAAGCATCATGGCTTTATTAATAGATTCGCTTTATCAGGAGAGCTTCTCCATTTTCTTAATCACCCGTATATCCTCCCCGAAGAACTTAAGGGTTTGAAATTCCCCGACTATACGGGAGGCGATACGCTCATTATAGACCTGGGCAAGTATGCGCAGATCCAGGTTGGAAGAAATAATGGTTTTGTTGACCCTGTCCCTACCCCGTGCCTTGCGCATTTCAAGCAGGGTCAAAAGCTCGGCGTATCGGGCATCGCTGCCCGGTTCAGTACCCAGGTCATCTAAAATGAGCAGGTTTGCTGTGATGAGGTTTTTATAGGCCTGCTCTCCGTTAACCTCGTCCCTATCGGGATTAAGGCGATACTGATGGATAATGGAAAACAGGGACGGCGCTGATAGATACAAAACGCTGTACCCCTTTTTCACAAGCTCCAAGCCAATGCTCTTAGCCATAAAGGTTTTCCCCGTGCCGGTGGGGCCGTAGAAATAGTAATTGGGGGTCTGGGCATCGGAGAAATGGTCGATAAAACTTTGGCTCTGTTCCTTAATTGATAGAATCTGCTCTCTGGGAGAGTCGTTGCCTTGGATGGGCTTATCGGAAAAATAAGAGGCATTGAAAAACTCAAAACCTGTTTTTCCGTCATCCAGAAGATTGGAGTAATTATAAAGCTGCTCAAGGTAAAGCTTATGGTAGCATGAACAGGGTGTGGTCGCACCACTCTGTGTCACATATCCCCTGTCCTCGCATAAAGGGCATGAAAAATGGGGTTCAAGATAATCGGCAGCAAAGCCACGGGCCAGAAGAAGGGCTTTCATGCGGTTATTGAGTTCATTGATCTGCTCGGAGAGCTTTTCTTCACCCCCGGAGGAAGTGCCATTCAAGAGCGAACGGGCGTAGCGAAGTCCCGAGAGGGTGATCTCGGCATCCAGCCGGGCCAGCTCGGGTATTCTATCACGGGCCTCCTCCTTGCGCCGCTCTACATCTCTCAAGGCCTTGTCCCTTCTTAAGGCGAACTCATTGTCCAGATTTCGTCTGATTTCAGCCATTTAAACCTTATCCTTTCTTGTTTCTTGAGAGAATAGAAGATTGGTCCAGCTTATCATAGAAATCATCATCATACTGGCGCTGTTGAAAATTATCCCGTCGGGGCACTTTGCCGTAAGCTGGCTCTCGCTTGTCAGGCTTTTGAGCCGATGCCTCCAGATAGGCCATCAATTGTTCAATGTTCTTAATTCCGTCCTTGTTCCAATTTGTCAGAATGGTATGAGCAGATTTAAAGGGGTTGCTTTTTCCCACCGTCAGCTTTAAGGCTTCTTCAATCATGGCAATATCGTAGCCGTAGTCATTAAGCCAGACTCCAATCTGCTCTTCCTCATAGGCCTGAAGGGGGCGTCTGAGCCTGAGCTTCTGGAGAATGGTTTTCCCAATGGTTTTTGTTTGCTCATAGGTCTCCATATACTTTTCCAATTCCCAATGGTTGGTGATGCCCTTGAGAGACCAGGTGCGCCCCACCTTTTCTATATAGCCGATATTCAGCGCATTGCTGTCATAGCAGGTTTTAAAAAGACTGACCATGACATCCTCATCAAAGTGATAGGTGGTAAACCATTGGTCAATGGCGTTATACCAGCTTGGGGCCATAAGCCCCTGGAAAAACATTTTATTGATAGAATCGATACATTGGTTCCTCTTGATGTTAATAGCCGTCTGAGAGACTGCCGCGTCGCCATCGGAGGTTGTTTTGCGTTTATAGATTCTGTTCAGCTCATTTTCCTTGATATCGGTCAGGGAGATAAGGTTGGGGGTACGCAGAATCAGCCCCTCCCGTTCCAGTAACTGAAAGATGGCGTTGACCGTATCCGCAGAAAGGCCCAGCTTTGCGGCCAGATCCTCGGGACGGGCTTCTTTTTTATATTTGCTTAAAAAAATACAGTACAGATAAACCTTTACTGCATCAGAAGGAAGACGGGGCATAATATCGCTTAAAAAGATGTCTGGAACCAAGGTATCGGACAAAAGGATGTCCTTCACGACCTCAAATTGCATGGGATGACCTCTATTTCATTTTTTCTCATAGACTTAAACGAAGCAGAATAATTATAACACAGCCGCCGCTTGGGATAAAGTTTAATCCCGAAAGATCCATGGCTCGTAAAATGTTTAGGCTCAAACGACATCGCTTAAAATCCATGGTATGAAGAGAAAGGCTTGTGGAAGACTATACTCTGGACTTAATCTGACTTTTTGAGGTGGAGTATGCCGCAACTAGCCATTCGCACACGCTCAGGCAGAGTGGAAAGCATCCATGACGGAATCATCTGTGTGACCGATTCTGAGAATAATATTGTGAAATCCATAGGCAATACCCAGGCGAGCCTTTTTTTAAGATCCTCGGCTAAGCCCTTTTTAGCTGTAGCCTTTGTTCATTCGGGGGCCATGAATAAGTTCCATATTACGCAGAAGGAATTGGCTGTTATTTGCAGCTCTCATACGGGTCAGGCCTTCCATCGCAGGGTGGTGCTTTCCATTCTTAACAAAATCGGTCTTGCGGAGAGGGATTTGGATTGCGGACATGTTTATCCCGAGGATCAAAAGGTTAAGAACGCCCTGATAAAGCTTGGCAAACGGCCCTCCTGTATTTTTAGCTGCTGCTCGGGAAAGCACGCAGCCATGCTGGCCCTTTGCAGATTATATGATTACCCCATTAAGGGCTACCTTTCACCGGAGCATCCGGTTCAGCAGCTCATGGTTAAAACGTTGGCCGAGCTTTTGGAATGTGACAGCAGAAACATTATCCTAGGCAGGGACGGTTGCACCACACCCACCTACCTTCTGACGCTCCAGCAAACTTCGTGGCTCTATGCCCGGTTGGCCCAAGGATACGAGGGAAGGGGCCCCTACTCCGGATGCTTGGAAATCGTACAGAAGGCCATGATTGCCTATCCCAGGATGATCAGCGGCGACAAAACCTTCAGTACCGACCTGTGCAGCATGACTAAGGGCAGGGTCATCGGTAAAATAGGAACCGAGGGCATATATTGTATGGCCATTCCTGAAAAACGGATGGGTGTATGCATTGATCTGAAGGACGGGCATCCATGGGCCTGTTTTCCCATAGCCGTCAGGGCTTTGGAGGAATTGGAGGTGTTGGACCCCACTACCGTACGAAAGCTTTCCAAATGGGCGCTTCCCCCTTTGGAAGATGATAAGGGAGAGCCTGTTGGCTATCTTCACCCCACCTTCAGCCTTACTCAGAAAAGGGTCAGCCATTATGAGCTGGGAGATGTGTTCCCTTCGGGAGGTCAGTGAAATGAGAGTATTGGCAGCAGTAACGAGAAACGGTTATGTGGAAAGCGTTCATCACGGGGCCCTTTGTGTTGTAGATCCTGAGGGTAGGGTTGTTTACCGGGTTGGGGAACCCGGCACCAGAATATTCTACAGATCCTCGGCCAAGCCCTTACAGGTGATTCCGTTTATACATTCGGGGGGTGCAAAGGCCATGGGGTTTACCCCCAAGGAGATTGCCCTGGCCTGTGCTTCCCATACGGGAACACCCGAGCATCAGCAAACCGTAAGGGCGATTCTGGATAGACTTAATTTGAGCGTGACAGACCTTCATTGTGGCGTCATGAGCCCCTACAATGAGGAGGAGAACAAAAGGCTTATTGTAGCCGACCAGGAGCCCTCGCCCCTTCATGTGAGCTGCTCGGGAAAGCATGCCGCCATGCTGGCCTACTGCAAGTATCGGGGCTGGGATATCTCCCATTATGAGAATCCTCATCATCCCCTTCAACAGGAAATCCTCAGAACCATTGCCCTGTTTACCGATGAAAATGCGGCCTCCATATTGATGGGAACCGATGGATGCGGCCTACCTATTTACATGTTGCCCATGGAGAAAATTGCCCTGTCCTACGCCCGGTTGACACAATGGGCTCAGGAGGATAAGAACGACTACCATGAAACCTGCAAAACCGTTTTTGATGCCATGACCCGGCATCCTGAAATGGTGGCAGGCCAGGGGGAGTTTTGCACCGAACTCATGGAGGCAGCAGGTGGAAGGTTGATCGCAAAGATTGGGGCAGAGGCGGTATACTGCCTGGGGCTCCGCCAAGGAAATCTGGGAGTTTCCCTGAAGATTGCCGACGGCAATGAAAGGGCCATCTATCCGGTGATCCTTAAGCTCTTACTGGATCTGGGTATTTTAGGGGAGAAGGAGCTGGAGGGTTTAAAAAAGTGGTACAGGACAGAACTCGTAAACAATCTCAAGGAGCATGTGGGGGATATACTACCCGTCTTCCATGAAAAGAGATTATGGAGCCTGGGCGACAGAATTTAAGGAGTTGTCGGAGGCCTCATCCCTAGGGTAAACCCATGGACATAAGAATACATCACATCGTAACGGAATTGTAATGGAACGCGCATAAAAAAAGGAGCTCAAAGTGACGATAACTCTATTGAAGTTATATTTAACCAACGTTTATCCAGGGGGAGTTCCTAATGAATCATGCGCTAAAGAGAATAACAGCACTTTTCCTTGTGGGAGTGCTTTTGATAACGGGCTTGCCCTCCGAGATATTGTCCAATGCGGCGGTGACTCCTATTACATTACAAGTGGCCTATAATGCGTCCAATAAAAAGTACGACATAAGCTACACCTCTGCTGTAGAGCCGGCTCGTACAGTGCTCAAATACCACGGACCCGATGGAACAGAGTATAATCTGGATGATCAGGAGACCTACCAAAGCGGTAAGGTCAATGTCAGTGTTGAGCTTCTTCCCGATCATGTCTATGATCTATCCCTTGAGGTTTATTTGAATATTACAGACACCGAGCCTTCCTTCCTGGGAAGCCTTTATTATCTGGCCGACATCACCTTTACCGGAGAATCCTTCAATGGGATGGCCAAAATGTCAGATATTGAAGACAAGGCGCCCTACCTTGAGACCGATGGAAATGGGAATGTGGTAAGGGTTCGGAGCGGTGAAAACCCCAGTATCAAGCTCAACTGGAAGATTCCAACCCTCTACTCGGAGAGCCATGGCATCCTGTATGTCACTGATAGCAGGGCACTGCCCCTTCTTCAGGACCCTGCCATTCCCGTGAGCAAAACCTGCTTCCAGGTAAGTATGACCGTCGGCCATGGCTCCACCCGAATACTGGATTTCAACACCGATTACCAGGGCCCCGATATGATTATTGAGGGCAAGAACGCCATTGTCACAGGTATCGAGAATGGTGTGGTGACAAGCGCCGACGGCTTTGTCTCAGTGGAGTTGAAAAAGGAGCAGGGGATAGAGCCGGGAACTGAATACGAGTTTACCAATATTGGTATTATTTTTGAAAATTCCGCCTCCGAGCAGATTCCTGTACGTCGAACCAAGCTTCGTACCGACAGTGAAAACCGCTTTATGGTGAAAAACATCGACAATGCCTACTCAGATATAGGCTATGACCTGTCCTCTATCTTTACCCCTATGGAAATAGAAATGACCAAGGTGGATTCGGACAAGGTGGAGGTGCGTTTTAAAAAAATCACCAATGGTGTCTATCCGGAGCTGTTTTATCAGGTGCAGTATGCTTCCCGTATTGACGATCTCTACACCCAGACGAACAAATGGGTGAAGATTCCCGATTCTTCCCTTCCCTCTTCGGAGCTCTATGGAAGTGAAATTGTCACCATTACCATACCGGGAACCACCCATCCGGAGTATTATTTCCGCGTGGTCTATTTTGATAGCTCCTCGGCCCTGCCCAGAAGCTCTTCTCTCTGTGTGGACCTTCGGCTATTGGGCACCGATTCGGGAAAGCCACCCCTTCCTAGGGAGATCCAGGCTGAACCGGTTTATGTGGGCAGACAAACCGTAACCGTACCCCAAACGGAGCTCTCCACAGGCTCTGTGGAGATACCTGCCAGTGACCTGAGGCTGTCCTTTGAAAAGCCCCTGGCCTGGAAGCAGATTGCAGATTGGAATGCCTATAAGGCCCAACCCTATGAGGACGAGGACTATACCTTCCATGTGATTCTTTCCACCTATCTTCCCGAAAGCTCGGTGGAATCCCAAACCAAAACCGTGGGCTTCTCATCGGTCAAGGAAATCTATCTTCCGGTTAGGCAGAAGAGGGTGTTGGTTTTGGGTAAAAAGGATTTTATCGAGGACCCGACCAATAAGAACCGGTTGATCTGTGTGGTTCCCGGCAATCAGCTTTTCTATGATTATGTGGATAATCACAGTCTTTCCCAGGAAAATAATGCGGACCCCAGCGAGGATGGCCGCCCCGGGGATTACCCCACCTTCCTGGTTCCCAACACCACCTATTATATGCAGATTTTTGCCTCCCGCAGAAAGGATAATGCCCAGATCGACACGGATGTTTGGGGAGACAGCGGCGGCCTCAATGCCGAGCTCAACAATCGCCTGTCCTATAAGTCCCCGGTGCTCAGCTTTACCACGTGGCCTCTTAATGAGCTTCCCGTGCCCATGCCCAATCTCCAGTTGGGAATAGAGCCTAAGACCAACGTGGATCCTGCCACCGGTAATCTGACCCTTGCAGGTATTTCGGTCAATTACCAACGGGTTCTGACCGATGTGGAATGGAAAAGATATTCCAGTGCCACAACGGGGAGAGCCATCGTATATGATATTTATATCAGCCGTGACCCCTCCCAGTTCAGCACACAGCCCGTTGTCTCGGATATTGCCGTATATCCTGATGAGGCTGAGCGAATTGCCCGGGGAGTTACCATAACCGGTTCAGGAATAATCATGCCCAATGGGCAGCCAGAGCCCATTCTTCCCAATACGGTCTATTATTTGAAAGCCCGTTCCTCCCTTGTGGTCGGGGGTGTAGTGATTGGCCGATCGGCAGATACTGCCGTGAAGGCCATTACTACCCCGAAAATTGACTCAGGGGGATTAGATAATGTCCATCGGGACCCCAGAGCCCCCTCCGAATTTTCCATAGCCGTGGATGAGGATGGAGAGCTCCTTTTAAGTGATGCGTGGGTGACGCTGAATTGGCTCCATGCCGAGAAGGACGTGACCTATGATATGGTCTGTACTACTATCAACCTGTCCCCACAGGCCATTACCGCCGATTATGCCCAGGACCCCTTCAATGTCGGGTTTATGGCGGCATATTCGGAATTTGCCGAACATTCCAAGCTGAAGATTGACGTCAAGAATTCGGCCATCATTGCCGAGGGTCTCACGGTCAGTGAGAGTGGAAGCGTGGTTCTGCCCATCCGGAGGGATTTTTTAAGGCCCAACCGTATTTATTATTTCAGTCTTCGGGCTGTTCGCAACAGGGGGCTTAGCGATCCTACGGGCAAGTCTATTGAGACCGTGAGCCGCTGGATCACCCTTCCTGTCACCACCCGCATGGTTAAGGCTCCGGAGCTGCTTGAGGCGGTAAGGGATCTTGAAATAGGCTTCAATGTACAATGCACCCTCAGCGGGGCCACCGCCGATTCCATGGAGGTGTATCTTAAGAAATCCGAAGCGGCCGATTCCCAGTATGTGCTGCTTAACCGTTCCCAATATACCAGTGTAAAGGATGGAACCACCTTCTATGTTCGTATCTATAACCTTGAGCCCAATCAATGGTACGACATAAGGCTCAGAAACAAGCTGGACAAGCGCTGGTACGACCAGGGCAGCAAGACCTGGAAAACAGAAACCGGAAGCCCCGTCAAGGAAAAAACGAGGGATGCCCTGAAGGAAATTGAGGTGCGATGGGAAGGGGAGGACCCGTATATCTACTATCTGGAAGCTCGCAGTGAGCAGGAGGCGGATTACGAGAAGCTTCACTACAGTTCCACCGGCTTTACCAACTATGGGTATGATCTCCTTTCGGGGGGAAGAATTCAGTTCTATCGTGAGAAAACCAATCTCCATGTGGAAGAAGGCTCGGCCCAATATATCTACTATGCCAAGATTTCAGGAAAGCCGGTGCGGGACAGCCAGGGGAATGTCCAGAATCATTCCTTACGATCCAACACCCTTTACTATGTCAAGCTCTGGGCCTTCAACCTGGAGGAATCCCTTCATGTGGGGCCGGTGACTATGAGAACCGACTTTTCTCAATCGGATTACGATGAGGACAAGAAAGAGGATGGGGTCATTGACCTGTTTAATAATGCGGCCGACGGCTTGACCAAAAAGCTCTACTGGCTGGTGGACATCAAGGCGGGCACCTCGGTGAGGGCCATTCTGAAAGACGATCAGCTTTCAGGCCTTTTAAGAGCGGCCAGCGACGCCACGGTGACGGTGGATCTTTCAGGTGAGACCGAAAGCACCTCCTTCTATGAGATTCTTATTCCCTATAAAACGCTGGAGGCCATAGAGACCTATGACAGCCGCCTTAATATCAAGTGCATGGGGGCGGAGTTTACCCTGAACAGGGGTAGCATTGATCTTAATGGCCTTAAATCACAGGTTGTTGCAAACGGCGCAAAGGAAGCCATGCTGTTACTTCGCATTGAAAGAAACCAGACGCCTAAAGCCGCCCTGCCATCAGGTCTGGTTGGCATCTCGCCCTTCTATACCCTTCAGGCTTCAGGGATTGGCTCCCGACTGACCTATGCCGAGATCAACACCATAATTTTTAATATCCTGAAAAAACCTGATGCCACAGGGCCCTTTAAATACGGTATTCTTGACCGTGAGCTCTCCCTTATTCTCAGGGATTTGGACAGCTACAGCTACCGCAGCCATACCGACCTGAAGGATCTGATCCAGGGGGTCATGACAAAGGTTGAGACAGAGCTTTCCCGTTACCTGAAGGATATTCTTGATGGGGGCAGCGGTATGCCTACCGATTTCATTCTCACAAGAGGCATTACCTCCTTCCCCGGAGGCATGGGCGTCAAGCTGGAATACACCTATCATAGCGGCCTGACCATGCCCTATGTCTATGAGGGGTCATCATGGAAGGAGCCCTCGGGGTCCAAGGGCTATGTTGCCAATATTGTCCTTTTCCGCGTCGGAGCCCCGGGCCAATACACCATTGTTGTGAAGCCCACAGCTTCGGTTCAGCCAGGAAGCCCTTTTGAGACCACGATTTCGAGCCTGTCGGCCCGGTATGATCTGACCAAGGTTTTTGGCAAGGGCACCCTGTACCCGGCAAACCCTGTTAAGGGGGAACAGGCTGTCATGCTCTACGCCGTTTTAAACAAGCGGGATAATGAAATTACAGGGATGACACCCAAACAGAGGGTCTCCACCCTGGGTATCAGTGATGTGGTAGGCACCAAGCAACTGACTGGCTATATGGATAACCAAACCTCGGTTTCTCTGGCGGTTAAGCTTTATTGCGCCAAGGCCAATATCAGCTCCGACCTGCTAAAGCCTTCCAAGACTATTGCCATCAGCAATGGAGCGGAGATAAGTAACTCCCTCTATCGCTTTGTGGTTCTGGGAGTGGACTTAAATCTCACCAAGCTGGAAAATAAGAGGTTTGACGCTGGGGGCCGCACGAGCATTGGCTCCCTGCTGGATATGATGAGCAAGGCGCTTGAGAAATTCGAGTAAGGATCTTGAGGAGTGAAACGCCCTATGAAGCGGACAGTCTATAAAATCGTTGCACTATTTGTATTGGTTACCTTATTGACGGGGCTTCTTCCCAGCCGGGTCCTATCTGCTGAGCCTACGGTTTTGCAGCCTCCTTCGCGCAATCGTGTTACGGATATCGGATATATTCAGAATGCCAATACCAGTGAATGGTATGCCCAGGTTCAATGGGATGCCATGAGCTTTCCAGGAACTGCCGACGAGACCTACATTCATCTTGGCATGAATGAAATTTCCTCGGGAACGGGCAGGGTGGTCCCCGATGCCATTCAGATATCCCTTCCCGGCGGGGCTACCTTCTATGATTTTACTGCCTACAACCCGGAGACGATTAAAAACGGAACCATCTACGAGTCCTATGTTAAGGCTTCGTATAAAGTCAATATTATGCCCACCGGTCAGTATACTGTGGTATCTCAAAAGTCCAATCCGGCCAAGTTCCTGACAGGTCTTCATGTTTCCCTGGAACTCGTCCCGGGCACCAACAATATTAAGATCAAATGGGACGATGTATGGGATACAACGGGCCGTATCAATTACCGCATCCTGATTTCCGATACCAAGGGCTTCACCCAGCCGCCACCCATTCCGGACATTGTGGGCAGCGAAATTGGTAAGAGCGGATCGGCTGTGACCGTCAACACCAATGAAAAGAAGCTCGAATATATTTATACCTCAGCCCAGCCGGGACGGGAATATTCCATTAAGGTGGTTCCCCTGCCCAATGTAAACGTAGCCTGTGCAACCTTGGAGGAGATCAGCCCCGTCACCATAAAAACCGATATCCTTCTCAAGGCTCAGAAGGTGGGGTTTACCAACGAGGGCGATACCATCTGGAAGCTTTTCTGGAACCCTATTGTCAAGGGTAATTCCTTTACCCGGGTGGATTACGAGCTCTATCGCTACATCAATGATGAGCCCCAGGCCCAGCTCTTTCGTTTGATACCCGAGATAGACAGCTACCAGATTACCGTAAAGAGGGATGATCCCAACCTTTACAGCTTCAAAATCGATGCCAAAGCCTATGTTCAGGGCAACAGCACGCCCATTGAGTTCAGATCCAACAACAAGGTTGCCTTAAAGGAGCAGATCCCCCAACAGCCTCAGGCACCGGACATAGTGGATACCTTTGCCGATGCCGACCCGGTTCCTTTAAACTATGAAGATTACCTTAACGCCACAGGCGCCTCCATTTTCTGGCGGGTTCCTTATACGGCCGATGGATTGATCGATACCGATGTAACCTATGATATCTATCTTATGGAGGATATCAAGGATGTTGCCAACCCTCCCACCAACTACAGGATAGCCTCAGACCTCACCATGGGCGAGGCCAACCAGATCCGCAACAGGCTCAGTGGTGAAATTATGGGCTATCGCTATAACCTGACGGGATTGAAGTCCAACTCCACCTATTACTTTGTTATTTACGCCAAAAAGAATTTCCTGGTCCAGAATCCGGGAGACAGCTTTATGATCACCAAGCCCTATATCTCCAAGCAGGCGGTCAAGGTGATCATTACCAAACCCGACAAGGGAAGTGATCGGCCCATCGCGCCTTCGGCCCCTCCTTTCGGTATCAAGCCGGGGCAGGACAGCGTGAAGTATACCTCCGCATCCCTGAAGCTGGATAAAAAGTGGTATGCCTTTTACAACAGCACCAATAAGCGCTGGGAGGCCACAACCTATGACGAATATATCGACAATGACCTTCTTAAGCCCGGGGACGCCGGCTATGAGAATAAAAAGAATGGCATGATCGTCAATTATTTGCCGGGTTGGACCGTGGTTCCCCATGTGGTCAAGTACAATGATGCCCTCAATGCCATACGGCTTAGAAATAACCGTGAGGGGGAATATATTGCCTACTCGGATTTGTCACAGGCCGATATCAAGGCCTTTGAAATTGCCCAGCAACGGGTTCCCGTACCGGCACTGGCCGAGGATGGGGATCAGTCCTTTACCTTTGATATCACAGGCCTGACCCATAATACAGCCTATGTGGTCTGGGTGACCATAGAGAATCAGAACGGGACGGCTTCGGACCCTTCAGACCCCCTGATTATCACCACGCCGCCCCAGATACCCGATGTGCCTGTGACACCTACGGTACCTACCGACCTTAAGGGTCTGGCGGCCGATACCTTTGTGGATCTCTTCTGGACCTTCACCAAGGATATGGAATATGAGATCAAGGGCGGAAAGGGTGAGAGTCTGTCAACCGCCACTATCACCCAGGTTGTTACCTATGAGGATATGCAAAGGAACTCCTTTTTGCGTGTGGGCAATCTGGAGCCGGATACAGTATACTTCTTCTGGATTAAAACCATTAGCCGAGGAGCGGGGGGACAGGTTTTGGAGTCCCAATACAGCAACCCGCTAATGATCAAGACTGAGGCCCACAAGCCACCGGCGCCTCCCACGGGATTCGGCGTCAAAAGCGGTGCCGACGGGATAACGGAAAAAACCATCACCTACGTGTGGGAGGTTCTCCCCGGATATTCTTACTTCCTTGAGTTTGCTGACAACGCCAATTTTGATCAGGCCACAATGACCCAGGTATCGGGAGGAATCCATACCATGGGAAATCTCATTGCCAACCGACGTTATTATGCGCGCCTCTATGCGCTGGATGATAAGACCAAGCTAAGAAGTCAGCCCACAAGAGCCATCATGGTCATTACCAACAGGAGCAAAAGCGAGTATGACGGAAGCTATGACCTGGATGAGCCTGTATCGGGCGATGGTCTCATCATACCCACTAAGCTGGAAGACGGTATCTGGATCATCAGCTCACTGGGTGCTCAAGCCCATGTGCTCGCCGAAAGAATTCGATCTCAAAACAGCCCTGTGGTTCAGTTGGATCTTTCAAGCCCGCCGTCAAAGACCTCGGCCATTCGTCTAAATCTTGGCTCGGGGGTGATTGACGCTCTGTCCGACTTGAAAAAGGAGCTTTATGTCAGGCTGCCCTGGGGCCAGTTCCTGATCCGGCCCGGAACCTTCCATACCGATGAGTACTACAGGCAGAAGGGGAAGAACAGTGATGTAAATCTAAGGATAGATGTGACTTCACCGGCCAGCCAATATACACCCTCCACCCTGATGCAGATCAAGACCCCTGTAACCGATTTCAAGGCCTCGCTTCAAAATGGTAGCCTTCCGGTTCAAAAGCTATCCCGGTCTGTCCGGGTGGAGCTTCCCGTCCCCGGACTCTCAACCTACGGGCAGGGTCAAATCAAGGCCTACAGCGCGACCCTGCAAAGCTGGTATCCTCTTGCCACCCATCTGGATTACAGTCGGAACCTGGTGGCGGGTGAATTGGATAAGCCCGGCCCTGTAGTGGCGGCCACATGGGGTGTTCAGACCCAGCCCAGTACTCCCGCCTACATGAAGGCGAGCCTGGATGCCATACAAAAGGTTTATAGGCTTAAAAGCCTGGAGGGAAGAACCTACAACCCCATGGCTTCTCTCACACAGAACATGGCCCTTAAGCTGATTCTGGACGTAGTTCCCACCGATTATACCGAGGGGGATTACAGACAGAAGGCTTTACAGGCCAAGCTTATTTCTTCACAGTCGGAAGTTTCGGAGGGGCTCATAAGAAAGGACAAGGCCATTGGCCTGTTAATGGCCCTTTATACCTTTAAGACCCATGAAAGTCCAAAACCTGAAATGCCCAGCGTTTGGTCCCGGTATCAGGATTTATCCAAGGTAGACGGATCCTATCTGGAGGCTTTTAAATTTGCGTTGGAAAACGGCATTATTCAGGGAAACGGCTTAAACCTGACCCGTCCCGATCAAAACCTCACCTACGGGGATTTCCTGGTTCTGCTGGAGCGTACTTTAAGGCTTTGCGGCGATTTGTAAAAATTTGAAAAACCAAATAAAGGTAATCAAACTTAATGAAACAATGAAGATTACAGTTTCATTAAAGATTGTTTTACCACGTGTGAAACCCCATGCTTACGAAAATACTAACGCTGAAAATAAAAATTTGCGTTGGTTGAAAGGTGATGGGCTATGGGAGCTTTTGTTATTCACGGTGGAAAGCCTTTATTTGGTACGGCTACGGTGTCAAGTTCAAAAAACGCCATTCTTCCCATAATTTCTGCATGTCTCCTGTCTGACGAAGAATGTCTGATCAGGCAAATACCGGGTCTTGATGATGTTTCGGGAATGTGTGAACTCATTTCCAATCTGGGGGCTAATGTCAAGGTAAATGGCAGGGCCCGAAAAATCTCTATCCATACGCCTCACCTCACCGGACACACCGCTGACTATGAGCTGGTCAGCAAGCTTCGTGCCTCTTTTTTGGTCATGGGCCCATTATTGGCCAGGGCCGGAAAAGCCAAGGTAGCCCTTCCGGGGGGATGCCCTATTGGAAGTAGGCCTGTGGATTTGCATCTAAAGGGCTTTGAGGCCATGGGTGCTGAAATCGAAAATGGGCACGGCTACATTGAAGCCCTGTGTCCAGATGGAAAACTCAAGGGAACCACCATTTATTTGGATTTTCCCAGTGTGGGCGCAACCGAGAACCTGATGACGGCGGCTGTTCTTGCCCAGGGACAGACCGTCATAGAAAATGCTGCCTCCGAGCCGGAGATCATTGATCTGGCCTCGTTTTTAATAAAAATGGGGGCCTCTATTACCGGTGCCGGAACCGACACCATTGTTATTGATGGGGTGGAGAAGGTTCACGGAGCAGAGCATACCGTCATGCCGGACCGCATAGAAGCGGGAACATTGATGACGGCTGCAGCACTGACCGGTGGGGATATCACTCTCGTCAATGTGGTTCCCGAGCACTTAAAGCCTGTGACAGCCAAGCTCAGGGAATCGGGGATGGAAGTGATCGAACAGGGCTCGGAGCTTCGGGTTAGGGGCATTGCGCGGCCTTTGGCGCTGGACATTAAGACCCACCCCTTTCCCGGGTTTCCAACAGATATGCAGGCTCAACTGGCGGCTTATTTATGCTTCGCAGATGGGACCAGCGTCATTGTGGAAACCATTTTTGAAAACCGTTTTATGCATGTCAATGAGCTCAAACGTATGGGGGCACAGATCCGCCTGGATGGCAGGACGGCCATTATTGAAGGTGGTGATCATCTTCAGGGCGCCCAGGTGAGAGCAACCGATCTCAGGGCGGGGGCGGCATTGATTATTGCGGGACTGGCCGCCAAAGGTATTACAGAGGTATTGGACATTCATCATATTGACAGAGGCTATGAATTTATAGAGAATAAATTACAGAGGCTTGGTGCCGATATCCAACGCCAATAAAGGATGGAGTAAAGGGGGGCATTTCTGCATGCAGTATGCCCCTTTTATGTGAGGGATTATGGAACAATACAGCTTTTTTGCTTTTCTTTCCCGTATGCGTCATATCTTTCGATGGAGCCTTATGCGCAACGTCACTCAGGAGAATATTCAGGAGCACAGCCTTCAGGTTGCCATGATCGCCCATGGGCTTGCGCTTATTAAGAATAAGCTCTATGGAGGGAGTGTTAACCCTGAGCGGGTCGCCCTTTTGGCGGTTTATCATGACAGTAATGAAACCCTGACGGGTGACCTTCCCACGCCCATAAAGTACTTTAACCCTGAGATACAAAAGGCCTATAAGGGCTTGGAAAGCCTATCCAAGGAAAAACTTCTGACCCTGCTTCCCGAGGAGTTCACTCAGGATTATCGGTCCATTCTCTTCTATGATGAACAAAGCGAGGAAGGAAAGCTTGTCAAGGCAGCCGACCGTTTATGTGCCTACATAAAATGCATTGAGGAAATTAAGGCGGGAAATGGCGAATTCCATAAAGCCCAATCGGCGATTTTAAAGAAGATTCAGGAAAATGACAGCCCGGAAGTAAGTTATTTTTGGGAGCATTTTATGAGCCCCTTCTCATTGACACTGGATGAGCTTAACTAACTGTCCAGCATTTTTATGCATAAGGGACTATGCGTCGAAAGTCTCTAGAAATGAATGAATACTCATTAAGATATTGTCACCTATGTTATTCTACCAATCGGGGAAACTAACATTGGGAGGTGATGATATGAAAATAAAGGAAATTCTCGCTTCGGCCGCGCTTATTCTGGCCTTGACCGGAACCACTGCATTTGCTATGCCTAAGGATCCACCCAGAAATGAAAATGACAATGCTAAGCAGCACAATCGGTATAGGCAGAACCACCATGCCGATGCTTGCAAAGACCCAATAAAAAGGCTGGAAGCCAAAAAAGAAAAGGTTGAGAGGCTTTTGAAGGAAGGGAAGCTCACCAAGGAACAGGCCAATGATATACTGAAACGTATAGATGATCGTATAGCAGAGGTGAAGGAGTTCCAAAAGCTCCCCTTGGAGCAGAAAAAAGAAAAGGTTCTTAATGACTTAAGAACACAGACGAACCAGTTCGTCAAGGATGGTAAGATGACCCAAGAAGAAGCCGACAAAATGATGAAAAAAGCTAAGGAGAAACTGGAAAACTGGGATGGAAAAGGCTTTCCTAGGCCATAAAGCAAAAAAATAAAAGAGAGATAGTCATTGAGAACTCTATTGAGGAGGCCCATAGATTTAAGATCTATGGGCTTTTTTACCTGTACTAAAAGGTTTATTGTAGGCTCACGGGGAGGAAAAAGACCCTAAAAGGGAGCTGTGTTGTTTTAATTGTACAAAACTTAAAGTAATGTATTGACAAGAACTATGCAGTTTGCTAACATAATTTTAACGGATATGACGTACGACGTCGTATATATACCTAAATTTGTCAGTGCACTGTCCGTGCCCTGCCAATTAGGTAAAACCGTTGAGTGGGATAGAATGTGTGAAGTCACAAAAAAGAAAGGAAGAAGAAAATGAGAAAAAGCAGACTACTCGTATTAATCTTGGTAGTAGCAATGACCGTGTTAAGTGGATGCGGCAACAGCGCACCTACAACACCTTCCAACAGCAGTGTTCCCCCCACCTCATCGCCAGACACCTCGCCTTCTGCATCTCCCTCAACTCCATTAAATGGAGTCGTGACTTTTGGCGTTGTAGCTCCAATCACCGGAACCAATAAGATGGTTGGCGAATATGTAAAAAATGGTGCTGAACTTGCTGCAGAGCACATTAATGCCAATGGCGGTATTCTGGGAAAAGAGCTGAAATTAGTTTTTGAGGATGAGGTTGATAACCTTCAGGCATCAGTAAATGCCATGACCAAGATCATGAATTATCCTGATGTAGTATCCTTCTTTGGCTCCACCTACTCCTCAAACTGTATCGCTGTATCTCCTATCGTTTTAGAGAAACAGATTCCCATGTTCGCAGGGGGTTCATCAGCGAATATTCCCTTAGAGAACAACCCCTATGTCTGGCAGGCTCGTATGACCGATGACCAATCGGGTATCCTTCTGGCCAAGGCCGCAACCGAGAACCTGAAAATGAAAAATCCCGCTATTCTCTATTCCACTGAGAGCTTTGGGACAGGTCTTAAGGATCAGACTCTTGCGGCATTAAAGGATTTAGGCATTGAAGTACCGGAGAAAAACCTGTACGGATTCGTCCTTGATGAAAAGAACTTCACCCCACTTCTCACTCAAATTCAGAATTCTGATGTAGATGGATTGATTGCCATTGCTCACCAGATGCCTGCAGCCCTTATTTGCCAGCAAATTGAAACCACAGGTTTGGATATTCCTCTGTTGGGCTCTTCTTCTTGGGCTTCCGCCGTTTGTCGTACAAACGCCGGAGATTCCGCTAACGGCTGGAACGCAGTTGCTGACTGGACTGTTGAGGTATCTACCGACGAAGGTAAGAGTTTTGCCCAGGCATACTATGACAAGTACAAGGCAGACTCTGACATGCCTGCGGTTACCGTATATGACTCCATTATGCTCTTTAAAGAAGCTTGTGAGATTGCCAATACAACCACCGATAAAGAAGCTATCAACAAGGCTTTAGAACAGATTAAAGACTTCAAGGGAGCAATGTCCACTTACACCTATTCTGAAAACCACTGCTTCAGCACCAGCCAGTTCCTGACCATCAATAAAGAGGGTAAGGCTGTCATGGTGGATACTGTAAAAACCAGATAATTAAAATATGCCATTTTAAAGACAGAGCGTATATAAGGGATAATTTAAGTAGTTGAGAACAAAGGAATTTTTTAGGATCCTTTGATGTGGAGGCCCCATTTTTCAACTTGATGTAGGCCTTGCTTCACAGGGAAGTACCAGGAAGGATTGGCTGCCGTATACAGGGGTAGCCAATCCTGACTGGCAAGAATGAGATACAACATAAATCAAGAATATTCCTCATCAATTAAATAAAAGTTAATTTAGCGGTACCCTTATGCTGGACAATAAGGCGTAAGGGACGGTGACCAGCGCTTTTTGTCAACCATTCAATATCAAAATATCTATTTATAATAAGCAGGACGATAAAAATAGGATGATGAAACCTATCGGGTTTACATTATATGGGGTGATTCAATGAATATCAATACCTTTGTATCGCTGTCGGTTAACGGTATAGCCATGGGAATGATCTATGCGCTTATGGCTATGGGTCTGATTCTCCTGATTCGTGCCATTGGTGTCATGAATTTTGCGCAGGGGGATCTTCTCATGTTTGGCGCATTTGTCACTTGTGCTTTAACCATTGACCTCAAGTTACCTTTTTGGGCCATGGTGCCGGTAGCGTTAGTCTCGTTTGCCGTTATTGGTATCATTTTTATGTTTACCGTATATTGGCCTCTCAAGGATGCCGCCTATCCGGCAGCTACCGTAATTTCTACCATGGGGGCCGCGATGGCCCTTAAGGAAATCGCAACCTTAATCTGGGGAAGCTTGCCCCGTTCAATGCCACCTTTGATGAAAAATCCTGATACAGGAAAAGCTGCAGTTTTAAAGATTGGAAGCTTTAAGCTTCAATGGCAATTCGTTCTCACCATCATTGTGGGGGCAGTACTGATTGCTATGGTCTTCATTCTTTTCGAAAGGCTCTATGCGGGGCGCATGATGCAGGCTGCTGCACAGGATAAGTATGCTGCCGAGCTTTTGGGGATTCCGACCATATTAACTACCGCGGCAACCTACATTATTGTGGTATCCCTTGCTTCGGTAGGAGGCTATATGATTGCCCCTATTTTCATGGTAAGCAACACCCTGGGCTCCCTTCAACTGAGAGCCTTTGCAGGGGTCGTCATCGGCGGCTTCGGTAACATTAAGGGAGCTATTATTGGATCATTGCTGATTGGTTTGGTGGAATCCTACAGTACCATCCAATTCTCGCAATACAAAGATGCGGTCGTATTTCTCGTGTTGATTGCAGTTCTGCTCATCAGGCCGCAGGGACTGTTCGGCGAAAAAGTCGCCGATAAGGCGTGAGGTGAAACAATGAAAAAGTTAAACTTTAAGTTTTCTACCTACTTGATTTTCATCCTAGCAGCGCTCTTTGTGCTTATCATTCCCCGTGTGAATGAAGGCTACTCTATGATGGTTTTGAACCTGGGCCTGATTTATTCCATCGCGGTCTATGGTATTTCAGTCATGCTGGGCCTTGGCGGACAATTGTCTTTTGCCGCTGTTGCTTTTATGGGTGTGGGGGCATATTTTACGGCCAATGTCACCTCAGGCCGTCTTGGCATTGCCATGGATACCTCCTTTTCACTCTTGCTGACCATCCTGCTGGCTGCGATACTTTCATTTTTAATCGGATTGGTCTTGTTCAGATTAAAGGGGACTTACTTCACCTTTGCAACCATTGGTCTTGTTCAGGTTGCCTGGTCCTTTTACTTAAGCTACAAACCCCTGTTTGGGGGCCCGGATGGCATCTCCAATATACCCACCTTAAAGATTTTTGGCTTTAGCCCGTCAAATTATAATGAATGGTTTTATATCTTGTGCGCGATTGTTTTGATCGCTGCTCTGTTGGTTGAAAGAATCCGACGCACCCAGTTGGGCCGCTCGCTTTCAGCCATCCGTGATAACGAAATTGCTGCCCAGACACTGGGTATCAATGTCTATATGACGAAGGTAATTGCCTTTACGATTGCGGGTGTTCTTGCGGCAGTTGCCGGTTCCTTGTACGCCATGCACAGTCAGTTTGTATCCTCGGATATGTTTACCTTTGAGCGGGCCACCTCCTATATTATTATGGCCATGCTTGGCGGCGTCAACAACACTGCCGGTATCTTTGTAGGATCGGTTCTGGTCACCATGCTTCCTGAATGGCTCAGATTTATGCAGCAGTATTTGCAGCTCATCTATGGCATAGGTGTTATTCTGCTGATGGTCTTCATGCCCATGGGCTTGGCAGGTTTGGCCTCCAAAGTGGGGAAAAAAATACGCAGAAAGCGTAAGGGGAAAAAGAGTACAACACTCTCAAAGGCAAAGGAGGATGAAAAGAAATGAAACCGATTTTAAGACTGGATAAGGTTTGTAAACGGTTTGGTGGTGTTGTCGCAGCCGATGACGTTACATTTTCTGTTTTGCCTGGAGAAGTGCATGGGTTGATTGGCCCTAACGGTGCGGGGAAAAGTACCCTCATGAACCTCATCAGCGGCATCTACACACCGGATAGCGGTTCCATCTATTTAAATGAAGAAAACATTTCGAGTGTCCCCTCCCACATGCGTGCGCGTATGGGGATAGGGCGTACCTTTCAGACACCGCGTTTTCTGCAGCGCTCAAGTATTAAGGATAATTTGCTTTTGGGCACTGACCTTGCCAATCAGTTTGGCTATCTAAAAAGCTATTTTGGCAAGAAGGGGTCCCACTTTGAAAATGAGCTTGCAGATTTAATGAAGATGGTGGATTTCACTTTTGACTGGGATGACGATATCACCGCCCTGGCTTACGGACAGCGAAAGCAGTTGGAGATTATTCGTTCAATGCTGGCCCATCCTAAGATCATGTTGGTGGATGAGCCGGCCGCCGGCCTCAATAACAAGGAAATTGATGATGTGATGGCCCTTCTTAATCTTGCGGCCAAAGAACGCGGCATTGGCGTTTTACTCATTGAACACTCTATGGACATGATTATGAATATTTGTGAGGACATCGTGGTTATCAGCTTCGGTAAGGTCATAGGGACAGGTAGTCCAGCCGAGGTTTCATGTAACGAGGCGGTTATCGAGGCTTATTTGGGGAGGGATCTCAATGCTTAGTATAAAGGATCTGCATGCATTTTACGGTCCCATTGAGGCGCTGAAGGGAATCGATTTGACCGTTGAAAAAGGCTCCATCACCTGTTTGATCGGCAGTAACGGTGCGGGGAAGACGACGCTTCTCAAGGCCATTTCAGGCATGATCAAAAGAACAGGATCTATTAAATTTGATGACAAGGAAGAAATTATTGACAAGAAGCCACGCTATATTGCTAAAAGCAGAATTATTCATGTTCCGGAGGGTCGTCATATTTTCCCTGGGCTTTCTGTGCGAAACAACCTTGAGGTAGGAACTATCAACTGGCACGGCTTCTTTGGCAGACAGCCCTATGTAAAAGAGATTGAGGAAGTCTATAATCTTTTTCCCCGTCTGAGAGAAAGAAAGGATCAGCTTGGCTGGAGCCTTTCAGGCGGTGAACAGCAGATGCTTGCCATAGGTCGAGCCATGATGGCAAGGCCCAAGGTATTAATGTTGGATGAGCCCTCCATGGGATTGGCACCACTGGTTGTAGCCGAGCTTTTTGAGAAGATTGTCGAAATTAACAAGCAGGGTATTCCCATTCTTCTGGTTGAGCAGAATGCACGCCTTGCATTGGAAATATCCGACTACGCTTATATTATTGACGGCGGCCGCGTTATCTTGAGCGGACCGGCACGTGAACTTAAAAATGATCCCAGAGTGATTGAAGCTTACCTGGGTAAATTCGCAAAAAATTGTCAAGGAGGAAGTATAAATGAGTAAAATTGTAGTCTTAGACGGTTATACCGAAAATCCTGGGGATTTGTCCTGGAGCGGACTGGAGGCATTGGGCCAGTTGACGGTCTACGACCGTACCCCCGCTGACCAGATTATTTCCAGAATTGGTGATGCCGAGTATGTCTATACCAACAAAACACCCATCACCCGGGAAACCCTTGAAGCCTGCCCTAACATGAAATTTATCGGAGTATTGGCTACAGGCTATAACGTGGTTGATTTTAACGCAGCAAAAGAGAAGGGTGTTGCAGTTGCCAACATCCCCACCTATGGCACATCGGCAGTGGCTCAGTTTGTATTTGCCCTGCTTCTTGAGGTCTGCCACCATGTGGGCGCCCACGGGGATGCTGTAAAAGCAGGGGACTGGACCAACTGCCCGGATTTCTGCTTCTGGAATTATCCCCTCATTGAGTTGGCGGGTAAGACCATGGGGATCATCGGCTATGGCCGTATTGGTCAGAACACTGCCAAGATTGCAGTTGCTCTGGGCATGAAGGTACTGGCTTATGACCAATTCCCCAATAAATCCCTTGAAACCGAGGATATCAAGGTAGTTGGTCTGGATGAGCTTCTTGCAAATTCTGACGTGATTTCTCTCCACTGCCCGCTGTTCCCCTCAACTGAAGGCATGATTAACAAGTCCTCCATTGCCAAGATGAAGGATGGCGTCATTATCATCAACACTTCACGGGGTCCGCTGATTAATGAAGAGGATCTTAAGGAGGCGCTGGATTCCGGTAAGGTGTATGCTGCCGCCGTTGACGTGGTTTCTTCCGAACCCATTAAAGCCGATAATGTGCTGTTGTCCTGCAAGAACTGCATCATTACTCCTCATATTGCATGGGCTCCTAAAGAATCCCGTCAGCGCTTAATGGATATTGCGGTGGACAACCTTAAGCAGTTCATTGACGGAAAGCCCGTTAATATTGTTAACCCATAAACAAAGTATTCCATTATTATAGGTTATTTCAGCTTGAGTCTTCTTCTAAAGAAGCTTTAAGCCTTGAAAGGAGAAATGAGCATGGTTGAGTCAATTAAAAAATATATGAAAGTGGGTTTAATTCACTTTATGGCCTTCCCAAGTACCATGAAAGGCGAGGGTCCTATTGAGGAAACCGTTAAAAAGATCATCGTGGATGATTACTTTGATGCCATTGAGATTACCCATATCAAGGACACGGAGGTAAGAGCCAAGGTAAAGAAGATGCTGGCCTCTTCCCACATGGCTGTTGCTTATGGCGGTCAGCCAAGATTACTGACCACCGGCAGCAATATTAACAGCCTCGACGAAGCGAAGCGTCTAGAAGCACTGGCCATCCTCAAGGACGGCGTTGATGAAGCTTATGAAATGGGGGCTACCGGCTTTGGTTTCCTTGCCGGAAAATATGAAGAAGCAACAAAGGAAGACTCTTATCAAGCCCTTGTTAAGTCTACAAGAGAGCTTTGCGCGTATGTAAAATCCAAGGGTGACATGAAGGTAGCCCTGGAAGTGTTTGATTATGACATCGACAAAAAGTCCCTCATCGGCCCCGTGGATCTTGCAAAAAGGTTTGCAGAGGAAATCAGAGGCGAATTTGACAACTTTGGGTTGATGGTGGATCTGTCCCATATCCCTATGATCCATGAGAGCAATGAAGAAAACTTGATTCCCATTAAGGATTACATTATTCATGCCCATATGGGCAACACCGTTATCAAGGATCCAAGCTGTGAGGCCTATGGCGACATGCATCCCCGCTTTGGTTTCCCCAACAGTGAGAACGATGTGGACGAATTGGTTGAGTACCTAAGAACCCTTATGAAAATCGGCTTTATCAGCGAGGAAAGACGTCCCATCGTCAGCTTTGAGGTTAAGCCCTGGGGAGATGAGGATCCTGAGATCGTCATTGCAAATGCAAAGCGTACACTGAATCTAGCTTGGGCAAAGGTCTAGTCAATCAAAATTGCTATTTAAAGAAAAAGTAATGATAGGTGGGGGTCTCATATGAAAGCATTAGTTAAGTATGCTGCTGGTCCCGGAAACATGGAAATTCGGGAGATTCCGGAACCAACCGCAAAAGCCGGAGAAATAAAAATAAAAGTAGCAGAAGCAGGTATCTGTGGATCTGACCTGCATATTTATCACAGCGATATTGCCATTCCGGTCAATCCACCGGTTGTCACCGGGCATGAGTTTTCAGGAAGTATCGCACAGGTGGGAGAAGGTGTTACCGGTTTCCATGTGGGTGATCGTGTTGTGAGTGAGACCGCCTATCATTATTGCGGCGTCTGTCACTTTTGTCGCGAGGGCTTCTACAATCTGTGCTTGGAGCGGAAAACCTTGGGTTATTGGTACAATGGCGTCTTCACAGATTATGTGGTGGTTCCCGCAGGGCGCGTTCATAAAATCCCGGATAATGTTTCGGATACAGCTGCAGCCATGACCGAGCCTCTGGCCTGTGTCTGCCATGCGGTCTATGATCTGTGTAAAATTGTTCCGGGGGATCTGGTACTTGTTTCAGGCCCCGGGGCTATTGGGCTGATGGCCATGCAGGTTGCCAAGGCCCATGGTGCCACTGTTGTGGTAAGCGGTACAAATATTGATATTCCTAGGCTGGAAATGGCCAGGAAGTTGGGTGCGGACTATACGGTCAACCTTCAGGAGGAAAGCCTTGAAGCGTTGATTAACAAGCTGTCGGACAACTATGGGGCCGATGTGGTTCTGGAGTGCTCAGGAGCGGCCCCTGCCATTGATACAGGCCTTAAGCTCATCAAAAAGCGGGGCTATTTCACACAAATAGGCTTGCCGGGTAAAAAGATTGAGTTCGATATTGAAAAAATCTGCTATAAGGAATTGCATTTTTCCGGCTCTTTAGGTTCAAGAAACCATAGCTGGAGGATGGCGCTTAAGCTCCTTGAAGAAGGTAAGGTTGTACAGGAGCCGCTGGCAGATACCAAGCTGCCGCTAACCGAGTGGCAGACAGCTTTTGAACGCTTTGAAAAGAAGCAGGGCTGTAAATTCTTCCTCATCCCTTCTGAAGCATAATCACCCATCAGCAAACCCCGCCCTCCGAGAGAAGGAGGAGGAGGTTGCATCATAGAGGAGGACTATTATGAGTATATCCGTATTGAGAAAACAAGAGTTGGACGCTCTGTGTCATGCATTCCGCGTGGATCTGATAGAGCTTCTTCACTCTATACAGACCGGGCATCCTGGAGGGTCCCTATCTGTTTGTGAAATTCTTACCACCCTTTATTTTGAAAAGGCCAAGGTGGACCCTAGCAATCCCCAGTGGCCGGAAAGGGACCGAATTGTTCTTACGAAGGGACATGCGGCACCTATGCTCTATAGAGTACTGGCTGAAAAAGGGTACTTCCCGGTAGAAGAAATGAAAACCCTTCGCCAGATCGATTCAAGGCTGCAGGGACATCCCTGTGCACGCTCTACTCCAGGGGTTGAGCTATCCACAGGTCCTTTGGGAATTGGTTTATCCGCTTGCCTGGGAATGGCTCTAGGGCTCAAGCTGTCCAACATTGACGCCACTGTCTATGCCATCATGGGTGATGGTGAAATCAATGAGGGAACCGTTTGGGAGGCCATGATGAGTGCCGCCAAGTTTAAGGCGGACAATCTGGTGGTCATCCTGGACAGAAACCACGTTCAGTTGGATGGCACCTCGGAGGAAATTATGCCCTTAGGTGATGTTGCGGCAAAGTTCAAGGCCTTTGGCTTTGAAGTGTTTAGTTGTAATGGTCATGATGTTTCAGAACTTTCCGACGTCATTGATCAGGCCAAGGCGGTTAAAGGAAAACCCTCTGTTATCATAGCGGAAACCATCAAGGGTAAAGGTGTTTCCTTTATGGAAGGGAAAAATATTTGGCATGGAAAGCCCATCAGTGTTGATGAATACAAATTGGCTATGGCTGAATTAAGGGGTGATCAATAATGGGAAGAAGTCTAAGAGATGTATACGGTGATTCGCTCTTAAAATATGGTAGAGATAATGAGAGGGTCGTTGTTCTGGATGCCGATGTTTCGGGCTCCACAAAATCCGGTGTATTTGGTGCAGCCTTTCCGGAGAGATTCTTTAACGTTGGAATCGCAGAAGCCAACATGGTCAGTATGGCGGCGGGTCTTGCCACAACGGGCAAAATTCCTTTTGTCAATACCTTTGCGGTTTTTCTGACCTCGATTGGATTAATAGGCGCAAGATCCTATGGTTCCTATTCCCAGCTCAATGTAAAATTCATGGGTGCTTATGGCGGCCTTTCTGATGCTTATGACGGACCCAGCCATCATTCCCTTGAAGACATCGCTATTATGCGTACGTTGCCCCATTTTCAGGTTTTTGTAGCCTCTGATGAATATCAGACCGATTGGCTGGTTAAGCAGGCCATTGATGTAGAAGGCCCAATGTATATCAGGTTGTCCAGAGATGCCACCCGCACGGTTTATACCCCTGAAACGAAGTTTGAGGCCGGCAAGGGTATGGTTGTTCGCGAGGGTAAGGATGCGACCGTTATTGCCTGCGGCGTTATGGTGGGCCAGGCGGTTGAGGCGGCGGAGATCCTTTCTCAAAAAGGCATCGAAATCAGAGTGGTAGATATGTTCTGTATCAAACCCATTGATAAGGAACTCATTCTTGAATCTGCGGCTAAAACCGGTGCCATAGTTACAGCCGAAGAGCATAGCATAACGGGAGGCCTTGGCGGAGCTGTTGCCGAGGTGCTTGCTGCCGGTGGTGCTAAGGTTACTCAGGAGTTTATTGGTCTTATGGATAAACATGCCGAGTGTGGCGCCTACTCAACCCTGCTAAAGAATTACGGACTGGATGCTGCTGCTGTTGCCGCAGCTGTGGAAAGAGCAATATCAAAGAAATGAGATGTCATTTATGATTAAAACATTATTTACAGCGCCTTATACCATTGAGTACCAGGAGGCGCCCATTCCCTCTATCACCCCCGAGCAGGTGCTGCTAAAAATTATCAGTATCGGCATATGCGGTTCAGATATTCAGATGTATCATGGCTTGCATAAATACATGACCTATCCTGTTGTGCCGGGCCATGAGGTCAGCGCGGTCATCGAAAAGGTGGGCGAGAAGGTAACCGGTTTTAAGGTGGGAGACAGGGTAACCGTGGAGCCCCAGATTGTGTGCGGAACGTGCTATCCCTGCTCCATCGGACGATTTAATGTCTGTGAAAATCTTAAGGTCAAGGGTGTCCATGCCGATGGCTTTGCCGCCGAGTATGTGGCCATTGAACCCGGGTATTTGCACCTCTGTCCTAAAGAGATGAGCTTTGATCTGATAACACTTGTTGAGCCCTTGGCTGTCGGCGTCGGTTCTGTGAAGCGTTCTCATTTTAAGGGCGCGAATGTTGCCATCATCGGTGCGGGCACCATTGGTAATTTGACTGCGCAAGCCGCTCAGGCTCTTGGAGCAGGAAAGGTATTGATTACCGATTTCTTGGATAGTAAAATACAGTATGCTAAGGCTTGTGGTATTGAATATTGCGTCAATACCAAGGATATTGGACTGGTTGGGGCCATAGAAAAAGCCTTTGGTCACAGAAAAGCCGATGTCATCATTGACGCCGCCGCCACAAAAGGCTCCTTTATGTCCGCTCTCGATGCTAGTCGAACCAGCTCGGAGATCGTTATAACGGGAAACTATAAAGCACCCATGGAGTTGGAAATACCTCGTATTCAGAGAAGAGAGGTATCGTTAATCGGGCATATGATGTATGTTCAAGAGGACTTTGCCGATGCCATCCGCTTTTTGGCCGATGGAAAGGTTAGAACCGAGGGGTTTATCTCTCAGCGGTTTGGCTTGAGGGACTTAACCACAGCGTTCAAATACATTGATGATCATCCCAATGATATTATGAAAGCAGTGATTGATATTCATTAATAGACGGGCGGTCAGATTTTCTTGCTGATCGCCCCCTCTCATTTTCCATCAAACCGGGCAATCTCTGTGGTTGCCAGAAGCAGATATTCTTACGTATCTTTCAACTTAAATAATACTCATGGTGAAAAGGAGCATGAATGGCTTGAAAAAATGTGTTATCATACCCGATTCCTTTAAAGGCACCCTTTCGTCAGTAGAGATTTGCGAAATCATTGAGACTAAAGTTTTGGAGTATTATCCTGATTGCCAGGTCATAGCCATACCCGTTGCGGATGGTGGGGAAGGCACGGTAGACTGTTTTTTACATGCCTTGAAGGGCGACCGTATCACCCTTTCGGTCTCGGGACCTTATGGTGAGAAGCTTACAGGCTGTTATGCCCGATTTGGAAAGACGGCTGTCATTGAAATGGCACAGGCTGCAGGGCTGCCTTTGGTCAAGGGGAGAGAGAATCCGGCACTGACCACCACCTATGGTGTGGGAGAAATGATGAGGCACGCTATTGAAAATGGTTGCAATGAGCTCATTATAGGCTTGGGCGGAAGCTGCACCAACGATGGTGGCACAGGAATGGCAGCCGCTCTGGGGGTACGTTTTCTTGATAATGAAGAAAAGTCCTTTGTTCCGACCGGAGGGACCCTTTCTCACATCCAGGCTATAGATGTGAGCCCGGCAAGGGAATTTCTGAAGGATTGTAAAATCACAGCCATGTGTGATATTGATAACCCAATGTATGGGGAAACAGGTGCGGCCTTTGTATTTAGCCCTCAAAAAGGTGCGGATGCCCCCATGGTCGAGCTTCTGGATGAAAACCTCCGGGCTCTTTCTGATAGAATCACCCAGGATTTAGGCCGGGATGTTTCCCATTTGCCCGGCTCAGGCGCTGCCGGGGCGATGGGTGCGGGCGTGGCGGCTTTCCTGGGCGGAGAGTTGAAAGCCGGAATCCAGACAGTGCTGGATCTGGTGCGCTTTGAGGAAATCCTCAAGGGTACGGAAATGGTATTTACCGGAGAGGGTAAAATTGACGGGCAGAGCCTCCGGGGTAAGGTAGTCATAGGAGTGGCTCAAAGAGCCGTAAAGCAAGGCGTACCTGTTGTTGCTGTTGTTGGCGACGTAGCCGATGATGCAGTTGCTGCTTATGATAAAGGTGTCACAGCTATTTTCAGCATCAACCGGCTGGCCATACCCTTTGAAAAAGCAAGCCTCAGGAGCAGACAGGATTTGATCTCAACAGTGAACGATATTTTGCGCTTCCATAAGTTCTGCCCATCATAGACGTGTTTACCCGGAAGGGCTTTGGGTTGGATAAGACTGGCTTGGCTATAAAACCAAAAAACAGTAAAGACCGATAAAGAGTCTTTGCTGTTTTTTTAAAGGCGCTTATTTCCCCGTGTGATTATGTAGACCCTTAAACAGGCTGCTCTTTAAAGAGCTCAGAACCATCCCTCGCCCCAGGAGAGACCGCTTTGCTGTTATATTTACTCACTAACTCCTCCAGATTGAGCTTGTTGTAATTCAGATGGTGGAGCATGGCCTGGCTTGCCTTTTCTGCGTCACGTTCAGCAATAGCTTCAATGATCTCATAATGTACCCTTAACGCCCGTATTCTCTGGGAGTACAAAGGAAAGGCGTTATACAGGGAGATACCGGAGTTGATAATTGGTATAAGGTTTGGCATGACAAGATTACGGGTGCTCTGTGCAATGCAGGTATGTAGCTCAACATCCAAGGCGGTATAATCCTGATTTGAGGAGGCAAGCCGCTCTATTTCTTCACACAGCTCCCGCATCCTTTCAATTTCACTCTCCTTAGCATTGTGTGCCGCAAAAGCAGCAATTCGCGGCTCTAAAATCATACGAATTTCAATAAGGTCCGATGCCAGCTTGTGCTTGTCCTTAAAAAAGGCAAGTCCAAGAGGGTCTTCAGCAATTCCCGGCCTACTTGTGACAAAGGTACCTTTGCCTCTCCGGATTTCCAAAACATTTCGTGATACAAGCTGCTTCACTGCTTCACGGACTGTGCCTCTCCCTACATTCAGGTTCTGGGCAAGATCAAACTCGTTGGGAAGCTTAACGCCGCAGGCAAGATTTTCATCGATAATAAGCTGTAGTATTTGATCCGATACTTGTTCTGCCAGGGATTTTTTGTTTTCATTCACCGCTTCGAACATAAACTCATCCTTTTCATTTTGTATAATCAATGGTTCCAGCCATAGAACTTCATCCTCAATCACTAAGCCACAATCAAGAATAATTGAGTTGCTTTAAAGGAGAGAAGTAATACATCATACCTCTCTATATTTTAGCATTTTTGATTACTTTATTCAATGGTAGGCATTGAAATAGGCGGAGGGTTTCTCCTTTATTAACCCTCCGCCTAACCTGCTTCTTTGGCCATATGAAACAGGATTTGACTCTTAAAAGTCATTTTAGTGACAACTCCTCAGCATGGAAAAACAATTACGTCAATAAGGTGGAACCATCCCCTTTGCTCTTTTTTGAACCAAGTTCGGTCAAGATTCTTAAGCTTTCACACTCCTTACCCTTTTTTCAGATTAAACGCTTCCTCCATGTGCTCCGTCGTTCTTTACCATACCCTATGCAGGGGGACAATTTTAACATTCCAATAAATTTCTTATTTGCTTATCCATAAATTTGACAGAAAGACAGAGCTTTTTCACATATTTTTTCATCTGGATTAAAACAGCACATATGGTATAATGATGTTCATGTATTGTAGCATATTGACACAGCACGAAACGGAGGATGGGCTCATGAAAGCAGTTATAACAGTTTTGGGCTGCGATAGAATTGGTATTATCGCATCCATCACAGGAATATTAGCGCAGACAAATGTAAACATTCTTGATATTTCTCAAACCATCATGCAAAACATTTTCAGCATGATCATGCTGGTGGATCTTTCAGACATGAAGGGTGAGTTTTCTAAATTGAGTGAGCTCCTATCGGATGCAGGCGAATCATTGGGTGTAGAAATCAGGCTGCAAAGGGAAGAGATATTCACCCGTATGCATAGAATATAAGGGGGCACATATGTTTAATGGGAATGAAATCCTGGAGACTATTCATATGATCGCCCAGGAAAATCTGGATATTCGTACTATAACCATGGGTATTTCTTTGAGGGACTGTGCATCAGACAGCGCAAAGGTCTCGTATCAGAAAATCTATGATAAAATAAGCCGCTATGCACAGAACCTGGTTAGAACCGGAGAGGAAATCGAACGGGACTTTGGAATACCCATCATTAACAAACGAATCTCTGTCACCCCCATTGCGTTGGTGGGTGAAAGCAGTGATGCTGATAATTATTCCCTTTTTGCAAAGGCTATGGATGAGGCAGCAAAAAATGTAGGGGTCAATTTTATTGGGGGATTCTCCGCCCTGGTCCACAAAGGCTATACCAAGGGTGACAAGCTCTTGATTAAGTCTATTCCCGAGGCTCTTTCAACAACCGAAAGGGTATGCTCCTCAGTTAATCTGGCCACTACCAAAGCGGGCATCAATATGGATGCCGTCAGAGAGATGGGGCAAATCATCAAGGAATGTGCTGAAAGAACCAGGGACAGAGGCGCTGTGGCCTGCTCCAAGCTGGTGGTTTTCGCCAATGCGGCAGAGGATAACCCGTTTATGGCCGGAGCCTTCCATGGGGTGGGCGAACCCGAATGTGTCATTAACGTGGGCGTAAGCGGGCCTGGTGTTGTAGCCAGTGCTCTGAAGAACTTGAAGGGGGCCGACTTTGGTACTGTTGCAGAGACGATAAAAAAGACCGCTTTCAAGATAACCCGTATGGGACAACTGGTGGCTCAGGAGGCTTCATCACGCCTTAAGGTGCCCTTTGGTATCGTCGATCTCTCTTTGGCCCCCACTCCGGCTGTAGGTGACAGCGTGGCTTATATTCTTGAGGCTATGGGACTGGAGCGCTGTGGAACCCACGGGACGACTGCGGCTCTAGCTCTTCTCAATGATGCGGTCAAGAAGGGTGGGGTCATGGCAAGCTCCTATGTGGGGGGCTTGAGCGGAGCCTTTATTCCAGTGAGCGAGGATGCGGGAATGATTGATGCGGCCATGTGCGGAGCGCTCACACTGGAGAAGCTGGAAGCCATGACCTGTGTCTGCTCTGTGGGATTGGACATGATTGCTGTTCCCGGTGATACACCGGCGTCAACCCTCTCGGCCATTATTGCGGATGAGGCCGCCATAGGCGTTATTAATAGCAAAACCACCGCGGTTCGTATTATTCCTGTCCCCGGCATGAAGGAAGGGGATGTGGTGGAGTTTGGAGGCTTGTTTGGAAGGGCACCTATTATGAAGGTCAACCCCTACTCCTCGGAGGAGTTTATTAAGAGAGGCGGACGCATCCCGGCCCCGCTTCAAAGCTTGAGAAACTGAACTCAACTTTCTCATAGTGCGTGAGCACGTAGTCTATTGAGATTCTGTTTCGCCACATGCTGAGGTTGAACGAAGTTCAACCGCGGTGGCGAAGCCCACGACAGTGGGAAAGAATCCAATAGAGTATGAGAAAATTGAGTTAACCGAAATAACAATCTCATAGTGCGTGAGCACGTAGTCTATTGAGATTCTGTTTCGATTGTTCTGTGCTTTTCCAACACCCGCTATCGTGTTTTGCTCACGCGCCAGCATAGCAGGCGCTAGCAAAAAAGCGGCTGTAATAAAAGCACAGAATGTGGTTGAACGAAGTTCAACCTAAGGTGGCGAAGCCCACGACAGTGGGAAAGAATCCAATAGAGTATGAGAAAGTTGAGTTAACCGAAATAACAATCTCATAGTGCGTGAGCACGTATAGGCATGAATTGTGTTTTAAGGCAGATACTGGTGGTAATATAGCTAGCATATTGGTTTTTGATGGGAGAGTACAACCATGACTTTTGAACTTCGTGAATCCAAAAATATCATTATCGTTGCCGTAGAGGGCCAGGTTCGTATCTCGACTCAGAACGAGTTTAAAGATTATCTGGATATGCTCTACCATAAGTACGGGTCGGGTGTGGTCCTTTTGGATATGCAAAGGGTCACTTATATGAACAGTGCGGCCATTGGTATCATTGTGGATACCTTCAAGAACTTCAGGGATAATGATGGGCGTCTGGTGCTCTCAGGGCTGACTCCCGATATTGCCAAGCTGTTTGAGGTTACCAAGCTCAATCGATTTATTGAGATTTATGCCGATGTGGGGGATGCCGTATTAAAGCTTGTCAATAATTAATTTATTTGATAGAGTATATGGGCGAGGGTGCTGTAAACAGGCACCCTGTTTGTATGCCCAAAGATTGTTAGCAAAATGTCAAACGGGGGGATGACCCATGATTGTAAGGCAGTATAATATCGGTGATGTTGTCGAATTGAAAAAGGAGCATCCCTGTGGGAGCAAGCAATGGAAGGTGCTCCGTACAGGAGCGGATTTCCGTATTGAATGTCAAGGCTGCAAGCATTCGCTCATGATTCCAAGAGTGAAGTTTGAGAAAAGTGTCAAAAGGGTGATCAGCGGTATGGGTCAAAACGACACGTAAACGCACAAAAACCCCATTCAAAACCAGGGATATTATGCAAATTTTCACATTGAATTAGCTATATTGCGGGAATATAATTGTGTTCGTGACCCTCGGGCCACTGTGTCTACAGTATAGTGTATACATTTTTTTGCATTAAGAGGTGGCATTGTGGAGTGTATATTGTTTTTAGTTCTTTTTCCTCTCATAGCAGGCATTGTGCTGCTTTTTGTCAGGAATGACAGCTTAAGAAGGGTTATTGTCAGGTTATCGGCGCTCATTCTGGCCGTGGCGTCACTATTGACAGCAGTTCTCTACTTTAAAGACGGACTCAACCTCGCCTTACATAGAGAATGGATCAATTACGGCATGGTCGCTATTGAGATTGTTCTCGCCATGGTGATCATTGGGTTTAGCATTAAGCATAAAAAATACATCACCATTCTATTGATTCTTATACAGACCCCCCTTATTAACTGGTATGAGTTCTCCCATGCCCATACTGTGGAGATCGCAGCGGATATTGTGATTGATCGATTCTCCCTGATCATGATCCTGATTACGGGTATTATTGGGAGTCTGATTTGTGTTTATGCGCTTAATTATATGAAGGATTATCATCATCACCATCATGAGGTAGAGGATAGGCGACCTTTCTTCTTCTTTCTGTTATTTGTCTTTTTGTCGGCTATGTTCGGTATTGTCCTGTCCAATAACCTCCTGTGGATGTATTTCTTTTGGGAGATCACCACTCTTTGTTCCTTCCTTTTAATTGGCTATACCAAAACAGATATCGCCATTAAAAATGCGTTCAAAGCGCTCATCATGAATCTTATAGGAGGCTTTGGCTTTGCGGCGGGGATTATCTATCTGGGTCTTGCCATTGGAACACAGGAACTCAACCAGCTTTCGCTTTTGGCAAGGTCGGGGGTTGATCTATTGATTCCTGCCGTGCTTTTAGGGATGGCCGGCTTATCTAAATCAGCTCAGATGCCGTTTTCAGGCTGGCTCCTGGGAGCCATGGTGGCACCGACCCCCACCTCGGCCCTTCTGCACTCCTCCACCATGGTCAAGGCGGGTGTTTATTTACTGATCCGCATTGCGCCCATCCTGGGCTTCAATGTGGCGGGCATGCTTGTCATGATGGTCGGAGGAATCACCTTCCTGTTAGCCTCCCTTATTGCCATCACCCAATCTGACGGGAAAAAGGTGCTTGCCTACTCCACCGTGTCCAATCTGGGGCTTATTGTGGCCTGTGCCGGTATCGGCTCCTATGAATCCATTTGGGCCGGGATTCTGCTCATTATCTTCCACGCCATTGCCAAGTCCTTAATGTTCCTTTCAGTGGGGACCGTGGAGCACAACATGGGCAGCCGGGATATTGAGGACATGCATGGCTTGATTGTCAAGCTTCCTGAGATGGCACTGATGATGACCATAGGTATTGCCGGAATGTTCCTGGCCCCCTTTGGCATGCTTGTCTCCAAATGGGCGGCCCTCAAGGCCTTTATTGATTCCGATAATATTCTCATTGTGATGATTCTGGTCTTTGGAAGCGCCGCAACCCTTTTTTACTGGACGAAATGGCTGGGCAAGCTTGTTGCCGTGCTTAACAAGAGCGAAAGAATAGCCTCCAGACTCACCTTTGATGAGTGGATTTCCCTGGGAATCCATGCCGTTTTGACGGTGGCCGTCTGCTTTATCTTTCCCCTTATTGCCAACCGGTTTATCGAGCCCTATCTGAACACTCAGTTCACAGCACAGATGGGGGCCGTCATCTCCGAGGGCAACATAAAAATTATGTCGCTGATGCTGGGCATGGTTCTCCTCATTCCGTTAGGGCTTTTTGGCTTTGTTACCCTAAAGGAGGACAGGATTGTCACCTCCTACATGGGTGGGGTTAATCAGGGCGATAACCGCTATTTTACAGATTCCCTGGGCCGAAAAAAGCCCCTGTATCTCTCCAATTGGTATATGGAGAAGTATTTTAATGAAGCGCGTCTGAACATGATTGGGGTCATTGCAACATCGGCAGTCATCATTGTTATTTTTTCCATGGCTCTAGGAGGTGTTCTATAATGTCTGGTAGTACCTTGAGTGTGATTCTTTACATCCTTTTAGGGCCGCTAGTTGGGGGCCTTATCGCAGGCCTGGATCGAAAGATCAGCGCCAGGATGCAAGGCCGCTGCGGGCCACCGATCCTTCAGCCCTTTTATGATGTTTTAAAGCTTTTATCCAAAGAAAGTATCGCTGTAAACAGCATACAGAACTTTTTCATCCTGTGCTTTCTGATCTTTATTATTTTTACCGGAAGCCTATTCTTTTTGGGTGGTGATATTCTCTTGGTCATTTTCGCCCTGACCCTGGCTTCCATTTTCATGGTGCTGGGCGCTTACTGTGCCAATTCGCCCTATTCCAGCCTCGGAGCCATGAGAGAGCTGCTTCAGATGATGGCCTATGAACCCATGGTGCTTTTAACGGCCATTGGCTTTTATGTGGTGACCAAGAGTTTTAATATTACTGACTTTATGAGCTTTAAGGCGCCATTGGTGCTCTACCTGCCCGGTATTTTCCTGGGCTTCACCTATATTCTGACCATGAAGCTCAGAAAATCTCCCTTTGACCTGAGCATGAGCCATCATGCCCATCAGGAGGTTGTCAAAGGGATAACCACCGAGTTTTCGGGTTCAACCCTGGCCATGATTGAAATTGCCCATTGGTATGAGAATCTGTTCCTTATGGGCTTTGTCTTCCTGTTTTTTGTATGGAAGCTGCCCGGGAGCTGGCTGATTGGGGTGGCCGCCTGTATCCTGCTGTATCTCCTAGAGATTGTTATTGATAACGCATCAGCCCGATTCAAATGGCAATTGGCCTTCAGCTCCTCTTGGATTGTGGCCGCCGCGCTGGGCTTTA
This sequence comes from Bacillota bacterium, assembly GCA_023415205.1. Taxonomy (GTDB): domain Bacteria; phylum Bacillota; class Clostridia; order DSM-8532; family DSM-8532; genus DTU059. The sequence continues at coordinate 78,668 of JAEZLR010000001.1, read as the reverse complement.
CCAACCTGCTCATACTTTTCTTGATGTAATGGAGGTGTTTGGCTATGTCGTTCTTTAAAAAATCGCCCTGGATCATGCATTATGACGGAACAAGCTGTAATGGCTGTGATATAGAGGTTTTAGCCTGTCTGACCCCATTGTACGATGTGGAGCGTTTTGGGGTGGTCAATACGGGCAACCCCAAGCATGCGGATATTCTGCTTATCACGGGCTCGGTCAACGAGCAGAACAAGGACGTGGTCTGGCAGCTTTTTAACCAGATGGCCAACCCCAAGGTGGTGGTGGCGGTGGGGATTTGTGCCACCTCAGGAGGGATCTTCGCCGAGTGCTATAACGTGATGGGAGGGGTCGACAAGGTCATCCCTGTCGATGTCTATGTGCCAGGATGTGCGGCTAGGCCTGAGTCCATCATTGACGGCGTTGTCAAGGCGCTGGACATTCTTGAGGAGAAGCGCGTGGCGCTGTTTAAGCGAAGACGGAGAGCCCGTAAAACACATCCCGTATCTCTTACTAAGCTGTTCTGATTTGAAAGGAAGGTAAGCCATGGTCGATAGACAAACCATAACCGAGGTTAAAGTGGACGAGCTGGTGGATAAGGCTGTGCTCATGAAGGGCCAGGGCTATCGTCTCGTCCAGATTTCCTGCACCTATAAAGAGCGCTTTGAGATCACCTACTCCTTTGATAAGGATTATGAATTGCTTCATTATCGGATTTACGTGGAAAGGGATGAGGAAATCTTAAGCATCAGTCAGATTTTCTTTTCAGCCTTCCTCTATGAAAATGAAATGAAGGACCTTTTTGGTGTTAAAATCAAGGATATTGCCATTGATTACGAGGGCGGCCTCTATCGGCTGGCCCAAAAAACCCCTTTTGTACCGCAGAATAAGGGAGAGGAGGAGGTAAAACATGTCTAAAAGAGCCATTGTCCCCTTCGGGCCTCAACACCCCGTGCTTCCGGAGCCTATTCATCTGGATCTGGTGCTGGAGGATGAAAAGGTTGTGGAGGCCATTCCCTCCATTGGATTTGTTCATAGAGGCCTGGAAAAGCTGGTTGAGAAAAAGGATTTCACCGAGTATGTCTACGTTGCTGAGAGAATTTGCGGCATATGCAGCTTCATGCACGGCATGGGCTACTGTCAGGCCATTGAAAATATTATGGATATCAAGATACCCGACAGAGCGGAGTATTTAAGAACCTTGTGGGCGGAACTCTCCAGGATTCACAGCCATTTACTGTGGCTGGGGCTTTTGGCTGACGGCTTTGGCTTTGAAAGCCTGTTTATGCACTGCTGGAAGCTGAGGGAGCAAATCCTTGACATCTTTGAAACCACCACCGGCGGACGCGTCATCTTCTCTGTCTGTAAGATTGGCGGTGTCAGAAAAAATATTGACCGGGATACTCTCAAAGGGATTGTTACCATTCTAGATAAGATGCGCAAGGAACTTCAAGAGCTGACCGATGTGTTTATGGAGGATTACTCGGTGAGGCACCGACTGGTGGGCGTAGGGGTGTTGACCAAGCAGGAAGCCCACGATGTGGCCGCTGTGGGGCCCATGATGCGGGCCAGCGGCATCGCCCAGGATATGAGAAAGCTCGGTTATGCCGCTTACAAGTATCTTGACTTTGAACCGGTGGTTGAAACAGAGGGAGACTGTTATGCACGCACCCTTGTGCGTATCCGGGAAATCTATCAGTCCATGGAGCTTATTCGCCAGTGTGCTGAGAAAATGCCCGAGGGTGAAATTGAGGAAAAGGTTAAGGGCATGCCTCAAGGAGAGCGCTTTGAGCGCCTTGAGCAGCCCCGGGGCGAGGTCATTTATTATGCCAAGGCCAACGGAACCAAATTTCTTGACCGTGTCAGGGTCAGAACCCCCACCTTCACCAATGTCCCCGCCCTTTTAAAGGTCCTTCAGGGCTGTGAACTGGCGGATGTCCCCATGATGGTTTTGACCATTGACCCCTGTATTAGTTGCACCGAGCGATAAGGCGTAAGAAGAGGTGTTATCAATGACCGTATTGCATTTTTCAGCCTATGTTATCAAAAAGCTCTTTCAAAAACCCGTCACGCGTCCATACCCTGTGAGAAAACGGGAGTTCTTTGAACGAACCCGGGGCCATGTGGCCATAGATATTGATGGCTGCATCTTTTGCGGCCTGTGCTCAAGAAAATGCCCCACCGGTGCTATCGGTGTTGATAGAACAGACAAGCGGTGGGATATTGAAAGGCTTAAATGCATACAATGTAGCTGCTGTGTTGAGGTTTGTCCCAAGAAATGCCTGACCATGAAGAATGCCTATACGGCACCTTCTGAGGGCAGTGTGAAGGATGTTTTCCATGCACGAGTATCCGATAACCAGGCAAATCATTAAAATCGCCGGGGAGCATGCACAAAAAGCTAAGGCTACACGGGTGATACTGATTCACCTGGTGGTGGGCGACTATTCCGGCTTTATCGGGGATTCCATCAGCATGTACTTTGATATTCTATCGGAGGGAACGCCCTGCGAAGGGGCAAAGCTCTCTATAAGGAAGGTGAGCCCGCAACTTAGGTGCCGTAGCTGCGGTGAGCTTTTCAAGAAGGTTCCCTTCTCATTTGAATGTCCGGCATGCGGGGGCGAAGGCGGCCCCACCGAGATTGGAAAGGAATTTTACATTGAAAGCATAGAGGTTGAATAGTAAGGGAGAGGTTCTCTCCACGAGGGAAGACTTTTTAAAGGAGGAAGCACCATGTCGGAAACAAGAAAAATAGAGGTTATGGAGCATATTCATGATGAAAATGAGCGCATAGCCCTGGAGACCAATCGTAAGCTCTCAGAGGCGGGGATTCTTTGCGTCAATGTCATGGGTGCGCCCGGTGCGGGGAAGACCTCCAGTATTATTCAGGTTATCAGGGGCTTAAAGCACATGACACCCTTTGTTATAGAAGGGGATATAGAATCGGATTTGGACACTCAAACCCTGACCCGGCTGGGCATCCAAACCCTCCAGATTAATACAGGGGGAGCCTGTCATCTGGATGCGCCCCTGATCAGGGAGGCGGTATCCCGGCTTGCCCCTGAGAAAAAGGGCATTCTGTTCATTGAAAACATTGGTAATTTGGTCTGCCCTGCCGAATTTGTCATAGGAGAGCATATCAAGCTCTTGATTTCCACGGTGACCGAGGGCAGCGATAAGCCCTACAAATATCCTTTGGCCTTTGAAAAGGCCCATGGGGTGATTTTAAACAAGTCCGACCTTTTGCCCTATCTTGATTTTGATATGGACTTTTTTACCAAGGGATTTCGAGCGCTCAATCCCCAGGCGCCGCTCTTTAAGGTATCGGCAAAAACAGGGGACGGCTTCTCCCAGGTCGCCAATTGGCTTGAACAAAAGGCTCTGGAGCTCTAGAGGCCGTGCTCCATGGCCCTTGAGGCAGGAATATATGAGTAAAACAATTTACTTAAAGCGTATCACGCTCTATGGACTGGTTCAGGGTATAGGCTTTAGACCCCACGTGGCTAGGCTTGCCATGAAATGGGGGGTAAAGGGTGAGGTGTGTAATCTAGGAGGTGCGGTCAGAATTCTGGCTTCAGCTCCTGCAGCTTTCTTGGAGGGTTTTTTAGCCGAACTGAGTGAATCACCGCCCCCGCTGTCGGAAATCCTCCACATGAAGATAGAGGATTTAAGTGCCCTGAACTTTGAAGAGAATCTTAAGGGGGATAAGCTTTTATCAACGTCCGGGTTCCAAATAGTTGAAAGCGGGGAGGAATCGGAAGCCCCGGTAATACTGCCCCCCGACCTTCCGGTTTGCAAGGCCTGCCTTACTGAAATGAAGAACCCTGAAAACCGGCGTTATCGGCACCTTGTCATAAGCTGCACCCATTGCGGGCCACGCTACAGCATCACAAGAAAGAGTCCCTATGATCGTATCCACACCACCATGGCGGGTTTTGAATTCTGTCCCCAATGCCTGGAGGAGTATACCGACCCCAAAAGCCGAAGGTTTCATGCTCAGACCCTATCCTGTCATCATTGCGGTCCCCAGATTCAACTCACTGTATTTGAGGTGCATCCGGGATCACAGAGGAATTATGCCGGGGAGGAGGGCTTTGAAAAAGCCGTCGAACTCTTGAGAAAAGGTCGCATCCTTGGTGTAAAGGGGATCGGGGGATATCATTTTATAGCAAGCCCCTACAAGGATGAAACGGTCAGGGCCTTGCGAGAGCTCAAACACAGGGAGGAAAAGGCTTTTGCGCTGTGCTTTTCTAGCCTTGAGGAGATTAAGGCCCATGGGGAGGTTTCAAAGGAAGAAGAGGCGCTTCTGCTCTCCAAGGCAAGGCCCATTGTCCTTTTAGAACAAAAAAGCTTCCCCAGGGCATTTTCTTCCGAAGTTCTTAAGCATAGCCGGTATATAGGAGCCTTTCTGGCGTATACTCCTCTCCTTATCCGCCTCAGTGAACGGTTGGGGCCCCTTATTGCCACTAGCGCCAACTTAAGCGAGGCTCCCATTATTCATCGGGAGACCGATATGTTTGTCTATCCCGGAGGCCCGTTTGCAGGTATCCTTTCCCATGACCGAGAGATTGTCGTGAGCCAGGATGATTCGGTGGCCTGGGTGATTCATGGGAAGTCCCAGTTAATTCGCCGGGCCAGGGGCTATACCCCCCTTCCCCTATACATTCAAGCCTTTGAGGACCATCAGGGTCCCACGGTGCTGGCCACCGGAGGCGAGCTCAAAAGCACCTTCTGTCTACAAAAGGGGCCGCTGGCGTATCTGAGCCAATATCTAGGGGACTTAGGGAGCGGAGCGAGCCTTGACCTTTACCGGGAGAATCTCCGCCACATGGAGACCCTTCTTGGGATGGCGCCCGGCCTTGTGGCCTGCGATCTCCACCCGGATTATGCCACCACCCGGCTTGCTCTGGATAGGGGGCTTCCTGTTATCCGAGTGCAGCATCACCATGCCCACATTGCTTCGGTCATGGCGGAAAAGGGCTTGGAAGGCCCGGTCATAGGCCTATCCTTTGACGGCACGGGCTATGGGGAGGATGGAAGCCTTTGGGGCGGGGAATTTTTAGTCTGTGACAGGGGGAGCTTTACCCGTGGGGCTTGTTTAAAACCCGTTTTACTCCTGATGGGGGATGACTCCATGAAGGATGGTCTGAAAACCTCCACGGCCTATCTTCATGCTTATGGTCTTAAGGAGGCCATTTCTGACGATCGCTATCCCATTATCTCTAGGGCTTTGGACCATGGGATTAATACGATACTTTCCTCCAGCATGGGGCGGCTGTTTGATGCCGTCAGTAGCCTTTTAGGACTGTGTCAATACAATGCCTATGAGGGCGAAGGGGCCATTCTTCTGGAGAATGCAGCGTACCGGGTTCTTAAGGACTCCAGGGAGGATGCGTTGAAAGCTCCTTATTTTGATATAATAGAGGAGAAGAACCTTTTGATGCTGGATCCGGGGCCTTTTCTTGCTGCGCTATCCAGGGACATTATCAAGGGGCATTCTGACTGCCGCTCCAGGGATTTATGGGCCCTGGCTTTTCATCAGGCCCTTGCAGCAGGCGCAATGGTCATTGTGGACAGGCTTGTGGAGAGAACCGGCATTCAAGAGGTGGTCTTGTCAGGCGGGGTCTTTCAGAATAAACTGCTCACCGAAAGCATTCTGACAATGCTTGAAAATAAAGGGTATGGGGGGCATATAAGCTCCTTGGTTCCTCCCAATGACGGAGGGATCAGCCTGGGGCAGGCCTATGTTGCCCTTAAACAATGGAAAAACAAACCGTGTGATTAGGAAGAAGGGTGATAGCATGTGTGTAGCTTTACCGGGACTGGTGTGTGAAATAGAGGGGGATACAGCCAAAGTGGATTTTAAAGGCAACAGGGTTCGTGTGAATCTGGGCCTGGTGGATGCCAAGGAGGGCGACTATGTGCTGGTTCACGCCGGCATGGCCATTGAGGTCATGAAAAAAGACAGCGCCCAGGAGCTTTTGGAGATACTTGACCAGCTTGAGGCGGAAGTCTATGGCAGGGATTGAGAGCACTATTCAAAGCCTGAAGAACTATCAGGGAAGAACGCTGACCCTTATGGAGGTGTGCGGGACCCATACCTCGGCCATTATGAAAAATGGCATTAGGGAGCACCTTTCGCCATTCATTCGTCTGGTTTCAGGCCCGGCTGCCCCGTATGTGTCACTCCCGCTGCATATATTGATCATGCCCTCCGCTTCGCCCTTATGGAGAAGCATGTTCTGGTGACCTTCGGGGATATGATGAAGGTGCCGGGCAGGGACGGGGATCTCTATGAGGCCCGCTCCAAGGGAGGACGCATAAAGATGATTTATTCTCCTCTGGGCCTTCTGGATTTGGCCAGGGAAAACCCCGATATCACCTATGTCATGGCGGCTGTGGGCTTTGAAACCACTGCCCCCGTCTATGCCATGCTGGTTAAAAAGGCCTGTCAACTGGGGCTTGACAATATAAAGCTCCTTTTGGCGGTTAAGACCATTCTTCCGGCCATGGAGGCCATTCTGGATAAGGGGTCAGTGGACGGCTTCCTCTGTCCGGGTCATGTGAGTGCCATTATGGGGGCCTCCCTCTATGAGCCCTTGGCCAAGCGCTACAACAAGCCCTTCACCATTGCCGGCTTTGAAGGGCCCCAGCTATTGATTGCCATTCAAGATCTGGTACACCAGTTAGAGAGGGGTACCGCGGGGGTACATAATCTCTACCCCAGTGTTGTGAAAAGAACCGGAAACGAAAAAGCCCAGGCGCTCATAGAAGAGGTTTTCACCCCCTGTGATGCCTGGTGGAGGGGGCTGGGGCTGATTAAGGGCTCGGGCCTTTGCCTGAAAGATGAATTTAGCAGCTTTAATGCCCTAAAGGATGAGATACGGGATGACGCGGTGCTCAATCAAGGATGCCGGTGTACCGATGTGATAACCGGAAGGATTAACCCCAATGAGTGCCCCTTATTCGGTAAGGGCTGCACCCCTACTCGCCCTCAGGGGGCCTGTATGGTCTCCAGCGAAGGGGCCTGTGGTATTTGGTATGGAACGGGGAGGAATCAGCCATGAAAATCAATATGACCCATGGAAGCGGGGGACAAGCCACCAGTGAGCTTATACGCGATATTTTTTCCTCCCGGCTGGGAAACAGCTTTTTAAACCGCATGGAGGATGCGGCCATCATGTCCTTGGACACTGGGAAGCGACGGTTGGCCTACACCACGGATTCCTTTGTGGTTACCCCTCTCATCTTTAAAGGCGGGGATATCGGAAGGCTCTCGGTCTGCGGGACTGTCAATGACCTTCTGGCCATGGGAGCCTCACCCCTGGCTCTTTCGGCAGGCTTCATCATAGAAGAGGGGCTGGACACCCAGGTGCTGGAAAGAATTGTGGACTCCATGGCTGAGGCTTTAAAGGAGTCGGGCACCCGCATCGTGGCGGCCGACACCAAGGTGATTGAAGGGCGGGGGGGCCTCTATATCAATACCTCGGGGGTGGGCTACGTCCATGAGGGGATATCCTTAAGCGCTTCTCAACTAAAGCCGGAGGATGGTCTTATCGTATCGGGTACCTTGGGTGACCATCATGCCTGTATTTTAAGCCATCGCATGGAAATAGACAATGAGATTGAGAGTGATGCGGCTCCCCTCAATGGAATGGTGGAAGCCCTCCTCTTGCATGGCATCCGGGTACGGGCCATGAGGGACATCACCCGGGGCGGCCTGGCTACCGTCCTCAACGAGCTCTGCGAGGCGTCGTCAGTGTCCGCTCTTATTGACCACAGAGCCCTGCCGGTTAAGGAGAATGTTCGGGGCCTATGCGGCATTCTGGGCCTGGACCCCCTCTATATGGGCAATGAAGGCAAGATGCTCATGGCTATTCATCCGGACGATATCCGAAAAGCGTTGGAGCTCATCCATACTGCCCCTTACGGACAGTCTGCCGCCCTCATTGGCCGGGTGAAAGAGGGGAGAGGTGTTTACCAGACCACCGAGACCGGAAGCGTCCGTACCATCAACGTTCTTTACGGAGAGGGTCTTCCCCGCATCTGCTGATTATTTATTTTGACAAGGTGTTTTTAGCGGTTACCACCACCGGCGGGGTGATGGGGATGAAGCAGACCTTGTATCAACTGGCCCTGCTTGCTGCAGGAGGCATGATGCACCTAAGTATAGGGAAAATGGTCAAAGAGCCAGAAAGCTCTGAAGGTCTGTAAAGTCTTTTCCCAAACGAAGCCGATGGAGGGTGACTTCCTTATCGGCCAGAGCCCCTTTGATGATATTGGCGGTATATTCAAAATCCTGTGGGATAATGACAACGGTTTGGTCATAGGCAATGGGGTAGACCTTGTCCAAAAGCTCGGAGAGTATTTTCGACACGCTGTTGTCTACATAGGGCGAAGCGCTCTCCTCCTTGATTCTAATGATTTCAAGATCGAAATCAAAGCGGATACACTCCTTTAGATGACTCTCAAGGTCCATGACGAAAACCTGGGCCATATCGCGCACGTAGAGCTTTTTATGCTTCTCCAGGCTGATGAAACCCTCCACCAGCGGGGTGATCTGATTGGCCACCGTTTCAAAGGTCAAGATATTTTCCTCATCACTTAAAAGGCCTTCGGTGAGCTTGAAGATCAAAATAGTACCAATGAACACCGTGTCATAGCGCTCCAGAGTCATGGGAAGAGCCAGCAAACCGGCTTTGTTATGAATGACATGAGCAATTTCCTCCCCGACAAGATGGACCACCTCATCGGCATCGGATTCAAATACCGTTCGTCCGTCCTTAATGGGCAGCAGTGGGTCGGACAAGGGCAGGATCAGCCCTTCCAGGGTGGGGTCGGAGGCCTGGCATACCCTGAGGGAATCATTTTCTTCATCATAGAGTGCGATCATGGCGCTTTCTACACCGAAGGATACCGAGAGGGTTTCCATGGCCAGCTCCAAAAGGGAGGCGCTGTCCAGTGCCGAGTTGATATTCTTAGAAAGATGATTGAGCATCGTCAATCGATCCAGCTTTTTCTGAAGGAGCTTCTTCTGTTCATTGACCAAATCAATGAGCATGGCATTAGAAAGGGCGATATAGGTATAGGAGGCAAGGCTGTCCACAAGCTCGAAGGCACTCTTTTTATATTCGGAGCCCAAGACGGTCTGGCCCAATGTGACAAAACCCAGGAGCTTCTTCCTGTCATAGATCATAACAGCATAGAGGGCTTTGATTTCTTCCAAAGCCGCGGTGCCCTCATGAAAAAGGCTGTCAAAATATGCGCTATCCTCTTCACAGGTAAGGTCCAGAAGCTGCCGGTCAAAACTTAACTTAGCATCGTCCCTTAAGTTAAGGTTCAGACTATGCCTTCCCGTTGTGCTGAAAACATCCCGATAGGATTTCAAGGCATATTTTTCGGAGGGATTATCATAGAGAATGAAGCCGGTGTGGGCGCTCTGGGTAAGCTCTGAAAAAACATCCACAGCCAGACTGTAAAGCTCCTCAAGCCTGTGCTCAGTGAGCATGGCCTTGGCGGACTGATTAATGGCAAAGAGGTTAAAGATCTTTTCATCCAGCTCCCGATTGCTGATCTGGAGCTTTTCAAGGCGCTTGGAGCTCTCCAGGGCATTGTTGAAAAGGTTCATGAGGGTTTCACAAATGAGGATATCCCCTTCGTTAAATTGAGAGGTGATTCTGCCCGACAGAAGAAAGAAGCCGTAAAGCTTGTCCTCAAGTATAAGCGGCAGCATAACGGTGGCTTCCATATCTTCGATGACAGAGGTATCGAAATAGTGGCAAAGGTGCTCCTTTCCGCTGACCACATTACCCACATATAGGGCGAAGCCTGAGAGCTCAGGGGTTAAAGGGAGTATCTTAGGAGCGTGAATACCCCGTTCCTTTTTTATGACGAAAGCGTTGCCATCAAAAAGATAGAGCGCGGACTTGTTTACCGTAAGAAGCTCATTGACAAAATCAAAGGCTGTGTCGGTGATCTGCTCCAGGGTCAGGCGGTTGGCAAAATACCTTATGGCCTCCAAAAGCCCATTATATCGATAAAGATCCATACGATGGTCATTTTTCTCATCCTGCTCTATGTTTTTAAGTATATCTTCGTATTGCATGCTATTGCCTCCGCCATTACATGGTTTTTAGTTCATTGTCTCTGGTGTAATAGGTGACCATGACTTGTTCTTTCAGGACTTCAGAGGTATTTCCTTTAATCTCGATTCTCACCTTGGGGTATACCCTTGACTTGGCGATAACAGCGCCTTCCCCGGGTGTTTTAAGATAATCATTTAGGCTTTTATACTCGTATTCGAGCTCTTTGATAAAATCCTTAATATTGGCATACTGGGTCTTCAAATTCTCATACTGATTCTTCTGCTCCTGATTAAGCTGATTGGAGGAGGAATAAACCTGGAGATGCTGCTTGATACGGGTTAAGGCCAGCTTGTTCTCATCCAGCTTGGCAATAACGGCATCCAAGTCAGACCGGTAGCCATTTCGGTCAAAGCCCCGAACCCGGATAAGGGTTCGGGTTTCTGCCTTACTTCCGAATTCAGCCGCAGAGACTTTGATCTCTGCATCCATCTGGCCACCGATGATTCTCCCTCTTGGCGATTCCACAATAATCTGCTTGGCCCGAATATTGGCATTCATACAATAGAACCCCACATAGACACTTCCGTCGCATTCCACGGTGATGTCCGATAGGAATTTTACATAAAGATTCTTCTTACAACGAAGGAAGGCCTTGTTCTTACCGGCGATACCGCCTTTGATATAGATATTCCCTTCACGGCTGGTGATGCTCTCGGCAGCGCCCACCCCGTATTCGCTAAGAATTTCAACGTCCCTGTTGGCCACTACGCTGAAATTATCTTCAACGGTTCCCTTGACAGACAAAAAGCCATCAAAGTCAATATTGCCGGTAGAATAGTCTATATCCCCCTTAATTTCAAGGTAATCATAGACACCGATGGTATCGCCGCGATAGTAAACAGCACCGTTCTTTTTAGCTAAGAGCGTGGTAGTCCCATTCTCATAGAGCTCTTTGACAGAAATGCGATCATAAAGAAGAGGTAGATTGCGCCCGGGAACAGGTGGGATTTCCTTACCCTTGACATTCTTTCCGGGAATACCGGGGGTAGGGTCCTTACGCTCACCCAGCCAATCCCCTTCCTTGACGTGATTGATGAGATTAAGCTCATAATGGTTGACATTGCCCGAATCAATGACCTGGGGCTGAGGTGCCACAATTTCGTAGAGCTTGACCTGGGCATCCTCACCGTTGACGGCGGGAAGGCCCTCTGCAATGAGGTATTCCAGGCCCGACTTGAGTTGCCCCGCCAGAAGATTGGTTTTGATTCCGTAGACAATGCCTGCCTTGGTCAGTGTGTCGAAAATTTCCTTAACAAGACGCACCCGAGCACTGGACGAAAGATCTTCATCGGAGACATAAAGGGTCATATAGGCTTTTAATGCATCGTCAGTAATACTGATGGTTACACGCTCCCTCTCCTCCCCAAACATCTGGGGTCCGGAAGGCGCATGCATCAGGGTATTCTTTATAGCGATAAAATTAGTAATTTTAACATTGGGGAAGGAGTCTCTGAGAATCTTGTTAAACATTTCTAGGGTCAAACCGCGGCTAAGAGATCGAATATAAAACAACCCTGCTTCCCGTGAAATTTCTATATGCTCATTCTTGTAAAGCAGTAAAGCCATTGCTTGCCTATCCCCTCGCAAATAGAATATTTACTATTTTCCCATATAGGCCTATTACAAAACGACAATTTTAGTCAAATGCTGACACGATCTCGGTTTCATTCAACAATCTATTTAGTGGATGTATGTGACGGCTCTTTCCAATATTCTTCCCTATCAAAAGCACCCAAACTTTATTATAATAGGAATATCCGATGTGAGCCAGAAAAATTTACTAAAAACAAATGATTTTATAGAAAAGACATATATATAGTGAATATATCGGAAGGTTAGTCAAAATGGTTAAGTGGGACATTAAGAATCATACGATTTCTATAAAAAACTTTATGCATTTTGACCCTGTTCAAACCTTTGAATGTGGTCAATGCTTCCGGTGGACTCCCCATGAGAACAATCGGTGGATCGGGGTGGTCAAGGGCCATATTATGAATCTTGAATGGAATGGTCGGGATATGGTGCTCCATTCTACCACCGAGAAAGATTTCTTGGAAATATGGTATCCCTATTTTGATTTGGGGCGCGATTACGGGGTCATTAAGGAAAGGCTTTCAGAGAAGGACCCAGTGATGGCTAAAGCCATTTCCTTTGGACAAGGCATAAGGCTCCTTAAACAGGATTTTACGGAGATTCTCATCTCCTTTCTGGTCTCCCAGAACAATGGTATTCCCCGCATCCGTCAAATTATTGAAAGCCTCAGCCTGAATTTTGGAGAACCCATAGACCCGGAGCAACGGGCCTTTGCTTTTCCGACGATGGAACGCTTGGTGGAGCTTGAGCTTGAGGCGCTTAAGGTGGTTCGTGCAGGCTATCGGGATAAATATATCCACAGGGTATCCCGTCAACTCTACAACAAGGAAGTGGATCTGTCGGTTATTATGGAGGATAGGGGTTCATCCCGGGAGGAGCTTCTGAAGCTCTATGGAGTGGGTGAGAAAGTGGCCGACTGCATTCTCCTTTTCAGCGGTATTCGCTACGATACCTTCCCTGTAGACCGATGGGTGAAAAGAGTGATGGCAGAGCTTTATCTGGGCTACGAAGCGAGCTATGAGGAGCTTAACGCCTTTGCCAGGGAACGTTTTGGCGATCTTGCAGGCTTTGCTCAGCAATATCTCTTTTATTATGCCAGGGCTCATAAAATCGGTCTTTAGCGATAACAAAGGAGCTTCCTAAAACAGTAGATTTGAACATCATGGACTATCATCAATCTGATTTTTGAGAAAGCACCTTTTTTATCCTCAGAGATGATAATCACCGGCTGCTTCAGGCTGATAGAGAATTTTCTCGATGTGAATCTCTGCCACGCCCGAAGGGACTTCCCATGCAATGGTATCGCCTTCGCTATAACCAAGAATGGCTGTGCCTATCGGCGAGAAAATGGACAATCGCTGTTGGGCCATATCTGCGTCCTTAGGGTAGACCAAGGCCACCTCCATCTTGGAGCCATTGAGGTTCAATAGGGCTCTTGAGTTCATCGACACCACATGCTGGGAAAGCTTTCGAGGATGAACTACCGTGGCCTTATTGATCTCCCGTTCAAGATCCTGTAGGGCCTTATCCATCTTCTTGCCGCTATTAAGCTCATCATCAACAAGCTTCTGTAGCCTATCCTTATCAATCTCGGTAATATAAATTTCATTGGACAGAACCGCTTTTCTTTGAATGGACATGATATACTCCTCCATGGTAATAGAAAAACTTAGCAGGGAAGAAGACTCCTGCTCAACCTTAAAACCTGTATTAAGAAAGGCTTTAATGGATCGCTTATTGTCTTTGTGAATTTTGGCTACAAGCTTCTGGGTTCGAAACTCAAAGAAGGCAATTTTCATGCTCTCGCGGATGGTGCTGGTACCCAGCCTTTTCCCCCAATTGCCCCGGTCCCCGATGACAATGACCATCTCTGCTTGAGAACCCCTTACGATGAGGCGAACAAAACCAACGGGGAGGTTATGCCTGTCGTAGGCCATGTAAAAGCGTCCATCCTGGCTGAAAAGGTGGGTTAAAATGGGTAGATTTACCCGGTTAATGACCTGCTCAATGCTTGCGGAAACATCCTGGGTATCGCTCAGGTATTTTCTCACCTCTTCATCCTTTAGCCATTGGATGAGTATTAGGGCGTTTTCCCTTGTTATTTCCGGGCATAAAAAAATGGAAGGCTCTGTCATTTTTACCACATCCTCTGAAGTAAGAAATAAAAGCCTTTCATAGATCCATGTTACTATGACGGTTCTTTTTGTCTCTTCATTATAGCCAGTTCAGCCCCATATGTCAAATTGGGCGTTATGAGAAGGGTTTTACACAGGGGAAAAGAATGGTAAAATTAAGGATAAATAAATTGTAGCACGGAGTGAATTATGATTGAGAAAGTTCCCTTGTATGAGCTTAAGGATCGTATGCATCGGTTCAGAGCTGAAATGGATCGATCGGACCCTGATTGGAAGATGGTTGTTATCTTTAGTAAAATCAATCTCTACTACTTTACAGGAACCATGCAGGAAGGAATGCTTCTGATTCCCAGAGAGGATGAAGCCACCTACTGGGCCCGCAGAAGCTATGAGCGGGCGTTGGACGAATCCCTGTTCCCGCGGATTAGGCCTATGGAAAGCTATCGGGAGGCCTCGGTGGAATACGGGGTAATTCCGGACATAGCCCATATGGAGCTCGAAATCCTTCCTTTAGCCTATTTCAAAAGGTTTCAGAAGTATTTTCCCATAAAGGATATTCGCTCGGCGGACCGGCAGATCAACAAAATACGCGCTATCAAGAGCCCCTATGAATTGGCGCTGATGGTAAAGGCGGGGGAGATTCATCGGCATGTTTTAGAGGATTGTGTTCCAAGCCTTTTAAAGGAAGGAATGACCGAGCTGGAGTTGACTGTCGAGCTCTACGCTTTGTTGGTGAAAAAGGGCCATCATGGGGTAATTCGCTTTGGAATGTTTGATATGGAGATGGGTGTCGGGCAGATTGCTTTTGGAGAGAGCTCCATCTATCCCACCTATTTTAACGGTCCCGGCGGGGCCTATGGAATGAGTCCGGCCGTTCCCATTCTTGGAAGCCGCAGTCGAAGGCTTAAGGCCGGAGAGTTGGTCTTTATCGATGTAGGCTGTGGTGTAGAAGGGTACCATACCGACAAAACGATGACCTATATGTTTGGAAAACCCCTTCCCGACAAGGTGCTTATGGAACATGAAAAATGTGTGAACCTGCAGGACCAAATAGCCCAAATGCTGAAGCCCGGAAACACCCCCTCCCATATCTATCAAACCATTATGGAGAGCCTGGCTCCCGAATTTAAGGAAAACTTCATGGGCTTTGGAAATCGCAGGGTGAAGTTTTTGGGGCACGGCATCGGGCTTATCATTGACGAATATCCCGTCATTGCCGAAGGCTTTGACGAACCGCTGGAGGAAGGCATGGTTCTTGCCTTGGAGCCTAAGAAGGGAATAGCTGGCTGGGGAATGGTGGGAATTGAGAACACCTTTTTGGTGACGCCCCAGGGTGGGCGCTGTATTACCGGAAACCACCGGGGGATGATACCGGTCTATTGACGGTTGAAAGTAAAAACAGCCTTTGGCAAAAGGGAAAGGCCTCACCCCTCCTCTTTGCTAGGAAGGGTGGCTAAACCCAGGGCTGACAGGATGATTCCGATGAGCACCCAAAAAATCAACATGACCCGGTGATAGAACCAAATATATTCAATCAGGGCTATGGCTAAAACCCCCAATAACCCTGATAATCCCGCAATGACAAAATTCCTCATAGCCCCATCGCTTTCCTTTGAGTAGATGGCTTTGAGGGATTTTTTTATCAGTCGGAGCAGGAAACCAATAAACGATATGAGCCCGATAATGCCAGTCTCCAACCAAAGCTGCAGGTAGAGATTATGGGAATGGGGAGGCACTGTGTTCGTGTAAAGGGGATAATTTCTCACAAGTCGGGTAAGAACCTCGCTTCCCAGCCCTGTTCCCGTATACCAGAAATCCTTGACGATGGGCATCATGGTTTTGAGGATATTCAGCCGGGTGTCTAATGAACTGTCTTGAGGGTTGGTTATGGTGGACAGCCTCCTTAATATAAAGTCAGGGAGCAAGGGAATGAGGATTAAGGCCGGTATAACCAACGCAGGAAGAAGGGCCGGGCGTACTAAAAGAATAAAGCACAAGAGCGAAATCCCCAAGCCTATCCACCCTGAACGGGACAGGGAGAGAAAAAGAGCCACAACCGGAGGAAGAAGTGCCAGCATAAGAAACAACCGTTGCTTGAGGCTTTGAGCATTTATAAGGGCGGCCAGGAAGAAAGGGATCATCATTACAAGGATTTGGGCAAAATTATTGGAGTTCTCAAAGGTGGAATAGACCCGACCCGGCATGCCCTCATTAAGCCGGATATCTATTTGATAAGGGATGACGGGTATACCTATAATGCTTTGCCAGAGTCCGTAAATGCCACTCAGGGTGGTGCCCAGAAGAAGGTGGTTGATCTGTGAGGTAAGCTCCTCCCGAGTGTTTATACTTCTGATGAGGACATACAAAAAAGCAAAGCAGGTAAGGTAGTAGGAGAAGCCCCTTCTGCTTAACTCGGGGAAGATTGAAAAGGCTCGCGCCAAAATTACGGATAGAAGAAAAACAGACAAGAACAGATCAAAAACCCGCACACCAGGTTTAGTTGGGGGCTTTGTAACAGTTTTGACAAAGAGCAGGGCCAGAAGCAGTAAGGCAGCAAAAGCGCTCATCTGATTGCTCCAAAGCTTATGGGGCACTAGGAAAAAGACCATGAGAGAGAAAGAAGCTAGCTTGGCCAGATGATTAGAAAGAAAATACAAGGGACGACAGAGAAGACTTGCCTCGAAAGCCTTTCTGTTAAGGGAATAGTACCCTCTCAAAAGCGTCATGGCCTGTGATGGGGCTCCCGTAACCAGATGATAAAAAAAGCTTGCTTCAAAGTACCGCTCAATGCTGCCATTCCGTTTGATATAGGCCACCAGCCGGCTGTGTCTGACCCATGCCTTAAGCTTTAGTTTTAAGCTCCTTCCCCAAGCGAGAAACAGGCTTGAGGAACACTTTTTTAGAAATACTTCTCTTGCTCTGGAAATCAGAGGGAGGATCACACTCTCTTCAAAAAGTTTTTTCATGGCGATTCTTTCTTCATAATGCTCCGAATACGTGTATAGGCAAAGGAATTGCCCACCTTGATCTCCACGTACTTATAGACATAGTAATCGTTGTTGCCAAAAGTAGTCCCTCGGTCCCCCACTATCCCCTCACCCTCAACGGTCAAAAGCACCGAGCAATACCCCTCCTTGGAGGTTTGTGTGATATTTCCGTTTTGATCGGGCCTGAAATCTATGTCAGGCCCCTTGTGTATATCAACCACCCGTCCGAAGACGGCGGTGGTTGTCTTATCCTGAACCACATCACCTTGCTTCATGGCATCCACTGCAAATTCGGGCAGGCTTTCAGAATAAAAGGTAATAATCACCTTGTCCTGCTGGGCAAAGGGTGAAAGCACTCTGGCCTTGGTAAATTTGTTGATAACAAAAATTCCGGCAGCCAATAGTATAAAGAGAATTACCAGGTCGATAACATTTATTTTTCTGAAGGCCCTGCCTTTGACATCCATCAGCAAAGTATCTCCTTGAGGGTTCATAATCGGCACATCAGTTTTCAAGTTCGTTATAGCCTAAGGATAGTTATTTGCATTTCAGCCTTAAATATGAGAGAGTTCCGGAATTGAGGCATTTATTTTAATCTTTCCCCAAAAATCTGCCCAAGGATGAGCCTGGAAGGAGGATAGATGTTTATCCATCATTTAAATATAAAAATGAACGGCAAGCTTTTGACAACGTCCAATAGAATAGATAAGAAAGTGAGGGTGTTGGCTATGGTTATGCGTACATTCAAAAACTGGAGTCTCGGAAAGAAATTATTTGGGGGGGTAGCGGCTCTTCTGGTGATGGCCCTTATTTTCACTTCCTGTGGGAGTAACAAGGCCATGGACAATGCCGATTATGCCCCTGAGGCAGCTTATGACTCCCTACCCCAGCCTGCTCCGCAAGAGGGTGGCGTGGGGAATGACCAGAGCAAGGAAGTCAGTACTGATAGCGCATCCACTGCTGCCATGTCCGGCAGAAAGCTTATAAAGGATGGGGAGGTCAGTCTGGAGACCTTGAGCTTTGAAGAATCCCTTACCACCCTGAATCAGTTGATTGAGGATGTGGGAGGATTTTCAGAAACCAGAACCATCCAAGGGAAAAGCATGAACTATCAGGGTCTGAGAAGTGCCTTTTATGTCATTCGTGTTCCTGCCGAGCGTTTTGAGTGGGTCATGAACAGCATGGGTTCCATTGGAACAGTACTCGAATCAGGTGATAAGGGGACGGATATTACAGACCAGTATATGGATTTTGAAACTCGGGTTAAAACCCTAAGGGTACAGGAACAAACCCTTCTGGATCTTATGGCCAAAGCTACCAAGCTGGAGGATGTCATTACCCTCGAAAGCCGTATTACAGAAGTCCGATATGAAATTGAGAGTATAGAAAACACACTTAAGAATTACGACCGATTGGTTTCCTTCAGCCGCATTACCATAAACCTTCAGGAGGTCACCGAGAGAATCGAGACCAAGCCTGTCCCGAAAACACTTGGAGAAAGAATCTCCAGTTCCTTCAACCAGTCCCTTGAGGATTTTAGAGATGGCGTGGAGGACTTCCTGGTTTGGCTGGCTGGATCATGGATTAATCTTCTGTTTATGGCCCTTCTTGCTATCGGTGTCCTATGGGCGTTGAAGAAAAGAAAGAAGATCAGGCGGAAGGCTCAGGCTCTGCCTCAACAGACACAGGAGGAGCCCAAGGAATAAATGCATGGGTTGCGATTCTACCAAACAAACCAAGGCTTAAAAGGCTTGACTTTATGAAATGTGACAAAATAGGATGAAAAGTTGACTTCTCCGGTTTTAAGGGGTTCTATCTGGGTAATAATTAACATCCCTTTGTCTTTTACAGTACATACCGGAGGACACCCATGGATTTTTTCGTCAAGTATTTTAGAGGATTAAAAAAATATATTGCAGTCATCATAGTATCCATCATCCTTGGGTGGATAGCCTATAATTATACCTATCGTGTTCTGGGTGATATGGCTAGGAATGCCTTGGAAGAAATGGCTCAGCAAGGGGCCAAGGCCGTAGAAAATGATATTAACTGGCGGCTTACAAGCCTAAGGTCAATTTCCCAAACGGCTGATATCATCAATGAAAAGGCATCTGCCCAGGAGAAGCTGGAGCTTATCAAGAAAACCTTTAACTTTCCCAATGACCCGGAAATTGCCTTGATATCACCTGACGGGGTTTATGAGAGCCATTCGGGAGAAAGGCTGGATGTTTCGGGTGAGCCTTTCTTTATCAAGGCCATGAGGGGGGAAAGCTCGGTTACCCTTGTCCAAAACCTCAGCACAAAGGACCAGCGCGGCATTGTGTTCAGTGTTCCCTACCCTAATGGGGAAACAGTGGAAGGCGTCCTTTGTGCAGTCTATACGCATGAATTTCTCAATGTAATGGTCGAGAATATCAGGTTCAGTGACAACGGTTATGCCTATATTCTGGACGCGGCGGGCAACACCATTGCCCATAAGGACAGAAGCCTAGTATTGGCTGGAAATGAAACCTCCCGCGGCCCTGAGACCGATGCTAGCATGCAGGCTCTGATGGGTTTGGAAGAACAGATGATGAGAGGGGAAAGCGATTCGGGAGAATACCTCTTTAAAGGGCAGAAGAAATTCATGGGCTTTACCAAGGTGGGAGAGCTGCCCTGGAGTATTGCCGTCACTTCTCCGAAGGATGATCTCTTTAATCAAACCCATCCCCTTCTGGTTTTCATGATTATTTTTATTGTGATTTTCGGGGGAGTGCTCGTCGGTGCCCAGATTTTCTTCGTCTTCCTTCGTAAAAGAATCAAGCGGGAGGAGCAATCCTTCAAAAAGGCTGTTGAAACAGCCAACATTATTATCATTTCTTTCCTGGAAGATGGCCTGATCCTATCCTTTAACCGGAATGCTGAGGAATGGCTGGGATATAAGCGGGAGCAGGTGGTTAAAACCCTGACCATCTTTGATTTATTGAGCCTTAAGGATCAGCAGAAGCTTAAGAAAATACTAGAGGCGGCATCCCAGGGCGTTAAGGATAAGAACTTTGAGTTGACCATCCGTACAAGAAACGGCGGTGCCGAGCATGTGGTCTTCAGTCTTAACATCATAGACCAGAACGAGAGTGCTGTCATTTATGAAATGATGGGTATTGATATCACCCCCAGGGTTAAATCCGAAATCGCGCTGATGGAAAAGCATGAGGAGCTTTCAGCGGTTTACGAGGAGCTTGCAGCCTCGGAGGAAGAGCTCAAGGAGCAGCTCAATGAGCTTATTCATCAGAAAATAATGCTTCAGGAGAAGGACGAGCGGCATAACCTGGTGGTAGAAGCCTGCAATATAGGCATTTGGGACTGGGATATGACAACCAATACGCATTTTTACTCGGATAAGTGGTATGAAATCTTTGAGATTAAGCGTGAGGAATGCTGTGGAAGAGAAGATGAATTCCTTACTCGAATGATTCTTCCTGAGGATCAGGATATCCCGGCTGCAGCCTATAATCACCACATCCGGAACCATACGCCCTTTTATGAATGCGAGTACCGTGTTAAAACCTCAAGCGGCCAGATCAAGTGGATTTATGCCGTGGGAAAGGTGCTTTGGGAAGGAAACGGCAAGCCCATCAAAATGGCGGGTGCCTATACCGATAATTCCGTTAAAAAGGAGATTGAGGAGAAGGTTAACCGGCTGGCCTATTATGATACCCTTACAGGCCTTCCTAACCGAAGCCGTCTCATCGAAATATTTAATAATAAGAAGAATGATCATGTCAGCAATATGGCTCTGATCTATATTGATCTGGACAATTTCAAGATCATCAATGATTCCTATGGCCATGCCATTGGCGATAGCCTGCTCATCGACGTTGCTAAACGGCTGGAGAAGATATGCACTCAAAACATATATATCTCCCGCAATGGCGGAGATGAGTTTGCTCTGTTGGTCTGTGATTATGAATCGGAAGCTGCTATGGAGACGTTTGTCGGAAACCTGGTCAGGAGCCTTGAGGGTCTGGTTCGTATCAAGGACTATAATATCAGTCTGTCCACCCATGTGGGCATCTCCCTGTATCCTAAGGATGCCGATAACTTTAACGACCTGCTGAAGCATGCGGATACCGCCATGTATAAGGCTGATGAACAGCACAACAAATATCTCTTCTTTGATAAGGGCATGAATGATTCCATGGTTGAGCGACTCAATCTGCGTATCAGTCTGAAGGAAGCCCTGGAAAACAAAGAGTTTCTCCTGTACTACCAGCCCCAGTTCAGAAGCTGCGATCGCCGAATTATGGGCTTTGAAGCCCTGGTACGCTGGAAAAGCCCTGTCCTGGGCATGGTTTCGCCCATGAAGTTCATTCCTGCAGCCGAGGAATCCATGCTGATTCTTCCCTTGGGAGAGTGGATTCTTGAGGAGGCGCTTCGCTTTATCAAGAAGGTGCATCAAGAGGGCTACAGTGAGATGATTATGTCGGTGAACATCTCAGTCATTCAGTTGATGCAGGAGAACTTTGCTGAGACGGTTATCAGGCTTATAGAGGCCTATGACCTGGCCCCTGAGTTCCTGGAGCTTGAGATCACCGAGTCGGCCATGATGGAATCCATGGAATCGGTGCTGAAGAATATTATTTTCTTAAAAAGCCGGGGCATTCGGTTTGCCTTGGATGATTTTGGTACGGGCTATTCCTCCCTCAATTACTTGACACAGCTTCCCATTAACACCTTGAAGATTGATAAAAGCTTTATTGACAATATAGGCAGAATCAAAGAAAAGGCCTTCCTCATCAGCTCCATCGTGGAGATCGGCCAGAAGCTGGGCTTAAGTATTGTAGCCGAGGGTGTTGAGACCGAGGATCAGTTCAACTATCTTGTGACCCGCCGCTGCGAAAGAATTCAGGGTTATCTTTTGAGTAAGCCGCTTCCGGAGCAGGATGTCATGAAAAAACTCATGGAGGATATACAGCAGCAAAGCACCATAGCCTGAAGTAGCGGATTATCGTTGACATCTTCCATCAGTTTGTGATATATTTATTGAGCTATTAAAATAGCTGACGGATAAATAGAGAGATATAAAAAGCGTGTATGCCTTAAAAAAGAGTGATAGTCTTGGAAGGAGGCATTCTTCAAATGTCTGAAATGAAAAAAGATAGAGGCCCTAGAAAGGGTGGCGGCGGCGAAGGTAAAATGGGAGGCCGCGGCGGCATGAGAAGGGCAAAGCGTAAGATATGCCAGTTCTGTGTCGATAAGGTTGAAGATATAGATTATAAGGACTTGATGAAGATCAGAAAGTTCCTGTCGGAAAAAGGAAAGATTCTTCCCAGAAGAATTTCCGGAAGCTGTGCAAAGCATCAGCGTCAACTGACAGTAGCCATTAAAAGAGCTCGTCACATTGCCTTATTACCTTATACAACCGACTAATGCGTATTAAGCAGCCTATAGATTGAGATCTATAGGCTGTATTTCAATGGCGCCATTTCACCGTAAGGAGATTCGCCACGTTTAAGGGTTTCTCCTAATCACCGCATAAAAAGCTCATTCTGGGAAATTGGAACTTGAACCCGCCCAATGTTATAATGATTGACAGATTGGGGTTGAAGTGATCAATGAGTGTTAAAGGAATGGATATCACAAAGAATATGCGGTTGATTGAAAGTTTGAAAAGTGATCTGCTCCTGGCGGTCTCCCATCTCTTTGCAGAGATGAGCTCGGAGACCTGTGAGGATATCAGGGATGTGGCACTGGATACCCTTTCGGATGCCATTATTGTCAGCTATCTCCTCTCCAGAAGGCTGGGTCTTGACTATGCCGCCCTGGAGAAACAGATTGCCTCCAAGATTCGTCTTGGCCTGTTGCAGGAGCATGATACCGAAAAATATTTTGGTGATTTGTCTGCTTTGTCCCGTATCAGGAATCATAACCCCCAAGCAGGGAATGCTTCATAGGCTGATTAACCGGGCAACCGACAACTCACCAATCACAATAGCATGGAGGTTGCACGATGAAAGTTATTTTGAAACAGGATGTGAAGACCCTAGGAAAAAAAGATCAGATCGTTGACGTCAATGACGGTTATGCAAGAAATTTTCTTATTCCTAAGGGTTTAGCCGCCGAGGCAACGACTGCAGCCGTGAATGAAGCCAAAGCCAAGCAAAACGCCGAAAAGCACCGGAAGGATACCGAGGTTTCCGACGCTAAAGCTTTAGCTGCAAAAATTTCCAAACTCACCGTTACAGTCAAATCCAAGGCCGGTTCCAATGGAAAGCTCTTTGGATCCATTACAGGCAAGGATATTGCCGATCAGCTAAAGGCCCAGCACAAGGTTGCCATAGACAAAAAAATGTTGAATCTTCCTGAGCCCATTCGTTCTCTGGGTGAAACCGAGGTTGAGATCAAGCTCTACGCCGGTGTGACTACCAAAATGAAGGTTATTGTGGAGAATGATCAGACAGCGTAAGCTTCCGGGGGTTGTAATGGATGATTTTACGAGGATTCCGCCCCATCACGTGGAAGCGGAACAATCGGTTTTGGGGGCGCTTTTAATCGACCGAAACGCCTTGTCCGAGGTTAGCGGCAGGCTCAAGGCCGATGCTTTCTATCTTGAGAAGCATAAAGAAATCTACGAGGCCATTCTGTCCCTGTATGAAGACAGCCTGCCCGTGGATATCGTTACGGTATCCGACGCCCTGTCCCGGCGTGGAACCCTTGAAAAGGTGGGCGATCTGGATTATATTGCCCACCTTGCCAACAGTGTGCCCACAACGGCCAATGTCTCCCACTATGCATCAATCATCGAGGATAAGGCTTTATTAAGAAGCCTTATTGCCGTTTCAGGCAAAATATCGGATTTGGGCTATCAGGGGGCCATGGAGGGCATGGAGGTGCTCAATCAGGCGGAGAAGAGCATTTTTGATCTTTCCCAGGGTTTGAACCGCACAGGCCTTGAGTCCATTAATACCGTTCTGGATAAAACCTTTACACAGCTGGAGGAGCTCTGCCAGAACAAAGGGGACCTTACCGGGGTTCCCAGCGGGTTTATTGATCTGGACCGGAAGACCTCGGGCTTCCAGAACTCAGATCTTATCTTGATTGCGGCCCGTCCGGCCATGGGTAAAACCTCCTTTGTCCTGAATATTGCGGTGAATGCCGCCCTTCGGAAGTTCCCGGTAGCCATTTTCAGCCTGGAAATGTCCCGGGTTCAGTTGGTTAATCGTATTCTGTCCCTGGAATCCATGGTGGATCTGGAAAAGATGCGTACGGGCAAGCTGGAGGCAGAGGATTGGAAGAAGATAGGGTTTTCCTTGGGCCCGCTGTCCAAGTCGCCCATCTATATTGATGATAACGCCAGCACCAATGTCATGGAAATGATGTCAAAGCTTCGGAAGCTTAAGCTGGAAAAAGGGCTGGGCCTTGTGATTATCGACTACCTCCAGCTCATGGAAGGGCGGAAGAAGACGGATAACCGCCAGCAGGAGATTTCAGAGATTTCCCGGTCACTAAAAATCATGGCCAAGGAACTCAATGTTCCCATCATCGCACTGTCCCAGCTCAGCCGCGCGCCTGAGCAGCGTCAGGATCACCGGCCTATTTTGAGTGACTTGAGAGAATCGGGGGCCATTGAGCAGGATGCCGACATGGTTATGTTTCTTTACCGAGATGACTACTACAATGAGGAATCCGATAAGCGGAATGTTGTAGAAATCATTATCTCCAAGCATAGAAACGGATCGACGGGAACGGTTGAACTGGCCTGGATTCCCCAATACACCAAGTTTGGAAACCGGATGTATGACGACCAGCCCCGATAAAAGCCCCTATCAACGAAGGGCTTTATTGAAGGCTGGTTTTGGAATTGGGTAAACAACAGGGGATGATGGTATATTACTGGATCGGGTAAAAAAGGATATTGCAGCCTTTGGGCTTATTGAAAAGGGTTGGAGGGTTGTGGTCGGAGTGTCCGGCGGCGCCGACTCCATGGGCCTTCTTTTTGTTTTAAAGCACCTTGAAAAGGAAATGGGACTTTCACTGACAGCCGTACATGTTCACCATGGCCTGCGCGGAGCGGAGGCAGATGGGGATGCGGCCCTGGTTCAAGAGTTTTGCAAGAGGTGGGAAATCCCTTTGGAGCTCCATTATGTGGATATCCGGTCCGTGGCCAAAACCAGGGGCCTTTCACTGGAGGAAGCTGGCCGGGAAGAACGCTACCGGATTTTCACCCAGATGCTTAAGAAAACCGGGGCCCAGGTGATAGCGGTAGCCCACCAAAAGGAGGATCAGGCCGAAACCGTCATGCTCCATTTACTGAGGGGTGCGGGCTTGGATGGGCTGTGTGGTATGGAGATGAGGCAGGGTGCCATTATCCGACCTCTGCTCAATGTTTCCAGAGAGGAAATCCTTTGCTTTCTCGAGGAGCATCACATTGACTATCGAATGGACAGCAGTAACCTTACCTGTGATTATACAAGAAACCGTATCCGGAATGAGCTTTTCCCCTTAATCAAGGAAAGGTTCTCGGTAGATTTCAATGAGCAGCTTGTACGTCTTTCAAAGCTGATTGGCGACGACAGGCGCTTTTTGGAGCAAGCCGCCCGGGAAGCCTTTGAAAGCTGCCTGATCGAGGAAGGTGTAAGGGATTCGGAAGTTGATTCCGTTGTTCTTTCCATTGAAAAATTGAAAAGCTGCCCGGATGCTCTGATAAAGAGGATAATCAGACTGGCTTGGGAGAGAATAAACACCAATCGAAAAAATTTGGAATGGATCCATGTTTCTAAGGTTCTGGAGCTTTTGGGCAAAGGGACCGGCAAGAGCTTGAATCTCCCCAGGGAGGCTGTGGCGAAAGTATCCTACGGCCAATTGATTCTGAGAAGGGTTATTAGGGAGGAAAGCCGAAGTACCTTTCGGGTAAATCCCTATACCTATCCGGTTGTCCCGGAGGGGACTACCTTTGTCAAAGAAGCCGGAGGAATCCTTTCGGGGATGATTATGCCTGCGAAGGAGGCCTATTTGCGTTACGGAAGGCCGGACACTATTAAAGAGAAGGATTTAGTGCAGCTTTTTGATTATGATAAGCTTAAAGGTGGAATAACCCTAAGGAACCGTTGTGAGGGTGACAGGATTCATCTCCGGGGTTCCATAGGAGAGAAAAAATTAAAAGAATACTTTATAGATGCCAAGGTTCCCAGTGAGCAGCGCAGTTCCATTCCTCTGGTAGCCACAGATAACAAGGTTGTGTGGGTTGTCGGAAGAAGAACGTCACAAGACTTCAGGGCCAGTGATGAGACCCAGAGGGTTTGGGTGCTCACCTGGACAGCGATTTAAGATGGAGGAGAAAACAGCAATGGCAAAAATGAAGGTTTTAATCAGCAGAGATGAATTAAAGGCTAAGACAGAAGAATTGGCCCGGAGGATTTCCGAGGATTATGAGGGCAAGGAGTTGTTATTGGTAGGCGTTTTAAAGGGTGGTTTCATGTTTTTGTCCGACCTTTGCCGGGCCATCACCGTTCCTGTCAGCGTAGATTTTATTTCAGTCAGCAGCTATGGAAACTCAACGGTTTCCTCGGGTGTCGTTAGAATTCTCAAGGATATAGATTATGATATTACCGGGAAACATGTACTGATTGTTGAGGATCTAATTGATACAGGCTTGACGCTTACATACTTGAAGGACTTGTTTGCAGCCAAGCATTGTGCCAGTGTGAAGGTCTGTACTATTTTAGACAAGCCCTCCAGAAGAAAGGTGCAATTAGAAGTAGATTATCAGGGTATAATAATCCCGGACAAGTTTGTTATCGGTTATGGGCTGGACTACGCTGAAAAGTATCGTAACCTGCCTGATGTGTGCGTTGTAGAGGAAATATAAGGTTGTTTTTTTATATTCAGTATGTTACCATAATATAATAATTTTGAATGGCCTACTTATTTAATATAAATGTGCACATGGCCTTCACAGGAGGGTGAATTAATTGAAAAATGCTAGGGGCTTTAGTTTTTACATCATCATATTTGTGATCATGGCCCTGATCATTATGATGTACACCAACATCAGCAATCCTACTGAAATGAAATACTCTGATTTCCGTAGGGAGCTAAACGCTGGTAACGTAAAAAGCGTCATGGTGGGTACGCTTACTGCCGAGGTGGTTCTCAGCCAGGCCTCGGGAACGCTTTCCCCGGATTATAGATACAGTATCAGCTTCCTTTCTCAGGACTCCTTTATTGGCCTCTTGGATACCGCTTTTGATGAAGGAAAGCTGCAGAATTACGATATAGAGAAGAAATCAAGCCCTCCGTGGTGGCTTGAGATGCTGCCCATGTTTGCCATGGTCATCCTCTTTGTTTTCTTCTGGATTTTCTTTATCCAGCAATCCCAGGGCGGTGGAAACCGGGTTATGTCCTTTGGTAAGAGCAAGGCCCGTATGGCAAATGAGGACGGGAAGATGAAGGTCCGATTCAATGATGTGGCCGGTGCAGACGAGGAAAAAGAGGAGCTTGAGGAAATCGTTGAGTTCCTGAAGGAACCCAGAAAGTATGTTGAGCTGGGTGCCCGTATTCCCAAGGGCGTTCTTCTTGTGGGGCCTCCCGGTACAGGTAAAACCCTTTTGGCCAAAGCGGTTGCAGGAGAAGCAGGAACACCCTTCTTCTCCATCAGCGGCTCTGACTTTGTTGAAATGTTCGTGGGCGTGGGTGCTTCCCGCGTGCGCGATTTGTTTGAGCAAGCCAAGAAAAATGCCCCCTGTATCATTTTTATAGATGAAATTGATGCCGTGGGCCGTCATAGAGGCGCAGGCTTGGGCGGTGGGCACGATGAACGTGAGCAAACCCTCAATCAGCTTCTTGTGGAGATGGATGGTTTTGGTGTCAACGAAGGTGTTATCATTCTGGCTGCCACCAACCGCCCGGATATCCTTGACCCGGCCTTGATGCGTCCCGGTCGTTTTGACCGCCAGGTGGTGGTCAGTTATCCTGACATTAAGGGCCGCGAAGCTATTTTGCGGGTACATTCCAAAAATAAACCCCTGGGTCCTGATGTGGACCTTAAGGATATTGCCAAAACAACCCCGGGCTTTACCGGAGCCGATCTGGAAAATCTTCTGAATGAAGCAGCACTGCTGGCCGCCCGTAAGAACCGTAAAGAGGTTTCCATGCTGGAAATCAAGGAAGCTAACTATAAGGTCATGATGGGCCCTGAGAAGAAGAGCCGTGTTATCAGCGATAAAGAAAAGAAGCTTACAGCTTACCATGAGGCCGGTCATGCCATAGCGGTGCGTGTGGTTTCCACTACCGTTAAAATTGACCGTGTCACCATTGTTCCCTCAGGCCGTGCCGGAGGCTTTACCTCCTACAAGCCCGATGAGGATCGCCAGTATACCACCAAGGCGCAGCTAGTTGAGCAGATTATTGTCAGCCTTGGCGGAAGAGCCGCCGAAGAGCTGGTGCTGGGTGAAATCAGCACGGGTGCCTCCAGCGACCTTAAGAACGCCAATGGTATTGCAAGGAATATGATCACTAAATACGGCATGAGCGAGGACCTCACTAACATGATCTTTGGTGATGAAAACGATGAGGTCTTCTTAGGTAAGAGCTACGGTCATACCCGTAACTACAGTGAGGAAGTCTCAGCCAAGATTGACGCAGAGGTTAAGAAGATCATTGACGGCGCCTACAACCGGGTAAAGGAAATTCTTACCGAGAATATGCAAAAGCTTGAGGATATTGCCAAGGCGCTTCTGGAAAAAGAACGCCTGGATGCCGATGAATTTGAAGAGATCTTCAAAAACGGATACAATGCTCCGGTTAATGTCTAAAACGGTAAGGGTAAAGGGCAACAGCCGTTTGCCAGCCGTTGCTCCATCGTAAGTTTTAAATTTTGGAATAGCCGCTTTAGTATTAAGGCGGCTATTCTTGCGTGTGGTATGCATTTTAGGGGAAAAGGGAAAGGTTATGAAGAAGGAGACAGTGGTTTTCCAATCACCCTTAGGGTGGTTGGAGGTTTCGGGCAATGGAAAGGCTGTGACGGGAATCAGGCCTTGTAAACTGGGAGAAGGAGGAACCCAAACCTCCCAAGACCCGGTTCTGGTAGAAGCCATGGAGCAGCTTCAGGAGTATTTTGAAGGAAAACGGGAGAGCTTTGAGGTTCCCGTTGATCCCGAAGGAACAGAGTTTCAAAGAAAGGTTTGGAAGGCGCTGACGTTTATTCCCCATGGACAATGTCACTCCTATCAGGATATTGCCAGAAGCATCGGCCATAATAAGGCCTGTCGCGCGGTGGGTGCCGCCATAGGGAAAAACCCTGTCTTTATCCTTATCCCGTGCCATAGGGTGGTTGGCAAGGATGGGCGTCTCACCGGCTTTGCCTGGGGTCTGGATCGAAAGCAATGGCTCCTTAATCACGAATGCGGAAAACACCCAAAATATTTGTTCTGCCCGTCCCCAATATGATAGAATAGGAGAACACTATGGATAAACTTTACAAGGGAAGGATCGGATCATGACGGACATTCAGGTCATGAGGGGGCTTAAGCCCCTGTATGATAGAAGCCTCATCTTTACAAGGCTTGGCTATGATAAAGGCCGCACCGAGCTTTCCCCTGATTTTAAGCAGGAAGTGGATCGGCTTCTTAAATTGACTGAGAATACCTTGGACATTACAACTGCTTATCGCACAGTGGACATCCAAAGCATCCATTCCCCGCATATTACTCTGGAGGACGGCACGATCCTCTCGGGAGTCAGGCTTGCCGAGCTCATGGAGGGCTGTGATCAGGCCCTGCTGATGCTGGCCACAGGGGGAAGAAAGATCATGGAGCTTATTAATGGGCTCCAGCAGGAGAATCGCATGAGTGAAGCCATTGTGGTGGATGCCGCCGCCTCAGAGATGACAGACTCAGCCCTGGATATGGTGATGGCACGGGCTACGGCTCTTATGCGCTCCAGGGGCAGGGCCCTGACAACCAGTCGGTTCAGCCCCGGTTACGGGGATTTTGATATTACCCAACAGGTGGACTTTTATCGACTGCTCGAGGCCGAGGCCTTTGATATCACCCTTAATGAAGCCTGCCTTCTGATTCCCGAAAAATCTGTTTTTGCTATCGCCGGAATCGGCAGGCAATGATTAAACCTTGGAGGCTGTTATGACCAAAAAAGAGTTTAAAAGACTGTTTCAAAATAAGCTAGTGATGCTGGACGGTGGAATGGGCACCCTTCTTCAGAAGCTGGGAATGCCCAGCGGCGTATGCCCAGAGGAATGGGCCACCCAAAACACAGAGCTTTTGATAAAAACTCAGAGCCGCTATCGTGAAGCGGGCTCGGATATCCTCTATACCTTCACCCTTGGCGGCAATGCCATTAAGCTCAAGGAATATGGCCTTTCGGAGGAGACCTTTGAAATCAACCGCCTGCTTGCCGTAGCAGCCCGAGAGGCTGCCGGGAAAGGCGTTTGGGTGGCCGGGGATATTTCCTCCTGTGGAAGCCTTTTAGCCCCCTTCGGTGAGATTCAATTTGAAGAGGCCGTTGAAAGCTTTAAGGCGCAGGTCAGAGGGCTTCTGGCTGGCGGGGTGGATCTCTTTGTCATAGAGACCATGCTGGATGTCCAGGAAGCCCGCGCGGCCCTTCTGGCGATCAAAGAGCTTTGTGATCTGCCTGTGATGGTGACCATGACCTATGAAGGCGACAGAACCCTGATGGGGAGCGACCCGGTCAGTGCCTTGGTAACCCTTCAGTCCCTAGGGGCCGATGCAGTGGGCTGTAATTGCTCCAGTGGCCCTGCCGAAATGGTGAATTTGCTATCAAAAATGAAGCCCTATGCCAGGGTTCCTTTGATTGCCAAACCCAATGCGGGTAAGCCCCGCCTTGAGAAGGGCAGAACCCTGTTCGATATGGATGCCGAGAGCTTTGCTTCTTATACCTCCGCCCTTGTTGAAGCGGGAGTCAATGGGCTGGGTGGCTGCTGTGGCACCACACCCGAATATATCGAGAAGATGGCGGCAATCGCCGAAACCCTTCAACCAGTAAAAATTGAGCGAAAACCCTATAGTCTGGCCTGTTCCAACCGACAGACCGTGGCAATTCATCCCGAGCTTCCTTTTACCGTCATTGGTGAAAGATTGAACCCCACGGGAAAAAAAGCTCTTAAGGAAGCTCTTCTCAATGGGGATATGGAGACGGTCGCAGAGCTGGCACGGGAGCAGGTGGAGGCCGGGGCAGCCCTATTGGACATCAATGCAGGCGTACCCGGTATCAATGAAAAAGAAACCCTAGTGGCGATGGTGAACGCAGTGTGCAATGCGGTGCCCACTCCCGTTCTTCTGGATACCTCCAACCCCGAGGCCCTGGAGGCCGCATTGAGGATATACCCCGGGCGAGCCGTTATTAACTCCATATCCGGGGAGACTGAAAAGCTTGAGAAGCTTCTCCCCCTGGCTCAGAAATATGGCGCACTGTTTGTGCTGCTTCCGGTCAATGATGAGGGGGTTCCCGAAACTGCCGAGGAGAGAATAGCCATCATCAGGAAGGTGTATGAGCAAGCCAGAAAGCTGGGCTTTACCAAAGAGGACATCCTGGTGGATGGTGTGGTCATGACCGTGGCCAGCAATGGCTACGGAGCCAAGGAAGCGCTAAAGGTGGTTTCCTGGTGTACCGGGAAATTCGGAGCCAACACCACCATGGGCCTCTCCAATGTCTCCTTCGGTCTTCCGGGACGGGAGGCCATCAACTCGGCGTTTGTGGCCATGGCCATAACCAATGGCCTTTCCACGGCCATTCTCAATCCTAACAACGAGCAGATGATGCAGGCGGTGAGAGCCTCCGACGCTCTTATTGCCCGGGACATTAATGGGGTGGCCTATACTGGCCTGTATTCGGGGCAAAAGACGGCCTCGCCTGGGTCACAGAAGGCTGAAACAGTGAGCAAGACCCTTTATGAGGCCATTCTTGACGGATCCCGGGAGGTTGCGGGAGAGCTGGCCCGTCAGGGACTTCTGGGCGGGCGCTCAGCGAAGGCCCTGATTGATGAGGAGCTCATTCCCGCCATACAGAAGGTGGGGGAGTATTATGAGAAAAAGCAGTATTTCCTTCCCCAGCTTATCCGGGGCGCCGAGGCCATGGAAAAGGCCATGGATATCCTTGCGCCCGAACTGGTCAAGGATAACGGCGACCAGCCCGAACACGGAACAGTGGTCATTGCCACCGTCAAGGGGGATGTGCACGATATAGGAAAAAACATCGTGGCCATGCTCCTTAAAAACTACGGCTTCAAGGTGGTTGATCTGGGTAAGGATGTTGATGCGGAGAGCATAATTGAGGCTGCAAAGACAAATAATGCTCATATCATCGCCCTTTCGGCCCTTATGACCACCACCATGAACCAGATGCCGCTGGTGATGGAAAAGATGAAGGAAACGAAGCTTGAGCTGCCTCTGATGGTGGGCGGTGCAGTTCTTGATAAGCGCTATGCCGAGAGCTTTGGTGCCCATTTTTCCCAAGATGCCTATGCGGCGGTGAAGCTGGCCCAAAGCCTGATGAGTACAAAATAAACGGGGGTAACTAAAATGGAAGGCTTTTTAAAACTAGGATTCTTCTCAATGGCTGATAAAGTGACCGACGCACTGGGGAAGACCATGCCCTTTATTCTGACCGGCGCCATTATCATAGCCATATGGATTTATTTTCTCTTTCTCGTTCCCAAACATCAGAAAAATTACAACAGCCTCAAAGAGTACCTTCGCGATGTGCTGCACTTTAAGGTTATGCTGGCCAGCGTCCTGGCCAAGATTCTCTATATTGCCTCGGCCATTGTTTTGCTTATCATCGGGCTTGTGGCCATGTTTGTGGCAAACTTCCTGGTAGGCCTTGTGGGAACCTTAATTTTGCAGATTATCCTTAGGGTGCTTTTCGAGATATTTATGGTTGTCTTCTCCATACAGGAAAACATTGTGGCAATGAGAGAGCGGGAGGAGACCATGGAAGTAGAGGCCTACTACGACGATGAGGATTAATCCTGTTCTGTTTCTGTTTATCCTAGTCTTTGGACTGATTGTCCTGGTGATCGGTATCAATGTGCCTTTTGCTCTGCTGCTTCTGGCAGCGGGGCTTTCCTACCTTCTCTCTTTTAAGTATACCCTTAAAGGCTTCCCCTGGATTCTTTTTTTGCTATCCTTTCTCGTCAGGCTGGGGTATATCCTTGCGGTAGACACCCCTCCTGTTTCGGATTTCAAAACCATGTTTGAGGCAGGGCTTTCCTTTGCCCAAGGGGATTATAGCTTCAGCCTTGACCGCTACTTTTCCCAGTGGGCTTACCAAACGGCTTTCGTGGCTTATGAAGGAACTGTTATCAAGCTTTTTGGCGAGGCTCAAGCCCTTCTGATTTTGAAGCTTCTCAATGGGCTTTTTAGTTCCGCCACTTTTCTATTTGTCTATTTGATCCTTAAAAATTATGTCAGTGAAAAGGTTTCACGCTTCTTTGCCCTCTTTGGTTCCTTTTTTATTTTCCCGCTGACCTTCGTCACCGTTCTTTCCAACCAGCAGCTTTCCACCTTTTTGATTCTCGCCGGGCTTTTCTTTTTTACAGAAAAGAATATCACTCTTAGGCCATGGGTGCGGGGGTTTATTACGGGGCTGCTTCTCGCTCTAGGCAACATTATCAGGCCAGAGGGTATGCTCTTAATAGGCGCATTGACGGTGTTCTTTATCCTCCGTCTCATTAACCCCCGGCAGGAAAGACGAGGGGCCATCCTTTCCAAGGCCGCATTTCTTTTCGCCGCCTATTTCTGTCTCAACCTACTTGTTTCACAATGGATCATTCAGGCGGGTGTGAATCCCCAGGGCCTTAAAAACAACAATTTCCTCTATAAGTTTGTGGTGGGCCTCAACCATGATACCATGGGTGTATATTCCATTGAGGATATGGAGGCTCTTTACAGCCGGGATTTGTCCCAGGAGGAACGCGAGCAGTTGGAATGGGAATTAATAGGTCAGCGTCTATCAAAGGGGCCAGGGAAGCTTTTAGCCCTGTTTTTGAGCAAGCAGCAGCTTCTCTGGGGTGGTAATCCCGTAGTCTGGAGCTATCAGCACCTGCTGGAGGCCGGCAAGCCTGTGGGGCTGATGGGTATAGCCATACCCATAGAATTAGTGGGTGAGCTCTTGTGGCGGCTACATAACCTCCAGATCTATCTTCTCATTCTGTTGAGCGTCATAGGCGGAATCTTCCTCCTGAAAGGGCCCATGAACCACTATTTCGTGATATTCTATCTTGTACTGCTTGTTTCAGCGGTGGCCTATCTGGTCGTGGAGATTCAGCCCCGGTATATCTATCTTCAGGAGATTCTTTTTATTCTCACCTCGGCCATCGGCCTGGAAGGAGTGCTCCAGCGCCTGAGTCCCAAGCCAAAGAGCCAGGGCCCAGTGCTGCCTTTAAGAGACACTGAATCCACTAATCACCTTACGCTTTTATGAAATCTACCGCTCAAGAAATTGACTCCTTGCAATATCCGCCAGGATTTTTGCGCTCTTTTCAATGCCGAATCGGCTGCTGTCAATCATTATATCGTAGCCGTTGTATACATTTTTCATATTAAGGCAATAGCGATGACGGTAATTTTCTCTGGCCCTGTCAACCTCTTTGATCATTTTTTTTGCCACCTTTAAATCCATTTGCAGGACTTCGGTACAGTTTCTCAGTCTTAACTCATAGGGTGAATAAATGTATACATTCAGGCATCGGGGATGATCTTTCAATACGTAGCCGGCGCATCGTCCCACGATGATGCAGGATTCTCTTTGGGCAATATCCCGGATAATGTTTGTCTGAACATTAAATATTTCATCCTGAATGTTGGCAACGCCCATCCCCAATGGGTATTTTCTCCTGAAGAAAACGGAATTTGCGTTTTCCTCCTCATTACTGATTACCGGGATGGGCTGCCCCATCCTCTTTGCTGTGGCTTCAACGATATCTCTGTCATAGAACTCCACAGAAAGCTCCTGAGACAACTTTTGAGCGATTGATCGTCCAAAGCTGGCGAATTGTCTTGATATTGTAACAACATAGTTTTCCATAAGGTAAACCTCCTTTGCTATACGGAGTATTGCAGATACTTTGGTATTGCAAGGACTTTGGAATTTCATTAGGACGCGCGGGTTACAGTCTTTGGAATCCGAGGATGCTTTTGAATATATCTGACCAGGGAAGACAGTGAAAAGTTAATAATAAAATAAATAATAGCCGCAAAGCCAAACAGAACAAATACATCTGAAACATTAACCGAACCGGTGCCGTTGTATCTGTTTGCCGCACTCAGCAAGGTTTTTACCCTGGACATCAGCTCGATAACTGCGATATTGGCCAGATAGGAAGAGTCCTTAATGGTTGTGATGACCTGGCTGAGCAAGGTGGGAACTATATTCCTGTAGGCTTGGGGTAATACAATGTAAATCATAATTTGAACGGTATTAAAGCCCTGAGAATATCCGGCTTCGAATTGTCCCTGTGCCACTGAGTTCAAACCGCCCCGCACAATCTCGGCAATAACTGAGGAAGTGAATAAAACCAGAGCCATTGCACCTTTAAATAATAGTTTTACCTCTACAGAAGTCAATCCGAACGATTTCCTGGACAGAAACTCCGGAACCGGGAAGAACACCAGACAGATAAATATCCACAGCAGTAGGGGTGTATTTCTAAAAATCTCAATATAAGCCACAGATAACCATTTAAATATCCGATTACCTTTATTGTTGCAGTAATTCCTGACAAGTGCAAGGAGGGAGCCTATGAGCAGGCCTATTCCGACAGCAACAACAGATATAATAAGTGTAAAGGCAATTCCTTTGAGGATATATCCAAGAACTGCCAGATTTTTAAGCATGGAAAAACTATTATCCAATGTACTCATTGTTTAGCCACCATCCCTTCCGTCAAAGTATTGCTGCCATCAACCGTCTTTAACTCTCTCTTTTTCAGTGAATTTTCCCATGTGCTTGCAAGGGTTGATAGCGGAAAGCAAATAATGAAGAAAAGAAGTCCGCTTACCACATATGCAGGTGCGTAAGCTCCACCGGTTGTGGCGCCAGTTACAAAGCTGTAAGTCAGAGATATAAGATCAGCACCTCCGATGATGTACAGGCAGGAAGTGTTTTTAATCAAATTTACAACCTGGTTTGCCATTGGAGGAAGTATGATCTTAATACTTTGAGGTAGAATAAGGTAATACATCTTGCCTACATAGTTAAACCCTTGTGAATCTGCAGCCTCAAATTGTCCCTTTGGGATAGAACCGATTCCGGCCCGGACAACTTCAGACATATAGGCTCCTTGATAGACACCCAGAGAAATGGTACCGGTAATTAATATCCCCAGGCTTTTTCCCGAAAAGGCAAGAGCGTAATACAGGAAACACAATTGAAGAATAAGCGGTGTGTTCTGTATCAGTTCCACATAAACACGGCTTATTACCCTTAAGTATTTCTTGTCGCTGGTAGCCATCAACCCAAACAGTATACCGAGTACCATAGATAGCAGCAAAGCGAACAATGCCATCCTACCGGTATTAAATAACCCCAGTAGAAAAGTGGAACGGAAGGTCCACACTTTTTCCCATGCAGTTATAGAAAATAAACCCTCCATGGCATTTCCTCCTGTTAATTCATTACGCCAATCACTCCTGATTGCGTTCCACTGAGCTGGATCAACGTTATTGATTTTATAAATAAGGCTTCGCACTAGGCGAAGCCCTGTAGCTGTTTCATACTTTCAAAAGGCTTATTCTACATTATTCTCTTTAAGCAAACCTTCTATAGTTCCGTCCGCCAACCATCCGGTAATCAGTTCTTCAACAACCGGTGTTAGACCGGAGCCTTTTTTAGTGGCTACACCATAGTTCTGGGGTGCGAACTTATCCTCGATATAAGATCTGCTATCAGTATGGTATGCGGCAAGAATGGACTTATCCACGCAGAACGCATCTATTTCTTTGGCACTCAACGCAGTAGATATTGTTGGATAGTCATCATACTGGTGGAAGGAAACGCCGGTGGTCCAGGTTGCAGGATCAAAGGTATCATCCTTAAAACTGTCTCCGCTTATGACTCCACCTTCAATCATGGCTTTAACCAGCGCTTTTGCAGAAGTTGAACCGGAGGAAACACCAACTTTCTTATCCACTAAATTTGTGAGGGACTTGATTCCGGAGGAGTTTTCAACCAAAACGGTAACATAGTCTGTATAGTAGGGTGTTGAGAAGTCCCAGCTCTTCTTTCGTTCATCTGTGATTGTAAAGGTTGCAAGTACGCAATCGATATCGCCTGAATCCAACAATTCAGTACGAGTAGCAGCTGTTACGGCAGTAAACTCAGTCTTAACACCAAGTTTTTCTGCAATCTTTTTAGCTAATGCTATTTCAAGTCCTGAGTATTCATTTGTTAAAGGATCTTGATAACCAAAACCGATAACGGCATTCTTAACGCCTACCTTTAGCACACCACGGTCAATAATCTTCTGTACATCTTCTGAATATTTTACATCTACGCTTGAAGAAGAACTTGGAGTTGCTGATGCTGCGCTGTTGTCAACACCTTTATCCCCGCAAGCTGCCAATAGGGATACAAGCATGAGGACACTGAGTAGTAAACATACAAGTTTTTTGAAGTTTTTCATTTTCATGACCTCCTTTAAGATTATATAAGAATATATTTTGGATTACTTTGGGACTACTTGGGGCGAATACCACCGTAGCTTCAGGTTTCTCGCTCTCCTTAACGGATAATCTTACTGAGAAATTGCTTAACTCTATCATTTTCAGGATTTGCAAAGAAA
Organism: Bacillota bacterium; assembly: GCA_023415205.1. Taxonomy (GTDB): domain Bacteria; phylum Bacillota; class Clostridia; order DSM-8532; family DSM-8532; genus DTU059. The sequence goes on along the minus strand of JAEZLR010000001.1, from coordinate 41,017 downwards.
TGCTCCGGTACGCCCTCTTCGATAATCTGGCCATCCTCCATAAAAACAATTCTGTCCGCAACCTGTCGTGCAAACCCCATTTCATGAGTAACCACAACCATGGTTATGTTTTCTTTGGCCAGCTTAATCATGACATCCAGAACCTCTTGAATGGTTTCAGGATCAAGTGAAGATGTAGGCTCATCAAACAAAATGATTTTTGTCTGGGCACACAGTGCACGGGCAATAGCTATTCGCTGCTGCTGCCCCCCCGATAGGGTAGTCGGGTAAACGTGACCCTTTTCCCTTAATCCAACGATATCTAGATAATGGTAGGCAAGATCCTCGGCTTCCTTTTTGTTTTTTTTATGTAATTTCAGAGGCGCCAGTGTCAGATTTTTTAATACGGTCATATGGGGATAGAGATTAAACTGCTGAAAAACCATGGAAATGGATCCCCTGACCAACCTGGTTCTGTTTTTTGCCGTTAATATCTCTCCATTAATATAAACACTTCCGCTGGTGGGGGCCTCCAGAAAGTTCAAACACCGGATAGCTGTGGATTTTCCTGACCCCGAGGGCCCGATGATTACCAGTTTCTCACCTTCTGAAACCTCCAGATTCACATTTTTAAGTACATGAAGATCCCCAAAAAACTTATTTACATTTTCCATCTTGATCATAGTGTCACCTCTTTTTAAAGCCTGTAAGGGGATTTAGTATAAAAAAACGGCGCCTGAAAAGTTCAGACGCCGTTATCTTTAATGCAATTTATTATATTTGGAATTTCATTATTTGTCAAGTACTTATCAGTTCGCTTATTGAATTTTTACCTGGACAACTTAGCCTAAATTCAGTTGTTACAATAATTTCATTTCGTACACTAAACTCTGTTTCTGTTGGTGACAAGTAAGTAAAAAATGTATAAAATGAAGTAATCACATTTTTAATCTGCATATATCAACAAAATACTGTGGTAAAGTTGCATTTTTTTATGCATCTCTTGTTCAAATAAAAAGGAAAGGGAATACAGTTAAGTCAAGTATCTGTATGCTGCCCTTATCACCCACGCAATAAACAGGATGGGCGAGATCTTGTGGGATACAAGCTTAGGGCACCCAGAATTTCCAGAAATGAAGCGTAAACTCCGAAAGAAAGTTAAGACAAGTACTAGACAAACCCATCAGGCTATGCTAAAATAAATCTCGCTGCATGACATAATGTGCATGCGGGTGTAGTTCAATGGCAGAACATCAGCTTCCCAAGCTGATTGCGAGGGTTCGATTCCCTTCACCCGCTCCAGTTTGATATTCGCCCTCATAGCTCAGTAGGTAGAGCGCATCCATGGTAAGGATGAGGTCTCCGGTTCAATTCCGGATGAGGGCTCCAATTAAAAATGAGGCATCCATTCGGATGCCTCATTTTTAATTGGCACTAACCCCAGAGCTGCACCCGAAGCCTTGCCCTCCCATGGATGCGCTCTAGAGAGCGCTTGGCGTCAAAAACGAGTCATACAAGGAAAGCAAGCATCGAGGAGCGGAATTTATAAGAATAAATGAGCACCGCAGACTGCGCTGCTTGACGCCGTAGGACGAAGTTTTTCACGCCACAGTGCATCCATGGTAAGGATGAGGTCTTGGTTCAATTCCGGATGAGGGCTCCAATAAAACAAAGAGGAATGCTTGAAAGTCAGTTATATCTAGAATACAAGTGTGCTCTCATAACATTCTTGAAAATATACAGATGTTGGTACATAATGTATTTATGTACTTATCTCTATGCGGAAGGTGGCGAGGCAGTTGAAAGGGTATATCGGTTGCTGCCAATCCACGCAAGTACAGACCAACAGGAGGGAGCGGTTACGGCGACAACAAATGAAGCTTTATATGCCGCCTATCTTAGCGGTGATGAGAATGTGCTGCGTATTCTCATGGAGCGACACGGCGATGCTTTGACGCTCTATATTGACGGCTACATACACGATATTCACGAGGCCGAGGATTTAATGATGGAGGCTTTTTCCCGCATGTTGTCTGCAAAGCCCCGGCTTATCGAAAACGGATTTAAGGCATATCTATATAAGACCGCCCGGAACCTTGCCCTGCGTCACGCGGACAAGAGCCGTCGTCAATCCTGTTTTAGCTATGAAAACTTAAAGGACGAGCAGGAAAGCGGAGTGCTTGTGGAAGCTGTTTTGCAAACTGAGGAGCAAAAACGCATTCTGCAAAAGTGCATGGAGCGGCTTAACCCTGATTACAGAGAGGCATTGTATTTGCTGTATTTTGAGAACATGAGCTATGTTCAGGCGGCACAGGTAATGGGAAAAACCAAAAAACAGATTGATCATTTGTTAGAGCGCGGCAAGAAAGCCTTGCGACCCTTTTTGGAACAGGAGGGGATTACCGATGCGCAGTACCCATGAACGAATCGTCGCTGTTGAAAGACGCATTAAAGAATTACAACGGCAAAAGGAAAAATGGAAGCGGCGCAGGATGGTATTGTCTGTGGCTGCCTCTTTACTTGTTGTTATAGGTATGGGCCTTTCTATGCCCGGCATCATGGAGCAACTTTCGGAAGGGGACTATACGAGTACCGGCATGATGGCAAGCACTTTCTATGATGGCGACGCCCTTGGCTATGTGTTAGTTGGTCTGTTGGCCTTTGCCCTGGGTGTGTGCCTGACTGTTCTTAGCTTCTTTATGAGCCGCAGGAGCCGGCGGGAAAAGGAGTACGACAAAGATGATCGATATAATTGACAACACCATCCAGATTGAGGTCATCGACAATGCCATACAGCTTGCAGTCACGATGTGCTGTTGCATTTACGCCGCCGTGGCTTATCTCCGCGGCAAGGAGCAGAAATGGTTTTTGCTCACCTGTTTTTACGGTGCCTTCTCTCTTGGGCTGATTTACTGGCTTCTGTTCATTGTGTTTCGCTCGGATACACCTCAGTTTTCACCCGTATCGGATTTAAGCTGGCTTGCAAGCCTATTATTTTTACTGGTACTGCAAACGACAATTCGATTGCCGGGTGAAGGAGCGTACCGGCCTGCTTGGGCATGGGCTGTCCCCATCTTTTGCGGGGTCATGTGTCTCTATTTTTTTGGGTGGGGAGACTATTTCCTGAATATTCTATGGGCAGTGCTGATGGGGGCATGCGGATACTGTGCTCTAAGGGGACTGCTGTTTACCCGCCGTCAAGGAGTCTCAACACGTGGCCGCCAATATTTCTACATCGCGGTTTTGGTGTTTATTCTATTGGAACATTGTCTTTGGGTTGCATCCTGCAATTGGAAAGGAGAGACCCTATCCAATCCTTATTATTGGTTTGATTTCCTCGTGACTGTAGCGCTTTTTAGCCTGTTACCGACTATGAAAAAGGCGGTGGCAAAATGATTTATATCGAAAACGTATTTATCTGCATAGCCGCACCTCTTCTGGTTGCAATGCTTTGCTCGGGAAAGCGCAATCGCCAAGTTTTTATATTCCTGCTTGCGGGAATGGGCATGTGCCTTCTATCCGCCTATATAAACACCTTTTTTGCGAGGCTCTACGGGGTTGGCGTTGTAAATGCCACAATTGAACTTGCCCCGGCGATTGAGGAAACGATGAAGCTTCTGCCACCGCTCTATTTTTTGCTTGTATTTCGGCCGAAACGTAGGGATGAACAAAGTGCCATCTTTTTTGTGGCGGCGGGCTTCGCTACCTTTGAAAACGTCTGTTATCTCATTGAGAATGGTGCCTCTGAGCTATTGTTTTTGATCATGCGCGGCTTTGGTACGGGCGCGATGCATATCGTCTGCGGTGCCATCGTGGGCTATGGACTTTTGTATGTGTGGAAACGCCCTTGGCTGAAGGCGGTGGGAACCTTTGGGCTTTTATGCATTGCCATCACCTTTCACGCTATCTTCAATTTGCTTTTGAGCGTAGAGGGAGTTGTGCAGACGGTGGGACTGCTTATCCCTATCCTCACGGTTATATCCGGTATTGGAATCACAAAGCTGCTGCGGCCAAGGCTGTCGGAGTAAGCGATAAACAACACCCTTAGGGCTGCCGAAAGGCAGCTCTTTTTTGCGTTAAAATATTTTTCATTTTTAGTGGGGAATTTTGCCGTTTTATGTATTTAAGTAAGTAGAAAGACTTTTTAGCTCCTTTTTGGAAGGAGGTATAGGGTTGAAAGAAATCAAAAGGATAGTTGAAGAAAGAACTGAACCCATGCTATTGCTTTCATTTAGGTTTTGTGCATGGAAAGGGGCAGGGGTACATTTATGTACGATATTAAAATGCGGGTGGTGATTGTAACGCGACGTGTAAACATGCTACACAGGAAACGGGAAAACCGTCTGACCGCAAGGCTTTCTGTGTTGTGTTTGATGCTGACGGGCAGTCTCATAGGGGTAATCCGTGCATGGGGCGGCGGAGGGCAAGGCCGTGTGACCGGGCTATACGGCACAATGATGCTCTTGAAGGATGCGGGCGGATATGTGCTGGTGGGCGTAATTGCCTTTATTTTGGCGGTCGCGATTACGGTGCTGTGCATCCGTTATCGGGAAAGGGAAAAGAAAATCCAGGATAAACACGAGGAGGATCAAAATGAAAATGATATGAAAAAGAGTGGGGAGTAATCATATTATCACATGAGAGATTCAGAAATTGAAGTCATGAATAATTGTTAGCTATTTGGTACTGCTGCTTTAATAAGTTGATATAAGGGGTGGAGAAAATGAAATTTTCTAGACGGATTAAAAAAACAATCAAGAGCTATGTAAGTTTACTGGTTGCCTTTATTCTCATTTTTCAGGCTGTTATGCCTGCCTTTGCAAGTATAAGCAACACTGAAAATAATGGTGCGGAGGAAAATCTCACCATTTTGCAAAGGCTTCAAAGTATTTATGGGGACAATCTCACAGAGGAAGATATTATAAAAGAGCTTTCTAGTATGGGATTGCTGGATGAACAAGGTAATATTAACGTGAGTGAAAGCGTTGTAGTGGACGGGAAAACCATGACACTACCACAAATAGAAAGTATGCTTAATTCCGAGGGGGTAGATTTAAGCAAGGTAGTCACCATTAATGGTATCAATCTTACACTCGGAGATTTAAAGAAAATAATTGAAATTGAATATGAACTAGCTCGGATTAAGGCAAAGTATTTTTCTGATAATGTGCCTCTTACGCCAGAGCATGAAAAAAGCTTAGCCAGCCTGCTTAACCAAGTAGAAAACAGTGGAATCAGCGTAGAGGGTGGCATGATAGCGGCAGGAACGGATTTCCCCATCAACCATAATGCCAGGCTCAAGATTAGTGGTGTGGAGCCAGTATATGACACGGATGAAGTTTACAACGATGTATCGGTGGCGATTTGCATTGTTGATGAAAATGGCGATGAAATCACTCTTGACTATGACGTCAAGTTTGACTGGTGGCTGTTGGACGGATCTGCAATAAAGGGACAGAATTATCGCACTTCTGACAATAGTGATGATTTAGATGAAGGAACTGTAACCATACCCAAAGGGTCTAATAAGGTGAATATACCAATTACTATAAATCATATAGGTACATATTTAGAGGATGGAGTAAATTCGTATAGTAACCCGACAAATCGGTGGTATGGGTATAAGACCTTTTTGATCCAACTCTCTAACCCTGTAAATATACTATTTGAGGGAGGAACGCGAGAAAAGGATATTCCGGTTAAGGTGCGCACATTTTATGAATGGAGTACATCACTTGAAACAGAAGCTATAACCACTGATATTAATGTAAATGAATCTTCTACCTTCCCGTTTAATGACAATGACTACAAAAAGCTAGAACAAGCTGCAATTGACATTTACGGTTCTTTGGCTAATACGCCATTTTATGCCCTTTCAGACGGCAAATTATTCAGTCATAACGAAACTCAATACACAATGACTGCACAAGCCGAGTTTCTTGACGGAAGTAACAATCATATATGTTATGATGAACCAAAAGAGTATCGTGTTTATAAAAAGAGTGATCCCAATGTTGATCCTGCGGTTTCATGGGGTCAGGCCAATATAACCGGTGTTATACCGAAAGCTTTTAGATTTAGTAATACGAGTTTCGATCCTTCACCTTATCCAGAAGACATGATGACTTATAAGGATAGAAAAATACTCATAGAAATTGAGGATTATGTAAAACCAGATGTCGTTAAGATTACCGCTCCTACCGGTGACTATTCTTCGGGACAGATCATTCCAATTACGGTTGAATTTTCCGAACCAGTTGACCTGGAGAAATTAGAAATGTATATCCAGGGTGAAAGCGAGGGTATAAACACAGCAGAAGGATATACGATTTCAAAATATGCGACGTTCCTCTACACCGTACCTAAAAACCCAGCTAGTAGTTTGGTCATAAGCTCGGTGAAAAACATGGTCGGCATAATTTTTACACATGATCCTAATAATTACGGCGTAAATATTAATGTTACTGATTCATGGCCTGCTGACGGGAATCTGACAACCATTGAAGGCGTAACCATGTCCATGGACCCATTATTGGCTATCAAGAATGTATCGCTGACCAATGCTCCTGTAGGTAGTATATATGCCCCAAATGATATAATTCAGGTAAGAGTAGATATCGATAGGGATATTTCCCAATGGCTAGAAAATGATTATGATATCGACAAAAATCATCTAAAATCAGTATATGTCAAAGCAGACGGACTTACTTACCCCCTTGTTATGGGCGGAACTGGTGCTGAGGAGGGTTCTTTCTATACGGCACTCATACCTGCAAAAAAATATGTCAGTCCGACAACAACAAACCTTACTATTGAGCTTTATACTGACGGTACATATGTTCCGGAAGTGGATGGAGATCCTGCGTTTTTCACTGGTGGTACGCTTGTAATCGGGAAATGTGCTTCAGCCTTAATAGGTGATTGGATTCCTGTTCAGAGCATAACGCTGGACACGGAGACCTATCCTACGAACAGCAAGATTTTTTTAACAGGCACAGAAACTATTCAGCTCAAGGCAAGTGTATCTCCTGATGATGCAAGCAATAAAAGCATTAAATGGCAAAGCAGCGATGCAACTATCGCTTCAATTGATGAGTCAACCGGAATTATTACTCCGATAAGACCGGGGAAGGTATCATTCAAAGCCATTGCCTATAATGGTGGTATCGATGATCCAATTTTTGTAGAAACTCCCGAGTTCACAGTATTAGATGGAGGACCACCAACCATCTTTTTTCCAAAGGGAAATAATGCATTTGTGACCAAAAAGAATGAAGCAGTAAATATAGTTTGGAGCCAGAATTTAATAGGAAGAACAGAAGGTGTTAAAGCTGAATTTAAAGTTAATATATTTGACGGGACAAATCAGGTTTATAGCACAACTGTAATAGACACAAGCAAATTAACTGTTCCGGAAAATATTCTTTCAAAGGTATCAAATGGCAGCGAGCCTGCATATACCGTTGAAGTGACCACTGTAAATCCGGACAACCTCACCGAAAACTTAAGTGCCCAAGGCTATATAATAGTATATCCAAAGCCTGCCAAGGTAACATTGGACAAGCTTGACGGCTATTATATTACAGACGCGACGACAAGCCTCAACATCGGCTGGAATTTATCGGAATTCAGCGGAGGAGAGTTTGAGTTTAAGATTGTTAAAAACAAAGACACCCTTTATACAAGCACAACTAGCAGCGGAGAATATACTCTGCCTATTGACAGCGTAGAAGAGGGTTCACTTAAGGACATATATATCGTCAGCGTAAAGGCGAAAAATATCCAGGACAGCGCTTGGTCAACGGATTCGTTTGTGCTAAATGTGTATAGTGAGAAGGCCATGAAGATAATGGTTGATGGAAGAGATGTAGATTCATTAACCATGGATAACAACGCAAAGATAAAAGAATTATACGATGAATTCGGCAGTCAGGGGATATTGTCTCTAGGAAGAGATATAGGCTTGAAAAGTGATATAAATATAAATCACGAGGACTTTCCTTGGGGAAGCATAACTGATCAGGTCAAATGGGAGTCGCAGAGCTCTGGCGTCGCATCGGTAAATTATCGTCAAGGAAATCTATATGAAAATATTGAAAAGTTTAGTTATTCAACCTACCGACCTTCAACAGAGTTTATGCTGGCTGGAAACTCAGAGGGAGAAACAAGAATAATTGCAACACATGCCGCCACAGGCATGGTCGATACCCTTGATGTCAATGTAAAAACATTAAAGAACAAGCTCTATTTATTCAGCTTTTATCCAAAAGAAGAGACTGAACTTACCTATACAAACGGCCGGGGCCAAGATCGCACTCTGTACAGCGATTCTAACGGTGAAATAGCCATTTATGAAGAGGCGGGAATAGCAACCAACATCAGCTTAAGATCGGGAAGTGGCAGTAACCTTCACCTAGGCACATTATATAAAGAGAATCTGGATTCGGGTGAAAAAGACCCGGGTACCTATGCACTTTATCCTGTAAATACCTTCAAGCTACGTCCTGTGGCAAAGATTGAGATGTTTTTTAAAGACAAGGACGGGAACCCATTTACAGGCCAGGTTACCTACAGAGGGGCAGTATATAAAAACGGACAGATATGTCAGGAGACTATGAATATCAGGGGACAAGTCCTTTCTATCGACAGTAGCGGTAGATTCGTGCTTACCTTTGATGCAACAAAGTTCTGGGTGAATAATAATTCAGAGCAACTGCAGGCATCTGATAAACTGGAGTTTATTTATGAGGTGGTGACTGAGGACGGACAATACTACCCTCAGCTTCTCAATGTCAACGGAAGCATCAGTGTGGAAGATGTGCTCAAATTTGGCGAAAGTGTCGTTAACTTAAGACCTGTAGAAGCAAATGATAAAAATAAGGCGTTTATTGTATCCCAGTCCATTAACTATAATCTGAAAGATGGACGCACCATTGATGTCACAAATTACCAGGGCGCAATAGGCCCGGGGAATACTTACAAAACCGCCATGTTGGAAACCCTTGTCGCTTGGTGGGGTTCAAGCAAAACATATGGTTATGATGTAAAGGTAGAGGATGAATTCGGAGGTCTGATCCAAGGCCAAAGGGTGAAAACCATTCTATATCCTTTTGCTACAATGGCTTATACCAAGAATATAACTACCTTGAGTGAAGAATCCTTGAATCTGGCGTTGGGAAAGACAAAAGGAGGAGTAGTCTCATTTTTCGATCCTTCAGGTGCATTGTTAAAAAGTGCTTTGTGCCCGTTTAATTTTACTAATATGGTGGGTGCCCCTGAGGCCGTTGACGATGTCAAACAGAAAACCAGTGATATAAAAGAATTAAGTGATAAAAAATTCAGCTTCACAGAGGGCATGTCCGGTGGTGACAAAATAATAGGCTTAGCCTTGGATGCGTTATCGAAGAGCAGTATGCCTATAGGTGATCATACTCTCTATGTTACTATCTCTGCCACAGAGGATCCTATGGTTTATAGGGGAATCATAACCGCCAAGGCGCAATTGGGTAGCACTGACACAGAGGACGTAAGTGTAGAAGTAGGAGGGGCTGATACCAGCTTTGAATATAAATATAGTCCGGATATAATCACAGAAATAGGAGGTATGGTCCTTGATCCGCCAACCCCCATTTCAGCCGGCATAGATGCAGGTGTGAATCGTGTAATTTATTTTGAGGTTGAAGTCAAATATGACACAACAAAGCAAGAATGGGTTATGGTTTTGATAGGAGGTGGATTTGATTATGAGGCTCTAATCGGAGCAAGTGCAAGCTTAAATGGGATGGTTGGCCCGATACCTGTAACAGCAAGCTTTAATATTGGGGCTGCAACAAGTCTTATTTTCCGCGCAGTTAAGCCATACGGAAACGTACCTTCGGATATCAATGCTGCAGATGTAAATGACTTTTATACTGCATTAAGAATTAAGGCTTATATCAGCGCGTTTGGAGGCCTTGGATTTGATTTATCCCTGGTGGCATTAAAAATAGGAGTATTTGGTAAAGCAAATCTTGATTATAGTGCTGAATTTGTTAATAAGCCATATATGATAGAAGGAGATGGACTGTACGCGTACTTGACAACCCTGGGAGTCTCCGGGCAGGTGGGTGTTAAATTCGTAGCAAAGTTCCTCTTCGTTTCCTACGAGACTGTGTTAGCCTCTGTTGAGGGTGGCAGTGATTTCTGGGTAGAGGGGGAAGAATGGCGAGATAGGCTTGAGGAGTGGAAGGCCCAACAGCCGTCATCCTTAATAACTTCTTCTAGATCAATGTCCGCCAGTTTAATGGGGGCAATGGGGGAAGTGACAAGTCTTAAAGCAGTAAAAGAAAACACTGGCTATGAAAGCAGGAGTTATCTTGACATGTATGACCGCAACTGGGGTGAAACATTATTCAAGAGAACTCTGCAGGCACAATCCGGTGGTACAAATATTCAAACCAATGCCTATCCGTATGCCAATCCGGTGGTGACCCGGGATGGAGAGATTATGGCCTATATGTCTGATAGCAACTCAAGTGATTTGAACAAAACAAGAGCGAGCTGGACTATGAAGAATTCAGGTACATATACTGATCAAGGTGCTTTGCCAACTGTATCTGAAACTGAATATGCCAACAGCAATGTTCAAATAGATGGAACAAAGAATTTTGCGGCGGCTACCTGGGAGCAACAGGGCATGAAGATTAATTCCAGCCATGCTCCTACTTTGGAAGATATATCCGCAATGATGAATTCTTCAGAAATTGTTGCCAGTATATATGATGGGACGAAGTGGAGCACAACATTACTGACAGATAATTTGGTTCCGGATGTGGCTCCTGTTGTGGCAGCAAAAAACGGTAAAGCCGTGGTGGCATGGAGATGTATGTCAGGAAGTGATGTTGCAGGATCATTGAATTCGGACCTGCATGATTCAATAATGTATAAGATTTATGAGAATGGAAGCTGGAGCGAAGCATATACGCTTTATAATGGCACTACAGGACATATCAGAGCTCTCTCAGCAGCCATGATGCAGGATGGAACTACGGGAATCGTTTACACCCTTGACTATGGAACAGATACAGACAATGCTTCTATCGGATATGAGACCCTTTGCACCGTAATTGGTAATGACAACAGCATCAAAGCCGATATTCGCTTAACAAACAACGATTCTATTGACCAAAATCCTCAAATAGTAGTTGCCAGCTTCGGAGCAGAAGGGGATAAATTTGTAATGGGATGGCACAATACATCATCGGCAGGAGCGACAGACATTAAATTGGCTGCAGTAGATAAGGACGGTAAAGTGGACAACAGGTTTATAGACTCTGTAAGCAGTGTTTATGAGAATTCTCAGGCCATTATTACCAGCAAATTCAGGTTTGCAAAGAAAGAAAATGCCAGAATTGAGGATTTAGCTATTCTTTGGGTGCAGCCGAACATCAGCTATGATAAAAATACCAGCAATACAGCTCAAAATGATTCCTTAAAAGCAGTAAAATTTGTTGATGATAAAAATGGTGGAGTTTACTTAACTGCAGCTTTAGATGTAGTACAAATGGATCAACACACCTTGATAGATCACTTTGATGCATATTCTGATGCAGAGAATAATGTGACTGCGGTGATGCTTGCTTCTTCGTATACAGGAGTACTCCAGAATCAAGGTAACGGGGTTTACACAGTGGAGCCCATAAGCGCCATGAAGGTTGCTCAGGCACAATTTAAAAATGATTTAGGTATTAAAGATGCTTACTTTAATTACAGAGATGTCAAAAGCGGCTTTAAACTGCCTATAACCTTTACGGTGACAAATCTGGGGGTGGCCCCAGTCAGCTCTATCAAGGTGAGTTTGGCTCCTGATAATGTTATTAAGACCTTTGAAAACTTGAACCTACTGCCAAATCAATCGATCTTATTGACGGTAGAATATGATGTGCCTGAATCAGGTATACATGATTTGGATTATGAGATTGAGGCCAAATTTACTAGCGATGATTCTGTAGTCGAGAGAGGATCTTTAAATATTGATGTTCCTGATACGGGAGTGTCTAAAGTTGAGCTTATCAGCGATGACCAAGGCAAGCGAGTTATTCAGGCCGTTTTGTACAATTCAAGTGATGTGAAGCTGGCCGGCAGTGGCAGAAAGGTATATGCAGGATTTTATACTTCAGGTACCTTCGAAGATGTAACAAAAGTAGAGGTCAGGGAAATAACAGGCGATGAACTGTCATTGCTGGATAATGGCGCTTTGAACATGAGGTTTACATACAATGTTCCGGCAGGGGGTATTCCTCAAGGAGGAACAAGACTTTATGGAAGGGTATGGGCTGAAGAACTTGAAGATAGTATCTGGACCGAGATAACAGAGTATTATTCTAGTGACAATACCCGGTCAATATTGCTGCAGAACCCTATAGAAGCTAATAACGGAAAGCAATTCCTTATTAATGTCGAACAGGAAAATAACGGAGTTACTAAAGCCCATGTAACAATTAAAAACCTTTCCATGAGCCCGTCTTCAAATGGGAATGTGATTGTCAAGTTGCTGGATGAGGCAGGAGCAGTAATAGAGACAAAGTTTATTGCAGCCACAGCTTCAGAACTTATAGCCTTGAATGGTGAAGAAAGCATAACAAAAGAAGTTTTGTTCACCAAATTGGGCAGAAGAGTTGTTGCCGAATATTTCACAGCGGATCCAAGTGCATTAACCCAAGAGATTGCCGGCATAACACTAAATGGAATCCAGATGGACTTTAACAAAGCGACAAAAGATTATTATTTAACGGCAAACAATTTGAACAACACATTAATTACCGCTATCGCCAAAAACAGCGAAGACACAGTTGAAATAAGAAGCAGCGATGGAGGCACACTACTGGCCAGCGGTACGGGAGCGGCTTTATATTCGTGGCAGTTATCTGAAGGACGGACATCAAAGGTTCAGATTAAGGTTTCAGAAAACTCATCGGATATATATAATATCAACGTCACAAGCCTTCAGGAAAGGAGCGGCACAGTAGTTATCAATGTTCCTGAAAGAAACTATGAGAAGGCAATTGCTAATGTATCGGCTGTCGGACTGACCAATTTCGTCCCGCTTAAGTGGCAGTATGTGATAAATGGAACCTGGTCGGATAAGATGGATTGGAACCAAGCAGAACCAAATAGTTTTGAAATCCTGGGTGAGGGCACTTATACAGTTGCAGTCAGATTGATTGATGCCGATGAATACCATATTGACTCAAACACTATGGTGGTACTGGTTCAGAAACCTGGTAGCAGCACCCCCTCTGAAGATACCAGTTTACCTGATAATGGCAATTACCATGCGAATGTAGGCAAATCGAACCTACCGATTACTCTAAAAGCGAATGTAGCTCAGGTGGACGTTGGAACTCTTCCCAAAGATGCATTTAACGCTGGAAACTCGACTGATATAACCATGCCTGCAATTCCCGGCGTAAGCAGCTACGTTTTGGGAATTCCTGCTGAATACCTATCCAATACAGATAATAAGGGGACTTTGAACTTTATCACCAATATAGGGAGAATAGCATTGCCAACAGATATGCTGGGAACTCTTCCGGAGGCTCAAGGGGAAAAGGCAGAGATTGCCTTAGGCTATGGCGATAAATCAGGTTTGAGTGATAGTATGAAGACAGCTATAGGCGATAGACCTCTGATTCAGCTTCTTCTTACTATTAACGGAAAGAGAGTCGAATGGAATAATCCAAAAGCGCCTGTTACGGTAACTATCCCATACACGCCGACTGAAGAAGAACTAAAAAATCCCGAAAGCATTGTGATATGGTATATAGATGGTTCAGGTAAAGCAGTGTCTGTGCCAAACGGACATTATGATCCTGTTTCAGGCACAGTGACTTTCATGACTACACATTTCAGCGATTATGCTGTGGTATACCGCCCCATAAGCTTCAAGGATGTGGCTAATGATGCATGGTATAAAAAAGCCATAGATTTCATCGCTGCAAGGCAAATTACATCCGGGACCGGAAATGGAAACTTCAGTCCGAAGGCCAAGATTACCAGGGGAGAGTTTATCACGCTATTAATGAGAGCCTATGAAATAGCCCCTGATAACAATTCAACCGATAACTTTGGTGACGCAGGTAACACCTATTATACGGGTTATCTTGCCGCAGCAAAGAGGCTGGGAATATCTCAGGGAGTAGGAAATAACCTGTTTGCACCGGGTAAAGAGATTACAAGGCAGGAGATGTTCACTATGCTGTATAACGCGCTCAAGGTTATTGATAGGCTTCCCCAGGGCAATTCTAAAAAGATGCTCGATGACTTTACTGATGCAAAAGAGATTAATTTATGGGCCAAAGAAGCCTTTACGCTATTTGTGAAGACCGGAACTATCGCTGGTAGCAACGGAAAGCTCACGCCCAACGGTACAGCTACAAGAGCGGAAATGGCACAGGTACTGTATAATTTGCTTTCAAAATAAAAAGTTCTAAGCTACTTAATAAGTATATAAACATAGGCCTCTAAGTGCTATGGTTTTCACGTTAGCCCGTTAACCATAGTCTTAGAGGCCTTAAAGTTATGCTTGAGGCAAAGAGTAAGGATATAGTCTTGTTTAGATTATGTATGATTTAAAGTAATCCGGACATAAAATTCTTAAGTGGTGCAGTTATTGAAATTTGATAAAATATATAAATTCTGCCACAAGGAACTTGCAGGACCTTCATTTTCACAGGATTGTCCGTCAGCAAGCCGAAGGTTGATTTAATTGAAGGGTTATCCCCCGCATATCAATTAACCAGCATCAAACAAACAACAATCCTCGTTCAAAACATACTACACTTCAGTACTATATTGCAGATCATAATATAATTGAATATATATCATTAGCAGGATTTTCTGTATTAGTATTCATATATTCTGCATGATAGTATTTTTTCTAGATGGTATAAGGTGTTTATCATCTAATACAGCGTTTCACATCATTGTAGATAGGAGAAGATGCAAATGAAACCACTAGAGGGAATACTTGTTCTGGACATTACACAGTTTATGGCCGGGCCGCTTTGTAGTATGATATTGTCTGATCTTGGCGCTACTGTCATAAAATTTGAGCGACCGCCCATTGGTGACACTTCAAGATACTCTCCACCAGGGAAAATGGGAGCTAGTTCATATTTTATAAGTTTAAATCGCGGCAAAAAAAGTGTTCTACTCGATTTAAGAGATTCTCGTCAAAAAGAGGCATTTTTAAAAATAGTAAAAAATGCTGATATTCTATTAGAGAATATGAAGCCTGGTTCTATGGAAAAACTAGGGGTTGGATATGATACGCTAAAAGATATTAATCCACGTCTTGTTTACACTTCAATATCAGGTTATGGTCATACTGGCCCCCTGAAAACGAGGGGAGCATATGACCTTGTCATCCAGGCAGAATCAGGATTAATGAGTATTACCGGGGAAAAAGGCGGTCAGCCACTCAAATCCGGGACATCATCTAGCGACCTTGTAGCAGGTCTTTATGCGACTATAGGTACATTAGCAGCCTTATTTAAGGCAAGGAAAACCGGCGCTGGTGATTTTGTGGACATTGCAATGCTGGATACAACCTTTGCAACCCTTGAGAATGCAATAGCCCGCTATTTCCTCACAGGAATAGTACCGGAACCCCTTGGCAATAGACACTCGTCTGCAGCGCCTTTTCAGCCATTTGATACAAAGGACGGAAAAGTATTCGTTTGTTGTATCAGTGACGAAAACTGGCGGAATTTTGCCCTGGCCATAAACAGAAAAGATCTTGCCGAGAATCCTATGTTTAAGACAATGAATCTAAGGCAGCAAAACATAGATATGCTTGATGCTGCTGTGCAAGCTGAGCTGAGAAACTGGACAGCGGAAGATTTGATGGATGCTCTTGATAAGGCCAAAATAGTTAACGGGCAGATCAATACCCTTGATAAAGCAGTCAATAACCCACAGATTTTGGCACGCAATATGATTATGAGTGTAAACTATCCAGGAGCAGAGCCAATGCAAACGGCTGCATCGCCTATAAAAATGAACTCGGTACCAGAAGCTACTGAATCCTACTGTCCTGGTCTGGGGGAGGATACCCTTGATATCATGGTAAATTATGGAGGATTAGAGTTAAGCGAGGCTGAAGACATTTACAAGGATATTTTCTCTGCTGTTGAAGGTGTTATAAAGGAAAGGGCCATCTACTGATAATAAAGGCAAAAAAGTGCATAATTAAAACGAATGTCCTGGCTATGCGATTAAAAATAGTATAGCTGGTAAAAGCTTTATACCGCACATAATGTACTGGTATTGGGTTATTATTGCTTGGCTTCTGTTTGAATAAATGTTGTTGTTGTATTGATTATACAAAAAACATGCCGGAGTACCACAAGATTTAAACATATATATAGAAATATTTATATATGTATCAGATATTTGTATTAGTATTTGTCAAAAGTGATTGATATAATTTGTGCCAGAGAGGCTCTCAAAGAATGGTGTATGAACAATCCAGTTTCAGGAATAAGTAACCAAATCAACCAAATTAACGCTATGCATTATTTAGGAGGACGAAATGAAAAAAAGAATTTTTGCTCTTTTTCTGGTGTTAATCATGAGTCTAAGTATACTAGCAGCATGTGGCAGTAATAATAATACTCCAATTTCGTCTGCTAACCCATCCGATCAACCTCAGTCAAGTGCGCCATCGACCCCGGAATCTAACGAAAAAGTTAAGATTGTTGAATGGTCTCAAGGTGAAAAAGTCATGAAAGTGAAGAAAGAGGTAGGTGCGGAAATCTTCCCTAATATAGAGTACGAATATGTACTTGTTAACAATAACGATTATGTTACGAAGATACAGACGTCCTTAGCCAGCGGTACGGAAATGCCGGACATTATTACAGTTGAGATAACCAATCGCGGAACGATTTTTGCGCTGGATATTCTTGAGAATTTGGAAGCAGCACCTTACAATTACGATCGCAATGAACTGTTTCCGGCCGTCATCCCTGCTCTGACAAATATGCGCGATGAATTGGTATCTTTGGACAACCAGTTCTGCCCAGCCGGTTTTGCTTATAATCGTACCCTGACAGAAAAATATTTTGGTGTTTCCGAGCCGGATGATGTATATCAGCTCGTCAAAGACTGGGATACTTTTATCGCCACAGGGCTTCAATTGAAAGAGAAGAGCGGTGGTACTGTTAACATGATGCAAGGCATGTTTGACCTCCTTGAACTTCTTTCAGGGCAAAATGCAAATGATTTTATTGACGGAACAACCGTTAATATCACAGATCGCTATAAAAATGCGCTTGAAACCGCCTGCAAAATTAGAGATGCCGGTGTTCCTCTCGGCAGCAATGAGAAAAACTCTACATCGTGGAATGCTGCTTACACCAATGGCTCAGTACTATTCTTTAACCATGCTTCATGGTCAACAAATTCCTGCATTAACTCTAATGACCCCGATAAAACTACTATGGGTCAGTGGGGATTCTGCATGGCTCCCGGTGGTGGCTGGATGAACGGCGGAACTTCTGTCGGGATATATAAAAATAGTCCGAATAAGGAAGCTGCATGGGAGTTCACAAAATACTTCCTGGGAACTAATGAAGGATATTCGTATATTTATGACCGCGTAGGCTGGATCCCAAGTTTCAAGTCCTTCTATGAAGGCGACCAAGCTCCTATTAATAATGATTTTATGTATCAGAACTGGTTTAATGGCCAGAATTACACAAAGTATACTTATGAGAATATTGGCGTCGGAATTTCACCATATGAAAGCCAGACACCATATACATCAACTATTATTAACAGTTTCCGTGATATGTCACTGAATTTCCTGATTAACCCTAAGATGACAGCAGATGAAGGTCTGGAATACTTAAAGCAGAAAATCACAATACAAGAGCCTTCACTTAATCTAAAATAACCGCTGGGGGCTTGCAATAGCAAGCCCCCTCTTTATTATCAAGACTGAATAACGGCTCAATGTAATTAAATTGTTATGAGCCGTGTGTAATGGCAAATTAGTTTTAAAAAGGAGGTTTATTATGGATGCCATAAAGACTCCGTCCTTACAAAAGAGGAATAGCTTTAATATACAAAAGCTGTGGGCATATATTTTTGTAGTTCCATACGTAAGCGCATATGTTATATTCAATTTGTATCCGACGATTTATTCATTCTACATTAGTTTTTTTTCATGGAACGGGATTTCACCCAAACAATTTGTTGGGGTCCAAAACTATGTTACTCTGCTGACAAAGGATAAGCTTTTTTGGAAATCTCTTGGCAATACGTTAGCTATAACATCTATTTCTATTCCTGTGCAAATTATTTTGGGGTTGCTCGCAGCGGCTGTTCTATTCAAAATTTCATACAGGCGAATTCCGCAGATTATTCTGTTCAGCCCTTATATCATCGCCCCCATAGCTATTGGTGCAATTTTTGCCAACATGTTTGATTGGCAATATGGTTATGTAAATGAAATTTTAACATCGTTGGGTGTAATAAGTGATAAGATATACTGGCTGCAAAATGAAAAATGGGCCTTTGCCATTGTTACGATGATGCAGATATGGCGCCATATCGGGTATTGTATGGTAATCTACCTCGCCGGCATGACAGCAATTTCCCCCGAAATTTATGAGGCAGCTAAAATTGACGGTGCCAACAGTACTCAAACCTTCTTTCGTATAACAATACCTCAGCTTAGAGACCTTTCAGTTTTTTTGGTGCTTACATCTATCATTAATGGGTTACAGCTTTACGAAATGCCAAAGCAAGTTTATGCAGGAAGCACAGCTTCATTTGGAGGCCCCAATTTCTCAGTATTAACCGTAATATGGAAATTTGTTGAAGATGCCTTTGGCTCCAAGATGGCTCTGGGATACGGTGCGACCCTTTGCTACGTTTTGTTTGTTATCATTGTTGCGATATCGTTGTTTTTCAACAAGGTGCTGTCAAGGAGGGAGGATTAATATGAATAAAGTTACTCATGGTTTAGGAAAAGCGATATACATTATATTTTTTGGCATCCTGACTCTTGTGTGTTTATTACCATTTGTCCTGCTGCCCCTTATGGCATCGTACAAGACAGAGGATTTAATGCGGCAACTACCTTTCTGGTTTGGCACTGATTTTTTTACAAATGTGAAAGCTCTGCTTTCTACTAACTTTCTAAAAACCTATTTAAATAGTATTCTGGTTTCCGCCGGTTCCATTTTACTAAGTGTTTCCGCAAGTACTCTGGCGGCATATTCAATTTCAAAGTATGAATACAAAGGTAGAAAACTAATTAATATGCTCATTATTATCACCATGATGGTGCCGGGACAAGTAAGCACGGTAGGCTACATTGTAGAGATGCGTACCATGGGTCTTGTAAATACCCTATGGCCGTTAATCTTTACTTGGGTCGCCCATCCATTCACATGCTATTTTCTAATCCAATTTATAAAGAGCTCTGTTCCAAACGAAGTTATGGAAAGCGGGCGAATTGATGGCGCATCGGAGCCCCGGATTCTGTTTTCGCTGGTTATGCCATTTATCAGGCCAGGTCTATCGACCGCGGTTATCCTGCTATTTTTATGGAGTTGGAATAGCTATACACTTCCGATGCTTGTCATCAACTCAAATGAAAAATTCACCATTCCTCTTTTTGTTGCAAACTTGATTTCTGAATTCAGGTTTGATATCGGTGGGCGAATGGCGGCTTTAACACTTGCAATCTTTCCGGTTTTAGTTATATTCACAATATTCTCAAAATCTTTTATTGAAGGTATTGCGGCAGGATCGGTGAAAGGATAATGAAAATACTATTGGTTTCTGATGATTGTTATCACCCCGGCTGGGTTCCGGAACAGGGCATCTCTTCTTTAATTGAGGAGGACTTCGGTATTGATGTGCTGCGCGATATCTCTGAGCTTTCGTTGGAAAAGCTGATTACTTATGATGTAGTTGTGCTAGCTAAGGGAAATAAGACTTCTGCCACAGATTCCTCCCCTTGGGAGGACGGACCCGCTGAAGAAGCCTTCTTAAAATATGTAGAAAGAGGGGGCGGTGTTCTGTTTGTTCACGCGGGAGCTGCTGTAAAAAACGGCGGGGATGGCATGTGCCGACTTATGGGACATCGCTTTATTAATCACCCGGAGCAATGTGCGGTTACAGTAACACCGCTAAAGCCACACCCGATAACACAAGGTGTGAAGAGTTTTATTGTGCATGACGAACATTATTTTATTAATATACAAATCCAGGAAGCTGATATTCTGATGGTATCAACCTCTCAGTACGGTACTCAGGCAGCATGTTATACAAGAACTTTCGGTAAGGGGCGCGTGTGTAATTTAATGCCCGGCCATAATGCTGAAGTTTGGAAAGATCCTTCATATCAGAAAACTATAACTAATGCTTTAATATGGTGTAAAGGAGAGCTATGACTAATATTACAGGAAAAACCGCGGTAGTTGCCGGTGGCGGGCGAAATATCGGACTCGCAATAGTGCGCAGGTTACTTGCTATGGGCTGGACTGTACATGCAGGCTTACTGAGGACGGGATGGGATGATATTGCGATACTACAGGAAGCTTACCCTGGAAGGGTGTTTCCAGTTTATATGGATACTACCAAAACTGAATCTGTAAAAGCGGCTGCGCTTGAGATATCAAAAAATAGTTCTTGTGTGGATATGTTGGTTTATAACTCTGCTGTTTTCGGCAACAGGTCGGATGATATTCATGCAGAAGTGAATTTTGATAGCTTTTTAGATACATATAATGTAAATTGTCTTGGGGCAATGCGTATGGTGGAGGTCTTTCTCCCACTAATGGAGGGGGGCATGAAGAGGCTTTCCTTTGTATCATCGGAAGCCGGAGCCATCAGTGTGGCAGCCCGGACACGAATATCCAGTTATAGTATGTCCAAGGCGGCACTAAGCATGGCTATACGTATTTTGTTCAATGACCTCCAGCCAAAGGGGTGGTCATTTCGGATCTTTCATCCTGGTTGGGTACGCTCGATTAAACCCGATAAAGGTATTGTTGAAGGTATATATGAGCCGGATTTTGCCGGGAATGAAGCGGTGAAAGTGTTCTGTGGGGACTACAGCTGGGATGATCGACTCGTGATGCTGGATATTGAAGGTAGGGCATGGCCATTCTGACATTGGATAGGAGATTTATTTATGATAGATACTGTTGTGGTAATCAGTGCCCAAAATACTGAGGGGGATATTTTAAGTACTGATCTGAAGGCACACGACTGCCGGGTATTGCAGGGTATAGTTGGTTTGAAAGAAGCTCCGGCCGGATCAGAGAATATCTTTGTTATTAACCCGACGTCGGATACATCGGTAGAAGAGATTACAAAAAAGCTTGATTATGCAGTTGATATGCTGGTCATTAATCTGGATTACCGACCTGAAGGAAGCAGGGAAACCATTTCTATAGGCCAAAACTATGATTCTCTTCTAGAGGCATATAATTACAATACGGTAGGACCAGTGCGGATTATTAAAAGCTTTTTGCCACTACTCGAAAGAGGAAATGGTAAACGTATATGTGTGGTAACGACGGTGGAAAGCAGCAATAATGCTTGCTTCTCAATAAACAATTACATGAACCATACCTCAAAAACCGCACTGAACATGGCCATGAATATTCTCTTTAACGATCTAAGGGGCAAAGGGTATAGCTTTCGCTTATATTGTAAGAATACCAAAAATCCGGCTGAATCTATGAAGAATTTTGCTGTGGAATACTTTCTTAGAGATAGAAGCTTTGAAAAGGGCAACCCCAAGCATTCGGATGAAGATCGTCTTGCTCTTCGCAGTTGGGAAGGACGGGAAATACCCTGGTAAATAGTCAAAAATATAGTATATATAGGAGTGAAATTATGATACCAAGTACAATGAAGGCTGTATGTTTTTATAAATATGGTTCACCTGAGGAGCTGGTAATTGACAGATTACCTGTACCTGTACCTGCCGATGATGAAATACTTGTAAAGATGTGCGCAAGCTCTTTTTCTCCGGCAGATGCAAAGGCACGAAATGGTTGGTACCGTTCAATGTATGAACTGGATTTCCCCCGTATTCCAAGTGTTGAGATTGGAGGAACGGTGGTGGCACTCGGTAAAAATGCCAAAGAATTTTCTATAGGAGACAAGGTAATTGCATTTAAGGATAAACGCCTTGGTGGTGCACTGGCAGAGTATTGTGTCGTGAAGGAAAATGAAGCTTGCCTTGCACCTAAGGGTGTTGAGCTGGCTCCGGTTTGTGCAATTCCGGGATATGGTCTCTCAGCTCTGCAGGCGCTTACCGAGGAGGCAAACCTAAAAGCCGGACAACGGGCAATGATCATCGGCGCTGCAGGGGGATTCGGTCAGATGGCAGTTCAAATTGCAAAAGGCCTGGGAGCCTATGTGATTGGATGCGATGTAGAGCAATGCCGCGAGGAAACCATAGAGTTAGGAGCAGATGATTATGTTGTAGCTGGTTCAGACAGCTTCAAGAGGTTTCTTGACAATAAACTGGATGTTATTTTGAGTGTGGTGACCCTGGAAGAAGCCCAGCTTGCAGAGTATTTAAAGATTATGAATCCCGGTGGTACTTTTGTATCCAGTGTCCCTATAAAAAATAAAGTATATAGTGGGCCAGAATACGATGGAAAGCGTGGCTTAGAATCTTTACCCCTGGCCAAAGAGCTTGAGGAGAAAACGGGAGTATGTTGTCGCTGGATGACGGTAAAGCGTGGCGGGGATCGCTTAAAGAAGGTCGCGGAGTTAATAGAAAAAGGCAAACTGAGGCCTATCATAAACAAAACAATAACAATGGAAGGATATAAGCAGCTTAACTATGATTTTGAAGCTGGAAAGGTTCGTGGGCGCATCTTAGTGCTCATTGATGGACATGTCTGAGCTGCCTTAATTTAGAGGAATAGGCTGCAACAAAAAACAGTATGTAAATAAAAGAATGACGCTTATCCATAGCTTATAAGTTAAGGAAAGCGTCATTTTCAATTTCAGATTAGCATAATTAATTTAGACTGCCAAGTCTATGGTGGACTTCTGACATAATATCAATTGAATATTCGAGTATGCTGCTAAGTTCCCTATAAATGGTTCGTGTAGTTAGATCAGGCTCAATAACCCGAGTCACCGGTTGAAATTCCTTCAATATGGAATAATCTTCGTACATGCCAAGACCGACACCACACACAACAGCAGTGCCCAGGGTGCCAGCATGGTCGGGACGGCCGATAATTTCAATAGGTGTCCCAAAAACATCTGCGAAAATTTGGCTCCAGATCAAGCTTTTGGCCCCCCCTCCAATAAGCTTGATACTGGTTGCGCCCTCAATCATATTTGTCTCAAGAATACAGCGGTATATCCACTCGAGATGGAGTGCTACACCTTCCATCACGCTGCGGCACAAATCAGCGCGCCTTGTTTTGGATGTTAATCCAATAAAAGCGCCTCGGAGCCGTATATCCCAAAGGGGAGCTCTCTCACCCATGAGATAGGGTTGAAACAACACCCCGCCTGAACCTGCATAAGAAGTAGCAGCGAGTTCATCAACCAATACGTGAAGCGATGTATTTTCCTTGTCCGCACGAATGGCTTCGGACTGGCAGAGCAATTCTTTAACCCATTGGTAAGCATATCCGCCAGATTGCATGGCTCCTGAATCGCGTATGGTTTCAAGATAGTTTATCTTAGCAATGCGCTGTTTCGCATCTAAGTTTTTCTTACCTGTAATCATGCTCACCCAACTGGAAGTACCCAACGATATATATGCTTCGCCAGCCGACAACACAGCAGCTCCTAGTGTTGCCGCGCTACCATCACCGGGACCCATTATGACAGTAGTTCCTTCTAAAAGCCCGCATTGTGCTGCTGCATCAGGTAAAACAGTGCCAATGACCGTTGAGATATCAAGTATTTCTGGAAGCTTGTCCATCTCAATTGCTGTCTGCGACAAAAGCTGAGTAGCCCAGCCTCGCGTATTAATATCATAACAATGCCAAAAAGCAGCATTCTCTGGATCAATGACATAATGCCCGGTGAGACGTAGATTGATATAGTCCTTTGGGCTAAGAAATTTATACGTGTCACGATAAATGGCGGGCTCATGTTTTTTTAGCCACATCATCTTGGGCAATCCATAGTTCGGGGATATGCGCATACCTACTGTCTTATAGAATTTGTCATCTCCTATAAGACTGCGCAATGTATCAGCCTCTTCAGAAGCCCTGCCGTCTGCCCAAATAACTGCCGGATAAAGCGGGTGACCACTCTCATCAACAGGCAGGCAACACATCATCTGCCCTGTGAGGCATATCCCGGCTACTTCACTGGGGTTAATATCCCGCAGCAATTCAAGATTGCAACGGCAAACTGCCTGCCACCACTGCTCGGGATCTTGTTGTACCCATCCGGGCTGTGGGCGCTCGATGGAGTAAGCTTCGGTAAAACTTCTTGATATCTCACCGTCTATACTCACCAATGAAGCCTTGTTACCGGAGGTTCCCAAGTCATGAGCCACAATATATCTCTTCAATGCCGTTCCTCCGTATTATAAATTAAATTCTTCAACGGTTATTCGCTGCGTCACAAATAATCTTGGCATATCTGTATCCGATACCAAAACGTGCCACACCCAAATCGATCATTTTATCAACAGTTTCAATATCGCGTATACCGCCCGCAGCCTTTATCCATACGCCAGTTCCTTTAACTGCCTTGGCAATCAACTCCACATGATGAAGAGTAACAGGCCCTTCTGTTCCTGAGCAAGTTTTGACGCAGTCAGCTCCTGCTGATACAATAATATCTGCGGCCTTGAGAATGGTAGCATCGTCATGAAGAGGGCATTCAATGATTACCTTAAGAGCCTTGTCTCCGATTGCCTTTTTTACTGCATGGATATCAGCCTCGGCTTCGTCATAAAGTCCGGATACGAGATAGCTTTGGTTCATCACCATATCAATTTCCTGTGCACCGTGCTCAATAGCCCAGGTGGCAGCCGCCACTTTAATATGTGTCGGATCAGCGCCGCTCCATCGACAACAGCCAAATCCGGGGTTGGTATGGGTTCCTTTAAGGCTTTCTACAAGGTAGGGAAAGTAGCATGCAGGACCGTTGATGGCGAAAAAGTTATATTCCTTGGCTTGAGTAATCATTTCATCAAGCTCAGCCTTTGTTGCCAGGGTTTTTATGTGCGTACTGTCAATCATTCTAGCCAGATCTACACCGTTATATAACATATAAAACTCACCTTTTCTATACTTAATATGATGCTTCGTTATTGTGATATTTCTTGATCAAATAGTGTGAGGTATTATCAAATAGTATTTTTTAATTGCTTTTCTCTGAGATGCTGGTATATCGGAAGGTAAACATCTTTGTCATGAATGACACAGCCTGTCCATTCACCAGCACGAATCAACTCACTGCATTTGCTGCATGCTAGACAGCTTTGCTTGCTTGTTAAATTGCCATTATGACATATATCATTTGCAAAAGATGGATTGGCAAATGAAAGACGTCCAAAGCACACATGATCGCAAAAGCCTTTGCTGATTGCGCCTGCTGCCAGGTTGGGAGCAAATTGGCGCAGATAACTGGGGGCAGAGGCTGATACTTTTAAAGCCGGAAAAGCATTCTTTATTTCAGAGGCTACGCCAAAGATACGTGCTACACCCAACAAAGGATCTTCCTTTGCTTCAAATTTAATCTCGTTATTAAATGGGCGGGTCACATAAGCGTCATAATGTGGATCACCAACAGTAATATTAACAAAGGGCACGCCCAGCTTAGAATGTAATATCTCCATAAGTTTTAAGGGCTCACTGAGATCCATTGTTAAATTACCATCACTGGACATTCCAAATCCGTATGGATAGGGGATGTTATCATATACCCCAACTCTTGCCAAAACCTGGAAAGTTTCGCTTTGTACCTGTTGAGCATTTTTTATAGCGTTGAAGAACAAACGAAAACGGTTATCAAAGCTGCCGCCATAATTGCCACTCCGCGTAAAAGCACCTGCCAGTTCGGCCAGCAGGTAACCGTGACAACATTTAATATCAACTGCATCAAAACCGGCTTTTTTAGCCAATTCAGCTCCTTCTCCAAAGGCTTCTTCGAGGTGCTTCAGATAGTCATCAGACACAATTCGTGAATCGTCCAAAGGGGATGCTTTCTCTAAATAAGGGTTTCTGAAGGCAATCAACGGTTCGGGTTTGAGAGGAGAATCAGGGCGGGAATAACGTCCGCTATGATTTGCTTGCATCACCAGGTATGGAGCGAACCCATTCTTTTTCATGCCATCTTCTTTTATCTGTTCGGTCAGGCGTTGGTAGGCAGGCAGAGTATTCTTGGTTAAAAGCAATTGTTTTGGACTGCTTCGTCCCTCCTGAACAATAGAGACCGACTCAAACCATATCAAACCGGCACCACCTTCTGCAAAACGTCTATACCGTCTGAAGGTCAGTTCCCCGGGCGTACCGTCAGGCTCTGAGTCTACACCCTCCATAGGAGCAACACCCATTCGATTTTTAATTATAGTTTCTCCGATTTTGAACGGAGTGTTAAGTATTGAGGTATTATCATTAAGAGGAAGGTTTGCTCCCAGCTCGGTTGCCTTTTCTTGCAACTCCTGTAGAGTTCCATACTTAAAGTCATACATCTGTTTCATCGTATTTCTCCTAACTGTGATTATGATATTACACCCATGTAGTCACTGTGTTTCGTTGGATTATCTTTGAACATTTGGTTATGCCAGGCCTCGGGATCTGTCGCTTTGTAGTTATAATAGGCTGCTTCCATCTGAAGGAAGAACGATTGACCATTTGCAGAAATACCTGTTTTATTATTGTTCGGTACACCGCATACCCCATATAAAAAGCCATAAGGGTCAATTTTTGAGTGTAATAAAGATCTGAGCTTATCGGCAATTTCTATGTAGCTGCGCATATAACCAGCCGTGACAGCTCGATAGATAGCTGTAGTTACCATACTCACTGCATTGATACCAATAATACTTTCAGGATTATCTAAGGTGTCGTGACATACACCATCGTCATCAATATACTTAAGGATTGAATCAATTACGATTTTACCCTTAGCCATAAGATCATCCTTATCCTTTTTCATGGTATAAGGTAAGGCTGCGGCTACTTTTACTATCCCAACTGCCGCATATCCTGTGCAAATGCTGCGATGGTGTTTGCGGACGAATTCTTTTGTCTGGTCATTCCAAATCCAATTCAACATCTTTATTTCAGGGTCATATAGTGCATTCCAATAACCGTTTATTTGTTTAACAGCTTCTTCAGGATAGCCTGCTGCAGCCAAAAAAGGAGGCATCATGTAAATGGAATCCACCCAGAATTCGGGAGCCTGAGTCATGTGATAAAGGATACCTTCTGCGTTGCGTTTTGCTTTATGGAGAGTATATTCTAATAAAGCTTCATAAGTCTCAGTTATTAATCTGTCGCCAGTCAGTCGGGATGCAAGCATTAGTGCTTCCCCGCAAGCGCAGGTATCAGTTACAGTTCCTTTTTCCCATTCGGTTGTCAGGGTAGTGCGCCCATCATCCAACCGGATATACGATGCCTCTCTGGCAAAAGTAATCATAGTATCATAATCACGCAGCTCAAGCAGTGCTTGCATAGCCTCCCCTTGTTCCCAACTGCGCCGTTGAATACTCATCAGAGCATTTTTTACTTTTTTAATTATTGGAGTTTCAATACTCATAATAGTTAACCCTCCTTTATATATGGGTATATTGGTTGGTTATAAAATGCGGATATTAAAACCGCCATCTGCATCAATAACTTGTCCAGTAGCGAAATCCAGCCGGCCACTACATAAAGCGGCTACTGCATCACCGATATCTTTCGGCTCACCGAAGCGACGAATAGGCGTGATGCCCTTATTAATCAGATCGCTGAATTTCTCTCTGGACTCTGGAGCCATCATATCTGTGAGTATGAATCCGGGTCGAACCTCGAATACAGGTATGTTGTATTCGCCTAAACGAGCTGCAAAAAGCTGTGTAATCATTGATATTGCGGCCTTGGATATGCAGTATTCGCCTCTGTTTACTGAAGCAGCATAGGCAGATACAGAAGAGATATTAATGATACGAGGGTGATAATCCTCTAAAGCTTTTTGCTGCATAGCAATCATACGGTTAGCGGCTAGTTGAGCCATAAAAAACATAGATCGGGCATTCGTGTTCAAAACATAGTCATAGCTTTCCACACCTAAATCCAGAATGTCTGTCTTCACTTTTGGTGCTACACCGGCGTTGTTTACCAAGACATCAAGCCTATCATGTTTGTCACACACAGATTCTATAAGGTTCTTGCGGGCATCGGCACTTGAAACATTACATTGGATGTACTCACATTCAACCCCGAGTGTGTTTAACTCCTCAACCACTTCATCTGCATCCGGAACTGTAGCACTAAGGATTATGTAGTACCCCATTTTGCCTAATTCAATGGCAATACCCTTACCGATACCTCTTCTGGAACCAGTTACGATTGCAATTTTTCTAGCCATAGCCTGTACTCCCCCTTGAATATAAACTAATTAGACCGGCATATTTCCATGTTTTTTATTAACCTTAGGCAATACTTTTTTATTTTCCAATGCTTCCAGAGTCTGAATAAGAACCTGCCTCGTCTGCCTAGGGCGGATGATTGCATCATTTTCCATCATGCTGACCGAAAGATAGGGATTTTCATATTTGTCACGATATTCCTTTATGAAGGCCTGTCGTGCTTTCTCTCTCTTCTCAGGAGGAAGAGCATCCAGCTCTTTACGAAATACAACATTTACTGCTCCTTCAGCACCCATTACCATGTCATGTCCTGTTGGCCACATAAAATTTGCGTCACATGCCAACTCCTTGGCGCACATGGCAGCAGTGGCACCGCCATAGTTTTTGTTCAGAGTTATTGTGATTTTAGGTACGGTTGCCTCGCTGCAAGCATATACCATTTTTGCGCCGTGACGGATAATTCCGCCATATTCCTGCTCAATGCCCGGCAAGAATCCAGGTACATCTACAAGATAAACAAGTGGGACATTGAATGAGTCACAAATTCTAATAAAACGTGCACCTTTATCGGAGGCATTTATATCTATGCAACCTGCCAAATGATTAGGTTGATTTGCTACAATACCAATAGTCTTGCCATTTAGACGAGCCAATGCTGTTACGAGATTCGGGGCATATAGCGGCATGTGTTCCAGGTATTCGCCATTATCGACTATAGCTGCTATGATTTTTTTGACATCATAGGTGCGTTTAATGTTTTCAGGTATAATATCATCTAATTCAGGTGCAACTCTATAAATATCATCGTCGCATAAATATTTGGGAGGTTTATCATCTGCATTTTGCGGAAGAAAACCAAGTAAATATTTAATAAGTTCAATGCAATGTTTGTCGTCTTTAGCCAGCATATGTCCAACCCCGGAGACAGTATTGTGTGTTACTGCTCCTCCCAGTGTTTCAACATCAACGTCCTCGCCTGTTACCTGCTTAATGACAGCTGGGCCGGTAAGGAACATCTGACTTGTTTTATCAACACAAATAACAAAATCTGTAAGGGCGGGCGAATAAGCCGGTCCTCCTGCATTTGGACCCATTATTGCAGAAATTTGAGGTATCCAACCCGAGGCAGTAACATTTAAATGAAAAATTTCAAAGGCATTTTCACTTATAACAGGCTCTTGAATTCTACCTCCACCGCTATCATTCAGTGAGATGCAAGGACAGCCGTTTTCAATAGCCATTTTGATTATATGATTGATTTTTAAGCAATGCATCTCACCGAGTGTTCCTCCAGATGCGGTAAAATCATGGGCGTAAGCATATACTGTTCGTCCATTTACTTTTCCAAAGCCTACAATGCAGCCGTCTCCGGCAATCGTTTTTTCCGCCATACCAAAATCGGTGCTGCGGTGTTTAACGAATAGTCCCAATTCATTAAAAGAACCGGAATCAAATAGTAGATTCAGGCGTTCGCGGGCCGTGAGCTTACCTTTTTGATGCTGCTTTTGTATGGCGGCATCACCACCACCCTTTTCCAAAACGGCCTTTTTTTCAAGCCAGTCCTTAATTTTAGGGTTCACTTAATAACGCATCCTCTCTATCTTATGGTATTTATTGACTTTAATTTTGCATCTTACTAAAATTATATCAACTCGTTTTTTGGAATTCCAATATGGCTTTCGCAGCCACTTATACGATTTTTTATATAAACAAAAAATCCACCTGCTCTTATGAGCAGGTGGATATAGCTATAAAGATCAATATTCACATATCATAATTAATGGCGTATTTCTGAAAGATTTTACAGGTACGACTGAAAGAGCGTGTTTTTTTCCACAAGATATATAAACTGCGTTTTAGTTCTGGGAAAACAGGGACAGGAATGACCTCCGGCGGATAAATACCTGATTTTACAGTTGATTCACTGGCAAAAGCCAGCCCAATGCCCCGGGACACATAATCCGAAAACTGTGAAGGAAAGCACTCTAATACGACATTATGTTTGACAGAATTACTACTAAACCATTCATCTATACTTTGGCGAAATGCATAACCTTCAGGCAAAGATATAAATGATTCACCCTCAAGATCATGCACGCTTACAACTTCTTGCGATACGAGCGGATGGTCTTTGTTTGCTAATAAATAAATTGATTCGTCACGAAGAAAATGATACTCTACTTCGTCATTATCGACCAAGATAGATGAAATGACAAAATCGCTGTTTTGCCATAGCAATGAGTTAAGGATCTCATCAACCATAATATTTGACTGTTTTATTGTGATGTCGGGATGCTCCATCTTGAAATCCTGAATGAGTCGTTGTGGAAAAAGAATGCCAGTAGAAGCTATTTTTATTTGCTGCTGGTTATCTTCTCTATACTGGTCAAGCTTAATGCATAGAGTGTTCCAATTGTCCAGAATATTATTCGTGTATTCCAGTAGTATTTTTCCACAGTCATTTAGAATTATTTGTCTGCCCACCCGGTCAAACAACTGTACGCCCAACTCTTTTTCCAGCTTTGAAATAATTACGCTTAAAGCAGGCTGAGCAATGTTAAGCTTTTGTGCTGCACGGGTAATATGATTTTCCTGAGCCACTACCTGAAAATATTGAAGATTATATAAATTCATACCTGCCTCTCCCTTAGATACCATTATTGAAACAAAAAAACAACATTGAGGTTAGTAAACTGTCTGTAAAACCTCAAGTATGGATTTAGCTATCAGCGCATGGCCCGCATAGAAGGATGAACACCATCAGGTGTCCAAAAACTAGAGGGCTTGGAAACTGATGCACGGGCAAGGACTCTCAGTTCTATATTGTGTCAAAAAATTTACCACTATACAAGATTAATTTTTGACTCTATTACTTTACGTAAGCGGCTACCTCTTTTCTAAACCATAAATCAGTATTTTAAAATGTTCAAGAATCTGTTCCTTCAAATCAAAATCGGGATGCCGGATACACCACTCATGATTCCTCTGATGGCTAGCTAAGGGCATGGCGAGATGATTTTTAGCAGTCCGATTAACTTGGTAGATTAATGATAATGCACAGACCCTTGATTTTCAGAGCCTTTTAAGGATTTGTTACAGGTTAAAACTATTCCATGGTAAGGAATAAGGTCTCGGTTCGATCCTGTTAAAATCTCCGTTGACAATGTTTGGAATCGCTCATATAATAAATTGATGCAGTATGCTGCAAGTACTAGCTTAATTTGCGAAAGGAGTTGTTGTAATGTCTGTAAAAAATGTTGAGGTGGTTTTTGACTAACTAAATATCGGCACAGGTACACAAAATACCTTGTAACAGGTTTTGTTTGTGTTGCCTATGCAGCTTCTTTCGAGCAACCTGAATCGTGTATATAACAAGTAGCAACACGCATTGGTAGCGTGTTTTTTTGTTGCTTTCTTAAACGTAAGGAATACCTTTAGAAATTGTAAAGTTTCGAAGACAGCTTGGAAAGTCTTGAGGGTAAATAATAATGGAAATGGAGAGATTGCAAATGGCTAAATATGTAAAATCGTCTTTTAAAGAAAACCATGAGTTCCTTGAAATGTATATTAACTCGTTGTCATCAAGATATGATGACTTTTTGGAAGAACATATCCTTGAATCAGAAATATACTCAATTTATATCGATGACGCTCATGTGGGTTATTTCGGGGTGCACAGTAATAAAATGCTGACACAATTTGTCATGTCGTTATCAGAATTAAGGCGCGCGCAAACTATATTTACAGATGTACTGAAGGTTTTTGATATTAGGAATGCTTTGGTGCCGACTTGTGATGAATTATTCTTATCACTTTGTTTGGATAACCATAAGAAAATCAATATGCATGCCTACTTTATTGAGCATAGCGGCAAGCCTGTAAAACCAGCAGTATACAGCAGGGAATTGCTTCATCAGGCAACACTTGAGGATTTGCCTGAGATCCTTTCAATTACCAAAGATTTTATTGACCGTCACGAAGAAAGAATTAAAAAAGGGCAGCTTTATGTATTGCGTGAGAATGGCGAATTCTTAGGTATGGGAATTATAGTTGACAATGTAATAATGAAGAATTGCAAAGGTACGGGCATGTTTACCAATGAAAAGCATAGACAAAAAGGAGTAGGAAGGAGTATTATACTTCATCTCAAAGATATTTGCCGTGCCGCGGGTGCAGATCCGATTCCGGGCTGCTGGTACTACAATCATAACAGCAAAAGAACTTTGGAGAGTGCCGGGTATATCACCAGGACCAGGCTTTTAAATATTGCGTTTCAGGAGGGTGAATGATGAGAGTGTTGCTTGACAGTTTGTTGAAAATAAACCCCAAACCGTTGTTATTTGAACGCGGAGAACCAAAATTCTGGGATGATCCTCATATCTCTAAAAGCATGCTGGAGGCTCATCTTAACCCGAACCATGATGCAGCAAGCCGGAAACCTGACACGATAGATAAAACGGTCAGGCATTTATTTGAGTCAAAAGCTCTGAAGCCTGGAATGAAAGTGCTTGATCTTGGGTGTGGGCCGGGACTTTATTCGGAAAGGATATGTCAGGCCGGGGCTCAAGTTGTAGGACTTGATATATCGGAGCGTTCTATTGAATACGCCGAAAAAAGTGCTGCCCGCGCGGGGCTGGCCGAAAGCGGTACTGGCTGCTCGCACATAGGGCCTGGGTCAAAAATTGAATACCATTGCATGAATTTCTTTGACATGGAGTATGACGAAGAATTTGATGCAGTCATTCAGGTTTATGGAGAGCTCTGTACATTTTCCGATGAAATGAGAGATAACCTCTTCAAATCAATCCATAGGGCATTGAGGAAAGGCGGGGTTTTCATTTTTGATGTTTCCACAAGGGTTCTGAGAGTGAGAGAGGGATTGAAGAATGGCTGGTATATAAGTGAGGGAGGCTTCTGGAGGCCAGGAAAGCATCTGGTGCTTGAGCAGGGTTTTGATTATCCG
Source organism: Bacillota bacterium (assembly GCA_023415205.1). Taxonomy (GTDB): domain Bacteria; phylum Bacillota; class Clostridia; order DSM-8532; family DSM-8532; genus DTU059. The sequence goes on along the minus strand of JAEZLR010000001.1, from coordinate 7,493 downwards.
GAGAAAGAAGTGTGGCTGGATCAGTACTCTGTTATTGATGAGCAGGGAGTAAAAGTTTATAGAAACTGGTTTCATGATTATTCCTTTGATTCAATCAGCGCTGTACTGGCTGTAGCAGGCTTTAAAATAAAGCATGTGTGGAATGACCTCACAGGAAGCAGCTTTACCGGGGATGGAGACTGGATTGCGATTTGTGCTGAGAAGGAGGAAGAGCCACGTGACAGGAATAACATTTGAAACAATGAGTCGCAGCCATGTTGAAGATGCTGCAAAAATCGCTCTTTCAGAGTATTTAGAGGAGCGGTCGTCAGTCCCTGTATTGCCTGATTTTAATTTTTATGAAAGCTTGTACAGTTTAATCAGTGAACTGGCGGATTCAGATCTGGGTACAGTTGCTTTGGAGAATGGAAAGGTCATCGGATATTTAACCTGCTACCAGCCGATGCAGAATCATTTCGGAACAACACCGGGAGTATTTTCACCGCTCCACGGACACGGTACGGTCAAAGAAAACAGAGCAAAGATATATTCGTGGTTATATCAAAAAGCATCTGAGAAATGGGTGAGAAAAGGCATACTCAGCCATGCTATATCACTTTATGCCCATAGTGAAGCAATTCAAAGCTTTTTCTGGAATGGATTCGGGTTAAGGTGCGTTGATGCAATCAGGAAAGTTGAACCCATAACATCCAATGAATACCGTGGAGCAAAATTCTGTGAATTGTCCAAGGATGAAATTGAACAAGTGGTGCCATTGAAAAATCAGTTAATAAAGCACCTTCAGAAAACACCCATGTTCATTCCTTTATTTTTTCAATGGGATATACAACAGGTTAAAGAAGAAAATGAAAGACGCGGTTCAAGATTCTTTGTTATACAGGTTAACGGCGAAACGATTGCGTTCATTGAAATCATGGCGTCGGGAGAGAATTTTGCCTGCGAGGATGCCGGAATGATGAATATATGCGGTGCGTATATGTTGCCGGAATACCGCAGTCAGGCTGCATGGGCGAGCAGCAGGCAGAGCTTGCGGCCAGCTTCGGGTATGTTTACGAAGCTGCTTTCATTTCTTATGGATACCCTTGGCACTGAGGGATATACTCACTGCGGTGTGGATTTCGAGAGCTTTAACTATACAGCAAGCGGCTTTTGGCTGAAGCACTTCACGCCGTATACATATTCGGTAGTGAGAAGGATAGATGAGCGGATAGTAAAGGGTTCACTGTAAGAGCTTTACAACCGCCAATGCAAATAGTAAAATATTCTCGAATTCGAATAAAGTGAGGTAATCCCATGCCAGCAAACGCTGGTTTTTCTGAAATGCTGTTTTGCGGCCCTTATCGATGTGCTCTATTCTATCGAGTTCATTTTTATTGCCTACTTCGCCGGAAATGGGTACCCACAGCTGGCGGATACAAATATCAAAATGCTGAATTGGATGTATGAAAACAGAAACAAATTGGAGGTTTACGGGAAATATTAATAAATCACTCAGCTGAGACTTGCCCAGTTCATAGTTTTATTATTTACTGTTGATATTCATGGAAGTTCGCAGCTCACTATGTTAATATTATATATGAAAATTACCAAATTCATTGAGGTTATACATATGGATGAAAAGGTGCTAATAAGTGAATTAAAAGCAGTTGTTAAAGAGTTTTGCGAATCCAGGGATTGGGATCAGTACCACAACCCGAAAGACCTCTCTATTGGAATAGTCACTGAAGCAGCGGAATTAATTGAACATTTCAGATTTAAATCTCAACAGGAAATGGCATATATGATGGAAGATTCTGATAAGCGGAGAGCAATATCTGAGGAACTGTCAGATATTCTTTTTTTCATTCTCAGGTTCGCACAATTGTATGACATAGATGTGGCACAGGAATTTCTAAGAAAAATATCTCTAAACGAAAAGAAGTACCCGATAGAGAAATTTAAAGGATCGAACAGGAAATATACGGAGGCTTAGGTTATGAGGCTATATGCAGGTACATCGAAGCAATTTGTTCATGATACGATCCAGAACCAGATAGCCGAAAAACTGCGGTTGGGCTTTTTTGATTATTACAGATATTATCCAAGCGACGGTGAAGTAAAGTCATGGAGAAATTCGCTTAAAGCACTTTCTATGACAATACAATACTCAAATTTACTTGATCACGGGATCATACTCGAATACCAGCTGCCTATGACATCAAAAAGGCTGGACTGCTTAATAGCCGGCAAAGATGCTAATAATCGGGATAGCGCTGTTATTGTTGAGCTTAAGCAATGGGATAAGTGTGAAGAATCCAATGCTGACAATGAAGTTATGACCCTGTTGAATGGAGTAGTACGAGATGTGCTTCATCCGTCTGTGCAGGTAGGACAATACAGGATGTACCTTGAAGATACGCAAACTGCATTTTATGATGGTGCCAATCCTGTACATCTGAACTCCTGCTGCTATCTTCATAATTATCCTTTTGATCCCTGTGATGTAATCTTTGCCGATAAATTTAGTGAAGCAATAAGGCACAACCCTGTTTTTACAGCTGACGATGTTGACAAGCTTAAAGATTACCTGGTGCTAAACCTAATGAATGGAGCCGGTATTGAAGTTCTTAACAGGATTGAAAACAGCAAATACAGGCCTAGCAAAAAGTTAATGGATCATGTAGGTAACGTAATTAAGGGCAACTCCGAATACATTTTGTTGGACGGACAGAAGATTGTTTATGACAGGGTATTTGCAGAAGCTAGAAGAGGCTTTCACAACAAGCAGAAATCTGTTTTAATAATAAAAGGTGGGCCGGGTACGGGTAAATCGGTTATTGCAATAAACTTAATGGCGGACCTTCTCCTCAAGGGATATAATGCTCATTATGCTACCGGGTCAAGAGCGTTTACCGAGACATTGAGAGATGTTATTGGTAGAAGGGGTTCTGTGCAGTTTAAATACTTCAACAGTTATATGAATGCACAGCCCAATGAGATAGATGTTCTTATATGCGATGAAGCACACAGGATTAGAAAAACCAGCAATAATAGATATACGCCTGCAGTAAATAAATCGGATTTGCCCCAAATAGATGAACTGATACGTGCATCTAAAGTGAGTGTATTTCTTATTGATGATAATCAGGTAGTGAGGCCTGATGAAATAGGTTCGGCCAATTATATCACAGAAAGTGCTTTGAAAAACAGGTGTAAGGTTATTGAGTTTGATGAACTGGAAACTCAGTTTAGATGTAATGGTTCTGATGGCTTTGTGAACTGGGTGAATAATACCTTGGGAATTAAACGTACTGCTAATATAATGTGGAATCAGAATGAGGAAACCTTTGATTTTAGAATATATGATACACCGGAAAGCCTGGAGAATGCCATTAAATCGAAGGTGCAGGAGGGGTACAGCGGCAGGATGACCGCAGGTTTTTGCTGGGATTGGTCTATAGCTAATGATGACGGGACCTTGCCCAATGATGTTGTTATCGGTAGTTACCAGAGACCATGGAATGCAAAGCCGGAAGCAAAAAAGCTGGCTCCGGACATACCAAAGGCTGCATTGTGGGCGTATAACCCTAACGGAATAAATCAGGTCGGATGTATCTATACTGCACAGGGATTTGAATTTGATTATATAGGAGTAATTTTCGGTGAGGACCTGGTATATGACTTTGACCGGCAGGGATGGAAGGGTAACCGGAGCAAGTCTTCAGATAATGTTGTGAAAAGGTCAAAGGAAAGATTTGTTGACCTTGTTAAGAACACATACAGAGTGCTCCTTAGCCGTGGGATGAAAGGCTGCTACGTTTACTTTATGGATAAAGACACCGAGAGATTCTTCAAATCTAGAATTGAAAAATCTGGTGAGCAGTTTATAACCAATGATATTCCTGGGATAGTTGCCAATATAGATGGAATTTTGCCGCAGATACAAGAGGAAAAACAATACGAGGAATATCTACCGGTGTTCTCTTTGAAAGCTGTTGCCACGGCTTTCGGGAATGAAGAGCATGTTGAGCAATCAGGCTGGATGAAAGTCGATGCTCCGGTCAGGTTGAGCAAAGATATGTTCGTAGCGAAGGTTGTAGGCAAATCCATGGAGCCAACTATTCCGGATGGAAGCTATTGTGTTTTCCGTTTTGAAAGGGGAGGATCAAGAAATGGCCTGGTTGTACTGGTTGAATCCAGACTTGTGACCGATCCGGAATCATATCAAAGGTTTACTATTAAGAGATATAAGAGTAAAAAGGAAATGAATGCGGACGGGACCTGGCGGCACACAAAGATCATACTTTCACCGGATAATATGGATTTTGAGGATATCGTACTGGAGAATGTTTCAGAAGATGATTTCAGGGTTGTTGCTGAGTTTGTCTGCGTACTGTAGGATGTATTCCCGCAACGAACCTTTTCAAAGCTGTTAAACGAATAATGTAGAAATATGAATGCAGTTAGGAATAAATTGTAGGATTTTATCCTTGACAAGATTGCTTTCTAAATATAAAATAAATTTGTTAACCAAGGTTAACTTTTAGGTTGGGACTATTACCTATTATTCATGGAGTGTTCAAGTGAGTAATAACGAATCAATGGAAATGTATCTCGAAACAGTTTATATATTGGAAAGCGATTCCGGGCATGCCCATGGGGTTGATATAGCAAAGCGTCTTGGTGTGTCAAAACCGAGTGTAACCAAGGCAATAAAATATCTTAAAGCACAGGGATTTGTCAATACGCAAAAGTACGGAACCATTACATTAACAGAAAAAGGCAGAGAACTATCAGAGGAAATATATAGTAATCACCAAATAATAGAATTATTTTTAGAACATTCTCTGAAACTGTCGGCAGAGCAGGCCAGCATCAATGCATGTAAAATAGAACATGTTCTAAGTGATGAGATGTTAGAAGCAATTAAAAGCTATTTAAAAAAGAATAATATTGATACGTTGAAGCTGTAAACTTCGGGGGGTTAGATATGGAGCATACGATCAGCAGTAGAATAATGTTACCGGTCAATGAAAAAATGGAAAGGTGCGCTGGCAAAGTGACAAATCTGGCAAAGGCACAGATTAACAGAGAGTACATTGTTAAAGAAGTCAGAACCAATGATGAAGAGCTCAGGAACTTTTTATTTACATTAGGCTGTTATGAGGGCGAAAAGGTGACTGTACTGTCAGTGCTCGGCGAAAATTATGTTATTTCTATAAAGGACGCAAGGTACGGCATTGATAAGGAGTTGGCCGCAGCAATAATGGTTTGATTTTTTTTAGCATTTAAGTTAACTTGGGTTAACTTTAATCGATGCTTTTATAAACATAATGAAGTTACTATACACAACAAGTTAGCCTAGGCTAACAATAAATTGCAACCAATACAGGAGGGCTTATGAAAGTAGCACTTACGGGAAATCCCAATAGTGGAAAAACGACGCTGTTCAATGCAATAACAGGTAAAGTTGAACGTGTCGGGAACTGGGCAGGTGTAACGATCGAAAAAAAGGAAGCGGAGATTAAGAAAAACCTAATTAAGGGGAATACCGCCATTATAGCAGTGGATCTCCCGGGAGCCTATTCGATGTCACCTTTCACTGCAGAGGAAAACATCACGAGTGACTTTGTTAAAAACGAAAATCCGGATGCGATTATTAATATTGTGGATGCAACAAATTTAAGCAGAAGCTTATTCTTTACAACACAGCTTCTCGAGCTTGGGATACCCGTTGTCGTTGCCCTTAATAAAAGTGATTTAAATAAGAAAAAAGAGACAGTGATCAATGTAGAGGCATTGTCCAAAAGACTGGGATGTCCTGTTGTTGAAACGATATCGACTGGCGGAAACAACAACGGGTTGGAAAAACTGGTTTCTACTGTAATAGAATTAAAAGGCACGAAGCAAACGGCACCATTTGATAGTTCGGTAGTGGATATGACGGATAAAAGTGCTGTTGAGGCTTCTGATAAAAAACGGTTCGAGTATGTAAAAAGTATTGTTTCTGAAGTTGAAGTGAGAAAAGTAAGCAGCAATCGTCAAACCAGGCAGGATGCAGTTGACAGAATTTTAGCACATAAATGGTTTGGGATCCCCATCTTTGCAGTAGTGATGTGGGCGGTATTTTCCATCTCACAGACACATGTAGGACCACTCCTGGCGGATACCCTTGTTGGGTGGATCGATGGATTTTATGGCTGGGCTGAGGGGTTACTCGGACAAGAAATATCACCTGTACTAAGCAGCATTCTTTTAGATGGTATTATAGGCGGAGTTGGAGCTGTTGTAGGGTTCTTGCCGCTGATCATGGTATTATTCTTCCTGCTGGCATTACTTGAGGATTGTGGTTATCTGGCACGTGTTGCAGTTGTTATGGATAGATTTTTTAAACGCGTCGGGTTATCCGGCAAATCGATTATTCCTATGATTATAGGTACGGGCTGTGCTATTCCGGGAGTTATGGCTACCAGAACAATTAAAAATGAAAGACAAAGAAGAACTACTGCCATGCTGACGCCTTTTATGCCGTGCGGCGCAAAATTACCTGTCATTGCCCTTTTTGCAGGTGTATTTTTTAATGATGCAGCATGGGTGGGAACATCCATGTACTTTATGGGTATTGCACTTATTGTTGTGGGCGCTTTAGTAGTAGTAAGAATTACCGGTGAGAAAAATGCAAGATCATTCTTCATTATAGAGCTGCCGGAGTATAAACTCCCGAGTATAAAAAGAGCTGCAGTCGAAATGCTTTCAAGAGCAAAAGCATTCATTGTCAGAGCAGGTACAGTTATTCTCCTTTGTAATGCCGCGATACAAATCATGCAAACATTTGACTGGAAGTTCCAGGTGGTTGCTGAAGGTGCGGAAGCTACCAGCATTCTGGCCAGTATCGCATCACCGTTTGCTATTTTGCTGATACCTTTAGGATTTGGTGTATGGCAATTGGCTGCAGCGGCCGTTACCGGTTTCATTGCAAAAGAGAATGTAGTTGGTACGCTTGCTGTCGTTTACGGCATTACAAATTTTATCAATACGGAAGAGCTTGTTCTCGTTAAAGGCGCAGCAGATGTAGCAGGTATAATGGGCTTAACCTCCGCGGCTGCGTTGGCCTATCTGATGTTTAACCTGTTCACACCACCCTGTTTTGCTGCTATTGGTGCCATGAACTCTGAGATGGAGAATAGAAAGTGGCTGTGGGGCGGTATTGCATTCCAACTAGGTACGGGGTATGTCGTTGCCTTTATCACATACCAGCTGGGAACGCTCATAACCACGGGTGCTTTGGGCAGCGGTTTCTTACCGGGTTTCATTGCTGTTAGCGCAATTATCGGCATTGTCTTTTATCTTGCAAGAAAAGGTGAACAAAAAGCGGCTGCAAAGGCAGTATTAAATGTTTAGGAGGAAGCTATGGCGAATATAATTGTTACAATCATCATTCTGGCAATCGTAGCTGCAGCAATTGTTAAAATCGTAATTGAAAAGCGAAAAGGTGCCAAATGTATTGGCTGTCC
>JAEZLR010000036.1 GCA_023415205.1 Bacillota bacterium | reverse complement strand
GAGAGTGTAGATCGAGTGAGGTAAAAGCAACAGGATGTTGCTTTTAGCCGGCACGCGCCTGGCCTGGTCGTTCCGCTTCGCTTCACTGCTCGGCCATGCAACCTGGATGGCGCGATTGCCAGCGACCTCGCGAGAACAAACTTGAGCATTAACAACTTCCTGCTTTCGAGGACAGCAAGAAGATTTGAACATCATGGCACATCATAAATCTATCTTTTGTGACAGCCCCTTCAGTTTTTTTATGCCTGCTTTATCCGGCCACCCTCTATTTGAAAGACTTGCCAATAAAATTTACTCAAATACAAGATTAAACTTCTTCCAAAAAATCAATACTTACAATAGGATGATTCTCCTAAAGCCTCTTATTGTTTTTGCTTAAAAGTTAGACTTAGGCTTTCCAGGTAGAATCACATATTGTGCTTTAGTTCTATCTTTCAAGGTGAGAGGGTCGATAAAATGCTGGCTATTAAGGGTTTAAATAAAAGAATTTTACCTTATTTCATAGTGTTCAGCCTATTTTTCATGTTATCGGCTTGCTCTGAAAAGGCTCCGTCCGACGATCAAATTCCACAGGCTATCCCCGTGTCCGTCCAGCGTGTCTCCAAGGGAGATATTGATAATTACACCCAAATGAGCGGCCTGGTAAAACCCAAAAAGCTGGCCTATGTCATTACACCTCTTCAGGGGAAGGTGGCGTCCGCCTACTATGATGTTGGGGATCATGTCAGCCAGGGCGATGTCCTCTTTATCATGGATAGCACAGACATTGATGATAGCATCCGGGTTTTAGAGGAGCAATTGAAGGTGGCAGATGCTCAGCTTTCCATGGCTGAAACGGGGGTTGTTGCGGCCTCCGGAAGCCAATACGAGGGTAAGAGGCTGGAGCTTGCAGCCGCTCTCAAGGGTGCTGAAAACAATTTTACAGCGGCCAAGGAAGCCTTTGATACAGCAACCCTCTTAATGGAAGCAAAGGTGATTAGCCACCTTGAGTACACTCAGGTGAAAAATCAGTATCAGCAGGCGCTTAACGCTTTGAACGTGGCAAAGGACGCCTACGAGCTTTATATCTCCAGCGCTTCAGTGGATGCCATAAATGCCGCCGAGGATCAACTTAATCAGGCCCAGGCTGCCTATGATATGTTGAAGCTTCAGATTGAGAACACCCGAAAGAAATTATCCTATACCCAGGTCACCTCACCGATTAACGGGATAATCATGACCAAGGACATTGTGCCGGGGTGTATGATATCGGACACCATGGTACCTTATACCATCATGGACGCCAATACGGTACAGATTGTTATTTCTGTCACAGAGAAGGTCATCAGCCATATCCAAAAGGGCCAGGAGTTGGAAGTCTTTATCGCTTCTGCCGGGGAGGCCTCCTTTAAAGGCATCGTCGACACGGTGAGCCCGGCGGTGGATCAAAAAACTATGACCTTTCAGGTGAACATTGATGTTTCCAATCCCCAGGGCTTGATCAGGCCGGGAATGACCGCCAGGGTGAAGCTACTTATTGATCGTCATGAGGGTAGCCTTCTGGTACCCTCCTCGTCCATTCTCTCGTCTGATACCGGAAACTATGTTTATGTCTGCGAAAATGGGAGGGCTGTCAGAAAGCCTGTAACCACAGGCATTAACGATGACCACCGGGTTGAAATAGTCAAAGGGCTCAGCGAGGGCGAGCTTTTGGTTGTAAAGGGTCAGCAATTCCTCAGTGATGAGGCCCCAGTTTTAATATCAGGGGAGGTAAATTAAATGAATCTGCCCAGTCTTTCCATCAGGCGGCCTATCACGGTAATCATGGTGATACTGGCTATCGTCCTTATTGGTTCTGTTTCATTTTCAAAGCTTCAGATGGATTTACTTCCCAATTTGAATATGCCTATTGCAGTAGCGACGGCCAAGTATACCGGGGCCGGACCCTTGGAAATTGAGACCCTCATAACCAAGCCTTTTGAAGAGGTTTTAACAACGGTGTCCGACCTAAACTCCATAGAAACCGTCTCCACCAGCGAATACAGCCTTTCCATCCTCTATTTTAACGAGGGGACGGATATGAATTTTGCCACCCTTGAGATGCGGGAGAAGATTGATCTGGTCAAAACCTATCTGCCTGCCGGTGTCACCGACATTATGATTATGCGTATTGATCCTAATAACCTCCAATCCACCTTGGAACTGGGCATCAGCTCGGACATGGAACTGGAGGATTTGACCCGCATAACCCAGGATCAGATCATTAATAGGCTCGAACGAATCAACGGCGTGGCCTCGGTCAACCTCACTGGCGGAGTGGAACAGCAGATCAGCATTGAGTTGAACCCCGAAAGGCTTTCATTATATGGCATCAGTGTTACAGCCTTTGCCCAATACCTGGCCACAGAGAATCTGAATATTCCGGCAGGTCAGATTGAGACCTCCGGGATGTCCATTTTTTTAAGAACGCATGGCGAGTTTAATTCGGTGGATGAAATCAGAAATCTGGCTGTCCCCACCGCAACAGGCGGAGTGGTGCTGCTCAAGGAATTGGCCGATGTGAATCAGGTACAAAAAGAGAAATCCAGTGAGAGCTATATCAACGGAAGGCTTTCCTTAAGCCTATCCATTCAAAAACAGAGCAATGCCAATACAGTGATGGTCTGTAGAAACATACGCAATGAAGTCAAGAATCTGCAAAAGACCTATAACAATATCAACTTTAATATTCTCTATGACGGGTCTACCTATATCGATGCAGCCTTGCTTGCTGTGAAGGATTCAGTCATTCAGGGGGGTATCCTTGCTATCCTCATCCTTTTTCTGTTCTTGAGGAATATGAGGGCGACACTGATTATCGGAGTCTCTATGCCAGTATCCATTATCACCACATTTGTTTTAATGTATTTCTCAGGAATCAAGCTTAACCTCATCTCCCTGGCCGGACTGGCCTTGGGTATTGGTATGCTGGTGGACAATTCCATTGTGGTTTTAGAAAATATTTACAGACATCGTCATGAAGGAAAAAGCCTCAGGGAAGCAGCAGAAATTGGTACACGGGAAGTGATGCTCTCTGTCTCGGCCTCGACTCTTACTACTGTGGTTGTTTTCATCCCGATCATCTTCATTCAAGGCTTGACGGGGCAGATTTTCAAGGATATGGGACTTACCATCACCTATGCCCTGATGGCATCCCTTCTCATCGCCATCACCTTTATTCCTATGATGGCCTCAAAGCTTTTAAGCATTGAATATGTGAGGAAGAATAAGGGAAAAAGGCCTCTGGGTACTCGATTGTTTGATTGCTGGGAAAGATTCTATCAGTGTGTCTGCAGAGGCTATGAAAGGCTATTGCGGGCTTCCATCAACAGAAGGGCTGTCACTATACTTCTGGCCTTTGCCATCTTTGCAGCCACCCTTTTCACCTTGCCCCTGATTGGAATAGAGTATTTCCCTGCCATGGATGAAGGTGTGGTGTCGGTGGAGCTCATGCTTCCTAGGGGAAGTGCCCTCAGCCAAACCCATGATATGGCTTTTGAAGCCCAGAAACGTATTGAGAAAATTCCAGAGGTCAAGGAGATTTATATGAATCTCGGAAACGGGGGATATGTACTTGACCGATCCACCACTGAGAAAGCTACCCTATCGGTTGTCATTGGCAGTATGGAAGAGCGTAAGCGTAGCATTCAAGAAGTCTCCGCAGAAATCAGAAAGAAGCTTTCGGATATGCCGGGAGCAAAAATAAAGGTTGGGGATGACAGTAAGGTCATGGGCTTTTCAATGGGTACTGATGAAGTGGATATCCGCATTACCGGCGAAGATATGGATATCTTGAGAAAAGTCAGCGGGGATCTGCTTAAAATAGTCGGAGGTATCAAGGGGATACAAGAGCCGGAAAGCAATATAGGGGAAGAAATCCAAGAGGCTTCCATAAAGATTGATCGAAACAAAGCGCTTCTGTACGGCTTGACCACTGCGCAGGTGGGACAGGCCATACAAGCCCAGATCAAGGGATTAACCGCCACAAGGTTTAAATATAGGGGATCGGAGATTGATGTTGTCCTTCTGTCCAATAAATCAGGATATAGCAATCTGGAAAAGCTAGAGGAGTTATCCATTCAAAGCCCTAAAGGGGTCAATATTCCTCTTGGCGAGCTGGCTGACATCTTGCTTGAAAAATCACCTCCCAATATCATTCGCAACGATCAGAAGCGCACAGTAGCCATTACGGCCAGCCTCAACGGCCGCGCCCTCAACAAGGTCACTGAGGATATTGATAGGGCCTTTGCACAGTATGATTTCCCCACAGGCTACGGCTATACCTACGGGGGGCAGCAGCAGGATTTGTTTGAATCCTTCAGCGACTTATACGGGGCTTTGATTCTTTCTGTGTTTATTGTATATATGCTTCTTGCCGCACAATTTGAATCCTTGCTACACCCTTTGACCATTCTATTATCAGTCCCCCTGGCCTTGACGGGCGCCTTATTGTCCTTGCTGCTGACGGGAAAAAACCTCAGCATCCCAGCCTTTATCGGGATCATCATCCTGGTGGGACTTGTGGTGGATAACGCCATTGTACTCATTGACAGCGTCAATCGCTATAGGGAGGAGGGGCTCACAAAAGAAGAGGCCATCGTCAAAGCAGGGCCTTTAAGGCTCCGGCCTATTCTGATGACCACACTAACCACCATACTAGGAATGCTTCCCATGGCGGTTTCAAAACAGGAGGGTAGCGAGATACAAATACCCTTGGCTATTGTGGTTATTGGCGGGCTTTCACTTTCCACCCTTGTGACCTTGGTCGTGCTTCCTTCCATTTATCTTACCTTTGAAAACATGGTGGAACGCATTAAAAACAAGGTGCAAAAGAAAATAACCCTTTAAATCAACCCACCACAAACTTTCCATCGGGATAAATGGTGTTGTTCGATCCTTTTTTAGCCAGACTGAAGGCCAGAGCAAAGGAAATGGGGCCTACACGTCCTGCAAACATGCTGATTATGATCAGGATTTTGCTTATAGGATTTAAAGAAGGGGTTATTCCGGTGGTCAATCCCACGGTAGCAAAGCCGGAGGATGCCTCAAAAAGGGTATTTATAAGGGTATGCTCGGGCTGCATCAGATTAATCAGCATCGTCACGGTAAATACAAGGGTTGCAGCAAGGAAGGTCACGGCAAAGCTTTTGAGCACCACTTGATGCGGAATGCGCTTTTTATGTAGTACGGTTTCATCCTTGGACTTAATAATACAAAGAATAGCCACCAGCATGATCCCCAGAGTATTAACCTTTATCCCGCCGGCTGTGGAGCCAGAGGCGCCGCCTATGAACATCAGCATGGAGATAAAGGCTTTTGTGATGGAATGCAGCGCATCATTGTTAATGGAGGTATATCCGGCCGTACGAGCATTCACCGAAAGAAAAATAGCCGCATTCATTTTTTCACCTACTGGGAGATGGGCAAGGGCATTATTGTATTCAACAAAGAAGATAAAAAGGCTTCCTGAAACAAGGAGAATGGCTGAAATAATCAGAACGATTTTTGTATGGACCAGGAGCTTTTTTGTTTTTCTGTAATCCATCAGATCTTTCCACACGATAAAGCCGAGACCGCCAACGATGATTAATAGGTCAATGGTATAAAGCACCAAGGGTGTACCATTAAAATCGGACATACTCTTAAATCCGCCCATAAGGTCAAAACCAGCATTACAAAAGGCTGACACCGAATGGAAAATACCATAGTAAATCCCCTTGAGGCCAAACTGGGGAACAAATTCAATGGATAGAAGAACCGCCCCGGTGAGTTCAACGGCAAAAACCAGCAAGAGAATCTGTCGCACCAAAGGTACGGTCTCCTGTAGGCTGAAGCTGGAAATGGACTCCTGAGCCAGCATCATACTCTTGAGGCCAGCCTTTTTTCGCGCCATGGAAAGGAAAAAAGTGGCGAGAGTGATAAACCCTAGCCCCCCGATCTGGATCAGAAGAATGATGACTATTTCGCCAAAGGTGGTCCAGTGATCGGCGGTATCCACCACAATCAAACCGGTGACACAGGTAGCGGAGGTGGCTGTAAACAGGCAATCGAGATAGGGTGTGGATCGACCGTCCTCACTTGCAAAGGGAAGGGTGAGGAGTGCAGCTCCGACAAGGATAATAAACAGGAAGCTGAAAACAATAACAGCGGTAGGATTAGAGAGGGCAACCTTAATGATTTTCTTGATATGTTCCCTAAATAGCATGGCCACAGGCCAATACACCCCTTTTAGATAGAATAAGTATGGTATAGTGTCGGTTTTTATATTCAATAATAGAATCAGCGTGTAATCTAGAGAGCATCAAAGGATACACTGCACCAGAATGATTATATCATTCCCTTTGCTTAAGGAATTATAAAAATCTACTAAATTTCAAGGATATAGAAACTGATCTTTTAGACGTCTATACAAAATTTCCACTGTAACAAGACAACAGGCTTTAAAATAAGGGTTTACAAGGAACTATTTCATTGACACTGAGTGAAAGAACAAGTAGAATAATGCAGGACATTTTTAAGAGAAAAAGCTTTATTTAAGGCTTTGTGAACCAAATCTAACCAGCAGGTGATAAAGTGGAAAATATTCGTAACGATCTAAGAAACGTAGCCATTATCGCACATGTAGACCATGGAAAGACCACTATGGTGGATGCCATGCTCAAGCAGAGCGGTATTTTCAGAAGCAATGAAAAAGTTGTTGAGCGCGTGATGGACTCCAATGATTTGGAGCGTGAAAAGGGTATAACAATTCTCTCAAAAAACACTGCGGTTCTCCATAACGGAACCCGGATCAATATTGTTGATACTCCCGGACATGCCGACTTCGGCGGTGAAGTGGAGCGTATCCTAAAAATGGTGGATGGGGTTCTTCTTCTGGTGGATGCCTATGAGGGCGCCATGCCACAGACCCGTTTTGTTCTAAGAAAAGCATTAGCCCTTCATCTAAAACCCATTGTGGTCATTAATAAAATAGACAGAAAGGAAGCCCGACCGGAAGAAGTGATTGATGAAATCCTTGATCTGTTTATTGAACTGGGAGCCGATGAAGATCTTCTGGATTTTCCTGTTGTCTATGCCTCGGCAAGGGATGGCTATGCGAAGCTGGGTCTTGCCGATGAATCGGTTAGCCTGGAGCCCCTGTTTAATACTATTCTGGAATATGTTCCGGCTCCTGTTGGCAAGATGGAAGCCCCGCTACAGTTTCTCGTGTCCAGCCTGGACTATGACGAATACATCGGACGCATTGCCATTGGCCGTGTAGAACGCGGAACCATTCGCAGGGATCAGCAGGCCGTCATCTGTAAGCGGGATGGAAAGGTGGTACCTGTCAAAATCTCCTCCCTTCAGAATTTCCGCGGCTTAAAACGGGCGGATATTGAGACCGCCTCCATTGGAGAAATTATCGCTGTTTCGGGAATTACCGACATCACCATTGGAGAAACTATTTGCGACAAGGATTGCCCTGAGCCCATTCCATTTATAGATATTGATGAGCCCACCATATCCATGTTTTTCATGGTCAATAACAGCCCCTTTGCAGGCAAAGAGGGAACCTATGTCACGTCCCGTCACCTTCGTGAAAGACTTTTCAAGGAGGTTGAAACCAATGTCAGCCTCAGGGTGGAGGAAACAGACTCCCCCGACTGTTTCAAGGTGTCAGGGCGAGGTGAGCTCCACCTGTCCATTCTTATTGAAACCATGAGAAGGCAGGGCTATGAGTTCCAGGTATCAAAGCCTGAGGTTATTACCGTAGAGCAAAACGGTGAAACCTATGAACCTATAGAATATCTAGTGGTGGATGTTCCGGAAGAAAGTATGGGCAGCGTTATGGAAAAACTGGGTATGCGCAAGGCCGAGATGGTAAACATGCACAGCCCCACCCAGGGATATGTCAGGCTTGACTTTAAAATACCCGCAAGAAGCCTTATTGGCTATCGTTCTGAGTTTTTGACGGATACCAGGGGAAATGGTATAATGAATCATGTTTTCCATAGCTATGAGCCCTTTAAAGGGGAAATCAAAGGACGCCTTCGCGGTGCCCTGGTGGCCTGGGAAACGGGAGAATCGGTGACCTATGGTTTATTCAATGCCCAGGAGCGTGGGAGCCTTTTTATCGGTCCCAATGTGCCTGTGTATGAGGGAATGATTGTGGGAGAGTGCTCCAGAAATGAAGACATTGTAATCAATGTATGCAAAAAGAAGCATGTGACCAATATGCGTGCATCCGGTTCCGATGAGGCACTTAAGCTGGTTCCCTACATTAATATGAGCCTGGAACAGAATCTTGAATTTATTGAGGATGATGAGTTGGTGGAAATCACCCCCGCGTCCATTCGCCTGAGAAAGAAGATTCTGAATTCTGAGCAGAGAGCTAGGGTGAAGAGTGGTGCAAGGAAATAGTCCTGTTAAAAAGCCATTGGATCATGACGGACTGAGTAAAGCGGCTCCTAAGAGTAAACTGAAAAAGAAGAAAAAAAAGCGCTATATTTTTCTAAAAATATTGATTCTCATTGTGATCTGTATGATTGCCTTTATGACCTGTGCGCTTTATGGGTATCGCTATATTGTCGCCGGTAATAGTCAGGCCAACAGGATATTAACTGAGGAGAACAGTATTGTTTTCAAAATCCCCTCTGGATCACGGACCATCAATATTGCAGACTCTTTGAAGGCTCAGGGGTTTATTAATAACACCAATATCTATCGAATTATGTCTAAGATACTGGGTTTTGACAATGCCTACAGGGCCGGCAATTACCTGGTTACCAAGGACATGAACTATTATGCCTTGATGATCCGGCTTAGCGGAGAAGCCTTGAAAAATCCCACCAAGGACATTATGATACCAGAAGGTAAGACACTGGTGGAAACGGTTCAGGTGCTTTCGGGACAGGGCTATGTGGATGAAACCAAGTTCCTTAAAATCAGCGCTGAGGAATCCACCAAGTACCCGTTTTTGAAGGAGCTCAAGGTATCCGAAGCCCGTAAATATCCTTTGGAAGGTTACTTGTATCCCGATACCTATAAGATGGATGAAGGCTGGACTGAGGAGCAGCTTATAGACAGAATGCTCAGTGAATTTAACAGAGTCTTTACAAAGGAATATTACGACAGGGCAGAGGAATTGGGTATGACAGTGGATGAAGTTATCACCCTGGCCTCTCTTATTGAGATGGAAGCTCTTTATCCTGCCGATTTTAAAAAGATTTCCAGTGTATTCCACAACCGTCTGAAGAGCAAGGACTTAAGGCTCCTTCAATCTGACGCCACAGTTCAATATGCACGGGTATATGAAGGCTTAGGGCGGACAAGTACGGTACTCTACAAGGATTTGGAAATCGACAGCCCCTATAATACCTATAAGGTGGAGGGACTCCCTCCGGGGCCCATCTGCTCACCGAGAATAGATGCTATCGAGGCTGCTCTATATCCTGAAAATACGAAGTATTACTTCTTCTTTGCAACACCTGATGGAACTAACATTTATAATGAGACCTTTGAAGGCCATCAGAGGGATCAAAAGAAATATGGTGTAAGCGGACAATAATCAAAATTAAGGGCTGTCTCAAAACAGTAGATGGGCCATGATGTTTAAATCTGATAGGCATCCTTAAGGAGCAGTAAAAGGTTGTAATGCGAGAGGAAACCGAACATTAACAACTTCCTGCAATCAGTAAGAAGATTTGAACATGATGGCAAATCATAAATCTAACTTTTGAGACAGCTCTTTTTGACTTTAATGACGGATGGTTGAATAGGAGAGGAGGGATACCATGGAGGAGTATCTGCGCTATCCCCAGGTAGATAGTTTTCTTCGTGCTGTTCTCGAACGAGAGACCGGCTTTTTGAGGGAACTGGAAAATTACGCAGAGCACCACCATGTTCCCATAATTCCACCCGAAACTGCCTCATTGTTGAAGGTTCTTATCCGTCTTACAAAGCCCCGGCGGGTACTTGAAGCAGGAACGGCCATAGGGTATTCGGCTTCCATCATGGCCATGTCCATGCCTGAAACCGGCGTGATAGATTCTATTGAGCTGGATGATGATATGGCTGAAAAAGCGATAAAAAACATCAAAGCCATGAGCCTGGACAAAAACATTCGAGTGCTTCCGGGAGATGCCCTTGAAGTGATGCGCTGTCTTTCCACACCCTATGACATGATTTTTTTAGATGCCGCCAAGGGGCAATACACGGAGTATTTCCCTGAAGCCATGAGGCTTTTGAATAACGGGGGGCTACTGGTTTCTGATAATGTTCTTTATAAGGGCCTGGTCACCCGCACTGAGCCTTTGCCCCATAAGCATAGAACCATCGCTGTCAAGCTCCGTGAGTATCTCAATCAACTCTGCCGTGACAACCGGCTTCAAACAGCGATTCTACCTATCGGTGACGGAATTGCTGTAAGCTTTAAGAAAGGTGAGACATATGACTAAGGTTGAACTTCTTGCCCCCGCGGGCAGCCCTGAAAAGCTGAAAATGGCTATTCTCTATGGTGCCGATGCAGTTTATTTAGCTGGCGAATGCTTTGGATTGCGTACCGCCTCCGATAATTTTACCTTTGAAGAAATGAAATGGGGGGCTGAATTTGCCCATGATAAAGGGAAAAAAGTCTATCTGACCATGAATATCATTCCTCACAACGAGGATTTAAACCTGGCCGGGGACTTTCTTAATAAAGCTGTCAAAACCGGCATTGACGCTGTTATTGTTTCGGATCCGGGCATGTTCAGTCTGGTAAAAAGCCTGGCTCCCAGCATGGATATTCATATCAGTACCCAAGCCAATACCACCAACTCACTCAGCACCCAATTCTGGAAGGCTCAGGGAGCTAGCCGGGTTGTGCTTGCACGTGAGCTATCCTTAAAGGAAATCCAAGAAATCGTCGGAAGCGATCCGAAGGGCATAGCCCTTGAGGTCTTTGTCCATGGTGCCATGTGTATGTCCTATTCAGGCCGGTGCCTGCTTTCCAATTATCTGGCTGGTAGAAATGCCAATATGGGGGATTGTGCCCACCCCTGCCGATGGAAGTATCATCTGGTAGAAGAAAAGCGCCCGGGGGAATATTTCCCCATTGAAGAAAACAGCCGGGGAACCTTTATCTTCAATTCAAAGGACTTATGTATGATCCGGCATATTCCAGAAATAATACAAAGCGGTGTTTCAAGCCTTAAAATAGAGGGACGTGTTAAGAGCTCCTTCTATGTGGCCACAGTGGTTAAGGCTTACAGACAGGCTATTGATGCCTTTTATGAGGATAAGCCCTATGTGTTTAAGGAAGAGTGGTTTGAAGAAATTGCCAAGGTTAGCAACCGCGATTTTACCACGGGCTTTTTCTTTCAGAAGCCTGGTACCCAAGATCATAACTATGGTACAAGCTCCTATCTCAGGGGTTATGACTTTATTGGTGTTATAAAGGGCTATGATGAAAAGAATGGGCATATTATTATTGAGCAGCGTAACCGTTTTTCAGTAGGGGATAGGGTGGAGGTCCTCCCCCCCAATGGAGAGGTGCTGGAGTTTACCGTACCGGAAATGTTTGATGGTGAGGGTAATAGCATTACTGTGGCACCCCATGCTCAGATGGAAGTGAGGATTCCTCATCCTCCGTTGCCGTTGGATTCTCTATTGCGAAGAAGAGGTTTATAGAACTCATTAATGCTTAAGACTTTATTAAAACCATTAGAAATTTTTAATGTTATGGGCTGGAAACCTGTGGTATGATATTAGTGTGAAAGGGCTTAACTGTATAGAATGTACAGTCCAAGGCAAAGATTCAATGAAACCTATAAGGAGGTCTTCAAACATGGCATTTTTAGATGACGTGAAGAAATTTGGTAAGAACATCACTGATAAAGGTAAGGATGTTATTGAAATTACCAAATTGAATTCCCAGATCGGAACTGAGAAGGACAAAATTAAGGATTTATATGTACAGATCGGCGAACAGGTCTATAGAGCGTACAGTGCTGGTGAGAGCTCTGTTAACGATGAGTCCTGCGCACAGATCAAGGAAATTGAGCTTAAGATTGAGGAGCTCAGCGCCAAGGTTCTTGAGCTTAAGAATGCTTCCAAATGCTCCAACTGCGGTGCAGAGGTTACAAAGGACACCGCCTTCTGCTCCAAATGCGGGAATAAGATTAACGGCTAAAATAGCTCACATTGAAAGCGGCCCTTTTACAAGGGCTGCTTTTTTATACCCTTTTTACCTTGTTACACTCTTTTTAATAAAGTAGTCCCATGGTAAAATGAGAGAGATTAATGGCAGGGAAGCGGGTGCCTATGAACAAAGCTGAGCTCAGAGCAAAGATGCTGAATAAACGAAGAGAACTTACCTCCCTAGAGGTTATTGAAACATCCAAGGCGCTCCATAAACTCTTCATCCAACTGCCCGTCTACTGCCAGAGCCGGGTGATACTTTCCTATATGCCCTATGGCCATGAAGCCGATGTTTTACCCATGAACCATGAAATAATAAAAGACGGTAAGATTCTGCTCCTTCCAAGAGTGCTGAACATTACTAATATGGAAGCCGTTCAGATAGATTCCTTGGACTCGGGTCTGAAGGAAGGCCCTTTCGGTATTTGGGAGCCTGACGCCACCCATGGGGCAGCTAATCCTGAGGATATCGACCTGGTGCTTGTGCCCGGACTTGCCTTTGACATAAAGGGTAACCGGTTGGGCCACGGGAAGGGTTATTATGATCGATTTCTGGAAAAGTGTCGTCCTCAAGCCTTTTTTATGGGGATTGCCCATTCTTTTCAGGTCTTTGACAGCATTCCTTCAGAGGCTTATGATAAAAGAGTCCACGGTCTTTTAACAGATAAAGGCTTTCTGTTGACCTGAATTTTTTTAAATAGGAGTTGACCAATGCGCCGATTTTCCCTACCTATAATAATGATTTGCTGCATTCTGGCATTTTGCGGATGTTCTTCCCAACCCGCCGTTTCCGATCTCCCCCCACTGGAAGAGAGCAGCCCCATACCGGATTTATCTGAAATAACTCGGCTCTATAAGGCCTACCAAGCAGAACCGGAGAATCGGGAACGCCTGTTGAGTCTGACCTCAGCCTACCAGGAGTTGGGGGACGATAAAAGCTGTGAAGCTGTTTACAAGCAGTATCTTGAGCTTGTACCCGGGGATGCGGAGATTCTTGTGAATCTCGCCTATGTTCAGATGAACCTGGGGGATTATGATGAAGCCCAGCTTGCCTGCGAGAAGGCTATAGGGGCTGATAAAACATATATATCGGCCTATAACGCACTAGGCAATATTTATGGAGACAAAACCGAGTACAACCAGGCTGTCCGCTATTATCAGATGGCCTTGAAGCTTAATCAGGACTATACCCCCGCAAAAACAAATATACTCTGGGCATTGTATCATGGTGCACAATATGAAAGGTGTATAACAGAAGCACAAAACCAGCTTAAGCAGGGTTTTGAAGGCTATGACGTCTACTATTATCTGGGCGCCTGCTATGAAGCCACCAATCTTCTGCCCGAGGCACAAAAAGCTTATCTGAAAGCGCTGGATTATAGCTTTGATGACCATTCAACAACCTATTATCATTTAGGCTGGCTGGCCTTTCTCAATGAGGATTATGGTAAGGCACTCAAATATAACGATACAGCCCTTAGTATCAATCCACGAAATAAAGATGCCCTATGGCTGTCGGAGTTGCTTGAGGAAAGGCAGCTGCCCTTATCCTCAAGATTGGCCCGGTTTATCCAAGAAAACTATCTCTATGCCGAGGCTCATTCTGGTTTCAATAAGGGCCTTGAAGCCTTGGAAAGCCACCCGGATGCTTCTGCTGAGGAGAGTGTACTCATGGCCGGAGAAGCCCTGAACCCCTATGACCCCTTCAGCTTTATCCTCACAGGAACGGATTACGAGGAGCATCAGGAGGTGCTGGATCAAAAAACCGTTACCCATTCCACACAAGAGCTTGATGGTATCTCCTACGAGCTGTTTACCATTGATACCTTTAATCAGCAGACGGGCCGAGAGTTTATTTCCAAAGCTGATGCCCTCAAGGACAGGGAAAACAAAGTGCTGGTCTTTGATGTGAGGGGGAATACCGGAGGGGATATGCGAGCCTGTGCCGATATTCTAGATTATCTTCTGGGAGAATGCGCCGTAGTAAACTATATTGATCGCAAGGGCAATGTCAATTCCTATTATTCATCAGCAGATAAAGTGGCCTTTAAAAAAATCCTTGTTCTTACCGACAAAAATACGGCCAGTGCAGCAGAGCTTTTGCCTCTTTCTCTTAAGGTTTATCTTCCCGAAACAGTGATTATCGGGGATGTCACCTTTGGCAAGGGTGTTTGTCAAATCGTTTTTGACGAGCCCCAGGACAAGATGGCACTTTATTTGGTTAATACCTATTGGAATGTGAGGGAAATCAATATTGGCGGATACGGCGTCTCACCAGATATCAAGGCTGTCTCTGAAATGGATTTTGAATTAGCGATCAAAAATGCGTTAAATGTGGTACAATAGATAAAAGAAAGAATGTTCTTTTATGAGGTATCCCATTGAAAGATTTTGTTCATCTTCATTTACATACCGAATATAGTCTTCTGGATGGCGCTTGCCGCATACCATCCCTGGTTAAGCGTGCCAAAGAGCTGGGAATGCATAGTCTGGCCGTTACCGATCACGGAGTGATGTACGGTATCGTTGATTTTTATAAGGCCTGCAAAAAAGAAGGAATAAGGCCCATACTGGGATGCGAGGTTTATACCGCTCCCCGCTCCCACACCGATAAAGACCCGCGTAAGGATGCAGATCAGGGTCATTTGATTCTTCTTGCTAAAAACAATACCGGTTACCGCAATCTCATGAAGCTTGTGTCCATGGGTTTTACCGAAGGCTTTTACTATAAACCCAGAATAGACTACACTCTTCTTGAAACCTACCATGAAGGCCTTATAGCCTTAAGTGCCTGTCTGGGAGGGGACATCCCCCAAAAAATCCTTGCCACTGATTATGAAGGCGCAAAAAATCTTGCCCTCAAGCTCGATAATATCATGGGACGGGGAAATTTTTATCTTGAGCTCCAATACAACAGTCTTTCCGAACAGAAGCAGGTGAATGCAGAGCTCATCCGTTTGTCGGAGGAGACGGGGATTCCCCTGATTGCCACCAATGACGTTCACTATATCCACAGAGCAGATGCCAAAGCCCAGGAAATCCTTATTTGCATACAAACGGGAAAGACCATCGAGGACCCGGACCGACTCATGTTTGAAACTGACGAATTCTATCTCAAAAGCTGTGAGGAGATGTGGGATCATTTCAAGGGATATCCTGAGGCGCTCCTCAACACAGTGAGAGTGGCTGAAGCCTGTCAGGTGGAAATAGAATTTGGTGAGCTTCATCTTCCCAAGTATGATGTTCCCAATGATACCACACCCTTCGACTACCTGAAATCCCAATGCCTTCAGGGCTTTCATAGGCGCTATGAAGAAAATGAAGAGCTAATAGATCGCCTGGAATACGAGCTTGAAATCATACGTCAAATGGGCTACGTGGACTATTTCCTTATTGTATGGGACTTTATCAAGTATGCTCGGGACAATGGCATTATGGTAGGTCCGGGAAGAGGTTCTGCTGCGGGAAGCATGGTGGCCTATTGTCTGGGTATCACCAATGTGGATCCCATTAAGTATCAGTTGCTTTTTGAACGCTTCTTGAATCCTGAGCGTATTTCCATGCCCGATATAGATATTGACTTCTGTTATGAGCGAAGGCAGGAGGTTATTGACTATGTCGTCAGGAAATATGGGGAGGACCGGGTCGCTCAGATTATCACCTTTGGAACCATGGCTGCCCGAGCCGCAGTGAGGGATGTGGGCCGTGCTCTGGCAATTCCCTATAATGAGGTTGATAAAGTGGCCAAGCTCATTCCCATGATGCCTGGTAAGCACCTGACCATAGCCGATGCCCTTGAGATGAATAGTGAGCTTAAGATGCTATATAACTCTGAACCACGTATTCATGAGCTTTTGGACACGGCCATGACCCTGGAGGGCATGCCCCGTCATGCCTCCACCCATGCTGCCGGTGTTGTGATTTCCAGTGAGCCCATCACCCATTTTGTACCCCTATACCGCAACGAAGAGCTTATTTCCACCCAATTTCCCATGACAACCCTGGAGGAGCTGGGTCTTCTTAAAATGGACTTTCTTGCCCTTAGAACCATTACGGTAATCCGGGACTGCTTGGACACGGTTGAAAGGGGACGGGGGATATCCATTGATATTGACCGGATTGATTATGAGGATCAAAGGGTCTATGAAATGATAGGTCAGGGCGACACCGCCGGAGTCTTTCAGCTTGAAAGTCAGGGTATGACTTCCTTTATGAAGGAGCTTCAACCCTCCTGCCTAGAAGATATCATCGCAGGCATCTCCCTGTACAGACCGGGACCCATGGATCAGATCCCCCGCTATATCCGCAATAAGAACAATGCCAAAAGCATCAGCTACCTTACCCCAAAACTGGAGCCCATACTCAATGTGACCTACGGATGTATGGTCTATCAGGAACAGGTTATGCAGATTTTCAGGGATCTTGCCGGTTATTCCCTTGGAAGAAGCGACCTGGTCAGGCGTGCCATGTCCAAGAAGAAAAAAGAAGTCATGGACGCAGAGCGTCAATTTTTCATTTACGGAAGCGTCAATGAAAAGGGCGAGGTGGTCATCCCCGGAGCCTTGCGCAATGGACTTTCTGAGAAAGCGGCCAATACGTTGTTTGATGAGATGATGGACTTTGCCAGCTATGCCTTCAACAAATCCCATGCGGCCGCTTACGCCTATGTGGGATACCAGACCGCCTGGCTTAAGTACCATTATCCCGTGGAGTTTATGGCCGCCTTGATTAACAGCTTTATGGGCAGCCTTGGCAAGGTGAGCCAATATGTGCTGGAATGCAGGAAGATGGGAATAAAGGTTCTGCCCCCTGACATCAATGAAAGCGAGAGTGCCTTTTCCGTTAAAAACGGATTAATCCGCTTCGGACTCTTTGCGGTCAAGCATGTTGGTGGGGCAGTGGTGCATAACATAATAAAGGAGAGAAATGCCCATGGCCCCTTCAAGAGCTTTGTTGATTTTTGCGAGCGCCTTGAAGGTAAGGAACTAAACAAACGCACCTGCGAAAGCCTGATTAAATGCGGGGCCTTTGACACGTTTGGCATTTTCCGCTCAAGGCTGATGGCCAATTACGAAAGAATCCTTGATAGGGTTTCCCAAAAACGAAAAACATTGTTGTCCGGTCAACTCTCCCTCTTTGACACAGGCATGGAAGCCGATGAAACAGCCACCTTGGAATGGCCGCAAATGACCGAGTATGATTCAAGGCTGCTTTTGGTCATGGAAAAGGAAATGCTCGGCCTTTACATTTCAGGTCATCCCTTGGATGAGTTCCAGGATCAGATTAAAGAACAGGTGACCGTATTTTCCTACGATTTTGAAGTGCCTGAGGAAGAAGGTTCCGGGCAAAGCCGCCTTTCTGACGGACAATTTGTACGTATCGCAGGAATCGTTTCAGAGATAAAGACCATCAGCACGAAAAGCAACAAAATGATGGCTTTTGTAACCCTGGAGGATCTTTACGGACAAATGGAGGTCATTGTCTTTCCCAATATTTATGAGCAAAATGCCCGGTTGCTTTCCAATGACAGTCAATTGCTGGTTGAAGGTCATATCTCGGTGAAGGAGGAAGAGCAGCCTAAAATACTGGCCAACAAAATAACTCCCCTCATAAGAGAAAATTACGATGCTGAAACCCCGGCCAATGACCCAATCCAAAGGGAAAGACCGGAATATGATAGTGATGTGAAAGATTTGGAAGCTACGCCGCTGGGAAATAATGTTATGGAACCTGTGACCAACTATGAAGCCCAGGGTTTCAAGAAGTCGACGGTGATGAATGAAAAAGCCTTAAATGGTGGAAGGATATTAAAGCTATTATTTGATGAAAGGATCCCGGAGAAGAAAAGAAACTCGGTTATTGCACTATTGAAATATTTTGAAGGAACGGATCGTGCCTTGGTTTACATCGATAAGGCCAACAAACCCCAAATGAAGCTCAGCATACAGGTCAATGAGCTTCTGATGGAGGAGTTAAAGCATCTTCTAGGCTCTGAAAACGTGAAGCTCAAAGAGCTCTGATTCCATGGGATGTGGACGGATATCAACAATGATTATACTTGCACTTTAAGTCAAAATAATATAATATGTTTCTGGGGTGGTACATTGGAAAAGATTGAGTCTGACAAATCATATGCTGATTATATTGTCATTGAAGCAGAGGAAAACGGAGTCAACGTCATTGGCCTTACCCGAGGTAGGGACACCAGGCTTCATCATACAGAAATTCTTGACAAGGGAGAATTACTGATTGCTCAATTTACCGAACAAACGTCAGCCATCAAGATCAGAGGCAAATCCAAAGTTCACTGCAGTCATGGCGTAATTGAGTCCGGGAACAGGCAGGGAGGGCATTTGTAATATGTGGACGGTCGTTTACATGGCACAAAACAAAGATATGGCAGAGAAGCTCAAGTCGATTCTTGAAGAGGGTGGTATTCTTGTTAGGATAAACCCCGTTAATCGAAAAGAAAAGGCGGATGACTACTTCGAGGTTTCTGTTCCGGAAGCGGAAGTAGAAGAGGCCCATAGCATCATCATTGAAAAAGGTTTTTAAGACTTACCCGTGTTAATGACACGGGTATTTTATAAATAGCTTGATTTCGGAGGAAGTTCATGAGTTCAGTGAAAACAATTGCAGTATTAACGAGTGGCGGAGATGCTCCAGGAATGAACGCTGCTGTAAGGGCAGTTGTACGTTCCGGCATTTATCACGGCTTGAAGGTTCTGGGTGTACATAAGGGCTATGAAGGCCTTTTACATGGCGATATAGAGGAAATGGATCTCCGCTCGGTAGGGGACATTATCCAAAGAGGCGGTACTATACTTCAAACAGCCCGATCCGCGGAATTCACCACAAAAGCCGGAATTGAAAAAGGCATGTCCATGGCCAAGGTTTTTGGTATCGACGCCCTGATTGTTATCGGTGGTGATGGTTCCTACAGAGGTGCTAAGGATATCAGCCAGTTAGGACTTAATGTTATCGGCATTCCTGGTACCATTGACAACGATATTGCCTGTACCGAGTATACCATCGGTTACGATACCGCTATGAATACGGTTTTGGATGCTATCGATAAAATACGTGACACCTCATACTCCCATGAGCGCTGCAGCGTGCTTGAGGTGATGGGACGCCATGCCGGTTGGATAGCTGTAAACTGCGGTATTGCCGGTGGTGCGGAGGCCATCATTCTCCCTGAAAAAGAATTTGATATTGATAAGGATATTATTTATCCCATCATCGAAGGTCGTAACCGCGGTAAAAAGCACTATTTGGTCATTGTGGCCGAAGGTGTTGGCGGGGCTGTTGAAATAGCAAAGTATATTGAACAGAAAACGGATATTATCACCCGGGCCACCATCCTTGGACATATTCAGCGGGGCGGTACGCCAACGATATCCGACAGAGTGATGGGTAGTCGTATGGGCTCCTACGCCGTTGACATTCTTCTGGCCGATAAAAAGAATCGTATCATTGCCGTTCAAAACGGAAAGCTCACAGATTTTGATATTGAAGATGCTCTTAAAATGAAGAAAACGATTGATGAAGAGTTGATAACACTCAGCAAAATTCTTGCGCTATGAGGTGAATAGTAACATTCATGATTATTGAAACACGTTTCCCCGTCAGATATGCAGAAACAGATCAGATGGGAGTGGTGCATCATTCCGTCTATCCTGTCTGGTTTGAATGTGGCAGAACCGAATTCATCAAGCATTTTGGAATTTCCTATGATGAATTAGAACGGCTGGGGCTGATGCTCCCCTTGGCTCGGTTATCCTGTGAGTATAAAACTCCTATACGCTACGGCGAAACGGTTTTGGTGAAGACACGACTACTTGAGGCTACTAAGGTTCGCTTGATTATTGGTTACGAAATTTTTTCTGACGAACGGAATATCCTTTGCGGCAAGGGCTCTACAGAACACGCCTGGACAGGCACTCACTTAAGACCTGTGAATATTGCCAAGTACAGGCCTGAGCTTTATGAAAGACTTCTGCCGATGTTTAATAGTAATACAGGAGATAAGTCGTGATTTATGAATGCAATTTTAAAGAATGTACCTAATATCCTGACAATTCTCAGAATGGTAGCTGTACCTGTTTTCGCTATACTTATGATGCAAGATGAGCTTTACCTTGCTCTCGGAGTTTTTATTATCGCTGAAATTACCGATGTTCTCGACGGAATTATTGCCAGGAAGTATCAGCTCATCACCCCTTTTGGAAAGGTAGCAGATCCGCTGGCTGACAAGCTGATGCAATTGACCGCGCTTTTTATGCTGTCCGAAAAGGAGATGATCTTCAAGATCATCCCTTGGCTGGTCTTGACCAAGGATCTGTTTTTATTGGTTTCGGGCTTTTATGTTATGAAAACAAAGAAAAAAGTGGATGTATCGGCCAAGTGGTTCGGAAAGCTGACATCAGTCATTTTATTTATTGCAATCCTGGCCACGTTCTGCCGTGCGCCCAGGACGGTCAGTGACACCATATTCTGGGTGTGTGTGGTCATGGCCTTATTTGCAGCGGTAATGTATATTATCAATTACTTTAAGCAGGTGAAAGGCCAAAAAGTTAATGAAAGTGAAACCATGAGAAAACGAGAGGCATAGAGGCCCCTCGTATAGGTTTAAATTAACTCCCACAAAGTCACGGAGGCTCCAAGCCCCCGTGACTTTTACTTTTATTCATTTAGTCGCAGCAGCCGCCGCCATCTTTACACCAGAACAAGCAAAGGAAAATAAGAATGAAGAATAAGATTGTGCAATCGCAATCACGATCGAAGCCCTTCATAAACGGCACCTCCTTCCGGGTAAATTCTAAATTACCCTACTGTCAGTCACAGCATTTGTCGTTGTTTCTACCACATCCGCCATTGCAGAACAGGAGTAAGAAGAGGATAATGAACATAAGAATTTCGCAATTGTCGCCGCCGAAACATCCTCTCAATCCACCGAACATATAATTAACCTCCCATGCCTATTGAACTCAATATATACTATTCAAAAGGTTATCTGGGGGTTACAATACTGGTTCTATGTTTTATAAGGTCTGAATAGGATTAAGTAGTTGATTGGACAATATGGGGGGTATTCGTTGTGGAGGATAAATACCAGAATGGCAAGGTTTCCACAAACTACTTGATGGATCTGCTTAAAACAGTCGCAATAGCGCTGATGGTAACCTTTACCATCTTATTGCTGGCTGCCCTGCTCCTGTGCTTCACCGACTTTCCGGAGCAATATACTCTACCCTCAGCCATTGCGGCAACGATATTAGGTGTGTTTGCCGGAAGCACCATGGCCGCAAAGAAGAACCCGGATAGAAGCTTGGTCTCAAGCCTTTCTACCGCCTTTACATACTCGCTTATTGCCTATATTGTGGGGTGTATTTTGCAGGGGAAAATCGTTTTCACACTCAATACGGCTTTGTTTATGGCTATTGCGCTTATGACGGGAGCTATAGCCAGCATTCTGGCAAACCGCAAGAAAAGCACCCATAAGTATGGAACCGGTACTTCCAATCTGGCAGACCGTTTCAAAAAGAAAAAGTCTTCCAAAACCTATGGTTTTAACCGCACTGGGAGATAAACGGGGGTTGTGTTTTATTTTCCCTTATACTATAATGAACATGACAAGAGATAATATATCCCTTGTCATTTTTGTTGACTTTAGGATAATAGAAGAAACCAAGGGATGAGGGTTGAGCATGATACAGCTCTATATCGGGGACGGAAAGGGAAAGACAACTGCCGCCGTCGGCCAGGCTGTGAGAGCATGGGGCTGGCGTAAAAGGATATTATTCGCTCAATTCTTAAAATGTGGTGAAACAGGGGAAATCCACGCCATGGAATCCCTTGAGGGCATTGTGATCTTTCGGCCCCAAATGCGGCACAAAGGCTTTATCTGGAATATGGATGAAAAGTCTCTGGCCGATACGCTAGAGGATTTGGGTAGGGGATTTGAGAAGCTTTGTGAAATAGTAAAATCCGGCCACTGGGCTATGATTGTTCTGGATGAAATCCTTGATGCCATCCAGTGCGGGTTTATTTCTGAGGAAGGGCTGCTTGATCTTGCCAATTCTTTACCGGAAGGGACAGAATTGATATTGACAGGTAGAAGCGCCTCTCAAAAGCTTAGGGAAGCCGCCCAATATATTACTTTATTATCCAAAGAAAAACACCCCTATGATTTAGGTATTTTAGCGCGTAAAGGGATAGAGTATTAATACAAAAGAAGAAAGGTGTAATTGAATGAAACGTAACTCAAAGAACAAAAACAAAGGCATTCTTGTGATAATTACCCTCCTGTTGGTTATCGCTATCATCGCACTGATGGCTTATTTCAGTGAAAAGAATAAAACGTCACAAAATACTCCAGCACCCACACAAACCTCAACACCCTCCCCAGTGTCCACCCAAACACCGGAAGTAACCGCTACACCGGAGCCCCAAACCTTAAAAACCCCAGTTCCTCAAGAAACACAAGCCCCGGGGCAGCAATTAGTTATCAGAACGGATTATGAAGCTTTTAAGCCTAATGAATCGGGCGATATACCCGTCATTATGTTTCATAGATTTATAGAGGCCTATGAACCGAATACGGAAAAGGACTATACCACCACCTTTGCTGAGTTTGAAACCCTTTTAGACACCCTGTATCAACAGGGCTTCCGCTTAATCAGCATGCAGGATTTTATTGATTGCAACATAGCGGTGCCTGCCGGTACCATGCCCATGGTTTTTACCTTTGATGATGGTACCTCGGGGCAGTTCAACCTCATTGAAGAGGATGGGGAACTGAAGGTGAATCCCAGATCCGCGGTAGGCATTATGATGGCCTTCAATGAAAAGCATCCAGATTTCGGATTGAAGGGCATATTCTATGTCAATATGGATATTGGGGAGAGTACTTTCAAGGGATCGGGCTCCTTAAGGGAGCGATTTGAGGTTCTTGAGAACTTGGGCCTTGAGCTGGGCACCCATACTTGGGGTCATGTAGACTATACCTCCATAACCACCGCTGACAGGATTCAGGAAAGCTTGGGGAAAAACCAGCAAAAAGCAGAGGAAATCCTGCCGGGGCTTCAATTCTATTCCCTGGCTCTGCCTTATGGCAGCAGACCCAAGGATAAGAGCCTATGGCCGGTATTGCAGGAGGGAACCTATGAAGGTCAAGCCTACCACCATAAAACCATTATGGCCGTTGGAGCCGAGCCCTCAGTGCCTTCCATCAGCACAAGCTATAACAGTCTTTATGTGCGCAGAATAAGGGCACAGGGAAGGGTGTCGGTAGATGCCGACTTAACCTGGTGGCTTCCCAAAATGACTTCAACCAGGATGTATGTCAGTGATGGGGACCCTCAAACCATCGTCGTCCCGGGGAATAAATCTGAAAAGATAGATGCCCAAAAGCTGGAGGGCAAAAAACTGGTGACGTACTAGGTGTTTGCTCTGGTACTATCAAAGTTGATGGGAAACATTGATTTATCTTACGAAATGATGTAAAATAATAAGTAGTGTTCCAATATGTATTATAATAGGTCTTGATTCAATCCGGTAAGCGCATTACCGGATTGAGTATTTAAAAAAATATTTATGTTTATAAAAATGAGGGGGATAGTATCTCCCGAGTTTTAGTTTATTGCTTTTTTTAAGAATGGAAAGGAGGCCACAGAAAATGTCAGTATCAAAGGATATGGAGAAGCATTTGGATGATCTTGATGTCAAGAGGAAAGCCGTCAAGCTTGTTATAGCACACCTTAAGAAGAAGGTGTCTAAAGAGTATATGGGCATTGAATATCTTATTGATTGGCTGGATGATATGGATGAACTCCTAAAGAGAGAAGATTTTGATGTCAAAGAGTATTATGCCATGAGAAAACAACTGAATAGCGTCATCGAGAGTACGCTGGACGAGGAAATGCGCGGGAAGATACGAAACTCCTGGCACAGCTTCGGTAAAGCATTAGAAAAAAAGGTTGAACCCTATTAAACGTCTCGATGGTTTTCCATGGAGGCGTTTTTTATATCCTGTAGCTTTCCATGACTCATAAAAATAGCTCTTCACAGAACCTAATGGCTCTGGAAGAGCTTTTTAATTGAGTTGAACCGTTATTTTTCTTTTAGGTATTCCAAACCGGAAAAAACCGAGGCCTTAACACTCTCTATGGAAGGGCCTCCAGGTACCTTACGCTCATTGACACAGGTCTCAAGGCTTATAGCCTCATAGACATCGCTTTCAATCCTGCCTGAAAAGGTATGGAACTCTTCCAGGCTCATTTCATCGATGCTTTTATCCTTTTCAATACAGTAGGCAACCATTCGCCCGATAATCTCATGGGAGTCTCTGAAGGGAATTCCCTTTTTGACCAGATAGTCGGCGATATCGGTGGCATTAGTGAAGCCACCCCGGGCTGAACGGTACATATTGCTCTTTTTTACCTTCAGGGTCTCCAGCATACGTGTAAAAATGGGGAGGCATAGCTTCACGGTATCAATGGCATCAAAGATGGCTTCCTTATCCTCCTGCATATCCTTGTTGTACGCCAGAGGCAGCCCCTTCATCAAGGTAAGAAGGGACATGAGACTGCCATAGACCCTACCGGCCTTACCCCGCACCAGTTCAGCAACATCCGGGTTTTTCTTTTGGGGCATGATGGAAGAGCCGGTACTATATGCATCATCCAGCTCCACAAAGGAGAATTCGGTCGAACACCATAGGATGATCTCCTCACTGAAACGGGAGAGATGCATCATGATGAGGGAGAGGCAGGAGGCTAATTCTATAACAAAATCCCTGTCGCTAACGGCGTCCAGGCTGTTTTCAGTAATATCAGCAAAGCCCAGCTCCCGGGCGACCATCTGCCGATCGAGGGGATAGGTGGTTCCGGCGAGGGCTCCCGAACCCAGAGGCATGATATTCATCCGCTTGTAGGCATCCTCTAGTCGGTCAATATCCCGACGGAACATTTGAAAATAGGCCATCAGATGATGAGCAAAGGTGATGGGCTGCGCTCTTTGGAGATGGGTGTAGCCGGGCATGATGGTATCATAATGTTCTTCTGCCATTTTAATCAGCGTTTCAAGAAGAGCCTTGATAAGGGCTCTTATTTGATGGCTTTCATCCTTTAAATGCATGCGGATATCCAGCGCCACCTGATCATTTCTGCTTCTTCCGGTATGAAGACGTTTGCCCACATCACCGATACGGGAGATCAGGAGGGTTTCAATATTCATATGGATATCCTCTGCTGAGGTTTCAAATTCCACCTGACCTTTTTCAATATCCTCAAGGATTTCGAACAAGGTTTTGCGTATGAGGGTTGCATCTTCAGCAGGGATTATGCCGCATTGTCCCAGCATATTGACATGAGCTGCGCTTCCGAGAATATCTTGTCTATACATCCTGCTGTCAAAATGTATTGACGAGTTAAAGTCATCCATTAAGTGATCGGTATTCTTTGAAAAACGTCCGCCCCAAAGCTTCATAAGTCATCCTCAATTCGTTACATGCCATGGCGTTTAACCATGGCATGTTATTCTTAGCGTTTTAATATTTAGTCTTTTATCTGGTTGAACTTCTTCATATTAGCCTGTACCTTGAGGGGTAAGCCAAAGAGATTGATGAAGCCCTCGGCATCCTTCTGATTGTAGACCTCATCCACACCGAAGGTGCAAAGCTCTTCACTGAAGAGGGAATAAGGAGATTCGGTTCCAGCAGGGATGATATTGCCTTTGTAGAGCTTTAGCTTAACCTTGCCGGTAACATATTTCTGGGTGGAATCTACGAAGGCTGAAAGTGCTTCACGCAGCGGGGTGAACCACTGGCCAAAGTATACCAGCTCGGCAAAGCGTTGAGATACCAAGGCCTTGTAGTGGGAGGTATCCCGATCAAGCGTGATATTCTCAAGCTCTTGGTGCGCCGCATAAAGAATGGAGCCACCGGGAGTTTCATAAACGCCCCTGGATTTCATTCCTACCAAGCGGTTCTCAACAATGTCGATGGTACCAATGCCATTCTCGCCGCCCACTTTGTTGAGGTATTTTAGTAGTTCCACGGGAGAAAGCTTTTCACCGTTGATTTTAACGGGAATACCCTGTTCAAATTCAATTTCAACATAGGTGGGCTGATCGGGAGCCTTTTCTGGGGTTACTGAAAGCTGAAGAAGTCTGTCGTAAAGGGGCTCATTGGCCGGATTTTCTAGCTCAGCGCCCTCATGGCTTAAATGCCAGATATTTCTATCACGGCTGTAATTGTCTTTCTTGCTTACAGGAATGGGAATATTTCTTTCGGTAGCGTAATCAATGGCATCTTCCCTTGAACGAATATCCCAAATTCTCCAAGGAGCGATAATTTTAAGATGGGGGGCAAGGGCCTTTACAGTGAGCTCGAAGCGCACCTGATCGTTACCCTTACCGGTTGCTCCGTGGGCGATGGCTGTAGCGCCTTCCTTTTCGGCGATCTCTACTAAACGCTTGGCTATGATGGGACGTGCAAAGGAAGTACCCAAAAGATATTTTCCTTCATAGACTGCCCCTGCCTTGACGGTGGGATAGATATAATCGGTAATAAAAGTCTCTGTAAGATCTTCTATGTATATTTTACTCGCACCTGTTTTAATGGCCTTTTCATTAAGGGGATCAAGTTCCTCACCCTGACCGACGTCAGCCGCCATGGCAATGACTTCTGCATCATAATTCTCCTTTAACCACGGAATAATGATGGAGGTATCCAGACCACCTGAATAGGCGAGCACGATTTTTTCCTTACTCATTACAAAATCTCTCCATTCTGTGTTAAGATATGTTTAGGGTTATTTTTTATAATTATACAATACGATGTATAAATATTCAATACTCCATCCCATGTTTTTTTAAAGAAGATTTCAAAGGAAAAACCCTAGGGGTTTAGGGGGCAAAATGGTCATAATAGGCATAGATCCTGGTTTCGCCATCACCGGCTACGGTATTTTGGATTACTCAGGGAATAAGTTCAAATTATTGGATGTAGGGGTTATTACCACCGAAGCCGGCATGGAGCTGTCAGACAGACTCCTGGTTCTGAATAACGGCTTGGATGCGCTGATTACTCAATATCGTCCTGATGCAATGGCTGTGGAGGAGCTTTTTTTCAACACCAATGTCAAAACGGCTATTAAAGTCGGTCACGGAAGAGGTGTCGCCCTTCTTGCAGCAGCTAAAGCCGGAGTCAGGGTTTTTGAATATACACCCCTTCAGGTGAAGCAGTCAGTTGTCGGCTATGGCCGGGCTAAAAAGGAACAGGTACAACAAATGGTAAAGGTACTCCTGAATATGGAGAAGGTTCCTAAGCCCGATGATGCAGCCGATGCGCTGGCCATTGCCATCTGCCATGCCCATAGCTCTGGACCGGTAAACCGGCTGCTCATGCGTTAATAGGGGGTGCAGCCTTTCCCTAACTACCATAAAAAAGCAGCAAAAAAGCCGGTCCTCTGGATACCGGCTAAGAAAAGTGGCTGCGGATTAAGGATTTGAACCCTAACAAACTGAGCCAGAGTCAGTCGTGCTACCGTTACACCAATCCGCAACGACGAAGTTTATTATAATATGATTATTAGACGATTTCAAGTCCTATTTTTGTATTTTTTTTAAAACAGGGGAGAAGAAACCCTGTAAAATCCAGCTTTTCACTTGATTAAATACTTAATATAAAAGGGGGACGAACTTACATCCCCCTTTTACTCTCTTATATGTAACGGTTGATTTAAACACGAACCACCCAGTTAAAGGGATCATCAGCTTTGGCATACTGTATGCTTGTAAGGCTGTCATAGAGCTTCTGTGAGAGCTCACCGATTTGACCGCCGCTTAACTGGATTTTTTGATCCTTCCAATTCAGTTCGCCAATAGGGGAGATAACTGCGGCTGTTCCCGTACCAAAAGCCTCTTTCAGTAGCCCCTTATCATAGGCCTCATAGATCTCCTCAATTGAGATTTTTCTTTCCGACACCTTCAATCCCCAGGATTTTAAAAGCTCAATACAGGACTTTCTTGTAATGCCGGGAAGTATGCTTCCGTTTAATGCAGGTGTGATAACTTCGTCGCCCATGGCAAAGAAGACATTCATGGTTCCGACTTCTTCAATATACTTTCTCTCAATACCGTCGAGCCATAGAACCTGGGTATAACCCTTATCCTTTGCTACCATCTGGGCCTTGAGGCTTGCCGCATAGTTGGCACTGGCCTTGGCTTGTCCTAAGCCGCCAATAACTGCACGTACGTAAAAGGGCTCCACATAAATTTTAACAGGATTAAGACCCTCTTTATAATAGGCACCTACCGGGCCGGTGATAATAATAAACTGGTAGGTGTTGGAGGGACGTACTCCCAAGAAGGGATCGGTTGCGATAATAAAGGGGCGAACATACAAGGATGTATTGGGAGCCTCAGGAATCCAATCCTTATCAATAGCCACTAATTTTTTCAGAGCCTCTACAGCAAAGGCTTCATCAATTTTGGGAATACACAGTCCCTCACAGGATTCATTTAAACGTTTCATATTCTGGTCGGGCCTGAAAAGAACAACCTCGCCATTTTCAGTTTTATAGGCCTTCAATCCTTCAAAAATACTCTGGCCATAGTGAAAAACCATAAGTGAAGGCTCATAGGCAATGGTTCCGTAGGGAATAATTCTCGCATCATGCCAGCCTTTTCCCTCAGTGTAGTCCATAATAAACATATGGTCTGAAAAGATGTTACCAAAGCCCAAACTCTCAGAAGACGGCTTTGTTTTTGGATTCTTAGTAAGTTCAATTCTTATTTCCATTGAAAACACGCTCCTTTGATAAAATAGTTTACACTAATACACATCAAAAATCTAGAATTTTCATAAAAACCTTACAAGCACGCGGATAAGAAACTGCATATGTTAATATTAGGATTTTATACTCAGTTTAATGTTGCAGTTTTTTACCTAACAAAAAAGTAAACCTATGAAAGCTTTTGGCTTTAATCTTTTACAATCCGGCAGCCTGCCGCCCTTTTTATACATAATGCTCTCAAGTATTTCAAAATGAAAGTGATTGGAATTCCACTTTCATAAATGCACAATTTATCACTAGCGCTTTAATTTCTCATTATTAAGTTGGAGTGTGATCCCTTATGATCATTCATGTGGTTAAGCCCGGTGAAAGCGTTTATTCAATTGCCAGACAGTATGGCGTGTCCTGGCAGAAAATTGTATCTGATAACGAATTGGAAAACCCGTCCCAATTGGTGGTAGGACAGACCCTTGTCATTCTTGAGGGAACTCGGAAGCATGTGGTAGCTCCCGGTGAATCACTTTATCTCATTGCCCTTGAATATCAACTGCGCATTAGTGATCTTCTGGCGGCAAACCCACAGATTACTGACCCTTCCAGATTGGCTGTGGGCCAAACCCTTAATATTCCACCGAGAAGTATCAAATTCGGACCTAAAGAGGTTAATGGCTACGCCTTTCCTAATATCAACAGGGAGACCCTGAGAAAAACCTTGCCTTACCTGACCTATCTGAGTATCTTTAGCTACCATGTCAAAGCCGATGGAAGCTTTGACCCCATTGATGACACCCCCTTGATTCAAGCCGCCCGGGCAGCCAGGGTGGCCCCGCTGATGGTCATCACTAATTTAGGGGAAAGCGGCGGCTTTGACAGTGATCTTGCCCGTGCCATTCTCAATAGCACTGCTGTTCAGGATAGACTCATCAACAATATTATTAATAATTTACAGCAAAAAAATTACTACGGATTAGACATTGATTTTGAGTATATCTATCCTGAGGATCGGGAGAAATACAATGATTTTCTTAGAAAGGTGGTTGCCCGGCTTCGTCCTTTAGGCTATACCATCACCTCGGCTGTGGCCCCAAAGACCTCGGCAACACAGCAGGGAACACTCTATGAGGCCCATGATTATCCTGTTCATGGCGCACTAATGGATCATGTAATTATTATGACCTATGAATGGGGCTACACCTATAGCCCGCCCATGGCCGTTGCGCCTCTCAATGAGGTTCGCAGGGTTATGAATTATGCTGTAACTGCAATTCCGCGCCAAAAGATTTTTATGGGCATACCTAATTATGGCTATAACTGGACCCTTCCCTATCAGGAAGGAACCGCCGCCAGTACCATTTCCAATGTAGGGGCTGTCAATCTGGCTTGGCGTGTGGGGGCAGCCATTCAATATGATCCAGTAGCTCAGGCACCGTTCTTCAGGTATTACGCCGATGACGGAAAACAGCATGAGGTCTGGTTTGATGATGCCCGAAGCATTCTGGCCAAGCTGACCCTGGCCAACGAATTTCAGCTTGGAGGGGTAAGCTATTGGACTATTATGCAATACTTCCCTCAGAATTGGCTGGTGCTGAATTCAGTTTTTGATATTGTCAAAGTTCTATGACATGTTTTGATCAGGAAGGGAGGGATAGCCGGTATGAACAGTGATCATAGGCCCCCAACGCCTATGGACAACCAAAACGGAAGGTCTTCGGACAATCCGTTGGATTATCCCTCCCAGAAGGTGATCCTTGAGCATTCCATCGATGGCCTGGGCAAGCCAAAGCGTCGCAGCTTTTATGATCAGGCTTACGACTACGGCATTGAGGGGGGGAGATGGAAACGAGCTTACGCCCGCCTTATCCATCTCCTACCCAAGGCTTCTCCCATTGATATCTACCTGGATGGGCGACTTTTTTACAGTGGCTTAAGCTATCATGGAATATCTGATTATATCAGCGTAAGGCCCGGTAACCACCGTATCTTTTTATACACAGTGGGCCGGAGAGCTCGCCCCATATTCTATAAAACACTATTTATTCCGAGGCGAGGTGTGGTTTCTATGGTCATTCACGGCAAATCTGAGCCCGATGTGATGGTTCTGGATGATAGAACCATCATACCTCCTGGACGGGCCAAGGTAAAAATAGTGCACCTGGCGCCTCATTTGTCTGCAGTTGATTTATTAGCCAATGGATCGGTATGGTTCAATGAAATTATCTATCAAGAAGCCTCCGAATACATCTCTATAACCGCTGGAAGAGAGGCCTTGGTGCTAAGAGCCTCAGAAACAAAGCACATCATTTTCTCCTTACCCAACGCCCATTTTGGTAGAAACAAGGCGTATACGGTTTATGTAACAGGATCGGTCAATGTGGCTTCTTCATTAAAAATGATCGTTACACAGGACAATAGCGCATGTTTCAATTATTGACTATGTCAGTTTATCAATCAACCCCCAGGTAAAGTGGGTGATATAAAAGTCAAAGACCTGGAGTCTACTCAGGTATAACTTGTTCAGTTGAATCGTTAGTTTTAATAAGGTCTAAGTATATATCCCTTTGCCCGGCAATCGTAATAATAATCTGGCCTACGGTTTGAAAAAAGTTGCCAAGTGAGCTCTGTTGAACCACACTAAGATTTTTGGATAATAAAAAACCTAATACAGTGGCCACAAGGGTAAACTGTTCAGCTGGAAGTGAGAGGATACTAAAGGGAATGCTAAAGTTGCAGACCTTTTGATCATTATTGTCGGACATAAAGGATAAACCTCCTCGTTCATCAGGGTTTCTACCGCTCATATAGGCCGAATAGCTTTATGACATAAGTTACAGGACTTGGAGGCCCATATAAACACAATATGTATCTTTCAACTTTATGTTAATAAATCCCCTCCTATGTTAGTGCACCTAAAAGGAAAACCCATGAAAGGTTCTATGAGGCCATGACAGGTAATAAAATAGATTGTAAGGTGTGTTACTGCAAAGCAGGCATGAACCTATGTATTGAAATACATGAGTCCATGCCTTTAATGTTTTAATCCTTAAGGAAGGAGGCAGTATGGAGAGTGTGAAGGTTATTTTACATCATTCCAATGGCTTAAATGTAAAACCAACCAGTAGGTTTGTTAAAGCCGCCCTTCAATTCCGTAGCCATATCAGCGTTAGGTGCAAGGACAGGGAGGCCAATGCTAAAAGATTTTTGAGCGTTTTGACACTGGGAGCTCAAAAAGGAGACCTCCTTGAGATTTTTGCCGAAGGTCCGGATGAAACTGAGGCCATCGATGCCCTTAAAATTCTCGTAGAAAATGAAATCATGGAATAGGTGAAATTATGATTAAGCTCAAAGGATTGGGGATTTCTCCTGGTATTGTAGCAGGTCACGCCATGCTATTTACAGCTATGCCGGTTTCATATACCAAAGAGTGCAGGGATTCAACAGAGGAAGAAATAATACGGCTGAGGAAGGCCATAGAAATCAGCCTAGCAGAGCTCAAAAAGCTCTATAGCAAGACAAAAATAAAAATGGCCCCTAAAGAGGCCGCTATTTTTGAGGCACAGATGATGATGCTTCAGGATGAAGATTTTGTTACAAAAATTGAGGATGAGATAATCACCAACAGAATTAACGGAGAATGGGCTGTGGCCAATGTTAGAGACTACTATATCTCCGTATTCGAGAGCATGGACAACGAATATCTCAGAGAAAGGGCATTGGATATCAAAGACATCGCCAGACGCTTGATAAGGCATATTCAGCATAACGAAGAAAAACGCCATAATCCCATCCGAAGAAAATCCATTATCATAGCAAAGGAGCTCACTCCGTCGGATACGGCTTGCTTAAATGCTGAGGAGATATTGGGCCTTTTAACCGAGGCAGGGGGAGGAACCTCTCATTCCACTATACTGGCAAGATCCATGGGAATTCCCTCAATCGCCGCCATACCCCAGTTGATGGAAAACATTCAATGGAGTGACTATATCGCTTTTGACGGAGAAACGGGAGAGATTTATATCAATCCTACGGAGGAGATCCTTCGTCTTATGAATAGAAGAAAACAATATGAGGAACAGAGCCGAAGAAGCAATGCTCTGAATGGAAAAAGAAGCATGACAAGGGACGGACACTTTATTGCCATTGAGGCCAACGTGGCCTCGCTAAATGATGTAAAAGCAGCAATTGAGAATGATGCGGAGGGTATTGGCCTTTTCAGAACAGAATTCATGTATTTGGGAAGGTATCAATGTCCCAGCGAGCAGGAGCAATTTGAGACCTATCAGGCTGCTGCGCTTAAAATGGGAGATAGACCTCTGACGATCAGAACCTTGGATATAGGCGGAGATAAGCTGGTGAATTATCTTGACCTTCATAAGGAAAATAATTCTTGCATAGGGTATAGGGCCATCCGACTCTGCCTGGATCGGCGGGAGCTATTCAAAACACAGCTAAGGGCCATTTTGAGGGCCAGTGCCTTTGGATCAGTACAAGTCATGTTTCCTATGATAAGTACTCTCAAGGAGCTAAGGGAGGCCAAAAACCTTATGGAGGAGGCAAAAAAGGATCTTGATTTCCATGGGGTTCCCTATAAAAAGGATATTCCTGTAGGCATGATGATTGAAACTCCGGCTGCAGCCCTTATGAGTGATGTCTTCGCCCGTGAATCTGATTTTTTCAGTATCGGAACCAATGATTTGGCACAACTGACTCTGGCCGTTGACAGATTGAATACCTCGGTACAGCATCTATACAATTTTTTTCAGCCTTCCTTACTGAGACTTATTCAAAAAGTTGTTGATAATGCCCATCAAAATAATATAAAAGTGGGGATGTGCGGAGAGGCTGCCAGAGAAAGAGCCCTGATTCCTGTTTGGGCGGGTATGGGCTTGGATGGGCTCAGTATGAATGCCAACACTATCAGAAAGGCACGGGAGGCTATAGAGGAGCTTAGCTTTGACGAGGTACAAAAATGGATCCCTGAGCTCTTATCGCTTTCTACAGATAATGATGTGAAGCAATTTCTTTCCGCCAATATCAACAGGTTCTTCTAGCGGTGTGTAGCGTTAAATATAAAGGGAATTAATACCTATTGCTTTAGCTATTTAATATAATCAATCTGAAATGCCGTTAATAATGACCTTTTAAGGGATGAGGCATGACTGTTGTTATGTTTCGAAGCATGTCGTAAGGCTTGGTCATCTTCTGGACAGCCCTTAGAAAGAGGTTTATAATTATTTATATTGGCAAATTACTTCATTAGAAAGGAAAAGGAGTGTGTTTTATGGGAAAAAAAGCAGTGGATATTGTTAATCTTGATGTGAATCAGCTCATACAGATGCTGAACGAAGCGCTCGCTGAGGAATGGCTTGCTTATTATCAGTATTGGATCGGCGCTAGAATGATGGAAGGCCCTATGAGAAGCGAGATCGAGCCGGAACTATTGCTTCACGCTACACAAGAGTTCGGCCATTCCGAACTGGTGGTCAACCGAATTATCCAATTGGGCGGAACACCCATTTTAAATCCTGTTAAATGGACAGAATATGCCAAATGTGATTATGCCGAACCCAATGACCCCTATATTGAGGTAATTCTCCAACAGAATCTTGAAGGGGAACGTTGCGCCATCCAGAGATATCAGGAAATCGCCAGCTTTACCTATGGGAAGGATCACTCCACCTACCAGATGGCAACCAACATCCTTAATGACGAATTGGAGCACGAGCATGATCTTGAGGATTGGATTAGGGATATTGAACGACTTAAGGACGATATTAAGAAGTTAAGACTGTAATTAGCCAGTGATCAATATACTGGGTGAAACTATAGAAGTTTTTATAGATTCACCCGGTTTTTTATTTGTTCGAATTTTCCGAAGAACGATCATTAGACATGATACAGACTGATTCTGTGTATATCATGATAGAACTTGAGCATTAGGCCTGCTGTGGTTCTTTGTGCCAGGGCCAATATAACAGAGGTTATTTTGTAATACCGAAGATACCTGTCTCTGATTGAAGAATACCGGAGGTATGTCTGGATGGCTTTTCTGCTGTTGAGATGAATATAAAGCCTTAAAGAGCTGAGATAAATTCCCCCATAGTAGATTTTGTATTCATCATAATGGCGATAAGCACTGAGCACCCATTTCTCATAGCTTCTGTGATTATTCAATAACCGTACATTGGCATGCTGGGGAACCGTCAGGTCCTGAATCAGGTGACAGGCTGCACCTAAATAGAACATAGCCCTTTTGGTATGACCTTTAAAATACTCCTTAAGAGCTATTTTATAGTAGGAACGGCATTCTTTTTTGGCATTACTGTTCCCGAAGAGGCCTCTTTCAGTCACAGGATTATAGAAGTGATTACTGCTCTTAAAATCCTGATCCGCCCAAACCACACCTGCATTAAGGGCATGAATATAGGTGGACATCATCTTGGAGGCCTCATCTAAACCATCATTTTTCATAATAATAACGGCTTGGTTATTGATAAATTGATGAACCCTACACTCTGTTCGGATAATTCTCTTTTTTACAGGATTCACCGCTCTCAATGCATTTTTAAATAGAAAAAGATAGGTCTTCTCAATTACTTGCATATCATCCCGCTCCAATGTATTTATACAGTAATTTTCCCTGCTAAACCAGGGTTTATTATTGGAAAATAATACGGATGCCTTTAATAAAGCACATTTTATTGACAAAGAAAGGGGGTTTTGATAACATACCCAATAGTTAAGTGAATATTACTGTCTCAGGGTATAATACTCGCCGGAGGATTTTACCTTTTAATGAGATAAAGAATTGCAACGGTAGGCCTGAGGTTGCGTCAGGTCTACTTTTTTATTTATGCTTAGGGGGAAGTGACTATGAATGAAGCCATTGAAAAGCAGTCTTTAAATGGAATGAGGCAATTATTATCCTATATTATTCCCGGTATAGCCGGTCTCTTGTTTAACTCACTCTATATTGTTGTTGACGGCCTTTTTGTAGCAAGAATACTGGGGAGGGAGGCCCTTGCTGCAGTAACAGTGGGCGTCCCTGTGGTAGAGATCCTGCTTTCCTTAAGTATGCTCATCTCTGTGGGGGCGGGGGCGATGATTTCCAGCCGATATGGCAGGGGAGAGTATAAAGAGGCCAGGGGCATCTTTAATATTTCTTTTAAATTGTTAGCAGTGGTGTCCCTAGCCATACTCATCACCAGCCTGCTCCTGATACGCCCACTAGCGAAAATGCTGGGTGCTACTCCTGACATTCTTGACTTGGTGGTTCAGTACCTGACCTATTTCTTTTTATTCAGTCCCGCCTTTATGTTTAGCTATGCTCTATGCACATGGTTAAGAAACGATTCACAACCAAAGCTGGCCATGCTGGCCCAGATTGCTGGAGCGCTTTTAAATATATTTCTAGATTGGTTATTCATGGGGCCTCTCAAAATGGGGATATCAGGAGCGGCAATAGCCACTGGTTTAGGCCCTGTCTTCGGCATACTCATTATGCTTCCTCATTTCCTGTCAAAAAAGGGGAATCTCTATTTTGAAAAAGTAAAAGCGGGTTTTAAAACAATCTCTGAAATCATATTAAAGGGACTGCCTTCCTTTACCATGGAATTTGCATTGGGGATAACCACCTTATGGGTTAATATTGCCATTGGAATCCACATGGGAGCCTTAGGCTTTGCCGCCTTTGGCATTGTGGGCTATATCGCATTGATTATTCTTTCCATATTCCTTGGCATGGCGGAAGGCTCCCAGCCACTGATAAGCTTTTTCTATGGTGCCCATAAAAAAGAGCGTATGGAATCCATCTTGAAAATGAGTCTCTTCATAGCCTCAGCCATCGGAATCCTCGCATACCTTCTGCTGTTTTTGTTTCCTGAGGTTCCTGTGTCAATTTTCGCGGGTGAGGATTTAGAGCTTGTTAAGGCGGCTTCCCGTGCTACAATTTATTATTTTCCAGCCCTATTCGTATCAGGTATGAATATTCTTTTTGCATCCTACATGCAGTCCATAGGGAGCTGGAAAGAATCCATCATCATATCCCTTTTAAGGTGCTTCATCCTATTAACCCCGTTATTGTACATCATTCCTGCTTTTTACGGAGACAAGGGGATATGGATAGCGGTACCCATGGCAGAAGTACTGACATTGCCTATTGCTTACGGTTTGTGGAGGTGGAAGAACCGTAATTATAAGCCTTTTGAATACGAGCCACAAAGGGAATTCTGATGAGGATTCCCTTTGTGTTTAATCATTTAGTTCACTTAAGATTCGACCATA
Source organism: Bacillota bacterium (assembly GCA_023415205.1). GTDB lineage: Bacteria > Bacillota > Clostridia > DSM-8532 > DSM-8532 > DTU059. Next base: position 9,915 of record JAEZLR010000036.1, on the reverse strand, counting down.
AGCCCTTTCCTCCAAATCAGCAATATCAAGGATTATACTCTCTAAACCCTTCAGTCCGGTACTATCCCCAAGGAGATAGTCAACAATCAAATCGGTCATATCCTGGATTAAGTCACCACTTTTCAGGAAGAGTTCTCCTGCCAACACCCATTCGCCAAAGGAGTATCGTTTACCAAGCTCAATCATAAGCTCTCCAAACCTATCCCGTAAGGCCTGGTGCTTAATCTGATTTTTTTCCATTTCCTCGCCTATTAAACGAGCAGGCAGCATGGGCACCGTGCCTGTAAAGGTCACTATATTGAGCAGAGAGGCTTTATACTCATCTTCTGTTAATTGCTTCTGCCAACTGCCTATTTCCTTGGCGAGGTTTCTCATGCCTTTAATCCCAACAAAGCCAACTTTTGAATTGAGATTTCTATGGGCTTTAGCCTGAAAGCCATCGATGGCAATCTGACGCATATCATTCATTCGTCCTGAGAAATCAATACAGCATAGAGTATTCTTATCTGATAGGGTTGTTTTTTCTATACTCAGAGCTCTTTCAAGTTCGCTATAGGGTAGCTTTTGAACATCCTTCATTCCGCAATCCTGTATGTAAACAACCTGCATTTCATCATCATACCCGACCATGAGCACATAATGGATGGGAATATGGGTCTTATAATAGAACTTAGGATAATAGTCGAGATAGAACAAATCCGGTAATTCAATGCCCGTACTTCGTTGATACAAATCTTCAATACCATTCCACATACAGGTATAATCACAGACCTTATGCTCCATTCTGATAAGCTTTCCAGACATAGCCAACACCTCTCTTAAGTTTGATAAGAGAAAGTATAAACTCTTGTATCGTGCTAGAGTCAAGGGGCTATTTCCGATGGATGATGGGTAGGCAGAATTCAGTAATAAACTTTTCTTCATTGCTTTCATTGTCCGGAGAAATGTGATAAATGCTAAAGGCCGGGCCACTGATTTCAAAGTTATTTTCTAGTATCCATTGTGCAACATATTGGTTAACATCTTGGATTTTACTGTATCCACCCTGAAAGATTAAAGATGCCACAACCATTTGTGGCATAGGGCTAAAGAAGATTGTATCTGTATCTTCTCCTTTTTTGTCTACAGCTCTTCGTACCTCAACATCAATATATTTGTCTTCAAAGTTAATCTCATGCTGAATTGAAACTGCATAGTGCGGATGTGAAAATTGAATTTTTTGTAATTGGCACTCGTTCATGAGTTTATTCCATAACACACCCTCATCAGGGAAATCGTCAATTTTATCTCTACAACAGACCACGGTCATAGGGGGGATTGTCTTGACTGCAATCGTACATTTATATTCCTGCTTGGTTTTTGTCGCCTTCAGTGAATTCTCTAGGAGTTGTTGTTGTCTTAGGAGCAACCGGATCTCCTTTTGTGTTTCTGCTAGCTTCCTTTCCAGATGCTTTGTGAAGCGGTCATCTTCCGCTTCTTGGGATTGTATCTTTATAATATCGCTTAAGCCGAACCCCATGGCTTTCAGTGCTTGAATCCTGTTTGCAATAATTAGTTGTTCCTCGCTGTAATACCGATAGCCATTAAGCTTATCAATAGTGCTTGGGGTGAGCAACCCGATTTTGTCGTAATTTCTTAGCATGTAGATGCTAATAGAAGATAACACTGCAAATTCTCCAATTTTAAGCATATTACCTCCTTGTTTAAGGTTGGATTATCATAAGATTAACCCATTGCTATTATATCAAAGCGACTCTTAATCTGATAGCGGTAAAGTTAAGTAAAAATATTGTTTACACTGTATTTTAATCGTGATAGAATTGTGAAAATTTACGTAGGAGGTTGACTTTATGCCATTAGTTAAAATTGAGATTTTAAAGGGAAAAAATTCAGAATATAAAAAGGCTCTATTAAATGGAGTGCATCAAGCCTTGGTGGATACCATTAAAATCCCTGACTATGATAGAATGCAAAGGCTCTATGAATTAGAAAAAGAAGACTTTGAGATTTCATCAAATAAAACAGAAGACTTCATACTCATAGAATTGACAATATTTAAGGGCAGGAGCTTTGAAGCTAAAAAAAATCTCTATAAGGCAATTGTTGATAATTTGGAAAAGGCCCTTGGGGTTAAAAGGACGGATATTCTCATCGTCATCAATGAGCAGTCATTAGAAAACTGGGGGGTTGCAGGTGGAAAGCCTGCAAATGAAGTAGATTTAGGTTTTAGAATTGATGTGTAATTACTTTTCTTTTTTAATCGTTATCGGAATTTATATATTTTTAGGGGTCTGCCCAAAATGAGAGAAACATTTGGGGACAGACCCCTTTTTATGTTAATAAACTTTAAATATGGAAATATCCAACTTACATGTTCTAGCCAATAGCACAAACCATTTTACACACTCTTTGCCGTTTTATTGATAAAATCAATTTCATATTGCTGGTCACCATATTTTCTTTCATGGTCAATAAGGGTACCCTCTGTGAGGGTGATACGCAGAACAATTGAGCTCGGATTATCTTCATCGCCAACTTCATTGAACCAGCCGAAGACTTTTTTAAATTTCGCTCTGATCTCCGCATTTTTCTCGTCCTTAACCCAACCAAGATTTTCAGCCGTACCATGGAAGGTGTACCAATCAGAGCCGGCAACGGCAACCTCGTTGTTCTGCTGGATTTGCAGCATTTTATTCTTTTTTGCATCCGTAGAAACATAAAACACACCGTCTTCATAATAAGCGCAAACCATACGGACAGCAGGGCGGGGTTTACCGGAAGCGTTGGGGGAGAGTGATATTGTCCCAAGAGCAATATCTACATCCTTACCATTTCCACAACGTTCTTCCAAAAGCTTCATTGCGTTTTCGTACTTGTTCATTTTAATTCTCCTTTATAATAATTCATTGAAACGCAGCTAAATGATTTACTATTAGAGCTTGAGCCATAAAGCGGGACGGACGCCGCCTGTACATCTGCCATCGCTGAGGTTGCCTTTAAGTATGTTGTTGCCTTGAATGCCTATATTACCGTCACCGTGGATGTACGCGGTTTTCACATTGAAGCGGCCGGGCGACCGAAGCCACCACCACCAAATCCATTGATTATCCTGAAGTCTTGCTATTCGCTTATCGTTGTTATCATCTTTTCTCTCAAACCAATATCTTTGATTTTTTCCTCGGTTGTACAGTTTTGAAAGGCTATCACCGAAATATGTACACACTTCCTCAATGCTTAATAAAAATATATTGTCCTGAGTATCCGCTCCACCCTTTGAGCCATACCACTGATTATCATGGTTTTTGATTGATACCTCAATGATTCTTGACTTATCCGTCGTATTGAATTTATCATAGAACTCTCCATTAAGGTAACTCCTTAACGAGCATTCGGCCCAAGTGATGTCCTTATAAGCATTATGATAGGAACGTTGATCAATGATCTCTTCAGTTATCACCAAAGCAGCATTGTTTTGTATATCAAGCACACGCCAGCTGTAGTCACCAAAGGATATTAACGAGTCGATTTTAATATTTTCCATAATCCTAAAACCCTTCGTTTTTTTAAAAATCTATAAGAAAAACATACCATAGGATGGAGGAGAACAAAAGAAATTGTTCGTCTTGTACTATATAGCAAAGCCGGATAATGGGGACTCAGATGGAACTTAAAAAAGATTATCATAAACATCTTTAAGATTTCAAAACCATGATTCATGCCGAAAAATCTGTGTTTCATGCAGCGGGCAATTTTATGTGGGAAATTTCTGATAAATTAAGAGCAGGGGAGATTATTCTCCAACCATCAATATTTTAAGGGGGAAAGTCCAATGAAAAAAAGACTTATAAGCTTCCTGCTCGTTCTGTGCATAGCTTTGACCCTGTTGCCAACGACGGCGTTTGCAGCAGACACCGCCGTGCCAAGCGGCACAAAATTTGTAATTAACGGTAAGTCCGTTTCGGTCACAACGGCATACGTGATTAACAATACGAACTACCTGCAGCTTCGCGCAATCGCTGCGATGCTGAACGGTACTTCCGCGCAGTTCGACGTAAGCTGGGATGGCCAATATGCCGTGATTGAGCCGGGAAAGCCATACAGCGGCACAGTTACAGCAACCAAGCTTCAAAACACAACCGACGTTCAGAAGAGCGGTACAAAGTTCAAGATGAACGGCGAAGAATTTACCTTTTCAGACGCACGATTGATTGACGGCGGTACCAACTACATTCAATTGCGCGAGTTTGCACAGAAGCTTTCTGGCACTAAATCACAGTTTAATGTGTACTGGGACAGCGCAGCAGGACAGGCAGTCATCCAACCCGGCGTGGCTTACACCGGAGTTGCACCCCAAAGCGGAAGTACCCCATCGACGGTGAAGGGCGGCACCAAAAGGACAATCAACTTGGAAAATCTGCTTACCCTTGAAATCTCAAATACATATTCCTATGCCCGCATTCTTGCCTACGGCGCAGACGGGGCAACTATTGTTCACTTTGTCGTCGTTCCAGAGGGCGCAACGATAAAATGCACCAAGTATGTACCTCCATATGACACTGAATATTGGAAGAAATCCGAATATTCGATTTCACCTTATTCCAGCATATATTTTGGGAATGGTGCCCTGTGGCCAACAGTGACATCTGCCGTTGAATACGATGACCGAGAAAGGGCCGGAATTTCACAAGGTGATTCTATTACATTAGCAAATAGCAATGAATATAATTTTAATACATCTACAAGTGATAAAGCGATTACATCCAAATATGGCAATCCCGGCGCCGCTCATTTCGGCGTAAGAGTATTCGTAGTCCCCAATGAAATAGCGGCTAAGATTGGTGGTTCTGCCCCGAAAATAACTGAGTCAACGACTACTATCCAGGAGTTCTATGTTCCTTCAGGTGCCAGTTCTCAAGTCACATACACTACAGACCCCAATAATCTGCTGTTATCCCACGACGGCTGGTACAAACTTATGTATGACCACGTAAACAATATTGTGAGTATAGAGATAGATGCCAAAGGAAATGCTGAACTCAGAGATGGAACACCATTCTATGCAGAAAAAAAGGGTAACAACCAGGTTACCCTGAGATTGGGCGATGGAAGGTATTTAGGGATTGATGGTACCGCAGCTAGCGGGGTACGAGCCAAGGTGATAAATAGTCCATATATTTGGAATATCTATTATGAAAACAATGGCGGATTTTTTGATAACAACAGATACAGCCTGCGTCCGTCTACTAACACCGGACTGGTACTCACTGCTTCCGGAACCATAAAGGAAGGAACACCGGTTATCCTGTCAGCACAAAAAAACATGGACGCTCCCGCTAATGCTGAGTTCACATTTTACCCCACTGTTGCACCGAAATCAGTAGCCTTTACTTACACTAGTGATGAACTGGAGGCGGACGGTGTTTATTATATCAAAGCTTCAAAAAACCCAGGCTTTATCATCGACGTGCTTTCCAAAAGCAAAGAGGATGGTGCGAAACTCATTATTTATGAGAACAACGGCGGTAATAATCAAAAGTTCAGAATTACCAAGGTGAAAGACAATCAATATACCATTCAGAATGTTTATTCAGGCAAATGGTTGACAAGCAGCGGATCCAAGGGAGCAAATCTCACACAATCCGGCTCTGTAACCGACAAGAACGCTATCACCTTCACAATCACAAAACAGGAAGATGGGACCTACCGAATTATGGACAGCACAGGGCTTTACGTAGGAATTTCAGAAGCTAAAATGGAGAATTTCACTAATGTTATCCTGTGGACAAACGCATCAGATGCAAGTCAGACTTATTTATTTGAAAAGATTAATTAATCAACAGCGTAGGTCTTCATATCGAAAAAATCATGTTTCATGCAGCGGAAGGGTTTTTGGATTTCATTTATGATAGAATATACTCGAAAAATATGTCTATCTTTTATGTCGCTAAGTACAAATCTAAAACTCTTTATAAATTACATTAAGAGAAGAGGAAAACTAAGATGAAAGGTAAAAAACACATAATCAACATCTCCCGCCTCCTGGTAGTCCTCATGCTGCTATCCTTAATCCAGTGTGCCCCCGTTGCGGCCGAAGGCAAATCAACAAATGAACTGAACGACCTTATTACACAAGCCGAAGCTTTAAAAACTGGCAACGAGGAATTCCCGCTCCAGATTAGCCACGCTGACGACGGATCCGATGTAAACCAAGCTTTCCCCTGGGTGTACGCCGACGAACTCGAAGCTCTTGATATCGCTCTTGAGTTCGCACGTAATCCGCTCACTCCCACCGACGAGGCCATAGTCAGCCTTGAAGACGCAATAGTGAATTTCACTGGAAAGATCAAAGCAGACGGTTCAGATCCCTATTTCCGTCTTGATCCAGGTCCTGGCAGAATAGCTACGAAAATCACCGCACCCACCAATGTCTGGACCGAAAGAACCCCGCTTGATTACCGCGTCCCCACCGACTATGCTGGTGGAACATACCAAATGATTCCGTATCCTTTTTCAGATTCCGAAGGCAAAGAGGATGTCCTTCTGATCAATTACATACATAACGGAAAAAGTACGTTCGGCGGAATGAGCCTTGAATCTCCGTTGTCCCCATCTGTAAATGTCCCCGAAGGCTCAACTATTGAGTTTGATGTGTACTATCCCAAGAGCGCGCAGGGCAAATACATGAGGTGGAGAATCAGAAATGCCAACACTAACATCGATAGCTACCTCAGGGGTTACCAGTACAACAACCTTAATCCCGACTGGGTTGGCAGCTACAACGGTGAAACCTGGTTGGTGGCTCACCACAGCGTTACTGCCTCAACAGGCGATTCCTCAAACTTCATTCTTGAGCTCCATGGTGAGAACGGCCGTCCCGCAGAAACTGGCATGCTTCTTGTGGCAAACATCAAAATAACCGCACCCGATCCAAATGGCGTTCCACTGTCCGAAGTAATAAACAGTAAAAACCAGAGTGACGTAGCGCCTTTAAAGAGTGTTTACAACAAGGATAATGGCCTGTTCATGGTCGGTGCGATTGGAACTGGAGCAGTAACTGGAACTAGAGCCCAGCACTATGAAATATTTGTCGACGGCAACAATCTTAAGGCCGAAGGTACACATCCCCTCGGTCCGAACTGGTTGAAAAGCGTTGATGGCGATCCCTTGAGCGGTGCGACCACCACCCCTGACGCACTTTGCTTCAGTTTTCCTACCAACTCCTACCAAGAAATCAGAGATTCTGGAGCTCCAGGAGAGTACAAATCTCACGGCCATGTTTTGGCTTGGTACAACCAGGCCCCTGCATGGATGAGACAAATAATTCCAGCCACCCTTCCCTTAGGATATAACGGCACAACCAATTTCTATGGATTGGGTAACGGCGTTACTACCACAGTTCCAGTAGACAAAGAAATGTCCAGAAGAGTGCAGTTTAACCACACAATGTATGTGATGCGGCACTTCTTGACCACAGATACGAAGTATGACTCAAGCGTATCCCGCGGAGTAATCCCCTTCAATTCATGGGATGTACTTAACGAAGAAGTCCATGAAAGCCGCCACAGTGAGCTCATCCCTACTGATGCAAACAACTGGAGAACGAGCCTTAAACACACCAACTGGCTTGCTGCAATGTCGGATGATCTAATTGGCAGCGACATCAAAGAGCATTACATTTACTTGCTCTTCAAATACGCACACATTGCAGCTCCCAACGCCCAGATGGCGGCGGCTTACAAAGCCAACTACGCCGACCTTCCCGAGTACATGAAGCTCGACGGACACGACTCCGACGGCAGCATTGACGCCTATATCGTTGACAATCCTCCGAAACTGACCTACAACGATTACGGTCTTGCTACCCGCAGCAAAGCAAGGACTGTATACAACATGGTTCGCGAACTAAACACCGCATGGCTCTCCGATCCGCTGTATGACGGAAGACCCCTTATCGAAAACATCGGCATCCAGGGACACGATTCAATTGGAAAGACCCTAGCAAGCGATAACCAATATGCCATAGCTCTCTATGCCTCCCTCGTTGACCAGGGCCTTCTTTCCGGCATTTCGTTCTCAGAATTTGACCTTAAGATACCAACCAACGCTCCTGGCGGTGGTGCAACCGCTCCCTCAGTGCTCAATGTCAGACAGTCTGACGCCCTTGGTTATGAGTACGCTCTGATGTACAAACTGTTCACCAAGTTCGCCCCGTACATTGATCACATCATTAACTGGGGCGTAACCGGTTCAGGAAAGGATGGGAGCTATGTGCTGTTTGACAGTCAGAGCAATGCCAATGCCGGTTATTACGGTGCCATGAATCCGGACAGATTTATTCTTGGGCATTCATACCTAGATGATTACTTTAAAGGCGAATACGAGAAACTCCAGGATGGCTATAAAATTGACCTCGGCGATCTTGGAATGTATACACCAAAATCGTCCAATGCGGATCTCAGTGGCTTGACCACTAGTGTGGGAACACTCCAGCCGACATTCACCGCAACAACCACCCAATACAGTATTTCCCTGCAGGATGCAACTGGCATTAAGGTGACTGCGACAGCGGCGGACAGCAAGGCATCAATTACAGTGAACGGCTCGGTTGTTGCCAGCGGTACGGCCTCCGGAACAATATCACTGACACCTGGTACTGTAAAGGATATAAAGGTAGAGGTAACAGCTGAAGACGGTACAGTAAAGACTTACACAATAAATGTAACAAACAGCAAAACTCCGTCCTCTAGCGACTCCGGAACACCATCTTCAACATCACCCGCACCCACTCCGACTCCTACGCCAGATGAGGATACCTTTATCTTTACTCCGTCCATTATCAGAGAGATGCTTGAGGGACAGCAGCGCATCAATATTGACAATGGCCTGCAAATTATCGCTGACTTGGACACAATTCCCCGGAACGATGACGATGCCATCATCATCAAGGCCTCTGAAATCAGGGATTCCAGTACATTGGACGACTTCTATCAATCCTATCCCACTCAGCAGGCTCTTTACAAAGGATACGAAGTGAACTTCACCATTGAAAGCAACAACCATTCTGCTCCCGTTACTGAGCTTTTAGGTGCAATCACACTGAAGTTCCAGCTTACAAACGAAGAGCTTCGGAGCATTGACCCCAACAGCTTAGTGGTTTACAAGGAAGATGATAATGGCACCATTACAAAATTGTACGGAACCTTTGATTTGGCGACACGTACATATACGGTCACAACGAATCATCTTTGCAACTTCTATCTGATGGCCCAAAAGGCATCTACTGAACCTTGGACGAATCCTTTCCACGATGTGAAGGAAAGTGATTGGTTTTACAGCGCAGTGGAGTTTGCCAACCGGAATGGTCTTTTTGCCGGTACCGGTTCCAATACCTTCTCGCCCAATCTCTCTATGACCCGTGCCATGCTTTGGACGGTACTGGGACGATCGAACGGACAAGACCTTTCGGGCAGCAACGCATTTGATGTTGCTCGCAGCTGGGCTATGAACGCTGGTATCACGGATGGCACCAATCCTAACGGGGATATTACCCGTGAGCAGATGGCCACTATTTTGTGGCGGTATGCAGGTTCTCCCAAGACCGACGGCGATTTGAGTAAATTCTCCGACACGAAAAACGTATCAAGTTTCGCATACGACGCCATGGTCTGGGCGGTGGAAAAAGGCATTATCAATGGCTCTAATGGAGCTTTGATGCCCCAGGACAACGCGACCCGTGCTCAGGTAGCCGCCATTCTGCAAAGATTTATCGAATCGACAACGAATTAAATTTAAAGGGGCTGTCTCAAAATAAAACTTTGAGATAGCCTCTTTTTAATGCCTAAAAACACAAAAGACGGGTCCAAAAGACTCGTCAAATGCGGTAGAATATAGTTGTGAAGCCGATATTACTACAAC
>JAEZLR010000005.1 GCA_023415205.1 Bacillota bacterium | reverse complement strand
TGAGAATGGTAGCTGCAGTAAGCTCTCCGATGCCTGGTATAGACAATAGAAGAGCATAAGCAGGAGAAAGGGAAGCCCGTGCGATCAGATCGGCCTGTAAATCAGTCATGATTCTTTTGTGGGTCATAAGGATGCTGATGTAATCCTTAAGAACCCGTATGTTCGACTGCTGGGCCCTATGACTTGGCAAACTTTCTCCTGCAGCAGCTAAAAGATGATTAACCTTAGTGCTGCACCAATTATCAGAATGACCTCGAGCGGTAGACTTAATGAGTTTAAATAGATTATCCTTACTGGCTTTAAGTACATCCTCCGGAGAGGGGTATGACATAAGAAGCAAAAGTGAAGAACTACAGCATAAGTGATTAAATACAGTATGGAAATTAGGAAAAACAAGATCAAAAATACTTTGCATACGCAGTTGAATTTCGGTATAAGTACGCATCAGCCCTTCGTATTGTCTTGAAAGGCATTGAAGTTCGGCAATAGAATCAGGCACATCATAGTTCGCATCAAGCTTGTTAAGGTAGTATACTTTAGCAATCCGGCCAGCATCAATAGGATCAGTTTTAATTTTTCTAACAGACTTGGCTTTTTGTTGATGGGTTAATATAGGATTTAAAACTACGACATTGTATCCAGACCTTTGAAAGAAATCAATAATAGGCTTGGAGTAAATACCAGTGGCTTCAAGGGCAACCTCAGGCTTGATTCCTGTTTTGCGCTCCAGTTCCTGAAGCTGTTTTAACAAAAGTTCAGTATCTTTAGGAGAATGAGTGAAGGAGAAAGTTTTAGTTAAAGGCTCATCATAGGAAACAAAAGCAGCAGCGACACTCTTTGATTTAGAGACATCAATGCTCAGAACAGGTTTGTACATAACGACCTCTTTAAAATTACCGGAGCCTAATGCTTTCCTCTCTCCCCAGCTTCGTACGGTGATACGGCTCGAGCCCAACCAGTTCAATCGGGGTATGACAGGAAGCAAGAGGAATGAACACTTTATTCTACGAGTATACGAACAATGTTTTCACGCTTCGGGCGTGCTCAAGGGTCGGTGCTGCCACACCGTCTCACCGGGGCTGGTCGTTTCGCTTCGCTACACTGCTCGCCTATGCAACCTGGGCGGCAAGCGCCGCTAAAGGGAAAGGCTCCGCTGGTCCGGTTCGTCGGCGTCGTGAAAACGAAACGTTAGGTGAAATACAGCGTGGGTTGATTCGTACCGGTAAATATAAAATGGTAGATTTAATACAGAACAGTATGATAGAGTAAATCAAAGATGATTTATATATTGTGAATACGCTTGATTGGAAGATATTATGGAAAAAATTGTTGTTTTACATTTGAAAACAATTGGTTCAGATATCGCGCAACGGCTATAATAATCGAAAGTGGTTCTGTTTTGTTAGCGAGCAATGAAAAATCAGATTATTATTATGCTGTTGGTGGTGGTGTACATATAGGTGAAACTGCAGAAGATGCTGTGATAAGAGAAGTATATGAGGAAACTGGAATTAATTATGAAATTGATCGGTTAGCATTTATCCATGAAAATTTTTTTGACGGAGATGGTATAACTGATGGATTAAAATGTCATGAAATTGCTTTTTATTTTCTTATGAAGTCTAGAGGTACGCAGGTATTGAACAGCAACAGTGTATGTCTTGAAGGTCAGGAATTTATGAATTGGATTCCTATATGTAAGCTAAAAAATTATAGGGCATATCCAACTTTTTTTATTGAAAAGCTCATAAACATGCCTGAACATGTTGAACATATCGTTACTAAGGAAAATTAGTGAGTATGGTAAAAAAATATTATTTCTTAGTCTCTACAATTACTGAGTTTAAAGTTTATAAAATTATTTTTTAGAAAAGCATTGCAAGTTCTTTGATGGCGGCATATTATGTGCCGCTGCACTGCCCTAACAAAATTTTCACGCTTCGGGCGTGCTCACGGGTCGCATCTGCCAAACCGTCTCACCGGGCTGGTCGTTCCGCTTCGCTGCACTGCTCGCCTATGCAACCTAGCTGGTCGTTCCGCTTCGCTGCACTGCTCGCCTATGCAACCTAGGCGGCAAGTGCCGCTAAAGAGAAGGGCTCCGGTGGTCCGGTTTGTTGGCGTCGTGAAAACGGAACGTTAGGCGAAATATAGTGCATTAGGCTGTGCTTCCGTACAAGAAAATTGAAGGATATCGTAATGCTTTGGTGTTTCGGAAATAAACAGTAATCATTAAAAGAAGGGCGATGAAAAATGGTTATTGAAATAGCTAAAATTGAGGATCTTGAAGAGATTCTGACATTGCAAAAAATATCTTACCAGAGTGAAGCAGCGTTGTATGATGATTATTCGATTCCGCCATTAACACAGACATTAGAGGGTATAAAGGAAGATTATACAAAAATGGTTATATTGAAAGCAGTGGAGAATGGGAAGATCATCGGCTCAGTTAGGGCATTTGAAGAAGATGGGGTTTGTAATATTGGTAGGCTAATAGTTCATCCTACGCATCAAAACAAAGGCATTGGGAAAATGCTTATGAATGGAATTGAAGACAGTTTTCGTGACTGCATGAAGCTCTCATTATTCACAGGTAATAAGAGTTTAAAGAATATAAATATCTATACCAAATTGGGTTATAGGCTTGTAAAAGAAGAACAGATAAATGAGAATCTATCTTTTGTTTTCCTTGATAAATGTAAATGAAGTGATATTGAATTTATGGGGTATCACTTCATGGCCACGTTGGCAACGTGGGGCACTATACTTTGTTTAACAAAATTTTCACGCTTCGGGCGTGCTCACGGGTCGTTGCTGCCACACCCTCTAACCAGGCTGGTCGTTCCGCTTCGCTGCACTGCTCGCCTATGCAACCTAGCTGGTCGTTCCGCTTCGCTGCACTGCTCGCCTATGCAACCTAGGCGGCAAGCGCCGCTATAAGGATGGGCTCCGGTGGTCCGGTTTGTCAGTGTCGTGAAAACGAAATGTTAGCTGAAATAAACCGGAAGGGACGTGCCAGCCGCGGAATATATGAGTAGAACTTTTATGTTATGACATACTTGTAGAATAAGACGAAGAAGGAATTAATTATTTATTTTGGAGGGTTAATTAAATGTATTTATATCATTATTATGATAAAAATGATGGTGCGTTCAAAAATCTGTCTGATTTATCAGTAAACGCAGCGAAAGAAATACTATCAAGAATAAAACGTGAACGTCCTAGTGCACAGGCATCAGCTAGACAGGATAATTATATAGAAACACGGCTGGAATATGAAGATATGGCTCGTAGGTTATTTTCTGAAAAAGGCGGGAAAGTATCAAGAAAAGCTCCACACTATATGGTTGTAGAGGCTTGCCCATGGTTATATAGTTGGTTTGAGAATCCGGCTTATATAAAAATACCGATTAATGAATTTGATTTATCAACGTTATCGTTTACTTATGGAGATATGCACCCAACGTTTAGTCCTCGTGTGAATGATGGAAAAGAATATAGAAAACAACTTTATATGTATAATGACATTCTAAAGCTAATCGATAAATATGGTTTGCCACAAGAATGGAATTCTGATGGCATATATGGTCCAGAGCGATATATTGAAGTTCAGGTATGGAGCGATGAAACAATAAGCAGATTTTTAAAATGAAAACTGCTTTAAGGTAAAGATCATTGAAAAATTACAGAATCGTTAAGGGCTCACCGTCCGTGGTGAGCTCTGAACAAGGAGTAGCTAACAAAGCTTTTACACTGACGGTGCGTGCTTACGAGAATGCGTGCCCACACCATCTCACGGGGGCTGGTCGTTCCGCTTCGCTGCACTGCTCGCCTATGCAACCTAGCTGGTCGTTTCGTTTCGCTACACTGCTCACCTATGCAACCTATGTCTTAAGCGCCGCTAAAGGGCAGGGCTGTGCTGGTCTGATTCGTCGGTGTCGTAAACTGGAACGTTAGTTGAAGTATCATGCATCTAGGATTGATATTTTGGAGAAAAACGGAATAGTAACATAATGTGAAGCGAAGAAAATTTATATTATATATTATGAGGAGGATTTTTATGAGCCATCCATACGAAATATGCCCTACTTTTGAAACAGAAAGTTTTATTCTAAGACTCGTTTCGGAAGAAGATTCTGAAGGTCTACTTAAGTGTTATTCTGATAGTAAGGCACAAAAATTTTTTAACTCTGATAGGTGTACAGGTGATTTCTGTATTTACACAATTGAGGATATGATGCAATGTATTAAAGCTTGGCTTTATGCATATTCTCAACAAGAATTTATACGATTTTCAATCATTGATAAATCACTATCTAAAGCTATTGGAACAGTAGAAATGTTTGGTTATGTTGGTAAATATAAAGTTAAAACAGGAATACTCCGAGTTGATGTTTCTTCTGAATACGAAAATGTAGATTACTTAAACGAAATATTTAGTGTTTGTAACGAGAACTTTTTCGAATTGTTTGAAGTAGATCTGATTGCAACTAAGGCAATACCTCAAGCTGTTGAAAGACGGAATACACTAATAAAAATTGGTTTCTGTGAAGGCAAGGTATATGAAGGAGAACACTATTATTTGCGTTCAAAATAAGCATAATCTACAGTAAGACTTAATACAAAATGTTTATATAATGTGAAATAGCCGTCCATAGATTATGAGTATCCATTGGGTATGAAACTCACCACACCTTTCCACCGGGCTAGTCGTTTCGCTTTGCTACACTGCTCGTCTATGCAACCAATGCGCCAAGCGCCGCTAATAGGATGGGGGGCTCCGGTGGTCCTTTAATCGGTATCGTTAAAAAAGAAACACTATATGCAATATATCTTAGGCGACTTAAAGATTTATTAGTTTGGAGTATTGATGATGAATACCAAACGCATGAGGAATGTATTAATCGTAATAATTCTTCTTATTTGTGTAATTTCTATTGTAGCATTGTTATTTCCTAATATAATGACCCGGGTGCATTACAATGATCCATATAAACGAGTGCTACTTTATCAAAAAGCGCTTGTCGATATCATTAATTATGATAAAGATTTAATGCCCGGTTCTAAGAAAATCGGAGTTTGTTTTTCAAGGATGAATATATCAAGCGATGATAAACAGAGCGTGTTAGAATATTTAAATAAATGTTGTCCAATAGAAGTTGTGGAATATCAATTATCTAAAAAACCAAGTGATGGGGTTTTTTGGTGTGAAATATACTTTGATGGGTTTAAAGATGGTTGTGTCGTTATTTGGAGTACGTCATTTGGAGGACAATTAGGAGGGGCTGGTTATAAGGGTTACTATCAATATCGTAACAATCATTGGGCTTTAGTAAAACAAAAATATGGGTGGTTGTCATAATTGGGATGTAATAAAAGCAGAAAAGGCTATATTGCATATAACAAATCAGTTCAGTGTGGCATTTTGTCCAGGGACGACTGAACCTTGAACAAATATATGATAGTGGTAAAGCGAGGTTAGAATGAATTTGGAAGGTGTTCTTACTACCCCTTATAGTGAACTCATGATAAGATTATTAGTTTCTGATGATGAAAGCATTATACAAGAACTTTGCGAGCGTTGTTCTGATTTTTTTATGTTAATTGAGGGAAGGTTGCCTGAAAAGAACGCAGGCCATGATATCTTATTTGACTTACCACCTAATAAAGAATTATTTGATAAATTTGTTTATGGAGTATTTAATAAGAATAATGTGTTGTTGGCAGTAATTGATATTGTTCGTAATTATAAGTGTGTTGGGGAATGGGTATTAGGTTTATTACTCATTGATCCTAATGAAAGAGGAAAGGGGTTAGGGCAAAACATACATGATTATGTAAAAAACTTGGTAAGAGAAAATAATGGTAATAAATTACGGATAGGTGTAGTTGAAGAAAATAAAATAGCACTAAGGTTTTGGAAAGGTATAGGATATTCCGAAGTAGATAGAGTAATGGCGACATACGGGAACAAAGAACACAATGTAATAATAATGAACCTACCGCTATCATAAAATAAGCTATTCTGTTATTTTCGCGGTTCGGGGTAAATAGGCCTTACCATTTCCTTAAATTTCGTTGAAAACCAGGAAAAAACCCTGGCTTTCAAATAAATTATTATTAGGTATGAATTTTGGTTTTTTGTACTTAGTTTAAATTAATTAAATAAATTCTAGGAAATCATTTAGAAATAAACCATCCGTTTTTAGTTATATCTAACAAAAAAGTATTGACATAACTAAAATTATTTTTTTAAAATGTACAATACTAGGTTGACATTGATGAAAACGGATTATATAATTAATACAATTAATAAATGACCTTAAAAAATAGTATTTGAGGTTTACAAGAATTAATTATGAAGCCATATATAGCATCTAATTTGAGAGATATGAATAGAAAGACAGTATTTGACCTCATAGCAAATGTAGGCGAGATTTCACGTTCTGAAATAACACAATTGACTGGTATAAGTGCACCTACTGTTCTCAAGATTACTAATTATTTATGTGACAATGGTTTTATAATAAACGCAGGTGAAGGACAGTCGGCACTTGGCAGGAAGCCCCAGATACTAAAATTTAACCCAAACTTTGCGTACTCTATTGGTGTAGAGTACGAAGGTGATTATCTCAAAATGGGAATAGTAAATGTCAGTAGTGAAATTATCCTTAAAAAAACAATTCATGTAAAAAACGATTTTACAGATGTCATTTCTCGTATATTAATAGATAACGTAGAAAGTTTAATACATGATTCTGGTGTGCCAAGGAATAAAATTCATGGGATAGGTCTAGGTCTCCCCGGTGCAGTAGATATTGATAATAATGAGATCCGACTAGGGCCTCTTGTTGAAGTTAAAAATACTTATCCTTTAAATAGCTTAACTGAAACAATTTCGCAGGCCTTAAACATGTCTACCTATATATGTAATGATGTTAATGCTGCTTCTATTGGAGAATACATTACTAGAAAGCTGAAGAATGAGGACCTCGTTTATATTTCTTTAGGTACTGGTCTTGGATCTGGAATTATTCTCGATGGTAAGCTTCGCTTTGGTAAACATTTTATCGCAGGTGAAATCGGTTCTCTTGTATATGATGATAATTTCAAGACCTCCGATGGTTTACCTGGTTCACTAGAATCATTAATAAATATTCAGGCATTGGTGGCAAGATTTAAAGATTTTGAAAACAGAGTGAAAAACAAGATAAATATAAAAGAGATTATAGATTATATAGCTCCCTATCTTGGTATAACAATATTTAACATAATAAGCATCATTGATGTTAAACAAGTAGTGCTCGGAGGAATTATTGTAGACTTATTAGGAGATGATTTAGTAACAGCAGTTCTAACACAATATCGTAAATTATCCGGACTAGATGTGAGTATTAATTTGCGCAAAAGTAATGAACCAGGTATTATAGGCGCATCACATCTTATTACTAACAAGTATATCAAAAAAATATTCTTGTCGTAATTTTATTTAAATTTTACAAAATTTAATTTTAAAGAAAACAAACAACTAAAAGACGAAAATTTTCACGCTATATTTATTAATAAACTTAATTAATTATAGTTCTATTCATTCTATGTCTGTAATAGCTTTAAAGTTTTCAACTTGAAAGCTACAGAAAATATATCAAAGAGGAGAGGTTTTAAATGAAAAAGGGTAAGAAATTTACTCGAGCAATTGCCGCTGCTTTATCACTAGCATTAGCAGTAACAATTGCAGCACCTATGGACGCTTCTGCTACTAACCTGAACTCCAATAACAGAGGAGCAGAAAAACTGTGGATGGCGATCAAACAAATAACAGGTGTGTCTACAATAATGGACACCGGTGCACATCCTGATGATGAGCGTAATTCATTATTGGCTTACTGCTTACTCGAAAAGGGTGCAGAAACTGTTGCAGTTATCACTACTTACGGTCAAGGTGGACAGAATGCAATAGGAAGTGAATCAGGCTTTGCTTATAGTGCTGTTCGTGCTAGAGAGCTTCAAGAAGCAATGGACTTGATTGGCGGAGAACTAGTTGTTATCAGTGAAGAGTATGACAATACTGCTGTTGACTTCGGTTTTTCTAAGCTCGGTGAAGAAGCATTAGCTATCTGGGATGTTGAAGAGCAAATCGAGAGAACTGTTCGTGCTATCCGCACATACAGACCTGACGTAGTATTCAACTCTGCAAACAATGTTCTTACTGAACATGGCCAACACCAGGCTACTAATATAATCACAGCTGAAGCATTCAAGAGAGCTGCTGATCCAAACGCATACCCAGATCAGATAAAAGCTGGCTTACGTCCTTATCAGCCAAAGAAGCTCTATGATACTGGTAAAGCTGATGACTACACAGCAAAAATGGACTACACCATGTATAATGAAATTCTTGGTTTAACTTATGAACAGTTTGGCCAGAATTCTCGTTACTTCCATATTTCACAGAGTATGGGTAAAGTAACAGATGTAAGTGCAACTGCTGTTTCATATCACAAGCTTATACAAACATCCCTTGATAAAAAAATCACTGAAAAAGAAGAAGATATGTTTGATGGTATTGAAATGACTTATGCTGATTTAGCTGCAAAATATTTCAAAACTAAGCCAGTTTACAGATTATTAAACAAGCTTCAGGACGATGCTGACAATATAGTTGCTGCATATCCAAACAACGCTAAAGTAACAAGTGCAACTCATGACATGATAGCTGATATAAATGAAGGGCTTAAAACAATAAGTACTTCTAAACTATCAGAAGAGGATAAGTATGATTTAACCTTCAGACTAAAAACTAAATTAAATCAGCTTTATGAAGTAAGTGCACAGAGCTCAAGTCTTATTGCAACTATAACACCTGCTTCATATGAAGTTGCAAAGGGACAAGGCACGAAGGTAACTGTACAATTATTTAATGGTGGAAACAGTGATATCAAAAACCTCAGTGTTAAGCTCAATACTCCATCTGGTTGGACAGTTACAGCACCAAAGGTAACAACTGCATCAAAGATTGATTATAATAAAGCTATAAAGTTTGAATATGAAGTAGCTATTCCGAAGGATGCAGAATACTACCATCCATATGCAGAAGTTCCAATGACAGCAACCGTTAGCTATAAAGTTGATGGGGTTACCTCAGAAACAATTATCGAGCCTAACAAGCTATTTGCTGTAATGCCAGAGTACTCATTACAACTATCACCTGAAAACTATGTGCTTAATACAACAATAGCAAACTCACAAATTCCTGTAACAGTAGGAGTCAAGTCATACGTTACTGGTAAAACCTCAACTACTGTAACTCTTGATGTTCCATCTGGCTGGCAGGTTCAACCGAAGCAAGTAACCCTTGACTTTACCGGAAGTAATCAGAATAAAACTGCTAATTTCACAGTTACTCCTCCAGCTAATTTGAAGGAAGAACGATTTGAATTAAAGGCTAAGGCTACAAGTGCAACCATGGTTAGCGATCAAACTGTACAGCTGATTAATTACGACCATATAGGTACAACTTACTATCTCTATGATTCAGTTCTTACCGTACAGTCTGCAAATGTTATATTACCTGAGGGTCTTAAGGTTGGTTACTATGATTCCGGTAAGGATGAAGTTTACAAGTACCTCGAGCAGATAGGTATGAATGTTACAGTACTTACTGACAATGATGTAATGTATGGTGACCTTTCAAAGTTCGATACTATTGTACTTGGAATTCGTGCATACAGAGATAGCGATGCACTCATCACTGCAAACAACAGACTTCTCGATTTCACAAAGAATGGTGGTAACCTGATTGTTAACTACAGCCAAAATAGTGCAGCTGACAGATGGGATCCAAGCTTCGCTCCATATCCATTAGAAATTGGTAAACCAACTCTCACCTGGCGTGTAGTTGAAGAAGATGCAAAGGTAACTATCCTTGATCCTAATAATAAAGTATTCAGCACTCCTAATAAGATTGTTGCATCCGACTGGGACGGATGGGTTCAGGAACGCAGTATCTACAATATTTCAAAGGCTGATCCAATATACACAAAACTAATTTCCGCAATTGACAAGGGTTCTGATATTGTTCAAGACGGACAGTGGTTAACAGCTAACTATGGAAAGGGTATTTACACTTATACCTCAGTAGTCTGGTATCGTCAATTACAGCAAGCTATGGCACCAGGTGCTTACAGAATGTTTGTAAATATTCTTTCACAGCATCAGTAATAGTAAATAGCAATAGCAATCATATCAATAACTTTTAGTTATTAATATGTTATAGGAGTAGGTTACTTAAATTGTAATCTACTCCTTTTTTTCTTCAAATACATCCCTGAGGGGGAATGCTCTACCCGGCTACAATAAATGTAAATAGAATGGACTCAAAGGTAGCGAAATGACAC
>JAEZLR010000047.1 GCA_023415205.1 Bacillota bacterium | reverse complement strand
AAATTTTCACGTTTCAGGCGTGGCTCACGGGTCCCTTCTGCCACACCGTCTCACCGGGCGGCAAGCGCCGCTAAAGGGCAAGGCTCTGGTGGTCCGGTTCGTCGGCGTCGTGAAAACGAAACGTTATCCGACATATTCTTCAAGGAGGGATGATACAATGATTTGGAATTCTCCTGTCTGGAAAGATGGGTTGAAGAAAGAACTAAGGAGCTTTGAAAAGTACTTGAAGGATATTAGTTTAGACAAGTATGATGTGAACCATTTTACTTATGGCTTAGAGAAATTTTATTTTGTTTGCGCCTTCATTATCAGAAAACTGAAGGAAAATACAAAACTTTCAGATGAATTGGAGTCAACACCATTTTTATGTCAAAAATATTTACGAACTAAGAAAGACATAAAAATTGACTTTATTAATTTCGCGGAATTCTATGATCTGGAAAACCCTGAAGATTGCTCCATTAGTATCAATCAAGTATGCAATATGCTGATACATAGCTTCATATTCTACCCTGTTTTTGATGAAAAAAAAGGAATGAGATTCAGCGGAATATTTGTAAATTCGGACTTCACAACTGATAAATGTATATACTTTTTCGAATTCGAGAAATTTAAATCATTAGTACAGGAAGTTGTAAAAGATGAGATTATGTCAATAACTTATAATCGAAAGGCAGAAAAAATTAAAAAGACAAGAGACATAGATAATAATGAATACGACGGATAACACAGCTTTCACGCTTCGGGCGTGCTAACGGGTCGTGTATGCCACACCGTCTCACCGGGCGGCAAGCGCCGCTAAAGGGAAGGCCTCCGCTGGTCCGGTTCGTCGGCGTCGTGAAAACAGGACGTTAGACGAAATTTCTTGCGTGGGTCGCCCCATCCAGGGGTGAATTTGGTAGAATTGGCGTTGAGGATTTTGTCACATTAGTATTTAAAATGTGAATTAATAGAGGAGTGATAATATGAAGAGGTCTGTTAAAGCTTTGATAGTAACCTTTATGTCAGGTATTATTGGTATTTTTTTGGGTGCATCTATGAATCTTGAAGGATATTTAGGAGTTATTTTATCAATAGCTACTGTAGGGTATTTTATTATTTCAGCAATTGAAGATATTCAAAAAAATGAGCGTAAGATGAATTAAATAATTGCACAATATTTGTAAATTACTACATAAAAAAAGGAGTATTTTATATGACAAAAATTGACCATCATAGGGAGATATGTGAAAGATTAAATAAGATATATGCCGCAAAAAATAAAGATTATGGAGACAGTTTTAGTGAAGGATTTCAAGAATATGGACTTAAAATGCCTGCAATTAGATTGGAAGATAAGGTACGAAGATATAAACAATTAATCAAACAAGATGCTGAAGTAAAAGACGAGAGTATTATAGATACGCTATTAGATTTAGCCAATTATTCCATCATGACCATTATTGAAATCGAAAGTAAAGACAAAGAATAATCAGGCACAATATTTATATAATGCTTAAGATTCGGTTTTGTATAAGATTCAGCCGTCCATGGCTGAATCTGACTTCGAGGGACAAGAAACTTCGTCTAACAAAGCTTTTACGCAAGGGGCATGCCAGGAAGTATGGCGTATAAAGACGTTCAGGAGGTATTCCTGCCCACACCATCTCACCGGGCGGCAAGCGCCGCTAAAGGGCAGGGCTCCGCTGGTCCGGTTCGACGGCGTCGTAAAACCGGGACGTTATCTGAAATCAACAAGGGGTTACCGCACGTCCGTGTGCGGATTTTGAATAAAATTATCGGAGGTACATATGGGTGATATCTTTGAGAAGATAAGAGAAATAGGTAAAACTCCAATCATAGCTCAAATAGGTGGTTTTAGACCTGATGAGAATATTCATAGTTGGTTCGGCGGTAATTTTCTTTTAAAACCAAATTCATTATGGCCTCAAGATTGTGATGGCTATATGTTACCACTTATACAAATTAATGTTTCGGAAGTGCCGGAGGGAAGTGTTTATTTTGGTGATTCTAAATTAGTTCAAATCTTTATTAATTCAAAAAAATTACCTTCTACACCCGCAAAAGATGGGGATGGTTGGAGAATTGTACAATATAAATCCTTAGATGATATGAAAAGTGTATCTACTCCGGATGGCTGTAGCACATTAAAGCCATTTCAAATAAAGTGGAGTTTATTTTCAAAAGCTGATTATCCATGTTGGGAAGAGTGTTGGGATCATTTTGATTTATCGGAAATCCAATCAAACGATCAGACGGACATGTTTTTCGAAGAATTTGATAGGTATTCACACACAAAAATTGGTGGTTATGCATCATTTATTCAATCGCCTAATTTGCATAAGTTTGAATATGTATTTCAAATTGCCTCAGAACAAAAACCCAATTTTATAGTTGCTGATAATGGAAATATCTATATACTTAAATCAAAAGCTGATGGCGAATGGTTCTTAGAGTGGGATTGTTATTAGGATACACCGTCCATGGCGTATTCTGAGTAATGGGTTGTTTGACTTCAGATAACAATATTTTCACGCTTCGGGCGTGCTCACGGGTCGTGTCTGCCACACCATCTCACCGGGCGGCAAGCGCCGCTTATGGGAAGGGCTTCGCTGGTCCGGTTCGTCGGCATCGTGAAAACGAGACGTTATATGCAATTTTCCCTCTGCCTAGGCTCTCCTTTGAAGGGTTTGAATATTTAAGTCTTATCAGATAATACTTACTAGCTAATTGGAATTTAACTGCACTATGGGTTTATTAGAATTATATCTC
>JAEZLR010000033.1 GCA_023415205.1 Bacillota bacterium | reverse complement strand
AGAAATGGTATGGTGAGTATCGGTTGCCTTCGGATTGCCTGGCCGTGCCCAAGGGAACCGACCTCTCAAAGCTCAGGAACCTTACCCGAAGCTCTCCGGTTTTTCTGAAGGACGGCTTCATTCTGGTAAACTTTAAAGACATTGCCGTCATTAACGATGACCAGTTCACCACCCCCAGCCTCCAGTACTCAGGAGGAACGGGCAATGGCTGGGCCCTGGAAGGGTATTCTCTGGCTCAGAAGGGATGGCAGCTACTGGAGGGCGATGTCCTGGCCTATTATGTGGATCAGCGCGCCACCGACGATTATATGGGGGCGGGAACCCATTAGTTCAACGACGATAGATTTTAAAATTTACTCAGGTTTACTCAGACCATAGGGATTAATTTAGAAAAATGGTTGCCAGAATTGCCCCTCTTGTGGTAAAATACTTCTTGCTGTTAATATCATTTTTTTAACAATAGAGCCCATCGTACGACATGCGGAGTGCAGGGAGGTGTAACAGATGGCAAAGTGCGAGGTATGTAATAAAGGCCAACATTTTGGTTTACAGGTAAGCCACTCAAACAGAAAGAGCAACAAAGTTTGGAAGCCTAATGTCAAGAAAATCAGAGTTGAAGTTGATGGCATTTCAAAGAGCATGAACATTTGTGCAAGATGCCTGCGTTCCAGCAGAATGACAAAGTCTGTTTAATACTGACATACTTTAATAAGTATAAGGCTATCGGTTTACACCGATAGTCTTTTCTTATTACGAAGTAACAAGGTTGAGGGAGCCTAGCTCCTGAGGGTTCTTATTACGTAGTAACCGTCCGGACCTCTCTTTTTTGCATCCAACGCCACTTGGTTTAGGGTCTAGACATTGCTGTGGCGTTCCAAAGGAACGCCACATTACTAACGGGTCTAGGCATTGCTGTGGCGTTCCAAAGGAACGCCACATTGTTGTGAACCTACAACAAATTTTCTGTCTTGCGCAAAGAAGCCTTCTTTGCTTTCCACCCTAGTGGATTCTAAATAAACGCCTGAGTATTCCTCCCAGGAATCCGGGCATCTTGAGCACCACTATTCTCATGTGCATAACCTCCGTGCCAGCTCCTGTCAGTTACAGTATATTCACATGATTTCCAAGATGTTAATGTTTTCATGATAATATTTTTAAAATTATCAGACTTTAACCAGGGTATCCATCAAGGCCTGTCCGTTATTGTCAACTATTAGAATGTTGATGCCCAACTCCTGCTCCAGCTCATGGAGTGTCCTGTCATCCAGTAATGTTTCTGTGCCCGCCCTGAACATACTTTGGCTAAGAAGAAGCCTTTCTCCGAGGTTTTTACCCTTTAGCTCCCGGAGGAGGTCATAGCCCGTCAATAATCCGGTAACCGTGACTCCCGTGCCGAAGAAGGTGTTCTCCACAGGGTAAATATGAATGGAGAGGCCTGGGACGATTGCTTCTATTCGGGAAGCTATTTCCTTTAGAAAGCTATAAACTGAAACGCCAACCGCCAGGCTAACCTCAGCGTAGCGGGGTGCAACTTTGTGGCCGGTTAAGGCCTCAAGGGCTTCATCAATCTCATAGGAAAAAGAAGAAAGCATACCCACACCATTTTCAATCTGAGGAAAATCTTCATACTCCTCGTAGGGCGGGAGGGCTTTCTCTGCCAATATATACAGTTCATCGGCCAAATACACAACACGGCTTCCGAATTTTTTCAAAAGCTCTTTCTGCCAATGTTCCACCTGGTTGACAACAAGCCTGGCGATCTCGCCGGTAAAGGGTGTCAGGGGATACAACCCTTCCCTATGGCGCGTAAGGCCTACAGGAACCACTGAAATACTATGAAGCTCCGGATACAGGGCAGTTAAATCCTTCAAAGTTCGGTCGAGCTCCGCACCATCATTGAGCCCCGGACATAGAACAATCTGGCTGTTGACCATAATTCCCTGGGTGGTGAAGCGTTTCACATGCTCAAGAATATTTCCGGCAAATCGGTTGTTAAGCATCCTTTTCCGTAATTCCGGATTGGTGGTATGCACGGAAATGTTAATGGGCGACATCCGATAACGTACCATACGATCAATCTCTTCCTCAGAGAGATTGGTCATTGTGATATAGTTTCCGAAAAGAAAGGAAAGCCTGGCATCATCGTCTTTAAAGTAAAGGGTCTCCCTCATTCCCTTAGGAAGCTGGTCAATAAAACAGAAAACACACTTATTACGGCAGCAGGTTTCTTCATCCAGCAGCGAATTAGCAAAATCCAAGCCTAGGTCTTCTGCTTCATCCTTCTCAATTTCATACTGCCAGGTCCCTCCGTCTTTTTTCTCAATTTCCAGAGTGAGCTCAGCGTCGGCACAAAAAAACCGGTAATCAAAGACATCCTTGATCTCATTGCCATTGACGGACACCATGAAATCTCCGGCTTCTATACCCAATTCCTCTGCAATGCTGCCGGGCTGTACCCCTGCTATTTGGATTTTCCGCATGTTGAATGACCCTTCTTTCCGCACCTTACGATCTTAAAAATATCCCCAAAAACAATAGCAGCTTAAAATAAAGCTGCTACTACTTTTGGGTCTCAATTTCACAATTATTTGTCAAATAGGGAATGCTCCGGAGATTCATTACTTAACGTCTTCTACCTTCACAACTTCCTTGCCGTCGTAGGATCCGCATTCCTTACAAACTACGTGCGGAAGCTTGAGTGCATGACACTTCTTGCATGCAACCAGATTCGGCGCGGAAAGCTTGTAGTGAGTTCTTCTCTTATGCTTCCTCTGCTTCGACACTTTACTTTTTGGTACCGCCATTTGTAACACCTCCGTTCAGTGTTTGCATTTACCAGCATTCCTGCTGCTTATTGCTCAATTTAGTCAAAAAAACCTTTCAATGCTTCAAATCGTGAATCGGTAGGATCAGCCTGTTGGCAATCACAGCCTTCTCTCTTCATTTCAGCGCCACATATCGGACACAATCCCGGACAATTTTCCCGACATATATGAGCCATGGGGACACTTGTAATCAAACAATCAGCCAAAATCCTATCCAATTCAAGAGTGTTACCACTAAAGGTAAACCGATCATCCTCAAGGGACTCTTCCGCCAAATCTTCGGCTTGGGATCTCTCGATAATATCCTCATCAATAGGAATGGACAACTCTTGTTCAATTTTATCGCCGCAACGGTCACATACTGTACTGTAACTTACCTTGGCAAGGCCTTTTAAGACCAGCATGCCATTGTTGTTAGTAACAGAACCAGAAAAATCAACAGGGCTTGTAAAAGTGACGGTACCAAGATTTGATTCCAAATCCTTCAGTGATTCCTTTTTAGAAATCCGTATACTGCCACCGTTATCCTTTATGATTGAAGTTATGTCAAGTTTCATAGGATGGTCCCTCCTTCAAAAGCACACCTATAGGCTCCCGGAAGGTCAACATGAAATATTATACTCACATAAGCCCGCTTTGTCAACAAAAACCCTCTGGTGTCGCCACAGGAACTTTGGAAGAATGGTGCAATTTTTGGGAAGCTTATGCCCCAGCCATTGCTTTTAATCAACCTTAATTAATAAAGCGGGAAGCGAGCCGTCAGTTGACCTGCTCTTTTTATTATTTCCTCTTTATTGATTTCGAATCCCCCGCTCAATGCCATATCAATGAGGGCCGCAATTTCCTGCATTTCAGCTTCCTTCATACCGCGACTGGTCACAGCGGGAGTGCCAATACGAATACCGCTGGTCACAGCAGGGCTTAAGGTATCAAAGGGAATACCATTCTTGTTGACGGTAATCATCACCTCGTCCAGCATCAATTGAGCCTGCTTACCGGTGATCCCCTTATTGGTAACGTTGACGAGCATCAGGTGGTTATCGGTCCCTCCTGAAACAATTTCAAAGCCTTTGCCTATAAGCGCCTGTGAGAGGGCCGCGGCATTTTTGGCAACCTGTCTCTGATAATCTTTGAACTCCTCGGAAAGCGCTTCTTTAAAGCAGACGGCTTTTCCTGCAATAACATGCATCAACGGCCCCCCCTGGATACCCGGGAAGACTGAGCGGTCAATGTCCTTGGCATACTTTTCCTTACAAAGAACCATTCCGCCTCTGGGCCCTCTAAGGGTCTTATGGGTAGTGGTGGTAACAAAATCCGCATAGGGTACCGGGCTGGGATGAACTCCGGCTGCCACAAGTCCCGCAATATGGGCCATATCAACCATGAGGTAGGCTCCGACCTCATCACAAATATCTCTGAAGGCTTTGAAATCTAGCGTCCTGGAATAGGCACTGGCTCCTGCAATAATCATTTTGGGTTTGGTCTCAAGGGCCTTGGCTCTTAGGGCGTCATAATCAATACGGGCATCCACGGGACTGACTTCATAAGAAACAGGCTTATAGTACTTTCCCGACATATTCAAGGCCATACCATGGCTGAGATGACCGCCATGAGCTAGATTCATTCCCATGAAGACATCGCCAGGATTCAATACGGCAAAAAAAACAGCCATATTGGCCTGAGCGCCCGAATGGGGTTGAACATTGACATGCTCGGCACCAAAAAGCTCTTTGGCTCTGCAGATAGCAAGGCTTTCAACATCATCCACGTGCTCGCAGCCACCATAATAGCGCTTTCCAGGATAGCCCTCGGCATATTTATTGGTTAAAGGGGTTCCTACTGCTTCAAGAACCGCCTTACTGACAAAATTTTCAGAAGCGATTAATTCGATCTTATCGGTTTGCCTTTGTATCTCCTGACCTATGGCCTTGGCAACCTCCGGATCCACCCTTTCTATTTCTTTAAACTCAAGCATTTATAATGTCCTCCCTGAATGGTAATACAAAAATTATAAGGTTACTGACAAGAATGTGTCAACTTAAATGCATAAATATACATTATTTTGCAGGCTGATTATGCTTACCCGATTCCTTTGGCCTATCATGGCGCTCAAGGGATGCGGCATCAGCAAACATAAGTACTGTAAGCCTCTGGGTGACAAGGATAACGATGACCTCAAAAAACGCTGAGATAAAGAGTGCCAATAGGGGATGACCCACATCTATGGCAAACAAGCTGATAAGCCCTCCAAGGAAAAGGGGCCAAAGCCCGTTGACAATAACATTTTTTCTACAACCCTTGGTAATCTCCCATGATTTTTTAAAATTCTTGAGGATACCTAAATCAAACTCTATGATTAAAAGATCCTTGAATATGAACAGGGCACCCATGCCAAATAGGGTGAAGGGCAGTAGCAAAGTGAATACTGAGAAGATGGGTACCATCAGGGTGATAAAGCCGGAAGCCAGAATTAGCACCATGGCAACAAAGAAGTAAGCAATATAAAATAGGATATTAAAGAAAATAAGCTTTGGAAGCCTTCGTAAAAACAGCAGGAATCTTTGGGATCCTTTCATGGAAGGCTGTGTCAGGCTGAAATGATAGTAGGTTCCATAAAACAGGGTGATTAAAAAGGAGAGGACTTTGATCGTCAAAAAGATAAGAAGGAGGGTCATCATGGAATCGACCATCCGGTAATACAACTCTGAATTTAAAAAGGTAATGTCAAAGGCCTTTCCCCATTGTTCCTGGAAATTCACACTCACCTGCTCAAAAAGGATGGAAAATTCCTGGGTATAGGGCCGGGCAAACCAGTATCCCCCAAACAAAATACCTAGCTGGAGAAGAAATATGATCTGTGCCACCAGGGGTTTCTCAAGATCATAGAACTTAATGGAGTCCTTGATATACACAAAGATTGGCCTTACACGGCCCTGTGGTTTCATAATAGGGTTATCCATTTCTTCCTCCCCTGGCAAGCCTTACTTCCTGTGGTGATAGATAGCGCCACTCCCCGAGCTTCAAATCGCCCAGGCTCAGCCTACCCACCGCAGTCCGTTTCAGTCTTAATACGGGATGCCCTACAGCCTCACACATCCGTTTTACCTGGCGGTTTCTTCCCTCATGGATAACTATCTTTAAAACGGCGCTTTTATCCTTAATTTCTATGACCTCCACATCTGCAGGCGCAGTAGGCCTTCCATCAAGGCTTACGCCACGCCTCAAAGCATGAAGGGTCTCATTGGACGGCATCCCCAAGATTTCGGCGTTATAGGTCTTTGTTGTTTCCTTGCCCGGGTGTGTGCTTGCATAGGAAAAGCTTCCATCATTGGTGAGAATCAATAAACCCGTAGTGTCATAATCCAATCGACCTACCGGATAAATCCGCTCCTCAACACCCTCAATAAGATCCAGGACGGTTCGTCTTCCCTCCGGGTCGGAAACGGTGGTGACATAACCGGAAGGCTTGTTGAGCATGATATAAACCATCCTCTTTTCTTTATTGATAGCCTTTCCACTGACCTCCACCTTATCCTTGGGCGAAACGAGGACCCCCATCTCAGTGACAGTCCGTCCATTGACCTTAACCTTACCCAAACGGATGAGTTCCTCGGCATGACGCCTGGAGGCAACGCCGCACTGGGCCATATATTTCTGTAATCTCATGTTATCTTCCATTTATTTCTACCGTCCAATCTAAGATTTAATTATAGCATAGTTTATCCCCGTTTACCAATTGCATTTATTCCATGAGCTTATGTACAATGGTCTCAAAGAGCAAATATGGAGGATGGTTGATGAGAAAAAAAAGATTAAAGGTTCTTCTGGCGGGTACACTGACCCTTTTGGTCATAATTTACCACGCTGAACTTCCCTCTCTCACCCGTGAGGAGACTGTTTTTCTTCCAACGGAAAGCTATGAAGCTGAGGCTTTACCCCAGCTTCCTTCGTCAACTCCTCTTGAGACTCAGGAAACCATCCTTCAGGCTCCCGAACAAGAGGAAAGGGCTGCCGAGATTCCGGTTACTTCATGGCCAAAGCTTTCTGATGGCTTTATTTACCTAAAAGAGGCATTGCCCGATGCGCAATTCGATGTACGTTATGCTACCTCCCATAACTTTACAGGGCAAGTGGTTGAAGGCTACGGGTCCGATCATATCTTTTGCACCCTTGAAGCGGCTGAAGCCTTGAAGAAGGTCAATACTCTTGTATCCGAAAAAGGCTATGGGCTTTTAATCTATGATGCCTATAGGCCCAAAAGGGCTGTTGATTTTTTTATTCAATGGGGGGACACCCCCGAGGATAATAAAACCAAGGAGGAGTTTTATCCAGACTTTGACAAGAAGGATCTGTTCAAACTAGGTTATCTGGCTAAGCGCTCAGCCCACTCCAGAGGCTCAACCATTGATTTGACCCTCTATGCACGGGACACAGGAGAACCCCTGGATATGGGGAGCCCCTATGATTTTCTGGGGCCCATCTCCAATCACGACACCGAGCTTATCACCGAGGAACAGATCCGGAACCGGAACATTCTCCGAGAGGCTATGAAGGCCTCTGGTTTCAAGGAGCTTCGTACCGAATGGTGGCATTATCAGCTTATCAATGAACCCTTCCCTCAAACCTTCTTTGATTTTCCTATCCAGTAGTCCCTATTCCAACCGGCTTTTCCCTTATGCCATCCTACTTAACTCTCATGGAATAAGCCTTGTACAGCCCCGATACATAGGATATAATTGTTGGGTGCCAAATTGAATTGATGATAAAAAGTGGAGGAATTATAGATGAAACTCGGAATTGTCGGTCTTCCTAATGTAGGCAAGAGTACACTCTTCAATGCCATAACCAAGGCGGGGGCCGAAAGCGCTAATTACCCTTTTTGCACCATTGATCCCAATATCGGAATTGTAGCCGTTCCCGATGAACGCCTGGACACTCTGGCAAAAATGTATCATCCTAAAAAGGTTACCCCCACTGCTATTGAGTTCGTTGATATTGCGGGTCTGGTTAAAGGGGCCAGCAAGGGCGAAGGTCTGGGGAACAAATTCCTGTCCCATATTCGTGAAGTGGATGCCATTGTTCATGTAGTCCGCTGCTTTGATGACGGAAATATTGTGCATGTGGATGGCTCGGTGGACCCTGTAAGGGATATTGAAACCATTAATCTGGAACTGGTTTTCTCCGATATGGAAGCCATAGATAAGCGTATTGATAAAACCCGTAAGCAGATGAAATCCGGAGACAAAAAATATCTCATTGAGCTTGAGCTTTTGGAAAGCATCAAGGCCACTCTGGAAAAAGGTCTCTCCGTACGTTCCATGGATTTTACTCCTGAGCAGAGAGAATATGTGGATCAACTTTTTCTTTTGACATGGAAGCCCGTGCTATATGCCGCCAATGTTTCAGAGGAAGGTCTTTCGACCATTGAGCAAAATCCTTATATAGCCAAGGTGAGAGAGATTGCCGCAACTGAAAGTGCTGAAGTTATCGTGGTTTGCGCTAAAATAGAAGAAGAAATCTCCCAGCTTGAGGAGGATGAAAAGCAACTGTTTCTTGAGGAGCTGGGGCTTGCTGAATCGGGTCTGGATAAGCTCATTAAAGCCAGCTACAAGCTTCTGGGCCTTATCAGCTACCTCACTGCCGGTGAACCCGAAGTGCGTGCCTGGACCATCGTTAAAGGAACGAAGGCTCCGCAGGCTGCAGGGAAGATTCACTCAGATTTTGAGCGTGGCTTCATCCGGGCTGAAATTATTGCCTATGATGATCTCATTCGATGCGGAACCTACGGGGCTGCCCGTGAGCAGGGTCTTGTCCGTTCCGAAGGCAAGGAATATGTCATGCAGGATGGCGATGTCACCCTGTTCAGATTCAATGTCTGATACCACTGATTGATAAGGCCGACGCAAACGGTCGGATTAATAAGCCATGAGATTCAGGTCTTTTTTACATGACAACATTCAACTGCTCCTGCGGAGGCATATCAGACCTGAATCTCATGGCTTTACAGATATTTTGCGTAGCTCTGGATTAATGAAAAATCAACGGTCGATGTGATACCGCTTATTCTGGCTGCGGCTTTTGATGCGGTAAAGGTTGATCCGGGTTCCCAGCACAATAGCTCTCAAATGGGGACTGGATCTTCCCACACGCTTCTTATACGGAGTGTTCAGTTCCTCAACAATAAAATCCGCCAGATTCTTGGCTGCACTAGGCAGTGAATGCACATAATCGTTGGCCTCAATATTGGCTTTATAGCGTTCCAGAACATCGGTGGTAAGTATCTCATCAATAATGGTGTTAAAGTCCTTCTCGTTTTTAGCAAACCAACCCATCTGGTTGTCAACACAAAAATCAATATTCCCTTTTTCATGGAGGGCCGCACTATGAGTAAATATTGTCGGCACCCTTTTAACCAGAACCTCCAGGGTGGTGGAAGCTCCCCCTTTGGCGATAGCCAGATCTGAGGCCTCCAATAACTGCTGCATATTGTCCACAAACCCCAGAATAGCCATAGGTACCTGAGTGGGGTGTTGGGTTTTTAGTTCTGTCAGTTCGCTTAAAAGTTCCTGGTTCTTCCCACAGATAGCAATGATATTAAAAGGGATTTCGCTTTGATACAGCTTCTTAACATATTTGCTGGTATCCCCTATCCCCTGCCCCCCAGACGTAGCCAGGAGGGTTTTCCGAGAGGGATCCAGCCCCAGCTCTGTAAGAATCTCCTCCCTAGTCTTGGTGCTTGCTTCAAAAAACTTCTTATTAAGTGGAAAGGGCATGACCTTGACCTTACTTTTGGGCTCGCCCTGCTTGATGAGATATTCCTTAGCTTCCTTTGTAGCCACAATGACCGCTTCTATTCTGGGATTCACCCAGAGATTGTGCCCTCTCACCGGGTCAGTCATGTAACTGAAAATCTTGTAGCTGAAATTGTAGCGTTCCCGCGCAAAAAGCGCCACCGTACTGCAAAAGAAGTGGGTGGAGAATACAATATCCGGCCTATATCTAACAATGTACTGGATGCCCTTGCGTAAGAATTGCTGGTAGACCAGCCTCATGACAGTATTTGAGCGTGTAAGATGGTTTAAGGCATCCAAAAGCTTATTTAAGTTGGTGGTGAGTTCGGGTCTGGCTAAAGCCCAATCCCAAAACCCTTTAATGAGCTTATCGTCCCAATTGGCCCCTGATTCCTTGGCAAAATCGATAACATCAACCTGGTACTGACCGGGGTAAGAAGCCTCTATGGCTTCTTTAATAGCAAGGGCAGGCATTTTATGCCCGCCGCCTGCTTCAATCATCGGGATTAATATTTTCTTCAAAAAAAATCAGCTCCAAAATATTCCGTTATTCTCTGTTCTCGTTAAAAATGATATTGACGGCTTTCATGGGGGAAACGGTCGAGATGGCATGCTTATAAACCAATTGCTGTTTGCCTTCGCTATCCAGAACGACAGTAAAATTATCAAACCCCTTAACCATACCGCGCAGTTGGAAACCATTGGTGAGGTAAACAGTTACAGGAACATGTTCCTTTCTTACCTGATTTAAGAAAACGTCCTGCAGATTAATGTTTTTGTTCACTTTATACTCCTCCTCATGACACTGAAATAAAATAAAATGAGATCAGTACCTTGCCATCATTTTACACCAATTGCGCTTAAACATTCAAGGCATCCGCTAATATTTTTAACATTGCCCAAGAGTCCAAAAGGGTGCTATTCATCCATTGGAGACCCTCTGTTTTTCTAAACCAGGTCATCTGTCTTTTGGCCAGGTGCCGCGTTCCCAGTTTAATACGCTCCACGGCCTCTGCAAGCGTGCATCTGCCTTCAATGGCCTGAATGATCTCTTTGTATCCTATTCCCTGAAGGGAAACCAATTGGGGCGAATATCCTTTTTTGAGGATTTCTTCCACCTCTTCATAGAGGCCCTTAGCCATCATATTGTCCACACGCTGTTCAATCCGCCCATATAGCACATCACGATCCACCTCAAGGCCATAGACCTTGTAGTCATAGAGCGGCAATTCTCGACGGGATTCCTGCTGATGCTCCGATATGGGCTTGCGAGTGGTTTCAAACACCTCAAGCGCCCGTATCACCCGCTTGATATTATTAGGATGAATAGCTTCGCCGCTTTTGGGGTCGACCTTCATCAAAAGCTCGTGGAGCGCCTCAGGCCCATTCTGTTCAGCCAAGCTGTGCAAATATGCCCTGTATTCCCAGTTGGTTATTGTTTCCGAAAAAGTGAGGTTATATACCAGTGCATTGATATAAAGCCCCGTACCACCTGCAACGATGGGCACTCTGCCCCTCTTAAGAATATCCGCCAAAGCCTTCTTGGCATCCTGTTGAAACCTGGCCACACTATATTCCTCATCAGGGGAGACCACATCGATCATATGATGGGGTATTCCTCTCCTCTCGACCATGTCTGGCTTGGCTGTGCCAATATTCATTTCCCGATAGATTTGCATGGAATCGGCAGAAATAATCTCACCGTTCACTTTCAGAGCCAGTTCTATGGCAAGATCCGTTTTTCCCGAGGCTGTAGGCCCTGCAATCACTATAACTTTATCCACGGACTCCTCCAAGAGCACATTTATGGGCTTAAGCCCTAGACAATGCGTTTAAACTTTTTCTCCAGTTCCCTTTTTTCCATCTTAATAATCACCGGACGCCCATGAACACAGGTAAAGGGACTTTCCATAGAGCAGAGCGCCTCCACCAGGCCCTTGATCTCTTCCTTTGAGAGGCTTCTATTGGCTTTCAATGCCCCCTTGCAGGACATCATGAACAAGGCTTCATCACTAATGAGACGGGTGGGATGATGGGTGAACATCCACCGATCCAATATTTCAAGGAAATCACTGCTACCAAAGCTACTGTCATAAAAATCCGGGATGCTCCTTAGAATAATTGTGCTCGGCCCAAAAGCTTCCACCTCGAAACCCAGCTTTAAGAAGGTTTCCAGTTTTTCCATGACAAAATCATATTCCCGGGCAGAAAGCTTGATGATAAAAGGCTCCAGGATTCCCTGAGCAAAGCTCTCCTCCCGAGCCAGGCGGGCTTTGAGTGTCTCATAGCGTATGCGTTCGTGGGCCGCATGCTGGTCAATGACATAAAGATTATCACCGTTCTCCAGCAGGATATACGTTTCAAAGGCCTGACCCACAATACAGGCCTCATGGAGTTCTCCGAGGGTCTCATCCTTTGATATGACCTTAGAATTGGAAGGGAGCATCTCATCCTTTAAAAGAATAGCGCTTTCCTCTGCTTGGCCTTTCTCAACCATAAAACTAGATAGGGGCTGCTCTTGAATCCCCCCCACATAGGCCTCTTTTGAATATGGCTGGGGTATTGCGGCAGGGGCCTGAGCAAGGGTTCTTATAGGCGAAACCTCATAAGGTACCTGAATCCCTGCCGATGAGTTTATAGGCTCTGAAGGCCCATCAAAAAGATGGGTCTGCTCGGGCACCGGTTCAGTTCTTAGACCGGCCTGATGGGTCTGGGGGAAACTCTGGGGAATCGATCCCAGCCTCGTTAGGAGGTTTAGACGATTGGGTGGCTCGTCCAGAGAAACGGCTGCCTCATTTTTATTTTCAAAACTTCTTACCAAAGAGGTTCCCAAAAGGGTGTTCTTTACTCCGTGAAATACCGTACTGTATACCTGCCCCTCATTGGAGAACCTAACCTCCAGCTTCTGGGGATGGACATTCACATCAAAGCTTCCCGGGGAGGCCGAAAGCATAAGCACACAGAAAGGAAACTTGTTCTGCATCAGAAGCGTTTTGTAGGCTTCCTCCAAAGCATTGGTTACCATTCGGCTTTTAATGTACCGGCCATTGAGAAAAACAGATTGGTGGCCCCGTGTGCCTCTTGCGATTTCTGGTTTACCTATAAAGCCAGACACCGTAAGGCCTTCACTCGTATAGTCCACCGAAAGCACCGATTTGGCTATGTCTTTTCCATAAATACTATAAATAACACTCTTAAGATCGTGGTTGCCCGGTGTATGAAGTTGAACCTGCTGGTTTTGTATCAATTTAAAGGATATCCCCGGATAGGCCAGAGCCAGACGCTCCAGAATATCAGAGACATACCCTCCTTCGGTTATATCCTTCTTAAGGAATTTATAGCGGGCGGGGGTATTAAAAAAAAGATTTTTTACGATGAAGCTGGTTCCTTTGGGGCACCCGGTCTGGGACACCGAGATCACCCGTCCTCCCTCCATCTTAAGCACAGTGCCATGGGTGGCCTCCTCGGTCTTGGTCATCACCTCAAGGTGGGAAACGGCTGCAATGGAAGCCAGCGCCTCCCCTCTGAAGCCCATGGTGGAAAGAGCGTCCAGATCTTCGATTTTTCTCATTTTGCTGGTGGCATGGCGCTCAAAGGCAAGCTCTACATCGTCCCCCTCCATACCACTGCCATTATCGGTAATACGAATATAGGATATTCCTCCGTTTCGGATTTCCACAGTAATTTGGGTGGCTCCGGCATCAATGGCGTTTTCCACCATTTCCTTGACCACGGAGGCCGGTCGTTCTATCACTTCGCCCGCTGCAATTTGATTTGCTGTTTTTTCATCAAGTATCACAATTTTGCTCATAAGGCTACCTCGTTACGAAATAGGTGTTTATAAAGCACTATTTAAGCTTCTGCTGCAAGCTGTAAAGCTTGTTAAGGGCATCTAGAGGGGTTAATAGGGAAGGGTCCAGCATACGGAGCTCATCAAGAACCTCACGCTCGGCCTTGGTTAAAGAGCTGGACGCAAAAAGATCCAGTTGTCCCTCCACAGGCTTTTGCCTGCGCTTTTTTGAATCCTGGTTGATATCTGCCTCGTCCAGCTCCTGAAGAAGGCTTCTGGCCCGCTCAACCACCGGCTTGGGGATACCCGCCAGCTTGGCCACCTCTACGCCATAGCTCTGGTCTGCTCCACCCCTTATGATCTTTCTCAGGAACAGGATATCCTCCCCTTTTTTACGCACCGAGACACAGTAATTTTTGATACCATGGAGCTTTTCCTCAAGCTCGGTGAGCTCGTGGTAGTGGGTGGCAAAAAGGGTCCTTGCTCCAAGCCGTGCTCTGTCATTAATGTACTCAATCACTGCCCAGGCAATGGAAAGTCCGTCATAGGTACTGGTACCCCGCCCGATCTCATCTAAAATCAGCAGGCTTTTTGAAGTGGCATTCTCCAATATATTGGCCACCTCGGTCATTTCGACCATAAAGGTGCTCTGGCCTGAAGCCAGATCGTCGGATGCACCCACACGTGTGAAAATCCTATCGGCCAGCCCGATTTTGGCATATTCCGCAGGAACAAAGCTTCCAGCCTGAGCCATAAGGGTCATCAGTGCAACCTGCCGCATATAGGTGGATTTACCTGCCATATTGGGTCCGGTGATGATACTCACACGGTTGTCCTCAGCATCCAAATAGGTATCATTGGGAACGAACTGGGTATCGGTAAGCACTCTTTCCACCACGGGATGCCGGCCATTACGTATTTCAAGGGTTCCTCCCTCATATACCTGGGGCCTTGTATACTGGTTGCGATCTGCCACCTCGGCAAAGGAGCAAAGGGCATCCAGCTCGGCGATACAATCGGCGGTCATTTTCAACCGGCTGACTCTCTGAAAGGCCATATCCCTGATCTGACAAAACAGCTCATATTCCCGCTCAATCACCTTTCTTTCGGCACCCAGAAGGGTGTCCTCCAAGCGTTTAAGCTCCTGGGTGGTAAACCGTTCACAATTGACCAGCGTCTGTTTTCTTACATAATCTTCGGGAGCCTGAGCTATGTTGGCCTTAGTGATCTCTATGTAGTAGCCAAAATTATCGTTATAGCGGATTTTAAGGCTCTTTATTCCCGTTCTCTCACGTTCCCGGGCTTCCAGCTCAGAAATCCAGGTCTTGCCTTCCACAGTGGCCCTTCGATATTCATCCACCTGTTGGTCATAGCCCTCCCTGATCAAGCCTCCCTCTTTCACTGACAGGGGCGCATCCTCATGAATGGCGCTTTCGATGAGCCCATGGAGATCCTCCAGAAGATCCAGCCGCTCATAAAGCTGTTGGCTTCGTGGGGATTTCATCTCTGACATCAGGGACTTAATCAGAGGCAGGCGGGAAAGGGAGGTCTTCAGGGCCAGAAGATCCCTGGCATTGATGGTGCCGAATACCAGCTTGGAGGTCAGGCGTTCCATGTCATAGACCCCTCTTAGGAGTTCCAGGAGCTCGCTTCGTACCATAAAGCTGTCCTTTAGCTCGGAAACACTGTCCAGCCGCATATGTATTTCCTCCGCATCCAGAAGCGGCTGCTCAAGCCAGTGCCTGAGCCTTCTTCCGCCCATGGCTGTGGAGGTTTTATCAAGCACCCACAGTAAGGAGCCCTTTTTTCTTGCATCCCGCATGGTCTCGGTGATCTCAAGACTCCGCCGGGAGGCACTGTCAATCATCATATATTGCTCTATTTTGTAAGTTTGCAGGGTTTGAATATGTGCAAGATTAATTTTCTGAGTCGCCTCCAGATAGGCGATCAAGGCCCCGGCAGCGCATTGGGCCAATTCCAGTGAGGCCAAGGGATTTTCTCCCAGGATCGACCGGATCCTCTCATCGGCTTGGACGGTCTGGAATAGCTCGTCTTCCAGAATGGCAGGATGAACATTCAAGTAATCCATAAAGAAAGACTTATATTCGGGCTTTTGCGCCAATTGGCCATTGGTGATGATTTCGGAGGGCCTGTACCGGGCCACCTCATCAATAAGCTTACGAAGGGAGCTTCCCCAGGTAATCTGGGTGGTGTAAAACTCTCCGGTGGAAACGTCTACCACGGCAATCCCATAATAGATCTGTTGACAGTAGATGGCCATCAGATAATTATTCTTCTTTTCATCCAGCATGGCGGGGTCGATAACCGTACCGGGGGTAATGACCCGTGAGACATCCCGTTTGACAATGCCCTTGGCCAGGGCAGGGTCCTCCATTTGGTCACAAATCGCCACCTTGTAGCCTTTTCCAATGAGTCGTGATATGTAGGTAGGTGCGGCATGATAAGGCACCCCACACATGGGGGCGCGCTCCTCAAGGCCGCAATCCCGCCCTGTCAGGGTTATCTCCAGCTCCCTGGAAGCCAGGAGAGCATCCTCAAAGAACATTTCATAAAAATCTCCGAGCCTGAAAAACAGGATACTGTCCTTGTAGCGTTCCTTGATCTCCAAATATTGCTGCATCATGGGAGTCAGCTTAGCCACGCTTCTTTCCTCCTCTGCCTTCTAGCCAGAAGGCTCCTGCCCGAATGATTTCCACATCCACTGTGTCGCCCTTTTCCACGTCCTGGGCTTTGAAGTTTACCAGCCGATTGCTCCGGGTACGCCCAGAAAGCATTTCCGGGTTCTGTTTGCTGGGCCCGTCCACCAATACCTCAAGGGTTCTTCCTTCCGTCTTTTTGGCAAGGCCTGTGGCAATCTCGGTTTGAAGGTCCAGCAAGGTTCTGAAGCGTTGACTGATGACTTCCGATGGGGTGGTTTGCTCAAGCTTGGCGGCAGGGGTTCCCTTTCGCGGTGAATAAATGAACATATACGCCGCGTCATAGCCTACCTTCCTAACAACATCCAGGGTTTCTTCAAAGTCCTCCTGGGTCTCGCCAGGAAAACCCACAATGATATCGGTGGTCAGGGCTATATCTGGAAGAGCGGCCTTGATTCGTTCTACAAGGCTTAGATAGTGCTCCTTGGTATACTTGCGGTTCATTTTTTCAAGGATGCGGTTGCTCCCCGCCTGGAAAGGGAGGTGAAGATGATGGCAAACCTTTTTGCAATTCACCATGGCATCAATAAGGCTATCGGATAAATCCTTGGGGTGGGAGGTCATAAAGCGCACCCGTTCGATACCCGGAATCTCTTCAATGGCATAGAGCAGGCGGGCAAAGAGATCCTGTTCTCCCAGATCATTGCCGTAGGAATTGACATTCTGTCCCAGCAGGGTAATTTCCTTGCAGCCATCTTGGGCCAAAGCCCCTATTTCAGAAAGGATGTCTGCCATATTTCGGCTTCGTTCTCTACCCCTTACATGGGGCACGATGCAATAGGAGCAGAAGTTATTGCAGCCTAAGATAATGCTCACCCAGGCCTTGTGCCTGTCAGTGCGCTTGACGGGAAGCTCCTCAATGATCTTATCCGCCTTTTCCCATATTTCAAAGATTCTCTTTCGATGGGCTATATAACGGTACAATAGCTCGGGAAAGGTATGGACATTATGTGTTCCAAAGACGATTTTAACATTGCGATAGGACTTTTTAATCTTTTCCACCACGTGGGGCTGCTGCATCATACAGCCACAGGCTACAATCATTGCACCCTTTTCCTCGCACTCTTTGGAGAGTGCCCCAATATGCCCATAGATCCGTTCCTCGGCGTTTTCCCTGACACAGCAGGTGACAAATACAATAATATCGGCAAAGGCCTCCTGAGGAACTTCTTCATAGCCCATATCGGTGAGCATCCCTGCGAGGGTTTCGGAATCCCTTTCGTTCATCTGGCAGCCAAAGACATCTATTTTAAATTTTTTGGTTTTTCCTGTCTGCAGGGTATATTCCATACTCAGATTTCTCACCTGCTCCACCCATTCGGAGGCTTCAAGGGGATGGTCAAACCCTGTGTTTCCTGATGTTCCCTTGTTTTTTAGCTTGTACGCTTTGTTTTTCTTTATCTCCAAAACCGTAATCCTTCCTTAAGTAACATTTACGCCTGGTTGTTCATTCTGCATCATTATCATAACAAAAATGCGGTGAAAATTAAAGGTTGGTATTGACCTGTTCCCTTCATAGATATCTGGTATAATAAAAAGGACTTTTCAAAGCCAAGATAATGGCAGAATAGAGTACAAGAGAGGCTGTAGACATGGAAAAATATCTGAATTATGCCATCGAACAAATTGTTAAGCTATGCCGGACTCCCAGCCCTTCAGGCTTCACCAAGAAGGCACAGGCCTATCTGATAGAAGAATTGGCTTTTCTGGGCTATGCCCCTAAGATCACCAACAAAGGCTCAGTCCTAGTAAACCTTGGAGGCGAGGGCCATGGGCTGGTATTGTCCGCCCATGTGGATACCTTGGGGCTGATGGTTCGCTCCATTAAGCCCAACGGAAGGCTGAGATTCACACAGATTGGAGGCTTTCCCAGTAATTATGTGGAAACAGAAAACTGTACCATTCTTACACGGGAGGACAAAGCCTACTCCGGAACCGTGCAGCTTATCAACCCTGCGGCCCATATCCGCAAGGATATTCCAGAGACCAAGAGGGATGACAGCACCATGGAAATTGTCCTGGATGAGAAGGTGAAAACCAAGGAAGAGGTTCAGGCGCTGGGTATAAGTCCGGGGGATTTTGTCGTTCTTGACCCCAGAACGGTGGTGACTGAAAACGGCTTTATCAAGAGCCGGCATCTTGATGACAAGGCCAGCTCCGGGCTTCTGTTGGCCCTTGCACGCTATATTAAGGAAGAAAAGGTACTACTGAATCATCAGGTATGGCTGCTATTTACCATGTATGAGGAAGTCGGTCACGGGGGCGCTTCCGGATACCCGGAGGGCGTGTCGGAGATCATCTCGGTGGACATGGGTGTAGTGGGCGAAGACTTGGAAACGGATGAATACAAGGTGTCCATTTGCGCCAAAGACAGCGGCGGTCCTTATGATTATGACATGACCACCCGGCTCATAACGCTTGCAAAAAACACCCGGCTCAATTATGCCGTAGATATTTATCCTTTCTATGGGTCTGATGCCGATGTGGCCGTATCGTCGGGCCATGACTTTAAGCACGCCCTTGTAGGCCCCGGTGTTGCAGCCTCCCATGGCTATGAACGAACCCATAAGGAGGGCTTATTGAATACACTGCTGCTTTTAAAAGAATATATCACCCACGATGTTCTTCTGGCCGACAGTTAAGGGGCCTTTTAGCATAAGGCTCACAATACTCCGGTATAGGGCCCTTCACCTATAAGTCTGATAAGCTCGGAGCTCTGCTTGACACCGAGCTTTTTAAATATTTTTGTTTTCTGGTTGGCAATGGTTTTATCCGAGGAAAGAAGCTTGATATTCTTTCCTAAAATCATGTCCAATACTGTTTTCTCTGCAGCAGAAAGGTCGCTGAAAATAAGGGCTTTGATAAAATCCTCCTGGGGAGTATGCCCCAAGGCGGTTTTTCTGATGGTCTCAGGGATAAACTCATACTGACTTTTAAAAATATACCCTGAGGCAAAGGCTTTTTTACTGGCTTCAATGGAGATTTGTGCATCCTCCATACCGGTGAGGAGTATCACCTTGGCATGGGAAACCAGCTTGATCTCTCGGGAGGCTTCAATCCCTCCCAAGGGCTGGGTGGGTGACAGGTTAAGATCCATCAAAACAATATGGGGCTGCAGGGCCTGAGCCATTTTCACAGCTTCTTCCCTGCTAACGGCTGATCCGACAATGTCAAAGTCTTTCTCGCAGGCAAGCTGCCGACGAATAAGATAGCTAAAGTCAGGGTCATCCTCTACGAACATAATTTTTATGGGTTGCTCAGCCCTGGAATGACTCATAGTCAGCCTCCCTTAGCCACCGTGGCGAAAGTAATTCTCTTTGAAGGGATAAATAGTGTAAAGGTCGTTCCCATATTCGGGCCGCTCCTGACCTCAATATAACCATTATGCTTTTTGATAACATTCATACAGTAGGACAGACCAAGACCATAGTTCTTATCGGTGTTTTTGGTTGTAAAATAGGGCTCGAAAATACTTTGAATATTCTCCCGGGCTATGCCTTCTCCATTATCATGAATGGCTATGGCAAAATAGGGCTTCTTCCTATCTTTATAGCAGTCAATCTCAATCTCACCCCGGTGATTGACTGCATCGGCGGCATTCTGAAGAAGGTTGTTGAAAACCTCAATGAGGTGGGATTTATCACCGTAAAGAACCCAGCCTTCCGAGCCATCCACCTTAATACTGACCTGATCGCCGAGAAAGACTCCCACCATATCCAGGGATTCTTTGATAATGTCCCTCAATGGCCATTTCTCTTCCTTCAAAGTGATAGGCCCGGAATAGAGCATTGTTTTTTGGGTCAGACTCTGAATATGTACAAGTGAGCGGGAGATGATTTCTATTTCGTCAGGAAGAGGCTGATGCTCCACCAGGTGCTTTTTTCTTAAATGATCGACACACCAATCCATCTTGGCCAACTCGTTTTTCAGTAAATGGCCGGTAAATTGCATACTTTTATTGATCATGTGCATATCGGTATTCCATTGGTAGCTTTCACCCCGCAGTCGAATACCCATCATGCCTTCACGAAAGGCCATCACAATATAGAACAGTATGGCCGTACCAATAATATAGGCATTTCCCTGCCACAGCTCAAAAAGCGATTTGATGTTGAGGCTATGGATGATAAAGATGGTTATCAGCCAGTACCAGAGGGCAGGAAGAATTAGGATAGCGACACGGCGCTTCTGATTTCTGGCCTGAGTGTTTCGCTCACCCAAGAAGGATGATAGCATCAATACGGTATAGATTATTCCGTAGCCCACATTGAAGGCTGTCAGCACATACCAGAAAACTCTGTCATTGAGCTGATAATACCTTATGTTCAAGGGGTTATAAATCAGCATCAGACATAAACAGGGGATGAAAACACTTATCTTCAGCCATCTGAAATGGGTACCGATACGTTGATCGAACCCACAGAAAAAAAAGACAAAGACCAGTGCTGTGGGCAGGGCAAAAAAATACAGGGTTGCAGTCATGAGGGAGTAAAGGGTGGTATGGGCCTCCAACCCCAAAGGAAAGCCCTCTGCGAGCAAATACGGTACCAAGTGGTCATAATAGACCTCTTTAAATGCACCCAGGCTGAAAACAAAGCCATTGATGGCGCACCATATATTCGCCTTATTCCTCCGATTGGAGAAATAGATCATGCCCACAAGTACCCAAAGGCAGACTGTGAAGATCATAACCCTTTAGCCCCCCACTTGCTGTTTATCCTCATTGTAAGCTTTTTTTGCAGTATAAGTAAATAATATCCTGATATTTTTATCCAATTAAATGGGCTAATATGTGGAAAAGCCCATATTATGCGGGTATGGATTACTACCAGTTTACTCTGAGCTGGGTGGAGCCCAATAAAATGATATCCCCCTTTTCAAGCCGGTACTCCTGTTTGATGGGTATTCCATTGACAAAGGTACCATTGGTTGAATTCATATCTGTGATAAAAAGATGGCCGGAAGAATACCTGATAGTGCAGTGAATTCCAGAAAGCCGGTTATCTTCAGGAAATGCCAGATCAGCTTTATCAGTATTTCTCCCTATGACCAGCGTTCCGAAAATATCTGACATATAGACCTGATTATTTATTCGATCCATCTTGGTGAAAACAACTGTTGTATCCGGTTCCTGGTGGGGAGTATCCATGCTGGGGGAAGAATCCTCGGGAGTGACCTCCATAGCCATGGTTTCCAGAAGGACCTGGCTTGTCTCCTGAGGGGGAGACTCCTCAAGCTCTATTGACGTATCAGCCGCAAGGATGGCTTTCTTTTTCTTTTTACGCCCCAGTGCCAGAAGAAGAATGATCAAGGCCAAAAGGGCTGCACCACCGCCTATGAGAAGCCAAAGGATAGGACCCTCCTGCTTGGTTTCTTCATCGGATATTACAGCTTCAGGGGAAGCAGTGGGGCTCGGTGTGGCCTCAGAGGGCTTGGCTCCCATGCCGCTGGTGTTTATGGGGTAGCTGTCACTGGCCTTACCCACGTCAGCAATCTCCAGTTCCAGATTGAGCAGCATTTCGGTTCCTGAGGAGGTAAAACCAGATAGGTCTGCGGTAAGGACATAGCTATTCACCACTTGATGGTTAATCTGCTTTGCAATATCCTGGGCGGTGGTCAAGTCTATTCCAAAGGCTATGGCCATACCTCCGGGGGAATATCGGGCAAAGCTGCCCAGGGTCTTTGA
The DNA here is from genome assembly GCA_023415205.1 of Bacillota bacterium. Classification (GTDB taxonomy): domain Bacteria; phylum Bacillota; class Clostridia; order DSM-8532; family DSM-8532; genus DTU059. Next base: position 83,630 of record JAEZLR010000033.1, on the reverse strand, counting down.
GGCTTCCACTTTTTTGTCAGAAGGTGAGGCTCCCATCATGGCCACAGTGTAAATGGGAACAGGGTTCTTCTCAATTTTCTTATAGACCTCATCCCTTGTAATCCCTGTTGTGTAGTCATCCTCCCCATCGGATAGTATGATAAGACATTTTTTATCATGAACCTTATCGCTTGATCTCAAAACATCAATTCCTTTAACGATGCTGGCGTAAAGGTTGGTATCCTCCTTGGACTTTCGGCTGATGGCTTCAATTTGCTTTTTATATTCCTCTTGGGTGGAGACAAAGGGGTTGGTATAGGCCTCATTGCCTACTGAAAAAATACTGATATTATCCTTGGAAGTCGTTGTTGAAGCAATCTGTGTGAGGATGTCCCTGACATTGGCCAGCTTTTCGTCGCTCATGGACCCCGATACATCTACCAGAAACAAGTAGGAAACACCCTCTTCGGTCTCCTCAAGGGCCTTTAATGAAACTGTGGGCAGAACCGTATTCCCTATGGAGAGCTTTAAGTCTTCCGGGCTGACCCTATGCTCATGATTAGTATTAAAATAGACCGTGATGAGGTTCTCATCAACCACATAGCCCTCCAGGTTAACCCCAAGAGGGGCCACACCGCAAACAGGTATGCCAAGCGAAAGTATTCCAAGCATAACACATAGTATAAGTGCCAAAAGCTTTCTTGATTTTTTCACACCATTACCCCCTGACGGTTACATCCATTGATGAATTCGCAACAAATATGGCCCCTGCAGTGAAATTGTCATTTTTACCATTAATCCTCCCGCCGAGGCGTGCCACCATGAAATCAAGCCATTGCTGAGGGCCTTGAGCCTTTGCAAGATCTATCTCCATCTCTTCCTCCAGAACATATTCCCAGAAGCCGTCTGTACACAGAAGGAAGACATCTGACGGTTCAGGCCTGCTAAAGATCTGGATTTCAGGCTTAACTTCCACATCACTCCCCAGAGCCCTAAGCACCTTGTTCCTGTCTTCATGGAATCGTATCTGGGAGGAAGAAATTTCTCCCGACAGTACGGCCATCTGTGAAACACTATGATCCTTTGTTTGGTAGATTAATCTCCCCTGACTGAAATAATAGAATCTTGAATCCCCCACATGGGCCACCGTCATTCCCGTCCCGGTACAGAAAAGGGCAACAGCCGTGCTTTTCATTTGAATAGACGGGATCTGTCGGGCCAATACTTCCCGATTGGTTGCCTCAAACAACCGACGTATGGCCTCGGCACCGATATCAGGATTATTTTTAAATCCGTTGACTAGAGTCTCCACAGTGAGGCTTGAGGCTATTTCTCCCCCACCGTGTCCCCCCAGGCCATCGGCCACGACACATATAAAGCCCGAGCTCCCGTCATCATAACGGATACTGTCTTCATTATAGCTCCGACCACCCTTCATACAATAATGGGCTGCTCGATAAATCATAAGCGTTGCTCCTTTATATTTTGTGTCTTGCCCTCAGGACACCTTCACTCTGAAGGTATTGTTTTCGCCAATGGTAAAGGTTTCTCCACTGGCAAGGGCCCTTGGTTCCCCTGTAATCTGCTTTCCATCGATCCCAAAGGTTCCATTGGTGGAACCTAGATCCTTTATCATAATAGCCAATGAGCGCGTATCCCTGGAAACCTCACAGTGCACCCGGCTCACCCCCCTGGCGTCATCGGGGAAGATGATATGGCAATATTGGGGATCACGTCCAAGAACCACTTTCCCTTCGGAAATCGGGAAAAAAACATCCTTGTAGTATCCTGAAACCCCTAATAGTCCTAATTTCCCAGCATTGGAATCGACTCTATCATAAACAGGGACTCTTTCCTGCACCATCGGAGCATTGTCTTGCGGTGGAACGGCAGTTGGCCTGCCCTCCACCACCAGGGTCTGTGCCAAAAGGTCATGCCCTGCCCGATGGTTCTTGTTGGTCAAGAGGAAAAAACCGTTGACAACCCCGATTATACCGCTTAGCTGAACTGACACCCACACACTGAGAAGGGAGCTAGAGAACTTGACGGCATTCCTCAGAAGTAGTTTCCCAAAGCTCATGGACTGACCATTAACATCAGAAACCATCAAACCCAGCAGCCGCTTACCGAGGGTTGCTTTCAGCTTAGAGGCCTCAAAAAGGGTGGAGTAAAGGACACTGACGGTGAAAAGGACAATGGAATAGTCTCCAAGGGTTTCCAATTCAAGCAGGGGCACCAGAAGCCCATAGAACAGAATACACAGAAGAACTGAATCCACTAAAAGGGCGCCCAACCTGCGTCCAATACTGGATTTAGCAAGATTCACAGGGGAGGATTGGATCTCTTTAAGAGGCTGGTTTAAGGGTGATAGCCCCCCTGTGGGCTGGGGATTGACAGCCATCCCCTGCAAGGCCTGCTTAAACTCTTCCATGGTTTGATAACGATCCTCAGCCTTTACGGAGAGAGCCTTGACGATAGCCCTGTCAATACTTTGGGGTAACTCCGGGCATAAGACAGAAGGTGGCACCAGATCATCATGATACATTCTCTGGGTAGCCTCGGGAGGAATGGCACCGGTGATACAGTTATAAAGGGTTCCAGCCAAAGCATAGACATCGGTAAAGGGGCCTTGTATGCCATGGCTTCGATACTGTTCCTCAGGGGCATATCCTCTTTTTAAAATAACGGACAGGCTTTGACTCTTTCCTTTCAATGCCACCCTGGCCGCCCCAAAGTCCAGGAGCTTTGCCTGACCATTCTGACAAATATATATATTATCCGGGCTGATGTCCCGATGAATAACATTCTGCCTGTGTACCTCGCCCAAGGCGTCAAAAATAGGACTCAAAAGGTTCATGACTTGCCTGTAGGGTAGCTTCCCCCCCTTTTGGGCCACATACCTTTTAAGGTCACAGCCATCCAGATAGTCCATGACATAATAGGCTGTCCGGTTCTCTTCAAACAAGGCCTGAACCGTAATGATATGAGGATTCTCACGATACCGGTGAATCATTCTGGCTTCGTCAAGGAATTTATTCAGGCCATAATAATAATCCTCTTGGCTGGTATGGATAGTCATTTCGGTGGTTCCTGGAACCCGGGTGGACAGTCCATCGGGCATGTATTCTTTAATGGCCACCCGCTGATTTGCCCTAAGGTCGTAGGCCATATAGGTCATACCAAAGCCTCCATGGCCCAGAACAGCTCCGATTAAGTACCTGCCGTGAAGGATGGTGCTGATGGGGAGGGCAAAAACAGGTTCCTGTACAAATCCAGAAAGAGTTCTACAGGAGGTACACTGAGCATTTTCCACGGTTTCCCTCATACACTTCAGGCAAAGCTTATTGAGATCCAAACAGTTCACCACCTATGACTAAAATCCGCTTACTGGTATCGTATTTCAAATAAAGCATATTGACGGCTTCCAAGATAGAATTGCTGCCCGCCCTCAAGCTTGGTTAAGGCACCCGCCGCCAGGCGCTCATTGGAACCTAGGAAAGTACCGTAGGTTGAGTTTTCATCACAGAGCCAGACATTTTCTCCCTCTATTTGTAAGGTACAATGCTTTCGGCTGATGCCCTTGGTGGTCTGGGGAAAAATAATGCTGGAAAGCTTGGCGTCTCTCCCAATGACAACCTTGCCATTTTGTAGAGGAAAGATTTTACCTGCATATTCTCCGGTTATTCCATAAAGCACGGGCTTACCACCGGACCTCGGTAACCCCTGAGCAACGTTCCCGGAGCCGGAAAGCAGAACGATTTGCTTGATACCCTTGTTCATCAGTGAAAGCAAGGTCAACCAGGCAAGGAGGATAAGAATAACATGCATGAGACTACCGAAAACACCGAAATCAACAATAACAATACCGGAGTTCCACACAAAATGCAGAGCGACAGCTATGGCAAGATATCTGAGGAAATTGAAATCTATGAAGTGCTTTCCTTCCAGCTTCCCTTCACCCTTTACCATGGCCAGGGCTCCGCCGGTGATGGCCGCCCAGGCTACATGCATTCCCGGTGCTAATATTCCCCGGAGAAAGATAACCTCAACCGATCCGGTGATAAAGGCATAGCCCGCTGACTCAAAGGCGGCAAATCCCGCGCCTATAGCTCCCCCGATGAGAATACCGTTTAATATGTACTTATTTTTTTTCCCTTTCTGTATAAACAAAGCCAGGGCCGCTACCTTGGCAGGCTCTTCGGTAAAGGCTGCAAGAGTTGCCGGGCCGTCGCCTACAATGGCCGTAAAAACAATGGTAAACAGAAGGGACATGACACCGCCCAGTAAGAACATCTTAATGACATCGTAGAAGGGAATATTCCTGGGAACATTGAGCTCCCAGAAAAAAATCAGAACGGCTAAGGGGGTGGCGAAGGAACCAATGATAATGAATCCTGGAGCAACCATGGCTCCAAAATACTGCAGCAAAATATAGAGCAGGAAGGAGAGCAATAAGCCATAGGACATAACCCTAAAGAAGAGCCAGGGTTTTCTCCACTGCGAAAGCATTTCACTTTCCATGGGAGTACTTAGCTCTGTTCCCGCTATAAACATGCGTTCGCCGTCCTGTTTGCTATGGGGCTTAAAAACATCAGAAAAAATATCACTCAGCTTGAGACTGGAGTCCAAGCTCTTCTTGAAAAAAACAGTATTCCCGCTCATTGGAGAACCTCCCGAAGTTCAAGGCCGAATGACCTTGAAGGTGTTTTTTCTATTGGCCAGATAAAAGACGTCGCCTGGGCGTAGTTCAAAGGGTTGATTGGGGTCGAGTCTTGCACCATTTCCTAAAAAGGTACCGTAGCTGGATTGCCGATCAATAAGGACAAGGGCTCCCCCTTCCGCTTTGAGCTCGCAGTGGGTGGAACTGATACCCGGGGTGTCCTTGGGAAAGACTATCTGGCATTTCTTGGGATCTCTTCCCATGAGAATGCTCCCTTTAGCTTTAAAGGAATTATCCTTAAAGACACCTTCCGTGCAGAGAATCTGTAACTCTACCGTGGCCATACTCCCCAACGGCCTTTCAGGCCCCGAAGAAGCGGGGGGTGTACTCCTTGAGCCTGTCTTCCGGGACTTTAAATAAAAGCCGATTAACGCGCCTACGCCTGCAAGGCCTGCTATGATGAGCAAGGTGGAATCGGATGAAGGTGACGACGGCTGATTATGGCTTTCTGGCTGTCGTGTGGTAATCGGGGTAGGTGCAGGACTCTGCGGTTCCTGGCCGGGATTCTCTACCGGCTTATTCCCGGAAACAGGCTGATCTACTTTATCATAGGCAAGTTCCGTCTGATCCAGATAATTAATAATATAATCGCTGTAAATGGAATAATTGACTCCGGCCTTTTCCTCTCCCCCCATCACAGCCCCGAAGGTATTGATGCCTATTACGAGGCCATCCTTGTTTATAAGGGGGCCTCCTGAGTTGCCATGATGAATGGTGGCATCAATCTGAAAGCAATCGTTGCCGTCAATGGTGCTGTGAAGCTTGCTGATGACTCCCCTGGTCACTGATACATCCTTCACCTGGGAGGGATAGGCGTAGCCATCATCGGTAATGCTGTCTGCTGCTCCAGGGAACCCCAGGGCATAGACATCCTCGGCAATACTCACTGGGCCGGAGGGGCAGAGTGTCAAGGGTATGCGTTCCGCGATAGGCTTCTCTGCCACTAGAATGGCCAGGTCCGGTGAGGACCAGGATTTTACCACCTCTGCCTTCACCAGCGTTCCATCAACCCGCCTGTCTTCTGTGATGATAAAATGATCCAAGACAATGTAAATGTCCTCCTCAAACCCCTCAACCACATGGTTGTTGGTGATGAAAACCTGTGGGGCCTCTCCGGCTTTACCAATGGCAAAGCCAGACCCGGAGGAGATATACTGGGAATTCAATCCTATAACGCGAACAACCCCGTTGACCGCCGTTTCCACCGGGGTATTGGCAAAGCTTAAACAGGCTCCGCTAAGGAGTAGTATGACCGCAATTGAAAGACTCACTATTCGTTTAACCATGAAGACCCTCCTGGGTTCGCCCTCGATTAATGGCATTCAATAAGAATGGCTGTAAAATTATCCTGGCCTCGCTTGTTCTTTTTCAAAATAAGTTCTTCAAGTAGAGCCACAGATTCATAGGGTACCAGGTTCATGGTAGATAAAATCTCTTCGTCGGAAAGCGTACCAAAGACACCGTCGGACATAAGAAGCACACGGTCTCCCGGTGTGAGCTGTAACGGACGCAGGCTTCTATCAATTTTTTCGAGCTCTCCCATGCCCAGATAACTGGTCAGGGCATTTCTTTGAGGGTCACTCTGCGCTTTTTCATAAGATATTTCTCCCTTGGCCGCCTTTTCATCTAACTCGGAGGCATAGGTGTGCTCTCTGTTAAGTTGAAGGATTGCTCCGTTTCTGATGAGGCAGATGCGGCTATCTCCCACGGATATCCAATGAAGCATCTTATCCTTAAGCAGTACCGCCACTACCGTTGATCCGCTCCTGTCCTTGACATTCTTTAAAAAGCCATTAACCTCTTTATTGGCATAGGAAAGCATGTTGAGCAGTTCCTGGGGCGTATCGGCTGTAAAAGGTCTGGTTGAAAAGGAGCCAAGCATTGATCGGGTGACCAGGGCACTGACCTCGGCACCATTGGACAAGCCTCCCATGCCATCGGCTACAATGGCGAACAAACCTTTTTGTTCACAAAGGGCTTTATTGGACATATCCGAGAGTCCAAAGCTATCCTGCTGGCTTTCACGCTGGCCGATATTCTGAACATTGCCCACGCTGATTGGGCCATTAACTGCTGATTTCATGGTCTTAACACCTGTTTCCAAGGGTACCCTTTCCTTTGTCTTTTTCTTGCGAAGGAAAGAAATAACCAGAACTGTCAGTAATACCAGCCCCAGAAGAAGGCCGCCTACCAGAAGAGGCTTTCCGGTAAGGAAATCCATTAAAGGCTTTCCACCTGTAATGGCGGGGCCGGTGGTGACAGCCGGATCAACGGTAATAGCGGTTCCGCTTACACCCGCCGACTCACCCGTCCCCAGGCTGGATGGCGTAACAGTCTTCGCTAAAGCCCCCATGAGGTCTATGTATTTATTCACTCCAATCAAACCTCTCTCCGCAAAGCGGTATGAATACGAGCTTGGTCTCTCCTAGCTCGATGGTGTCATAAGGGGCTATTTCAATGGTATTGAACAGCGCTTTTCCGTTAAAACGGACAATGCTGCGCCCTTCCCCCGGTCTGAAATAAAAGGTTTTATCCTTGGCATCATAGCTGATAAAGGCATGGTTTTCTCTTGAAATAGTGTTGTCGCCATGAATACAGATATCCATATTCTCTCCCCGGCCGATGGCATTGTTGTCGGAATGAATACGGTAATCCCTTCCCTTATCGCTGCCCTCGGTGCAAATCAACCATCCCACAACAGGGTCGATACCGGTTTTATGCTTGATGAGTGCTACCGTGCGTTCTCTGTCGGCAGAGCCTTTATTGGGTGTGCCCATGGAATAGGTATGCCCTGAAGGCGAGCCGACAGGCGGAGTCTCACGAGACACAGGCGTGGTGGGACCCACTTCCAAGGGACGCGTCATGTTCACATTGGCAGAGGCACTGTTACAATTGGGGCACTCCGAGAATTTAGATGCGTCATAAAAATGACCGTTGCTGCATTGCTTCATTTCCATAAGAATATCCTCCTTAAGATTCAGGTGGTTTTATAGATCGATGAATAGCTTAAGCCATTCTTGTTTTTGTTGTTTGCCTTATAAAAAGCATGACAAGAGCTGTGATAATCAGGCCACCCCCTACGAGAGCCCAAATGTCTCCAAATAGCGTGTATGAAGAATAATCCCATTGACCATTATTCATTTTATCGATGGCCAAAGTTGATATCGGTCTATTAAGGATACCGAAAACAACACCCAGCGTGGCCACAACCTTAATGTTCAATGGCGTAGTTTTTATGCTTATTAATGCTAAAGCGAACCCGATCCAGTCAATATACCATAGAAACTCCGTAATATTGCTTATGGGTGAATTGAAATAATTCATTCTTTGCTCCTCAGAAATAAGTATGGTATCAATGATGACCTTCATGAAGGAGCCAAGCAAAGAAAGAAGCATGAAATATTTAGCAGTATTCCATTTCTTGATATGTAAGAAAAACACAAAAGTGAAAGAGAGTAATCCTAACGTTGTTACATTATTAGATAAAAAGAAAAATATATTACTTGTTTCCATACCCTTCCTTATCCTTTCAGTAGCTTTTAACTAAAGATTTATGAAATTAACCTAACTATAAGCCCAATAGCTGTAGATACAATGGCCAAAATAAAAAAAATCTTGGGAATAATGGGTAGACTATCTTCTTCTATTGGAAGCTCTTGAGCGTGGCTTTCTGTTTTTGCAGAGTCCATTTTTATAGTTTCAGCTTTGACTTTTTCAGATTCTTGTTTCGTTGTACCCTTAAGAAAATCCGAAGCCATCAGGGCATTATAGAGCTCATTCATGGTCTGATAGCGATTCTTCTGTAATATGGCCAGCCCTTTGAGAAGCGCTGCTTCCTTGTCTTCATTAAGGCTGACGCCCAATTTTGTAGGAGGCTCAAGCGTATCCTCATGGACTCTTTCCATGGATTCAGGAGGCGTCTGACCGGTGATGGCTTTGTAAATAGTGGCGCACAGCCCATAGACATCGGTCCAAGGCCCTTGAATACCACGGGTGCGGTATTGCTCTTCAGGAGCATAGCCAGGCTTTAAAAGCACAGAAAGACTTTTAGCCCCATCAGCGGAGATATCTCGGGCGGCACCAAAATCCAGCAGTTTGATCTCACCATGGGGCGTAATCATGATATTGTCCGGACTGATATCCCGATGGATGATTCCTTTCTCGTGCATCTGGGATAGGGAGGTAATTAAGGGCTTCACCCACTCCAGTACCTGAATAACAGGAAGTTTCCCACCCTCTTTTTGAAGGTATTGCTTAAGGGTGATCCCTTCCACATATTCCATAACAATATAGCCGGTGCCGTTTTCCTTGAAGAAATCCTTGACCGATACAATACCGGGAAGAATGTAGAACTTAGCCAGGCTCTTAGCCTCACCCACAAATTTCTCCAGACCACTGATATAAGCTTCCCGTTTATCTCCCGAGAAAGGGGTAACCGTTGTGGTCACTGTGTTTTCACGGGTGACAAAACCAGCGGGATAATATTCTTTGATGGCCACCTTCATATCCAGGTTCAAGTCCCATCCTAAATAGGTGATACCAAAGCCACCCTCTCCAAGGACCCTTCCAATCAAATACTTGCCATTAAGAATAGTTTCTGGCGGGAGATGGTGAGGTGACTGCTCGGCAGCATCAGCTTTAAATCCGCAATAAGGGCAATAGGCCTTTTTATTCTCAATACTCGTCATGCAGCCCATGCAGAGCTGGTTAATTTCCATATAATCTTTCCTCTTCTCTCTGTGGGATGATGTGGGCTTAGTCCTATTATAGAACACATTTTTTGGACTGTGTTCCTATAGTTTGTAGGAGTTTGACAATATTACCGGGAGCCGAAAAATCCCTTCTTTTTTTTATTTTCTTTTATACTGGCAGCTTCTGGCTCGTCAAGCGGCTTCAACACATAATGGGCGAACTGATTAGGCTTCTGCGGCTCTTCCTGCTTGGGGGCAAAGTACTGGATAGGAGCGGCCTTCTTTACATGCGTGGCCTGGGAATCTTCAGGTAAAGGCCGCATGACATAGTCCGATGCATACTTTCCTGCGTATACTGGCCTTGATCCCTCCGGCGAGGGGCTTGGAGCGCTCCTTTTCTCCGACTGAGGGATCCGGTCTTCCGGCAAAGGCCTCATGGCATAGTCCGGAGAAATCTTTTGAGCCGTGTCGTACTTCTGCCCCCCCAAAGGGTTTGGCTGAACCAGCCCGGTGTTTTCAATGGGTCGGGTTTTTGATTCTTCTCTTATTAAGGCATCGTAAAGCTCACCCATACTCTGATATCGGTTTTCCTGAAAAACAGCAAGACCTTTCAATAGGCAGGCTTCAAATCCGGTAGAAATGGTAACCCCCATTCTGGAAGGGGGAACAAGGAGATCCTCCCGCATCCTCTCCATGGACTCGGGAGGCGTTTCACCGGTGATCATCTTATAGAGCGTCGCACATAGCGCATAAACATCCGTCCAGGGCCCCTGCCGGCCCCGTGTCCGGTATTGTTCTTCCGGTGCATAACCTGGCTTTAAGAGTACCGACAAGCTTTTGGCTCCATCGGAGGAAATATTCCGTGCCGCACCGAAATCAAGGAGCTTGATATCCCCTTCTTTCGTCAGCATAATATTATCAGGACTGATATCCCGGTGAATAAGCCCAGCCTCATGAATCCTTGAGAGTGATCTAATAAGGGGCTTGGCAAGCTCCTCCACATGCTGGGATGACAGCCTTCCTCCCTGCTCCTTGAGGTAATTTTTGAGTGTAACGCCTTCGATATATTCCATGACAATATAGGCCGTGCCATTTTCCTTAAAGAAATCCTTGACAGAAACAATTCCGGGGAGGTTATAGAACTTGGCTAGGCTTTTCGCTTCACCCACAAATTTATCCAGGCCTGATATAAAGGCTTCATAACGGTCCCCTATAAAAGGCGTGACAGACGCAGTCACAAGGTTTTCCCGGGTGACAAAACCGGAAGGATAATACTCCTTGATCGCCACTTTCATATCCAGATTCAGATCCCACCCTAGATAAGTGATGCCAAAACCACCTTCCCCCAAAACACGCCCGACCAGATATTTTCCATTAAGAATGGTCTGAAGGGGTAATGGATGGAGGGGCTGAATATTCTGACCTTCCATCCACCCGCAAGAGGTACAGGGTACATCCTTTCGCTCTATCGGGGACATACAACCCATGCACAGATGATTGACATCAACAGATTGATTCATGATATACTCCCTTATTCCGTCAGTCTATTCTTCGTTGCTATTGTAAACATAGACTGGACCGACTCCTTCACCATCAAAGAAATTGGTGTTAACCAGCATATAACCGGTGGCCTCTATTGGAACCATGTAATAGAGGTAAAAATCAAGGGGGTCACTGCTATCCAGTACCACGGGGAATTCCTTAATTTCACCGTCTGCCCAGGAGTAGGCCAGAGGAAACACGTTCGCTTCATCGACAATTGAATCAAATAAGAGAATGAAATTATAGTCCGCAACCCCCAGTATGCCTCCAAAGGCTTCGGATTTAGAAATCTGGAGTCGCGCCCTAACAAATTTAAGGCCGTCAACCGGTTCGTTTTCCATTTCTTTTATTTCGTTGACCATGAAATGGACTTGGTTTTCTGTTTCGACATACTCTTCGGCCTCAATGGTGATAAAATCCCCGCTGTTCAACCTGGGAGCGATGGAGTTGAGAACTTCTATATGTAAGGAATCAAGGGTTCCCTGATTTTCAGGGCTAGTTTCCGGCTCGGCTACTGGTGCACTGTCAGTGCTCAGATTATAGATACCACCTGTTTCTTCTGAGAGATTATAGTAATAAATCCATGGGCCTACAACACAAATAGAATTCGTACTTACATTGTTAAGCTTGGTTCTCTCGGTGCCATCGGTCCGCATCTTATAGAGCGACCCTTCGTCCGAATTATTCCTGTAATACACCCAACCCTCTACCACATTAAGGCTGCTGGTATCATCCTGGTTGACACAGGCTCGCCTATTTCCGTCCAGTTGAATTTTATAGAGCTTTCCACCATCTGAATTATTTCTGTAATAAATATAGTTACCGCTCACCACCAGTGTAAAGCAAGCGTCTATCTCATTAAGAATTACTTTGTTCCGTCCATCGATATCGATTCTTACGATATTGTTCACCGAGTAGTCCGAGTAGTAGATGGTATCCCCCACCACATTGATATCACTGGAAAAATCGTGGTTGAGTTGAGTTTTGTCAGAACCGTCGGTTCTCATTCTATAGAGGAAAAACTCGTCAGAAAGGTTCACATAATAAATCCAATCCCCTGAAACAATCATATCGGTGGCTTCATCACTTGAAAGTTCCGTTCTACCAGTTCCATCAGTTTTTATTTTATAAATACCCGTGGTGCTCTCGTTGACATAATAGATCCAATCCCCCAGAACATTGATGTAACTGATATCATCATCGCAAAGCTTTTCATAGCCGCTTCCATCGGTTCTCGCCTTATAGAGCAGGCCATCGTCATAGTTTTTATAGTAGATCCAGCCATCCTGAAAAGCCGCCCCACCATAATTAACAATATTACCGGGGAGATTTCCGTTGACCGCGGCCACGGGGCTTTCCTCTGGGGTAGGGGTAGGAGAAGCTTCCTTACCTGGAGTAGCGGACGGTTTGATCTCCTTTCCCTGTGTTGTCCTGGGAGAATCATCATAGGCATCCTCCTCATCCTCTGAAGGGCCCAAAAGCAGGATGAGAGGGTAAATAGATGCCACAAGCAGTATAACTGCCAGAATGGGAATCCATTTTTTCTTTTTCGACGGTACTTCATGAGCCTTTGTCCCGGTATAAGAAGCATGGACCACAGGTGATGAAGAAATCGCTGAACTCCCTCCGGTAGAGTGGGACGGAGCTAGGGGTTGGGGACTCATGGGGCGTTCATCAATAAGGGCGTCATAAAGCTCCTTCATGGATTGAAAACGATTCTGCTGAAAGAGGGACAGGCCCTTGAGTAAAGCTTCTTCCACAGATTTTCCAATGGAAACGCCAAGGGTTGACGGGGGCTTTAAGTCATCCTGGTGTAATCTTTCCATGGACTCAATGGGGGTCTCCCCTGTAATGGTTTTATATAGCGTAGCGCACAGGGCATAGACGTCGGTCCATGGCCCTTGGCTTCCCCGGGTCCTGTATTGCTCCTCAGGGGCATAGCCGGGCTTGAGCAACACTGAAAGGCTCTTGGCTCCATCAATTGAGATATCCCTGGCAGCCCCGAAATCCAGAAGCTTGATATCCCCCTCATGGGTAATCATAATATTATCGGGGCTGATGTCCCGGTGGATGATTCCCACTCCATGCATCTGATCCAGGGATCTGATGAGGGGCTTCATAAGCTCCAGGGCCTGGGACACGGGGATTTTCCCTCCACGGGTTCCAAGGTACTCCTTGAGAGTTGTTCCCTCAATATATTCCATCACAATATAGGCGGTGGCATTCTCTCTAAAGAAGTCCTTGACCGAGACGATGCCCGGAAGGCTATAGAACTTTGCCAGACTCTTGGCCTCACCCACGAACTTATCCAGCCCCGCCTGGAAGGCCTCCCGCTTGTCTCCGGTAAAGAACGTGACCGACAGGGTGCTGAAGCTTTCACGCGTCACATATCCCGAAGGATAGTACTCCTTGATCGCCACCTTCATATCCAGGTTGAGATCCCAACCAAGATAGGTGATACCAAAGCCGCCTTCTCCCAGGACACGGCCTACCAGGTATTTCCCATTCAATATGGTATTGAGGGGAAGCTGATGGGGCGAGGGAGTATAGCTGCTTTCTGAAAAACCACAGAAAGGACAGAAAAGCTTTTTACTCTCTAATTTGGACATGCACCCCAAACAGAGATGACCTACGTCTATGGGCTGGTTCACAATACATTCCTCCTCTTAAAGAAACTCATGTTTTTTAACACTTAAGGGTACCGCGCCGTGCTGTCTCTCTGGCAGTATAACCCTAGGATGTCTCTACTTTCTATATTGTAAACCAGAACTATCCAAATTTGTTCCCATATTTTATAGGAACGAAGGCAAAAAAGAGCCGTGGCTTTGTTACCACGGCTCTGTGTTTCTGCTTTGTTCTAATGTATCACTATTTTCTTCTGCCAAACAATCTCAGTAGGGTGAGGAAGAGATTGATAAAATCCAGATAAAGGCTTAGTGCGCCCAAAATACCCAGATTATTGCGAAGGCCGGTATTTCCCTCGGTACCGAAATAATATCCCTTCAGCTTTTGCATATCGTAGGCTGTCAGACCAAGAAACACAAAGAGGCTTACAATACTGATGATCCATCCCATTGAGCTGCTCTTTAAGAACATGTTGATAAGGGAAAGCACCAAGACCCCGATAAGGCCCATAAAAAGAATACTGGAAAAACGGGTAAGGTCGGCCTTTGTCACATAGCCATAGACACACATCACGCCAAAGGTAATGGCCGTAATGCCAAAGGCGCTTGCAAGTGACTCACCGGTATAAGCCAGGAAGATGACTGATAAAGTCACCCCGTTAAGCGCGGCGTAAAAGAAGAACAACCCCATGGCTGTTGCCGTTTTCAACCGAGTGATCCGAGCGGATAAAACTGAAACGAGTATGAGCTCACCCACCATCAGGCCTATGAACAAAAAGCTATTGGTTACAATAGTATAGACCAGGTTGATATTACTGGCCACATAAAAGGCCACACCAGCCGTCAAAAGAAGACCCACAAACATCCAACCAAAAACCTTGGCAATAAAGGAGTTCATACCCTTGACTGTGGTATACTCCTCCTCAAAGGTTCTGGGGGTATAACTTCCGTTCTGATTGTAATTCATTGATTCACCTCAATTTCATATTATGGTTTGATTCTATTATATACTATACGCCATTTTTATTAAACCAATGTAAACAAACGCCCCTTTATCCCCCATTGTTTTGAGGAGTTCATACTAATCAAAAACCGCAAAACCACCGGGTTTTGCGGGAATAATAATTAATCAAGCTTCTGGCAGCCCGGACAGTAATAAATACTCCCGCCCATATAGGCTTCCTTTCTGATAATTTCGTTACATTCCGGGCAGGCTTTTCCCGCTGTATTCTTTGAAAGGAAGGTGGTGTATCCGCCTGAGCATCCGTAAAGATCTTTCTCGGTATCTCTGCCCCCCTTAAAGGTCATGGCTGACAAGGTGGACTTGACCGACTCAAATAGCTTTTCCTTTTCTGTATCGATCATGGCCTTAAGCTTTTTCTTAGGGTGGATTCCGCTGATATAGAGAATATCCTGAAGCACACCATTGCCCAGACCAGGAATACGTTGCTCGGTTGCCAGGAGAGCTTTGGCGCCGAGGTTTTCTGCTCCGGGAGCGGCGAGAATTGATTCAAAGTAGGCCCGATCAAACGAAACCGATAAGGGTGAAGGCTTTTCTTTCGCCATCTGGTAGTACTTGTTGTCAAAGGTTCCCTCCTTGAAGCCCCACAGACCACCGTACATCTGTACTGATGCACTTAAGGTTGAAAAATCCTCGAACTCCAGCAAAAGCTGATGTTTTTGAGGCCGCTTATCACTTGGCTCATGATACCTCAAGCTGACCCCATCACCAAAAAGCAGGACGGCATCTTCAATCTGTATCTCAATCATCCCCCCATGCCCTCTAGCACCCTCAACCACCTTGCCTGAAAACAAGCTGTGGTATCCCTGAGGATCTCCATGAAACCAGGCAAATTTATGGGGACTCTGAGCAGCGATGACATTCATCACCTTTTTCCCGGCCAGGGATTCATTGATTTGCCGTGAAATGACGGCAGCCTCTGGTAATTCAATCATTTTCCTTCCTCCGTTCATCCCTAGAACAATCTAATCATCTTCGATATCAACACTGAATTTGCCATTACTAAAAAGAATGACATCACCGTTGGTTAGCTTTAACTCTCCTTGAAAAGTACCGCTGCATGTTCCTCCTGAGCCCCCCCACTCTTCAATTATGACCGAGCAAGAACTGGAATACAACTCAAAAGTAGAAAATTCACCCGAATTATAGGGAAATAGATAAAGATCTCCCGCTGCATTCTCATAGGTAAGAAGTGGAGCGAAATCAATGCTGTGCCTGGTAAAAGTGTCGCCTGCCGATATGTATTTAGGTAAGGAAATACCAAAGTATTCGCCGTCATAGCCAGAGCCTTTTGGGTAAAAATACGTGTTCCATTCAATTGAATCAAACCTTAGTGGCCTTTCAGAATAAAAGGTATACTTCTTTCCACTTATTTCAAACTCAGCATATCCTGAATAGCTTTTTTCCTCCTTAGCAGGTGTAGGCTTGGGAGTTGGCGTTGGAGTGGGTTCAGGTGTAGGTTCCGGAGTAGGAGCAGGTGTAGATATCGGTGTAGAAGTATCTTCTGAAACCGGTGAAGAGGAAACTTGCCCATCGGCTAGCTGAGTATTCTCAGGTTGATTGTTTACATCAGGTATGGAATCTTGGGTTTTGGGGAAATCTGCAGAATCCCCGGTTGGTTCATTGGCCTCTGAACCCTGCTCTGCTAAAGACTCCGGGGGTTCACCATTAGGGGAGGGAGATGTTGATGTTTCATAACCATTATCTTCTGGGGCCAGTGAATCCCTACTTGACATTTTGATGGCACCCCACACCGATAATGATAGGACAATGATCGCAGTCATAACGGTCAGAAAAAGCTTAGCGTTTTTTTTATCACGGGATGGTAATTGGGTCTCATAGGCGGCTTTACCAGCGATATACTCCGTGTTGGTAGCTCCTGTTATTCCGCAAAGAGGAAGCGTTCTTGGGCCGTCCTCTTTCTCAGAAGCGGACATAATGGCTCTATAAAAAGAGACCATGTCCTGGTATCGGTTTTCCTGGAAAACTGCAAGCCCCTTCAAAAGAGCAGTCTCTTGGGTCACGGTTATTGTTATGCCCATCCTTGAAGGTGGAACCAGAGTATCCCTGCGCATTCTCTCCATAGATTCCGGCGGTGTTTCACCTGTAATTGCCATATAAAGGGTAGCGCTCAGAGCATAAACATCAGTCCAAGGCCCCTGTTGCCCTCGTGTACGGTATTGCTCCTCGGGGGCATAGCCTGGCTTAAGCAACACTGAAAGGCTCTTGGCTCCATCAATTGAGATATCCCTAGCAGCCCCGAAATCCAGAAGCTTGATATCCCCCTCTTGGGTAATCATTATATTATCGGGGCTGATATCCCGGTGGATGATCCCCACCCCATGCATCTGATCCAAAGACCTGATAAGGGGCTTAATTAGCTCCAGTGCCTGGGACACAGGAACTCTTCTCCCATGGGTTTTAAGGTATTCCTTGAGGGTTATTCCCTCAACATATTCCATCACAATATAGGCGGTGGCGTTTTCTTTAAAGAAGTCCTTGACAGAGACTATACCCGGAAGGCTATAGAACTTAGCCAGGCTTTTGGCCTCATCTATGAACTTTTCCAACCCTATCTGAAAGGCCTCCCGCTTGTCTCCTGTAAAGGATGCGACTGACAGGGCACTAGAGCTTTCACGTGTCACAAATCCCACAGGATAATACTCCTTGACAGCTACCTTCATGTCCAGGTTAAGGTCCCATCCCAGGTAGGTGATACCAAAGCCGCCTTCTCCCAGAACGCGGCCTATCAAATACTTTCCGTTTAATATGGTATTGGGGGGAAGCTGATGGGGCGAGGGAGTATAGCTGCTTTCTGAAAAGCCGCAGACAGGGCAGATTGGCTTTTTGCTCTCCAATTTGGACATGCAGCCCAGGCAAAGACGATCAATGTCTATGGGATGGCTCATATTTCACTCCTCCTAGTGAAGTGGCTTATTAACTTCACAACTCAGGTATCTTCCATCTTATTTATTTTAGACCAAAACTATCCATATTTGTTCCCATATTTTATAGGAATGCTTGCAAAATTGCAGCCGTGGCTCTACGCCACGGCTTGCCCTAATACGTCTTTTAAATGACTATTTCCTTGTGCCAAAAATCTGAGCTGGTGAGAAATAGATTGATGTATTCAAGATAAAAACCATAAAACCCTCGGGGCTTTTGCGGGAAATACTAAGGCTTCTCAATTAAGCATTTGAACCTAGGAGTTCAAGGATTCGTCTTTTATACTCAAGGAATTCGAGGCTCAAAAGCATTTCACGCTTTCTTGGGCGTTCGAAGCCAATGTTGACCTCTCCCAACAGGGTTCCGGGTCTGTTGCTCATAACCGCGACACGATCGGACAGATAGATGGCCTCCTCTACATGATGGGTGACGAACAGTACCGTTTTCCTGTGCTTCTGCCAAACGGCCAGGAGCCAGTCCTGCATCTGTATTCTCGTAATTTCATCCAAGGCACCGAAGGGCTCATCCAAGAGCATGATATTTCCCTCCATCAGGTAGGTTCGCAAAAGGGCGGCTCTTTGCCGCATCCCACCCGAAAGCTGATGAGGCCTGTAATCTTCAAAGCCAGAGAGACCAAATTCCTCAAGAAGGGGCTGGATATCCTTTTTCGCTTTGAACAGATCACCTTTTTGAATCTCCAGGGGGAGCAGAATATTGGAGAGCATGGTACGCCAAGGCATCAGACAATCCTTCTGAAGCATGTAGCAGACAGGAATACGCGCATTTCTGGGATCCCGACCCTCCAGTCTCAGCTCTCCCTCAAAAGCTTTGTCAAGACCGGCAATGAGCTTGAGCAAGGTACTCTTGCCACAGCCGCTGGGCCCCACCAGGGAGACAAATTGGTTTTGCTCCACTGAAAGGGTGACCCCCGAGAGAACCTCTAGGCTTGAGGCTTTTCTGTCTCCAGTTTCCGGCCCTTCAAAGGCCTTGCTTAATTGTTGGATGTCTATGAAGCGCTTCATCCTTGACCCCCTTTCATTGGTTTTTCACGAAGGGCTATTTCACAAAATCATTGGTATAGGCTTTACTAACATCGATGGTTTCATTGATAAAACCATTGTCATAAAGCCAATCGGTATACCTCTGCCAAACCTCGCTCTTCTGATGTCCCCAGTAGGGTGCGTCCGCCTGGTATTTATCAGCCAGGAAGGCTTGACTCTCCCTGACTAGCTCCTCATTGATTTCAGGAACAGCACGGATGAGAATATCGGCTGCTTCTTCTGGGTTCTCTATAGCCTCTTCATATCCCTTTTTCACAGCCTTCATAAAGGCCTCCACAAGCTTTGGATCCTGGTTTAGGGTCTCTTCGGCGGTGATGATGACCGGGGTATAATAGTCTAAGACCGGCGCTTCTTCGCCAATCTCAATGACATTGAGGACCATCCCCTTTTGTTTGGCCTCAATACCGGCCCACCCCTCAAAAATCCACGCAAAATCGATTTGGCCGGTGGCACTGGCCTGAAAGAAATCTGCATCTCCGGTGGTCATTATCTTGACCTTGGAGAAATCAGCTCCTGCCTGATCCATCAGGTACTTGATCGTCGCCTCTTCAAGCGGAGACCCCCATCCCCCATAGGTTTTCCCCTCAAAATCCTTGGGAGTCAGAATGTTTTTTTCCTTCAGAGATGCAAAGACCGAGGTATTATGCTGTATCACCGCAGCCAATGAAACCAAGGGAACGCCCTGGGCACGGGCAAAGGTGACGGATTCCTGATAGCTGATTCCGAATTGAGCCTTGCCCGATGCCACAAGGGTATCACCCGAGCCCTCCTGGGGTTGAATAATCTCAACCTCAAGCCCCTGCTCTCTGAAATATCCTTTTTCCTTGGCCACATAGAGCCCCGTGTGGTTGGTGTTGGGCGTCCAGTCTAAAACAAAGGTTACCTTTTTAAGCTCACCTGGTTTATTATTGGAACAGGCCATGATCGACAGGGCCATAAGTCCAATAAGCAAAAGGGACAAATATCTCTTCATCTTGTTTACTCCATGCATGGTGGATCACCTTTCATAGGTCAG
Source organism: Bacillota bacterium (assembly GCA_023415205.1). Taxonomy (GTDB): domain Bacteria; phylum Bacillota; class Clostridia; order DSM-8532; family DSM-8532; genus DTU059. The sequence goes on along the minus strand of JAEZLR010000033.1, from coordinate 64,031 downwards.
TATTTTGAATATGCTTCGTGATTCTTCTCTCAACGATTTCAACCAGCTTATAGATTCCAAGGCTCAAGGCGACGATAACTAGGACATCCGCAAAGAGTACAGGGGTTTTAAAGCTCGTCATCGCCCGGGTCATGAATATGCCCAGTCCCTTTTGCGCTCCCACCCATTCAGACAGTACCGCGCCCATAACGCTATAGGTGGCGGCCAGCTTTATGCCTGAGAAGAGTCCGGGAAGCGCCTGAGGGACTCTGGCAACTAAGAAGGCCTTCCATTTACTTGCTCCCATCACCTTTAGCAGTTGATCCAAATCCTCGTCGGCCCTGACCAACCCCTGGGTAAAGGTGACGGCCACAGGAAAAAAACAAACCAAGACCACAATCAAAAGCTTTGGTAGAAATCCGAAGCCAAACCAGATGGCAAACAGGGGGGCAAGGATAATCAGCGGAATGGCCTGAGTGAGAACAAAAAGAGGAAACAGGGCCTTTCTCAGCGGTTCATAGAAGCCCATGAGCAATCCCAACAGAGCTCCTAAAAATACGGCGATTCCAAATCCGCTCAGCGCCTCACCCAGGGTTACAAGGGTATGGGTGAACAGCAGGTTTCTTTCCTGGTACAGCGCTTGAAAAACCTGAGAAGGTGCGGGGAGAATATAGGGGGGGACTTTGCCCACAGACACAAGCACCTGCCAGAGAAGCACCAATAAAACGAGAATTCCCAAGGACAATAGCCCTTGTCCCCTCTCCTTTTTTTTATTCCGTTGCCCCGTCATAAATTTTCCCATGAGTAATAGCGCCCTCCGCTACAAGTAAGAACCCCACCCCGCTAGGGCAATCATAGAATGCCGTAGAGGCCAGGAAACCTTGTTGTTTACACAATAAATAAAGCCGCCCAACATAGGCGGCTTGATTAATTCTACGTTGTGCATTCCCTACGCTGGTACTAACCAGATCAGGTTCTGGATGGTCGGAATTCTTATATTCCCTCTCAGCCGGTACACCGGCTCCCACATGCTAGTATTCTATTTCATCGTTATTCTACTTAATTACTTTTCCTCTGTCAAGAACAGTTTACTCAATTCTTTAACGTTCTCATGCTCAGACCCTCTCGTCTTCTCTAAAACCGTGGAAAGCAAGGATTCTTGTGGCATAAACCTATTCTCATCACCCATAAAAACTGGACTTTTTTTATTTTATTTGTGAAGATAATTAATAATTGGTTTACATTATTATCCGTGTATGATACTGTGTGGATAATATTATTTTTATGTTAAATCTATCCATTATTTTTTAAGGGGGATTCTTTCATGAAAAGAGTCAAAAAACTTATATCCCTATTGTCACTCCTTTTGGTAGTCGTTATGTTTACTGGCTGTCTTTCAGTTGACATGAAGGTCAGCAAAAACGGTTCTCTGGATATGACCTACACCATAGATACTTCACAACTACAGGGGATGATGTCTTTTGAGGACATTGAAGCAGCCGTTGAAGAATCCATTAACAATATGAACGATTCCTCGGATAAAAAGATCGCAAAATTAAAAAGCATTAAAGAAAATAAAGGTAAGAAAATAATTACGGCTATTATTGAGGTATCGGATATTAATAAAATGGGTGATGACTCTTTCTTTGGAACAGTAAAAGATTACCGTGATGAAGACGGCTCAGGTCTTGACAATCTTGTTAATTCCAAAGGGAGAAGTGTAGAAGAAGAAAAAGTTTCCGATAAACTGCAAATGGTTTATTTCCCTATGGGAGGAACCGAAGAATATGGTTTGATCGAAGTAACAATTACTGTTCCCGGCAATATTCAATATATCACCGACGGCGGAGAAATTACGAAAAAAGACACCGCTGTCTTTTACGGGTCAAACCCTCTGATAGTCTTCAAAAAAGGCGGTGGATTTCCGTTCTGGTTGTTGATATTAATCGCTGTTGGGGTTGTATTCTTTGTGATGAAAAAAAAGCGGCCTGTTGCTTCACCGATAAACGTAGCTCCGGCTACGGGAGGCACGGTACCTACTCAGACCCCAGCACCGTCTGTTCAGTTCCCTGCCCAAGCCCCGGTTGAAGCTCCGGTCGAAGTTCCGGTTGAAGTTTCGGTCGAAGTTCCGGTTGAAACCCCGGTTGAAGCCCCGATTGAAGCCCCGGTTGAAACCCCGGTTGAAGCCCCGATTGAAGCCCCAGTCGAGGCTCCCCAGGAAATCGATAGCTCCGCTGAACCTCAAGCTGATCCAACAGACGATATCACAGAATAGTCTCTATGAGACAAAGACCTCCCATCCTGCGTTGGGAGGTCTTTCTTGTAGTATCAGCCTATTTATAGTTTAAATCTCAACAGGTATCGGGTCGCCAAAGGATAGATAATTCTTTCCTACATGGCAGTCGAAGCAGAGGACGCTGACTCCAGTCTCCTGAGCCTCCTTGAGCACTTTACCAAATTGAGGGTGTGTTTTAATATTAGGAGAAAATGATGATACCCCTTTCATCTGAACAATGAAAATGATATATGCACCATAGCCTTCAGCTCTGGCTTTTATCAGCTCCTTCATATGCTTTATTCCACGTTCGGTGGGAGCATCCGGAAAAAGGGCTAGATTGTTCTCTTCCAAAGTAACACCTTTGACCTCAACAAAGGCCTTTTCAGGACCAGCTTCAAGATAGAAATCAAATCTTGAATTTTCAAAACGAGCCTCGGACCGGATGAGGGTCACAGGCCCCAACTCTTCAAGGAGGCTGGGGTTCTTTTTCAACGCTTCACAAAAAACCTTATTTGGCGCGGTACTGTCGATATTGACATACCGGCCGTTCTTCACCACTGTGATCAGGGAAAACTGCGTTTTACGGCTGGGTTCTTTTGCTTTTTCCAGAAAAACCGTCGCACCGGGTAGGAGCAGCTCACGGCATCTTCCCGTATTTCGTACATGGGCGGTGACCATAGTCCCCTCATAGTCACAATAGGCGATGAAACGGTTGGGCCTGCTGACAAAGCGTGTCTCAATCATGTTTTCATATCTCATGTCAACTTAAGTCCTTTCTCCTCATCCTCATTATAACCGTCTAAAGCCTCGTTGGCTTCATGATTTTGCACTTCCCTTCCCTTTTTTTCTCTTTTCAAAGCTTTTAGGAGAAAGAATGCTGTGATTGTACCCGACACAAGGGACATTGCCCCAACCAGGGCAAAGGCATTTTTGAAGCCAAAGTATTGGGACACCCCACCAATGACAGGAAAGAAAACAATCATCATCATACTGAAAAGCATGGATTCAAAAGACAGTAGAAGGGCTCGGTGCTCCGAGGGAATGCGTTTATGGATATAATCGCCTACTACAACAAACAGTAAGCCTTCAAAGCCTGCAATAAGGATGAGTATGACAGGCTCCACCCGAGTAAAGGCCATAGCTCCGAACAGCGCTCCGGGTAGAAGCCCGGTCAGAAGAATCATGCGTTTTTCACCCAGTAGTCGTTCCGCTTTGTAGGCCAACAAGGAGGCCACCGCCCCCAAGCCCGAGGCAACGGCCAGCATGACCCCTATCTGATACTCTGGATACCCGGAATCCTTCATAAAGTTCTGAAAATAAAAATGTATGGTGGTATAAAAGAGCGAAAAAACCTCCAGATGAAGCATATAGGGCAGGATAGCACGATTTTTCCAAACAGCCTTGAGCGACTGACCCATATGACGAAAAAGAGAGTCCTCCCTGTTCTGTTGAATCACCTTGGGCTCTTCAAAGCCTAGGGAGATGGCCAGCGCGCCAATGTGAATGACGGCAGTTAGGCCATAGACCAGCTCATAGCTGATACCCGCCACCATTCCACCAATGACAAGGGACAAAATATGGGCCAATTGATAACTGAGCTCGCTCCTCCCTCTGACCTTCATGTACTCCTGTTCCTTACCGCACTCCACAAGGCTGTCATAAACAAGGGCATCTCCCGCTCCTGACTCCAAATTGAAGGATAAGGCGGAAAAAACAAAACCCAGAGCGAAGCCCCAAAAGCTGTGAGAGCCAAGGAGTATTAGGCTGCTTACCAGTGCCATTCCACGAGCAATAATCCTGGAAGTCCTCCGCCCATAACGATCGGCGATAAAGCCAGTGGGAACCTCCATGAACATTCCCGTGATATGAAAGATGGATTCTAAAAGACCGATTTGTATTAGGTTCATTCCCCTTGCCGCCAGAAATAACATCCAAACCGCTTCTGACAGGGAAGCATTTTTAACAAACTGAAAAAGGTATTCTTTACGTATATTTTTATAGATTTTACTCATTTTATTTCCTCCATGATGAGGCCCCCGGAAACGCAAAAAGGCTCAGGCAAGCTGCCTGAGCCTCTGTTCGTTTATAAGTTCCAAGGACCCTCAATAGCTTACATTTTTTACCATCTATTTGGTTGCAATACGCCCATAAGGCCGCTTATCATGTGTGATAGCAGTCAACATGATGGGAGTACTATTCAAATAGAGGCTTAATGTCAGCCGGATATCTGAAAGGGTCTTAACCAATTTCATGTCCCTCCGAAGAAAATAGTTCAAAGTAAATTATACAGGATAAGGATCGCAGAATCAAGCCTATAAAGCTAACTTCAAGACTAACCCAGGATGACCTCTACCTGATGCTCCCTGCCGTCTCCAAATACGGGCAGAAGATTGCCCTCAATGGCTTTTCCATCTACAGTCACCGATTTCACACCCTTCTCAACATGGGAGGGATTAGAGACCTTGATGATGTAGGTGGCACCCCTGAATTTTCGTGTGACGGTATAGCCGTCCCAGTCCGAAGGGATACAGGGGTTAATTCTGAGGCCGTTATAGTCAGGCTGAATGCCAAGAATCCACATGGCCACCGAGGTATAGGTCCAAGCCGCACAACCGGTAAGCCATGAATTTTTGGCCTGCCCCGGATGGACAGCATCCTTACCGGCGATCATCTGGGAATAGACATAGGGTTCGGTCTTGTGTATGTCACTGATTTCTTCGATATAGGCCGGAGTAATTTTCTTGTAGAGGTCAAACGCCCTGTTTCCACGGCCAAGAACCGTTTCCGCACAAATGATCCATGGATTGTTGTGGCTGAAGATACCGGCATTTTCCTTATAGCCTGGAGGATAGGAGGTGATTTCACCGATATTCTTATCATACCGATAATAGGGAGGGTTATTAAGAACTATACCATATTCGCATTCCAAGCGCTCCTTGACAGAATTAAGTGCTTTGAGGGCCAGACCGTTCTCAACACCGATGCCTCCCATGACACACATGCCCTGGGGTTCGATAAAGATCTGGGCTTCTTCATTCTCCCGGCTTCCGATCTTCTTGCCGAAGGCGTCATAGGCTCTTAAGAACCAATCCCCGTCATAGCCGTAGTCATAGACCTTCTGCTTCATCTCGGCAATGAGCTTGTCAGCTTTGTCAGCCTCTTCGTTAAAGCCCTTCATCCGCATAAGGGCAGCATATTCAGGGCCAATGAAAACGAACATTCCGGCAATAAAGACACTTTCTGCCACACGGCCATCAGGATCTCCATAGGTCTGGAAGGATTCATCCGGGGTTACCGAGAAGCAGTTGAGATTGAGACAGTCATTCCAGTCGGCGCGTCCAATGAGGGGTAGCCCGTGAGGCCCTAAGTTCTCAGGCACATGATAGAAGGACCTTTTCAGATGCTCAAGAAGGGTTGCGGTATTATTGGGGTTACAATCAAAGGGAACCTGTTCGTCCAGAATACTCATATCGCCGGTTTCCTTGATATAAGCTGCTGTTCCCAGAATAAGCCAGAGGGGATCATCATTGAAGCCACCGCCAATGTCATTGTTGCCCTTTTTGGTCAGGGGCTGGTACTGATGGTAGCAGCCGCCGTCAGGGAACTGGGTTGCGGCTATATCCAGAATTCTTTCTCGCGCTCTCTCAGGAATCTGGTGGACAAAGCCCAGAAGGTCTTGGTTGGAATCTCTGAAGCCCATGCCGCGGCCAATGCCCGATTCAAAATAGGACGCACTTCTGGACATATTAAAGGTGACCATGCACTGATAGGGATTCCAGATATTCACCATGCGGTTCAGGCGGTCATCGTCACTCTCAATGGTATAGATGGACAGAAGATCGCTCCAGTAGGCCTTAAGGTCGGAAATGGCTTTCTCTACCTGCTGCGGGGTCTCAAACTGCTTCTGCATTTTTCTAGCAGGGATCTTATTGATAACATTCAGAGCCTCCCATTTTTCTTCCACGGGATTCTCCACATAGCCCAGCACAAAGATTATGGTCTTCTCCTCACCGGCTTGAAGGGTGAGATTAAAGTAGTGGGAGGCTACGGGCTGCCAGCCCAATGCTACTGAATTGGTGGCTTGTCCGGCCATAACGGCCTTGGGAGCCTCGAACCCTTCATAAAGTCCAATAAAGGATTCTCTGTCGGTATCAAACCCATCCACGGGTGTATTGGCCCAATAGAAGGCGTAATGATCGCGTCTTTCCCTGTATTCGGTCTTGTGATAGATAGCAGACCCATCAACTTCAACCTCTCCGGTGGAGAAATTCCGCTGGAAGTTGGTCATATCGTCATAGGCGTTCCACAGGCACCATTCCACAAAAGAGAACAGCTTGATATTCTTTACCCCGCTGGTGGTGTTCTTGAGGGTCAATTGATGAACCTCGCCATTATAGCCCAAAGGTATAAAGGAAAGCTGACTGACGGCAATCCCGTTTCTCTTTCCCGATATTTTTGTGTAACCAAGTCCGTGGCGGCACTCATAGGCATCCAGCTCTTTCTTTACAGGTTTCCATCCAGGATTCCAGACATCACCGCCGTCATTTATGTAGAAATAGCGTCCTCCGTTATCTACAGGTATGCTATTGTAGCGATAACGGGTGAGCCTCCGTAAACGCGCGTCCCGATAAAAGCAGTAGCCACCCGAGGTATTGGAGATCAATCCAAAGAACTTTTCATTCCCGAGATAATTGATCCAGGGATAGGGAGTCTGGGGCGTCTGAATGACGTATTCCCGGCTTTTGTCATCAAAAAAACCAAATTTCATAGTCGTCCTCTCCTAACTTTCTTTTTACGGCCTTTTGGAGCACGATTCACGTTGAATCAATTCGACATCCAGTTGATGATGCATGAGCCCCGTCGTTTTATTCTCCAACATATCTGAAAGCGCCTCAACGGCCTTTTGTGCCATGTTATAAAAGGGAATTCTGATGGTTGAAAGAGATGGCCTGACCACCGAGGCTGCGGGTGAATCGTCATAACCTATGATTGAAATATCCTCTGGTACTCTAAAGCCCTGCTGCTTAAAGGTATCCATGGCTGCTAATGCCATTTCATCGTTACAGGCAATTATGGCGGTTGGAATATTCCCAGACTTGATCAGTTTTCTAACCGCTGCTTCTGTTTTGACTCGGACAAATTCACCCTTAAGCCAGTGATTTTTATTAACAGAAAGTCCATGGTAAGCCATTCTGTTTATGAACTCTTCTTTTCTGATATAACCGGAGTAGGTGGTATCACGGCCCTCGATAAACCCGATCTCGGTATGCCCCAGAGAAACAAGCTCATCCACACAGGCACTCATTCCCTTTGCATCGTCAGAGTTAATCACTGAGATTTTGGCATCCCTAGGCATAATGGCCTTAATTTCCTCGGGATCGTAATCCACTATGGCCAGAGGATAATTTAATTCCGATAATATGGATTGAATTTCCTGAGTCCTCTCGGTACCGATAATAATACCCCCGTCGATACGCTTTTGAGAAAAGGTCTGGCGAATGCGCCAGCATTCCGAGGGGTCGTAGATAGTATGAACCATAATGTAGTAGCCTTTATAGTTACCCGTATCAATAACAGCATCCACAAATGGACCAAAATAGCTGTTACCATATACCCTATGAGGATTTTTTTTATCATAGATACTGAATAAAAACAGGCCGAGGGTATCGGTCCCCTTCCCTGCAAGAACCCTGGCAGAGGTATTGGGCTCAAAATGATACTCCTTGATGACCTTCATAACCTTCTCCCGAGTCTTCTCAGGAACGTTGCTGTAATTATTGATGACCCTGGACACCGTACTTCGGGATACACCGGCTATCTTTGCAATTTCTTCACTCTTCATAGGGAAAACCTTCTTATTCACTTCGTAAACGCGCGTTTATTATCTGATTTAATTATACATGCAAGACTCCATTTAAGCAAGCAGGAGTTTCGTTTCTTCCTACAAAACCTCTACCCTCTTCGAATTCTCATTAAAAGCCTGATTTTTTACCGGTCAGGGACTCGATGGCTATGCGCAAAATGGCCGTACGCCCAAGCAATGATTCCGGATAGGCATTGTTTCCCTGGCCGCCATGCTTTACCATAAGCCAATCAAGGGCATGGGCTTTTTCCTCCAGCCCCTCGACAAAGAAGGCCTCGCCGGTGCCGAATACGCTTTTATAGTGAGTCGTACAATCACAGGCCTCTTTTCCGAGATAGAGGGATACATCGGTATCTACCGTAAAGGCCACCCGGTTGTTACGTCTGAGAATGTCTATTTTCCGCCCTTCTGGAGCAGAATGAATGTACAATGCGTTGTCCTTGTAGACATAATTCAACGTCACCACATAGGGCTCCCCACCGTCCACCATGGCCAGCCTCACCAGTTCCGATCTGTTCAATATGTCCTCTATTAAGGTCTTATCGGTTATTTCCTTGTCCTTCCGTCTCATTGATTTCTCCCTGCTTCCTCCAGAATTTGAATGTACTCGTGATATTGGGTCAAGGCTTTGTTTCCTTCCTCCGAGAGGCCATAGAGCCCTTTTCTCACAGAAAAAAACCAGCCATAAAAGTTCTTACTCAGAATTACCGTGGTTTTAGGGCCTGTTCCCAGCTCTCTGAGTCTTTTAGGACTTAAGGGCCCCTGTTTGCTCAGATAATAGGCGATGGATAAAGCATTTTCACGGTAAGCGGTCATCAGCTTGGTTTTACTGACCCCCCCTGTGTTCGCATCCCCGTGGCGTTTATGATACTCCGTCAGGGCAAGGTCTTTTCTTTTTCTGGCCTTGGCACGGCTTAGGTTACGATCAAAGGGGATGGGCTCCACAGCCTCCTCCACATATCCAAAGCCCTCTTTAAAGGAAACCAGGAGCAGTCCTAATTCGAGACGTTTAAGAAGATGCATCAGTAGCTTCCAACGCTTGGTGAATAAAGTCCTCCCCTTTTTGGGAACACCGATATAGACAATATCAGCCAGCTTTTGCCGATCCACCGCCTGAAGGATGACTTCAAGATTCAGGGTGTTCTTAAGCTCAACCACCAGGAGGGTATCCTCCCTCACTGCCATGACATCCATGTCCCTGACCTCAGCCTTGGGCTGATACTCTCTTTTTATCAGCCATTCTCTAATGGGAGCATATAGATCACTTTCCCGCATAAACATCGGCCCTTCGACTTATATTTTTGTGCCAAGCCTAAGCTACCTCTTGGCCTCCCGTATTGAAATTTCTCACCAGATTATGCAGCCATTTCCCTGAAATCAACCGATAGAGGCCCAGAATGCTTTTCACTAGCTCCTCAATATTGATAAGGGCCATCACCCAATACACCGGAAGGGCTAGCACCTGAACTCCCAGAAAAGCCAGGGGAAGTCCTATCAACCAAGGCGCTCCCACATCGATGATGGCAGAATAGACGGTATCCCCTCCGCTTCTGCACACGCCCACAATCATAATCATGTTAATCAGCTTGGGGATGGTATACGCCGCATAGACAAGGAGGGTTTTTTTACATACTATCAGAGTGGCCTCGGAAATGCTAAAGAAGCTCAAGAAGAAGGGTGCGCCCAACAAGAGCAGCACGCTTGTGATAGCCCCCATGGAAACGCCCACAAGGATTGATCGCTTGGCATAGATTCTGGCGGTCTGTTCCTCTCCCGCTCCAATGAGATTGCCAATAATAGCCCCGCAGGCATTCCCCAGCCCCATGAACAGCGAGAAAAACATCCCGTTGATGATATCTAGGATCTGAATAGTGGCTACCGCCTCTGTTCCCAGCTTACCATAAAAATAGGTATATCCGGTAACGCCTACCGCCCAGAGAAGCTCATTGATCATGACCGGTGTAACAGGTCCGATGAATCGACCCACAAACTTCCTATTCAGTCCCTTAAGATCCTTTAGTTTAACTGCCAATTCATATTTTTTCCCATATATTACCGATAACAGGATGACACATTCCACCACCTTGGCAATGACGGTGGCCACAGCCGCTCCTTCGATACCCATCATAGGCATTCCCAGCTTGCCATAGATCAGAATATAGTCGAGGATCGCATTGAGTATCAGCGCAGTGGCACTGGCCAAAAGCGGAACCTGCGGCCGACCCACACCTCGGGATTGAATACTGAAGGAGGAGGAAATGGCCCCGATAGGGAAGGTAAACGCTAAAATCCGTAGATAGCTGGCCCCCAACCTGATAACCTCCGGGTCATCGGAGAAAATGTCTACCACCTGGTGGGGGAAAAGGATTCCGACAAAGGTAAAAATAACTGCTAAGGACATGCCTATCATCAGGCTGGTTCCAAGAACCATCCTGACCCCCTTGAGGTCCTTCTTTCCCCAAAATTGTGCGCTGAAAATATTGGCACCGCTATTGATTCCAAAAAGGAGAACGGAAAAAATAAAGTTAAGCTTGCCGGCTACTCCCACCGCAGCGATATGGGAATCTCCCAATCCGCCCACAAGCATGTTATCCACCAGGGTTAAGCTGTTAAAGATTAAATTTTGTAACGCAACGGGAAATCCAATCTTAAAAATGAGGCCCCAAAAGCGACGATCCTTTAAGTCAAATAGTTTCATGGGTTCTCCTGTCTTTAGTAATTCATTATCTATTTTAGCATGGGTACCGGCTGCTGGGTAGCACCATTTAAGAATTACTCCCAGGAGATGCCAGAGAAAACCCAATGCTTAAAGGCTTTGTCATTTAAAGGACCCGGATTTCAGCCCCGAGTCCTTTTGTCCAGCATTTTATAACATCTAAACCTGTTTCTCACCCAATGGGGCTAAACCAGCATAGGCTCAATCTGCTTTCCCTCCAGGGCAAGCTCAATGGTGGGGACGATGAGTCCGAAACGGGCCACCAGGGAGTTGGTCTTTTTCTCAGGGTCATCCTGCCCGAAAGGCACAAAGTAGAGATTCTTTGTATTAAGTAAGAGCCCAAGGTTTTTTGCGCTTCCCGAAAGCCCATCATTGGTGGCGATGGCTAATACCACAGGCATTTGGTTTCTCAGGTTGGCTTTAGAGGCCATGGTAACGGAAGTATCGGTGATGCCGTTGGCAATCTTCCCCAGTGTATTGCCTGTACAAGGCGCAATTATCAGCAAATCCAGCATTCCCTTAGGACCAATGGGTTCAGCTTCCGCAATGGTCTCAATGCAAGGCTTGCCAGTGATTAGTTCAACGCGCTTACGGGTATCCTCAGCCCGGCCAAAGCGTGAATTAATGGTAGCAACACTGTTTGAAAGGATGGGGGTCACATCAGCCCCTAGAAAGACCAAACGTTCCAGTTCCACCATCACATCCTGAATGGTGCAAAAAGAACCCGTTAAAGCAAATCCAATCTTTTTTCCCCGAATATCCACTAAAAAGCACCCCCCTCTTCTTCAATGATGTTGTAAATGGTTCTCCGTATGATATCTCCGGCTGTCAACGGTGCTATTTTACCGGGCAACCCTAGGGCCCACTTGGTTTTAAGGCCAAAAGCTTCAGCCGCCTTAAAGTCAAAACCTCCAGGCGCAGAAGCCAAATCTAGCAAGAAGCAGTCGTTCCTGGTTTTCTCCAATATCTCTCTGGTTATCACCAATGAAGGTACCGTATTAATAATGGCATCCATATCGGAAACATAGCGGCCCAATTGATGAACGGCCACTGGTTTCAGGCCTTGCGCCTCTATCCAGGCAATGTCCGAGTATTTTCTTGCAGCGGCCCAGACTTCCACACCAAAGCCCTGGAGCATCTTAGCCAGTATTTTACCTATACGCCCGTAACCAACAATGAGAATCCGGCTTCCCATCAAAGTCATGGGCAGCTCCTGCAAGAGAATGTGAATGGCGCCCTCAGCCGTTGGCACAGCATTGAGTACAGCAAGCTCCTCTCGCTCGACGATATCCACGCACTTGATGTTTTTCTCTGAAAATTGCCTGATAACGTTCTCCGGTATCTTCCCTGCAATAAAGAGGGCCTGCTGGGGTACCTTTTCCATAACCTCGCTGATATTCAGCTTTTCTTTGGATAAAGGGGTTGTGAGATAATTATTATCTGACAAAAGGGGAATTCCACCAACGATAACCCGTGCCCCTTCCAAAACAAAGTCCAGCGGTGAATTCTTGATCGCCCAGGGTTTTCCGCTTTTATCAAAGCCATATATCTCAACATATTGATAATCCTTCTTAAGCTGTTCGGCCAGATAGACATTTCTCATATCTCCACCCAGAACAGCAAATTTCCTCCTGTACATTACGCCCTACCTCCTCAAAAGTTGCTCGACATTATATCTTATGAGGGGTTGGGCAGGGTGGTGTATTGATTAAAGGGAATATCCTTATGGGGTTTCACCCTTGGCTCAGGATCCTCATGGATTATGGTCTTTAACATAAATACAAGGGGTATCCCTTTTCGGATACCCCTTAGAATACGGTAATATGGAAACTTTTTAGTTTAAGCCTCTCACACCTTAAATGCCTGAAGGGATTTTGAGGATACAGGGATGCTACCTAATACTGCGGCACCAATATCCCCCTTCCCAAAAATCCATTGGGCCAGATCATGGATGGCGGACGTGGTAACCTGGTCGATCAGCATCAGGATCTCTTCCGGAGTACGCACCACCCCTGTGATTAGTTTATTTTTACCTATGGAGCTCATACGCCCGGAGGTGCTGTCCAGACCAAGGATAAAGCTTCCTTTGAGTTGATTCTTGCTACGGATCAGTTCAGTCTCTGTTATACCGTTTTTCAGAATCTCCTTTACCTCCATACCCATTCGCTCAATAACCTGTTCAGCCCTGTCGGGGTTGGTTGCCGCATAGATGGTAAACATACCACAATCGCGGAAGGAGGTCGGGAAAGAGTAAACCGAGTACACGAGGCCCAGCTCCTCCCTGATGCTTTGAAAGAGCCTGGAGCTCATACCTCCTCCGATAATATTATTGAGTATCATCAGGGGATAAACACGCCTATCGGTGAGGGGAAGGCCCCTGAAGCCCATGCACAGATGGGTTTGCTCAGTGTCCTTATCCCTGTAGACAAAATCATTCTTGAATACTGGCCGTTCTTTGGAAAAACGGCAATAGGAAAGGGGCTTCCAGGCACCAAAATATTTGCGGATGATATCAAGCAGGTGTTCCTCTTCAAAATTGCCCACCACCGAAATGAGACAATTGTCGGGGATATAGTAGGTGGACATATATTCAAAAAGGGATTCCCGTGTCAAATTCCCCAAGGAGACCTGGGTTCCCAGGATGGGATAGCCCAATGGCCCGTCACTCCAGATTCTCTCGGTCAGAAGATCATGCACAAGCTCCTCAGGATCATCCTCATACATGCTGATCTCTTCATAAACAACCTTCTTTTCTGTTTCTATATGTTTAGGATCAAAAACCGAGTGAAACAACATATCCGACAGAACATCCACCGCTGTTTCCAAGTCGGAATCCAGGGTTTTGGTGTAAAAACAGGTACAATCCTTTCCAGTGAATGCATTGATCTGTCCACCAATCTTGTCTATGTCACAAGCGATATCCTTGGCGCTGCGTTTTTCTGTCCCTTTAAAAACCATATGCTCAATGAAATGGGAGATACCGTTCTCTGCCTCCATTTCATTTCTTGATCCTGCACCTATCCATACGCCGAAGGAAACTGATTTAAGATGATTCAGGCGCTCATAAATCACCGTAAGGTTATTTTCTAGGATGATTTCTTTGTACAAGCGATAACCCACCTTATTCCTTAATTCATAAAAGAACGACGGGAGAGCCCGTCGTGTTTCATCTCTATCTCTTTATATCTTACCAAATTCGCCTCTGAATTGTAAAGCACCCACACTCCCAAGCATTTCTTCAATAATGCTCCGAAGAATACTCCTCTTTTCAACCACGCCCGTATAGAGGCCCTCTTTTTCATCCACTTCACGATATTGCTGCAGAACGTATTTCTGGGCACCCTTGATGGTATGGGTAATGTCCTTAAGGTCATCGTCATTAAGCTCGGGAGTATAGGTTGTACGGAACTCATAATCAACTCTACCGGCCTTAAGAATCGTGATGCTTTCACACAGCTTTCGGGTATCCACCGGTGAACAGCATACCTGACGGTATTTACACAAGGGAGCCTTGATATCCATGGCCACGTAATCCACCAGACCATGGTCAATGATCTGCCTTAAAAGCTCAGGATGCGTGCCGTTGGTATCCAACTTGAGCTGATAGCCCATACCCCGTACCCTGGCCAGAAAGCCCTCCAGATCCTTTTGAAGCGTGGGCTCTCCCCCGGAGACCACCACGCCGTCCAAAAGACCTCTGCGCTTTTGAAGAAAGGACAGAACGTATTCTTCGTCTATAACCTCATGCTTTTGCTCACTACCTATAAGGCAGCGGTTATGACAATAACCGCAATTCATATTGCAGCCTTGCGTAAAAACCACCGCCGCAAGCTTCCCCGGATAATCAACCATTGAATTCTTTTGTAAACCTGCGATTTTCATGGATTCATCCTCCGTAAACCTATAGGCCATAAGCCAGCTTTATCCTTGGTAGCCCATAATGTTAAGCTTTTCACAGCATAAGTAAAGCCTTTAACAGGAATAGCAACAAAAGGGCCGGGTACTGTGGCCCCTCTGCTTCCCTTGTTTATCCCACTTGTTCGTCGAGAACGAATTTTTTCCGTGTGTGATACTCTTCCTTTTTGCCCTTATTATAATTGGCAACAGGTCTTAAGTACCCTACGACTCTGGACCAGACCTCCGTTCCTTCCCCACAGGTGGGGCAGCTAAAATGCTCACCCTGGATATAGCCATGGGTATTACATATGGAGAAGGTAGGAGTTATGGAAATATAGGGCATTTTATAGCGCTCAAAGACACGGCGTATGAGGTTTTTGCAAACCTCAATCTCCTTGATGCTCTCACCCAGATAGAGGTGTTGAACTGTGCCCCCGGTGTAGCGGGATTGCAATTCATCCTGCAAATCCATGCATTCAAAAATATCGTCGGTAAAGCCTACCGGAAGCTGTGTAGAATTGGTGTAATAAGGAGCATCGGTTCCCGCCGCAATGATGTCGGGATATCGCTGCTTATCAAGCCTTGCCAGTCTGTAGGAAGTCCCCTCAGCGGGAGTTGCCTCAAGATTATAGAAGTTGCCTGTTTCCTTCTGGAACTCAACCATCACATCCCTTAGATAATCCATAATCTCAACGGCGAACTTCTGTCCTTCCAGGGTGGTAATGTCTTTGCCCAGGAAATTAAGCAGCGCTTCATTCATTCCAACGATGCCAATGGTATTAAAATGGTTATACCAATAGTATCCCGTCCGCTGCTTTACATGGCGCAGATAATAGGTGGTATAAGGATAAAGCCCCTTTTCCGATTGTTGTTCAATGATTTTTCTTTTGATTTCAAGGGAGGTTTTTCCAATGTTTGCAACCTCGTAGAGACGCTTTTTAAATTCCTCTTTTGTAGAACTTAAGTAGCCTATTCTCGGCAGATTAATAGTGAAAACACCTATAGATCCAGTTAAAGGGTTACTGCCGAAGAGCCCTCCACCTCTTTTCCTAAGCTCGCTGGTGTCAAGGCGCAGCCTGCAACACATGGAAACAGCGTCCTCAGGGGAAAGGTCTGAATTGACGTAGTTGGCAAAATAGGGTATGCCATACTTACAGGTAATCTTCATAAAGCCTTCTACAGCCGGGCTATCCCAATCAAAGTCTCTGGTGATATTAAGCGTTGGAATGGGGAAGGTAAAGACTCTTCCTTTGGAATCCCCCTCCAGCATGACCTCACAGAAAGCCTTGTTGAAGATATCCATTTCAGCCTGGAAGTCTCCATACTTCTCATTAGTGTATTCTCCTCCAATGATCACGGGTTCATCCTTGAGGGTACTAGGAACCTTGATATCGAAGGTTAAATTGGAAAAGGGGCATTGAAAGCCGACTCTCGTTGGAACATTGATGTTGAAAATAAACTCTTGAATACACTGCTTAACCTGCCCATAGGTCAGATTATCATAGCGGATAAAGGGCGCGCAGTAGGTGTCGAAGCTTGACCAAGCCTGTGCCCCAGCCGTTTCCCCCTGGGTGGTGAAGGTAGAGTTGACCACCTGCCCCAAAAAGCTTCTCAGGTGACGAGCAGGTTTACTCTCCACCTTTCCGGGAACACCGCCGAAGCCATCCATCAGAAGCTGTCTCAAATCCCAGCCTGCACAATAAGCGCCGAAAAAGCCCATATCATGAATATGGCAGTCTCCGCTTTCATGGGCCTCCCGAACCTCGGCAGGATAGATTTCATGAAGCCAGTAATTCTGGGTAAAAATCTCCCGAATATAGTTATTCAGGCCATTAACACTTTTTTGTGTATTGGCATTCTCTTGTATTTTCCAATCCTTGTCCCCAAGATAATTGCCGAACATATTAATGGTGGCACCTATCAGGGCATTGATCTCTCTTGCGCTTTTACGTTTTTCACGGTAAAGTATAAAGGCCTTTGCAGTTTTTGCATGGCCGTTTTCAATGAGTACATACTCCACGAGATCCTGGATTTGCTCCACCTCTGGAATTTTTCCTTTGTACCTTTCGTCAGCTATCTCAATAACCTTGTTACAAAGCTCTTGAGCAAGGCCAAAATCGTTTCCTCCGCAGGCTGCTGCTGCCTTGAAAATGGCAGATGATATTTTTTCAGGTGCAAATTTTTCAATACTTCCGTCTCTCTTTCGTATCTCCTCAATCATCGCCTGATTGCCTCCCGCTTTCGTTAATGAGATCAACATCTCGACGTGAACAATATTATCATACACAATATATAGTGTCAATCCATGTTCTGGATGTTTTTTTGTGCAATATGACGGAAGTAAGTGGTACCAAGTGTTTTCAGCTATTTATTATATCGACACAATTCCATATTTTGTTGAATTGTAATGACATGACTACGACATATTGTGTACCATGACCCTTGGTAAATATCACGAAAAACATCGGAATATGCGCCTTTCAGCTTTCCTTTCCTGGGAATGATAATCTTCGACAATGATTTAACAAATCGAAATGAAGGTGACAAATTACGACCTGCCTATAAATTTGTGCACATTGACGAATAGGTCTTTAGTCCCGGTTTTATTCCGGGCCTCAGGCCCATGGTTTTAGAACTACTTATTGGGTGGCTTCATAAGGATACCCACTTGAGTATCTCCGACCCACACTCACAGTTACAGGATGAAATAATCAAGGGAGCAGGCTTTCCATAAGCCCCTGCTCGGCAAAGCTTGTATACCGATCCCCGGCCACAATGATATGATCCACCACATGAATGCCAATGGGCTTCATAGCGTGACAGATTTTCCGGGTGACGTCTATATCGGCATTAGAGGCGCGGAGGCTTCCTCCGGGGTGATTATGGGAGAGTATGATGCTGTTGGCCTTATGACGCAAGGCTGTCTCCACAATAATGCGTGGATAAACCGGAGCCTCATTTATGGTACCCTCATGAACCAGCGCTGCATGATTCACATGATTCTGTGAGTCCAGACAGATAACGAAGAAGCATTCATAAATGCGTCCGGCAAACAAGGTTACAGCATAATCCCCAGCCTTTGCTGATGAGTTGATCACCGGGCGGTGGCCCCATTTCTGCTTAAGGTACCGACGAGAAAGAGGTGCGGCTAGAGAGATGAGAAGTGCTGTATTGAGGCTGATATTACAGCGTCTGGCGATGTCACGGGGGTCGGCCTCTACAAGATCATGGAGGGTGCCAAATTCTCTGATCATGCGGTGTGCCAGCTCATTGGTGTCCCGTTTAGGAATGCAGTAAAATAGCAAAAGTTCAATGATTTCATGGTCAGAAAAGGCATCCAGGCCTTCCATTAAATATCTTTCCTTCACCCTGCTCCGGTGCCCTTCATGCACATTCCCTTCCGACATAATTAACCTCCGGTCTGTTTATTTATGATTTATTTTACATAATTTTCTTTAATTAAGCATAGCACACTCTTTCCTGTTGAGCAATGAACCTTATTAAGACCTCCCCTAGAGCAGGCTGGAAAAGGTTCTTTAAACTTTTATTGCTTGTTTTTTCTATTTATTATATAGTGCAAATATTATGATCTTATGTTGGAGGAAGAAGTAATGGATTTTAATGGCAAGGTGTTTATTGTCTCCGGTTCAAACTCAGGCATAGGCAAGGCCTGCGCAGAAGCACTCATCAATGCTGACGCGACAGTCATCGGACTAGATGTCAAGGCACCTTCAATCGAACATGTCCGCTATAGGCATTATATAGTGAATGTAAGGGATGAAATAAAAATAAAAACTATCCTGGATGCTATTGAGACCGAATTCAAAAAGATCGATGGCCTGATCAACAGTGCCGGTGTTTTTGCCAGCCAAAAACCGTTTTATGAGTTGAGTACGGAAGAATGGAATAGGGTTATTGAAACAAATCTTACAGGAACCTTTATTCTGTCCAAATATGCAGCACAGAAAATGATCCCCTTTCAATCAGGAAGAATCGTGAACATAAACTGTATCCGTTCCATGATATTCCGCCCAAAAATGACTGACTATGCAGCCTCCAAGGGCGGCGTGGGTGCCTTGACTTCAGCCATGGCTCTTGATTTGGCACCACACAATATCAGGGTGAATTCAGTAGCCCCTGGATTTATCCATACCGGGTTGACAGCCCAGGCCTTTGATAACCCTGAGATTAGAAAATTCTCTGAAAGCTTGATTCCCTTAGGAAGAATAGGCAAACCTGAGGATATTGCCAATGTGGTTCTCTTTTTATTATCCGACCTGGCGGACTATATGACGGGTGAAACCCTCTTTGTGGACGGTGGCTATAAAATATTAAAATGACATACTTGAGAAGGCCCCTCTACTTTAGTAAAAACCCCCGATTATCGCTTTCGACGATAATCGGGGATTTTGTAAGGTTAGGTTTATAATTAATATTTTTTTGTCAAAGAGGCATCCCTGGCGGCTATTTGATAATGCTTATGCTCTGCTATTCTGATCTTTAATACCTATTTTCCCTATTTCTTTGTTCTTTACAGGAATCCACACTTCACTATAAGCATAATCTTTTTTGTCTTTGTCCATTTTAGTAAAAGAAAAAGTAGGGGCATTGATTACTTCATAATTGGAAGAAGGAAGCCATTCCGAATATATTTTTGCCATTGTTTCTTGTAACGCAGAAGGAAACGGTCCTTCATTTGGAAATATGGCCCATGTATAGGCCTCGACCGCCACTTTGTCTAGTAAATCACTTACTTGATTTTCAGTCGTTAAAATGCCTATTAAGTGAGTTAATTCCCCCTCTTCTCTTAAGAAATGAGCGTCAGCTTCATAAGAAGCATTGACAACTTCATAAGGCTCAATATTTTGAAGAGAATGCATTTCTTCTTTTTGCTCGTCCGTTATGCTTTGCGCAAGCTTTACAATCTCATTGTTTACACCTTCAAATTGAATAGGAACACGTTTACTTACACCTACTAAATTGAATGCTGCTTTATTTTCGATTCTAAACTCCATAGACATTCCTCCTTTGACGGTTACTGTAAATGAAAGTTTGGGAAACGATTTACTTATGCCTTTCTTTATTACCTCTGAGGGTAAAAAACCGCTCCATTTTCTAAAGGCTCTAGTAAAACCGTCCACTGACTGATAGCCGTATTTAAAAGCAACATCCGTTACCTTGTCTCCATGTAATAAATCCTTATTTGCTTCCGACAATTTTCTGGTTTTGATATATTCACTAAGGGTCAAACCTGAAAGATAAAAAAATATCTTTCTAAAATGATAATCGGAGACACCAGCATATTCAGAAATTGTTTCAAGAGACATATCATCAGTTAAATGCTCTTCGATATAGCTAATCACATGATTTAATTCGTTTAGCATTATCTCCCCTCCTTTCATATCTACATATTACCAAAGCTACTTTTATGATGCTCGACTTTTTTAACACAAAATATATCGTCTTGTTATATAAAAAAGAAGTAGCAGGTAATGACAAGGGGACGTGGTCATCGTCACATTAATGTCAATAACCCCGGCCCCTTGTTACTTACTTATTTGGGCTAATAACCCCTTACTCATAAGGCTTTGAGAGCTGATTCTCACTATTTGAAGCTTTACATGCCCCGACTATTCTAAATCTTGAATACTCATTTTTACCATTTCTTTATTCTTTTTTGTTTTTTCACGGCAGGCATAATATATTCCAAGTAAGATGGTTGTCGGAATGTTATACAGGACAAAGACATACAATGCCGTTAATATTTCAGATAATTTAGGTATTTGAATTGCATTTAAAATGGTTTTTCCACTTTGCTCTGTTAGTATTGAGCTATAGGAGACAAGCCCTAAGACAACCATAACAGAAAACAATAGGGTAATGGCTGGCAAAATTAGTCCTAACCACTTACTTTGCCTTTTAGAGAGGAAAATCTGTAATGCTACTGTACCGATAAATATTACTAAAAAAACAATTACAATTACAGGATTTATCATCGCTGTACCTCCTGTTTTGATTTTTTATACTCTGACATTAAAATCTTAGCCGTATCAAAATCAATCTTTTCGTTTATAGCCAATCTTTTAATTAACCCGATATACGGGTCGTTATTAGTGTCCTCACTTATTTGAATCTTTTGTATTAACCTATCTAAACGCAAGCGAACTGTTGGATAAGTCACTTCATATTGTTTAGCAACTTCTTTTAACGAACCGGAAGCCAGCAGGAACTTTTTTATAAACACGACATCCTCATCCTCCAAATTAGCAATCCACTCCGGTAAAACATCAATGGGCATAAGCCTACCTCCTTTAACTTTATTAAATATATCATTTAACTTTATTAAAGTCAATATTGATTTTTAGGTTAATAATAATAAAGGAAGCCCTGTTGGAATAGCTTACTTTTGTACAAAAAACAAGCGCATCACTGCCATGAAAGCAGGGGTGCGCTTGTTCTATAACTTTGCCTTAGGCTCTTTATGAGCACTTATTTCTACTTAAAAGGAAATTATCTTACGGCCGCCTGAGCTGCTGCAAGACGGGCAATGGGCACACGGAAGGGTGAACAGGAAACATAGTTGAGTCCGGTTCTATGACAGAACTCAACGGAGGAAGGCTCACCACCATGTTCACCGCAAATACCCAGCTTAATGTCGGGACGTGCTTTTCTTCCCAGGGTTGCTGCCATTTCCACCAGCTTGCCTACGCCATTCTGATCCAGCTTTGCAAATGGATCGGATTCGTAGATCTTTTTAGCATAATAATCCTCAAGGAAGGTACCTGCATCGTCACGGGAGAAACCAAAGGTCATCTGGGTCAGGTCATTGGTACCAAAGGAGAAGAATTCCGCCTCGGCAGCAATTTCATCGGCAGTTAAAGCCGCTCTGGGGATCTCAATCATGGTTCCCACCTTGTATTCAAGGCTGACGCCGGATTCCTTGATAATGCTGTTGGCTGTTTTGACCACGATATCCTTGACATACTTCAATTCCTTGATGTCTCCCACCAGAGGAATCATGATTTCAGGGATAACACTCATGCCTTGCTTATTGACATTGATAGCCGCCTCAATAACCGCTCTGGTCTGCATCTCTGCAATTTCAGGGTAGGAAACAGCCAGACGGCATCCACGATGGCCCATCATGGGATTGAATTCATGGAGGCTTAATACAACAGCCTTTAGGTCTTCAAAGCTCATTCCTAATTCATTAGCAAGAGCCTTGATATCTTCATCTTCCTGAGGCAGGAATTCATGCAGCGGGGGATCGAGGTAACGAATGGTCACAGGGAAGCCCTTCATCTCGCGGAACAGGCCTTCAAAATCGCTTCTCTGCATAGGAAGAAGCTTATCAAGAGCCTTTCTGCGCTGCTCCTCTGTACGAGCCACAATCATCTCACGCATGGACTTAATTCTATCGGAATCAAAGAACATATGCTCTGTACGGCAAAGACCAATACCTTCGGCACCGAACTTGAAGGCTTGAGCAGCGTCGGCCGGTGTGTCGGCATTGGCTCTGACCTTAAGGGTGCGAAGCTGATCAGCCCATTCCATAAAGGTTCCGAAATCTCCTGTGAGCTCAGGCTCTACGGTTGGAAGCTTCCCGGCATAGATGTTACCGGTTGAGCCATCCAGGGAAATCCAGTCTCCCTCGGTATAGCTGTTGCCTGCTTTATCAGTGAATATCTTTTTGCCTTCATTGATCTTAATATCGCCGCAACCTGCAACACAACATCTACCCATACCACGGGCGACCACCGCTGCGTGAGAGGTCATACCGCCGCGGGCGGTCAGGATACCCTGGGAGACATGCATACCTTCAATGTCTTCGGGAGAGGTTTCAAGGCGTACAAGTATCACTTGCTTTTCACCCTTCTCAAAAGCTGCAACCGCATCCTCGGCCGTAAAGAAAACCTTACCTGTGGCTGCTCCGGGAGAAGCAGGCAGGCCTTTGGCAATAGGTGCGGCCGCCTTCAATGATTTTACTTCAAAGTTGGGATGGAGAAGAGAATCCAACTGCTTGGGATCAACCTTCATGATGGCCTCTTCCTTGGTGAGCATGCCTTCTGCAACGAGATCAACAGCAATCTTCAGAGCGGCCTGAGCCGTTCTCTTTCCGTTTCTGGTCTGGAGCATGAACAGCTTGCCACGCTCAATGGTAAATTCCATATCCTGCATATCCCGATAATGCTTTTCTAGGGTATTAGCAATATCGACGAATTGTTCATAAGCTGCGGAATTGGTTTCTTTC
This sequence comes from Bacillota bacterium, assembly GCA_023415205.1. GTDB lineage: Bacteria > Bacillota > Clostridia > DSM-8532 > DSM-8532 > DTU059. Next base: position 41,047 of record JAEZLR010000033.1, on the reverse strand, counting down.
ATTTGATCGATGGACTGGGGTGTACGAATACCGGCCACCACGTCCTCGCCCTGGGCATTCATCAAAAACTCACCATAGAGCTTCTTTTCGCCAGTGGAGGGGTTACGGGTAAAGGCAACACCCGTACCTGAGTCTTCGCCCATATTACCATAGACCATTTCCTGAACGTTAACGGCCGTACCCCAATCGCTTGGAATATCATTTAAGCGACGATACACATTGGCTCGGGGATTGTCCCATGAACGGAAAACTGCCTTAACTGCCTCTAGAAGCTGTATTCTCGGCTCCTGTGGGAAGGGCTCTCCCTTTTCCTTTTTATAGAGCTCATGATATTTTTTGACCAGTTCCTTCAAATCATCAGCAGTCAAGTCGGTATCCAGATGAACACCCTTGTTCTCCTTCATACCCTCGAGAATATGCTCAAACTTATTCTTTTCGATACCCATAACAACATCACTGAACATATGCATGAATCTTCTGTAGCTGTCATAAGCAAAACGTGGGTTGTTGGTCAGCTTTGCAAGGCCTTCTACAACAACATCGTTAAGGCCGAGATTCAATATGGTGTCCATCATGCCGGGCATGGAAGCTCTTGAGCCTGAACGGACAGAAACAAGTAAAGGATTCTCAGGGTTGCCAAACTGTTTTCCAACAATCTGCTCCATCTTTGAAAGATATTCATAAATTTGATCTTCAATGTCCTTCTCAATCTTCTGGCCGTCACTGTAATATCTGGTACAGGCTTCGGTTGTTACCGTAAAACCTCTTGGAACAGGCAATCCAAGGCCGGTCATCTCGGCTAGATTGGCACCCTTTCCTCCAAGCAAATTGCGCATGGACGCATTACCTTCATTAAAAAGATAGACGTACTTAACCATTTTTTACCCTCCTGGATATATATTTAAGGAGCGCTTTTTAAGCCCCCTAATCCCTGAATAATAAGCCGTCCTTATAGTGTCATTTTATCCTTAAAGTATTCACTTAATCCCGCCATCGGAATTCTGACCTGCTGCATGGAATCACGCTCACGAACAGTGACACAGCCATCCTCCAAGGAATCGAAATCGAAGGTCACACAGAAGGGGGTTCCGATTTCATCCTGCCTTCTGTAACGCTTACCGATGGAGCCTGCATCATCAAACTCGCAAACAAAATCCTTATTGAGGGTTTCATAAACCTTTGCAGCCTCATCTGAAAGCTTCTTGGATAAAGGAAGAATGGCCACTTTTATAGGGGATAATGCCGGATGAAGCCGCAGAACAGTTCTGACGTCACCCTCGGAAACCTCCTCCTCATCATAAGCGTCACATAGAAAAGCCAGGGCAACACGGTCTGCACCCAAAGAGGGTTCCACCACATAAGGCACATATTTCTCATTCTTATTGGGATCAAAGTAGGACAGGTCCTCCTTTGCATGAGCCATATGCTGCTTTAAGTCAAAATCGGTGCGGTCGGCGATACCCCAAAGCTCGCCCCAGCCAAAGGGGAACTTGAATTCAATGTCGGTGGTCGCGTTGCTGTAGTGGGATAATTCCTCGGGAGAATGATCCCTGAGCTTTATGTTCTCTTCCTTCATACCCAGAGAAAGAAGCCAGTTCTTGCAAAAGTCCTTCCAATAGGAGAACCATTCCAAATCGGTTCCGGGCTCGCAGAAAAATTCGAGCTCCATTTGCTCGAACTCCCGGGTTCTGAAGGTAAAGTTTCCGGGCGTTATCTCGTTTCGGAAGGATTTACCGATTTGACCAATCCCAAAGGGGATCTTTTTACGGGTTGTCCTTTGAACATTTTTAAAATTCACAAAAATCCCCTGAGCGGTCTCAGGGCGAAGGAAAATTTCGTTTTTGGAATCCTCGGTAACCCCCTGAAAGGTCTTAAACATCAAATTAAACTTTCTGATATCGGTAAAATCGTGCCCGCCACAGTTGGGACAAGGAATGTTCTTTTCCTTCAAATAGGTGGTCATGGCTTCATTGGAAAGTCCATCCACCTGCATCTCAACATTGTTTTCCTGATTGAAGTCCTCAATAATCTTATCGGCTCTGTGCCTAGTTTTACACTGCTTACAGTCTATCAATGGGTCAGAAAAACCACCCACATGACCGGAAGCCACCCACACCTGGGGATTCATCAAAATCGCGCAATCCACCCCCACATTATAGGGGCTTTCCTGAATAAACTTTTTCCACCAAGCCTTTTTGACATTATTCTTGAACTCCACACCCAATGGGCCGTAGTCCCAAGTATTGGCGAGCCCATCATAAATCTCTGATCCCTGAAAAATAAACCCACGGTTTTTACACAGGGCAACCACTTTTTCCATGGTTTTTTCAAACTGCATGAATATGTTCCTCCTCTACCCTGTTCTCTTTAATCTTCCTTGGTATTCAATGAGGTTTCAACCAGATTCTCCTTAGTGGAGGCCAGTTTCATAACCTTATGGTAAGTTACCTTTTCCTCGTCAATTTCATGAATTGCAATGGTAACATCCTTGGGAGATTGGTAGGGTGTCAGTTTTTTTGCGCCATTGGTGAGCATGCGTGCGCGCTTAGCCGCAGCAATGACAAGAGTGTAACGGCTGTCCACCTTTTTGAGCAATGATGACATAGCGGGATAAATCATACCTTCTATTTCACTCCTTAATGTTTTTATACTTTTCAATCATTTCATTGTTTCGATGAGTTTTCATCTGTTCAGATTCAACTATATTAACGAAGCGTTGAGCTGCCGCTTCAACAGTATCATTTAATATGATGTAGTCATATTGCTTAATATACATAAACTCTTCCTTGGCACGCTGAAGCCTGTTACGAATGGTTTCCTCATCTTCGGTGCCCCTTCCCCTGAGCCTTTGCTCAAGCTCTTCATAGGTGGGAGGGAGAATAAAGCACAGGATGCTCTCGGGAAACAATCGCCTGACATTCAACGCACCCTCCACTTCTATCTCAAGAATGACCACATGGCCCTTTGCAATTTCGCTTTCAACAAAATCCCTCGGAGTACCATAATAGTTACCACAATACTCAACCCATTCAATGAGTTGATTGTTCTTGATCATGTTCTCAAATTGATCCCTTGTCTTAAAAAAATAATTCTTCCCTTCGTTTTCCGTTGGGCGCGGTGTACGTGAGGTGGCTGAAACTGACAGCACCACACAATCGCTCAACTCCATCATTTTTCGGACAACACAGCCCTTCCCTACGCCAGCCGGTCCAGAAACAACAACAAGCAGGCCAGGTTTCATACGCTCTCCTCCTGTTCCTGCTCCGATTCATTCAAATTCTCAGTCTGGTTATCATTATCGTTATCCTCAAAGCGATGGGCCACGGTCTCGGGCTGCAGGGCAGAAAGAACCACATGATCGCTCTCAGTAATAATTACTGCTCTTGTGCGCCTTCCATAGGTTGCATCGATTAGAACGCTTTTCTCCCGGGCCTCCTGAATGATACGCTTAATAGGCGCTGATTCAGGGCTAACTATGGCCACAATTTTGTCCGCAGAGACCATATTTCCAAAACCAACATTGATCAGCTTCATTGCTCCTCCACCTATCATTCAATATTCTGGATTTGCTCACGCAGCTTTTCAATTTCACTTTTAAGCTCAACAACATTACGGGTAATTTCAAGATCACTGGCTTTGGAGCCAATAGTGTTGACTTCGCGGTTCATTTCCTGGATCAGAAAATCCGCTTTCTTGCCTACGGGACTTCCCTCATCAAGCATTGCTCTCATTTGGTGAATATGACTTTCCAATCTGACCAGTTCTTCGTCCACACTGCATTTATCGGCAAAAAGGGCAACCTCTGTGGCAATACGCCCAGCATCCACACGTTGAATATCGATTAGTTCGGATAGCCTGGACTCAAGCTTTTCTTTATATTCTTTTACGACGGTGGGGGCTTTCTGCTTAATTCTTCCCATAAAAATCTCAATGGAGGAAAGGTTGGCTAAAAGGCTATCCTTCAGTTTTTCGCCTTCCTTTATTCTCATGTCCAGAAGCACTTCCAAGGCCTGATTCATAGCCTTTTCCAGTATCTGTCCAATAGAATCGTCACTGTCCTTTTTTTCGACCTTAAGGATGTCCGGGAACCGGGCCAAGGCTGAGGCCGATACATCATCCCGTAGTCCCAGCCCCTCTGCGATTTTCTTTAGGGCATCGCAATAGGCTTTGGCCAATTTCTCATCCAGAATGACTTCTTGGGCTTGAGAGGACTTATTATCGTACGTTATGTAGATATCAATTTTACCTCTCTGTATTTTGCTATTAACAAGGGAGCGAACACGGTCCTCAAAAGAAGATAATTGTTTAGGCATTCTTAAAAAGATATCGCTGTAGCGGTGATTGACAGTTTTCATTTCAACGGTAAAAGTGATATCGTTTTCCGTATATTCACAATGGCCAAAGCCGGTCATACTCCTGAGCATTGATGCAATTACTCCTTATTCTTATGATAACCTCTAGTTCCCCATGGAAAGAACATTGCGGATGGACTGATAAACCCTGGATTTATCAAAGGGCTTGACCACAAAATCCTTGGCACCCTGCTTAATGGCTTCTATCACCATGGTCTGCTGCCCCATGGCCGACACCATGATAATCTTGGTATGAGGACTGACCTTAAGAATTTCAGGAACAGCCTGAATACCGTCCATCTCGGGCATGGTGATATCCAATGTCAGGATATCGGGTTGGTGTTTATGTGCAGCTTCGATGGCCTCACGGCCATTGGAGGCTTCTCCCAAAACTTCATACTCCTCGGATTGCTCGATGATTCTCCTTAAGAGGGTTCTCATAAATATCGCATCGTCGGTGATAACAAAGGTTGTTTTTTTCATTATTGCATTTCACCCATCTCGTACATGATTATGGAGAGTCCGCTTATTGCTGCCGTCTCTGCACGAAGAATCCTTTTCCCCAGCCCGGCAACCTCAAAGCGTTTTTGGAGACATTTGTCAACTTCAAGATTGGAAAAACCCCCTTCAGGGCCTACAAACAGCGCAATCTCTCCAATCTTATTAATAGTATAACATATCAGTAGTTCTTTCAAACATTTTTTTTGTTCGTTTTCATAGAGCAGAACTGCGGCGTCATAGTTGTCACGAAGATTCAGAATATCTTCCAGGCTGGACGGAGCGAGAACCTGTGGTACAAAGGCTCTCCCACACTGTTTTGCTGCTTCTCTTGCAATCCTGGACCATCGTTCCGCTTTTTTCTGTCTCTCTTTATGATCTAATTGAACCACCGACCGCTGGGTAATAACGGGGATTATTTGATAAACTCCTAGCTCCACAGCCTTTTGGATAATCCAATCCATTTTTTCACCCTTGGGGAGCCCTTGAAAAAGGGTTACCTTAAGGTGTGGCTCGGTGTCGGAGGCTCGAAAGGAAAGGATATCCGCAATAGCCTCATGCTTATCCACATGCTTTAGCCTTACCTCATATTCCATGCCGCTTCCGTCAAAAACACCAATGATATCTCCCGGTCCAAGCCGTAATACCTGGCTCAGATGCTTGAGATCCTCCCCCACAAGGGTAATCGTCTCCTCTTTAACTTGCTCAGGTGCTACCAAGAATCTATGCATGGAACACCATCGCCACCCATTCTCCCTGGTTCATTTCTTCAAGGAGGGTGAAGCCCTTGTCTGTATAAGCTTTGATGACCTCTTCCTTACGATCCTTGATAATTCCCGATAAAAGAATACGGGTTTCCTGGCCTATATAGTAAGCGATCTCATCCTTCAGGGAGAGGATAATATCTGCAATGATATTGATAAAGATCACGTCAAAGGGTCTGCGGGGAATATGGTGCAGTTCTCCCAGTCTGACCTCAATTTTTCTGCTCTCCCCATTATTTTCGACATTCTGACGGGCGGCCTTAACAGCAGCATCGTCAATATCTACAGCCAGAGCCGACTGTGCACCCAGCTTAACCGCTGAGAGAGCCAATATGGCCGTACCGCACCCCAGGTCAAGAATCTCGTCACCGGGCTTTAAGTATTTTTCACCAAGCAGGGCACACATGCGTGTAGTTTCATGGGTACCTGTGCCGAAGGCCATGCCGGGATCAAGCTCGATGACAATGTCCTCCGAACCGGGAGAATAGCTCTCCCAACTGGGCTTTATAACTATTTTCTCAGTAAATCTAAAGGGTTTAAAATACTGCTTCCAGGTATCCTTCCACTCTTCATCATCCCGAAGGGCATATTGTACTATGCCGGGCTTAATATCCATGTACTCGGTCATTTCAGAAAGAGCCATTCTGATTTCCTCTGAAAGGCCCAACCCATCACGATCGTCAGAGAAATAGGCCTTCACCAGCACATCGGTTCCATAGCTTTCAATCAAGCCTTCATCCGCATAGTCCAAATACCGGTTGTTTTCAAGAACCTGCCGAAAGGCCATGGAATCCACCATTTCGGTTCCATTGGCCCCTTTGCTCATTAACAGCTCATGTATGGCTTCCGATGCCTGTTGATTGGTTGTGACAACGATCTCGATCCACTTCATGGAGTACCTGCTTTCACCTAAAGATTAGTCTTGTTGAATTATTCCTTGAACAAATCCTTAACCTTGTCGAAGAAACCTTTTTTCTGATCCAACCCCTCATCCCCGGTAATCTCCGCAAACTGCCGCAGGAGTTCCTTCTGTTTCTGAGAGAGCTTGGTGGGGACTTCCACATTTACCCGGATATATTGATCTCCACGGCTATTGTTTCTAAGGTGCTTTATCCCTTTTCCTTTTAGTTTGAACACCGTTGCTGTCTGTGTCCCTTCAGGAATAGTATGCTTGATGATGCCGTCAATGGTGGGGATGTCAATTTCTGCACCCAGGGTGGCCTGAGTAAAGGAAATGGGGATATCGCACACCACATCATAACCTTCGCGCTTGAAAAGTGCATGAGGCCGGATATGTATGGTCACATACAGGTCACCGGATGGGCCTCCGCGTAGGCCGGGCTCTCCCTCTCCCTTGAGGGATATGGTCTGTCCCTCATCAATGCCGGCGGGAATATTGAAACTGATGCGTGAGTTCTTAGAAACTCTTCCCTTACCATGACAGGACTCGCAGGGATGGGTGACAATCTTGCCTTCACCCCGGCAGACGTCACAGGTCTTAACATTGACAAACTGTCCAAAGGGGGTGGACTGGGCATACTTCACCTGACCGGTTCCCTGACACTGTTTACAATTCTCCACCGTAGTTCCAGGCTTGGCCCCAGTGCCGCTACAAACCGTACAGTTCTGAAGCCTGGAGATAGAAATGTCCTTACTCACACCAAAGGCGGCTTCTTCGAAGGTTATCTCTACGGCGTACTGTAAATCATTTCCCCGCTGGGGACCTGTTTTTTTAGACCGGCTTCTTCCAAAGCCGCCACCCATAAAGCTCTCAAAAAGATCATCCAAACCGCCAAAACCAAAGCCGTCAAATCCGCTGAATCCAGATCCTCCCGCACCACTGAAGGCATCATGGCCAAAACGGTCATATTGGTTTCGTTTCTGTTCGTCACTTAAAACACTGTAAGCCTCATTCACTTCCTTGAACTTGGCCTCGGCTTCCTTGTTATCGGGATTAATGTCGGGGTGGTACTGTTTCGCGAGCCTTCTGTAGGCTTTTTTTATCTCATCGGGCTGAGAACTCTTTGAAACACCAAGCACCTCGTAATAGTCTCTTTTTTCTGCCAAGTTGAGCCCTCCAATTGGGTTTAAATTAATTAAAGCGTGAAACGGTAGATGCTCTAAAGCCCTTAAGCCTTAAGCAAATACCGTTTCAAGAATCTATAGGTTCATTACCAAAACATATCCGGGCGCATTATTTTTTGTCGTCCTCATCTACTACCTTATAGTCAGCATTATAAACATTATCCTGAGGGCCTGCACCTGCGCCGGGGTTGAAGCCTGGTCCCCCATTGGGGCCCTGACCCTGAGGGCCTGCCTGCTGGTAGATTTTCTGTGAAACCGCGTAGAAGGCTTGAGTCAAGCTCTCGGTTGCCTGTTTAATCGCAGCGTTATCGCTTCCCTTCAAGGCTTCCTTCACTTTGTTGATTTCAGCCTCAATATGGGATTTGTCCTCGCTCCCCAACTTGTCGCCCAGCTCCTTCATGGTCTTCTCGGTTTGATAGACCATAGAATCGGCTTCATTTCTGACCTCAATGGCTTCCTTGCGCTGTTTGTCCTCAGCAGCGTATTTCTCAGCCTCCTTGACAGCCTTATCAATATCAGAATCACTTAAGTTGGTACTTGCAGTAATAGTGATCTTCTGTTCGTTTCCAGTACCCATATCCCGGGCTGATACGTGGGCTATACCGTTGGCATCAATATCAAAGGTAACCTCAATCTGAGGAACACCACGGGGAGCCGGAGGAATACCCGTGAGCTGGAAATTACCCAAAAGCTTGTTATTGGCTGCCATTTCCCGTTCACCCTGATAAACCTTAATATCCACGCTGGTTTGACCGTCTCCAGCGGTGGAGAAGACCTGGCTCTTTTTGGCCGGAATAGTGGTATTTCTCTCAATCAGCTTGGTAAACACACCACCCAGGGTTTCAATACCCAAGGAAAGAGGTGTGACATCCAGAAGGAGCAGATCCTTGACCTCACCGGAGAGAACACCCGCCTGAATGGCTGCGCCTACAGCAACACACTCATCAGGATTGATCCCCTTAAAGGGTTCCTTCCCCATAAATTTCTTGATGGCTTCCTGAACGGCAGGAATACGGGAAGAACCACCCACCAGAAGGATCTTATCCACTTCATTGGGGGAAAGGCCGGCATCAGAAAGGGCCTGTCTTGTTGGTCCCATGGTTTTCTCAACCAATTCGGCAGTCAATTCATCAAATTTTGCACGGGTCAGCGTCATATCAAGATGCTTGGGCCCGGTGGCATCAGCGGTGATAAAGGGCAGATTAATATTGGACTGAGTGACCCCCGAAAGTTCAATCTTAGCTTTCTCAGCCGCTTCTTTAAGGCGCTGCATGGCCATTTTATCATTTCTCAGGTCAATACCATTTTCTTTTCTAAAGCCCTCGGCCAGCCAATCAATAACACGCTGGTCAAAGTCATCACCGCCCAGACGGTTATTACCGTGGGTAGCCAAAACCTCGAAGACCCCGTCACCAATTTCAAGAAGGGAAACGTCGAAGGTACCACCACCCAAGTCAAACACCAGAATTTTCTGGTCATGCTCTTTATCCAAGCCATAAGCCAATGCTGCGGCGGTAGGCTCGTTGATAATTCTCAACACTTCAAGACCTGCGATCTTTCCGGCATCCTTGGTAGCCTGACGCTGGGAGTCGGAAAAATAAGCCGGAACAGTGATAACTGCCTGGGTGACGGTTTCTCCCAGATAGGCTTCGGCATCTGCCTTGAGCTTTTGCAAAACCATAGCCGAAATTTCCTGGGGAGTATAATGCTTATCGTCTATGAGAACCTTTCTGTCAGTACCCATATCCCTTTTAATAGAGATAACGGTGCGCTCAGGGTTGGTGATGGCCTGACGCTTGGCCACCTGTCCTACAAGCCTCTCCCCTGTCTTTGAAAAAGCCACAACGGAAGGCGTGGTACGATTACCCTCCGCATTTGCAATAACAACCGGCTCGCCGCCTTCCATGACAGCAACACACGAGTTGGTTGTACCTAGGTCTATACCTATTACTTTTGCCATTTAAAACACTCTCCTATCAATATATTTAAGATCAAAGCGAAAGTCCTTTAGTTCGCCACTTTAACCATGGAGTGACGGATAACGATCTCATCCTTATAGATGTACCCTTTTTGAAACTCTTCAACGATGATACTGTGCTCGTAATTTTCGTCTTCCACATGCATGACAGCATTATGATATTGAGGATTAAACACCCCTCCCACTGCTTCAATAGGTTTTACGCCCAATTTATCCAATATGTCTGACAGTTGCCTGAAAATCAGGGTGACACCCTCCTTCAAGCCCTTGCCTTCCTCAGATTCGGCGGCCTTCAAAGCCCGTTCCATATTATCAACAATGGGTAGGAAGCTGGCGACCACATCAGAAACGGACTCCGTATAGATTTTTTCCTTTTCCTTCTGTGTCCTTTTTCTGAAGTTGTCGTACTCGGCCCCCAAACGCTGAATCCGATCCACCATCTCCTTTATTTCCGTTTCTTTTTTGGAAAGCAGATCCTGAAGAGTCTTGAGGTCGTCGCCCGATGCATTCTGTTCGCTGGCCTCCTGAGACGTCTCAGGCTGATTCGTCTCTGGAACCTCGGTCTCCTCCTGGCCGACTTCCTTTCCCTTTATTTCAGTTTCTTGGTTTTCAAGCATGTCTCTTTACTTCCTTTCCCTTATGTCAGGTATCATCGCCAAGCATTCTGGCGATTTCCCGATTGAGTAATTCACTGATGTATTGAATGGCAGAAACCACTTTGCCATAGGCCATCCGCGTGGGGCCGATGACACCGATGGCACCGAGGTCCTTGCCTTCTCTTCCATAAACGGTTGTAATAACACTGAGGTCTTTCATTTGATTGATTTGGTTTTCGCTACCGATTCTGAAATCAAACTTCTTATGATGAACGGCACTTCTGACCAGAGTGGTTATTACATCTTCCTCTTTTAACAAGTCCAGAACCTCCCGAGCCTTTAGAAGATCATTAAATTCGGGATAGTTCAATATATTAGTAATACCGTCCAGATAAACGTCCGTTGTCTCTATTTTTCTGACACATTCCTCCACAGCCTCCATAACAGGAAAAATCATTTCTGGAGGCGCCTGTATCTCCTGCTGGAGCTCCACCATCATGGGCATGGTGATCTGGTCTATGGTTTTACCGCCCATTATGAGGTTGAGAGCCTGATTTAACTTTCCAAGGCTCATTTCACTGATGATGCAGTCATGCTTGACGAGTCTGTTTTGTACAATTCCGCCCCCGGCAACCACCACCACCAGAATTCTTTTCTCGTCCACATTCACCAATTGAACAGATTTGATAATGGCCCGGGATAACTGGGGTGTCATAACCACTGAGGTATAGCCCGTGATATTGGAAATAATAATACTCGCCCTTTTAACCAACTGATCAAGTTCTTCAATACGGTCATCCATGGCTTTCTTAATCTGAGTGATTTCCTCCTGGGCAAGGCTATGGATCTGCATGAGATTTTCCACATAAAACCGATACCCTTTATCCGAGGGAATACGTCCCGCTGAGGTATGGGGCTGAGTGATATAGCCCAATTCCTCCAAATCTGCCATCTCATTACGAATGGTTGCAGAGCCCAGGCCAAGTTCATGCTTCCGGGCGATGGTTCTCGAACCAACGGGCTGTGCCGACAGAACATAATCATCAATGATGGATTTCAAAATGGCACGTTTTCTTTCATTAAGCTCTTTCTCCCAGACCATGACTTCACCTCCCGCTGTCTAACGTATCCGCTATATTGTTCTTGTTGTTAGCACTCTCAATCAATGAGTGCTAACACTACTTTTAATATAGCCATGTTGCATGAATTTGTCAAGCTTTTGAAGGAAATGTCTTGCCTTAGCAAAAGTGTTTGGAACACACCCTTCATATGCTTTTGATGTATTCTGATTCAGGTGTAAAAAAACAAATACCCATGAGCTTGCCTCACGGGTATTATGGTTCATTTACACTTATTCTATGAATTCTTCAATTACCTTTGAAGAACAATACTTATCCGAACACCCTCACCATTGATATCATCTACATTCAGGCGGCACTTCATGGCACCGAGCTTCTGTGCGATATCCATATAGCGCAGATCCAGCTTGAGATCTTCCAGATCGGTTACGGCATCCCCAGTGATATCAATATGTATGGCATTTCCTTCCTCGTAAGCCACCACTTCTATATTTCCAATTCTTTGACTTTTTTCTTCACATTCAGTATAGGCCTTTTCCAAAAGAAGCCTTACCAGATCACCCAAGGGAAGGGCAATGCGGTCAGCAATCTCCTTGTCCACCTCGATATTCTCACCCATGGTGGAGAACATGACCTCCAACTGATTTTCCTCAATAATGGAGCAAGCTGAACGGGTTAATTTCTGAAAGGCTTGCTGAAGCGTTACCATGCGAAGCTCCTTTAATATGCTTCGGACATCATTGATCAGATGATAGGCCTTTGTGGATTCTATAGTCAATGCGTCATTGCTCCCAAACCGAAGCACCGCTTCATCCTTGACTGAATCATAAATGGTGCTGACATTCTGTATTATGCCGATAATCTGATCCAAGCGTTCCAGAGGAATCTTTACATATTGATCCACTGATCCCGTGTTACGAACCTTCTGCATACGAATGGCTTTAATAATATCGCCTGCATCTACCTTTTTCTCACGGAGCACAATCTCGCCAAACTTCATCTTGCCATACAGGCTATTCTGCTTTTTTAGGACATCTTCCACCTGTGAGCGATCCAGAGCGCCTTCCTGAACAAGAATCTCACCTATCCGTGACTCTTTTTCCAGAGGCTGCCGTGCTTCGAGAATGATATCCTCCTTGCATTTCTTAATATTAAGAATATGACGTTCCACCTGCCCGGGCAAGCGACTGTCCGTGGTGACACCTTGGCTGGCACATAACTTTTTGATGAACCCCACAGAGTCAAGAACCAGGTTGATAATATTCTTTGAGGCAATGGGACTGTATTTTCTTACAGCCTCCAAAAGCTCCTCACTGGCTATGGCAATTCTTGTGCTGACATCATCACTAATCAGTCCTGTAAGGCCTCTGATGGTATGAAAGCTGCAATAAATGGAATTGATGCTATCCATACTACCTGGATCCATTTCCAAATTGACCAGTTCAAGCTCTATATCTTCAATAATTTCTCTTATCTCACCGAGGAAGTCCTCCATATAACTTTTACTAATTTCCGAAAGGCCGGGAACTGTAACAATGGCGTCCTTTTCATCTTTTATATCCATTTTATGATGCCTCCCGCAATCTATCTTAATCATAGCATTCTTAAACTAAAGAAACTCAATAAAAACTGAATTCGCCAGATCCATACCTCTTTTTGTTAATTTTAACACAGCACCACAATATTCAACAAGATTCCACATCAAGAGTCTTTCTATTTTTTTCCGGTATTTTACTTCCAAGTCCATATCAAATTCGCAGGATAGTTGATAAAGATCGATTCCACGGTTCATACGGAGGCCTAAAATGATTCTTTCCGAGAGCTTTCCCTCTAAGGTGATGATGTTATCCTCCTCCAACAGGGGCGCTTCTGTTTGGATCCCCTTTATAAAGCACCTTACATCCGATGTATTGGCGTATCTTCTATTCTCATAAAAGGAATGGGCCCCAGCTCCGATGCCGATATACTCGCCACATTCCCAATAGTTTATATTATGTTGGCAAGAGTAATGAGGTTTCGCAAAGTTTGATATTTCATAATGTTCATAGCCAGCCTGGGTTAAGTGCTCAATAGCAAAATGGTACATCTCCCTATCCAGTTCCTCTTCCACTTCATGGAGGCTTCCCTTATCTTTCATGTCCCCAAAAACAGTGCCCTCCTCTATTTTCAGGCTATAGCAGGATAGGTGGGTAAGGTTGAGGGCAATCACCTGGCTTAAGGTTTCCTGCCAGTCCTTCAAGCTTTGGCCTGGAATGCCAAAGATCAGGTCGGCATTCATATTCTCAAATCCATTTTTTTGGGCCAACTCCACCGCCAGGAGAAAATCCTCAAGGGTATGAATCCTGCCCAGTTTGGTAAGTAGATGACGCTGGCAGGCTTGAAGCCCAAGGCTGATACGATTCAAGCCGGAACTCCTGTAGGCCTTGAGCTTTTGATCTGAAAGGGTGCCCGGATTGGATTCAATAGTGGCCTCACACTCAGGAAGAACATGGTATTGGGAATGTACCGCCTCCATAATTCTCTCAATATGGTGATACGGAAGAAGCGTGGGGGTTCCTCCCCCAATGAAAAGGGTCTTGATGTCTGCGGAGGAAAATGCCTCCGCTTTATTGGAAAGTTCCTTTAGAACCGACTCAATATAGGCCTCCCAATAGTCCTCCATCCCTGCATAGGACGGAAAATCACAATAATGACATTTTCTTTGGCAGAAGGGTATATGGATATATAGCCCCAAGGCTTTGCGCGTGTGTTCCATAACATCATTCCTTTTCAAAGTCCCAGGGTTATCCCCCGTTTTTCTTGCCCTAAATAACACAAGAACGCTCGACCGTTAAGGGCCAAGCGTTCAGTATGCTTAAGTATCCAGCTTTAAAACACTCATGAAGGCTTCCTGAGGAACTTCTACATTCCCTACCTGGCGCATGCGCTTCTTGCCTTCCTTCTGCTTTTCCAACAGCTTTCTCTTTCGACTGATATCACCGCCGTAGCACTTGGCTAATACGTCCTTTCTGAACGCTTTTACCGTCTCTCTGGCAATAATTTTATTCCCGATGCAGGCCTGTATCGGAATCTCAAACATCTGTCTTGGGATAGTATCCTTGAGCTTTTCAGCCATTCGGCGTCCTCGTGAATAAGCCTTATCACTGTGAACAATAAAGGACAGGGCATCGACAATCTCATTGTTCATTTTGATATCAAGCTTGACCAGATTGGATTCCTTATAGCCCTTTAGCTCATAATCCAAGGAGGCATAACCCTTGGTTCGAGATTTCAAAGCATCAAAGAAATCGTAGATAATCTCGTTAAGAGGCATTTCATAGTGGAGAATCACACGTGTTGCCTCCAGGTATTCCATGCCCTCGTAATTTCCCCTTCGCTCCTGACACAGATCCATGATATTCCCCACATACTCGGTGGGCGACATAATGGTTGCCTTCACGATGGGCTCCTCCATACGCTCAATCTCTGTTGAGTCCGGCATATTGGTGGGGTTATCCAGTTCCATGATCTCGCCATTGGTCTTTGTAATCTTATAGATAACACTGGGAGCGGTGGTAATCAAGTCCAAATTATACTCCCGCTCCAACCTCTCCTGAATAATCTCCATATGCAGTAATCCGAGAAAACCACATCGGAAGCCAAAGCCCAACGCAATAGAGGTCTCAGGCTCAAACAGGAGCGCGGCATCATTGAGCTGGAGCTTTTCGAGAGAATCTCTAAGATCACCGTATTTTGAGCCATCAGCCGGATAAATACCACAGAAGACCATGGGTATCGCTTTTTTATATCCAGGCAGAGGCTCATGGGCTGGACGGTCCGCCAGAGTAATAGTGTCCCCTACCCGACAGTCCCGTACATTTTTAATACTACCGCAGATAAAGCCAACCTCTCCTGCAAGAAGGCAGTCATTTTGAATTAGCCCCCCTGGACGTAAATAGCCCAGCTCCGTCAAGGTAAAGTCTTTTCCCGTATGCATCATGCGCACGGTCTGTCCCAGCCTGACACTGCCTTCCATAAGTCGGACATAGGCAACCACACCCTTATAGGGATCATAATAGGAATCAAAAATAAGGGCCCGTAGGGGAGCATTCTCATCCCCCTTGGGAGGAGGAATCACATCAATAATTTTTTCCAGCACCGATTCAATATTGAGGCCGTTCTTTGCAGACACCTGCGGAGCATCCTTTGCCTCAAGCCCAATGATATCCTCTATCTCTTTGATAATCTCCTCCGGCCTTGCACTGGGTAAATCAATCTTGTTGATGACAGGCATGATCTCCAGATTATGCTCCAAGGCTAGATAGACATTGGCCAGGGTTTGCGCCTCAATTCCCTGGGAGGCATCCACTACAAGAACCGCTCCTTCACAGGCCGCGATACTGCGAGAGACCTCATAATTAAAGTCCACATGTCCCGGTGTATCTATGAGATTGAAGATATATTCTTCATCATTTTTGGCTTTATAGACCATTCTCACAGCCTGAGCCTTTATGGTAATGCCCCGCTCCCTCTCCAGATCCATATTGTCAAGAACCTGCTCGTCCATCTCCCGCTCGGTGAGTGCACCGGTTTTCTCCAGAAGCCTGTCAGCAAGAGTGGACTTCCCATGATCAATGTGTGCGATGATACTGAAATTTCGTATTTTTTGTTGTCTCTCATTCCCCATATTTGAAAAACCTCAATAGTTCCAGTTTTTTAATTAAATTGCCTAATCAGAGAGTAATTATACCATAGGCCGTGGTGACGCACAATCAACAATTACAGGTGCCTGCCCCATCCGAAAATTAAGGTCGACCCTTGCAAATAGGAGCACCTGCAGGATGGAGGACCATGTATAGGATGCCATACTTAAGGGAGACAGAGCAGTTTGCTTTACCGAGCATGTGGACTTCCCTCACTGATGGCGAAAAATACCCTCAGAAGGTGGAACTGTACCCACAAGCTAGCGCAAAAAGCTTTTGGTGGGATCGCACGGACATCATGACGGTGATTTGGGCTCGGGAATAAAGAAAGCCCTGGAATCCTGCTCTCAAATCCAAGGCCTGTCTTTTGGTATTTTTATAGGACGGAAATTCACTGTGCTGTAAAAGAGATACTCCCCTTCTTATCCTCTGAAAACTGTACCGTAACCGTTTGATCATTAAGTCTGTCCTTAAGGATCACTGACTGGGTATTGGCCTCAATAAGCTCATATTCATATTTTCCGGGATCCACATCCCGTTCGTTAATGATCCCTGCTTCATAAAGGATGTTGATGGCCCCAGGATCTGAAAAATTAACATCAATGGCATAGGGAATCTGATTGTAGGGATCAATATACACAAGGTGATTGTTAGTAAGCCATTGGAAGGTTGATTCGGAAGAAACATAGATATATCTGTCCTGAATAGAATGATCCAAAGTCCTGACAATAAAGTGATGGTTCATGCTATAAAGCCATTCATAGACAGCGCATAGCTTACCGTCCGGAGAAACAACGCCATCATTCTGGAAGAGCTCCTCAACCTCAAGATAGCGGTTAAATTCGTTTAGCATATAGTCGATGACCATATCCCGGTCAATAAACCTCACCTCAAATCGGGGATCGGGCAGGGCGTATTGGTAGAGATCACCCTCATAGTTGTTGTAGACTTCAATATATTTCTCATCAAAATCAATGAGATTAATCCCATTTTTAGTTGAGTAATAATACCCTCCCCCATGGATAAAGCCCCATTCTTCAAAAAAGCCATCCTTCAAATCAATCTTTAAAAGAGATTCCTCCAAGGAAAGATACTCCTCTCCATTCAAAGCCTCTAGAATAATTTTGAGGATATCAGGGGGATACTCGTTAACGGGAGCCTTCATCACTACCGCATAATCAGCCCTTTGATTACCTTGAAAGAGCAAATAATAATTCTGAGTTCTGAAAAGCAGGATATCATCGGTCTCCCATCCCGGATTGCCCAAAACCATTCTTACTTTCTCAAAGCTATCTCCCAGAGACAGCCCCCCTATGATTTCATCAGTAAACCTTTCATTAAGAATATAGGCATTATTGGTGGGAACAACCCCGTTAATGTAGTCCTCAATACCGTGGGGAGACGATTCGTCAATCATCTCCATTAAACGTGGATTGAACCCCAATTGATCAAGATCGGACAGCTTTATGGGTGGGCCAACGGAATCCTCAGCACTAACCTGGATAACCTGGCTCTCAGGGGTCTCAACCGAGGGTGTGGGGGTTGGGCTGGGGGTAGGCTCATTGGTCTGTGGGGGCGCAGTAGGGGTGTCAAAATTCTCCCACTCGTCTTCAGAGGGAAGGGTGTCGGTGTTATCCCCTCCCTTATTTGGCTTCAAGGAACAGGAAGAAAAGGCTATGAGCCCTAAAAGTAAAAGAAGTACTACAACACGTTTAATATGCTTCGACATGATCTATAACCACCCTTTTGGAAGTTTTCTGGGTTATCGGCAAATATATACAACATCATACCCTAAAGAGACACTCACATAACAATGCTCTATTGGGATACTCATTTTCATTTCATTGAATCTTTTAATAATATTATTCCATGTTAGTATCACATGCAAGAGAGGAATTCGTCATAAACATAAGTAGGACATTAGCAGGAATTGGTTAGCCTATGACATCCAATCCGGTATCCTACGCCATCCTACTGTCACTGCTTGCCGGTATTTCCACAGGCATTGGTGGTTTAATGGTCATATTTTTCAAAAAGACAAATACTAAGCTGCTTTCTGTTATTCTTGGCTTTTCGGCGGGCATCATGATCTATATCTCCTTTATAGAGATCTATCAGGAGGCTCAGGAGAGTCTGATGAGGACACACGGTGAGCATAATGCCAAAATACTCACAGCCCTGGCCTTTTTTTTAGGAATAACGTTGATGGCCTTTATCAACCAATTTGTGCCTGAGCCCGATCAGCCTCACCGTACCCACAAAATAGAAGAAGCTCATAGGAATAGTCCCAAAAGCAAACTGTTTAAAACCGGATTAGTAACAGCGCTGGCTGTTACCATCCATAACTTCCCCGAAGGTATGGCCACCTTCGTTTCTAGTGTAAAAAACCCAACCCTTGGCTTTTCCATCGCTCTGGCCATTGCCATCCATAACATTCCGGAGGGCATCGCCATATCCGTACCTCTCTATTATGCTACAAAAAATAAAACCAAAGCCTTTCTTATCTCTCTTCTTTCAGGCTTGTCCGAGCCCTTGGGCGCAATTATCACCCTGTTGATTCTCGGCCCCCTTATGACGGACACCCTATCAGGCATCATCTTCGGTATGGTAGCCGGGATCATGGTCTATATCTCTCTTGATGAGCTTTTACCCACTGCCAGAGAATACGGGGAACATCATCTTTCCATCCTTGGCTTAATGCTGGGCATGGCCTTGATGGCCTTAAGTATTAGCCTCCTTTTCTGAGGCTTGGAGTTACCCTTCTCAACGGATACCCCCCCTGCTTAAAAAGCTCCCGTAAGATACTCTTACGGGAGCTGCAAAGAATGAACTCAAATAAAATCAGAAAGGTTTATTGGAATACATGAAACGCATTAGAATAATTATTTCTTTGCCAACCAAGCGTCAAACTGTTTCTGCATTTCTGCGATCAGAGTATCAACACCGGCAGCCTTGAAATCAGCTTCCATCTTGGCAACGGTAGGATCGATGTCAACGGAACCTGTGAACAATTGCTTATAGTAGGTCTGTACAACGTCTTTACAAGCTGCAGCTTCATTTGCGACGTTAGTGGCGTCGAATACGAAGCCGAGGTTGACCAGAGGAGTTGCACTTTCGTTGTACTGCTTCCAGAGCTGAGCCTTGTTAGGATCTTCGCCAACGGTCAGGTAATCTGCGAAGTTGTCGCCGAATCTCCAACCACCGGAGGTCTTGTAACCAGAGGTCTCGATAGGAGTGATAACGCCAGCAGCATCCTTGGTATAGTGAACGCCTTCAACACCGAAGTTCAAGAGGTTCTTAAGTTTTGCGTCTGTGTAGAGCTTTTCGATGAACTGGAATGCTCTATCAGGGTTCTTGGAACCTACGGGAATAGCAAGCATAGCGCCATCGGTTTCACGGTTTGTCATAACGATAGGAGTGATGAATACTTCTTCCCACTCTACGCCAGTCTGAGCAGACATTTCTACTGCCTTACCGGGCTTCATAGGAGCAACGAATGCAAAGTACTTGCCAGTGCTCATTTCTGCACTGAAGTTATCCTGGGTTGCAGCATCAGGATGGAGGTACTTCTTCTGGTAGTACTCGCGTTGTTGCTTGTACAGTGCGATGGATTCAGGAGCGAGGAACTGGTTGATGATGGTGGTATTACGGTTGTCATTGTAAAGAGCACCGGGAACGTCATCATCACTGAAGGTGTTCCAGTCAAGCAGATGGTAAGGACCATCCATCTGAACGGAGAGAAGAGGAGTGATACCTTTTTCTTCAGCCAATACTCTATCAAAGTAAGGCTCAAGATCTGTCAAAGACTTAATCTTGGTAAGGTCAATACCGAACTTCTGAACAAGATCCTTCTTCAAGAGGAAGCCCCAGTTATGAGCTTGTTCCTTGTTGGTAGGAACGGCATAGTTCTTGCCATTGATTTGGGTAGCGTTCAGGAAGCTGGTTCCCAGAACCTGCTCTACGCCAGGATACTTTTTGATGTAGTCGTTAAGTTCGGTAAAGTAACCAGCGGTAGCATTGGTTCTGTAGTTAGCAGCCCAGTTAGAGGTGAATACGATATCAATAGGGTCACCGGCAGCTAACATAGGGTTGATTTTAGGAGTGTAGGTATCGCCCCATCCGAAGCATTCGTACTCAAGAGTAATGTTGAGGGAATCCTTGAGATATTCATTAACACCTTTCTCGATAGAGGTCATATCCTGGCTGTCACCTACGCAGTACATGGTAAGGGTAACATTTTCCAGAGCTACAGGAGTTGCAGACTCAGTGGGTTTTGTTGAGTCAGTGGGTGAAGCAGTAGGTGTTGTAGAGTCCACGGGCTTTGCCTGTTGTCCGCAGCCTGCCAATACAAATGCGAGGCAGAGAACTACAACGAGGACCTTGGTGAAAAGATTTCTGTTCAGTTTCATGGATGTTTTTCCTCCTTATAAATTTTATTGTGATCCGGTTAACCCGGTATCAGCCTTTAACAGCACCGATAGTGAGACCTTTGATAAAATACTGCTGGAAGAACCCATAGGCGAATACGATGGGGCCAATAGAAATAACTGCTACGGCCATACGGGCACTTTCGCCGGGGAGATCTGACAAAAGGTTGCCGGCTTCCGCAAAATTGGCGCTTCCGCTGGTTAAGAACTGAATATTAGAGAGGGTTTGATACATGGTATACTGGATGTTGAAGAGCTCTCTTTTGGTGAGAAAGACCAGGGGCAAGTACCAGTCATTCCAATATCCCAAGCAGCTCAAGAGTCCAATGGTGGCCAATCCAGGCTTTAGCAAGGGCAGTACGATGGAGAAAAAGGTTCTGAATTCACCCGCTCCGTCGATTTTTGCAGACTCCATGAGGGCTTCGGGTACCGAGGTTTTAATAAAGGTTCTCATGATCATAACGTAAAAGCCATTAATTAAGTAAGGTACAATCATAATCCATATAGAGTCTCGAATTCGGATAAGCTGGGAATAAACCATAAACCAAGGAACCAAGCCGCCACCGAAAATCATGGTAAAGAATACAAAGAAGGAGAAAAAGGGTTTGAACCTAAAAGAGCTTCGAGCCAACGGATAGGCATATAAGGTGATAACTGTCATGCTCAAAAGGGTTCCCAGCACCGTGACCAATATGGATATGCCATAGGAACGTAAAATGGCGTCACCTGTACTGATAACAAATTCATAGGCCTTAATGCTAAAAACCTTAGGAATAATACTGTAGCCACTCATCAGAATTTCTTTTTCTTCGGTAAAGGATATTGCAACAACCAACAGTATCGGGAACAAACAAATAATGGTTATGATGATGAACATAAGGTTTAGAATGATGTTTGAACCCGTGGAAATCTCATTAGCCAGTCTATACTTTCTTTTCATGTCCACCCCTCCTTAAAATAGTGCTTTGTCTGGATCGATCTTCCGGGTGATTAGGTTGGCAGAGAAGACTGTGATGCAACCCAACACTGCCTGGTAAAGACCGGATGCCGA
Organism: Bacillota bacterium; assembly: GCA_023415205.1. GTDB lineage: Bacteria > Bacillota > Clostridia > DSM-8532 > DSM-8532 > DTU059. The sequence goes on along the minus strand of JAEZLR010000033.1, from coordinate 19,535 downwards.
CGACATGCCTATATTGTTCGAGTTACGGAGGGCACGGAAGACGTAGGTATCGATAACATCGGTTGTGGGATACAGCGTACCCATGTTCTTGGGGACATTGTAGAACAAACCAAAGTCTGCATTAAAGATACGTCCGACTGCCAGAAGGGTGAGTATGATCATAACAGGCTTTAATAGAGGAAGGGTGATATGACGTATGGATTGCCATTTGGAGGCACCGTCAATAACGGCTGCTTCATAGTATTCACCGTCAATGCCCGCAATGGAGGCAAGGTAAACCACAATATTATAACCGGTGTACTTCCATAGATGGAAGAAGGTCAGTATGAAGGGCCAATACTTGGGTTCAAAATACCAATTGACAGGTTCAAGCCCAAGGGGGCCAAGGAGACTACGGTTAATAAATCCGCTTTCAAAGCTGAAGAAGGAGTATCCAAGATAGCTTACTACAATCCAGCTCAGGAAGTAAGGCAGGAAGATCATGCTCTGATAAACCTTACTCCCCATTTTGTTTTTGAGCTCATTCAAGGCTATGGCCATCATAACGGGAATAATAATATCCAGGGCGATGAAGGCCAGATTGTAAAGGATTGTGTTACGGGTAACGGTAAAAGCATTGGGAGTCTTAAAGAAAAATTCGAAGTTTTTTAAGCCGATAAATTCACTGGTTAGGAGACTGGTGATAAAGTTATCCTTGAATCTGTAACGTTGGAAAGCCATGACCACGCCGAACATAGGAAGATAATTATTAATCAGAAGAATAACGACACCCGGCATGAGCATGAAGAAAAAGGGAACTTGCGATTTCAGACCTCGTTTCATAACATCCACACCCTTATGTTTTTCTCTTTGATGTTTTGTACATATTTATCATAGAATTTTGTTGAATTTGTTTAAATGGTGTGGTTTGCGCTATGGGTTTTTTCATTGCTTTGTTTTGTAAACGCGCGTGCAAGAATTTACAACAAAAAAATACACCGCACAGGGTGCGGTGTATTGAAAGGCTGGTAAAAGAGCTGTTATCCGAGCTTTTGAGAATCCTTATATTCTGTGGGTGTTATCCCCACATACTTCTTAAATAATTTTGAGAAATAATGTGGATCAGAGATGCCGATGGCATCCGCCACCTCATAGGTTTTATAACGAACGTCCAACAGGAGCTCCTTGGCGTGGTTAATCCGTATTTCGTTCAGGTAGTCAACGAAATTCTTATTCAGCTCCTTCTTGAACATTCTGCTCAAGTAATAGGTGCTCACATAAAGCTTCTCAGCCACATCATTAAGGGTGACAGGCTCGTTGTAATGGCTCTCAAGGTATTCAACGGCGCTCTTCAGCAGCAGCTTCATATTCTTGTTGTTATAGGTGTTGACACTTTCAGCTGCTTTACGCGCGGCTTCCTTGAGAATATCGTTTAGATCCATGATATTGTCGCAGCTTTCTATCATAGGATACAGGCTGGTTAAATTCATGCTCTTGTTCTCAGTCTGATTCATCAACGTGCTTCTGATAGTATTGATGGCAGAGAGAGTGCTTAAATAAAAGCTTTTTATGTAGGCTCTGTCATCGGCCTTTAACTCCCTGATATAATTTCTGATGGATTCCACCGTCTCCTCAACGGTCTCCTGGTTTCCGGCCTTTATATGGTCAATCAACTGCCTTTGCTGCATTTCCAGATTGGTATGATCCTTGACATTAAAGAAGGAATTTAAATCACTGTAGGATATAATGGTGTTTCCTCCAAGATAGAACCGATGCTCCAATCCGCTCTTACATTCTCTGAACTTAAGAGGCAGATCCTTATAGCCCTTGCCCAAGGTACTAATGGCAATAGATACAGTAAAGCTGAAGCAGTTTTCAATCATTTCCTGTAGGTAGGCCAGCTTACCATGAAGTTTTTCAAGATCCAGGGTTTCATTTGACACAGGTTTGGCGACAAACAAAAGCCATCTGTTGTTCAAAGCCGTGGAAATAAAAGAGAATTCATTAGCCAGAACCTCTTCTAAGGTACTAATGATACCAAATTGATAGAGCTGCAGAGCATAGCCGTCTTTTTCCTCGCTGCTTTCATTATCAATGATACCCATAACGAACTCATCAATGAAGAGGTTGAAACGTTCCATTTGAGATTCAATATCCTCATCGTTCAAGTAAAGGCCATAGAGTAAGTTATAGAGCAGCTTCTCCTTAAGCAGAGGAATATTTTTTTCATAGAGGGCTTTGTAACGATAAATCTCCTCCGCTCGTTGTTTTTCGCAATCCAACTGCTGCACTGTACGCTTAATAACCTCAGTAAGCTCTTCAATTTTGGTGGGTTTGAGCAGGTAATCAAATGCCCCTAATTTAATGGCCTCCTGGGCATAATTGAAATCTCTGTAGCCTGTGAGGATAATAATCTTACTTTCAGGAGAAATCTCCTTAACCCTACGAATCATGGTCAAACCGTCAGCCTTTGGCATACGGATATCGGTCAGTATAATATCTGGCTTGAGCTTGAGGATATACTCCTCGCCCATCTCTCCATCTGCCGCCTCGCCGCAAATTTCACATTGAAGCTGGCTCCAGTTCATAATACTTGTCAAACCTTTTCTGATAATGGGTTCATCATCAATAATCAAAACCTTGTACAGAAAAAGCACCCCCTTACGCTGGATTATTTTGTACATTCATGGGTATGGTTACAATGACTTTTGTATAAACACTCTTTTTGCTTTCAATCAAAAGACCGTATTCATTTCCGTAAAATAGCTTAATGCGCCGGTTGACATTGTCCAGGCCAATGCTCTTTCCTTTCTTGGCGCTCAGCCTCTTAAAGTAGGCCTCATTATCCATTCTAAGACTCTCATTGATAAGTTTCAATTCTTCTTCCTCAATCCCCTCACCATTATCTTCCACCGAGATGGTAAGGTTTCCTTCCGATTGGTTTGCTGTAAGGATAATAACTCCCTTTGACTGAACCCTTTCAATACCGTGAATGATGGCATTTTCCACCAGGGGTTGAATCAGGAGACGGGGAATATTCACCTCCATGACCAGGGAGTCGATTTGCTTGATCAGTTCTAGCCGCTCTCCAAATCTTTTCTTAAGTATCAAGGAGTAGCTATCAATATAGTGAAGCTCCTCCTGAAAGGTAATGAGCTTGTCGTCCCTTCCAATGGAGGCCTCCATGAGCGCAGAGAGGGAGGTGACCATCTCACTGATTTCAGGAACATTGTTAAGGAGAGCCATCCAATTAATGGATTCCAACGTATTGAACAGAAAATGAGGATTGATCTGTGCCTGGAGAGCCTTGATTTCCGCCTCCTTGCGGGTCAGTTGTTCTTGGTAAACCCAGTTGGAAAGAGTATTCATCTCTTTCACCATGCGGTTAAATGCCTCACCCAGGTAGCCAATCTCATCTTTACGGTTAAGGGCGATCTGAACATTTCGATCTCCCTTTCGCACCTTTTCCATACCAGTGATAAGTTTTTTAAAGGGTCTGGTCAGATCCGAAGTAACCAAAAGGCTAATGGTAGATAGCACCAGGACAATGGCCATGGAGGAGAGGACTATTCTCTGTCTTAAAAGATCGATATCTCTATATAGACTTTTGAGAGAAACCACTGAAATAATCTTCCAGTTGGGTTTTTCATCCATGATGAGATAGGAGATGATACTTTTTCCCGAGGCATCGTAAAACCATCCCTTTGTTCCACTGATACTGGCCATTTTCTGAGCAATATCATTACTATTAGCATCGTCCCGCTCAACAACAATTTGGTTGCTTGCAGACAGAATCATTATATTTTGCGTATCCTCATTTACCAGATCTTTTAGTACGGAATCCAGGAATTCCATACGAAGCAGCATGACATATAGCCCTATTTCTTCATAATTATTAATGCTATAGGCCATTCTGGCTATGTAAAGATTCTTAGCCCGACCATTATCAAGCTCAAGATAAAATATCGGCATTCCGCTTTTTTGACGGGCCTCCGTGAGCATTTTAATATAGTTCTCGCTACCAGCGGGCACCAATTGCTTGATATTAGCCACTCTGCTGTCTTTATCAGCAACAAAATAATTCGTAGGAGTAATCAAGGCCAGAGATTGAACCTCATCTCTTGAAAACACAGTTTTCTTTAAGTGATTCTCAACTACATAGGATTCTTCATACTGCTGAAGCGAATCCGATTCACCAGAATTTTTAATAATATTTAGAAGATTATTATCAGGGATAAGGGCTTGGGAAATGAGGTTGAGATTACGCACATAATCCTTCATGCGGTACTCCACCATTTTGAGAATATCCTGGGTGTATTGGGTAGATTTTTTGGTGAGGGTTTCTTCAGAATTACGGTAATTAATATAGCTCAAGCCAACCAGGGAAATAATCAGTATCATATTGAAAACCAGCATGAGCTTATAGCGTATGGGGAGATTTTGATAGAACTTTATGAGTGGTATACGCACTCTGCTCATTAGTTTTTTAATTGGCCGATTACCAGATTTTGTGGATTTCATTTAGCCTTAACCCTCATTACTTTTAGTCTTGTGTTTCTGTCAGGGCTTTTTTCCATAGTTCCTCAGGGGATATCTTATTTTCCAGCATGTATGGGAAATCTTTCACAATAACGTTATCCCAAGCTGTCCGCGGAAGATAGCTGTCGGGGGGACCAATAAGCTGAGAAAATTTATTAGTCATGCTTATGCCCTTATTGGCAAGGCGGCTATACCTGATATTGAATTCATAAATATCTACATTGCTGAGCATTCCTGTTCTTTCAGCCAATATAGTGGCGGTGGACTTGGAGGTCAGGTATCTGAGTAATTTCAGTGCGGCTTCCCGCTGGTTGGAATCATATCCGGCCTTGGTACTCATGTAAAAGGTTCCGCACCCTAAACCATAAATCATTCTGGCCTCATTCTTACCTCCTGTCATCTCAGGAAAAGGAACAAAATCCACACTTTTTTCATCGGTTATAGCCGAGACGAACCACGATCCCTGTACAATCATTGCCGCTTTTTTTTGGATAAACAGGTCATTCCTCTCCACAGAGCTCATGGTGAAAACATTATCAGGAAATGCCCCCATTTCGTATAATTCCTTCATGACGTTCATGGCCTTAATGTAGCAGGGATTAATTTGGCCCTCGCTTATGGGGTTTTCTATTGCTTCTTTTCCGCCAATCATCATGGCAATATTCTGATAGAGGTAGGTTCCCTCCGCTCTGCAGTTAAAGGCTATAGGGATAATGCCGACACTGCGGAAGCGTGTTACCGCTTCCTTCAGTTCTTCATAATTCTGGGGAATCTGAATATCATTTTTCTCGAATAAATCGGTATTGACGTAGAGACCCTCAAAAATTATTTCAACGGGGAGTCCGTAGATTTTATTATCAAAGGTGGTATTATACCACATTTTAGGATCAAAGGTGCTCTTCCATTCGGGGTCTGCTTCAAGCACATCGGTAATATCTGCCACCTTTCCAGCCGCCACAAGGGCTTTAATATCCGAACCCGGCCAGAGACCAAAAACATCGGGATCATTGCCGGATGCAAAATCAGTTTTCAGCTTTATTAAGAAATCATCCCCATACAAAGATTCATTTGAAATAGTAATACCGGGGTTATCCTTTGAGAAGGCATTAAAAATAGATTGCAGCGTTTCGGCTTTTGGATCGCTTCCCCCCCAGCTATTGATGAACTTCAGGTTGACAGGGGAGGATAAATCGGGAACCGAATTCACTGGTATCGGGCTATTGGGGTTATCGCAACCACTGACGGAAAGAAGTAGTACAAGGGGTAAAACCACTGTCAAGATGTGCTTTACTCTCATTAGGATACCTCTTTTTTATATAGTGCATTTCTATTATATAAAATGTACATTTATAATTCAAACTTTTTATATATAATGTACATTTGTTTTATAATATCACTATTTGGAAGTTATCCGCAATCCTTCCGTGTCTTGAAATTATTTTTAAGTGATTTATACAATGAAGGGTCGGTTAAAGCCGACCCTTCGTCCTCGTTCTCAATTGGCGAAAGTAACCCAAATTCTATCCTTTTTCAAAGCTTGCACATTCTGTATCACTTTCAGCGTTAGCAGAAGTACTAACATTCCTGGCTACCTTGATATGATCAAGACTGCACATCATTTCACTCTTTGCATGGTACTTGCATTCGGTAACAGAACAACCGATACATCTGTTTGCTTTCATGACTTTTCACCTCCCCTACAGTCCTATTGTCTGTTGAAGAGGCTCATTCTATCCTGTGATGATCATACTACAATGCTATTTGATGCCAATATCCCTTCGATAATGCGCATCCTTAAATGAAATTTGAGATATTGCATGATAGGCTTTTTCTCTGGCCTTTTCAATATTCTCGGCAATTGCAGTGACACCCAACACCCGCCCCCCATTAGTATAGAAGCATGATCCTTCCTTACGGGTTCCCGCATGGAAAATAATAATATCCTGCTGTTGACCCGCAACCTCAAGACCTTTGATCTCATAGCCTTTGGCATAATGCTCAGGATAACCGCCCGAAGCCATGACAACACAAACGGCCGCATTTTCACGCCATGTAATATCTATTGTCTCCAATTTTTCATCAATGATAGCCTCAAAAATTTCCAATAAATCATTTTCAAGCCTAGGCAATACGACCTGAGTCTCAGGGTCCCCAAAGCGTGCATTGTATTCCAGAACCTTAGGTCCGTCAGGGGTTAGCATAAGTCCAAAAAACAAAATACCTTTAAAAGGTCGGCCCTCCCTATTCATCGCTTCCATGGTGGGAATAAAGATTCTCTCCATACATTCCTTTTGAAGCTCTTCGGTATAGACACGGCTGGGCGAGAAAGTTCCCATTCCTCCTGTATTGAGGCCCTCATCATGATCATAAGCCCTTTTATGATCCTGTGAGCTTACCATGGGACGTATGGTTTTACCATCTGTAAAGGCCAAGACAGAAACCTCCGGGCCAGTCATGAATTCCTCCACGACAATTTTCTGGCCTGCTGTACCGAATTTTCCGTCCTCCATGATGGAGGTGATGGCCGCCCATGCTTCCTCTGTATTTTGGCAGATGAGGACACCCTTCCCTAGCGCCAGACCATCGGCTTTAACGACAAGAGGATATTGGGCCGTCTTGACATACTCCTTGGCCAATGCTGGGTTATCAAAGCTTTCGTAGGCCGCAGAGGGAATTTGATACTTTTTCATCAGGTCTTTTGAAAAGACCTTGCTGGCTTCGATAACCGCCGCGTTTTTTCGGGGACCAAAGGCTCGGATACCGGCCTCTTCTATGGCATCTACCATTCCTGCCGCCAAGGGATCATCCGGGGCGACAATAACACTATCAATACCTTCATTTTTGGTGAACTCCACCATTTTCTTGATATCCATAGCAGGGATGGGTACACATTGGGCAATTTCCGAGATGCCACCGTTGCCGGGCGCACAATAAATTTTATTTACCTTCGGGCTTTGCTTTAGTTTCCAAATAATGGCGTGCTCTCTGCCACCACTGCCAACCACCAGTATTTTCATCTCATTTCCCCTTTTCCTCGTTTGATGGGTTAAAAACCTCAGAACTCTTAAGTGTCTAAAACTTAATGCTTAAAATGCCTGCTACCAGTAAACACCATGGATATACCCCTATCCTCACAGGCGTTAATACACTCTGAATCCTTTAGGGACCCCCCAGGCTGTATGATCGCCGTAATTCCTGCCGCACCCGCCAGATGGACAGTGTCAGAAAAGGGTAGGAAGGCATCCGATGCCATGACAGCGCCACATGCTTCTTCTTTTGCTGCCTGGATAGCAATTCTAGCCGCATTAACCCTACTTGCCTGACCTTGACCGATCCCCAGAGTTTTTTTATCCTTTACGACAATTATGGCGTTAGAACGCGCATGTTTAGCAACTTTCATTGCAAACTTAAGATTAATAAGCTCTTCTTCCTCAGGCATTCTTTTCGTGGCAAACACCATACCGGCATCAGATATGAGCTTATTATTGTAGCTTTGAGCAAGGAGTCCTCCTGCAACCTTTTTTAAATCCAAGCTGCCATCAGGAAGCTTTTTCCCAATATGCTCTAAAGCGAGGAGCCGGAGGTTCTTTTTTCGTGAAAGAACCTCCAGTGCCTTTTCTGTAAAGGCCGGAGCAATAATAACCTCATAAAAGACCTCGGCCATTTGTTGGGCCATGGTCTCGTCAATTTCCCCATTGACGGCAACAATTCCCCCAAAGGCTGATTCAGTGTCAGCAGTGTAGGCCTTGTGGTAGGCCTCTGCCAGGGTGTCCGCCGAACCAACCCCACACGGGTGGGCATGCTTGATAATTACGGCTGTGGGCTCATCAAACTCCTTAAGGAGCTCTAACGCCCCATTGCTGTCATTGATATTGTTGAATGACAGCTCTTTTCCATGAAGCTGGCGAGCATCGGGGAGGCAGCCAACCACTGGGCCGATCTCCTTGTAAAAAGCAGCCCTTTGGTGAGGATTCTCGCCGTAACGTAAATCCTGAGCCTTTTCGTAAGTCAGGGTAATAATCTCAGGAAAGGAGTCTCCCCCAATTTTAGAGAGAAAATAGTTCTGTATCAGGGTATCATAATGGCTTGTGTGTGAAAAGGCCTTGTAGGCAAGCTTGTAGCGATTTCTGACTGATACCGCATGGGTTGCCCCCAGTTCATGCATGATGGGCCCATAATCCTCAGGGTCTACCAAAACGAGGACATCCCTATAATTCAATGCGGCAGCCCTCAGCAATGCAGGGCCACCGATGTCTATATTTTCCATGGCCTCTTTTAAAGCCACATTCCCCTTTAGCAGGGTCTGCCGGAAAGGATATAGATTGGTTACAACCATATCAATAGGCTCAATATGAAGGCTTTCCAACTGGGTCATATGTCCGGCATTGTTCCGCTCAGCCATGATAGCTGCAAAAATGACGGGATGGAGGGTTTTCATCCTCCCATCAAGACATTCAGGATAACCCGTGAGATCAGCTACCGAAAGAGCCTTAATATGATGACTCTCCAGGTATTCCAGCGTCCCATGGGTAGCAATGATTTCTACTCCCATAGCGACCAAGGCTTCCGCCAGGCCGAGAATACCTGTTTTATCCGATACGCTGATCAATGCTCTTCTCATCATCACTTACTCCACTATTTTGACTTGTCTGCCCTCGATTTTTAATCTGCCCTGGCTGAAAAGACCGATGGCTTTCGGGAGAAGCTCCCATTCAGCCTGTTCCATGACCCTTTTCTGAAGACTTTCAGGAGTATCCCCGGCATAAATCTCAACAGCCTTTTGAAGAATGACCGGACCGGAATCATATTCTGGCTCTACAAAATGGACTGTTGCCCCGGTGACACGAACGCCGTATTCAAGAGCCTTGATATGGGGAATTAATCCATAATAGCCTTTCCCGCAAAAAGCAGGAATCAGGGAAGGGTGCACATTGATAATGGCATTCCTGTATGCCATGATGAATTTTTCACCTAATAGGCTCAAGAAGCCCGCAAGAACTACCAACTCCACTTCACAGGCTTTCATATGAGCGATTAAGGCCTCATCATAGGCCTCAGGAGAGTCGAAGCTTTTTCTGGAAATGACCGTTGAGGGTATCCCACTGATCTTCGCCCGCTCAAGAGCATATACCCCCGGCTTGCTGGATACAACCGTGACAATTTTGCAGCCAGGTAACTGACCCGAAGCAATTTTATCCAATATGGACTGAAGGTTAGTTCCTCCGCCCGATACCATAACGCCTATTTTCAGCATAGCTCTATTTGCTCCTCACCTAACGCAACCTTACCGATGATATAGGCCTTTTCACCCAGGCGTTCAGCTTCAAGAACAACCTCAGAAGCAATTTCAGGAGAGACGGCAAGCACCATGCCGATACCCATGTTAAAGGTATTATACATTTCCTGATCTGGAATGGAGCCCATCTGCTGCATGAGTTGAAAGACGGGATGTACCGGCCAGGTACCCTTTTCAATCACCAGCTTCAGACCTTTTGGCATCATCCTTGGCAGGTTTTCAATAAACCCGCCTCCTGTGACATTGGCAATCCCTTTGATTTCATATTGACTGGTTAAGGCAAGAATGGTTTTAACATAGATGCGTGTAGGCGTAAGTAGCTCTTCACCAAGGCTCTTTCCTAAGAATTCGTTGAATCGTCCCAGATTCTGTTCGTTGATGTTAAAGACTTTACGAACAAGGGAATATCCATTGCTGTGGATGCCGGATGACGCCAGACCTATCAGGGTGTCCCCGGGTTTAATGGTTTTACCGTTGATAATTTTATCCTTATCAACAATCCCCACTACAAATCCCGCCAAATCATACTCATCCTCAGGATAAAAACCTGGCATTTCCGCAGTCTCCCCACCGATAAGGGCACAATTGGCTTGAATACATCCATTAGAAACGCCTTTGACAATGGCTTCAACTTTTTCAGGAACAAGCTTTCCAAGGGCGACATAGTCCAGGAAGAACAGGGGCTGAGCGCCACTGCAAACAACATCGTTGACACACATGGCCACGCAGTCAATCCCCACCGTATCATGCCTGTCCATGAGAAAGGCAATCTTGAGCTTTGTCCCCACACCATCCGTTCCTGAAACCAGAACAGGCTTTTCATAGTGCATTCCTTCAAGGCTGAAGAGCCCTCCAAAGCCTCCGATTTCAGTCAGAACTTCAGGACGCATGGTTTTCTTTACATGAGATTTCATCAAATCCACAGCCTTGTAACCGGCTGTTACGTCAACACCTGCTTCTTTATAAGTCGCCATTCCTTTAACCAAACCTTTCTACATATTTGTTCTGTTTTTAACGCTTAGCATTTATTGTCTAGGACAAATTTATCGCTTTGTTCAGGAACCTCCATGGGATATTGCCCGGTGAAGCAGGCACAGCAAAAACTTCCTTCTGGGGCCCCTATGGGTGTTTTTAGGAGATGCTCTACGCTTAGATAGCCCAGACTGTCGGCACCAATAATTTTTTTAATGACATCTATACTGTTATGAGCAGCGATAAGGTGTTCCCTCGAGGCAATATCAATGCCAAAAAAACAGGGATGCTTTACCGGAGGTGAACTGATACGCATATGAATCTCTTTTGCACCGGAGTTCTTTAGCATTTGGACAATTTTCTTTGTTGTGGTTCCGCGAACAATGGAGTCATCAATGAGAACTATTCTTTTACCCTCAATTTCTGAACGAAGGGCGTTGAGCTTGATATTGACACTCTCTTCCCGCATTTTCTGGTTGGGCTGTATAAAGGTTCGTCCCACATAACGGTTCTTAATCAAAGCTTCCCCATAGGGTATGCCTGATTGCCTAGAAAACCCAATGGCGGCCGTGAGTCCTGAATCGGGAACACCAACCACCAAATCAGCCTTGGCAGGATGTTCAACAGCCAGAAGGCGACCGGCCTCCAAGCGGGATCGGTATATAGAAGCACGATCAATAAAGCTGTCCGGTCTGGCAAAGTAGATATGCTCGAAAATGCAAAGATTATGGGGTTTATTAAGGTTTGTTTTGACTGATTTTAGGGTGTTTTCTTCAATAAAGATAATTTCGCCGGGCTCCACATCGCGGATGAATTTGGCGCCAACGGCATCAAACGCACAAGTTTCAGAAGCGAGAATATAGGAATCGTTAAGTTTTCCAAGACTGAGGGGCCTTAATCCCCAGGGATCCCTTATGCCTATGAGCCGCCGGGGAGTCATGATTACCAGGGCATAGGACCCTTCTATAACATCCATGGTTCTTTTGAGAACCTCCTCCAGATCCTTATACCTAAGTCCGTAGCGTGAAATTAGATTGGCAATGACCTCAGAGTCGGTGGCTGTCTGGAAAATGGCTCCCTGATTCTCCAGATCAAACCGAATTTTAGATGCGTTAACAAGGTTTCCGTTATGGGCCAGGGCCAGCCGCCCAGCCTTGTAGTTAACAATAAGGGGCTGGGCATTTTCCAGAGAATTGGCACCTGTGGTGGAGTAGCGGGTATGACCAATAGCCATTTTACCCTCCAGCCGATCCAGGATTTTTTCGGTGAAGACCTCTGACACCAAGCCCATTCCCTTATGACCCATGATTTCACCGTCATTGTTTACCGCTATTCCGCAGCTTTCCTGTCCGCGGTGTTGGAGGGCATATAAACCGAAGTAGGTCAAACGAGCCACATCCACGGTGTCCCCATTGCAAACACCGAACACGCCGCAGGCCTCTCTTATTCTATCGCTTTTTTCCTCGGAACTGCTAAAGATCACACTTTCATTTAAATGCATCACTACATCCCCTTTAGCTTTTCCTGGAGCTGCTTATCTTTTTTTTCAACAGCTTCGGCCATCTTTATCTTGTATTCATGCATCTTGCTTCTCAATTCTGGATAGATGCCACCCATGATCTGTACTGCCAGTAAAGCCGCATTCTCACTTCCATTAATGGCCACCGTGGCCACGGGAATTCCGGCAGGCATCTGAACAATGGATAGAAGGGAATCCAGGCCATCAAGAGTGGAGGAAAGGATGGGAAGGCCTATCACCGGAAGAACGGTAAAGGCTGCCAAAACGCCAGGGAGATGTGCTGCTTTTCCTGCAGCCGCAATGATGACATCATAGCCATTTTTTTCTGCATTTTTTGCCAATTCTGCCGCTCTTTCAGGGGTTCTATGGGCAGAACAGACGGTGGCCGTAACTTCAACATTGAAGTCCTTAAGAATCCTGAGACACCCTTCAATAACAGGGAAATCGGAATCACTGCCCATGAAGATGGCAACTTTAGGCTGTTTTGACATGGTCAAACCCTCCATTAAAATAGAATAAAAATGCAAAACGGGCTGGAGAAAACCAACCCATATTTAAAAGACCTTTTTCACGTTTTATACTACAGAAATTGTTAGTTAAAGTCAATGTGGAACCTTCACTAAAAACTTTCTTACCATGAAGGCAGGATTGTATGAAAGTTTAGATTTCCGTAGACCTTCAATCCCCATATCTTCCTCACGATTGATGTATTTGACATTCGGCCATTCATGTGCGCAAAAATCCCTGTTAATAACAGTATAAATGCCGTGAATCTCTGTATTCCCCTTTTCAATCCGGATAACAGCCGTATCTGGGTTGAGAAGCTCTCCCACTGTTAAGGCTTCAAAGCGGCCGTCTACCTTAATGAGGGCTCCTCTCAAAGAAAACCTACTCCAGTTGTCAAGAAGCTCATAGCAGGCCAGACGTTCACAGTTATCAGGATGGACACAGCTTTTTTCATTTTTGTCGCACCATTCATCCAGCACCCGCTTGCACTCGTCCAGATTGCCTATATCCACAGGGACGTATTCATAATCACCATACTTGCGAATAAACTGGCTGATATGGTTTCTTTTTCCGCTAAATTTCTTTCCGGCCAACTGAATAAGGTCGGAGGCATGATAAACATAATCAGAGGCCGAATCCAGATATTCCACCTCCATACTTTCTCCATAGACCATTCTTAACTGATCCAGACAGGTTTCTTCTACTCTGCCAAAGCAAAGGGGAAGATTTTTCTCAGCAAAATATGCCTTAATAGCTTTCAAGGCTTTCTTAAACTTCTCTAAATGAAAGGCCCCATCCATCGAGATCGGGCAAAAGGCAAACGGTTGATAAGCTCTGGATTCAGATATCATTAAGAGATAATCTTCAACCACTAGATAGCTTAAGTTATAATCCCGTTTCCACATAAAGAGATAGGGAAAGGTAAACTCAGATGCCATCGGCTTAACCGTAGCAAATAGGCTGGAAAACAAAGTCTGATCTTCCAGCGTTAAGGGTTTAAATGTATGCATAAAAGGTTATAGCCCCCTAAACGTCTAATCAATCCCCGAAGCTTACACCCATGTTTCGGGCTATTCTGACAAGTTCACCATCAACAGGCACCAATCGTTCCTTACCGACAATTTCATTGAGCTCTACCGGAGAAAGTTCCTGATTCGTAATTCCTACCATTTTGTTATAGTTCCCCTGAGCCGCAAGATTTACGGCTTCAACCCCAAGACGAGTGGTTAAGATACGATCAAAGGGAGACGGCTCTCCGCCGCGCTGTAAGTATCCCAAAACTGTTACACGCGCCTCAAGCTGCGTCAGCTTTTCAATTTCGTTAGCAATGCGATTACCCACACCGTTGTGCTTGAACTCATCCCCATACCCCTCATCATTGTTATGGGTGGAATTAAGCGGTTTACACCCTTCAGCGACACAAATAATACTGAAGCCCTTGCCTGATTTCTTCCTTTTCAAAATACTTCTGGCAACAGCATTAATATCGTAAGGAATTTCAGGAATAAGTATGATGTCCGCTCCTCCGGCAATTCCGGATTCCAAAGCAACCCATCCTGCATGGTGACCCATAACCTCAAGAATCATAACGCGATGATGGGATTCGGCAGTGGAATGCAGCTTATCAAGGGCCTGTGTCGCTGTATTGACTGCCGTCATAAAACCAAAGGACATATCTGTTCCTGAAATGTCGTTCTCTATGGTTTTAGGCACGGCAATAACCTTAACTCCTTTTTCTGAAAGACTATGGGCGGTGGCTATGGTATTGGTTCCTCCAATAACAATAAGGCATTCGGTCTCATGCATCTTCAGAGTGTCCAGCATTCTGTCACCCATATCCCGTTCCTGTTTTTCACCGTCATAATCTATGACCATCTTAAAAGGATCAAAGCTGTTTGTAGTCCCTAAAATCGTTCCGCCTTTGTCAATGAGGCCTGATACATCCTCAAGCCCAAGCTTTTCAAACCGATTAAAAATGAGCCCCTCGTAGCCATCCTTAAAACCTATGACTTCATAGCCATAAATATTTATGGCGGTTTTCACTATTGCTCTGAGTACGGCGTTAAGTCCCGGACAATCCCCTCCGCCAGTTAATACACCAATCTTTTTCTTAAGTCCATTCATTGAATTACCTAACTTTCTCTCCCTATGGATTGAGTTTATACCACACTACATCTGTATTCAAGTATAATGTCTCATAAAATTGCTTCTTACAAAGGCTACTTTTCCTTAAGCTTCCCCTCCAGCTTCATCCCCTGGAAACCCCATTGCCTTAACGCCTCATAAAGCACGATAGCCACTGAATTTGACAAATTGAGTGAACGGATCGTATCGAGCATGGGTATGCGGATACATTTATCATAGTTTTCTCCCAGCAGGGATTCTGGAAGGCCTTTGGTTTCCTTCCCAAAGAGGATATAGGCGTTATCGGGATAACTGATTTCATGGTAGGAATGTCCAGCCTTGGTGGAGCTAAAAAAGAATTGGTCTCCCTGGTGGGCCTTAAAAAAATCATCAAGATTCTCATAATAGGTCATGTCCAGGAGTTGCCAATAGTCCAAGCCAGCCCTTTTTAAATATCGATCATCTATTGAGAAGCCCAAGGGCCCGACCAAATGAAGCGCTGTGCCTGTCGCAGCACAGGTTCTGGCAATGTTCCCCGTATTCTGGGGAATCTCAGGCTCTACGAGGACAATATTAAGTTTCACTGAATCACTCCTTAATACCAAGGGATAAACTGCCTCAAGGTTTTATGGAATCCTTTTTATGGTGCACTTTTTCTCATTATATCATACCAAGGTCTGTTCTCTACAAGCTAATACAAAAAAAGACGGCATCGCCATCTTTTTTAAGCACCCTTATCCTCCAAGGAAACATCTATTTCCATTATGCTATTGACACCTATGACCAATGGCACACAAACCGTTTTCATATTTGATGGTGTGATAAGGAGTTTCTCACCCACCAATAACGAAGGCGGAGTAATCTCTATCCCTATTCCTCTGCTGGCCAGAAGGGTTGCCGTATTACCCATGATCATATTGGCCAGTTCCGAAATAGCGCTTTTTGATATTTCATCTAACTCTGTCACAGGCATTCCACCCATCATGGCCGATGCAATGGATAGGGCGGTTGTCTTGGACAAGGATATGATAACTTGGCCTCTGATTCTTCCGGTCAGACCTACAAATACTGCAATATTATCACTTTCAAAAGGTGTTTTTCTCAAATATACCTGGCCTAGCTCCGGTTTGCTTCCTGTCATCATCACAAGTACTGATTGGCTGGCTTCTATAAATGGATTTATATATTCTACATTCATTTGCTTACCCCTTATTGTGTGCTAATATTTACCTAAACATTCTACCATAAAAGGGAGTGCTATCACAAATAATAATATATATTTTATCTATTCACTAAAGAAAATGTCGTTATTTGTCGATTTTTGCCATTATTATGATAACCGCTTGTATTCAAATAGCCTGTTAAGGGTATTCTTTTTTATCTTAATAGCCTTTTCAGGACAAAATTCATGGCAGCAGAAGCAACGGATGCATTGGCTATAATCAATCACCAGCTTGTTCTCCTCATTACGGGTGATGACCTTGGGAGGACAAACCTCCATACACTTTCCGCAAAGCTTACAGGCCTCATGAAGGATCACCGGTTTGGGTTTCAGCCTTTTGCCTATGAAGCTCAAAAGGCCGATACCTGAATTGGATTTTAACCGGCTTAAGGCAGGTACATCAAAATCATCAGGTTTAACCGATTCCACAGAAGCACCCACGAGTTCTATCTGCTCCGGAACAAGCAGACCTCTCTCTTGAGCCCTTTTTAAGACGGGTACCTTTTGATAATCTACATTAATAATATTCAAGGCTGCATAGTCACAAGCAAATCCGTCGGCAGATGCAACCAGCACCCCCAGCCACTTGGGTACCCCTGAACCCGGCCCGTCACCTTCCATGGCCATAATACCGTCAATGATATTTACACGGGGTTTTGTTGCCAAGTAAATATCAATGAGACTATCGGCAAATCGATCATATTCACTCATACGCAGATGATAATCGGCCTTTTCCAATCCCGCAATGGACCCAAACATGTTTTTAATGGCACCGGTATAGACCATCATGCCGTGGGTTTTCAATTTAGCCAGATTGATAATCAAGTCAGCATCCATGAGAGGCTTTAAAATTTTGAGGGACTTGATGATTTTAGCCTCTGGATTCTCTACTTTTTCAACACGCAGATCATAGTTTAGTTCAGCCCCGGTTTCGGTGGCTACGGCCTCCATGCCAGTTACGGCATACGTTCTCTTAAGAAGTGTGCTGTTATAGGGGCCACCTGGACTTTCCACAATAGTGGCTATGCCTCCAGCCTGATGAATAAGGTTTACTACGGCTTTAACCACATGGGGATGGGTCGTGGCCGCATCATCCGGCTTTTTAGCCATAAGAAGATTAGGCTTTATTGCCACTCGCATGCCGGGCTTAATAAAACTATTAAGCCCTCCCAGTTGATCGAAGATTCTTTCAACGGCCTGCAAAACACGATCAAATCTGTAGTTTTCGGATGTTTCTATAACAACTTTTTGCATGTCATGATCAGCCTTTCACCATTACTTAACGATAAACTGCTTTAACTTTGCAATAGAATAAAGAGGTCAGCTTATTCCTCCGGAAGCAATGCCGCTTCGGTATATTGGTTCTTACCACTCCATAAAATCCATTCCTCATACCCGGCATCATAAACAGCCTGGATTTGCGCCCTCACCTGATCCACACCATAGGTTTGATAATATCCCTTAAGAAGATAGCTGGCAGTAAAGTCCTGCAAATAAGGACGAACATTGGCCTTAAATTCTGGAACAGCAGCTATCCTATCCTTAACTTTTAGGAGGGATTGATAAATAACACCATAGGGATCAAGATCAGGTTTTGTAAACAGGACACCATTGATCCTTTGTCCAACACCATTACCCATTGACCCTTTGGAGTCATTGGCATAATGGGAAGGGTAGATCATAGGGGATATATAATCTATATGCTGGCCCAGAAGGTCAAAATGCTGACCGATGGTCTTTCCGTCCCTGTCGCTTTCTGCAACGATACCAAAGATATCGGCTGAAACAGGAACATCTTTAACCGCCTTAATCTCCTCCGAGGCCCTTTTCAAGAAATTGCTGATGGCTTCTGTTTTTTCAGGGACATTCTCTCCGTAATTTACCTCGGCGGCCTTGGCTGTGGGGAATCTGACATAGTCAAATTGAATCTCATCAAAACCTAACTCCACAGCTTCCTTGGCAATGGCAATATTGTAATCCTGAACACCGTCTATGTAAGGGTTGGACCAAGCACCATGTGATCCTTCAGTCCAGATGCTTCCATTAGGTTTTTTAATAGCAAATTCCGGCTTTTTATTAGCCAGTTCGTCGTCCCGAAAGACAACAATTCGCCCTATAACATAAATATTATTCTCATGACACTTCTTTAAAATCTCTTCAACCTTATATAGTTTTTTATATAAGTTTAATTCCTTAACAAGGGGAACCTGTGATTCATAATTCACAAATCCTCCTTCTTTTATATCGATAACTAAAGCATTCAGCTCAGTAGTATTGACTAATTCAATAAAATGTTCAAATCTTGAGGATGAACCTGCGATATTACCTGTCATATAAACAGCCTTCACCTTAACGGGTTCTTTCGCGACAGGCGTGGGCTCTGGTGTGGGAGTCGCCTCAGGAGTAGCTTCAGGTGTAGGTGCGGGAGTATTTGTGGGGGATTCTGCGCCTATGGTCTCTGTTGGAGAAGGGGAGTTTGTCTGGGGTGTGGCGGTTGTTTCTGGTCCAGGCTTTACGCCACAAGAGGTAAGGAGCATGGCGGCCATGATAATGGAGATTACTTTTCCCGGTACTTTTCTTGACATAGCGATATCCTTCCTGAGTTCATTTATTTCTGCATTCTCTCTTTAAGGGCATAGATTCAATTTAACAAATCTTTCGAGTGTTTACAACAGCATTTTGGTACAAATCATTGATTTGCTCAAAATTCCTATTTCATCAAAGGCATGCCTTGTTCTAATATCTTATCCTCTTACATGAAGAAAAGCGAAAAGATAATCTTTTCGCTTTTCTTGGCTCCTCAAGTTGGACTTGAACCAACGACCCTGCGGTTAACAGCCGCATGCTCTACCGGCTGAGCTATTGAGGAATATATATTCCGGCAACGACATATTTTCCCAGGCCGTCTCCAGCCAAGTATCTTCTGCACGGGAGAGCTTAACTTCTGTGTTCGGAATGGGAACAGGTGTGACCTCTCCGTTATAGTCACCAGAATTCTTATTTAATTATAATATGCAATTTTCGGTGCTTTATGCAAAACGCTTTAACACCCTCAAAACTGTATAATGATAACTCTGCTACAGACTACGTTTGTTACTCTTTTCAGAGAACTATTCTAGTTTTTAACCATTTGACTTTCCTTGCTTTCCTTCCAATTCGCTTCCGCTACTTCGGATGGTGTGCTCCTTCATGCTTTCACAACTTGCTTGCAAGTTGCTTTCGCATGACCGCACGATTTTGCAAGCAAAATCTTTGGTCAAGCCCTCGACCTATTAGTATCGGTCAGCTCAATGTGTTACCACACTTACACCTCCGACCTATCAACCTTGTAGTCTACAAGGGGTCTTACCCATATAGGTGGGATATCTCATCTTAGG
>JAEZLR010000042.1 GCA_023415205.1 Bacillota bacterium | reverse complement strand
TGTTGATTTTCATTATTATTCAATTCACCACCTAATACAAATAATTCTGACTTACAAATACATCAAAGTTTATCTTCATCATCTCCCCTAGATGGGGCAACCCAAACAGGAAATTTCACCTAACGTTCCGTTTTCACGACGCCAACGAACCGGACCACCAGAGCCCTTCCCTTTAGCGGCGCTTGCCGCCCGGTAAGACGGTGTGGCAAATGCGACCCGTGAGCACGCCCGTAGCGTGAAAATTTTGTTAGACGAAGTTTCTTGCCCCACGAAGCCAGATTCAGCCACGGACGGCTGAACCTTAAAAAACCTACCATGAGCATTATATAGATTATGTGTAGCTAAATTTAATTTTTATAACTTAATTTAAAATTCTACCATCATAAGATTAACTACTTGAGTTTTTGATGCAATATCCATATTAATTTCTTTTATCTTTGAATATCCTAAATTCGACCAAAATTTGAAAGCTCTATTATTATCTTCAATTACTCCTATACTAAATCTCTTTGCTCCTAAATGTCTTGTCCACTTAACTAATGCTTCATGTATTATTATCCCTAATCCCTTACCCCGCTCTTCGGGTTCAAGTAGCAATAGCCCAATTGTCCATTCTGAGATAGTTGGGAAATCTCTTATAATATCAATTATCCCTATCAGTTTATTAGATTTAAATACACCAAACAGAAATTTATCCTCAAAATTTTTGTTTGGTGGTAAATCAGTAAACAATGCACTTACATCATCTTTAGATGGTAATGCTCCTCCACTTAATATATAATAATCTGAACATTTATTACATAACCCTTCAACAATATCATTATCTTGTTTAGAAAGTTGAGTAATCTCATATCCATTAATTAAATCAATACTTTGTATCATAAACTTTCACCCCCTTAAAATAATCGTCTATTGCACATAATTATGGTGCTTTGCCTTTGTCCCCATAGCCATTTATGCTATACTCGCCCCTGGATGGGGCGATCCATGCAAGAAATTTCGTCTAACGTCCCGGTTTTACGACGCCGACGAACCGGACCAGCGGAGCCTTTCCCTTTAGCGGCGCTTGCCGCCCGGTGAGACGGTGTGGGCACGCATTCCCTCAAGCACGCCCTGCAACGTAAAAGCATTGTTATGTGTAGTCGCGCAACTCTTGCAGTAAGATAACAAATTAATCTTAAAACTGATAATATTTTTAATCATTTTCTTAACCAGATAACGTTATCCATATTCTCTTTACTAGCACTACCTCCACAAGATATTTTTCTATCAACTAATAGTAATTCTTGCATTAATTCAAATGCTTCTTCCTTACTAATTCCTAGATGATCGGCAACTGCTTGTGTTTTAGCTATCATAGAAATACTAACAAATTTATAGGCTTTTTCCTTATTCTCTCTAAATAATTCTTCCTTAGACTTTTCGGCCTGAATAATAGGCTTACTACCTAATAAGACTTTCTCCATCTTATCATTTAACTCTTTTTCAATTGATTTTATATAATCTACTGTTGCTATATTAGAATTGGCTATGTCTTTTTTCCCTTCGTCAAATTTCTTAGTTACATAGGCGGATAAAAAAACTAAAAATACTGGTAAAATTGCGCCTAATAATTGTCCAAAAGCTGCTATTGCTTCATAATTATACTGCACTTCGGTACAGTAAACTATTTTATAGCCAAATAATAATGGCACCAGAATTGCTACTAAAACAACGCAAATTATTGTAATAATGACTGTAACTATTGTCCTCATTTTGACACCTCATTTGATATATTACTATTGTTAATAAAAATTCCTCAACTTAAAGTATCAGCCCAAAAGCGCGATTACACATAACGTCCCGGTTTTACGACGCCGACGAACCGGACCAGCGGAGCCCTGCCCTTTAGCGACGCTTGCCGCCCGGTGAGACGGTGTGGCAGAAACGACCCGTAAGCACGCCCGAAGCGTGAAAACTGTGTTAGGCGAAGGACTATGCGTCTGCTATCTTTTCTTGATCTTTTTGATGATCTTGACCCTCAACGACAAACTTAGCTTTTAGCTCATTGAATTTATCGCTTTTTTTGAAATCATCAAATATTGGCCAGGACATCATAAAATCAAATGTATACATTCCGCTTTCTAGAACTTGATTTGACAATTTATATACATTATCAAAGTCTTCTAGTAATGCGCATTTACATGCTTGAAAATCAGTAGTGCAAGCTGAAAAATCTTCTTTTTGCACGCTGTCCTTTATTTTCTCAAATGACCCAAGTTTTTTAATCGATAACCACATATTGATTCGTGCAAAGGTTTTGTACCAATTTGAAGAACATGCGTCATTAGCTAAGAATATGCTATAACCACGAACAATTTCCCATCTATGTAAATCAAGATTGGTTGAAATTAAATCTGATAAAAAACTATATCGAGCCTCGTCATCTTTATCTTTTTTCTTCCAAATCTCAAAGGCAATTAAGCTAAAACATAACTCTAATTTATTAATAATATCATCAAGGTATTTACGGTCGATATATATTGGATGACCTTTCTTTGCCACCTTTTTATATCTTTCTGATACTTTTGATAAATAAATAGAATTAACTATTCCTTTATTGTGAACCACAATATTTCTTCTCTGGAAAATCTCAATTAGATTCTCTTTTTCATCATCAATATAGCCGAGCCCTAAGTTCAATTTTTCCTTTAAGAAATCTATCCAACTATCAAAGCTTCCCCTAAGAAGATTTTCTAGTTTATCATCAATAAGAAAAGCTCTGGCATCTTTAATATCACTAAAAGCTTCTATTTCTTCTAGGGTAAAATGTTTATCTTTTTTTGATATTAGAGCAGGTGTTATTTCAAATGGATACTCCTTAAAATAAACTTGAAGAAGATCAAGGAAAAAGCATTCAACTGTACTTACTATGCTCATTAATGAGCTCCTATATAAAAGTATTTTCTGATTCTCTAGCTTATAAAACTTACTTATGGCTCGTGTAAATCTTTTACCTCCTGGGCCAATAACGTTAAGTGTGCACCCCAGCTCGTTATCAGCAGGTTCAACAACTATATCCCCTCCAAATTTTTGCTTAACTTTTTCTTTAATCTCATCCGAAATATCAATACTACATTCTTCATCATTAAATATTGGCTCATTAAATAATAGTATTAGTGCACTTAGATCTTCTGCATCCTTCTTTAAGTTCTCACTTATTTTTTCTAGTAAAACAGGTTCCACAGAATCAATATATCCCCTAATTGTGTCCATGTTTTGATTGAATCTCGTTATTTCGCTTTTAAACATAACTTATTCCCCCTTAATACTATATAGAGACTATTATCATAGTCTTTCGCCTAACTACGTCTTTCACGACATGTGTCGTATAATCTGCTAATGTAGTTTTTTATGCGACTGTCGTATAAAATACCAAATGGGAGGAATATGCGACGTGTGTCGTATAATCTTCCCGTCAGGCGTATTATGCGTCAGGGATGTCGTCTATGCCGCCTATGTGCGTAGGACGAGTTTGCAGATTTGCCCTCTGTTTTTTCTAGGTGTCCATCATTCTGTCCAGAGGGCTCAATATCCGGCCTATGTCCTTTCTGGATACAAGGGTATATACTTCGGTGGTCTTGCTGCTGGTGTGTCCTAGGAGTTCCAAAATGAAACGAAATTCAGTTTCTGTTTCCAAAAGATGTGTTGCAATGAAGTAGCGAATTGTATGAACTGAAACTTTCTTTATTATAGCATATTCTTAACATGTTTTTCAAAGAAAGGACTCTATAAAAAACCATTTATTCTCCAATATCTAACTTGTTCTCAACCACCTGACTATCTTTTTGGTAGCAGGTAAAATAAAGATACCCATCTTCAACTTTGTTAACTTCTAAGCTAACAACATTATCAGATGCAGAATAAATGCTTTCAAAACAAGTGCCATCAGGCTTGAGATCATTCCATCAATCATTTTATATGTTCTCAACATAAGCAACTTATTCAAAAAAATCCCCTTAACCTGTTTAGTTAAAGGGATTTTTTTAATCCTTAAATCTAGCGTCTTTGAAGTTATAAGCTCAATGCTTGAACACATCCAGATTAACGATGTCCAGGTCTTCCGGCTTCTTGTTCATCTGTAGGCACCTGAGTACTGCAAAGGCCGTATCCAGGCTGGTGAGGCATAAAATGGAGCGCTCCACTGATTTTCTTCTGATCTGGAAGCCATCCCGCTCGGCACTCCTGCCCTTGGTAGGTGTATTGATAATCATTTTGATCTTACCCTGTTCCATAAGGTCGATAATATTGGGTGATCCGTCATGGATTTTCTTAACGGCATTGGTTGCAATGGCATGCTGGTTCAAATACAGGGCGGTTTTGCCCGTAGCATAGAGGGTATAGCCCAGGCGTTCAAAGCCATCGGCCAAATCCACAAGCTCAGGCTTATCGGTATCCCTCACCGTAAAGAGAATGCCGCTGCCGGGTTCGGGGAACTTGAAGCCTGCTCCCACAAGGCCCTTTAGGGTGGCCTCATGAAGGTTCTTGGCAATGCCCAGCACCTCACCGGTGGATTTCATTTCAGGGCCCAAGCTGGTATCCACATCGTGGAGCTTTTCAAAGGAGAAGACAGGTACCTTAACGGCAATGTAATCGCTCTCCTTATAAAGACCGGTACCATAAGGGAAGTCAGCCAGCTTTTTACCCATCATGATCCTAGTGGCCATATTCACCATGGGAATGCCCGTCACCTTGCTGATGTAGGGAACGGTACGGCTGGATCGAGGATTGACCTCTATGACATAAACCTCGTTATTAAACACCACATACTGAATATTGACCATGCCGATGACATGGAGAGCCTTGGCCAGCTTCTCAGTATAGGTAATGATCTTTTCCTTGATTTTGAAGGACAAACTCTGGGGTGGGTACATGGAGATGCTATCTCCAGAGTGAACCCCCGCCCGCTCCAGATGCTCCATGATACCGGGAATCAGAATGCTCTCTCCGTCACAGATCGCATCTACCTCCAGCTCCTTGCCCATCATGTATTTATCCACCAGAATGGGATGCTCCTGCTCTTCCCTATTGATAATTTCCATGAACTCTTCGATATCCTTATCGCTATAAGCAATTTCCATTCCCTTACCGCCCAGAACATAGGAGGGGCGCACCAGCACAGGATAGCCCAACCGATTGGCTGTTTCAAGAGCTTCCTCAAGGGTGAAAATGGTGCTTCCCTTAGGCCTGGGAATATTAAGGGCTTCTAAAATGGCATCAAATTTTTCTCTATCCTCTGCCGCATCCACATCCTGGGCACTGGTGCCAAAGATATGGGTACCACCGTCAGCCAGAGGCTTGGTCAGCTTGATGGCCGTTTGCCCGCCAAACTGGGCGATGACACCATCAGGCTTCTCCAGGTCTATGATTTCTTCTACATCCTCAGGCGTCAAGGGTTCAAAATAGAGTCTATCAGAGGTGTCGAAATCCGTGGATACCGTTTCGGGGTTGTTGTTGATGATGATGGCTTCATAGCCCTCTTCCTTAAGTCCCCATACCGAATGCACCGAACAATAGTCAAACTCTATGCCCTGACCGATACGGATGGGTCCCGAGCCCAAAACAATGACCTTCTTCTTGGGGGTGGGCACGGATTCTGTATACTCATCATAGGTGGAGTAATAGTAAGGTGTTTGAGCCTCAAACTCGGCCGCGCAGGTATCCACCATCTTGTAGGCTGGCAGAACGCCCCATTCCTTTCTTTTAGCGCGGATCTCCTTCTTGGAGGATTGAAGGTATTTACCAATCACCTCATCCAAAAACCCCATTTTCTTGGCCTTAAGCAGCATTTCACGGTCGATACTTTCCAAGGTGAGGGCTTTTAACTGCTCCTCCATATCCACAATTTTCTTAAACTTGCTCAGAAACCACAGATCAATCTGGGTGATGTCATTGATCCTTTCAAGGGTGACCCCTCTTCGAATGGCCTCGGCTATCACCAAAAGACGGTTGTCATCAATGTTGTAGAGCTTCTTTACCAGGGCCTCATCATCCAATGCCTTGCAAAGGGGCGTCTCCAGAGTTTTAATCCCCAATTCCAGAGAACGCAAAGCTTTCATGAGCGCCGCCTCGAAGGAGTTGGCAATGGACATGACCTCACCGGTAGCCTTCATTTGGGTTCCCAAAGTACGGCGTGCCTTGACAAATTTATCAAAGGGCCATTTGGGAATCTTCACCACGCAGTAATCCAGTGTGGGCTCGAAGCAAGCATAGGTTTTGCCGGTGACGGCATTTTTAATCTCATCCAGACCATAGCCAATGGCAATCTTGGTCGCCACCTTGGCGATGGGATACCCCGTAGCCTTAGAGGCAAGGGCCGAAGAACGGCTGACACGGGGATTGACCTCAATAACCGCATATTCAAAACTGGTGGGATGCAGGGCAAACTGGCAGTTACAGCCCCCTTCAATGCCCAGGGCGGTAATAATGTTTAAAGCGGCTGTTCTGAGCATTTGATATTCTTTGTCGGCCAGGGTCTGAGAAGGAGCCACCACAATACTGTCACCGGTATGTACACCCACCGGATCAATATTCTCCATATTACAGACGGTGATGACATTCCCCTTACCATCCCGCATGACCTCGTATTCAATTTCCTTCCAGCCTGCGATACATTTTTCTATCAGCACCTGATGAACACGGCTCAAACGAAGGCCGTTAGAGCCAATATCCCTAAGCTGTTCCTCGTTGTAGGCAATACCGCCGCCAGTGCCTCCAAGGGTATAAGCGGGGCGAACCACCACGGGATAATCAATAATCTGTGCAAATTCCAGGGCATCCTCCAGGGTATTGACCACCTTGCTGGGAATACAGGGCTCCCCAATGCGCTCCATGGTGTCCTTGAAGGCCTGACGGTCCTCAGCCATATGTATGGCCTCCACCTTAGTTCCCAGAAGCTTAACTCCAACTTCCTGTAAGAAACCTGATTCGGCAAGCTCCATAGCAAGATTTAAGCCTGTCTGGCCCCCCAGTGTAGGTAGAATACTATCAGGCTTCTCATGACGAATAATATTTTTTATCACCTCTGGATTGAGCGGTTCAATATAAACCTTATCTGCAATCTCACTATCGGTCATGATGGTGGCCGGGTTGCTATTGACCAGTATGGTTTCAATGCCCTCTTCCTTGAGCGCCTGGCAGGCCTGAGTGCCGGCATAATCGAACTCAGCCGCTTGGCCGATAATAATGGGGCCGGAGCCTATAACCAGTACCCGTTGTACATCCTGTCTTTTTGGCATTACTTCAGACCTCCTTTGTTTTCTTTGTAAGCATCCATGAGCTGCACGAATTCGTCAAAGAGATACCCGGTATCCATGGGTCCCGGTGAGGCCTCTGGATGGAATTGTACAGTAAAGGTGGGCGTATCAAGGTACTTAACACCCTCCACCGTCCCATCATTCATATTGATATGGCTGACTATGGCCTTCTTTTCATCCAGCTTATCAGCCAATACGGCGTAGCCGTGATTTTGAGAAGTGATATAGGTTCTGTCCTTGGACAAATCCTTGACAGGGTGATTGCCCCCCCGGTGCCCGTATTTAAGCTTTCCGGTATCCCCACCGTAGGCTAGCGCAGTTAGCTGATGACCCAGGCAGATACCGAATATGGGCTTCTTTCCTAAAAGATTTTTCAGGATATCGATCTGGTAAACGCAATCCTTAGGGTCTCCCGGGCCGTTTGACAGCATAATCCCGTCGGGATTCACCCCAAGAATCTCCTCCCAATCAGCGGAGGCAGGAAAAACATACACCTCACAGTCCCGTTTTCTCAGGGAGCGAAGGATATTAGTTTTTACGCCATAGTCCAGCAGGGCCACTCTGTGGCCTGTCCCCTCATAATGCCCCACCTCTTTGACGGTTACCTGATCAACGGGCTTGACAATGGTGTATTGGTGGACTTCATCCACCCAATCCTCCATTTTGAAATGGGGATCCGTGGAAATAACTCCGTTCATGGTGCCCTTTTCCCTCAAAATTCTTGTCAGGGCCCGGGTATCCACACCCTGAATACCGATGATATTATATTTTTTCAGGTAATCGTTGAGGGATTCAGTCGAGCGCCAATTACTGGGTTCATCACAGAGCTCCCTCACAATAAATCCCTTCACCTGGGGCTTATCCGACTCGCAGTCCTCTTCATTAGTTCCATAATTACCAATCAAAGGATAGGTCATGGTCACGATCTGTCCGGCATAGGAGGAATCCGTTAAAACCTCCTGATAGCCCGTCATCCCCGTATTAAAAACAATTTCTCCAACACAGGTGCCTGTAGCACCAAAGGCCTCACCGATCAATTGGGTTCCGTCTTCCAGAGCCAATATTGCTTTCATTCTCGTCGTCCTTTCTTGGGGAATTCATCTATTGCTGCAATTGTTATTCTATTTTATTCATAGCTGCTTTTAAATGAGGGCTGTCAGAGTATCAACTCTCCTAAATCACCTGGCTTTTACAGACCGATGGCAGAGCCAATATCTGTTTTCATACGCTCGGCTTCACATCTTGCGGCCTTGTCAAATTCCTCCTGAGTAAACCGATCCTTCCAGGCATCCAGCTTGTAGGCGCACATGAGGCTTCGTGATGCATTGATTACCGCTCCCAGCCCGTTTTTATCAAAGGCATGGGCCACATCGGCAGCCGTGCCACCCTGGGCACCATAACCGGGAACCAGTATCCAGGCCTTTGACATACGCTTTCTAAGCTCTTCCAATTGTTTGGGGTAGGTTGCTCCCACAACCGCACCAATGGAAGAATACCCACACTGCCCCAAGGTGGTGAGACCCCATTCACCTACAAGGTCTGCCATGGCCTCATAAACCGTGCGTCCGTCAGAAAGCTTAAGATCCTGAAGCTGACCCGAGGAGGGGTTTGAGGTTTTCACAAGGATAAACAGACCCTTTCCAAATTGTTCACAGGCCGTGACAAAGGGCTTAATACCATCCACCCCCAGATAGGCATTCACCGTAAGGGCATCGACATCAAAAATTTCCTGTTTTCTATCATGGATCGCCGTTGTTCCAAGATACGCAGAGGCATAGGCTTCTGCTGTAGTGCCTATATCATTTCTTTTACCATCGGCAATCACCAGAAGGTTCTTGCTTTTGGCATACTGAAGGGTCTCATTAAAAGCCCAGAGGCCTTCCAAGCCATACATTTCATAATAAGCCAGTTGCGGCTTTATAGCAGGAATTATATCATAAACCGCGTCAATAAGTCTCTTGTTAAATTCGACTATACTATGGGCGGCCGCCTTTCGTTTACAGGCATTTTCCTCAAAGGCTTTTTCCTTGATGGAATCCGGGATGAAATCCAGCTTGGGATCAAGGCCCAGCACGGAGGGATTCCTTTTTAAGAGGATCTGTTCTGCAAGCTTATCTGAAAAATTCATGGGCTTTCTCCTTTATCTTAAATGATGGTTTTATTATAGACAATGTTTTAAGGGGTTTTTGAGCAACTCAAACCTGGAATCCCTTATCCGAATAGACTATTTTGCCTGCTACCAGAGTGGCCATTACCCGTCCTTTGACTTTGTAGCCATGATAGGGCGAGTTTTTACTTTTGGAGGCAAAGGCTGACACATCTACGGCATACTCGGAGTCAAAATCCACCAGAACCAAATCGGCAGCTTTTCCACAGGCTACAGTACCTTTATCCAGGCGGAGCATCTTGGCAGGATGGGTTGAGAGCTTCTCCACCATCTGCGAAAGACTCAGTATTCCTTTTTCAACCAAGGTGGTATAGGTTAGCGCCAGGGCTGTTTCAAAGCCTACGATACCATTGAGCGCCCGGTCAAACTCTACGTTTTTTTCATCCCTGTGATGGGGGGCATGATCGGTAGCAATAATATCCAGAGTCCCGTCCTTAAGCCCCTCTTTGATGGCTTCCATATCGCTGTCGGTTCTTAAGGGGGGATTCATTTTAGCCAGGGTGTTATAACCCAGGCAGGCTTTCTCAGTGAGGGTAAAGTAATGGGGGCAGGTTTCCGCCGTTACCTTCACTCCCCTCTTTTTGGCTTGACGTATCAGTTCCACCGATGTCCTTGTGGACACATGGGCCAGATGGACAGGAATCTGAGTATACTCTGCAAGGAGAAGCTCACGAGAAACCATCACATCCTCCGCGAGCGAAGGAATGCCCCTTAAGCCCATCAAGGTGGCGGTAACCCCTTCATTCATGCTGCCGCCATCAGCCAGATCAAAATCTTCGCAGTGGGAGATTACCGGCAGTCCAAATTGTTGGGCATAGATCATGGCCTTTCTCATAACGGCACCGCTCATGACCGGCTTCCCATCATCGGAAACCGCCACAATACCGGCTTCTTTCATGCTTCCCATTTCGGAGAGCTCCACACCCTCCAGTCCCTTGGTAATGGAACCGATGGGAAACACGTTAACAACCGCTTCCTTTCGGGCTTTTTCCATGATGTAGCTTACCACGCTGACATTATCCACCACCGGATGGGTATTGGGCATGCAGGCCACGGAGGTAAAACCGCCTTTAGCTGCGCTTCTAGTTCCGCTTGCTATATCTTCCTTGTACTCGTAGCCGGGGTCTCTTAAGTGGCAATGGGCATCCACTAGCCCAGGAAGTATATATAGTCCCTTGGCATCAATCACCTGGTCGGCCTCGGGAGTGATGTTTTTTCCTATCAGAGCAACCTTACCATCTTCAATATAGAGATTCATGTTGGTCTCAACTCTGTCTGCGTGAACAATCGTCCCATGGGTGAACAGTAATCTCATTATTCTTCCCTCCCGGTTAATAAATAAAGTAGAGCCATTCTTACGGCGACACCGTTAGTTACCTGGTCGTTGATAACCGAGGATTCCCCGTCAATCAGAGAGGAGGTCATTTCAATGCCCCGGTTGACCGGCCCCGGATGCATCCACAGGGCATGGGCTCTTGCCCCCTTTACGTTTTGAGGATTCATTCCGAAGAAGCGGGAGTATTCATAGGAGGAAGGGAATAGCGCCTTTTTCTGTCTCTCCAACTGAACTCTCAAGCCCATGACCACATCGCAGTCCTCAACGGTTTCTTCAATGCTGGAACAGACTTTTGCCCCCAGTGTTTCTATTCCAGGAGGCATCAAGGTGGAGGGTGCGCTGATCCTTACCTCTGCCCCCATCTTCGTCAATCCGATGATATTGCTTC
The DNA here is from genome assembly GCA_023415205.1 of Bacillota bacterium. Classification (GTDB taxonomy): domain Bacteria; phylum Bacillota; class Clostridia; order DSM-8532; family DSM-8532; genus DTU059. Next base: position 87,992 of record JAEZLR010000042.1, on the reverse strand, counting down.
TTGCTACGCGGCTGTGGAAGATGTCACCGATAATGGCCACCTTCAAGCCCTTAAGATCGCCGAAGGCCTCTCTCATGGTGTACATATCTAAAAGTCCCTGGGTGGGATGCTCATGCATTCCATCCCCTGCATTAATGACCGATGCCTGGACATTCTGAGCCAGAAGATGGGGGGCTCCGGACAGATTGTGGCGCATGATGATGATATCCGATCCCATGACATCCAGTGTCTTTCCCGTATCAATCAAGGTTTCGCCCTTGGCAACGCTGCTTGTTGAAACAGAGACATTGACAGCCTGAGCCCCCATATATTTGGCAGCAAGCTCAAAGGAAACCCGAGTCCGCGTACTGTTTTCATAAAAAAGGGTGATGACGGTTTTCCCCTGAAGGTAATTGACCTTCTTCATCCGACTGGTCACAATTTTTTTCATGTCAACAGCAGTATCGAGAATGAGATTGATTTCCTCCGGTTCCAGGTGGTCCAGCCCTAAAATGTCCTTAGAGCGAAGCTTCATTTTCCATCCGCCTTTCTTCCCGCATTCATCCTACGAAAGGACTTCTATCAGGTACTTTTCCTAAGATTCAAGATCCAAAGCTTAAAATGCTTGCATAAAAAAAATAGTAAGACCATCGTCTTACTATTTTACAAACAATAATTCCTTTGATAAAGACATTGATAAAGGGAAAAGTGATGCCAGCCCGCTTCCAATGATCGGCACATGTGGTTTGCTTTTGAAGTGTGTCAACAAGCAGGCCATTGTTTTTCCCCTTCACTCATAAATATCTCGAATATTCTAACATAGGTTATGAGGGTTGTCCAGTACCTTTTTTATTAAACCTATTCAACTTTAAAGGCCCTTCTGGCCATATCAAACGGCAGTATTAGTGATAATGTTATCAACTTCAGCCCCTAGTCTTTGCTGGGTTACTTTTAATTTTTCTATATTTTCTTTTAATAGCTGTTGATTTCTCTCAAGTGTATCTAACCTGTTTTCCAACATTCTTTCTGTTTGTATTGGCGCAGGACCTCCGGTGATTGTTCTGACGTGAACAAAATTAACCGGGTCAAGTGCCTTTTCTATATCGGCGACTTCAAGGTCAATAGCACTTCCCAGTATTTCTTCTGAGATATCTGAAATAACCTGTGGCGTAATATCCTTTGCCTTTTTACCATGCTTAACCATATACTTCACAATGGTACTGGTAATCTTATGGCTGTGGCGGAAGGATAGCCCCTTGTCTCTGACGAGTATATCTGCCAATTCAGTTGCTGTGATAAATCCCTCATGGGCTCTTTCAAACAGAATATCCTTATTAACCTGCAAAGTTGCAAAAACAGAACTTAACATTTTCAATGCTCTGATTGCATACTTGATTGAATCATACAAATGCGGCTGTAGTTGCTCCTCTGTGTCAACGATATCCCCAAAGGGAGTATTATGCAGGATATCAAATACACACTTGGCTTCAGCAATGGCCTTGCTTATTGCAGGCCTGGTTTGCTCAAGGGAGGAAGGATTCCTCTTTTGAGGCATGATACTGCTGACCTGAACATAGGGATCGGACAAGTAAAACACATTGAACTCTTTGGTGCAAAAATCTAAGGTATCCTTCATAAATCTTGATAGGCTGGTGTTCATAATCATGAGAGCTGATGCACATTCTGTAAGATAATCACACCCTGCAATACCATCATATGAATTCTCTACAAGGCCATCAAATCCCAATAAATCAGCAGTTCTTTCCCTGTTAATGGGAAAACCTGTGGTGGTAATAGCGGCCGCACCCAGAGGACTTTTGTTAATGGTATTATAAAGGTGTAGAAGTCTATCAAAATCTCTCTCTAATGAATCCTGATATGCAAGAATATAATGTGCCAGAGTTGTTGGTTGCGCCGGTTGAGTATGGGTATAAGCAGGCATAATCGTATGAATATTTTCCTTTGCCATAGAAAGTAATACCTGCCTGAAAACATTTAAAGCCTGCATCACTTCAAGAACTTTTTCTCTGAGTACCATACGGAATTCACATATGTCAATATCGTTCCTACTTCTTGCAATATGCAGCCGTCCCGCTGTATCCTTACCAATCAAATTTTCGAGCTCATGCTCTATCATAAAAAACATGTCCTCATAGGAAGGGTCGTATTGCCTGTCACCCATGTCCATTGAATCGATTTTGTTCAGTCCTGATAGTATTTCCTGAGCTTCATTTAAGCAAATTATTTTTTGCTCATATAACATTACCGCATGGGCTTTACTGATTTGAATAAAAGGCTTTGCATAATATTTTTTTTGAATATCAAATATCGGAGCCAGAACACAGTTCTGAAAAGTTTTGCCCGGAAATTGTGTACCATCCATTCGTTCAACATATTCTCTTGAATACATATAAATGCCCCCCCTTAGTAAAAGCTAATTCCGTATTTATTCGTCAGCACTGAGCCCACACATCCCATCACACCTGCGTTTTCTTCAATCTCAGAAAGAACTATCTCTGTTTTAATGGGAGTGAGTCTCGACACCTCTTTTCTGATGTACAATAACAAACTCAAGCCAGCCTTTGAAACACCACCACCTATGATGACAGCTTGAGGACTTAGAATACTAACGATATTGGCAATTCCCATACTTAAGTATTCTGCCATTTCTTGTACTGCTTCAATACACTCACGATCGCTTCGAGCGGCTCTTTCAAAAACCTCTTTGCAGCTTATTCCAAGCTTTCGTTCAATAGCACTTCCAGAGGCAACGGATTCGAAGTAACCATAAGCATCGGGCGTATACCTTTCGGTTTTGAGTGCATCCTTTGAAACCACGAGATACCCAATTTCTCCAGCAGTATAATTGTGGCCCCTGTATATTTTGTTATCTAGAATAATTCCACTTCCAATGCCATCTCCAACAGATATAAAGACAAAATCATTGTATTCTTTTCCGCCACCCAGCCATTTTTCTCCATAAACAGCCATATTAACATCATTATCAATAAAAACATCCAGACCAAATTCTTTTTGGAGAATATCACGGATAGGATAGTCCACCCAATTAAGTTTTGGAACGAATCTAGCTATACCATTTTTAATGTCTGTGGTCCCGGGAATACCTACTCCAACTCCTATGAGCTTATCTGTTACACCAATCTTTGAGGCCATTTCCTTCACTATTTTTACGATTTTACTTAAATAATCACAACCATCACAATTATCTCTCTGGATGATCTCTTCTATAATTATTTTCCCTGATAAATCAGATATTACGCTGATGCTCTTAGTGGCACCTATATCAATACCTACAATATATCCAGCGGATGGGTTAAACACCAGTTCTATGGGCTTTCTTCCACCAAGCTTTGTTGAAAGACCTTCTCCCTTTTCTCTAATAATATTTTTGCTTAATAATTCTTCAACAATGGATGAAACCGTTGACTTACTTAAATTAGTAAGCGTTGATATCATTGCTCTAGATATTGATTTTTCCTTAACAATTAGCGAAAGAACAGTGTTTTGATTCATCACCTTTATGTATTCTGGTGTCCCCTTAATCATCCTTTTATACCTCTTCAAAAATTTATATACCTATAATTCTATATTAATTATTATAGAGATTCTACCTTCTGAGTGTACTAAGAATGCTTAACATGATATTATCTGCTTCTTTCATGCCTATATTATTAATGAGCCCTATATTTCTAATATTTTCATCAATACTATCAGAAATTATGCCGCTACCTGTTTGTATCCCGGTTTTATCCATAGCCATATTTCCACTTTTCACTCCGCATTCTGCGGCAAAGCTAACCTTCAAGGCACAGCTTTCCTTGGCACCGTCACAAAGCATACCTCCAATACTGCCAATAACCGTATTTATTGCATTTTCGGCTTCCTCAAAGCCTCCCCCTAATAAATAGGCTGTTGCGGCTGCGGCTCCGGCAGCTCCGGCAACCGCTGTTCCACACATCACTGTAAGCCTATTCATCTGGCTTTTTATATATATGGCAGTTAGTACTGATAGATATAACGCAGTCTTTCTTTCTTGAGGTCTCTTTTTTAGTGCATCACATACTGCAGATACAGCGAGCATGCTCAGGATACCAAGATTTCCGCTCCCAGCCACACTCACTATGGGAAACCTCTCACCTGACATTCTCATCCGCGAGGCGTTTAATACATAAATAAGCGCTACATTTGATAAATCATGTATGGGAATAGAATCAAGCCTCGCTATCCTTTGAATATAGTTAAGTGTTTCTTCCGGCAATTCATGCATTGCCGCTTTTTTGTTTATTTCTTCATATTTCAATATGTTTTCGTCATCAATTTGACAGTTGACTATGCTGTTATAAAGATTTTTAAATTTCCATTCCACAGAAGAATACTTTTCGGATATCTTTTTAGGTTCACAATGGTACAATATTTCTTTATTTTTTTCAATATGATATATCCAATCATAATCCCCTTTTATTATAACGGTTACGCCACAAATGTCACTACTTAAGGTAACACTTATATAGAGTGGCTCATCTAAATCAGAATAATCAACTTTAACGGGTATGGTTTCTATATAGTGCTTAACCAACTCCTGCATCTCGGAGTTTATTTCACTGAGTACTGCGAGTTTTAATTCCGGCTTTTTAATGACAGCACCTAAAAGGGCCGCATATTCAATGCCGGATTTTTTTATACCCGGGATACCAACAAACACAGCATTTTTATAGATGTTTTTACTAAGACATAGTTCAATACACTTTAAATCACCCTCAAGAAGTGCTGCTGCTTGTGAAGCTGCAAAAGCTATGGCACCCGGATCAGTACATCCCATGGTCATCTTAATTTCGTTTTCCAAAATGTGGCGTATATACTCATCCATCATTATCCCCCAGCTTTAACAACCTTGCAATATTATCTCTGAATATAAGCTTTAATTCGTCCTGTTTCATACCTAGCTCAACGCAATCCTTACGCTGCTCATCATAGTACTGTTTGACAAATCCTCTTGGAAACCACTCTGAATCGGTACCAAAGATTATCCTCTCAGGACCTATGGTTTCGTAATATTTTTTTAAAAGATCCTTAACTGTAAGAGGGTAGGGCATCCAGCGAACCCATTGGTTACTGCCCGATGTATCCACATAGATATTAGGGCAGACCCATGCTAACTGTAGAAGCTCTTGAGGATATCCACAACCAAAATGAGGGATGATAAAGGGGATATCGGGATGTGCTCTTGCCACATCATGTATCATCATGGGATTAATATTAGTATGTGTGGCAAGCCCGCCTGCCGCGCCTAATATGCCAAAATGTATCAGTACCGGGATCTGGTGTTTTTCAGCTACTTTCCATAAGGGTTCAAGAGAATCATCATTGATTTTCCCAGGTAAATCGGGCGCAATTATTTTATATCCCTTTAATCTCTGTTCAGATATTGCATAATCCAGCTTTAAGGCTGAATCACTTTCAAAAGGATTATGGTGGGCATATCCAATAAAATGTTCCGGATACTCTTGAATGATTCTGCTTAAAATTTCATTATTACCGCCGGTTACAAAAACAAGCTTTTCAATGTTATGAGTCTTCATTTCATCCAGCCAGCGGGCAGAAGTTACTTTCACATCATTTTCTGAGGGTTCCCTTTTTGGGAACCCCCAAGCCTGTGACCATTTTTCGCTTTGATATTTGTTTTTAGATTGAAGCTTTAACCATTTTTCTTTACCATATTCGCTAATATATCGTTCTTCAAATTTTACAATGTCATATCCTTTTACATCAAAGTGTACATGGGAATCAATCAACTTAAATTCCAATATACTCACCTTCTTACGCTTTTAATCCTGTCATATGTATGCCTTCAATGATCTGCTTCTGGAAGAAGAAGAATACTATCAGGACAGGAATTGTTGCTAAGCTGGCTGCCGCCATGACAAGATCCCATTGATTGTATGATTCACCTGAGAACAATGCCAAACCAACGGGCAGAGTGTAGATAGTGGTCTGATCAACAGCAATAACAGGCCATAGGAATGCATTCCAGTTTCCTAAAAATGTGAATATTCCCAAGGCCGATAAAGCGGGTTTTACCATCGGCACAGCAGTTAGTAAAAAGATACCAAATTCAGAAAGACCATCAATTCTAGCAGCTTCGAGTATATCATCAGGAACTCCTAGGAAGAACTGCCGCATCAAAAATATTCCAAAGGCAGATGTTAGTCCAGGGAAAAGCAGAGACCAGTAACTATTCAACCACCCAAAATTATTACACATCATATACCATGGAATGATTAACATTTCTGTGGGAATCATCAACGTTGATAAAATGAGTACAAATAAAGGGGCTTTTCCTTTAAACGGCAGTTTTGCGAATGAATAACCCACAAGAGTATCAAAGAATAGGACCGAGATCGTTGTAATTGCTGCGACAACAAGACTATTTTTAAACCATAACAAGAAGTTTGAGTTTTCTATTACTCTGACATAATTATTAAAGGTTATGGATTTGGGTATAATTGATGGACTATATATATCTACTCCTGTTTTTAGGGAAGTGGATATCATCCATAAGAAGGGGAATATCATTATAAAACCGATGATAGTAAGAACCGTATAAGTAAGCACTTTGTAAAATCTACGCATATTGCTCCTCCTCCTTTAAATATCATTTTAATATTAGTAATCATATTTTTTGTCTAAGACCTTCATTTGGAATAGCGATATGCATAGTATAATAATGAACAGAACTACTGTTGCAGCACTGGCATAACCCATCTTATAGTTAACAAATGCTAGCTGGTAAATATAGAGAACAACACTTACAGTAGAATTTAGTGGCCCACCTGCAATACCCTGTCCACCAGATGTGATATTAAACACCTGTGTGAACACTTGTAATGTTTGAATTGTTGCCATAACAGTAAGGTATACTATCGTTGGATTTAGCAATGGGATAGTTACATTCTTAAACCTTTGCCACGGCGAAGCACCATCTATTTTTGCTGCTTCATAATAGGTTTGTGGAATTTGCTTAATTCCCGCTAGGAATATGATTGTGTAGAACCCTAAAGCCTGCCATACGACATTTGAAATAACAACAAATATTGCTTGTGAGGTACTATCTAAGAAAGGCTGTTTTGCAATTCCAAATAAGCTGATAATATTATTGACTACACCACCCTGTTTCATAAACATCCAGCGCCATACCCACGAAACAGCTACAACGGATGTTACATAAGGAATAAATACAACCATTCTATATACTGAAGCACCTTTAGTAATGTTATTAAGCAAAAGTGCTATGCCCAGGCTGAGAATAAGTCCTATAGGCACAGCATATAATATATACTTTAATGTATTGGTTAATGCTGCCCAAAAAACCTTATCAGAAAACAAATCTTTAAAATTATCTAAAAAAACAAAAGGTCTATTTTTAGAAAGTAAATCCCACTCATGCAAACTAACATTGAATGCATATAATGTAGGCAATATTCTGATACATATGAAAAACAATAAGGGTAATGCTATGAAAATATAGGCCCACACCGATTGTCTTCCTTTAATTGATAGCTTTAGCTTCATAGAGCCCCTCCCCTTTGTGGCTTGATGCGAAAGGTTTCAAACTTATAATTGTTGCATTGCGCGATGTGTCATCATTTACATAACACATCGCGCAATGCTATAGAGATGATAACTGACTATTTACCCCACTTTACCAATTGACCAATTATTATTTACTCCAGAAATCATCCAATAGTGATTGTACAATTTCAACGGCCTCATCAAGTGCTTGCCTTGGATCAACATCGTTTAAGAGCACCTTGTCAATAGCGTCCATTAATGCTTTTCTATCTGCATCTTCATCAACATAGAAGTATGAATCAGCAATAGGAAGCTGCTCTATGAACGGAGCTAACTTATCATCCTTTAATAACTCTGGGTCATTAGCGATTTCATTTTTTGCTCCGATTTCGCCAATCTTTTCAGTCCAGGTTTTCATGGTTTCAACAGATGTTAAGTACTCAAGGAATTTAACTGATGCATCAAGTTTTGCACCTGTAGCATTAGTAGTGATACCATTTGTCCAGAATGAACCAAAGGATGTTTCAATTCCATCGTGTGAAGGAAGAACGGTTACACCATAGTTCAAATCTTTTGCCTGACTCTTTAATGCACCTAAACGATAAGAACCGTCAATGTGAAGCGCTGCTTTACCACTGATAAATGCTGTCGCGTCATCAGTATAGAAATCTTTTTCGCCAACTTTTTCGACTTTTGCCAGGTTAACCAGGAATTCAAATGCCTCATAACCGCCTTCTGAAGCATTCCATTGTACTGTTTTCTTATCCTCACTGATGGGCTCTTGTCCAAACTGCTTGAGGAGAACAGGGCGGAACCATGCATGTAATTGACCGGAAGGCTGGAAGGTAAGTCCTTCTACTTCAAGATTACCATTAACAATCTTGGTACATTTCTTAGCCATTTCAACTAACTCTTCAATAGTCTGGGGTGGTTTTTCAGGATCTAAGCCATTTTCTGCGAAAATATCTTTATTCCAGAAAAGTCCTAAGGTACGAACTGCTGTAGGTACAGTATAGTACTTTCCATCGATTTTATTGACCTTAACCATGGGTGCAAATGTGCTTTCGATCTTTTCTACAGAAAAAGAAGATTCAGGTAATTCCTGTAATGTTCCTGATTTCACATACTTCGGTACCCAGCCGTAATAAAGGTTGATAATATCTGGTCCAGTTCCTGCTGAAATTGCGGCGGCAACCTTTTGTTGATAGGAGTCGTAAGGGAAATGCTTCTGTTCAACTTTGATGTTTGGATTCTGGGCTTGGAAATCTGCAATTAATTCATCCATCAAGTTGATTTTTGACTCGTAAAAATACTGCCAATATTCAATAGTAACCGGTTCTGCTGCTTCTTCTTTTACTTCCTCTTTTGCATCTGATGTAGGAGTTGAAGGAGCTGAAGCAACGGGTTCTTTAGTGCTTCCACACCCGGCTAAAAGAGAAACTAACATGCAACATACTAACAATAAAGATAAAAGTGTCTTTTTCATAGTTTCCTCCTTATGAAAATACTCATTGTGAACAACCGATTTATAGAAAATAGCTGAACAACCAACGATTAAGTCCTTTCCTCCTTTCATTAAAATTTAGTTGTCACTAGCTTTTAATCCTACTTGTTTGGATATTTATGAGAGATCTTTATTCCAATTATAACCAAGTTGGTTAGTTTTACCTCCTAACTATCTTGATTAAAAAAAACACTCATGGCACTTCCAACAGCACCACCAAATTTTTTTGTCTCTGTAAGACTAATTTTTACATCTAAAGGAATTAATTTATTTACATTTTCTGTTATTTTAATTAAAAATTCTTCGCCCTCTTCAGCCATTCCACCGCCAACAACAACAAGCTGAGGATTTAGGATACAAAAAAGAGAGCTCAAGCCCAAGCCTAAGTATTGGTAAACATCCTCCACTACTTTTTTAGCAGCCTCATCACCTTGCTTGGCCAATAAGAATATTTCTCTGCAATCAGCGTCTTTCTTTGTTAGTTCGTTATATATGCGGCTTGCTGCCGAGGCAGAAGCTTTACTTTCAAAAAAACCAAATTTATTCTCATGGTATTTTTCCTTGTAAGCTTCAAGGGCCAATGGTAGATACCCAATTTCACCCGCTTTAAAGCTATGGCCCCTATATAGCTCGCCACCAAGGAATAGTCCGCAACCGATACCCGTTCCAATAGTAATCATTACAAAATCATCATATTCTTTAGCAGCCCCTAAGTATTTTTCGGCCAAAGTCCATACATTCACATCATTTTCAATGACTGTACTGATACCAAACTTACTTTCTATATGCTTTTTTAGCTGCATATTTTTCCAATTAAAAGCTGGGCATGCTATAACATTACCTGTATCACTATCAACGGTACCTGGAATTCCAATACCAATGCCACATATATCAGTTTTACACTCTTTCATAAGGTTCTCAATAATTTCTTCAATATTTTTGAGATATTGATCGCCATAATAGTCACTTTTTCGAGTAAAGGAGTAGCTGATGTTACCGCAGTCATCACAGATTACAGCAGAAATATTCGTACCCCCAATATCTAAACCAATACTAGTCGACATATTATTTAAATCCCTTCTTTAGTTTGTTCGCAAAACTTACTATCTTTGAATCAATTCTACTCCATTATTTTTCCTATGTCAATATGAGAAAAAAGATCTTTTCTTTCTTTTAATCGTAAGGCAAAAGAATAAAAAAGGACACCCTGTTCCGGGTGTCCTGTTCTATGAAAAGATGATCAATGGCCGGAATAACCGCCATAATCATCACGATGATCTTGATAATTCTTCTTGGCGGGTTTGCGCATAATGGTTCCTAGACCTGCAAGGATTAATCCACCACCTAGGAGATATTTGAGAATGCCTGCAAAACGCGCCATGCAGAAAACCGAAAAGAATACTACAGAAATAGAGGTAAGAATGAATATAGGAATCAACAAACCAGGCTGACGACCATTGGTGAGATAGAGTAGAAATAGTCCAACTGCGGGGGATAAGATGAAACCAGGCCATGCAATCGCCCAGGCATCAAACATCTGAGCAAACAGGCAGGTTCCTGCAACAGTCAAAATAATCCCTATGGGTACAAGCAAGCCGGGGCTTTTTTCACCAAACAGGTAAAGGAGCAGGAGTCCCACAGCCGGGGCCATAATAAAACCGGGCCAGGTCCAGTCATAGGAAAAGGCTTCTCCGAGCAGGAAGGTGATACCCAGAGTCAGAAAGATTCCTGCGGGAACCAGTAATCCTGTACCATAGGGCCTTTTGGCAAAGTACCCCAGGAAAAAGAAGAAGGATAAGGCTATTATTATCATTGGCCATGTGAGCCTGAAAATCCAGGACATATCAAAGAAGCCACTGTTTCCAAATATCATCAATATTCCAAAGATCACCAGTATGGCTCCAACTATAAATTTCGAAGTGTTTCTCATAATGATTACCGCCTCCATTAGTTTCTCTATTTTGCATTATACTGAATCAGTATGATAAAACCATGGGATTGCAATTAGAATTGGATTAGAAAATCGACAGCACCCTTTTTCTAGAGAATCAGCATGGCATCGCCAAAGCTGAAGAAGCGGTATTGCTGAGCTATAGCCTGCTTATAGGCTGCCATAACCTTGTCCCTGCCCGCAAACGCACTCACCAGCATGATCAGTGTTGACTCGGGAAGATGAAAATTGGTGATCAGCGCATCCACCATTTTAAAGGTATACCCGGGATAGATAAAGATGTCGGTATCCCCTTCTCCGGGACAGCATTGGTTATCGGTTGAGGAGGTCTCCAAAACGCGGACACTGGTGGTTCCCACTGCAATAACACGTTTGCCCGCTGCCTTGGCCTCATTAATGAGCGTACAGGCTTCGGGGCTCAAATGGTATTCCTCCTTGTGCATATGATGCTCAAGAATATTGTCGGTTTTAACCGGCCTGAAGGTCCCCAGGCCTACATGAAGGGTCACTTCGGCCACTTTGACGCCCTTATCCTTCAGCACTTGGAAGAGTTCAGGTGTGAAATGAAGGCCGGCGGTGGGGGCCGCCGCCGAGCCATTGATCTTGGAGTAGACGGTTTGGTAACGCTCCCTATCCTCAAGGGTCGCGTGTATATAGGGAGGCAGAGGCATAATGCCCACCTTATCAAGAATCTCCTCAAAAACTCCCTCATAAAAAAACCTAACTATACGATTGCCTTCATCGGTAATTTCCAGTATTTCTGCTTTTAAAAGCCCCTTGCCAAAAACAAAACGGCTTCCGATTTTGGCCTTACGCCCAGGCTTCAGAATGACCTCCCAGATATCCGCATCCAGTCTCTTAAGTAAAACGAATTCGATTTTCCCGCCACTGTTTTCCTTTTCACCCATTAACCTGGCTGGCATAACCCGGGTGTTGTTGATAACCAGACAATCCCCCGGTTCGAGATACTCATGAATATCCTTAAAATGCCTGTGCTCAAGTGTATCGGAATCCTTGTGGAGAACCAGGAGCCTTGACATATCTCTTTTCTCCAGCGGACTTTGCGCGATCAGTTGCTCAGGAAGGTCATACCAGAAGTCCCTTAAATTCATAACAACCTCATCAAAAGTGCATTGCTGCGCTCAATAAATTTCTCCATGGTGCCGGGCTCAAGCTGTCTGTGATTTAAAAGCGCAAGGTCATAAACATGACTGGCTGCAAGAAGGGTATCCTCTTTCCTATTATCTTGCCCATGGAGCTCCACTATCCGCTTTATCAAAGGATTGGTGCTGTTGAGCATCAAGGTTTCCTCATTGGGGAAAAGGTCGGCAGAGTTAAAATTTCCACCAAAGCTGCGGCTCATTTCCTTGAACCGGCGCGCTTCTTCGGATAACAGGATGATGGCGGGTGTAGAGTCGCTCTTTAAGGCCTCCACCTCAACCTTAAGCTTATCATTGCCGGTAGCCTCTTTGAATATAGCTTCGAGCTTTTCAAGAAGGGGCTTTTTATCCTCTTCCTTGGTTTCCTCGGACTTCATGACGCTGTTGATATCCGCATCCACTCGCATGAATTTCACATCCCTGTTCTCAGCCTCCATGAAGCTAATGAAATGGCTATCAATCATGGTGCTAAGGATAACGGCGTCCATGCTGTGTTCCTTGAACATACGGATATACTGAGCTTGCTGCTTTTCATCGTTGACATAATAGACCTTCTTCTCGTCGGCCTTGTTATCCTCAAGATATTGGGCTAAGGTAGTGAACTTGCCGCCAATAGTCTTGAAGATTAGGATATCCTTAACCTTTTCATGGAATTTAGGCTCCCTCATGCAACCGTACTTAACAAAGGGATTGATGTCCTCCCAATACTTTTCAAAGCTCTCACGGTCTTTCTTAAAGAGCAATTGAAGCTTGTCGGCCACCTTTTTGGTTATATGTGTGGAAATCTTGTCCACATATCCTTCATTCTGCAGAAAGCTTCTGGAAACATTAAGGGGCAGATCCGGGCAGTCAAGGCATCCCTTCAGGAGCATCAGGAACTCCGGAATAACCTCTTTGATATTATCAGCCACAAACACCTGATTATAATAGAGCTTGATCTTCCCTTCCATGGTCTCAAATTCATGCTTGAGCTTGGGGAAGTAAATGATACCCTTCATGTTAAAGGGATAATCCATATTGATATGAATCCAGAACAACGGGTCGTTAAAATCCTGGAAGACTTCATGGTAGAAGCTCTTGTACTCTTCGTCAGTACAATCCCTGGGATTTTTAAGCCACAGAGGATGAGTATTGTTGATGGGCTTGTCCTCTGTTTCCTTCTTCTCTTCTTTCTTTTCATTTTCGTCTATGATATAGATTTCATATTGGAGGAAGGCAAAATACTTCTTAATGATTTCTCTGACCTTCCAAACATCCAAGAATTCTTTGGAATCCTCAGCCAGGCTCAAGGTTATGGCTGTTCCCACGGTGGTCTTTTGTGAATCGCCCATAGTGTATTCGGTGTCTCCGGTGCTTTCCCATAACACTGCCTTTTCTCCTTCACGGTAGGAAAGGGTGTCAATGGTCACCTTTTGGCTGACCATGAAAGAGGAATAAAAGCCCAACCCGAAATGGCCGATAATTTGCTGATCATCAGTTTTATCCTTGTATTTTTCAATAAAATCCTTGGCACCGGAAAAAGCGATCTGATTAATATATTTTTTTACCTCTTCTTCAGTCATGCCAATTCCGTTGTCGGTAATGGTGATGGTTCCTTTTTCCTTGTTAACGCTTACCTCAATACTGGGCTTGTAGCCCTCGGCGAGCTTTGCCTCACCAATGTCGGACAGCTTCTTGAGCTTGCTGATGGCATCGGATGCGTTGGATACAAGTTCTCTGAGGAAGATATCCTTTTCTGAGTAGAGCCATTTCTTAATAATAGGGAAAATATTCTCGGTGTGGATTGAAATATTACCTTTCTCATTAATCATTGGTAAACCTCCTAAAAGACATTTCTACCGATATATCATAAACGTAAGGTCAGAGAATGTCAATAAGAATAATAGCACTCTCATGCTGAGAGTGCTAACATTTTCTCTTTGTTTTCTTTCAATATGCCCCTGTACGGCAGGGTCTATTCTGTATCTGAGCCGTTATACGGCCTTATTATCAATATTTGCTTGTTCGGTAAGGACCTGAAGAGACTTGAGCTGGGATTGAATGATGCTCTCGATCTTTGCCTTATAGGCTTCAACTTCCCTTCTCAGTCTTTCATATTCAAAGCGAACGCCCAAAACACCCCGGTTGGATTCCTCTATAATCTGATTGGCCTGCAGCTCCGCTTCCTTAATAATATTCTCAGCATTCTTTCTGGCATTGGCCACTATTTCCTCACTGGTCTGCTGAGCAACGATCAAACTGTTTTGTAAGGAGGTTTCAATTCCTTTATAGTACTTCAGCTTATCTTGTCCATCCTCAAGCTTTTCCTTAAGTCTGGCATTCTCTCGAATAAGCTCGGAAAGATCCTCTACAACCTTTTGCAGCACATCCTCAACCTGATAGCCGTTGTAGCCCATCAAGGCTTTTTTGAAAACAACGTTCTGGAGATCATTAGGCACAAAATTCATACGCCGCACCCCCCATTATGTAAAACACAAAATTAAATCAATAAAAAAACACTACAATCTCTTTAGTACTATACTTATCATATAAAGCAACACCATCACAACGAAAGGAGAAATATCAAATCTCAGTTTTTTATCCTTTGACTGCTTTAGTAGAATATTTCTTACGGGCGACAAAAGCGACTCCGATAGCAAAATCAAAAATCGAAACAGCTTAAAATCCACCTTTATACCCAAAAAATCGCAAGCAACCCTAAGGATAATAACGCTCTGCATCACATTGATCACAGCTCTGAGGGCCATGAGATACGCCTGTATATCCATGGTTTATTTTACCCAGGAAAATACACCCTTGTTTCTCATTTCATCCTTCAGGTCGCCTGTAATCTCGATACTGGCAGGAGTAGCAAGGAAAATACCTGTTGAAATCTTTTGAATATCGCCATCCAAGCAATACACAGCACCACTCAAAAAATCTACCATTCTTTGTGCAAGGGGAGTATCCACGCCTTCCACATTCATAATAATAGGCTTGTTTGACTTTAAGTGATCGCAAAGCTCACGGGCTTCAAGAATATTTTGAGGTGACTGAATAACAACCTTGAGATTATTGTTATTATTCATGTTAAGAACTTTGCCCTGGGGATTCCTTCTCTGGGAGGCATAGCGATCATTTCTCGAAGACGGGCTTTCCACTTCTTCTTCGTAAATTTCCTCATCATCAGCCTCTGTGTTGGATTCCCAGCCAACAAAGTCAAGAACCTTCTCAAACAACTTAGCCATCGTATTTTCCTCCAGTTTTCATTCGTAAAATATCACTAGCCAAAGGGCTAATAAACTCTTTCTCCAAAAAGGTCGCTTCCTATTCTTACGATAGTAGCTCCCTCCTCCACGGCTATGGGATAATCATTACTCATACCCATGGAGAGTTCGTCCATATTGATATTTTCTACCCTTTCCCCCATCATGTCAACTGATAGTTTTCGTAATGCCCTGAAAACATATCGAACATCCTCAGAATCCTCGGTGTAGGGGGCAATGGTCATCAGTCCTTTTACATGAATATTACCCATTTTTGACAGACTAATCAACAAACTTTTAAGGTCCTCCGGTGAGACACCTGCCTTTGTACTCTCACCGGCTACATTTACCTGTATTAAAACCGGAAAACGGTAGCCGATGGATTTCCCCCTTTGCTCAAGGGCCTGGGCCAATTCCAGCCGGTCAACAGAATGAATGAGCTTTATACGCTGATCCAGGTATTTTACTTTATTTGTCTGAAGTCTTCCAATGATGTGCCAACAACAATCCCTATGGAGTATATCGGATTTTCTAAGAAATTCCTGAACCCTGTTTTCACCAAAATGCGTAATTCCCATATCAAAAGCCGCCTGCATTATAGGGACATCCACTGTCTTAGTCACGCCCAACAGCAAAATGTCCTCGGGCCTTCGCTCGGCCTTTAGGGCTCTATCCCTGATTTCCCGCCTTATGGCGTCATAGGCCTCCCGCAGATGCTCCATTGGGTTTTCACTCATTTCTCAATCACCTGACCTTCGACAATGTTATTGGGATTGACAAGAAAAACATCAAAAACATTCACATTCTCAGAAGCCTGTGTTGGATCAATGTTCTCGATGATGGCGTAGGAATCCTGTCGCCCGGCAATTTTAACCCGCTTGAAAACCGCTTTATTCATTTGAACAATAATAATGTCTGCGGTGTTATCCACTGAATTGATATTAAATAAGCTTCTTAAAGGCACCTTCATGCCCGTTATGCTGTGTATAATGAGGTTTCCCTTCGCACTTCGGTAGTCCATGGTTTTTTCTATATACTTGTCTATTCTCATAGTCATTATCGTAAACCCGTCCTGAGTTTGGCCTATGGCCTCAACCAGGATGGGGATATAATCGCTTAAACCCTCTATCTCCATTTCCAGGATAAGCTCTTGACTCTGAAGTGCTGCCTTTTCCTTCAGGACGGCAATTTCCTTGCCTTGCTCCTCCGGGACACTCAAAACAATCCATCCCACATCATTGGCAACCAGCTTACCAAAAGGCTGGTTTTCTTGCCCGGCAATCTCTGCGGGGGTGAGGCCCTTATCGGGAATTTTGACTTTCTCAAGGATTTCATTGATTTTCTCGTGGGTTATTTGGGTGCGCATTTCAGGTAATAGCTTTTCCTCATAACCATCGACAGAATAGGACACAATGGCGGATTCCGGCGCATAAATATTGGTTACGGATTTCTCTATATTGCTTCTCAGACGCTCTAATTCCTGTTTTTCATTCTTAAACTCATCCCCGCTGTCCAGCATATACCGCGCCTTAGCCTCAAGAACATGATCAATAGCGGCCCTAATAGCCTCGGCATCACTTAAGTCTCCGGAATTACCCAGAGTCGCCAGCTTATCCATCTGTGTCTCAACGGCATCCTCCCAAAGATCACGTTCCGGACCCACGGCCTGATCGAACTTTGCCACCACTCTTTTGAGTATCTCAATCTCCATCTGCTTATAATTATCGTTGACATCCTTCATATCAGCCCGGATATAGGAAGCTACCGCCTTGCCCTTGGACACGCGCTCGCCATATTGAATATTGGGGATGATAATACCCTTTCCAGGAGAAGTCAGAATTTGTTCCTTCCTTATGAACAAGCCCTTTACCGGAACCTTCATTTCCAAGGTTGCCGTCTTGATGACTCCGATTTCGTGGTTACTAGAAAAAAGCCAGTTCCAAAGGGCAGGAACATAAATAAGCAGGAGAAGAAAACCCAGGAAACTAAAAAAACGCCTTCGGTTTCTACGAGCCTTTCTCATTTTCTGCTTTTCTTCCAACTCATTTGCCATACAAACCCTCCATAGGCTTATTTGACAGGCAGACTGACAATTCCCTGACGAACAAGCTTTTGAACGGCACACATGGCTCCCAGCTTGACGTGTTCATAAACCAACCCACCCTGCATATAGGCCGTATAGGGAGGCCTTATGGGGGCGTCTGCGCTAAGTTCAATGGATGAGCCCTGAATAAAGGCTCCTGCCGCCATGATGACAGGAGAATCATACCCCGGCATATCCCAGGGCTCTGGCCTGACATAGGAATCAACAGGCGAACCCTCCTGAATACCCTGGCAGAAGGCAATAACCGCATCCTCCCGATTAAATTTGATGGCTTGTATGAGATCACATCTTGGGTCAAAAGGCCCGGGATTGGTGTCAAACCCCAGACTTTTCATCAATTGCGCTGTGAATACGGCACCCTTAAGGCTTTCAGCGACTACATGGGGAGCCATAAAAAAGCCTTGGAAAAGAAGGCGGTTGTGGCCCAGGGTAGCTCCCACCTCCCGGCCCAGACCGGGCAGGGTCATGCGGTAGGAGACCTTCTCCACCAGCTCTTTACGGCCAGCGATATATCCCCCTGAAGGCACCAAGCCACCCCCGGGATTTTTGATCAGCGAGCCCGCCATGATGTCAACACCTGCCTCGGTGGGCTCTCTCTCTTCCACGAACTCGCCATAGCAATTGTCCACCATGACCAGAGCGTCCGGCTTGATCCCCTTTACAAAGGTAACAACCCGCTCTATTTCAGCAATAGTGAGGGCAGGCCTCCAGGCATACCCTCTTGATCTTTGAATGAAAATCAGCTTGGTTTGGCTGTTGATGGCCTCTTTAATTGCCTCAAAGTCCAATAAGCCTTCCTCTGTCATCTCAACCTGGCGATAGGATACGCCGTATTCCTTAAGGGAGCCCGAGCCCTCTGTGCCCCTGAGGCCAATGACCTCATCCAGCGTATCATAGGGCTTTCCGGTAACGGCCAGAAGCTCATCTCCCGGCCGCAAAATCCCATAAAGGCAAAGGGCAAGAGCATGGGAGCCACAGGTGATACTGTGTCTGACAATGGCATCCTCGGCTTTAAAGGCATGGGCATATACGGCATCAAGGATCTCTCTTCCCCTGTCATTATAGCCATATCCGGTTGTTCCTGAAAAATGGGTGTCACTCAGCCTTTCAAGCTGCATGGCCCGAATGACCTTGAGCTGATTTTGCTCCTTGATGGCATCAATATGGGAGAAGCTGCTTTTTACAGCTTCCTCGGCTAATTTGGCAGCCTCGATGATGTTGGGATCAATCCCGAATTCGAAGTAATATTCATTCTGGTTACTCATTATGACCTCTTTAAGTACCTCAGTATCTTATTTATCCTGTGTATTGTCCGAACCTTCCACCTCAGCCTCCTGGGCTGCGGCGGCCTCCTTGGCCTGTCGTTTCTTTTCAGATAGCTCTGCTTGTATTTCCTGATCCTTGACCTCTAAAGTCCTGAGATAGGCCTCAACCTCATCCTTGGAAACGGTACTTGTATTCCAGAAGCGCAGGGTAAGGGCATGGCGTACCATATACAGGGCTTTTTCTAGATCCCCCATTCTCTCTAGAACCCGGGCATAGTTATAGAAGGCCTCAGGGAAATTGGGCTTGTTTTTCATAACCTCCTGATAGACTTCAAGAGCCTTTTCATCCTCTCCCAAAAGGAGATAGGCACAGCCTAGATTATCCATGATGATGGGACTGCTGCTATTGAATTCCTTGGCCAAAAGATTAAACTCAAGAGCTTTATCCAGGTCGCCCTTTTCAATCAGAAGAAAGCCCAGCGTGGCATATACATTGGTTGTCTCATAGGTCTTTATAAGCTCTGTAAGCTCTTCAATGGCCTCATCCAGCTTTCCCTGCTTCCATAAAATCAAGCTTTTGGTCACGCGCATGGCATTTTTATCAGCTTCCAAAGCACCCTTGAGGGCCTCATCAATTTGAATCGCAGCCTCTTCGGGATTACCCAACTTCAAAAGCAAAAAGGCGTAAGTGCTTCGAATTTTAGCATTCTTGGGATCGTGGTTAACAGCCGATTTCAGATCATTTAGAGCCCCGTCAAAATCGCCCTTGTGATATTTCTTGCTGGCTTGGTTTTGGTAAACCATACCTCTGTTAAGGAAAAAGCCTGCCAGAAGGATGACTGCAACAACCGCGAGGGCTCCAAGGGGCCCAAAAAAGGTATAGGCTAGGTAAGCGAGCCCAAAAGGCAGGATATAACGCATCAAAGAACCTAATGGATTTTTCATTAACATATCTCCTAAATTATGTGATTTTCTCAAGAGAGGCACAGTAGAACACTCTACTTGTCTTCTAAGCGGAATAACATTATCTTACCATTATTCCCTTGCCATTTCAATTCAATGCGGAAATGAACCCTTCTGGGTGGCTCTGGCATTTAAATGAATAAAGCACTTGCAGAGGCCCTGTCCGGCTAATAATGCAAACAACGGCATCATGGAAAAATGATATCTTCCATGAACCTCCACCACCAGGTGAATCATGGCCACCCCCAGGATAATGAGAAGCATGACCATTTGCCCGGTATTGATACCTTTTCTGAATGACCAAAAGAAAAAGACACCGCACAAAAGAACAACCACAGCATAGTAAAGGTTACAAGCCAATTTAAGGTACCTTCTTACCCCGTGGAAGGAGCCTGACCCAGGGGATACCGGATTCAGGCCTGCCTTGATATAAGTGAGAATATCATCGTCGCTTGACCACATGATTGAGAACTTCTTGATAACGAGTCCAAGGTTTTTACCTCCCTGTGCTTTAATCCTCTCAAGGCTATCTTGAGCCAATTGGTCATGAACCTCCTGAGCATTAAATTCAGCAGGGCCAAGGAGTTTGTTCATGTGCTCCGAATCCTCCTGATTCCATCTTCCTTCGTATTTCAGATTGCTGCCCACAAGCAGATTGAAACCCACAGGCGAGCGGGCTACTGGCTTATCAATGACATGGGATAGAACGAGACTCCAGACGTTGGAGAAAACTAGATAGGCCAAAAGGAAGGTGCACAAAGGGAGTATGACCGATGACGGCTTCACCCCTGTCTTTTCCATCCGGCTGCGGAAGGGTTGATATATGAAGGCCAAGGTAAAGGCGATAATAAGTATGGGCCCAAAGGGACGTATCCCGTTGGTCATAGCGCAGCACAAGCCCAAAAGAACCGAGGCCGCAACGGATTTATTCCCTGCCGGAAGCTTTAAGAATAAGGTGATGCAGAACAGCATCATAAAAGTAAATAATATTTCAGTGGACACTAATTCGGTATAAAAGATCTGTGACGGCCAGAAGGCCCATATAACAGCCGCTATAAGCCCCGCCCTATCGTCGTACAGTATCTTTCCCAGAACAAACACAAGGGTGATCACCCCGCAGCTTATTGCGATGTTGGCAAATTGGGCCATCTCCACCGCTGTGCCGAAGATCCCGAAGAGAAGGCTTAAAAAAGATGTATAGCCAAAGGTATGGGGAAATAGAGAAATATACCCCCTCCCGGAAAAATCACCATTTACGAAGCGCTGGGCGTGTTCATAATAGAATCTAAAATCATTCTGAGGCCTTACATCATAAAGACAGATCCATAAGAGCCTGAGCAAAACAGCCATAACCAGTATGACAATCAAGCAAAGCCTTGAATTAAGCTGAACCCGTCCACATATTAACCACAAAACAGCACAGGCAAGCATGGCCGAAAAAATAAGAAGCAGCAGCCACAGCTCATAATGCTGGTTTAATAGTGCGAAATCCTTTCTGTTATCCGGTTGGGCTAGAAAGGAATAGAAGGCAAGGCTCATGAATAGCGAGGCAAGAATGGTTACAAACCGAGCAAAGAAGGTTCGAGTACCGGAAACAAGTCCCATCATTTGATTACGTCCATTTTTTACTTTTTATTTACAATTTTATCATATTTTCTACTCTCACCTTAAATTGATATGTACTTGTCATAAATTTGTTATTATTATGTAAATTATGAACCTTCAGGTATATGACCAATAAAAAAGGAAGCCTTGACGGCTTCCTTAAATGGAACGCTATTCGATGGATCACTCTTTGATTTCATCCATATTTTCCAAGGGTTTTTCCATGGGCAGATAGATGCTGAATCGGGTACCCTCTCCAATCTTGCTGGCCACCCTAATGCGCCCTCCGTGCCGAAGAATGATAATACGGGCAATTGAAAGGCCAAGGCCGTGACCGCCCTTGTTGCGTTCCCTTGCCGTATCCACACGGTAGAATCGGTCAAAAATATTGGAAAGATCCTTTTCAGGAATCCCCATACCTGTATCCTTGACAACCGCTATCGCCTGGTCACCCTCAACGTCCAGACGAAGGGTAATGGTACCATTGGGTTCGGTATATTTCAAGGCGTTGTCCACAAATATCCTCAAAGCCTGTTTGATTCTGTCCCTATCTCCAAAAACCTTCACATCGGGCTGGACAAAGCTCCTGATCTCGTGATGGGTTTCCAGCATACGGGTATCTCTCGCCAGCTCCAGAATGAGCTCACTCATATCGAAATGATTCTTGACAAGAACCAGGGTATCCTTATCGTTTCGCGCTATAAACAGAAGTTTGTCTACAAGATCCTGCATATTCTTTGATTCTTTGTTGATGGCCCCTATGGATTCCTGTAAAATCTCCTTGTCATCCTTGCCCCAGCGCTCCAGCATCCTTGCGTAGCCCTGGATAACGGCAATGGGGGTGCGCAGCTCATGGGAGGCATCCGAAACAAATTGATTTTGCTTCTCATAGGCTTTCTCTATGCGATCCATCATCCTGTTAAAGGTGACGGCAAATTCTATCAGCTCATCGGTGGAGTTACTGACATTCAGCCGCAGGTTAAGGTTTTGAGAAGAAATATTGCTGGCCTTAAAAATTAGCTCATCCAGTACCCCGAAGGCCTTACGGGTCAGGTAATTCCCCCGTACATATATGGTGAGGATGGTGACGAGAAAGAGGAGGATGGCTGCGGCACCAATCACCAAAATCTCTAGGAGGATAAGGGAAATATCATAGTAAATTACCAACGTAAGATTGGCCATATCAATGGTATAGTGTTTGCCATGGGTAAGGAAGACCTTATTACTTAAAAGAGAGATGCCGGCCAGTCCGGTAGAAGGGGCTGATGTAACCTCCTTAAAGGAAGAAGCAATCATTTCACCCTTTTCATTCATTAAAACCATGCGCGCCCCTTGAAGCGCATTGACTTTATCTATGAAGCCTATGGTATCCACAGGCTGACCAATCTCCTCCAAGGCCGGTTTGTTATCATAAACCATAAACAGAACATTAAAGACAATAACCAAAATAAAAACCACAGCCAGGGAGATGGAAAGCCAAGTGGCAAACATGTTAGTATAAAAAGCGGTAATACGTGAAACCAGCGAGGAATGACGCGGAACCTCATTTTTTTTTACAGAAGGCGCTTCCTTGGCGGTAGCCTGCTCTTGAGGAGTGGGCCTTTTTGTGCTCATGGCGCTTTCTTTTGAAGCTGAGGTCTTTGTATCTGTTTTCCCGATGGTGGACGTTCTGGCTTTAGCCGTTTCGCTTTGTGATTTTGTTTTTCTTCTGACTATCAGAATATCTTCTTTACCCTTGGTTTTCAAAGATATACCCCACTCCACGGATGGTTTTTATATAGTTAACACCATAATGCTGATCAATCTTACTTCTCAGATAACGTATGTAGACATCAGTCACATTGGTATCACCGATAAAATCATAGCCCCATACATTTTCAATGAGCTTTTCTCGGTCCAAAACGATGCCTTTGTTCTCCATAAGGTAAAGCAGGAGGTCATACTCTTTCTTAGAGAGCAGTATTTCCTCCCCATCATAGGTCACCTTATGCTGCATCTTAGAAAGCACGAGCTTACCCACAACAATTTGTTCGTCGGAGGCGTCTTTCTTTGCAATTGATTTCCTTTTTAGTGCAACACGGATCCGAGCTAGAAGCTCCTCAATGGCAAAGGGTTTGGTGACGTAATCATCAGCCCCGCTGTCCAGACCCGTTACCTTGTCGGAAATATCGTCCTTGGCGGTTAGCATGATGATGGGCATGTCCGAAAACTTCCTGACCCTCCGGCAAACCTCAATGCCGCTCATAAGAGGAAGCATAAGATCCAGCACCAAAAGGTGTATATCCCCCTTTTGCACGCGTTCCAGGCCGCTCCGCCCATCGGAGGCAATTTCCACCTCATATCCCTCATGCTTTAGCTCAAGCTCCAAAAATCTGGCTATTTTGCTTTCGTCTTCAACAACCAATATGCGTTCAGCCATTTCCAAACCTCCAAAAATGCACCAGGCACCAAGCTTTCTAACACTTTAAATGAAACAGGGGGTACATAAAGTCCCCCAATTTAAATCCCGCTCATTCAATGGTATATTCCTTGTAGCCCTCATCCTTGTTCGGTTCCTCGCCAGGCTTTTTAGCCTCACTTGTAGCAGGCGGCGTCATCGTTGAGACCACCGGAACCTGTGGCTTACTGCTCTGGGGTTGAGCAGAGCCTTGATTTGGAGTGTGAGGAGGCTTTTTTGTGCTGGAGGTATCCTTCATTTTCTCATTGATATTATGGAAGAAGGAATCCACATTAATATTCTGACTTTTAACATCCCTAATACTGAATTTATAGCCTAGCATCACCAGGAACAGGAAAAACAGTGCGATGATCACCCACATGGGGATGAAGAGAACCAAGAGGATGACCGGAATGGTAAAGAGGGTGGAATTCTTATCCTCAACGATTATACGGGTATCAAATCCCTTTTGCAGTACCTCCGCAAAACGCTTTCCGGTATCTTCATGATTCTTCCCACGATTACAGCTCTGGTATTTTCCTGATTTGGCACGCTCAAAATCAATAATGGCATCCAGAACATCACCATTGTTTCGCTCCAGAAAAAACTTGGCGTCCTCATAGCTGGAATGGGTGCGTTTCCTGAATTCATCAATCTGCTCTATTGTTACCATGGTTGACACCTCCGTCCTTTGGAATCCTTAGAAGCTTCTGGTATTCTCTTTAACCTTATCCTTCATTTTGCCAACAAAGGATTCCACATTTACATTTGTATCCGGTATTTCTTGAAAAGAAAACCTGAAGCCCATGATCATCATTACAATGGCCATTACAATGATAATATGCCATACAGGGAATAAAACTACAGGTACAAGCAACGGAATATTAAAGGTTCTAAGGGATTTATCGGTAATAACAAGCTTTATGTCAATCAGTCTTTGTAGAACCCTCATAATACCCCTACCCAGGTTCCCCGAACGGGAATGTGGAGCTCCATAGCTCTGATAACCGTTTTGGTAGTTATCCTGGTAGCTTTTTCCATAATCATTTTTCTTATCCCTGCAAGTATAGGTCTGGTAACCGGTACGCTCTTTTTCAAAAGCAATAATGGCCTCAAGTAAATCCCCATTACATCTGTCCAGGTAATACTTTGCCTCATCATAACTGGCATTAGTTCTTCTTCTAAATTCATCAATCATTTGAATGTTCATACTGTAAAAGCACCTCCGATTAATATCGTTTCATCAAGCTTACATTCCCTATTGTAAGCTTGAATGATTAGGTGCTCCTGTTAGATGAATTAGAGTTCCATTAGAAACCGAAAACAATAGCATTAACTCAAGACTAACCATCCGCTCATTCATTATAAACGATTTTTTTTGGTTTTAAAAGCCTGAGTATTATTACTGAATGAGGTTGATGTATATACGGTTTTGATCAATCCATGCGTCTGAATGACTACTCACCATAGCTTTTTCGAGGTCTTCATAAGTAATAAGCTTGTCATTAACAAGAATATAGCAGTCATATCTGGAGTAAGCGGCGCCTTTTCTGGCTTCTCCGGTATAATGATTGAGATAGAGATACTCCCTCCTAAATTCCGTATCCTCTTCAACGTAAAAGGTGGTGTATTTCGTGCCATCATAGGAAAGATCAACAAGAAATAGCCTGGGATACTCCTCTTTGATTTCTTCATAGAGCTCGGGGGAGACATGCTCTTTTTGGGCCTCCAGCGTATAATACTGAGCAAGGCGGATGGTGGCTGTTTTACCCTTTTTAGTTTCAGCCAAAAAATTGAGCCAATGCTCTTCACCTGAGGTGAGGTGTAAATCCTCGAAAACCACACAACCGTCTTTTTTGGCATCCTCCAGGCTATAGCTTTCATTTAAATTGGAATAGGCTGTATAGCTGGGTATTGGGTTGGTTTTCTCTTTAGCACACCCCGTACTAGCTATTAGCAGGATAGATATCATCACCCATAAACATAAGCGTTTCATAACCCTTCAGCCTCCCTATTCACTTATGTCAAAACAAAAACATAATAGACTATTGTTGTCGTCCATATCTAGACTATTACAATAGTCTATTCTTGTCAATAGGCACATACCCCATTCCATATTACTGCCACAACCAGGGATATACTTAACATACTATTTTATTTCTTTATTCTCGCCATAAGCTCATCATAGATCGCCTCTGTACTTTTTTCATCAATCCCGCTAACAGCAAGTGTATTACCACTAACCTTTAGAACAACACAGGAATCGCAGTCTGTATAGGAATATCTTGTGTAGGCACCGAACTCATCATTTCTGAAAGCACCCATCTGAAGCCGGCGGCTTCCAAAGCCATTGGTTCTGGAGCCTGCCACACACGCTTGCCGGTACTCAATACTTTCGATAGCACCATAATCCACCTCCAAATCGCTCCAGTATGTTGCTTTGATAGTGAAGGAGGTTTCCCCATACTGCATTTCAATATTACCAGTAAAAAGCAGAATACCTACGGCAACGAGAATGAGAGCACCAAAGACTATGGACACCTTCACATAAAGTGGACTTGGCTTATGCATTGGTTGGCTATCTGGGGTTCTTAAATCTTCATTCTTGAGCTGATTTCTATAAAAGGCATAGGAATAAATGATGGGGACAATGGCCAATAGTATGATAACCAGAGGAATTCTAATCACCACCAGGCTTTTAGGGAGGAAGATTGACGCCATAAGCACTAAGCCACCAATTACCCACATTTTCCCTGCAAACCGATGAGTTTTATTCCAATTTTCTTCATTGTGTAGTGTCCATGGTAGCTTGATACCAATGGTGTAATTCTGCTTGCACTTGGGTAAATAGTTACCAATAATCGCAAACAATAGGCCCAGGCCGGCAGGCACCACCAGTTCTATGCGGCTCTCCATCCCAAGAGCTGTAGCATATATCACCCCACTTGAAAGAACTGAGATTGCGGGGCATATCCACAAAACCAGTCCCAGCGCCTTACCCCCTTGGTTTTTATTCATGGGATCAGCGCAGGATACAAAAATACAGAGCCAATGAATAGCAAAAATAAAGCCGGGCAGAGCAAATACCGTAAACGCCTTGTTGCTCCATCCATCTACCACCCCATCTGCACCCCAGTGTGTCGCAAATTGCTCCGGCAGAGTATTCCAAAATATCAATCCCATAACGATAGGAAGCAGTACAATTGCCGAGGATAGGATAAGTTTCCATTTGTTATTCTTCATCATTGTTTTACTCTCCCTTCAAATCAGTAATCCAAAGCATGATTTCCTCTAGAACAGAAGTGTTTAGTTCATAGAAAATAAACTTGCCCTCCCGGTTATCCCGAATAAGATCTGCTTCTTTGAGTACCGAAAGATGCCGCGATATAGAGGCTGCCGTGACATTAAAATGGTCTGTAATCTCTCCTGCTGACATTCTGCCGTTTCTCAAAAGATTGAGTATTTCACGCCGTATGGGATCGGCAAGGGCCTTCATAGTATTTTGCAAACCCAAGGTTGACCGCCTCCTTTAACATTTAACCTAAATGTTAAATATAGTATGACATAAAATCCTCTCCCCTGTCAACCTTATGATGGATATACCTATAAAAAAGACAACCCGAAATTTTAGTTTCCGGGTTTTCTAGAATTCCTTATTCATATTTCTTTCCGACAATATAGATGGGAATAAACAATCCCCCGAGGGAGAGAATCAAGGAGAAGGCAAGCTCCGTTTTGCTCCAAAGCTCAGGTAAAAAGAAGCCCATCAGAAAGGACAGTATCGGATAGGCCACCATGGTTGCCACTGCCCATATACGCCCTACGTTCAGGATGTGCGGCCAATTGCTATTGTTAAAGTACAGGCCGGGAACATTAATACGAAACACTCCATCGCTGTAAGCGTTGATGCGGTTCTCATCATAATAGGTTGGCAGCTTTGCCTTGGCAAAGAAACAAAAATATCCGCCGAAGATTACGCTCAGGAGTCCTATGGTAGCTAGAGTTGTCGTATCATATCCGCTTGAGTAAGTCAGATACACCACCGCACAGCTAATAATTAAAGCAATAGTATAAATGAGTCCCCACTTGCTCTTTTGCTGATAGGCTCTCGTCTGATCTTCCTCGGAGTAGGAGATGGCCGTTTTTACAATGCTCTCCACTTGCCCGGCATCCAGGGTGTTGTCATGCTCTATACGCTGACACATCAATAGCTCTGTGACAGTAACACCCAGCAGGTCTGCCAGAGGGATCAGTAGAGTCGTATCCGGAATGCTGATGGCAGTCTCCCTTTTGCTGATGGCTTTATCCGATATGAAAAGGCGCTGCGCTAATTCCTTTTGGGTATAACCCTTTTCTTTTCGAAGCTGAGCAACAAATCCTCCAAATTTTTCCTTATCAATCTCAAACATGGTCCTTCACCTCGCCATCATTCTACAGCATGATCAGTTGTTTCACAACCGAACAGCAGTAGAATTGGCCTTTTTTCAGGATATTCAAGGGTGAATGGTGGTCGAATAGGTTTACATCTGGCCGTAAAAGAGAGCCGGAGGTAAAAATCGATTCGATCAAACCAATGAAAAGTAAAGTCCCGGAAAGCCCTGATAAATCAAGGCCTTCCGGGACTTAAAACACTAAAGATATTATTCCCACTCGATAAAGTTTCTTTAATACTAAACTTGTTTGTTTAGTATTTTATGGATTTTAGCGTGTATTTCTTCTCTAATCTCCATATTATTTTACTTTGCTCGATTTTTTAGTATCAAAGTAGTATCACGCCAAGAATCAAACGATAAGTCGAATATCGTTTACCTGACACTCATAATGATACCACAAATTGAAAAGATTTCAAGTGCTTTGGGGAAAATAGTAAATATAGTTCGTTTTATTTATCTTGCCATCGGTACCACAACTTATCTCTCCACCAACCCATATTTAACTTTAATCCTCTCAAGCTTATCTATCATAGGTTCGGATATAAACCATAGAAAGAACGCTGTTCCGAGTGCGTGAATTAAGTCAAATGGTATTCCCATAATATAAGCAGATACTATCATTGCTTTTGTTGGGTTAGCCTGATACATAATTACGGATGCAGGGTTCATAATTCCTCCGTAAATCATAATCGTTGCAATAAATCCGAAGATACAAAGAGATGCTTTTGTCCTGCGAAGGAATCCTTTTTTGAAAAGTATTCCTGCAATAAATCCAATAATACCAAAGGCAAACATCTGCCACGGTGTCCACGGACCTTGTCCAAAGAAAAAGTTTGAAACAAATCCGGTTACTGCACCTACCAAGAATCCCGTTTCGCCGCCGAAACAAACACCTGCTATAATAACAAGTGCTACAACAGGCTTAAACTGCGGAAGCATAAAGAATGCCGCTCTGCCTGCTACTGCGATTGCACAAAGCACGCTTATTATAATAAGTTCTCTTGCTTTTGGCTTTCTTGATTCAAATACCATACAAAATGGTATCATTGTTTCAAGAATGATGAGTAGGCTTATAAAATAATACTTTCTGTCACCTAAGAAGAAAACTCCGACATAAATCGTGAGCGGTATTAAAAGTAATATCAAGAATGTTGCCACAAGAGTTCTTTTGGTAAGTTTTCTGTCCGATTTTGGAATTTGTATTACTTCTATTCCAATATCTCTTTGCGGAAAGAAGCAGAAACATGAGGCAAACAACACTAATACCATGGCTATTTCATAAACACCGAATCCCGCAAAGCTTTTTACATCGATATTCAATATATTTATATCGGTTTTAAGTGGCAGGAACATCAGTACAAAAAGTAAAGCAAATATACTACCGCATATACTTCTTGCAGGAGTAAGTTTCTGCACTTTTTCTTTTTGAGGTTTGTTTTCTCTCTGATGCTTATATAATTCTATGTGCCGTGTTTGTCTTTCTCTTTTTTTCACTTTATCGCCACAAGCGATAATAATATCTTCTGCCAAAACTGCATCAGGTAACTTTGTTCGTGCCATTCTATTTGCAGAGGTGGTATAGAAATTTTTGCCCTTGAAAAACTCCCTCGGCGTATCAACTGATGTAATGCTTCCGTCAAACACAAGAGCACATCTGTCTGCGTATTCTGCGCAGAATTCTATATCGTGAGACACCATAAGAATTGTTACACCGTTTGATTTTAAGTCTAAAAGAATATCTGCAAATTCTTCTTTGAAGTGTGCATCCATTCCTTTTGTGGGCTCATCAAGAAGCAGTATTTCAGGCTCCATAAGAAGGATTTTGGCAAGTGCAGCTCTTTGCTGTTCGCCGCCTGACAAATCATATGGATGTGAGTCTAAAAGATTTTCAATTCTGCAAAGTACAGATATATTTTGTACCTTTTGTTCTTTTTCTTCTTTTGAGAGTTTCTTATCGGAAAGGATTTCCAACAAATCAAGATAAACTGTTTTCTTAACGAATACGCTCTGCGGATTCTGTGGAAGAACGCCGAGCAAACCATCATATAAATTCTTTATCTTAGAGATGCTTTGCCCATTTATCAGCACATCACCTCTGTATGGTGTGTTAAGACCTGATATAAGGGAGAGTGCAGTTGTTTTCCCGGTTCCGTTACCGCCAACAAGACAAACTAATTCGCCTTTATGTATGGTCAAATCAAATCCTTTTACTACATCAGGCAGTTCCTTTTCGTATCGGAACCAAGCATCTTTAATTTGTATAACTATATGGTTGTTTTCTTTTAATTCATCACACGGAATAACAGTAGAATCTAATGTGTTTTCTTTTGAATATTCTTCAAGCCATGTTCTGCCTTCACGGACAGTTAAAGGACAAGGCAAATCATTTGCCACTTCACTATGAACTCGCATTGGTGTCGGAAGTGCTTTATACATATCGTGATTTTTTTCTTTGAGAATTATACCGACTTTTTCAGGTGTACTATCTGCAATGATTTTCCCATCATCCATTACGATTACCCTATCCGCCATCGGGAAAGCATCTTCCAAGCGATGTTCGGTGAGAATGATGGTTGTTCCAAGCTCACGGTTGATTTTTTCTAAAGTCTTCAAAAACTCTCCTGCGGCAATTGGATCAAGCTGACTTGTAGGCTCGTCCAATATCAAAACAGATGGCTGCATTGCCATAACAGATGCAAGGTTTAACAGTTGCTTCTGACCTCCTGAAAGTTCTGTTACTTTCTTATAAAACCAAGTCTGTATGCCGAAAAAGGATGCCATTTCAGACACTCTTGTTCTGATTTCGGTTTGCTTATATCCAAGACTTTCTAAACCGAACGCAAGCTCGTGCCACACCTTATCGGCTACAATCTGATTGTCGGGATTCTGCATCACAAAGCCAATACTTGATGCTTGTTTTTTGGTATCATAGTCCAAAAGATTTTTGCCGTTAAAATAAATACTTCCGCTTATTTCACCGTGCGGTGCAAGGGATGATTTTAACAGTCTTAAAAGTGTAGTCTTACCACACCCTGATTTGCCGCAAAGCAAAACGAACTCACCTTGATTTACAGTAAAGTTTATATCTTCAAGTGCTTTATCGCATCTGTTAGGATAACTAAAACTTAGATTTTCGACCTTAAAGCTTTCCATTTTCTCACCTCCCAAATTTCAATAATTATTGGACTTATGCAAAGCATAAGATATGCCACGAATACGCTTATGTTAAAGAATGAAATTTCAGCCACTTTCATTGACGGAAAGAAACTGAAATACATTCCACCCATCAAATTACCAATAAGTGTATATATTCCTAAAAGCAAAATACAGACTAATGATTTCTTATCTCTCTTATCAAAAGTAAAGATTGAAAATGCAGTCCTCCCCGGAATTCCATATCCACGGGATTTCATACTGTCTGCAGTTTCAATGGCATTTTCTAACGACCACGTTGTCATAATCGAAAGAATATTTAGTCCATTCTTTGCTCGCTTGATAATACTGCCGTTTGACACATCACGCCCCATACATCTTTGGGCATTTGTTACAACTTTAAGCTGTGCCGAAAACTTTGGAACAAACCGAAGCGTCATCGAAATGATAAGCGACATAGCAGGAATGATTTTTCCGAAAAGATAAATAAACTTATCGCTTGTCATAACCTCATTGTAGCAACTGAAATGACAGATAACACTTACAATCATAATTGCCGCACAGATTCCGTAAATGATTGATTCGAGAGTCAGCGGATTTCCGCTTGGCAAATATTCTATGATGGTAACGCCTTCGTGATTGAAGGCAGGGTTTATAAGTGCCATCGCAAGTAGCATTGGAATCATATATATTAAGTTTATTTTAATTGCTTTTTTGCCCTTCAGCATCACGGAATATGCAAATCCGCTCACAAGCGAAATGCATAGACACACAGGATGCATAAATGCGCAACTGAACCCGATTACAAATACAAAGTATGTAAAATTCACAATCGGGTGATATGTTTTAAATTCACTCATATTAGTATTCAATTCCTTTTCGTGCGATAGTACCGCTGTTATACGGATGATTTATTTCTCTTACCTCTGATACATAATCGCATACCTTTGCAATTTTCTCGGGCAATTCGTGCCCGGTAAGAATTATTTCCGCACTTTCTTTCCATTCGTTAAGTACCTTTATAAATTCATCTTCATCTACATATCCAAACTCTACTGCATCAAGAATCTCATCAAGCACTATCATCTGATAGTTTGATTTTATCTTTGCAGTTTCGTCAAACAAAAGCTTTGTATATGCCTTTATGAATTTTGGTGCAAGCTCCGGTTTTTCATTGTCATATAACCTGTACTTCTCGTCTGAAAATAGCATATCAACGTTTTCAAGAGTACCCAAAACCTTAAATTCAGCAGAATCGTTATTTTTCAAAAAGCCTACATACAAAGCCTTTTGTCCGCAACCTACACAGCGAATAACCGCACCGATTGCAGCAGTTGTTTTTCCTTTACCATTTCAAAAATAACACTGTACCATTTTATTCTCCTCGCTTATTGCCGTTTGATGATCCATATCCGCCAACATCAACACCTAAATCACAGGTATATACCCATTCGACCTTATCTCCGGCTTTTAATTGATAACGAGAGCATCCGTAATTAGGGAACCATCCGTTTACCTTATACATCCAACCTGAAAGCTCACCGCAATCAAATTCGTAAAGGTTTGCTATGCCTTCGATATAGGCACTATTGTATATGGGTGT
Source organism: Bacillota bacterium (assembly GCA_023415205.1). GTDB lineage: Bacteria > Bacillota > Clostridia > DSM-8532 > DSM-8532 > DTU059. The sequence goes on along the minus strand of JAEZLR010000042.1, from coordinate 55,000 downwards.
GTTTTCAAATTCCATATGTATTTTGTTTCGTTTCATTTCTCGCATAAGAAGATTGAATACACTTTCACCCTCGTAAAATGTAACGGTCTTTTCTGCAAATATAACACCGTCTTTAGGTACGAGTTCAATCTTTTCACTATCAAGCCAACCCATGTTTTGTAAAATCGTATCGCACCTTACAGACAAAGTACAAGTAAGTTCTTTATCTGTAATCACCGCATTTTCAGGCTCGACGGGTATGGGTTTTCCTTCTGGAACAGGATCGGTTCTGTATTGGTCTTTGCCCGTAACCTCATTTATAACCATTCCTTGTTCTTCGGAATATTCCTCATTACTTTGTTTGGTTTCAACAGAAGGTGTTACTTCTTCGGTAGAGGGGGGCGTACTATCGGCAATTTTCTCTGCCATAGCAATCTTTTCTGCCGAAGTCATAGGTGTTCCGTCTTGCTTTTGCGGTTTATTTTCCTCGGTTGCGGGTTCGTTTTCTTCCTTTACCGGAATGTCGCTGACAGCTTTTTCAGCCTCTGCAAGTTCCTCTTTTGTTGGTTCATCAATTTGGACTACTGTTTCTTTCGGTTGAGTTTCCCAGCCACGAAGTCCCGGTGCATCACCGCCATACCAAAAGACAAATGTCAATACAATGGTAATTATAACACCTGCTATTATTTTATTTTTGTGCTTTCTCATCCAATCTCTCCTTACAGAAGCTTTGCATTGAAAAGCATACTATAAAGCATAGATGCTATTTCTGCTCTTGTGACTGCCTCTTTTGGTTTTATATCCATTACGCTGTCATCAAGGATTTTTTCATTATAGCAAAAAGCAAGTGAGCTTTGTGACCAATCAGATGCTTTTACATAGTCAAAGAACTGTGCCAAAACATCACGGATTGCAAGTGTATCCATTTCGGTATTTATTCCGCAAAGCTTTGCTGCTCTTGCAACCATTACAGCCGCTTCTTCACGAGTGATAGTGCCGTTTGGATTAAATTCATTTTCGGATACGCCTTTTATAATGCCGTAGCTATATGCAGTACCCACATAATTATAAAACCAATCGTTTACTGTTACATCTTTAAAAATTATATCGCTCTTTTGGGGAAGTCCAAGACCTCTTGCAATAATAGTTGCAAATTCCGCTCTTGTCATAGTGCTTTCAGGCTCAAAAGTATTTTCTGTCTTGCCGTTTATAATTCCTCTCGATGCGAGGGCTTCAATGGCAGTTTTGTTACTATGTCCTGATATGTCAGAGAATGTTTTTCCGGGAGATATTATATCCATCATCTTAACATCGGCGTGTTTGTCTTTAAGACCAATCGTAACATTTGCTTCTCCTGATACCTGTATTGCATCGGACATTCTGTAAAGACTGCTTTTGCCTTCTTGTTGTCTTTTAACAGCAACAAGACCATAAAAGGCTTGCTCTGTTGCCATTAAGTTTGCACCGCTTCCAGTAGATGTATGATTAAACCCATTTCCTTTATTGTAGTATGACATAAGCTCATCTAAAATTGTATTTCCGTTTTTAACAAACCTGACATCATTATAGGGAATACCAAGTTCACAAAGAGCAACTACAACCTGAACATTGCTCTCTGAATTTTCTGTATCATAGCTTGAAAATCCACCATTCTCATTTTGCATATTTGAAAGGCAAACAAGTGCTTTTTCTGTGGCAGACTTAACCTTTTCATTATCCTGATATTTGGAAAGTGCCTGAAGTGCCATACCTGTTACATCAGGATCAGCCACATCCCCGGTTAATGCCCATCCGCCATCAGATGTCTGCTTTTTGAGAATATGATTTACATACATTTCTCTTGTTGCCTGAATAGTTGCATCAGAATTTTGAGGGATTTCATAATTTTTGCTGTCAAGTGCAATCAGCGCCCATATAGCACCGTTTATGCCTTGCCATATTGTTTTTTCATAATCGCCAAGGGGCGTTAAAAGATTGTATCCTGCAACATCTTGAGGATTTTTGCCAATAGAGGAAAGAGCTACAATCACTCTTGAATACTCGGTATATTTTTTATTATGAAGTACACCATTATGGTCTTTAACATATTTTTCTACTACCTGATAGTAATTCTCGAAATATTCTTTTGGGATATTCTCATCGCTTCTTGCGAGTCCGAGTACCGCCCATTCACCGCCAATAGAACCAACCTGCGGATTGCTTACTGTTTTATATAGATAATTTGCGGTATCAGAAATAACGGCATTTATGTCATAACTGTTTTCTGCATAAACAAAAGGCGAAAGACTTAAAATCATTACCAAGCTTAAAATTATTGATATAAATTTCTTCATTTCGGAAACTCCTTATTAAAACGGCAAAAGCGAGCAGTCTGATTTTAATGTCAGACTGTTCGCATAATACCATTAAATTTATTTCGCTATATTCTCGCAAAAACGCATAAGAATTGTTGCAACCTGAGCACGGGTTGCGGTGTCTTTAGGTGAAAGTGTGGTTTCACTTGTGCCATTTACCAAGCTTACAGAATTTGCCCACTTAATTGCATCAAGCGACCAATCGCTTACTTCACTTGCATCTGTGAAGCTTTCAAGGTTTGATGCATCTGTGGTATCAATACCTTGCATCTTTGCAAAACGATAGATAATAAGTGCCATTTGTTCACGGGTAATATCCTCATTCGGTGCAAATTTGTTTTCACTAACACCACTTACAATTCCGTTTGAGGATGCCCATGCTACTGCGTCAGAATACCACTCTCCTGATGCTACATCGTTGAAGTTATGTGTGCTTTCTGTTCCCTTGGGATTTGCCATTCTGTAAAGAACAGTTACAAGCATGGCTCTTGTCATTTTGCTTTCCGGTTCAAATCCATTACCTGTTCCTTGCATAAGGTTGTTTTCATACACATACTTTACAGATTCATAATGCCAATCGTCCTTTTTGATATCGGTAAAGGTGGATTCTGTAAATGTTTTTTTGCCGTTTTCTTCCTTTTGCTCTTCTTTCTTTTCGTTGTTCTTATTTGATGAAGAAGATGATGAAGAACCTGAATAGAAAGGATCACCAATATCTTTACCAAGCTGACAAGTGTACTGCCATTCGATTACATCGCCGTTTTTCACTTCAAATTCGGATGCACCATATTCAATAAATGTCTTATTAAGAGTAATCATCCATCCCGAACCGACACCTGCGTCGAATTCGCCAAAGGAATCATATGGTGTTCCTTTTAATTCAAAATCACAAATAGCACCCAAATAGAATCCACTTTCAAGTGTACCTGTATAGCTCATTCTTATTCCGTGTTTGTCAAGCAAACGTTTGGTAACATGGGTAATTTTTTCACCCTTTTTATAAGGAACTTTTGTAGCTTTTATGATTGTTCCCAAGGCTTTCGGATATTTAAGTCCCGATTCGCCCTTGACACGAACACCGTTATCTACAAAGCTTATAGTTACATATCCTGCAATTTCGGATGGAGTAAGACCAAATTCATCTTCGGTTTCGGGCGTGCCTTGCGAAGGTCTCTTTGTTACGGTAAGAGTAATTGTATGCTGTGCAGATTCTTTACCATCGGTTGCAGTAAATAATAATGTATAAGTGCCTGTTCCGGTTGGAGTAAACTTATAATCTAAAGGAGCATCTGTAGCTTCGCCACCATTTACCGAAACTGTAAATGTTAAGGTATCATCATCAGGATCTACAAAGAGTGTGTCCGGATTGATTGCAAAATTCTGATCTGAATAAATTTCTTTTTCAGTAACTGCATCTTTCTTTGCAATAGGAGCATTGTTAGGTGATGATGTATCTCCAACCTTCACAAGAACAACGGGCAGAATACTTTGTGTATGATAAGTTGTTGTACTTCCACGGGTAGTACAGCCATTATCAGGAATATTTCTGTGACTATCGCCACCGCTTGAGAAATTACTAAGTCCGATAACGCCCGTACCGATATATCCGTTATTTAGAGTTACATCACTTCCATCCTCAGGCATAACGATTTCAACATAGTTTGCCGATGTGATGAAATTGTACTGCATTCCTATACCATATATATCAGTACCATTACAAGTGTAATTGAGGTGCTGACTGCTGTATCCGTCAGTATTTCCGCCATAGCCGGGGTTATAGTTGCCTGCCATTTTAGGAATTGGTGAATGTAAACCCACCAAAGTAACACGGATAGTTTCGCCCGCTTCTACAATGCCGTCACCATCACTCTTGTCAGAAACTTCAGAAAATTTTACTGTTACTTTATCACCACGGACAACCTGATATGCAGTTCCGCTTGTAGTCTTTACTCTGATAATGTTGTTGCCCTGAACAATTTCAGCATTATAAACACCGTCTTCACCTGCAAGATTTATCCAAGTCGCACCCTTGTCGTGACTTACTGATACTTCTTCAATATCGGAGGAAGCGGTAGGCTTTAATGTAAGGTTGCCACTATTTCCTGTAAAGTACAAGGTGTCAAACTCGGCATCCCACTCTTTTTGTCTGTTCGGATTATAAGAAATATTATTTGAACCTGATGTTCCGTGGCTTGAAAAACTATCTATGCCAAATTTAACGGATGTATCATCATTTTCACCCACCTGCACAACTAAAAGACCACTTCGATTAGGATCGGATGCACCATAAACACCGTCATAGTTTCCGCCTGAAACCTCGATAGCATCATAGGTTACTTCGATAATTGCAGTTCCTTCTTTTAAGGCAGCAAGTGTCATCCAGTCGCCTTTACCCGCAGATATAGAATCTTTTTCTGTAAGACTTACAATCTCATCTCCCGTAAGAACTGTGTAAGTAAAGTCGGGGGTGATAATATAGTTATTATAGCTTACAGGAATGATTTCCCAAGCACGATAAGCTTTTAATGTCTTACTTTCACCGACAGATAAGCTTAGATGGTTACGACTGTTACCATTTAACAAAACGCTGTCCTCAGCAATAGAACTGTTTTCTTCGCCTGTCATAGAGTAGTCATCTAATCGGTAAGAAGGTGCTTTATCATTTTCTGTATAAGTTACAGTAAGATTCTGCTGATTCCAAGAGAGCCAACCTGATTTTATGATTTTACCTTCCATTGAAACACGGTAAATATACGATGCTCCGTTTGCTTTGGTATCGGCAATGAACTGATATGTGGTAGTACCGTCACCATTATCTTTGATTATTTTAGCATCAAGTTCTGTATTGCTGTAATACTGATTATATTTATAAAGCTGTGCCTTTGCACCCGTGGGTACAGTAATACTCATAGGATTTGAAATACCGAGCATTACCTCAGCAACATAAGTATCATTGCCTGATTCAATCGTTACAGTTTCCGAAACCTTTGCCAAATCAGCATTTTTCGGAGTGGCTGTAATGACATACTCACCGCCTGCAACGACGAGCCAACCATCACTACCTGCCACAACGGTATTTTCTCCGTAAGTAACCACATTGGTGCTTTCAGCAAGGTTTTTGTCATAGTCAACTACCTGAAGCTTCACCTTACGGAAAGTTACAGCGCCGTCTTTTTGTGCGGCAAATGCCATACCGCCAAATTCTTCTGTGCGAATACTGAGCATATCGGCATTTACGGGATAATTCAAAGTGTATGCGGTTAAACCATCTTTGGTTTCGCCGATCGCAGCATCAAGAATATCACCCTGAATATCAACACCATCCGAGAAGCCTGAAGAAACATAAAATCTTGGATTTAATCCTTCAGGTACATAAACGGTCATAGAGTCTGATTCAGCAGAATTTTCTACCGTTAAAGTTACTGTAAATGTATCATCCGATTCATCCTTACTGTCATTTGCAGTAAATACCAATGTGTATGTTCCTGCCACATCGGTAGTGAAGGAGTAGTTTGCATCCGCCAAAACGGCAGTTGCACCATTTATGCTTACCTTATATGTAAGTTCATCCTCATCAACATCTGCAAAGAGCGGTGATAAATCAAGTGTGTAGTTTTCGCCTGCGGTGATAGTGGCACTTGTTGATGCTTCTATGCCTTCTGCAAGTACGGGCTTGTCGTTTTTAATCTTTATGGATATTACAAACTTTGTCTGACCACCGTTATTAGTTGGAGAGGTACTGCTGTTGTAGTAATAGAAAGTAAATGTTGCACTTCCACCCGTAAGAGCAATGTTTTTCTCAGTAAAACGAGAATTAAATGCTCTGTTGGCTGTTGTTTCCGTGGAAGTAGATACAAACGGATATCCTGACTCATTTTGCGTCATATCAAACTTTGCCAAGACTGCGCCGCCTGCATCATAGGTCTTTGGAAGAAGGACAGAAACTACACGATTATTTGTATCGTATGTCACTTCAACATCTTCTATAAAATTGCCTTCGGCATCAAGGAACTGAATAGAATTCCATGAACCATTTCCTGTGGCATGACCAATATATACACCGCTGTCTATATCCTTGACATTTACTATAACAGTTAAGCGCTCATTTGCTTCGCCTGCTTCATTTTCTGCTGCAAAGGAGAGTGCGTGTTCACCTGCAATACTTGAAGTAAATGTGTATATCTTTCCTTCGATTGGTGTCTTGTCATTACCATTTACAAGATAATAATTATCTGCATCAGCAAAATATTCACTAAGGTCTATTTCTAAAGTTCTGTCTTTCCAAACCTCTTTCGTGTCTGAATTTTTAATGCATACGGGAGGTTCTTCTGCAGGAAGCTCACGGAAGAATATGAGGGTATATGTTGCCGATGCTTTAGAACTGCTGTACTTTGCAGTTACCGTGTGTGTTTTACCTGCTTCACCATCTGTAAGGGGTACATTCAGCGAACTATTCTCAAGTGTAGTTCTGCTACTATCGGTTGTGTACAAAAAGTCAGCTATTATCTCACCATTATCCGGAGTATCGCTATGAAGATTAAAATAAATTGTTGTACCATTTTCAAAAGCTGAAACCACCCGTGCTCCCCATATCTTAATACCTGTAACAGTTGCATAACGTGAGTTTCCGAATGCCTTGAGTTTATTATCTGCTACATCAACTATATATGCCTCGTTTTCGGAAGAAATTGTCAATTCTTTTTCGGGCATAGAAACTTTTTCGGTAGATACCAAAATAGTCAACTCATCGTTTTCTGCCTTGACTGTATATGTATTGCCATTTCCTTCAACTATTACACCATTCACCGTAACGGTAGCAATATAACCGAGATTTGGTGTTACCGTGAAAACATAATCGTTTCCCTTATATGCAAAGTCTTCGCCCGAAAATGTGAATTTGCCGTCAACGGGTTTGATAATCTCGCAAATATCCTTCTTCACAATACCGCTGATTTCGATAGTAATATCTTCTTTGTCAGCAGTAACTGTATATTTATTGTCAGCAGAAGTTACTTCGTTTCCGTTAACTGTGACAACCATATTTGTGCCGTCATACTTTTCGTCAATGATTACAGTAAAATTATATGGCTTACCATCTCTTACGGTATCATCACCGCTGATTGTTACTCCTTCAACTTCAGGCTTTGTTACTGTGAGAATTTCTCTTTCAAGTATATTTTGGACAGTTACAATCTTGTTGCAATCAAGTGCATCAAATGTGTATTTGCTGTTTGTAAGTGTTACCTTTTCACCATCTACCAACACTTCGATTTTATCTGCCCAATAAATGGCATCATCAACCGAAACGGTAAATGTGTATGGTTCATCAGCATAGCTTGTAGCCTGACCGGTGATGGTATATCCTTCGCCTTCTGTCAAAGTTACTGTATATATAGTTTTGGGTTCAATACCTTCTACTGTTATGACAAGATTTTCTTCTGCGGCAGAAACGGTATACTTTCCATTAACGCCTACCAATTCATTGCCGTTTACTTTAACTATCATATCTGTTGACTTATAAGCATTGTCAACAGATATGATGAAACGATAGTCATCACCTTTATATACAGTATCAGCACCACTAAAGGTAAAACCTTCGCCTTCAGGCGCTGTGATATTAAGAATTTCTCTCTTAACAACACCTTCTACTGTAATAACAAGCTCTTCACTTACAGCAGGAACAGTATATTTGCCGTCACTTGCGCTGATTTCATTTCCGTTGACCTTGACAACCATAGCCGATCCGTCATAGCCTTCGTTAATTGTGATATTAAAACTATAATCTCTATCTTTTGATGCTTCAGATGAACCATCAAAAGTAAAGCCTTCTCCGCTTGGAGCTGTTACGGCATATACTTCGCCCTTTATAACCGAGAAGTTTACAGTAAAGGTTCCCGTACCCAACACAGGTGCATTGCCTGCGCTTGCAGGTTTGCAAGTAACATTAACGGTTGCTGTACCCTGACCGTTTTCTAATGTACAGGTATTGCCTGTATTTTGGGTATAACCTCCACCCATTGAAAACCCCATCTGCAAAGGATATGACGGATCTGTACCTTCTGCCAAAGTAATATTGATTATATTACCGTCTTGAGTTACACTTACAATTTCAGGATAATTTGTATAAGCACCTTGCTTATAGATGTCGAGCGTTTTTAATGTAGCACTTCCAACTTTTGTATCCGATGCAAGTGTAATCATGCCACCATTCCATGTAAGGTCTGTTGCCGCTGAAATCTGACACGGCATCATACCAATGACCATAACGAGTCCTAAAAGTACACTTAAAATCTTTTTGAATTTCAATTTTATTCAGTCCTTTCGTTTCCGTTTTTTAAATCCGTACTGATTTTTCTCATTACTTCGTTCCAAGCACCCAATCTTTTCACAAGATATGTATATCCGATTGTGTTTGTCGGGTTCAGCCTTTTGCCGTGCTTTGCCTTTAATTCTTTTAAATATTCATAAAGTTCTGCATCGGTATCAGTTTCGTGTTTTTGAGCAAATTCACTCTCAAGCTTTACTCGTTCAGGCTTTTTTAATTCCCTCAAAAACTTTTTGCTTCTTGTGTTGATTGATTGAACCATGATTGATAACAGATTTTGAACCTTCTGTCCAATTCATTTTCTGCTCTTTTTGAGTTCGCTTTTGACTTTTTTCTTTGAGTCCTGCTCGTTCTAAAATACGAGGCCATGGACCAAGCCTTTGCTTTAAGTAAGTATGTCCTACAACATCCTCTTTTTTCGGGCATCTGCCAAGTTCTTTAGAACATTTCACGAGATAGGCGATAAGTTCTTCGTCCGTATCGCTTTTGTGTAATCTTGCAAATTCCGCTTCTTGCATTTGTAATTTGTCTGCTATGTTTTTCACCTCCGGTTTTCTTACCGCAGGCAATAAAAAAACTGCGGCAATTTTTCTTTCAAAAAATTACCACAGCTGAGTTTTTCTGTGATGAATCACAATTCAGTTAAGTTGCAACTGAAAATATTATCCCTATGCTTTTGAAGCACTTACGAGATAACATCAAAGCAGGTCTTGTGACTCGCACCATATAGACAATTCTGTCCGCATTTTTATATCCTGCCTTCTCAGTTTCCCAATGACTAGCTTTCGCTAACGGATATAAAAACATTCGATGCACACACCGACAGTTTAACCGCAGGGGATTCTCACCCCATTCCCTTTCCACTGATTATGCCTAGCTAATGAGCCTTTACGACATAACCAACACTCTGTGTGAATGTATTAAATTAAGAATATCATATTCTTTGTTGTTCTTCAATGATATATCTATGCAAAAAATATGCAATTATTATCATTTTGGCGAGGTGTTTATTATGGCTATTGGTCAAAGAATTAAGTTTTTTCGTAATTTAAGAAAGTTTACACAGAAAGAGTTAGGATTAAAGCTTAACTTTCCTGAAAATGCTGCCGATGTTCGTGTGGCTCAATATGAATCAGAAACAAGAATTCCAAAGGAAGATGTAATCAAAGCTTTTGCAGAGCATCTTGATGTATGTCCTTCAGCTCTTGATGTACCTAACATTGATTCATATATAGGCTTGATGCACACAATGTTTGCACTTGAAGATATGTATGGTCTTAAAGTGAATAACATTGATGGTCAGGTTTGCATTACCCTTGATACTGAAAATGATAGCTATTTAGAAATGTTTAAAATGATTTCTGCTTGGCAGAAAGAGTATCAGAGATTTGTTGACGGAGAAATTACTAAAGAAGAATATGACCAATGGCGTTATACTTATCCTGAAAAAGACGGAAAAGGATTCAAACGCATCGTTCAATTATAAGAATAAAAAAGTTTCATATAAACGCAAAAATCCCCCTGAAAACTTTATCGTTTTCAGGGGGATAGTTTATTAAGCATTTATTCCCTGCAATGGTTAAATAGTATCATTTTAGTATCATCGCAGTTCTTAACATCCTGCAAAGCCTTATTTTATGCGGCTTTCAAGGATTTGGTTGCTTATTCCCACTCAATCGTTGAAGGGGGCTTGCTGGTGATGTCGTAAACGACACGGTTAATATGCCCCACCTCATTGACAATTCGGTTGGAAACCGTCTCCAAAAGATCGTAGGGCAATCTGGCCCAATCAGCGGTCATAAAATCGGTGGTGGTCACGGCACGAAGAGCCAGGGTATAATCATAGGTTCTCTCATCCCCCATAACCCCTACGCTTCTCATATTGGTCAGCACGGTAAAATACTGGTTAATCTCTCTTTTGAGGCCGGCTTTTGCAATTTCATCACGGAAGATATAGTCTGTCTCACGAAGGATATCTAGCTTCTCCTTGGTAATATCCCCAATGACCCTGATGGCAAGGCCGGGGCCCGGGAAGGGCTGACGCCATACCAGGTCTTCAGGAAGCTTAAGTTCCAGCCCTGCTCTTCTGACTTCATCCTTAAAGAGATTTCTCAAAGGCTCGATAATCTCTTCAAAATCCACACAATCCGGCAGTCCGCCAACATTATGATGGCTCTTGATTACCGCCGCATCCCCAGTGCCGCTTTCAATGACATCGGGGTAGATGGTACCCTGAACAAGGAAATCCACATGACCGATTTTTTTGGCTTCGTCCTCAAAAACGCGGATAAACTCTTCGCCAATAATTTTACGCTTGGTTTCAGGATCACTGACACCCTTTAGTTTTTCCAAAAAGCGCTGTTCTGCGTCAACACGGATAAGGTTGACATGAAACTGCTTTTTGAAAACAGCTTCCACCTGGTCTCCCTCATTTTTTCTTAAGAGACCATGATCTACAAAAATACAGGTAAGCTGATCCCCCACGGCACGGTGTATGAGGGCCGCAGCCACCGAGGAATCGACACCTCCCGATAAAGCACATAGGACTTTTCTATTCCCAACCTTTTGCCGGATGTCCTTAATGGATGCTTCAACAAAGGAGCTCATCTGCCAGTCGCCTTGAACACGGCAGATTTTAAAAAGGAAATTATGGAGCACTTCCTTTCCCCTTGGGGTATGCATGACCTCGGGGTGGAACTGAACGGCATAAAGTTTTTTCTGATCATTCGCCATGGCCGATATGGGGCAGTTGGCCGAACCAGCGATGCTAAGAAAACCCTGGGGTAATTTGCTCACATGGTAGGTATGGCTCATCCAGCAGCTTGTTTCCTTTTCAATTCCTTGAAAAAGACTATGGTTTTCATCCAGCGTAATGCTGACTTTTCCATATTCTCTGCTGTGAGCACGGGCCACTTCACCACCAAGCATAACGCTCATAAGCTGCATGCCATAACAAATACCTAAGATGGGAATCCCGAGTTCAAAGACCTCGTTAACACACTTAGGTGCGTTTTCATCCAGAACTGAGGCCGGGCCTCCTGTAAAGATGATGCCCTTAGGGTTTTTCTCTTTGATTCGTTCTATGGATACATTATATGGGAGCACCTCACAGTAGACATTCGCTTCCCTGACTCTTCGGGCAATCAATTGATTGTATTGGCCTCCAAAGTCCAGCACGAGGACCAACTCATGATTCAAAATTCATTCCACCTTTCGAATGATCAAAAGAAATTTCATAAATAAATTATAAAGGAAAAGGATAAAAAAGCAAGCTTATGATAAATAACTTCTATAAAAAAAGAGAGGCTTTCATCCTCTCTTTTTGGTGGGCGATAAGGAACTCGAATCCCTGACTTTCACTACGTCAAAGTGACACTCTACCAACTGAGTTAATCGCCCATATCATATGGTTATTATACCATTATCAAACCCAATGAACAAGCCCCTTGCTACTAAAAAGCTCCACCGGAGGCCTTTCATTTAGGCAAGCTTTTGCGTGAACTTATTATAGCATCGTCCAGACCCCTTTGTAAAGATGAATGTTCTATATTTCAGGAGATTACGGGCCTCTCATTCTGAATAAAAGCCCGGTCATGTTGTCATGAGCCGGGCTTATTTAAGACATATTACTCGTTTTACTTATTCGCTCTCAAGATAGACATCGCCTAGATCCAGATCACCTTCCCAATCCTCGGGGATATCCAGCGCATCATCCTCCAGAATGGGTTCATAGCCATCCGCTCCCACAATGACAGAATAGATGGATCCAGCGGGGACGTCATACAGCACCAGCATTCCTTCGCTATCCGATTCGCCGTAGGCAATGATCATACTGTCCTGAGGATTGTCGGCAAATTGCTCAATGGTCACACCCTCTTTAAGGACTGCAAAGAATACGCCTTCGATGGGCTTTCCTGTCAGGGCATCAACAATTCTGGAGTAAACCGTGATTAAATTCGCTTCGGATGGATCTGGCGGTGTATTGGGAACAGGTAGATCCGGATTGTCGCCGCTGGCCAGGGCGTCCTCCAAAACAGCAATCGCCTGATTCACGGGCTTGAGATAGAACATTACGTCATTATCCGCGCCTACCTGCTTGGCCGTAGGAACGCCTATCATTTCTCCCTTGGCATTGATTGCGGTTCCTCCGCTGTTACCATGATTAACCACCGCATCGGTTTTGATCCAATCGATCTCCGAGTCGTCATTGTCATCCAAGAATCCCGAAACCCTGCCAGCGGTAAAGGTAATGGTTTCCCCTCCCACTCCGGGGTAGCCAAGGATATTAATGTCATCCCCCAGCTCCACTGAATCAGAATCGGTGATTTTTATGGGAACAAGGTTTAAATCAGCAGCCGAAACCTGATTCCAGTTAAGGTCAGCCACAATCTTCACCACTGCCAGATCCAACTCCTGAACGCCGCTTCGGTACTGAGCGATGTACTGGGGTTGAATATTTTTCTTTATATCATCAGTTATAGCGATGGCGACATAGCCCTCGCTGTTATAAAGCCCATCTTCTTCCCCCACACAATGGAAGTTGGTTAGTATGTAGCCTTCTTTATTGACAATGGTTCCTGAACCCATGGCCACCACATTAAAATCATCGTCAAGAGTATAGAGCTTAATGGTGGATTGGGACAATTTCTGTATGCTGATACTCCCCTGTTTTGGATCTGTAATGGGAGGCTCCTGGGTTTCTTCAGGCACTTTTACTCTTTGTCTGACGCTCTTTGAGGAACGGTTTCCAGCCTCATCGTAAGCCACCACATAGTACTCATATTCTTTCCCGGCAGTAACCTCTTTGTCTAGGTATTTGGTGTCATTGACCTTTGCAAGGACATCACTGTCCCGATATAGCTTATAGTTGTCCACGCCTTCGTCATCGTAGCTCTCGCTCCAGGCCAAATCCACTCCGTCCTGGGTTACATTAGAAACGGTCAGTACAGGTGCTGTCGGAGGATCTTCATCCTCCCTCCTACTGGAGCAGGAGGTAAAAAGCATTGCCATCATGATTATGACGGCCAGCAGGATACATGGTATAACTTTTCTTTGTTTAAACATAGTCCATCACTCCTATTCATTCACTCAAGCCGTCAATTCGCTTTAAAACCATAATTTACCTGTGTAAGAACGCTCTTATCCAAAATGTACTCTTCATAGTTGGCCGACAAGGTGATGATATAGAGTTCATCCCCATAGATGCTCAGGATGTCCCGTCCATAGCCGATAGCGGGTTTCAGCATATCCCCAGCCTTGGTAGGGCTACTTCCGATATAGATATAGTCAATAACATAGGTTTCCTTTCCTTTGGTGGACAGATAGTAACCCTTTTCCGCCTGATAGAATCTGTAATTCATACCAGCTTTAATGGACCAGGCGGCCGCCGCATTTTGGAGAGTCTCCTCCTCTGAATCGGCTTTGACCACCATCATGTTTTTCAATGGCAGCTTCTGCACCTTGACAAAATCCTGTCCATTGCCATTGAGCATATCTCCGGCCTTGAACAAGCTTTGATCCTCCTGATATTGAACCCAATGAACAGGGTATTTCAGGTTAATTGCACTCTCCACACTATATTCAAAAGCCTTTTGTTCCGTATGGCCCACCAGATAGCCTGAGACCAGAGCCAGTGCTACCAGCGCCCAAACCGGAAGAATTCCCAGGAAAGCTTTTTTAGTATCAAGGGCCTGAGTGATAACCCGTCCTTCTTTTTCATTACGAGAGGAGATAATCACCAGTACAGAGAAAACCAAAAGGGCTACCAGAGCAGCGGGAATAAGCCCGATGATATAGTTGACCTTGAAGCCTCTGCGGGTAACCGCATCAAGAAGAACCTGGGTTACGGTATTGAGGCCAGTGGCCAGAAGCAATGCCAGCGGCAGTCTAAAGGGCTTAAATTTATCATGCTTGGATACACCAAGAATATAGCAGCTTAAACCGGTGATACTGGCATGTGCAAAGGTTTCGATGACCACCAGAGCGGTGATGTTGGACAGCATGGCACCGCCGGTGGAAAGAATATTTTCTATACTGGTCATGGCGGCAAAGCCTAAACCTAAAGCGGAGCCATAGATAATACCGTCAATTTTTTCATCAAATTCCTTGCTGGGATATATACTGTATCTGACGGTCAGCAGCTTGAACCCTTCCTGTATCATGGCGATAAGCGCAATGGTCAGAAGGTAGTTTCCTGCTTGTGTTGAAAGACTTGATGCACCGGGGAAAAGAAAGGCTGCAACAGGCGCATAGAAGGCTTTCTGTATCAAGGCACCCAGCAGCATGGTCTTAAAAACAAAGCTTTTGGGCTCAGGATTGAGGCGGTCCTGTCTATAGAAGATGGACAGCCATAAAAGTGGGGGGATGATGGCGATAATCACTGAGATAGCCGTAAGCAGAGTCCTGTTAAAATCAGGGTTTAGAGCTTTTTCAATGATAGTTGCAATAAAAACGATGAGCAGGAGCCCCCCAATAGAAATAAAGGTCGATAGCCATAGTCCCATTTTTGTTTTAGCATTTTTTGAATCCATTATTCTTCCTCCATACCCTGAAAGGTCTTTTGTCAATGAACGGATTCATTTTAGCATATAATGGATATATTGTCCAATATACCAAAGCAGCCACCCTCCTTCACGCACTAAAAGGGAGGCAACACGTCAAAGGCCACAACGGTGATATCGTCAGCCGCCTTGTTTTGGGTAAAGCTCTGAACATCCTTGATCAATGAGTCAGTAAGATGCTCCACTCCCCATTTATAATGATGGCGGATGGTGGTTTTTAGTCTCTGGAGGGAATAGGACTCATCCGATGGGTTACGGGCATCGACAAGACCATCGGTATAGAGAACCAGCTTGTCGCCCGGGAACAGGAGCACTTGGTGATTGACAAACTTGGGTTTCAATAGATCGCCAAGCTTGCATATGGCAAAGCCGTCATTATCCAGTTCCTGAATGGAACCATCGGGTCGAATTCTTAATGGAGTGGTATTAAGACCGCCGGAGGCATAGGAGAAAATGCCCGTCTGCGTATTAAAAACACCATAGAGCATGACAATATACATATCCTCATTAAAATTCCCGGAATTAAAGGATTCATAAATATGCTTGAGAACCATGGAGGGTATGGCCATGCCATCGCCTCCGGTTTCCTCCATAAGGGATTGCATTTTTTGAAAGGTAAATATGGAAAGCATCGCTGCGGATACACCGTGGCCGGAGACATCCCCTATACATATGCCAAACTGTGCATCATCAATTATAAAGACATTGTAAAAGTCCCCGCTTAATTTCTCAGCAGGTACATAGCCCGATGAAAAGCTGACATATTCATTATGAGGCAAGGTGGAAGGAAGCATGGACATCTGCATGCTTCGCGCAATCTCCTGATCCGCCACTAGTTTTTCATTCATATTCCTTAGCTCTGTTGTGCGTTTATCCACCAGAATATCCAGTTCGGCCAAATAACCATTAAGCTGATCCTGTGCGCTGGAAAGCAAATGATAGGGTCTTTTGACGCTTTGAACATAAAATACGTAAAAGAACAGCGCATAGGAAATAAGCTGGAATATTAGGCTCAAGAGGTGGGAGAAGTCGTAGGTGTAGGTGATGGAAAGCAGCGCCATCTGACTGAAAGCCATCAGCAAGAAGGCCCAGGATAATATTTTATACAGGTTGTCTCCTGTCCTTCTATGCCATTTGACCAAGCAGCAGAGTAAAGCAGCATGGGTCAGAATGAAAGCCATGACGAGGACGGTACCCACCAGGGTCAATCCTCTTTCCTGTATAAATATCACATTTTCAAGGGGAAAAAGTACGCTGATTATTGAACCTGAGAGGGAGGCCAATATTGCCATGAGAAGAGGATAAAAGCCTCTGATAGCCCGACCAAGCCTCTTTTTATATAAAATGGTTATACTCAGACCAATGGCAACGAAAAGCTGGGAGATAAACCCAATCAGAAGGGGCTGACTCTTGGCTCTATCGCCAAACACAGCGGATACGAGGGTGCTCAAAAGAATGATGCCGTCCAGAATACCCGCGGTAAAAAACGTAAAGCCGGAGATCAAAAGGCTTGGATCCCGCACCTGTGGATAGGAGAAATAGGCCAGGATAAAGATGGACCAAGAGAGCAGGGACGAGAAAAAGATTAACACGTGGTGGAGGGTGGTCATATAATCAAGAACCGCGGGGGACAGATGTCCGCTCCATCTGGCAATAAGGATTAGCCCCATGCACAGGAGCCCGGTAAAAATCAGTTGAACAAAGAGGCGCCTTTTTAAATCTGAAAATGTTCTTTTTAAGTCGGTAAGATTCATTTCTATCCTCCGGCTATTTTATCTCATGGTGATTCATAATCTTTAGTATTTCGATAAATTTAAATGGATTTACTCAAAATCAGTTATATTTTATCATAATTTTGTGAATACAACAAAGGGATTGTGGAGATTTGGCTCATATTTTGCTTTCCACAATTCTTATGAGGGTTTCGGAATCAATGGATACAGGGCATTCCTTACCCGGTGTCAACAGAGCAGCTTTCTTTAAGAGCGCCTTATCAGCCCCATAGGATGAAAAAGGCGGCAGGGGAAGCTTCTCCTCCATACTATAGAGCCTCTCAATCAGAGCAAACACCTTTGAGCCTGTGCCTGAGTCATGGGGGAACACCCTGGAGCTAAGCTTCATAATCTTGTGAAAGGCCTCGCTTTGAGGTTTTTCCATCACCCGTCGCACCACTTCTTCAAACAGGGCGGCATTCAGCTTACCACACACCACTCCGTGAGGTATATCCAGCATGCCGCCTATGACTCCTGCAAATCCATGAACATACCCCAGCCCCGTATTGGCCAGAACAATACCCGAAAGGTATGCGCCATAAGCCATCCGGCCCCGGAGCTCAACATTTCCAGGCTCTTCAAGGCAGAGCCTTTCAAGGGCAGAGAAGATATTTTCCATTCCTTCAAGGGCCAGAGCTTCGGTTAAGGGACTTCCCTTTACCGACATATATCCCTCAATAAGCTGATTCAAGGCATCCATACCACTGGCGGCTGTGACCCGTTCCGGGCAATTAAGGCTTAAGCGAGGATCCAGTAAAGCATAATCGGGAACAAACCGATCATGACGGAGGGATTTTTTATAGCCATCCTCTCCGACCTTACTCAGGACTGCATTTTTTGTAGCTTCGCTTCCGGTACCTGAAGTTGTGGGGACAGCAATAAAGGGTATTTTATTCCCGCTATGCTTTTTTGTACCCATGTCTTCTAAATAATCCGTCACAGAGCCCTCTGCCAGTATCATGGCAGATACCGCCTTTCCCGCATCAAGAACACTACCACCACCAATGGCTAACACCCGGTCAATGCCCTCGCTCCTGCCCAGGCTGGTTATTTCGTCCACCAACCCAGGAGATGGCTCATGGGCTACCCGAGCTTCCGCCACCTTAATACGGGCCTTCCCCAAGCCCTCCATCAAATCACCATAGTAAGCTGAGCCAATGAAGGAACTCCCCCCCGTCATCAAAAGGAGTTTTTGCGAAGGCTCCTGCTCCAATATTTCAAAAACCCGATGAAGGCACCCTTCACCGAAAAAAGTCTTGGGTATGGAAGAGAAGTTAAATGCTCTCACCTTGAGTTTTCCTTTCTTTTACACGCTTTTGACTCTCTGCTATCATTTGCTATAATAGAGTCATAAAGAACTCTTGTACTAATGATATACGATTGGGGTGACAAGTTCCATGCCTTACTATGATTTAAACTGTAAAAAGTGTGGGGGATTATTCAATATCAAGGCTTCCATTGCGCAAAGAGAAAAACGGGAGATTCTGTGCCCCCAATGCGGCTGCAATGATCTTGAAGCCGTCTTCAAAACCGTAAACTATGTGGTGAAGTCCAAAGGCTGTGAGGGTTTCTCATGCCCACAGGCCCATCAGTGCGGCTCAGGCTGCTGTCACGGCTAAATCCTCGAAAACAATATAAAAGCTTGGGAAGACTCGTTCACCAAGCTTTTATTTATCCCCGCTTCAGTGAAATCCGTGCTTTATTTGCTCTCAAGCGCCTCTATCTGGGGAAGATACCTGTTTCCGGTATGCCACCACTATAAAATGACCTATAAAAATGTGAACTCCCCCAAATTAACACGCTCAAGGAATTTCATCGCCGATAGGTCATTAGACAATTGGATCAGCGCCGTATCCTTGTTCTTGGCCTCAAGCATCACATCGAAATCCCTTCCGCTTTTGCGTGCCACCTCCAGAAACTCTACAAACGAAGCAGTATCAATATTATCTGCGTGACTTCTGAAGGCCTTGGGGCTTTTGGGTGAGGAGAAATGAACCTTCGGCGGAAAAGCCTGTCCTGCCCAGGTATTAAAGGCAGCAGGAAGAATATCACCCAGGGCCTCACCATCATTAGCGCATTGAAAGTGATGAATGTCCATGACCATGGGCACCTCCAATTCCCTGCAAAGGGATAGAACATCCCGGGCCGTATAGGATTTATCATCGTTTTCAAGGATGATTCTCTTGCGGATGGAATCCTGAAGCTTGAAAAAGTTCTCCTTGAACCTTCCTATAGAATCGGCTTTATTCTTATAAAGCCCTCCCACATGCAAAACAAGCTTGTATCGGTAATCATTAAGACCCATGGCCTCAAATAGCCTTACGTGATAATTAAGGTCGCCTATCGAGGCCTCCAGAACCTTGGGATCCGACGCATTGATAAGGGTAAAATGGTCGGGATGTGCGCTTACCCTGAACGCATTTTCCTTGATAAAATCACCAATGGCTGTGAACTCCTTCTGAAAATCGGCGATATAATCCCAATGGGCTGTGGCTGGATGAGTAGCCAGGGGCACCAGCCTGGACGTCAGTCGATAGACAGGGATATTCAATGCCTTATTATATTTGAGAATACGCAGGGTATTTTCCAGGTTCTTTTTAGTAACCTGCCGGAGCTTGAACAGTCTGGCCTTTTCATCCGTCATCTTGCTAAGATGGGAAAAGGTCACTGTGCCGGAGGGTGAACAATCCTCCAAATGAAGGGTCATAGCCACATATCCCAGTCTGAAGGTCATAGCACCCACCCAAACCATGATGATCTTAGGGTTACTATGCCCATTTTTATTCCCTTTAACTCCCGAATTTTTACATCATTGGCCGGAAAACATTTTGATAAGATTAATGACCACCGGCCCCAGCAGGACGATAAAGATGGAGGGAAAGATAAAGACAACCATGGGAACCAACATCTTGATGGGTGCTTTCATGGCTTTTTCCTGTATACGCTGCTTGCGATTTTGGCGAATTTGCTCCGACTGAATTCTTAGCACCTTGCCCAGGCTCACTCCCAATTGGTCAGCCTGAACCACCGCACCTATGAAGCTTCTTAAATCGTGGACGCCCACCCGATCGGACATCAGAAAAAGAGCCTCTTTCTTGGACTTTCCCACCTTGATCTCCTGAAGCACCGTTTCAAATTCCCTTGCCAGGGTGCCGGGCATTTTTTCCACCACCTTGGACAGGGCCGAGTCAAAGGTCAGTCCTGCCTCAACGCTGACCGTAAGAAGGTCCATAATATCGGGCAGACTTTTCATCACCTCAGCCTGGCGTTTGCGTATCTTGCCGTTAAGGGACATATTGGGAAACAGTACACCAATTACTCCGGCGGCGCAGGTTATCATGATGAGAGTTTTCATATCCATACGAAGCTGAAGATAAATCACCAGAAGCAGGAGGGGCAGGCCCATGGTTAAAAAGGCCTGTAGCCCAAGCCAATTCTTAACGCCCCAATTATTGGGCTTTCCGGCCATGATGATCTTCGCTTCCAAGCTGGAGATCATCTCCCCAGGAGCCATTCTAAGAAGAGTTTTCCCCAGGTTTTCAAAAATTGGCTTGACGACTCGCTCGGAAAATGACTGGCTTAGCTCATCCTCCGGCCCTTGGGCAACTGTCTGATTCCTGATGTGCTCAAGGCGCCGGGATATATCAGCTCCCTTTTTATTCCTCAGGTTAAGCACCTGATATATAAAAACCGCGACAGAAAGAAACAATAGCAACAGTAATGCGATCAAAGGCATCCCACTCCCCCCTAAACCTCCACATTAATGATCTTCCGAACAAAGAGTATCCCTATACACTCCATCAAAAGAGCAATGACGATCAGTACAATACCAAGAGGATCAGTAACCAGAGTGATGATCTGCTGGGGACTGACTACAGCCACTACCGCCGCCAAGCCAAAGGGCAGCAGGGAGATGATGATTCCAGACATTCTTCCTTGAGCTGTCAGGGTCTTTATCTCACCCTTTGATCGGATGCGCTGGCGGATGGTTCCCGAAATATTGTCCAAAATTTCAGAGAGATTGCCGCCTATCTGTCGCTGGATAAGTACCGCCGTTACCATCAGCTCAAGGTCATCACTTCCCACACGGCTCACCATATTCTCCAGAGCGGTTTCGGTATTGACTCCCAGGCTGATTTCCTTTTGCAGCTTGGCAAACTCATCGGCCACGGGGCCTGTCATTTCATGGCTGACCGAATCCACCGCCTGAAAAAAGCTGTGTCCGGCTTTCATAGAATTGGAGAGTATGGCAATGGTGTCTCCCAATTGGTTATTGATGGTTTTAAGTCTTTTCCCAATATGGCGTTTGAGGATGAAGGAAGGAAGAAACCAACCGAGGAATGCTGGAAGAAGTACAAGCAGGGATCGCCCAAATAAAACAAACCCCAAAAAACCGAAAACACCAAAGAGAATCAAACACACCGAAAGAAACTCCTCGGGTCGCATGAGAATACTGGCGTTGTTAAGCTTTTTACGGATATTGTTTTTGTATTGGGTAAAGGCTCCTGTCCTTTCTATACCCTTGGCTATTAGCCCCAGCCCATGGTGATAGGTTTCGGTTTTCTTTTGCTTTTCCTCCTTGCTTGCGTCAGCCTGTCCGGTATATACCGCCAAACGCTCCACATAGCTTTTCCTTTGAAATAGTGGGCGAAGCAAATAATAAACCAACATCCACAATGAAACACCCAACACTATGATAAGCCATTCCATGGTCAAAACCTCCCTGTCCTCAGGCTGAAAAGATATCCACCGGTAAAATCACACCGGTTTTTACGAGCTTATCCATGAATTTAGGCTTCAAGCCGGTGGGAAGGAGCCTACCGGCAACCCTTCCCGTGGAATCATGACCCTCCTCCTTATACACGAAAATGTCCTGAAGGGTAATAACATCACCCTCCATACCCACTACCTCGGTAATATAGGTCACTTTCCTCGAACCATCCTTGAGTCTTGATTGCTGTACAATAATATCCACCGCCGAAGCAATTTGTTCCCGGATGGCCTTGATGGGCAGCTCCATACCGGCCATAAGCACCATGGTTTCCAATCGGGAGAGCATATCCCTGGGAGAATTGGCATGGCCAGTAGTCAAGGAACCATCATGGCCTGTATTCATGGCCTGCAGCATATCCAGCGCCTCACCCGAACGCACCTCACCAACAACAATGCGGTCTGGTCGCATACGCAGGGAGTTGCGTACCAAATCACGGATGGTCACCGCTCCCTTCCCCTCCACATTGGGGGGGCGAGTTTCCAGCCGAACCACATGGTCCTGATTTAGCTGGAGCTCGGCGGCATCCTCTATGGTAACAATACGCTCATCCGATGGTATAAATGAGGATATTACATTCAGCATGGTGGTTTTACCGCTGCCTGTACCGCCCGACACCACAATATTCAGCCTTGCCTCAACACAGGCCTTAAGAAATTGGGCCACCTCGGGAGACAAGGTACCGAACCGAATCAGATCATTGACGGTAAAAGGTTTCTCAGAAAATTTACGGATGGTGATGGTGGGGCCGTTTAAAGCCAGTGGTGGAATGATGATATTGACGCGGGAGCCGTTGGGAAGCCGCGCGTCCACCATGGGCGAACTCTCATCAATACGTCTGCCCAGGGGAGCCACAATACGCTCAATGATATGAAGGATATGGTTGTTGTCCCTGAAGGTAACATCCGACAGCTCAATTTTCCCTCGTCGTTCCACATAAACCTGGTTGATCCCGTTGACCATAACCTCGCTGATCTGATTATCCTGTAAAAGGGGTGTGATGGGCCCAAACCCTAGGGTTTCATTAATGATGTCGCGGGCGATTAAAGTACGCTCATTACGGGTGAGGTATTGGGCTTCGCTTTCAATAACCTCGTTGGCAATACCGCGAATTTCATCCTCAACCTTCTGCATGTCAGTTTCCTGGTCCTCATTGGTGATTTTAATCTCATCCACAACCCGGTCGATTATTTTTCGCTTGAGGTCCTTATAGGGGTCGGCCTTGGGTTCCTCCTTCTGATTTTGTGCAGAGGCGGTGCTTTTGCCTTTCTTGTTTTCTTCTTCTTTATCCAAGGCCAGTCTTTCGAGTAATCCCATGGTTCTCCCCCCTGTTATGCGATAGAGTCAGCTTTGTTATGGCTAGAAATTGAAGATCTTCCACTTGGCTCTTTTTTCTGTGACAGAGGCCATATCATTGTCATTAATCTTTTCTGCAAGCTGGAAGACCGCACGGGCCACCTTGGTCTCATCCCGGGTCATCACGAAGGGTATGCCCTTATTGGCACTGGTAATGACAGTGTTGCTGTCCTCTGGGATATTGACCCATATAGGGTAGCCCACTGTTTCTTCGAACTCAGAATAGCGGACACCATACTGTTCATTGGCCTTATTGACCAAAACCTGCACCTTGTCCTTGTATCTCAGGTTTTCCATAAGATTCAGCCCCACCTTGATATTCTTAATGGTGGGCAGATCCAGGGTGGAAACCACCAGAATCTTTTCGGAATTGTCAAGGGCCGTCAAAACGATATCCTGAAAGGATGCAGGGACATCAATGATGACGTAATGAAAACTCCCTGAAAGAAGACCCAGAATCTTTTCAACATGCTTGGCGTCAATGAATTCAGAATATTCCGGCTTAACCGGAGCCGGGAGAACACTGACTCCCGTAAAATGGGTCGTCAGATAATCATTCACCAGATCTGCATCCACATTCTTTAAATCCTTGATAAGATCATAGATGGTGTTTTTCACTGAAAGATTCATCATCACGGCCACATCGCCAAACTGGAGGTCCAGATCAAGAAGGCAGACACGCTTTTTGGCCGTCCGTGCCAAGGCCACGGCCAAATTGGTTGAAATAGTGGTTTTCCCCACTCCTCCTTTAGTACTGAACACCGTAATGATACGGGTCTGAATCACCTGATCGATCATTTTGGATTGGTGCTTTCTTCTATTCTGAACCTCATAGGTCTTGGTAATAGAAGAAACCAGGTCATCTGCGGAGAAAGGCTTTACGAGATATTCCCTCGCTCCTGCAAACATGGCCTTTTTAAGATATTCACTTTCAGATTGCACCGACATGATGATGACTCCGATATCCGGTAGACTGCTGGTAAGGAGATTGGTTGCCGTAAGTCCGTCCATATCGGGCATGTTCACATCCATCAGGACAATATCGGGCTTGAGCTTCTGGCAGAGCTTCACACCCTCTTTACCTCCAAAAGCTGCACCCATGACTTGGATATTCTTTTCATAAAGACCCAGAAGAGTTTTTATATGCTCAACAGTGTCGCTGCTGTCATCCACAATGACAACCTTAATTTTCCCATTTTCCATAGTGATCCCCCCTTTGATGATGCTAGGATTAGAAGGGTGTAACATGCTCGATGATGGTTCCGGGAGTATTGACCTTCTTGTCATCCTTAGGACCTCTCAAGACCAGAGCATAGTCTCCAAAGGCTGTTGTAAAGGCCATTTTTTCAGCATCCCCCGGTGTCACACAAAGGGTGACGGTTCTGGGAAGATTACTTCCGTCCTTGCTAAGCGTAATCTCTTCCACACTGTTTTTCTGGAACCTATCGGAGCCAATAGCCAAAACCTCCACATTCTGAATGATAATCTTGCTGGAGGCAATGGTTTTTCCGTCGATGGTCTCCTTTTTAAAGTTTCCTATAACATCTACACTGTCTCCCACCCTGAGTTGGTTGGAGAAAATGGTGTTCTCGTTGACAAAAACTGCAATGGCTCTCATGCCTTCCGGAACGGTATAGGATAGGGTCATTTCATTCTTCTTTGCAATTCTTTCCTGGCGAAAGGGTTCTCCCATAATAATGGGTTCACAGGCGTAGAAGCCTTCCACCGCTTTTCGGTCATTGATAATGCCCGCTGGAAGGGAATCCTCGGAAATCTCTAAGGCATGGATATCCTCGCCCTTGATCTCCTCCCCCGGTTCAATATTCCGAGAGGCCACTATTATCATCGTCTTTGCGGTTTCCTTAACGGGTTTTTCAAGCCTACTGATATACCGAATGATCATCCCACAGGAAATAAGCGCTATAGCCAGTGAAAGGATCAGTGCCTTCTTGTTAATTTTTTTCTCCATAAGAACCGCCCCTTTTTAAATCAATGAATCCTATTCCACCCGCATAATGGATGCATTCTTTAACTCAGCCACCCCGCCTGGGAAAAGGTTATCAATAATGGGTGTAATGAGTGGGCTCCTATAATTGATCGCCACCTGCACCTCGGCACCATGCCTTCTTGAAGAATAGTCCGGAGAAATAGTAATGGTCATATTGGAAAGGTTCAGTGAGGTTGTCATATTCTGAATGGTCTGTATCACTTCACTATCCGTCCCCCCCAGGGAGGCTTTTCGTGCCCCTTCCCGTGAAGCATTGGAAATGAGAATATAATTATTAAATAAAAGGCCAAACTCAATAATCCCCATAACCAGAAGAAGGACGATAGGTAAGATGATCGCAGTTTCAACAAGCGATTGGCCTCGGCTGCCGCTTCTTTGATTCTGTGGCATTTTACTCACCTCTCGTCTTGAAAAAATATGCCCCTGCTTCAACGTACAGGGGCAATCGGAACCTTAACCATTTTGGGAATATCGGAATTGAGCATCAGGGAGTAAGACCCAATGCGGTGTTAATGTCTGTGAAAATGCCCTCAAGACCGCCACCCAGTGCTGTTAGCGCCACGATGACAACAATAGCGATTAACCCGATAATCAGACCGTACTCAACCATACCCTGCCCTTTTTCATTCTTCATTTGTGAAAGCAGCTTAAACAACTTTTTCATAAATAAACCCCCTGTTTATTATTTTCCCTTGCCGGTGCATTGCCGCTTTGGTCAAGCACCTCTTATGCTCTCATTATACTAGGGGGGTATAGTCCTTACTATCGGCCATAGATCGCATTTATGGAAGGGTAGATAGAAATGGAACGTGCTAGGACATAAGTCCCAGCACGCTAGTGTACGAATAAGGCTTTAGACGCATTATTCAACGATTATCTTATTTAAGACAACGAATCGGGAGGCAGTTAAGTAACCTCTTTCCTCTTTTACGATTTCATAATACCGGTTAAACGATCACTGGAGGATTTGATACTTTGCATCAAGGCATAAATACTTTCTATATTTGCATTATGCTCCTGTGTTGTGGCCATTAATTCCTCAGTTGATGCAGCATGCTCTTCCGAGATACCTGCTATACTTTCAGATTCCATATTGATTTGTGAAAACAGCTCTGTGATTTCATTAATTCTAGCAATTTCATCCGAAATATACTTGTGCATATCTTTGAAGGATGCCTGAACCAGATCAAAGTTATTATTAACTTGGTTAACAGCGATGAGACCTTCATTTGTCGCAGCATTCCCTTTATCCACTTCGTCCAGTACATTCCTTGTTTTATCCTTTATCAGCAGAAGAATGGTATTGATTTGTTTTACGGTGTTTCCACTCTGCTCAGCTAATTTTCTTATTTCATCGGCTACAACAGCAAAGCCTCTTCCCGATTCACCAGCTCTTGCCGCTTCTATCGAAGCATTTAAGGCAAGCAAATTAGTATTGTCGGCAATCTGCTTAATGCTGGTAAGAAAGTTGTCAATTTCATCCATGTTCAGGTTTAATTCCTGAACAGTGGCGTTGGACTTTGTTACAGCCCCATAGATAATGTCCATGTGGTTCTTCATATTAGAAATCTTCTCTGAACCCTCTGTAACAATATGGCTGGCTTTTGTTGAAACCTCGTCAAGCTCCCTTGAAAATCGGGAGACATCCAAAACTTTTTTATTGGCCTCCTTCATTTTTATGCTGATTTGCGAAACATTCTCGGTCTGCGCAAAAACACCCTTGGACATTTCCTGAATGGTCAATGCAATGGACGAGCTTATTTCCTGAACCGATCCGAGATTTCGGTCGCACTCTAAAATATCATGATTTAAAACTGAGGTACTGTTTTTAATCACATCCATTGTTTTTTCAAGCTGGGTTAATAAGGTTTTCGCCTGATTTTCTTTTTGACTCGCTGACAGAATAAGCTCCCTGCCCCATTTGGCGGTAAAAAAAACAGCCATGGTACCAAACACAAAAATGAGGAGGCTAAAGAGCAACAAAGACATATCAATAGAAAGCATGAAATAGAGCAAGTATATCAATACACCTAAGGTAATAAGTCCGTAGACGACAATAAATTTCTTATTGAGATAAAGACCGGTAAATATAGCTCCCCCAAGGGCTATGGCACCTGCGGAAGCTGAGAAATCAAGCATCATGAGATATATGGTTGAAAATAGAGCTCCCAGGATTATTAGTGAAATAATATTTGGAGAAGCCTTTTTCAACATTAAAAACAAACCAATGAGTGCAAAAGCAGATATTACCAACGGAAGAGTATAGGAAGAATAAACTTTTAAGAAACTTAATAGGGCATTTGCAGGAATACTCAGACACATGATGATAAAAACGGTTTTATTCACCTTGATGATATGGCTGTCTAGTAGATTTTGGTTACCCATAAAGAAAGCCCCCCCTATTGTTTTCTGTGTTGCCTGATTTTATCATTATTTCTAAAGTCTTATTGTATAAATTTTCAAACATACTAATTAAATAATATATTTCAACAGTTATTAGTCAAGTAAATCTTTGCACACCAACCCATTTACTGTATATCATGCAAAATAAACTGCTTTTGGGTAAACCTATTCATTAAACTAGGCCTGCCTCCCTAATCAGCCTTCTGACGAGCAGATAGGTATTAACCGTTTTAATATTAAGGTCCAACTCCTTGTTTGAAAAAAAGATCAATCCGTTTTTTGTTTCCCGGTTGAACAAAACAAATGTGAATATGCCCGGATCAGAACCGGTGTGCCCCACCAGTTGTCTGCCAGAGAAATCATTCATTAAAAGGCTCTCTGGGATGGAATAATCCCACATCAGAGCCTGTTTTCCCTCATCGGCCTGCGGACGGAACATTTCTTCCAGTGTATCCGGGTTCAACAAGGTCTTATCTTTGTATTTGCCATCATTCATAATGGCAAGAATAAAGCTGGAAAAATCTTTAGTGCTGACCTTAAGGGCTCCGTCGGGATAGCTTGCAAAAGAGTAATGGGGTAGGGGGTTATTCTTAAGATCATAGGGGATCGCCTTCTCCAAGAGGTCCGTGTCTTTCAATAGCCACGCCGTCCGATCCATTTCAAGGGGCTCAAAAATTGCCTTCTTGCAATAGTCATCAAAGGGCATCTGGGTGACCTCCTCAACAAGATACCCCAGAAGTGCGTAAGCGGGGTTGCTGTAATTGGCCACTGTTCCCGGCTTTCCCGGAACAAAATTATTCTGTGGGTCATACCATGTTCCTCCCGGTGAGAGAAAACCTTCAACGAACTGCTCCAGCGACACGGGGGAATCGCCTCCACCGGAGCTCGTAGTATAAAAGCTTTCGTAGACGTCCCAGTTATTGGCAATACCTGAGGTGTGAGTTAATAGCATTCTGATTGTAAGGGGCGTATCAGGATACTCCGGGTGACGGATTGGAAACGGCAGATATCGGTTAATATCGCCATCCAGATCGATCAGGCCTTTTTCCACCAACTGCATGACGGCTGTTGCTGTGATGGTTTTGGACACTGAGGCAATCTGAAAAATTGTATTCTCTGTCACTGGCTTATTCTGCTCCACATCATAATATCCGTAGTTCTTTATTTCATCCAGCTTTCCATTCCGAATAAAAGCCACGGATAAACCCGGAATTTCGGCCTTTTTTATTTTGCCTTGAACAAAGGTATCAAGATTTTTAGGATTTGAGAAATCCACATTGATGGCCAGTACTAGGACGACAATCACCACTGCCAATAGAATCAACGCCAGAATCCCTTGAAAAATTTTCTTGATTATTTTTATCATGACGATCTCCTTCAAGGCACGATATCTTTATACGATGCCTTTATTAGTTCATTACACCCTCATGTTTTTTCACTGCACTGGGAAGCGACCCATAAATCCTACTTATAAGACATATCTACCCATCTTAAAAATAAGGTATTCTCTTTGTCTTATATTTGTAATTATGTTACTTTCAGAAATTATATCTATAAATTTTATATCGTACAATACCGAACCAAAAATGAGATTCCCCCTCCTCCGATAAGGTGGAGCACGAAAAATAAGACCCTTCCGAAATTAAAAATCGGAACGGTCTTGTTATCGTTTGAATAAATTTAATCCCTAACCAACTATTCAGCGATTTTGTTCTTAATGGCAAAAACAGCCGCCTGGGTTCTGTCCTGAACCTCCAACTTGCGGAAGATGCTTGAGATATGATTTTTGACGGTCTTTTCACTAATATAAAGGACATTGGCAATTTCCTTGTTGAGCATGCCCTTGGAAAGAAGCTTCAATACCTCGGTCTCTCTTTCGGTGAGAAGACTCTGAGGGTCATCTGCTCCATTTTTTATCCGCTTGTATTCATTGACCAATTCTCTGGCCATACTGGGTTGTATGTAGGTTTGTCCGTTATAGACGCTGCGGACGGCGTCAATAAGCACCGTTGCCTCCGCGTCCTTGAGAATATAGCCCAGAGCCCCCAGCTCCAATGCTTTTAAAAGGTACTGACGATCCTGATGAATGGTGAGCATGACCACCTTTGCGCTATTATCCATGGCTTTGATTTTTTCCAATGCCTCAAGCCCGTTAAGAACGGGCATATTAATGTCCAGTACGACAACATCAGGGTGGATTTCCAAATAACGATCAACAGCAACCTTTCCGTCGGAAAAACCTGCAATCACTCGAATATCGGGCTCAAGCTCCAAAAGCTTTTTAAGTCCCTCTCTTATCATGGAATGGTCTTCTGCAATCATAACATTAATCTCATTTGTCATACTATTCCCCCTCGTAGTTCATAGGGCAACTGAATCCTCACCGTGGTTCCGGTTCCAATGGCCGAGTCGATATTGAAGGTACCCTCCATCAGCTCGACCCTTTCTTTCATTCCCAAAACACCAAATCCGCCCCCATCGGCGGCAGTCTCTCCCAGGCTGGATAAATCAAATCCTTTTCCATCGTCCTTGATTCTTACCGTGAGGTTGCCATCGATGCATTCCAATTGTACGCTGGCAGAGGTTGCCTGTGAATGCTTACGAATATTATTCAGACTCTCCTGAACAACTCTAAACACAGTCAAAATAATATTACTATCCTTGATTTGGGGTTCTTCACCCCGTATCTTCAATTCAATGCGAAGATTATACTGCTGGCTGAAGCTTTCTATGTATTTCTGTAGGGTTGGCTTCAGCCCTAAATCATCGATGGACATGGGCCTTAAATCATAAATGATCCGCCGAACATCCTTAAGGCAGGACCTGACCACTTCCTTAAGCCCCTTAAGTTCAATGATGGCCTTATCCATGTCCACCTCTGCCATTTTCTCGCATATCTCAGCCTTAAGGACCACATTGCTCATCGCCTGGGCTGGTCCGTCATGCATTTCCCGTGCAATACGCCTGCGTTCATCCTCCTGAGCCTTGATAATACGTATGGCCAAAAGTCTTTTACTCTCAGCATTTTCAAAATGCTCATCCATTTTGTGGAGATCTCCTTTGAGATAGTTGAAGACCGTCCCCACCTGTGCCACCAGCTTTTCAGCCTTTCCCACAGTCTCCAAGGCATTTTTTAGTCTTCGCTCCACATCATTGCGACGGATAATGGTCTGTTTTTCTCTTTCCCTTGTTACAGCCAATTGAACCATCAAATCGTTTGTTTCCTGATAGGCTTCCTTCATCTCTTCCTCGGAATAGCGCTGGAAGTCCCGATTAATAGCGGCTAATCTTGAGCGGCTCTTGGCCACCTTGGCTTCAAACAATTCGCATTCATGCATGATGATCTGTACATCCTGTTTGAACTTCTGTAGCTCCTCCTTGAGGTTGGTTACTTCTTTACGAGCATTCTCAGCAATCTCAAAGATAGCTCCTTTGCTTTGTTCAATCACATGCAAAGTGCTTTTTATGATGTCGTTTATGCGCTTTATGCCTACATTTGCCAAAAGCAACCTCCACCCTATTTATCCAGCAAAAGTTTATTCAATTCATTCATAAAGGTGTTAATATCTTTAAATTGTCTGTAGACCGAGGCAAAACGTACGTAGGCAACCTCATCCAGATCCCTTAATTTGTCCATAACCAGTTCTCCGATCATGGAGCTGGTCACTTCCCTTTCAAGAGAATTGCTGATCTGGGCTTCAATAGAATCCAAAATACTTTCAATTTGATCTATAGATATGGAACGCTTTTCACAAGCTCTTAATATTCCCTTACGGACTTTTTCCCTGTCATACGGCTGTCTAGAGCCATCCTTCTTCACAACCATAATGGGGAGACTTTCCACCTTTTCATAGGTGGTGTATCTCTTATGGCAGCTTAAGCATTCTCTCCTTCTCCTTATTGTGGCCCCTTCATCAGTAGGCCGTGAATCAATCACCTTGTCCTCCTCAAATGAACAATAAGGACACTTCATGAGCTTTATCCTCCGTACCTTTAGTTTATAGTTTATCATTCTATTTATCGGCATTTTGTTACATTTACTTTTCTTTTTCTAGAAAAATGTGAAACGACTAAAGACTCAGGGTTGAAAAAAGGAAGCAAGGGGGCTTGCTTCCTTAAACATACTTTTGCATATGCTTGAGTGCTGATTTTTCAAGACGTGATACCTGGGCTTGCGAAATACCAATTTCTTCTGCCACCTCCATCTGGGTTCTTCCTTGAAAAAACCGGAGGTCGACAATCTTTTTTTCTCTTTCGCTGAGCTTGCTCATGGCCTCATTGATGGATATGCTTTCCAGCCACTTTTCATCGCTGTTCTTATCATCCTTCACCTGATCCATGACGTAGATGGCATCTCCCCCGTCATGATATACCGATTCAAAGAGGGAGATGGGCTCCTGTATGGCGTCCAGAGCCATGACCACATCTTCCTTGGTGATGCCCAACTCTTTGGCTATATCGGTGACATTGGGCTCCCTGGACTCCTTACCGATCAGTTTATCCCTTGCCTGGAGCGCTTTGTAAGCCGTATCCTTAAGCGACCGGCTTACACGGATGGGGTTGTTGTCCCTCAGATACCGTCTGATCTCACCAATAATCATGGGTACGGCATAGGTGGAGAACTTTACATTTTGGGTCACATCAAAATTATCAATGGCTTTGATAAGGCCTATACAGCCTACCTGAAAGAGGTCATCCGCATTCTCTCCCCGGTTGCCAAATCTCTGGATGACACTTAAAACTAGTCTAAGATTCCCTTGAATAAACTCTTCCCGTGCACTCATGTCACCGGTCTTGATTTTTTTGAAGAGCTCCTCCATTTTGCTACTGGAGAGTAATGGTAGTCGTGATGTATTGACACCGCAAATCTCAACCTTGTTCATCAAAATCAACACACCTCTCTTTGCCCGTCATCTGGTTGATACAGATTACATTTTTGTCCCGGTGGGTGTGTTTTATTCTGAGATTTCAGATTTAAATATTTTAAAAAAGCCTTGACAAGCGGATTACAGCGATCTGAAATGGACGATGAAAAACTACCTGATCGGGTCTTTTTCCCAAGGGAGTAGTGCTCCAAAATCCAGTAGCCCGCGGCTTACAAGGGGGTGGAGCTTATCGAGGAGCTGAGCAGAAATTTGGTCGTCACGCCTTTCATTTTCATAAAAATTGCTATATCATGATAGTGGATTAAGACAGGTGTTTTAGTTCAAAATGACATTGTGAAGAATACCGGGGAGATACGCCATGAATGTACTTTACCTTTTGAACCATGCCGGAAAGGCCGGAACTGAAAGATATGTTCAAACATTGATTGAAGAGTTGGATCCCTCAAAAATCAATGCCTTTTTTGCCTATAATGAAGATGGTCTTTTAAGAGAGACCCTGGAAGCCCGTGGGATTAAAACCTTCAGAATTGCCATGAAAAACCCCTTTGACCTTGCCGCTGCCCGTGAGCTGAGCAAAATCTGCAAGGAGAATCAGATTGATCTGATCCACACCCATTATCTTAGGGAGAATTATGTTGCCCTCCTATCCAAACTCTTTAATTCAAAGGTTAAGGTGGTTTACACCAATCACTTTATTATGGAAAACACCCGGACGGTCAGTTTTTTTAATCGGCTGATGACCCGGCTCCAGTTCCGTATTATTGCGGTATGCAATAAAGGGAAGGACATGCTCATCAAAAATGGGAATAATGGGGCCATTATCAAGGTCATCTTCAATGGCGTGGATCTGGAAGGCTGGAAAAAGCGCGAACCTTCAAGCCTTCGAAATGAGCTTGGGATCAATGAAGATACCTTTGTCATTCTATGTGCCTCACGGTTTGCTCACGATAAGGGTCACGCCTATCTGGTAGATACCATGAATGCCTTAAAAACCATGACAGAAATACCCTTTAAGTGTGTTCTGGCCGGTGATGGCCCCCTCCTTGAACCCACTCAAAATAAGGTAAGGGATTTGAACCTTACCTCGGATATCCTTTTCATTGGCTTTCGCCCGGATATGAAGAATCTTTTCAACGGAAGCGATCTCTATTTCAATGCCTCAGAGCATGAAGCCCTGAGCTTCCTCATCGTGGAAGCCCTGGCCAGCGGCCTACCCGTTGTGGCCACCGACATGGGGGGGAACAGAGATATCATCAACGAGGAAACCCAGTGCGGGGTTTTGGTGGAGTATGACAACCCTGTCAGTACGGCCAAAGAAATCAAAAAGCTTATGGAAGACAAAGCCCTCTTGAACCATTTGAGAGAAAAGGCCTTTGAGGCCGTCGAGGACAGATTCAATATCCATAAGGTGGCACAGGAAACCTTCAAGGTCTATACCTCTTAGGAATGGGGCTATTCCCTGCGCAGCCTTTTAATCATCCCTTCACCCAGAAGGGCCTTCATCCGTTTCTTAATCTCAGCCTTCCATCCTGTATTTTTCATATAACGCTGGATCAGCCGGCTAAAGTCCATATCCTGACCAAACTCCTCAAAAAACCGATGCCTTTTGGCCGGCCGGGCTGAGGAGTTCATGAGTCTGGGATTGTACGCAAGCGCATCCTGGAAGCTTCGTCTCTGTATGAACATGAACGGAGCGATCTTTTTTAACCCCTCCTCACCCTTGGGGGTATGGGTTAATACCAGGGACACCCCTCTGTCATCGGTTGCCCTCAGGCCCTCAAGCCTGTCCGCCCCCCAAAAATCACCCATAGTGATATCCGAGGGAGTGTTAGGATGGCGGAACCGGCATTCAAAGCACGAAGGTCTGGTAAAGAGATTTCTCCCGAAGCCCACGTAATAAGGATCTTCCTTAAGGGGATGAATCAGCCGGGTTCCGTTTTGATACTCCAGACACATGGCGCAATTGGACCAACCGGAGCTTCGCTTGTCCCGGAAGGATACGGCGCTGACCCTTTCTTTTTGCTCCTCTTCCCTGTGACGGATATAGGCTTTAAAGACCTTGGGGGAAGGAACCCCATAGCAGATGAAGGTCAGCGTAAGAAGATTTTCGTAGGTCTGGCCAAGAAACGAGGCCAAGCCTGCGACCTGGCAGGGTGATCCCACAAAAAGAACGGGCCGTCCCGTTTTCAGGAAGGTCTCCACTTGCTGATAGCTGTTCCCGGTATCACTCTGGACATATTTGGATCTTCGAAGGCCGTCTATCTTCTCAAAGTCTTCAATATAGGTGTGTCTCACCCTAAGCTCTTCGTCAAAGGAGGCTCCAAACACCACGCCTCCGTCCTTGAGAATTTCCCGGGCAAGTAAGGAGAATACCCCTCCCGAGGAGCTTCTTTCCCGGATCGTCTCATCCAGGCTCCAACAGGCAAAGGTCTCAGGTTCACGATGTGAGAGGGAAAAAAGCGGAATGTTCAAAATAGGACAGATTGTTTCACACCGCCCGCAATGGATACAGAGGGATTCGTCAAGAAAGGGTCGTAAAAAGCCCTCCCGGTCTTCTTTCATGGTGAGGGCTTTGGTGGGGCATTTATTCTCGCATGCACGGCAACCCGTACAAAGGGTCTGATCACAAAGCATCCGGCTCTCCTCCCAATGGTTAAAGAATGAGAACAGTCTTTGCAATCAGAAAGGACTTTATTCATAAACGAGGAATCAGCCTATCAGCTTTTTAACGATTTCTTCCCCCAAAACGCCTTTGATCATCTTCTTAAGCTCAGCCTTCAGGCCCGTATTGCTCATATAGCGCTTTACCAGCTTATCAAAATCCACCTGGTCATTTAAATCCTTAAAAAACTTGGCCCGGTTGGGCGGCAGCTTAGCTGAGCTCACAAGCTTGGGGTTGCTGCGGGCGGCTTCCTCGAAGGTTCTCTTTTGAGTGAACATCTTCTCAGAGAGCCCTTTGATCCATTCCTCCCCCCGGGGGGTGTTGGTCAGTACCAATGAAACACCCCTGTCCTCTTTAATTTCAATACCTTCAAGATGCTCAATCCCCCAAAAATCAGCTAATGTGATATCGGCTTTGGTATTGGAAAACCTAAAGCGGCAGTCAAAGCAGGCCAGGCGGCTGAACAGGCTTCGTCCGAAGCCGATAAAATAGGCGTCGTCATTGGCTTTTTTAATATAGCTCGTGCCATCCTCATAATCCATCCGAAGGGTATACTGCTTCCATCCGCTATGCTTTTTGTCTCTGAAGGACAGGTTTTTCAGCTTTTTATTGGAGGTTCTGTAGGATAAATAATTCCGCCACACCTTGGGGGAGGGCACGCCATAACAGACAAAATTGCAGGTGGTTAATGTCTCGTAGGGCTTTCCGAGATAGCCCATGAGTCCGGCCACCTGGCAGGGGGTTCCCACATAGAGCACCTTTCTTCCGGCCTTAAGAAAGCTCTCAGCCTCCTTGTAGCTCCTGCCTGTCTTGCTTTGGACATATTTTGATCTCCTGAGGCTGTCAATTTCTTCATAGCGATCTATGTAGATATGGTGCACGCCAAAGGCCTTATCAAAGGCTGCCCCGAAAACAACCCCGCCTTCTTCAAGAACCTCTCTTGCCATTAAGGAGAAGACGCCCCCCGAGGAGCTCTGATCACGTATTTCCTGGTCATGGCTCCAGCAGGCATAAACCCCTGGCTCCGTGAGCTTTGGGAACACCGGGTCCCTCAGGATGGGGCAGGCCTTCTCACATAGGCCGCATTCCCTGCATAAGCCCTTTTCGATGGAAGGAACCAAAAAGCCCTCCTTGTCCTCTTTGAGGGTTACGGCTCCAAAGGCACATCTATTTTCACAGGCTCCGCAGCCTGTACAAAGCTTTTCCTCACACAATACGGGCATAACGACCCTCCTTAAAGCCATTTTACCAGCTTTTCTCTATCTAGCCGTCCTGTTTGGCCAAGGCCTCCTTCAAATAGTTGAGGGATTTTTCCCTCTCCCTCTCAAGAAAACCTGCCACCTTGGCATAATCAATCCTTCCAAGCTCCGGAAGGGCTTCCTTAGAAGGGGTTTGCTCCTTCTCCACAACAAGCAGACGTTCCTTGATATCCAGTAAATCCAGTATGCTGTAAAGCCTTGAATTCACTGTTTTCTTCTCCGAGCCTGCCGTAAAGCTGATAAAATCCTTCTGATTATTCACCGAAAAAACGGTGCCATGAAAGGAATTGGTGCATACAAAGGCCGCATCCTTGAACTCTCCTAAAAACTCACAAGGCCCTGCATCATAAACTATTTTAGCATATCCGGGTATCCCTTTTCTAGAACCGGCAAGATAAACCACTTCCAGCCCCAGCTTGCGGGAAAGGGCATTGATATAGGGCTCAAAAGGGGTTGAATCGGAAACAAAGTAGCATAACATATAGGGCTTGTTGCGTTTGGGAGAAACAGCAATACTCCCCCACTCCCCGCCGGTTAAAAGCAGTGTGGGGTCAAGCACTGTCAGGGCTTCACGTCCTGTCAGCTCCTGAATGATGGCTCCGCCCTGGCTTTCTCGCACAGAGAGGTCGTCCATATTCTTAAGATAACTTATCAATGGCTCTTTCAAAGGCTCCGGTATGGAGGCTATGCCAAAGCTGGGCGCATAGGCAATTTTCCTGCCCTTCCTGGCAAACCCCAGGAAGAAAGCAGGGTCATAGGTTTTTTCCTTATAGATCAAGGGGTTCCAGATCTGGTCGCTACCACAAAGATAGGCCGTATAATCAGGTGGGGCATCGAAAAGCTCCTGGGAGCTTGAATAGAACCTCTCACTTAAGTGAAGGCGCTTATGGGTAAATTCCTGAAACCGGATGTATCGCCTTTTGAACGCCTTGTAATGCAGCAAGGTATGCGCATTGGAAAGCTGGGCATGAGGGGATAGTCCACGTTTAAAAAGACGATTGCCCTCCAGGGTATCCGGCCGGACATAATGAATAATTTCACAGGGGGTTCCCAATTTTTCCACGGCCTGCATGAGGGCGTAGGCTTGCAACTGAGCCCCGTAATGATGGGCATAATGGAAGGTGACGATTCCCGCTTTCTGCTCTGACATAAAGGATCCTCCCTTGGGGACAATCATGCCTTTTTGATCATCCATCGTATTCTTTCAAGTATCTCCTTGGTGGTGGAGAGCTCACACAGGATATTGCCGGCGGCAAAAACCACAAAGGCCCAAATACCCGATAGGAAAGCCCAGACCAGCCAGCCCAAATAGTTGGTGACATTAATGGTGATAAAGAAAACAAACGGGGCCACCGACAGACCAAATAAAATTAACATGCGGAGCACCCGAATAACAGTCATCCTTATGGGGAGCTTGGTCACGTTTTTAGGGATGTAGATGATTAAATCAATCACACGGTACAGGTTGGACAAAACCGAGCCCATCAATACTCCCACCATGCCATAGAACTGCGCCAGAACCACTGAGGCCACAATATTTAAAAGCGCTTGAAAAAGGGTTTGAAGCTTGGTTTCCTTGTAATGGCCCGCAGAAATCACCAGCATGCCCTGGGGGGTTTTGGCATTGTACAGAAGACCCACAGCCACAAACAACCAGGCGATTTCTGGCCTGATATAGTTTGCATCGGTGATGCCTGCCGTATAAATGCTGATAAACGGCATAATAAGTATAGCCGCACAGGCGTAACCCCAACCCAGCAAGGCATAGTACAGGAACTCATACTGCTTGTAAGCCTTCTGCAGAACTCCGGTTTCATTCCTGACCAGGAGATCGCCAAAGGAAGCGCTCAAACCGTTGTTAAAGGTGGAAAGAAGGGCCAGAACACTGGCGAAAACCATATTAAAGATGGTGTAGACACTGGCCTCGGCCAGGCCACAAAAGAAGGTGGTCACTATCACCGGGGTTCCTACCGTGACCACACCCAGAACTTGCAGAGCCAAAGAATCCCATCGCTTGTCCAGAGCCTTGTTATCAGGTTCAACCTTATAATTGATGGTGGTATAGCGTTTACGGCAGTAGAGGCCATAGAATAACGATCTGAGGAGGAAGCTCAGCATGGCCACAAACTGTACGAGTACTATATCAAAGGCAAGCTTGGCCATGACAAGAATCACCACTGAATTTAAAGTGATCGCTATGGCGTTAATCAGTGAAATCACATAGCTACGCTGATCCGCTGTCAAGAGAACCTTGTATTTACCTATGGCAAAGAACTCGAAAGCCCCTGAGGCGCCGATGATGACCACCAGCATAGCAATGGTCATGGGCTCCACACCTTGTTCTGAGATGAACAGGGGGTAAATAAAGGTGGACACCAGCACCAGCGCCGAAAAAAGAAAACCGGAAATATTATAGAAGCGATTGGAAGCTGAGAGGATGCCATTGACCTTTTCCTGGTTCTTTTCAGCCAAGGGCTTATACAAAGCATAAACCGCCGCCCCGGCAAGGCCGGCTTCCACAATACTCAAATAACCAATGAACTGTCGGATGGATGACACAAGACCATTGACGGCTGAGCCATAAACATCCATAAGAACCCTTGGTAGAATAAGGTTGACAACCAGGTTCACCACCTGGAGGAGCATGGCGCAGGCGGTGTTATAAAGTGATGTTTTGGTTCTCACTTCTTTTCCTCCCCTTGACGGGTGTCCTTGGCGATATTAAGACCAATGATCAGTAAACCCACAACCATCCAGAAAACCAGCATCACTCTGGGATAGAACCAGATATATTCGGCAAGGGCGG
Organism: Bacillota bacterium; assembly: GCA_023415205.1. Classification (GTDB taxonomy): domain Bacteria; phylum Bacillota; class Clostridia; order DSM-8532; family DSM-8532; genus DTU059. The sequence goes on along the minus strand of JAEZLR010000042.1, from coordinate 15,859 downwards.
TAACAAGCACCCCGGAGAGGGAGGCAATACCGGCCGCCAGAAAGTATTTCATTTGAAGGTCCTCACCCAGTTTGTTAATTTTTCCGATGCAGGATTTTATCGTCGAGCCGATAAACAAAACGAAGGAGGATAAAGCCACAAGGCCCATTTCGGCCCAAATCTGCAGATAGAGGTTATGGCAATGAATGGGCACCTTGGTGGTATAAATGGAATAATTATTCGTAATCTGGCTGACCACGTCATTTCCCAGACCTATCCCGGTAAGATTGTAATCCTTAATCACCGGCCACATGGTCTTAAAGATATCAAAACGGTAGCTGGTGGAGGTATCCTTAGGATTGAAAATGGTTGCAATACGCGTCAGGATATAGCTGGGCATCAAGGGTAGTGCCAGAAGCCCTCCCACAATGATGACAGGAATGATTTTACGATTGGTAAGAAGCAGAAACACAAAGGCCGCTACTGCCAGACCGATCCAACTGGAACGCGAAAGGGTCAATAGCAGAGAGGCCAGGGGTGGCAGCGCCGCCAGGATAAAAATAATCTTTTTCTTGATTCCTTTGGCACTGAAGATGATGCCCACATAGAAGGGAATCATCATGGAAAGAATCTGTGCAAAGTTATTGGGGTTTTCAAAGGAGGAATAAATTCTCCCAGGTGCTCCTTCGTTAAGGGTGTAGTCAATTTGAGAGGCTATGACCGGAACACCCTTGACACTCTGGTACAGGCCATAGAGGGCGCAGAAGGTCACACCCACCAATACCAACTCTATAAAAGTGGACAACTCCTCCTTGGTTTTGATGGAGCTGACCATCATGATAACCAGAAGAAAACAGGTGAAGTAAAAAATCAGAAAGCGTAAGCTCAGGCTGAAATCAAAGGAGGTCACCTGCCCCACAATAACCATGATGAGAAAGATATAGAAGAATACATTGATGGCCTTGACCTGGATGCGGGTGTCCCCTTCCTTCATGGCCTTAATGAGGAAGAGAAAAAAGAACAGGATGACCGCATAGGCCGAGTACATATTGTTCCATTCTATGAATGAGATCTTGTGAGGAATGACAAATACCGCCACCATAAAAAGGGCGATCAACACCGAAAGGTTTCGGGCAAAAAACAGGATGACCTTAAACAAGCGGCTAGTTTCAAACACAGCCTCGTATCTCTTGTAGAACTTTTTCAGTAGCTCAGGTAAGAAATTGATCAGCCCATCCACCCATCGGTAGATCAGGCTGTTTTCATTAAAGGAAAACCTGCTCAGCGGCGCTTTCATCAGCTTGACAAAAAGGCTTCCGCCTGCAAGCTTTTGAACGCCTTTTTTCAGAGCGTACCAAGCACGACCCATCAGACTGTTTTTGAATACTGCTGATAAAAAAAGAGCCATTCTATTAAAAACATTGATAAAAAAGCTTGTCTCAAACAAAATGATTACTCCTCAGCTTTGGTTATGCTTTCAATTCTGGGGTATAACGCCGTATTACCCACCCTGATTTCCATGGATTTATTGATAAAGTAGTCATTGTTGTTAAAAACAACTCGGGTCTCACTATAGATCCCTTCACCCTCAACGGTAATTCTTAATGCATTGTATCCTGGTTTGGCTGATCTTACCATCTGACCTTCTGAATTGGCTTCATAGACCATACTTGGATAGATATCAATTTTTTTGACATATCCCATAAGAGCGCCTGTGACTCTGTCTGTTACTGGCTCACCTTCAGTAAGGCTAGGAACAATACCTTCTATAACCTCTTCCAGCAAGAAGACTGTAGTAATTTTATCTTTCTGAACAAAGGGGCTGATGACATTTGAGTTATTCATCTTATAGACAACCACAAAACCAACACCGATCAGGATCACCACAATCAGAAGATCCAGCAGGTTGATTTTCCCAAATAGTTTTCCTTTTTCATCAATTATCATGAGTAAAGCTCCTTTTTAACATAAGTTCAGAGTATATCTAGTTTATTATAAACTTTAGCCCCGGTGTTTTCAAGACATTCATGGGTAAGTATTCCCATTCCCATGGCAGTTTAAATGGCAAAAGCCATAGAAAAAAGCTCCCAATCCGTGACTGTGGAGCTTTCTAAGCAAAGAGCTTTATAGGCTTTATTCATTTTACAGCATTCTGCAGATTTCCCTTTTCAAACGACCTAGAATACGCTTTTCCAGTCGCGATATGTAGGACTGGGAAATTCCCAGCATATCGGCCACTTCCTTCTGGGTCTTTTCCAGGTGATTGTTAAGCCCAAAGCGAAGCTCCATGATGCGCTTTTCACGGCCGCTCAGCTTATTCATGGCACTGACCAGCAGCTTCTTGTCGGTCTCCTCCTCAAGATTCCTCTGAATGATGTCGCTGTCAGTACCCAGAATATCGGAAAGCAACAGCTCATTGCCGTCCCAATCCACATTGAGGGGTTCTTCAAAGGACACCTCGCTCCTGGCCCGGCTGTTTTTTCTCAGATACATGAGAATTTCATTTTCGATGCAACGAGAGGCATAGGTGGCCAGCTTAATATTCCTCCCCGGATTATAGGTGTTAATGGCCTTGATAAGCCCAATGGTGCCAATGGAGGTTAAATCCTCAATATCTACCCCCGTGTTTTCAAACTTGCGGGCGATATAAACAACCAGCCTGAGGTTTCTTTCAATGAGTATCCGCTTGACGGCCAGGTCACCACTCTCCAGGTTATCCAAGAGGATTGCTTCCTCTTCGGCCTGTAACGGCGGAGGAAGAATGTCGTTTCCTCCAATATAAAAGATTTCATTGGGCCCTGTACCAGGGCTTTTAACCAGGTTGATGATGAAACCAAAAACCTTTTCAAACATGATACCTTCTCCTTCCCCATTGGCTTAATGCAGGCAATGATCTCCTGCTTAAGCCGGTCAAGCCATGAAGCTAGATTTTTGTTAGCATGGCAGGTCCAAGTAATGCTGAATATTTGGAGCTGTTGGACAGTTTGATCCCACAAATGCCAACAACCACATCATTGATTTCCTTAAAAGCCCCCTCCTTGACAACATGGAGTTGATCAGGGCGAAAGCCTGTTAACATGCCATTTTCACGCCCAATAGATTTAAAGGGTATTAAATGGACACGCTTGAGCCACCCAAGATCCTCCTTCCCCCCCATCTGGGTGTAGAGGCCTATATTGTTGGATATAACCGACGAATAGACCTCGGGGGGGAGAACTTCTTTGACTGATTCAGCTTCCACCACCATGACCGGATACCCCGTCAAGGGATCAATCAATGAGTTTCCGGTATCAATGAGGGCATTGAATCTGACCGATTTTTCACCTATTCTTAAATGCACCGGTACAATGGAGCCTTCCCGAAGTGCCTTTCCCGACAGAATTCTTCCTATGGGCCGAACCAGTACAATACATAAACCAGAAGAGAACAAGAAGGCCTTTAGCGTCCCTTGAGGACTTATGTACATCAAGCCGCCGTACGCGATGACCCCACCTTCCATAACACTTGAGAGGGCATAGGTACATCCTGCCAGTACAAAGGCCGCCAGAAGCATCATTCCCCATCGCCTGAGAAATTCCGGTGTGCTTCTGGCTTTAAAGGCTATCAGGGCCATCAGAGCGGAACAGGCAATTTTGGTCAGGGGTGAGGTGAGCATTGCAGAATGGGGCAGGGCTACTGCAAAAACGGCATACAATGCTCCTAAGGAGGCTGCAAGTACAGTTTTAAAGACTTTAAGGCTGCAACCCGAGAGCAGACTGGCCAGCTTAAGAATAAAGCAGTTGGCAAGCAGGTTTTCAAAGAACAAAAGATCTGCATATATAACCAATTTGAAGTCTCCCCTCGCCTTTTTAAAGTTCCAATTAAACATATATGGAAGAAACCTCGTTTTTATGTTAGCCTGATGCATTAAAAATCCAATGGGAGGGTCTAAGTCTATAAAATGGCTTCTCATGCCCTTTGGCATATGCCCATTATAAAAGCTGCCAACGGTTTTTTCTGTCAAATCAAGTTATAGCCCGAAAAAAAGATGTCGTGTTTTCCGCAATCCTTTTATACAAAGGTTTTGTGGCATTCAGATTTCCCGTAACACCCCATCAGCCCTTTGAATAGAATATCAGTGTATTCATCAATTGGAGTGTTTCATATGTCCGGAATAGCCGGTATGGTCAATCCCTTAGAGGACCTTCTGCTGCAAAGCGTTAATATATGTGCCATGTCCGACGCCATCCGCTCAAGGGGGCCAAACGGTGCCGGACATTTTCTTTCCCCTAGAAGTGTTTTGTTAAAACGTGTTGGATGGACCAGCCCCCAGCATGGCGGGCCTACGGTGACAGAGCTTGCCGTGGAGGGGAAAACCTATGTCCTGACCTTGGACGGCGTTCTCTATAACGAGGAGGAGCTTCTTTCCGAGCTGGAGTCCAAGGGCTGCAAATGTGCATCCACCTCCGAGATCTTTATCTATGCCTATACCTTGTGGAAGGACAACTTCCTCAATAAGCTCAATGGCGTTTTTGCCTTTGCTCTCTGGAGTGTGGAGGATCGCACCTTGATCCTCGCTCGAGATCACCTTGGAGTGAAGCCGCTATTTTACGCCCTCAAGGGCAGAACCCTCTTGTTTGCTTCTGAAATACAGGGGATCACATCCCACCCTCTATTTGAGACAAGCATGGATCTTGAAGGGCTTTCTGAGCTGATCTGCCTGAGCCCCCGCCATACTCCCGGAAGTAGTGTTATCAAGGGAGTCCACCAAGTCAGGCCCGGGCATTATGTTCGCTATTCTGAGGAAGGACTCAAAAGCTTCCGCTACTGGAAAATTGAGAAACAGGAGCACGAGGACGATCTTTCCAAAACCCTGGAGACTGTAAGAGAGCTGGTTATTCATTCGGTAAAGCGCCAAATGAAGTCCCCTGTCCCCCTGTGCGGTCTTTTGTCGGGAGGGCTCTATTCCAGCCTGATGACCGCGATTGTTGCTGATTATCCCCAGGACTTGCACAGCAGTATCTATAATACCTGGTCGGTGGACTTTGAAAAAAATAACCGCTATGTTCGACAAAGAACCTTAAGCGGGGACAGCGACACCCCCTGGGTACGCTGGGTGTGTCGAAGAACCGGTACACGCCACCACTATATCATCCTTTCCTCAGGGGATCTTGTGGATGCCCTTTTAGATGCCACAGAAGCCCGGGGTATTCCGGGCATGCCCGAATACGACAGCTCCCTTCTGCTCTTGTGTCGTGAAATACGCAAGGATTTTGGCATTGTGCTTACGGGTGACTGCTCCGACGAGGTTTTTGGAGCCAATATCCGCTCCTCCGAGTATTTTGCATCGGGTAAAAAAAGGCTTCCCTGGGCCTCCAACGTGGCTGAAAAAATATCGGTTTTCAAAACCGATATTATTGACCTGATTAAGCCCTATGAGTTTATTGAGAAATGCTATGCGGAAGCTTTGGCCGATTACCTCAAATTCACCGGTGACACCCACCGTCTGAAAAAGGAGACGGAGGCCGAATGGTTCAGTCTCTACTGGAACCTCCCCTGCCTTTTGGAGCGCCTTGATCGGATGAGCATGGCCTTTGGTCTTGAAACTAGGGTACCCTTCTGCGATGTAAGGCTGGTGGAGTATTTCTGGAATATCCCCCAGGAGATCAAGCGGCTGAATAATATGGACAGAGGCCTGTTGAGAGAAGCCATGCGGGGCTATCTCCCCTCGGATATTCTGGAACGCAAAAAAAGCCCCTTTCCAAGATCTCAGGACCCTGAATATGAGGCTAAAATCAAGAGTATACTCAGTGAAACGGTTCTTGATCCCGGTTCTCCCGTTAAGAACCTGCTGAATGTGAGAACCCTGGAAAGCATGATGAAGCAGCAGGATATGAGCAAGCACTATTCCTCACGTTCCCAGCTCTTTGGCTGGATGATACAGCTTGATCACTTTATGCGGCTGAACGGGATTACATCCCTTTGATTTCCTCTAAAAGTGCGTCAACTATTTCTGATTCCTTGACCTTGCGAAGGATCTCACCCTTTTTGAAGATGACGGCCGAGTCCTTGCCTCCAGCAATGCCAATATCGGCTTCACGTGCCTCTCCGGGCCCATTGACCACGCACCCCATGACAGCCACCTTAAGGGGCTTATCACAATGTTCCAGGGCTTTTTCTATCTTATGGGCAACACCGATGAGGTCAATCTGTGTCCTTCCGCAGGTGGGGCAGGAGACAAAAACCACCCCTTTGCTATACAGCCCGCAGGCTCGAAGGATTTCCTTGGCCGCCTTGACCTCCTCAACAGGATCTCCCGTGAGGGACACGCGCACGGTATCGCCAATGCCTGAAAGGAGCATGGCTCCGATGCCCACCGCCGATTTGATGGTTCCTCTGTAAAGGGTTCCCGCTTCAGTGATCCCTATGTGAAGTGGGTAGTCGGTTCTTTCAGCCAAAAGTCGGTGGGCGTCCAGGGCCATTGCCACATCCGAGGCTTTGATGGAAAGAACCGTATCATAGAAATTGAACTCCTCTAAAAGGCTTACATGGCCAAGGACGCTTTCCACCAGGGCTTCAGCGGTAACATGGCCGTACTTATTCAACAGTTCCTTTTCCAACGAACCACTGTTTACGCCAATGCGCAAGGCAATGCCCTTCGCCTTGGCCTTATCAACAACTTCTTTCACTTTATCTCTTGAGCCTATGTTTCCCGGATTGATGCGGATTTTGTCAACCCCGCTATCCATTGCCTGCAAGGCCAGCCTGTAATCAAAGTGAATGTCGGCCACAAGGGGAAGCCTGATACTCTTCTTGATCTGAGTAAGGGCCTCTGCCGCCTCCCTATCCGGAACGGCAACACGGACGATATCACAGCCTGCCTCCTCTAGGGCGCGAATCTGGCCCACGGTAGCGGCCACATCACTGGTCTTGGTATTGGTCATGGATTGTATTGAAATAGGGGCGTCCCCGCCAATAAAAAGATCGCCCACTCGTACTTTACGGGTTTTTCTTCTCTGTATCCCTGTGTCCACTTCTAATCAACCTCATCAATTAAAAAATTACATCAGCCATCGGGGAATGTCGTTAAACAAAGTGAGAATGAGCACGCAGATTAATAGAACAAAGCCGACCATGGAAATCATCCCCACCTTCTCTTGGGGCAGCGGCTTGCCTCTGATCTTTTCAATCAACAGAATCAGAAGCATACTTCCATCCAGGGCCGGGAACGGAACAAGGTTCATAACCCCCAGGTTGATGCTGATAAAGGAGCAGAAATAGATGAGGTTCAGTAAAATCTGTCTCACAGGCTGTTGGGTTTCCACCACGTTTCCTACGGCACCGATGATGCCAATGGGCCCGGACATTTCCTTGACGGAAACCGTTCCGTTAAATAACCAGCCCAATGAAATAACAACACTCCTCATGGTCGAAATACAATAATCGAAGGAGGCTTTGGCCACCTCAAAGAAGCTGCCCTTCTTATGCTCCAGATTGATGCCCAGGTTATAGTCGAAATCGGTAAAAGGCACCAGATTTTCAAAGGTTAGCGTCTTTCCGTTCCGCTCAACCACCACTGTTAGGGGGGCCAATTTATCGGTCCGGGTCTGGTTGAGATATTGTTGAATATCAACGGTATTGGCCACAGGGGTATCATCCAGTTTGATCACTCTGTCCCCCCGTTTAATCCCCGCTCTTTCCAGGGGTGAATCCACTTCGATCATGTCGATAATATTGGTGGCTTCATTATTGACGAGCTTGGCTGTAAAGCCCAGGCGCACCCTTGTAGGTGTTCTCCCTGGCGTAATCACCTTGGTGACCTTTTTGTTTTCACTGACATCAAAGAAGGATACCTCTTTGTCCTGGCCATTTTCCCCATACATGAAGGTGTTCAGGTCCAGACCCGGATCAAAGATTTTTTTCCCGCCATAGGACAGCAATTGATCCCCTACTTCGGCTCCAATGGCTTTAAGGGGTGAATCAGCGGTAAACTCTGTCATGGTATGGGTATAAAAGCCTGTGGGTGTAAGAAAGATCATGGCGAAGATAAAAGCGCCCAGGATATTCATGGCAGGGCCTGCTGCAATTACTAACGCGCGCTTTCCCACCGATTTTTTAGAGAAGGATCGCTCATCATCGGAGGATTCTTCCTCCCCCTCCATTTTACAAAAGCCTCCCATGGGTATGAGTCTGAGAGAATAGGTGGTTTCACCCTTGGTGAAGGAAATAAGCTTGGGCCCCATAAACAGGGCAAACTCCAGAACCTTTATCCCAACAGCCTTTGCGGCCAGAAAATGTCCCAATTCATGGATGAATATCAGCACGCTTAGTGCGATCAATGCAACAACAATGCTCATTTATAAACCCCCTTGCAAAATGTTCCGGGCCAACTCCCGCGAGGTCCGGTCAGTATCTATTATATCGTTCAATACAGGCCTGCTATTCACAATATGCATATCCATAACACGTTCTATCAACTCCGCTATCTCAAGGAAGGTTATCCGGCCCTTCAAAAACAGATCAACGGCCACTTCATTGGCCGCATTCATGGCACAGGGCAGGGTTCCTCCAATCCTGGCGGCCTCAAAAGCCAGTTTCAAAGCCTTGAAGGTTTCCAGGTCAGGCTTTTCAAAGGTCAGCTTGGAAATCTCAGAGAACTGTATCCTTTTATATGGGTTGGGATGGCGCTCGGGCCATGTCAGGGCCAACTGAATGGGAACACGCATATCGGGCGCCCCTAATTGGGCCATTATTGATCCGTCCCTGTACTCCACCATCGAGTGAATAATGCTTTGAGGATGCACCACAACCTCAATGTTCTCGGGAGGAACATCAAAAAGCCACATGGCTTCAATGACCTCCAGACCCTTATTCATCATGGTGGCCGAGTCAATGGTAATCTTACTGCCCATGGACCAGTTAGGATGGTTCAGGGCCTGTTCGAGAGTCACCTTTTGAAGCTGTTCTAGGGAATAACCTCTAAAGGGGCCCCCCGAGGCAGTCAGTATGAGCTTGGAAATATCCAAGGGCCTGTTGCCGGAAAGGCTCTGGAAGATGGCCGAATGCTCACTGTCCACCGGCAGAAGCCTGACCCCTTTTTCCCTTGCCGCCTCCATCACTAACGCCCCTGCTGTGACAAGGGTTTCCTTATTGGAGAGCGCAATATGCTTTCCGGCTTCAATGGCGGTCAGGGTGGGAAGAAGGCCCGCAATCCCCACCACAGAGGTGAGTACCGTGTCGGCATCGGGGTGTACAACCGCTTCTAATACACCGGGCAGGCCCTTCAATATCCTTGTCTGATGGGGAGGTACAAGCTTCCTTAGCTCTTCGGCTGCCTTCTCGTCATAGAGGGCCGCCACTTTTGGCCGGTATTGCTGGATTTGCTCAGCCATGAGTTGGACATTGCTATGAGCAATAAGGGAAACAACTTCTATTTGAAGGTTATCACACACCTGGAGGGCCTGAACGCCGATGGAGCCAGTCGAACCCAAGATGATAAGCCCTTTAACCATGTTTACTTCCTTTCTAGCACATAAATAGGCTCACATAGATATAGATGAGTGGGGCCACAAAGAGGATGCTATCCACTCTGTCCATAATCCCCCCATGACCGGGAATAATCTTACCGAAATCCTTGACCCCGGTATTGCGTTTGATGGCCGATGCCGCCCAATCCCCCAATTGGGAGACTATGCCGCAAAAAAGACCCACAATGGCAAAATGGAAAAGGGGTATGGACTCGGCACCGGGACGGTTGATCACCACCGCACCATAAAGAACCATGATAAGCATGCACCCCAGGGCACCGCCGATGGACCCTTCAACGGTCTTTTTCGGGCTGATATGAGGAATGATCTTGGTCTTGCCCAGGGTCACCCCTGAAAAATACGCAAAGATATCGGTCATCATGGCCCCGATAAAGATAAGCCAGATGTATTCGAAGCCCCGATCAAGATTACGGGTGGAAACGGCAAAGGCCAGAAGAAACGGAATATAAAGAATCCCCAGCAGGGTATAGGCCATATCCTCCATGCGGAACCGGCCCTTTTCAAAGATAATCCTGCAGAAGAAGTAAACAATGACAATATACAAAAGGGCATTGAGGTATTGCAGGGCAAACACATTGGAGAACACCGTGGACAAGCCAGGAAAAAGCTCCTTGGAAAGCGTTGCCCCATAGGCCTTCCCTACGATGGCCACCGCAGCAACAGAGCTGACCACCAGGTCAATTTGGATTCCCTTCTGCTTCATGGCCTTGGCGAACTCAAACAACCCGATAATGCTGGCCACCGCAGCCGCCACAGCCAAAACATAGGGAGGAAGTAACAGAATAGCGACTAAAACAGCGGCACCAATAATGCCGCTAATAATTCGAATTAACATTTTACACCTCCGAAACGTCTCTGCCGGCCTTGGTAGGACAAAATAGCCTCTCTTAAGCAGGCCTCGCTAAAATCAGGCCAGAGGGCCTCACTAAAATAGAATTCAGTATAACAGCTCTGCCAGAGAAGAAAATTGCTCAGGCGCATCTCGCCACTGGTCCGGATGAGAAGATCAGGGTCCGGTATCCCTTGGGTGTAGAGCCTTTGAGAAATGGCATTCTCGCAGATATCTATCGGCTCACCCGCTTTGATATCCTCAAAAAGACATGAAATGGCATCAATAATTTCCTGACGTCCTCCGTAGTTGAGGGCGATAATAAAATCCAATCCTTCTATATGCTGCGTATTGTTTTCAACACGCTCAATCTCTTTCTGAATTTGTTGGGGAAGCCTTTTTCTGTCCCCGATGACGCGGATGCGGACATTTTTCCCCTTAAGCTCCTTTTCGGCATTGAGCAGGTACTCCAGAATAAGGTTCATCAGGTCATCCACTTCCTGCTTGGGTCTGGACCAGTTCTCGGTGGAAAAAGCATAGACGGTTAAAAACTTAACTCCTAGGTTGTAGCAGGCTTCAACCACCTTTTTAAGTGTGCGTGAGCCTTCCCGGTGTCCCATGCTTCTGGAAAGGCCACGCTTTTTTGCCCAACGACCATTGCCGTCCATAATGATGGCAATATGTTTGGGAATACTGTTCATATCCAGCTCAGCTTTTTTCTTAAAAACCATTCCAAACTCCCGTGACTCTCGATATCTTTGATTTTCAATCCTGTTATCCTCATTATAATATCAAAAAAAAATAGGACTGACTACCATAAATACGAAAGCACAAACGGTGATCACAGACAAAAGGTGCGCTTTAAGGCCCTAATACCCCAATTGGGCAAGCTGGCTTGCGACGCTCTTGAGCTTGGTCTCAAAATACCATTGTTCATTGGTCAGGGTCATGTTACTGCTTTCCTGGGTGTCATTCTCCATAAAGGGCCCGTAAAGCGCCTCTACAGTATCGAACAAATGAAGGAACCGGCTATAGGAAAACAGGTTGTTTTCCTCTGAAGCGTACTCCTTGAGATAAGTCAGATACTGCTGCTTATATTGGTCAATGGAGAGAATTTTATCCACCAAGGGCCGGGAGGAAGGCTGCCCTGTGAGAAGCTCCACCGTATTGTTCCAGGTGAGGATATTGGCGGTGGCAATCCCCACATGTCCCCTGGGATGAGAGCCGTCCCAGCCTGAGCCCAGACACTGATCGTAGTCATAGGGAATGAACTCTATCTTTCCTTGGGGGGCAAAGTAGAGGTAGTAATTATTTCCCATGGCCCAATAGTCATCAGGCATTCCCAACAGCATATTCATGGCCATATACTTAAGGAAGGAGTCCACCTCAAAGTTTTCCTCGAAATAGGCCTTCAGTGCTTCTCCCTCAAGGCTATTGAGCTCATCTATAAACGTCAGAAGTGGGGAATGATCCGGGTTTGCCTTATTGGTCTTAAGATCATAGGCCGGTCGGTAATTTTCCGTCCAGTCCTTGATGCCCACCGCTCCCCGCTGGGTAATCTGCTCGAGAGTGGCTGCACCAAAATTCTGCCAGAGGCATTTATATAAGTTCCCCTTATCGTTATCATAGCGCTTTTCTAAGAAATTATTGTCAACAGGCTCGATCATGGAGTAAACGCCATAATCAACGGTCTTGTCCCCTATCTTTAGGACAAGCCTAGTCATGGAAATCTTAGGCACCTTGGCCCCGGCCTCCTCCAGAAGATCATAGGCATACTTCTCGTGGATAAAGGACGGGTCATTCCATAGATTAGCCTTGAGTATGACGGCATCCAGGCTCATGAAGGATCGTCCGGCCAGCTCCTTAAAGGCTTCGCTGTCAGCCTCCATATCAAAGGTCTCATTAAACTTGATCTTGAAATGAGCCCGGTGATAGCCCTCATTATCCTGGGGCAGTATTCTGGTGGTGTTACCCTTGGTGCGGATACCCACATTCTCCAGGGTGACCTTTCCATCCTTGTCCTCATAGGTTAAATCAGCTTTCCGATAGTTCCCCGTTCGCATACGGTCATCAATAACTGCCATGGAGGCCATATCCTGGACCATCCCCTGCCATTCCTCATCCGTAATGCTGATGGTAAGAGTTTTCACGGTATCATCTCTGAAAAACCGATAAAAATCCTTGGAATCCACATGAACAGGAGCATTGTTTATTGAGGTCTTATTGGAAGCTAACCCAAATGCGGCTTGAACCCCTGTTCCAGAGACAAGGGAGGCCATAAAGGTCAGCCCCAGAAGAAGGAAAGCGATGATCAAAATACCCACTAAACGCTTCATATCGCGCTCCTTATAAAGTGTTCTGCGACTTGAAGCCCACGAGAGAGACACCCGCCACTCCTGGGACTTTTGTTAAATTATCGGTAAAATCTGCCCTGTTCTTCTTAAGACGAATCTCATAGGTATACTCGGTGCCTCCGGTGTGGGTGGTCTTGGCCTTAAACAGAAACTTTCGAACCTCCACTTTGAGAATATCCTCCAGAACCTTCTGGGAGACCTCCCCAGCAGTACTGACCGCCAGTACAAACGAACTTTCGCTGATGGTGAGCCTGCTCATGATAAAAAGCAGAAGGCCGATAACAATAACACTGACTGAGGCAATGAAGAAAAAGCCGGCGCCCACGGCAATACCCGTGGCTATGGCCCAGAACATATAAACGATATCAATGGCTTCCTTGACGGCGGTTCTGAAGCGAACAATACTCAAGGCACCCACCATACCCAGGGATAAGAGCACATTGGAAGTGATGGTCATAATCACGAGGGCTGTTATCATGGTCAGGGCAACCAGGGCAATACCGAAGCTGTTGACAAACATTACCGAATGGTTGGATGCACGGTAGATGAGGTAAATGAGCATGCCTGCCAAAAAAGCAAAAAGCAGGGCAATAAGAATCTGGTTTAGTGTGACGCCCTCAAATTCCTGGGACTTCATGAAGTTCTTGCTGAAGATATCCTGAAAGGTGAATGATTTTGGCATGGAAAAACCTCCTATGTAAGGCTTGCCAACCGGCAAAGCGCATATTTTGATAAACTCTGCTTGTGCTGGGCCTCATTGAGGAAGCCCTTAAGGTAGGACGGTAAAAATCCGGTATACTTTACTTCAAAAACAACCTCCTCATGGTCAAAAACCTGTCGTTGGGAAAAGGAGCCCCTAAGGTCAGGTTGATGGGTGAGGCTTGTTTTTAAGTAACGGTCCAAGGTAATTCTCACATTCCCCGGAGCATACACAAAGGCTGTGCGTTCATAGCTGACCACCACTTTAGGCAGGAGACGGGAGATAAAAAGCTCAGGGAATTGGCGGCCATAGGCGGAGGATTGATTCAGAAATATTTCATAGTCCTCCTGAGAAATGGGCAGACTCTTTTTTGAGACAAGGTCTCCTTTCTTTTGCTTTCTCTCCAGCTTGAGCTTTTCATAGTTTTTGTTGTAGGCCCTGATTCTGAATTTAGGTGCTTTTTCTGCACCCTCCAGCTTTTCATTGAGATAGGTATTATGTATGTCATCAAAATAAAGAGAATCGATGTGATACCTACCATTTTCGCCTAACGGATCGAAGGGTAAAAGATTCTTGAGCTTATACTGAAGAATTTCGGCCTCCATCGGTGATATGAGAAACTTAAGCTCATGTCTTGAAATCCCATCGATGATGATCACCCCCTGGCACGTAATCATGCAACAGATTTTACCTTTTGCGCAAACGTTTGCACTTTTATTATACAGGTTTTGTATCCCCACTACAAGGGGCTTATTTCTTACAGCCTGACCACTACAAAAAAAATAATGGGGCCATGATCCGGCCCCATTAAGAAACATCATTCATCCATTATGAAAACAAGGGATTTTTACTTTTTTTCGTAAGCTTTATCAGACTGCTTTGGGTTTCTTCACAAACGAAATGAGTATAATTCCGATGGCCGCTGCAACCGATGCAATAACAAACGCAGGGAACATGAGATTAATATCCGTAGCTGCAAGGTTTTTATAGTAACCGGCAACAATGGAAGACACCACTGCACCTATTCCGAAGCCCACCAGTACCATTCCGTAGTTTGTCGCCATATGCTTGCTTCCAAGTAAGTCGGAGGTCATTGACGGGAAGGTACCTAACAAACCGCCATAGAAAAATCCGATAAAGCCGATGAGTACATAAATCAAGTATCCGGTTGCGAGGTTTACGAGCAGTGACATAACTGCTGTTCCGCTTAGTAATATGAGAATGGTTTTTTTCCGTCCCAGTTTATCCGAAGCCCAGCCCCAGAATAATCTTCCGGCTGAATTGAATATGGATATGACCAGAACCCCGATCGTAGCGGTAGAAGCCATACCCTTGGCAGTAGCTATAGGCTTGGCAAACCCAATCATCATCAAGCCGCCCATACAAGCCAACATAAGGGTGAAAGTAAGTAAATAAAACTGGGGCGTTTTCAATGCCTTGCCGGGAGAGAAGTCCACATTGGCATTGCGTGTACCTGCTGCCGGAGGGGTATACCCTGCTGGAGCAAAATCTTTTGGAGGGGTTTTTATGCAAAGGCCCCCAACAGTACAGACCACCAAGAAGATTAGGCTGAGAACCCTAAAGGTTTTGGGCTCAGCGACTCCGGGGCCTCCAAAGGCTTTCATTAACATCTCGATAATGGGGGTGAACACAACTCCGCCAAAACCAAGCGCTGAAACGATGATACCTGAGATAAAACCTTTCTTTTCAGGGTACCACTTTTGAGCAA
This sequence comes from Bacillota bacterium, assembly GCA_023415205.1. Taxonomy (GTDB): domain Bacteria; phylum Bacillota; class Clostridia; order DSM-8532; family DSM-8532; genus DTU059. Next base: position 741 of record JAEZLR010000042.1, on the reverse strand, counting down.
TGGCAATGGTAGTTGAATAGGAAAAGCCCATACCTATTCCACCTAAGACACCATATGTAATCCATAATAACCAAGGTGCTGAGGCTGTTACATAGGATGCGCTGAAGAATCCGACGGCAAGAATACAGCCACCGAGAATAACAATGTACTTGGTTTCGATTTTTTCTTGGAGCTTTCCACCGATTGTGCTTCCAATCGTCAGGGTAGCTAGCATCAGTGAAAAGGTTAAGCCGGCAGCAGCATTATCTCCATTAAAAAGGCTTGCTGCTATTCCGTTTTGAAAGATACTCCAGACATAGGCCGTTCCGAGGCAGAGTTGGATTGCAATGGTTGCAATTACTGGAATTACGCGGTTATACTTTTGCGTCATAGTGGTCCGTCCTCCCAAACTACATAAATGGTAACGTTTTAATTGAAATTGGTCCGTTCTACCAAAAATACCCTATATATATAGGGTATTTAGTTATACATGATAGCATAAGACTTAGGCTATTTCAATAATTATTTATCACTCTGATCAAAAGAGTTAATAGTGTGTTTAATTCTATTTTTCAAAGGTGTTACGCAGAAATATAACCGATTCTTGTACTGCTGTATCCAGTTCATGTTGGGAGGCACCTTGCGAAATATCCCGCCAGATATGGATATCCTTTCCCACCTGACCACCCATGGTGACAAAGGGCTCCATGACAACTGCACCGGTATAGTTGATGTCATGAAGTGCGCGGGCGATTTCTTTCC